>JAIUML010000022.1 GCA_022565595.1 Saccharospirillum sp. | reverse complement strand
TGCCATCCGGTTGGACGACAGCGGTCAACGTCTGATCATCGCCATTGGCGTCGGTTACAACCACAGTGACGGTGGCACCGATCTCATCGGAGGTACCGGTAATGGTAGGTGTCGTGTCGTTAGAATCTGGGGCATCCACGGTCAGCGTTGGCGCCGTCGTGTCGATAGTGCCATCATCGTTCGCATTGGCAGTATTGCCCACGGCATCACTGACACTGGCGTCCACTGAATAGTCGCCTTCGGCCAGAGGTGTGGTGACATCCGCACTCCAGGTTCCGTCTGGCTGGACCACTGCGGTCAACGTCTGTTCAACGTTATTGGCATCGGTAACAACTACCGTGACGGTGGCGCCGATTTCATCGGAGGTACCGGTAATGGTGGGCGTCGTGTCATTGCTGTCAGGAGCATCCACGGTCAGCGTTGGTGCTGTGACATCAATGGTGCCATCATCATTGGCATTGGCAGTATTGCCCACCGCATCACTGACACTGGCGTCTACTGAATAGTTGCCTTCGGCCAGAGGTGTGGTGACATCCACACTCCATGAGCCGTCGGACTGGACCACTGCGGTCAACGTCTGATCATCGCCATTGGCATCGGTAACAACCACAGTGACAGTGGCACCAATCTCATCGGAGGTACCGCTAATGGTGGGTGTCGTGTCGTTAGAATCAGGGGCACCAACGGTGAGAGTCGGTGGCGTAGTATCACCTGTAATTTGTGTCGGGTCGGACGTGTTGCCTGATTCATCAATTGCGACAACATCGTACGCCTTGTCCTCAGTCAACGGAGTAACGGTAATGACTGTCCAGCTGCCATCTTCGTTGACGGTACCTCTGCCGACCTCCTTTCCGTCTTCATCACGGATCTCAATTGTTTCACCTGCGCTGCTACCAGAACCGGTTACGATAGTGCCGTCCGGGTCACCGTTTCCATCAAAGGTATTGGTAATTGTATCAACGGTTGGTACCCTGGGGGAGGCACTGTCATCGGTTGGGTCCGCTCCTGAAGCCGCTCCTCCTGAGATATTGGCACCCAGAAGATCCGACTGCTCCAGGAGGGCACTGCCTTGAGGGAGCGTACTGGAATAATTGTATTGGACCGTGTCGTTTTCAAAGAAAATTCGTGCGGCACGAAAGAAGGCGGCACCCGTACCGTCTCCGGTTAACCCGTCAGCATCGCCACCGGCAGCAGTGGCTTCTACTTCATCCAGAAGATCACCATCACCTTCCAGCGCTTCGAGTAATCGGGCAATAGTCTCTTCAGCCAATTCAGCGGTTTCAGCTTCAGCGGTGGCATTCGGAAGCAGGTCGGGAGTTAGAGCCAGCGTTTCGCTGCCACCGATCGAAACCGGGTCACCGTAACCAAGATCAAGCTCAACGGTGCTGGCATCGGCTGTTATCAAGGTTTGTCCGGATTGCAGAATCATGCCCGGCTGAAGTGGCACAGGCTCTCCATCTGCATTGAGTACCCAGGCAGAACCTGTAACTGAGATGACCGTTGCGATATCCATTTAGTGCTACTCCAGGATGAGCTCAAGATGATGTGGGTGTGAACATGGGCTAACAAGTTCGGAAAAAAAAGTTCTAATTCAGAGGGAGATTAGTGATAAACGGAAAGGTTGGCTATTGTACCGTGGTACAGGTGGTCATTGAGGCTGTTAAGATACCCCAGATTTGAAACGCAGCACTAGTTGGATCCGGTCGCGAATGTCCAGTTTGCGGAAAATGGCGCCCAAATGAGCTTTCACCGTTCGCTCTGTGATATTCAACTCCCTTGCAATCTCTTTATTGCTCAGACCTTTTACGACCTGATCAGCAACTTCCCGCTCTCGCTCCGAAAGGGTGGACCCGTGCTCTGACTCAGGGTTGACTGTGGTTTTGTTGTTGCCCTGACTGAGTTGCATTAACCCCATAAACAAGTCGGGGCCAACCCATAGGCCACCTTGTGCTATGACAGAGTCGATTTGTTTCAATATGGTCGGTGAAGACAAGGCGTGACCATAGCCTCGAGCGCCGACACTGAAAGCCCTGAAAGCCTCTTCAGTATTGGGCTGCATGGACAAGACGACGACGTTTTTACCCTTCTTTTGAAATAGAGGAACAGTTTCTTCCCAGCCTTTCACAGTACTCACAATCCAGATGACATCCACACTTTCTTCGGGAATCTGGTTCTCCTGAAGACAGTGAATCAAGTCAGGAAAGGCCAGTTTCCAGGACGGATAGGCACTGCTATCTGGCTTTTTCGATAAAAAATAATGCTTCTTTTCCATTGTCTGGTTCAGCGCTCTGTCAATGCGTATTCTCTGGCCCTGAGAACGGGTTTGAGCAAGTAGTCCAGAACAGTTCTCTTGCCAGTCAGAATATCGACCTGGGCAGTCATGCCTGGCAGTATTTCCAACTCCCGGGTTCGTTCTGTCCGTTCAATTTCGATCCGCACCAGATAATAGCTGTCACCGTTATCCTGGATGATGGAATCCGCACTGATGTGAACCACCTCACCGGGGAATCCACCGAAAATATTAAAATCATAAGCTGACATCTTCACTACAGCCGGTTGGCTAAGCCTTAGAAAAGCAATGTCCTGTGGTGCGATGCGCGCTTCTACGATCAACTGATCATCAATCGGAACCAGATCCAGCACCTCCCGTCCAGGCTGGATCACACCGCCCTGAGTTGTGACGTGTAGCCGTTGCACAATTCCACGAACCGGCGCCAGTATTTCTGTGAGTCTTACTCTGTCTGCACGTCCGGCCAGTTGCTCCTGTACACTGGACAAGCGATTCTCTATATCAGCAAGCGTTCTTTGCCATTCCAGGCGGGCATTGGATTCTAACTCGTTAACAGCCAGCTCAGCCTCGCTTTGTGCGGATATCAGGCGCCGAATCTGGGCATCAACCTGATCAAGGTCCCCCTCCAGCGAACTGACTTCTCTTTCCAGTCGAATGATATCAACCTCAGCGACGGCCCGACTGGCAATAAGCGTGCGATTGATGGTCAGCTCATTGCGTACACTCTCCAGGCGTCGAACAAGTTGGCCGCGTTTTGCTCTCGCCTCACTCAGTTCTTCTGCTCGTTGATTGAGTCGTTCATTGGCACTTAGTTTTCGCTCAGACAGCTCGTCCCGAACGGATTGGAAAAGCCGAAACTCTCTCATTGCCAACTCCGGAGCCTGCTGTTGAATCTGAGGTGGTAGCTCCAGGGGGATGCCATCAAGCAGCGCATTCAAGCGAGCGGCGGTGGCTGTTAGCGACAATAGTTCAGCCTGAGATTCCCTGAGGGTGGCTTCGAATCGAACCGGGTCGATTCGGACAAGCGTATCACCAGGCTGAACCAGGTCGCCTTCGCGCACCAGTATGTCAGTCACGACACCACCATCGAATGACTGTATGACCTGAAGTTGAGTTGAGGGTACGACACGTGCCTGGCCGCGAGTCACTTCATCCAATACCGCAACCGAAGCCCAGTACAGCAAGGCCAACAGAGTCGCCAATGAGATGTATAACAAGACCCTCGCTCTTAATGTTCGTTGCTCGGCAACAGCATTTTCAGCATCAACAGTCCATCCGACACTGCCTCTTTGGCGGTGCAGAGAGCGAATCTCAATTGGCTGAGAACGGCGACTAGCGGAGTATTCAATCATTGTGCCTTACCTATGCGCCCACTGCGTAATGCAGCCACAACATCTTCTTTCGGTCCATCGGCAACAATCTTACCGGCATCAATCACAATCAAACGGTCGACCAGATCCAGTAAGGATGATCGATGCGTAACAACAACAAGAGTTCGGCCCTTGCTGAATTGACTCAGATTCGTTTTAACGGCCTCTTCACTGCTGTGATCCATTGCACCGGTGGGTTCATCGAGTAACAGAATTGGTGGTTTGCGCATAACCGCTCGAGCAAGACCTACACTTTGTCGCTGCCCGCCCGACAAGTACTCTCCGCGCTCGCCTACTGGCAAATCAAAGCCCATGGGATGCCCGTCGATCAGTTCACTCAGCCCGCTTGTTTTGGCCGCAGCAAGCAGATCAGAATCTGAAGCGTCAGGGTAGGTTGAGATCAGGTTGTCTCGTATTGAACCGAAAAACAAACTGATGTCCTGAGGCACATATCCGATTTGTTGCCTAAGCTCCGACGGGTCGAATTGCCTGAGGTCAACACCATCAATTTTGACTGAGCCTTCAGTAGGCTGATAGAGCGCCATCACCAAGCGATTCAATGTGGATTTGCCGGATCCATTTCGCCCCAGAATGCCGACTCGCTCACCCGCTTTTATTGTGAAGCTGACGCCTGCCAGAGCATCCCGTTCGCTACTGGGGTAGCGAAACACCACATTCTTGAACTCTATCTGACCTGCAACTTCGGGCCGGCTTACCCATGAACGGCCCGGCGGTCGCTCAAGCGGTGCTTGCATAATGCCATCCAAGGCCCTATACGCAGTGGCGGCCTGGTGGTACTGAACCAGAAGCCCCGCGATCTGGCTTACGGGAGACATGGCACGTGAAGACAACAAATAAGCGGCGATCAACCCGCCCTGAGTAATATTGCCTTCCATGATCAGATAGACGCCGACAATGATCACCACGACCGCAACCGAATGCTGCGCCCAAATGGCCGTATGTTGCAGCAAACCAGACAGGAATCGATTCTTTGACGCACCAACACTCAGATAGTCGGTTGTTTGTTCCCAGCGCTGTTGCAAATCCGACTCTGCGCCAAAACTCTTTACTGACTCGAGTGAGGCAAGCCCCTCAACCAGGCTGGCATTGCGCTGGGCATTGACCTTCATTATTTCCTGGCTGAGTGCGCGCATGCGCCATTGCACGACGGTGGCAACCGTTAGTACCACAAAAATTCCAGAAAGAACCGGGTAGGACATTGGGACCGCAACCCATGCGATGATCGCCAGAAACAGAAAGACAAACGGCAAGTCGACCAGGGCAACAACAACCGCAGAACTGACAAAACTTCTGACGGCTTCAAAGGAATGCAAACTCGCAGCAAAGGAGCCAACGGAAACAGGCCTGGCTTCGAGACGCATCCCCAAAACATGTTCCATAATCCGGGCCGATAGCAGCCGGTCTGCCTTTTGAGCAGCCTGATCAACAAACCAGGTACGCAAGTTGCGCAGTATGAAGTCAGCGATCAGTACCAGCCCAATCCCGGCGGCGAGCACCCAAAGTGTCTCAAGCGCTTGATTGGGTACCACTCTGTCATAAACATTCATCACAAAGAGCGGCATGCTCAAGGCAAAGATGTTGATCAGGACGGCAGCGATAATAACGTCAAAATAAAGCCGTTTACTATTGCCGATTACCGACCAAAACCAGTGCCCTTGCTTTGAGCCACCGCTTTCCTCGACCCGGTTGTCAAACTTGAATTCTGGGTGCAGGTAGGTGATATAACCGAGGTAGCGTTTGTTCAATTCATCGATCGACATCTCGACTTCAGAGCCCGCCAGCTCAGGGAAGGTTACAATGGCTTTTTGCGTCTTGAAATCGATGGCCTTAAGGACACAGGCAGACTCATCCTCAAGTAATACGATGGCAGGTAAAAGATCTGGCTGAACTCGACTTAAACGGGCTTTAATCGACTGACTGTCAAGCCCAGCGCGTTTTGCGGCTCTGTTCAGCAATGAAGGAGCAATGCGATTATTACTTTTGGGCAAACCCGCACTGATGGTCTCCCGGTGAACTGAAAGGCCATGGTGGCGGGCTACAATAGCCAGACACTCAATCAAGGGGTCGATATGAGTAGCCCCCAAATCAGCAGACATCGTTACGTGACTCTCATTATTGAGCCTTCCAGTTCAACGCACTGAGTATCAGGAGGCCGACCCTTTAAAATAGATCTCGACCCGGCGATTTGCTTCTCTGGCCTCAGTACTGTTAGTGGTATCTAGTGGCTGAGTACTGCCAAGACCGACTGCAATAATGTTGGTTTCCGGTACCCCGGAGCGAATCAATAGCTCCTTGATAGTGCCGGCGCGTGCCTGAGATAGCACCTGATTGCGGCCAGTTGACCCTACTGAGTCTGAATGCACCTCGACCAGAATGGTTTCACCCTCCTCGAGCAATTGGGCTAACCGAGAGATGGAAGTCCGACCGGCAGGGGTAAGGTCGGCAACCCCGGTTACAAATACTCGGTCTGCAGACAGAGTCTCAACCGGTCTGGTCTGCGAGCCGCTTGCCTCTGTAGATCTGGCAGAGAGAGGCTCTTGCAGGGAAGCCAGCAGGTTTTCAAAAGACAAGCTCTCAACGGAAGGTTGAGCTTGGCAGTAATGCAGATCACGCCTGCTGGGTGCCGCAAGATCGAGATCCTGTAGCTCGGGCAGTTGACGCCCTTTTAAACTCAAAGCGTCCAGCAGCAAACCACTGTGATGCAAGCCTGATGCTGTCGCCTGATTCAGGTCGTGCTCACCGTTGATTCGACTGCGTGCTGCATCAAGATACTCGGTTTCTATGTCGAGAATCTCCAGTAAGGTTCTTTGACCAATATCGAACTGGGCACGATAGGCCAGTCGAACCTGATCCGCAGCCCGCTCGTGATTACGCAGAGCCGCGGTTTGTTCACGCAGCCGAACACGCTCGAAAAAAGCTCTTTCGACACGTTGTCTAAGGTCAAGGCAGATATTCAACTGGGAATCCTGAGACTCAGCGAGTGTCGACAGGGCTGACCTCGCCCTACTTGAGTTGGAGCCGCCGGTAAACAGATCCATTGATACAACTAACTCAATACTGCTTCGCGAGCCGATTTCGGTATCTCTGCTATCGAACCCGCCTGCATTGCGGTACCAACCTTGTCGGCCGCGTAAAAAGACTTCTGGTCTTGATGTTGAACGGGCTATTTGAAAATCCGATTCTCGTATACTGACATCGGCAGTTGCCGTCATTAGAAAAGCACTGTGCTGATAGGCAGCCTCCAACATCTGACCAAGTGACTCTGGCCAGTAGCTTTCATCGAACTCGGTTAATCGGGCAGGCCAATAGTTTTCCTGAAACCGACTCATATTGAGATCCAGTGGGGCAGTCTCCCCTACCAGATTTTGATACCGAATGATGATGTCCCTTAAATTAGAGGCATCGACCATCAAATTCGATTCAGCTAAAGCCAGACGCCCAACCATCTGCTCGTAGTTTATCGGGGGTACAACGCCACTAGCAACCTGGCGGCTCACTTGCTGATAGATGTTGTAATTTAGCCGATAGCTTTCTTTGGAAAGTTCCATTAAACGACGGTAGCGGACGACATTCTCGTAGGCGTTGACAATTGCCAGCGCCATATCGCTCATGGTTTCTTCAAGTTCAAAGTAGCGGAGGGTGGCAATTCTCTGAGCTCGCTCTATCGAAGACCGTGTCTCATGACCATCATAAAGCATTTGAGTGATAGTGAACTCTGCTCGAGCTGTCTCGTAAATGTCCCGATCATTGGGGTCAAGGTACTCACCACCAGCCCCCAGCTCAAACCGTACCTGAGGCCGCAACCCTCCTTTTTCAGCCTGATAGTCTGCAATAGATGCGTCCAGTGAACTTCGTTGAGCACTGATTCTGGGGTGTTGCCGCAGAGCTGAATTCACAATCTGAATCAGTGTACTGGCGCCTGGGTCTAATGCGATGTCTTCTACGGTGACTGCTTCTGGGGCAATGCCTTGATCTACCGGGGCGGTACTCGCGGTAGTAGCCGCTGTTGATTGAGCAAAAGCGGGAAACGCAATAAAAAGGCAAGACGCAGTGAGATGGTTAAACCATTTACAAGTAATCATTAGACTCCTTTCTCATTAGACTCAAGTAAAGTTGGTGGGCATCATTGTATGTAAATCGATCCAGGATGTTAACTGATTCACACTATTCCAGACAAATAACCGACTCCATTCTCTCGCATTGCCTGAGCTATTTACAAAAAAAGCGGCCGAAGCCGCTTTTTTTTTAACAGAACCGCACCTTTACTTGCGCATGGCACGCTTCAGTTCGCGTACCGTACGCAATTGCGCAGAAGCCCGAGCCAAATCGGCAGCGACTTGAGCGTACTCAAGTTGCGCCATCTGGTCGGCTGCTGCACGCTCGGCGTCCAGCTTGGCTTGTTCAGCCGCGGCTTCGTCGATGTCGTGTGCACGCAAGGCGGTGTCCGCCAGCACTGTGACCGTATGGGGTTGCACTTCCAGGAAGCCACCCGAAACGTAGAAGACTTCTTCTTCACCGTGTTGCGGCTTGAGCCGGATCGGGCCCGGAATCAGGCGCGTCAGCAAAGGTGCGTGGCCGGGCAGAATACCCAGCGCACCCAACTCACCCTCACAAACGAGCATTTCCACTCGGCCGCTGTACAGGTTGTCTTCTGCACTGACGATGTCGCAATGTAGAGTCATAGCCATTTGTACCTCCGGCGCAATCAGTTTTTCGCGCGTTGGTTATAGGCTTCCATAACTTCGTCGATGGTACCCTTCATGTAGAAGTCCTGCTCGGGAATCTCGTCGTGTTCGCCGTCGAGAATGCCCTGGAAACCACGAATGGTCTCTTTCAGCGAGACGTACTTGCCGGGTGCACCGGTGAAGACTTCGGCCACGTGGAAAGGCTGAGACAGGAAACGCTCAATCTTACGTGCACGGGCAACGGTCATCTTGTCTTCGTCGGACAACTCGTCCATACCCAGAATGGCAATAATGTCTTTCAGCTCTTTGTAACGCTGCAACACATTCTGTACACCGCGAGCGACGTCGTAGTGTTCTTTGCCGATTACCAGCGGGTCCAACTGACGAGAGGTGGAGTCAAGCGGGTCTACCGCTGGGTAAATACCCAGAGCAGCGATGTCACGGCTCAATACCACTGTCGCGTCAAGGTGGGCGAAGGTGGTTGCAGGTGACGGGTCAGTCAAGTCATCCGCAGGTACGTATACGGCCTGAACCGAGGTAATGGAGCCCTGCTTGGTGGAGGTAATACGCTCCTGCAGTACACCCATCTCTTCTGCCAGTGTTGGCTGGTAGCCCACCGCAGATGGCATACGACCCAGCAGTGCCGATACTTCAGTACCTGCCAGGGTATAACGATAGATGTTGTCCACAAAGAACAGAACATCACGGCCTTCGTCACGGAACTGTTCGGCCATGGTCAGGCCGGTCAGCGCCACACGCAGACGGTTGCCGGGGGGTTCGTTCATCTGACCGTAAACCATCGCTACTTTGGATTCAGACAGGTTCTCCAACTGAATGACGCCCGCTTCTGACATCTCGTGATAGAAGTCGTTACCTTCACGAGTACGTTCACCTACACCGGCAAAGACCGACAAACCAGAGTGTTCGGTGGCAATGTTGTTAATCAGTTCCAACATGTTGACCGTCTTGCCCACACCGGCACCGCCGAACAGACCGACTTTACCGCCCTTGGCAAACGGGCAGATCAGGTCAATAACCTTGATGCCGGTTTCCAGGATTTCTTCACTCGCGGCCTGCTCAGCATAGCTGGGCGCTGGGCGGTGAATGGTGGAGTAAGTGTCGGATTTGATTTCACCACGTTCGTCGATGGGCTCACCCAGGACGTTCATGATGCGACCCAGAGTGGCTTTACCGACCGGCACGTTAATGCCCTTGCCAGTGTTAGACACTTCCAGACCACGCTTGACACCTTCGGTGCTGCCCATGGCAATGGTACGGACAGTGCCGTCACCCAACTGCTGCTGGACTTCGAGGGTCAAGCCGACTTCTTTGACTTCTAGCGCGTCATAGATACCGGGTACGCTGTCGCGTGGAAACTCCACGTCAACGACGGCACCAATAATCTGTGTGATACGTCCGCTACTCATCTTCTGTATCCTCTTAATACCGTTTATTGAACCGCTGCTGCGCCGCCGACGATCTCAGCAATCTCCTGGGTGATTGCTGCTTGACGCGCCTTGTTGTATTGCATTTTGAGATTATCGATCAGTTCACCGGCGTTATCGGTGGCGCTCTTCATCGCCATCATCCGAGAGGCCTGCTCACTTGCCAAATTCTCGACAACGGATTGGTAAACCACAGACTCAACGTAACGAGTCAGCAATTCTTCCAACAAGCCCGGTGTCTTTGGCTCGTAAATATAATCCCAACTGTGCTTGCGATGCGTCTCATCATCGGCTGCTTTCAAAGGCAGCAGCTGATCCAGGCGGGGCTGTTGTACCATGGTGTTTATAAACTCGTTGTACACCACATAAAGACGGTCAATATTGCCCGCCTCGTAATCGTCGAGCATCACCTTGATGCCACCGATCAGGTCTCTGACTGTTGGCCTGTCACCCAGTTGTGACATGCTCGCAACAACGTTCTTGCCGCGGGCTTTGAAAAAGCCAGTGCCTTTCGAGCCAATAGCGCACACCTGAACCGCAGCGCCTTTGCCTTCCCAGGCGGCGATGTCAGCAGACACCTTGCGGAACAAGTTGAAGTTCAGACCACCACAGAGACCACGGTCAGTAGAGACGACAATGTAGCCGACCTTTTTGACTTCCCGTTCTTCCATGTAGTGGTGCGTGTACTCGGGGTCGGCGTTGGCCAGATGCCCGATGACTTCACGGATTTTGTCAGCGTATGACTTGCTGGCTTCCATCCGATCTTGCGCCTTACGCTTCTTACTGGCAGCGACCATTTCCATCGCTGACGTAATTTTTTGCGTACTTTTGATGCTCGCTATTTTAGTGCGAATTTCTTTTCCGGCTGCCATAGCAATGCCTCAGTGTTCAGTCGGCTGCCCAGAGGCAGCCGTTGAATTACCAGCTTTGAGTCGTCTTGAACGTTTCCAGGGCATCTTTCAGCGACTTGGCGATATCGTCGTTGTAGGTACCGGTCTCGTTCATCTGCTTCATCAGATCAGCGTGCTCGCTGTTCATGTAATCATGCAGAGACGCTTCAAATTTGCCCACGTCACTGATGTCCAGAGACTTCAGGTGGCCTTCGTTGGCGGCATAGATCGACACGGCCATTTCAGCAACGGTCAGCGGTTCGTATTGACCTTGCTTCATCAACTCGGTAACGCGCTGACCGTGCTCCAGCTGAGCCTTGGTGGCTTCGTCGAGGTCGGAGGCGAACTGAGCAAAAGAAGCCAATTCACGATACTGCGCCAGCGAGGTACGGATACCACCAGCCAGCTTCTTGATGACCTTGGTTTGTGCCGCACCACCCACACGCGAAACCGAGATACCGGCGTTCATCGCCGGGCGAATGCCGGAGTTGAACAGGTCGGTTTCCAGGAAGATCTGACCGTCGGTAATGGAAATCACGTTGGTGGGTACGAAAGCCGAGACGTCACCGCCCTGAGTTTCAATGATGGGCAGCGCGGTCAATGAACCGGTCTTGCCTTTCACTTCACCCTTGGTGAACTGCTCAACGTATTCGGCGTTCACACGAGAGGCGCGTTCCAGCAAGCGAGAGTGCAGGTAGAAAACGTCACCCGGGTAGGCTTCACGGCCTGGCGGACGGCGCAGCAGCAGAGAAATCTGACGATAAGCCACGGCCTGCTTGGACAGATCATCGTAAATGATCAGGGCGTCTTCGCCGCGGTCGCGGAAGTACTCACCCATGGTGCAACCGGCATAAGGCGCCAGGAACTGCATGGAAGCAGGCTCTGAAGCCGAGGCCGCAACAATAGTGGTGAACTTCATGGCGCCGTGCTCTTCGAGCTTGCGCACTACACCGGCAATGGTCGATTGCTTCTGACCAATAGCGACGTACACACACTTAATGCCAGAGTTTTTCTGAGCGATGATGGCGTCAACGGCCAGAGCGGTTTTACCGGTCTGACGGTCACCAATGATCAACTCACGCTGACCACGGCCAATGGGCACCATGGAGTCAACCGCCTTGTAACCTGTTTGCACAGGCTGGTCGACCGACTGACGTGAAATAACGCCAGGCGCGACTTTCTCGAGCGGATCGGTCAGCTTGGTTTTAATGTCACCCTTGCCGTCGATGGGGTTACCCAGAGCGTCGACAACACGACCCAGCAGTTCAGGGCCGATCGGTACTTCCAGAATACGACCGGTGCACTTACAGCTCTGACCTTCGGCCAGACCCTTGTAGTCACCCAGTACGATGGCACCGACGGAGTCTTGTTCCAGGTTCAGCGCCATACCAAAGAGGCCGCCCTGGAACTCAATCATTTCACCAGACATGACATCAGCGAGGCCGTGAATACGTACGATACCGTCGGAAACACTGACGATAGTACCTTCATTCTGCGCTCTGGAGCGGGTATCGAGTTTGGCGATACGCTCCTTGATGATGTCGCTGATTTCTGAAGGATTCAGTTGTTGCATGTGTTTTCCCTCATTAGGAATTCATTGCTTCAGCGAGTTTTGCCAGCTTGCCGCGAACAGAGCCGTCGATAACCAGGTCGCCCGAGCGGATAACAACACCGCCGATCAGGTTCGGGTCAATTTCGACGCTGAGTTTGACGGTCAGCCCCAGCTTGTCACTCAATTTTGCTGCCAATTTTGCCTGTTGGTCGTCGGTCAATGCATAGGCACTGGTGACTCGAACGTCAGCGTTCTTCTCATACTCTGCTTTCAGCGCTTCAAACTGATGGCTGATTTCAGAAAACAAGGAAAGCCGATTATTCTCGGCGAGGACGTCAATCAGACTCGATACGCTGTCGGTCAGATCAGAGCCCATCAGGTCTTTCAGGACCTGGGGTTTTTCTTCCGACGACAGGGCAGGGTTGTTGATCAGTGTGACAACACTGGCTTCACGCGTAATCGCCGCAAGCAGCGAAAGCTGAGCGGACCAGGCGTCAAGCTGTTTAAGTTGCACTGCGGCTTCAAAAGCAGCCTTGGCGTATGGACGAGCCAGCGTACTGTATTCTGCCATTGCTCCCCCTTACAGCTCTGCTGCTAGCTTGTCCAACAGTTCACTGTGTTTTTTCTCGTCGATTTCGGTTTGCAGGATCTTCTCTGCACCGGCCAATGTCAGTTCAGACACACGTTGACGCAATTCTTCACGCGCCATGTTGATCTCCTTGTCGACTTCGCTCTGGGCCGCAGCAACGAGGCGAGCGCCTTCCTGCTTGGCTTCCAGTTTGGCATCGTCAACAATTTGAGCAGCGCGCTTGTTGGCCTGTTCAAGGATAGCCGCAGCTTCCACTTTGGCCTCTTGCATCTTCTTGGTGGCATTGTGTTGAGCCAGCTCAAGGTCTTTGGCCGCACGGTCGGCTGAATCGAGGCCATCTGCAATTTTCTTCTGGCGTTCTTCAATGGCGCCAATTAGAGGCGGCCATACGAACTTGGCGCAAAACCAGACGAAGATGGCAAAGGCAATGATCTGTCCGACAAAGGTTAAATTAAAATTCACGACTTTACCTCGTCATATGTTGGATTACACGAAGGGTGTGGCCCCCTTGGGGGCGCACTCGTGATTAGGCACCAACAACGAAGACCAGTACCAGTGAGATACCAACGCTGATGATGGGGATCGCTTCAACCAGACCAGCAATAATGAAGAATTTAGTCTGCAAAGAAGGCGCCAGCTCAGGTTGACGAGCGGTGGTTTCCAGCAGTTTGCTACCCAGGTTGCTAATAGAAAAAGAAGCACCAATTGCAGCAGCGGCCAGAATGATAGCGACGGCGATGTAGATCAGCATGTTTTATCTCCTAGAGACTTTCAGTTAGTTCAAGTTTTAGTGGTTTAAGGTAGTGCAAAAAAGGTGGCTGGTCGGGCAGCATGCCGACCCGCCTGGTAAAAATCAATGGTCTTCCTGTGCCATGGCCAGGTACACAACAGTCAATATCATGAAGATAAAGGCCTGCAGCACGATGACCAGAATGTGGAAGATGGCCCACAGCACTTGCAAGCCTGCCGCCAACGGCAGGAAGAAGATGCCTGCAGCAAACAAGGCGGCGATCAGCAGGAAGATGACTTCGCCGGCAAACATGTTGCCGAACAGACGCAAGCCGAGGCTGACTGGCTTGGCCAGCAGTCCGACCAGTTCGAGAAAGAGGTTAACCGGAAACAGGAACCAGGTATTGAAAGGTGTCAGGCAGAGTTCCTTGACGAAGCCCCAGCCTTTGACCTTGATCGAAAGGGTAACGACCATGATCAGAACGAAAGCAGCCATGCCCAGAGTGACATTCGGGTCGGTAGTGGCGGCAATTTTCTGGTATTCGACGCCCATCAACTCAAGTGGGTAGGGAATCAGGTCGACCGGGACCAGTTTCATCAGGTTCATCATGAACACCCAGGCGAAGACCGTGAGTGCGATGGGCGCAATGGACGCGGTGCGGCCGTGGAAGACTTCCTTGACGTTGTTGTTGATGAACTCAACCAACATTTCAATAAAGCCCTGCAGTTTGCCAGGTACACCGGCGGAAGCGCGTTGTGCCGCGCGATACAGGAAAAACATCACAAAAATACCGAGGCCGATAGCCCACATCAAGCTATCGACATGAAACGCCATAAAGCCCATTGCTGCGGCTTCAGACGCACAACCGGCGAATGTCCAGTGGGTGGTGTCGGCCACGCCACTGCCGTAGCAAAGCTCTGTTCCGGCGGGTAAACGACCATAGGTGAGGTTCACCAGATGGTGGTTTATATACTCGCCCGCATTCTCGTATTGACCTGCTGCCATGAGTTCAAAGTCCCCTGTTGCCACGCCTCAGCGTGGACGTGCAATTGAAATCGGTGCTGTCAAAGCGGCGAGGGTGTTCAGCAAGAAGACGCTGACTACCGTCGTCGCCACTGACAAGTCGGGCTGGTTTCGCCAAAGTAGTACCAGCCCAACAGAAATGATGACCCACTTACCAATCAGGCCTGAGGTCGCGCCTGTTAAAAAGCCTTTGCTGTGGGGGTCGCCGAAGCCCTTCAGAGTACGGGCGATCCAGAAAGCCTGAGCACCAATAGCGACCAGGCCACCCCACCAAAAACTGACTGCGTATTCAGGCCAGAGCCATGCTAAAACAACGATACCGAACAACCAGGCAAGGCATTGAACCATGCTGATACGCCATAACGCAGGACGGGGAACCGGACGGGGCGGATAGGATTTGAACAGTCCCATTATTCTTTATATATGCCCTTGAACGTGCCGGTTGCTTCTGGAACACCTTCACCTGTGCCAGAACCCACCTGAAAAAACCCGGGAGAGTATATTGGGTTAAGGGTGTGTCATCAAGGCGATTTGTGACTTTTGGCCACCCCCAATCACTTCACATGATTCAAAATCCCATCCAGCTCATCCAGGCTGTTATACCGAATCACCAAAGACCCCTTGCCACGCTTGCCGTGCTTGATGGCCACACTGGCCCCCAGACGTTTCGACAGCATCTCTTCCAACTGCTTGACATTGGCGTCCGCCGGCGGTGCGGCGGCGGGCTGTTCTTTCTTGCCGCCTTCACTCCAGCTGCGCACCAGTTGCTCGGTCTGGCGCACGGTCATGGCTTTGGCGACCACCTGGCGGGCGGCTTCGATCTGAGCTTCGCCTTGCAGGCCAAGCAAGGCACGGGCATGGCCCATTTCCAGGTCGCCGTGCTCCAGCATGCGGCGTACGTCGTGCTCGAGGTTGATCAGGCGCAGCAGGTTGGCCACCGTTACCCGATTCTTGCCCACGGCTTCGGCCACGCCCGATTGAGTCAATTCGAATTCTTTCTGCAACCGCTGCAGTGCCAGCGCCTCTTCCATGGGGTTGAGGTTTTCGCGCTGTATGTTCTCGATCAGCGCCATGGCGATGGCGTCTTCGTCGGGCACATCGCGAATCACGGCGGGCAGGGTGTCAAGCCCGGCCATCTGGGAGGCGCGCCAGCGCCGTTCACCGGCTATCAGCTCATAGGATTGAGGGCCGAGCGGGCGCACTACCACTGGCTGCATCACCCCCTGGGCGCGAATCGAGGCGGCCAGTTCTTCCAGGCCCTCGCTCGACATGTCGCGCCGGGGTTGGTAAACGCCGCGTTGAATCCACTCGATGGGGATTTCTTTCAGATGCCCGTCCTTGACCTCGGTAACCGGCTGTTCGGCCAGGCTCTCGACTTCCTTGCGGGTACTGATCAGTGCGTCCAGGCCTCGGCCGAGTCCGCGTTTTTTAGCTGCCATTGCGTCCTATCCTGTAATTTCTGCAGCGTCTGCTGCCTTGGCGCCTTCGACCCTGCGCACCAGTTCGCCGGCCAATGCCAGATAGGCAAGGGCCCCTTTGGAGCCGCGATCGTATTGCAGCACGGGCAGGCCGTAGCTGGGTGCTTCAGCGAGGCGCACGTTGCGCGGAATAACTGAGCTGAACACCTGATCGCCGAAATGCTGCTTGAGTTGGTCCGATACGTCGTTGGTCAGGCTGTTACGGGGGTCATACATGGTGCGCAGCAAGCCGCCAATCGTCAGATTTGGGTTCACTACTTTCTGAATCTGCTCGATGGTGTTCATCAATGCAGCCAGGCCTTCCAGCGCATAGTACTCGCACTGCATGGGAATCAACACCTGCTCGGCCGCCGCCAGAGCGTTAACGGTGAGCATGTTCAGTGACGGCGGGCAGTCGATAAAGATGTAATCGTAGTGGCGCTTGACCTCGGCCAGGGCGTACTGCAGGCGATGTTCTTTCATCTTCATCTGCATCAGCTCGACTTCGGCGGCGGTCAGGTCGCCATTGGCGGGTAACAGATCGTAACCGGCTTCGGGTGTTTTCACGACGACATCCGGGCAATCGACCTGTCCGGTGATGACATCGTAGACGGAGGCACTGAGTTCGCCCTTGTCGATACCGCTGCCCATGGTGGCATTGCCCTGAGGGTCGAGGTCGACCACCAGAACACGACGCTTCATGGCCACCAGAGAGGCAGGCAGATTAATGGCGGTGGTGGTTTTCCCGACACCGCCTTTCTGGTTGGTGATGGCAAAAATGTGTGTCAAATCCCGTTCCTTATTGTGGTTGGGCCGACAACTCTACCAGGTGGCGGGCGCCTTCCGTGCCGGGCACCTGCAGAGTGTGCACCGCAGTCAGCAGGTAACCCGGTGGCAGCGCCGCAATTTCATCGTGCGGGTAGTGCCCTTTCATGGCCAGAAAACGACCGCCGGGCTCCAACAGATGGGCTGATTTTGCCACCATTTCGGCCAGGGTGGCAAAGGCCCGGGAACTTATTTGTGCGAAGCCGTGACCGGGTTGCCATTGTTCGAGCCGGCTGTGCACCACCTGGACATTGGTCAAACCCAACTCCATCTTTATCTGGGTCAGAAAACGGGTCTTCTTGCCGTTGCTGTCGAGCAAAGTGACGGGCAGTTCCGGCTGGACCAGCGCCAGCACCATACCAGGCAGGCCGGGGCCGGTACCGACATCCAGCAAACTGGCTGGCTGAATGTAGGGCAGCACGGCCAGGCTGTCGAGCAGGTGGCGTGAAATCATCGCCCCAGGCTCGCGCACCGAGGTGAGGTTATAAGCCTTGTTCCATTTCACCAGCAGGCCATGGTAAGCCAACAGGCGGTCGATGGCGTCATCCGCCAGGGTCAGTTCCTGCTGTGTCAGGCCATCCAACAGGCTTTGCCGATAGCCTGAACTCATGCGCTTTGCTGCTTGTCGCGTAAAGCTGAATGCTTTTTCAGGTGGATCAACAGCATCGACACCGCTGCAGGCGTCACACCAGAGAGTCGCGATGCCTGAGCCAGAGTAGCAGGCCGTGCCTGCTTGAGCTTCTGCTTCACCTCGTTGGACAGGCCGCCCATGGCGTCGTAATCCATGTCTGCCGGCAAGGTCATGTTCTCGTGGCGACGCAGGGTGTCGATCTCTGCTTGCTGGCGCAGTATATAGCCTTCGTACTTGGTGTCGATTTCAACCTGCTCGGTCACGGCGCTGTCGAGCGCCGTATCGGCCGGCATGGCCGCCTGAATGTCGGCGTACCCCAATTGCGGCCGCTTGAGCAGATCCCGCAAATTGGCTTCTTTGCTCAACGGCTGGTCGAGTTTGGCGTTCAGGCTGGCTGCAGCGGCACTGTTCGGCTGAATCCAGGTCTTGCTCAGGCGCTCGGCCTCAAGGGCAATGGCTTCCTGCTTGGTGCTGAACGCGGCCCAGCGTTCGTCGTCGACCAGGCCAAGGCGACGACCGGTTTCGGTCAAGCGGCTGTCGGCGTTGTCTTCGCGCAGCAGCAGGCGGTATTCGGCCCGGCTGGTGAACATCCGGTAGGGTTCCTGGGTGCCGAGCGAGATCAGGTCGTCGACAAGCACGCCCAGGTAAGCTTCATCACGGCGCGGGTACCACTCCTCCAGCCCTTTGGCTCGGAGTGCGGCATTCAGCCCCGCCAATAGGCCCTGGGCACCGGCTTCTTCATAGCCGGTGGTACCGTTGATCTGGCCAGCAAAATAGAGGTGGCTGATAAAGCGGGTCTCGAGCGTGTGCTTGAGATCACGCGGGTCGAAGTAATCGTACTCGATGGCATAGCCGGGGCGGGTAATGTGCGCCTGCTCAAAGCCCTTGATGGAGCGAATAAACTGCACTTGCACATCAAACGGCAGGCTGGTGGAGATGCCATTGGGGTAAAGCTCGTGCGTGGTCAGCCCTTCCGGTTCGACAAAAATCTGGTGGCTGCTCTTGTCCGCAAAGCGGGTGATCTTGTCTTCGATCGATGGGCAATAACGCGGCCCAATGCCTTCGATCTCGCCGGCAAACATCGGCGATTGATCCAGATTGGCGCGAATGATGTCGTGTGTTTCTTCGGTGGTGTGGGCGATCCAGCAGGAAACCTGCTGCGGGTGTTGGTCCACATGACCAAGGTAGGACATGACCGGTAAAGGCGAATCGCCTGGCTGTTCACTGAGCTGGCTGTAATCAATGCTGCGCCCATCAATGCGGGCCGGCGTCCCGGTTTTCAGGCGGCCGACGCGAAGTGGTAGCTCACGCAAACGTTGTGACAGTGCATTGCTGGGGGCATCGCCCATGCGGCCGCCGGCATAGTTATTCATGCCGACATGAATCTTGCCGCCGAGGAAGGTGCCTGCGGTTAGCACGATAGAAGTGGCGTAAATGCGAATGCCCGTCTGGGTGACCACGCCGGTGACGCGGTCCTGTTCAAGAATCAGGTCGTCCGCGCCTTGCTGGAACACCTCCAGGTTGGGCTGGTTTTCCACAATGTCGCGAATAGCCGAGCGGTACAGCTGGCGATCGGCCTGAGCGCGAGTGGCACGCACGGCCGGGCCCTTGCGGCTGTTGAGTACCCGAAACTGAATGCCCGCCAAGTCTGTCGCTTTGGCCATGGCGCCACCGAGCGCATCGATCTCTTTTACCAGATGGCTCTTGCCGATACCGCCGATGGCCGGGTTGCAGGACATCACGCCAACGGTATCGAAGTTGTGCGTCAGCAACAGGGTGCTGGCGCCCGTGCGCGCCGACGCCAGCGCCGCCTCGGTACCGGCATGGCCGCCGCCAATCACGATCACATCATAACGCCTGGGGAAATCCACAGTCACCTCGAAAGAATTGCGCGGATGCTGTTTAAAATTTGGACAGCGCCCACTGAAAGGGGGCGCCGATTATACGGAGTTTGTGGTGGGAGTTAAACACCTTCACCGCAAGGGCGGCGCATACAACAACCCACCCTTACTCCACAGCTCATTCATGCCACGCTCAAACCCCAATTCGGAATCCTTACCAACATGGCGCTCGAACACCTCGCCGTAATTTCCCACCTGCTTGATAATCTGATAGGCCCAATCCGAACTCAACCCCATGGCTCGGCCAGTGTCAGCGTTGACGCCGAGCATGCGCTGAATAACAGGAGTGCGGGAATCTCGCATTTCATCGACATTGTCCTGGGTGACGCCATATTCTTCGGCGTTGACCAGGGCGTAAAGCGTCCACTTCACAATGTTGTACCACTGCATATCGTCCTGGCGCACAACGGGCCCGAGCGGCTCCTTGGAGATGGCGTTGGGTAGAATCATGACGGAGTCCGGGTCTTCGAAGCGGGTACGCTGGGCATAGAGTTGGGAAATGTCCGAGGAGAAAACGTTGCAACGCCCGGCCATAAAGCCATTCAGAGCCTGGTCGGAAGTGGCGAAAGGCACCGGCTGGTAGCGCAACTGGTTCTCTCGATAATAGTCGGCCAGGTTCAACTCACTGGTGGTGCCACCCTGAACACAGACGGCGGCGCCATCCAGTTGTTCGGCGGATTCAATACCAGAGGAGCGACGCACCATAAAGCCCTGGCCGTCATAGAAGTTGATGCCAGCGAAAATCAGGCCGAAGGTGGTGTCTCTGGTGTGGGTCCAGGTGGTGTTGCGCGACAGCAGATCCACCTCGCCCACAGCCAGCGCATTAAAACGGTCGGCCGGAGTCAGTGGTATATAGCGCACCTTCTCGGAATCCCCAAACACCGCTGCGGCCACTGCGCGGCACACATCGACGTCCAGTCCAGACCACCGGCCCTCATTGTCCGGGTTGGAAAAACCTGGGATACCGGTCGAGACGCCGCATGCCAGGAACCCCTTGTTGCGGACATCCCGCAAGGTGGACGCCTGGGCAAAACTGGTGGTGATGACAGTAGCGACCAGCAGGCCACTCAAAATCCGAGTGTTTTTACTCAGAGAAAACATGATGTGCCTCTAATTGCCGAGGGCGACCCGGCCATCCAGGGCAGGCAGGTTCAAACCCAAATCCGGACTGGACATTCCACCTTGCCAGTCGAGTGATAAATTCTCCGGCCAGGTACCGGTACGCAGTGCATTGACCAGCGACAAACCCAGGTCGGCAAAGGAGAGGGTGACCTGGGTAGATTGCCGGCGGTTCTCTCCGGAATCGAGTTGCAACTGACCCAACCCAAGGCGGCTCAGTCGCTGATTACCGGAGTTAATATCCAGCTGAATGGGGCTGGTGGCAAGGTTGAATCGATTGGGGTTGTCGATCATCAGGTCCAGGCCAAGCGTCAACTCGGTCAGGCTGACGGATTCTACGCGCCAATCGGCCAGCTGCACTTTCGGTACCTGGGGAACAGGCACGGTAAAGCGATGAGAAAAATCAAAGGAGCGTGGGCCCAGAACCGGTACATCGTAGGTAGGTGTCAGGCGCAGTTCCAGTTCCGCCTCACCGGCCTGATAGGCGTTGCTGATGCGCTGCACCAGGCCCGCTGCCGCCAAAGACCAGCCGACATCCACACTGGTCGAGCCATTGGCTGTCAGGTTGGTCACTTGCGGTGAGTCCAGGTCAATCCAGGGCTCATCGGCCAGCCACAACTGGGCCTTGAATTCGGAGATGGGCAGGTTGTATGGGTTGGGATTTTCCAGACGAATCACATTGCTGCCGGTCAATCCCGTCCAGGTGATCCCGGTCAGGCGCGTGCTTTGATGATCAAAAGTGGGCTGCTTGAAGGCATCATCCACGGAAAAGCCGGCACAGCCAGCCAAAAAAGCAAAGACCAAAGCCACACTGAGTGATCGAACCATAGAGCGTTACCTGAACCCGGTTAATGAGGCATTAACCATTGCCTCAACCAGGGTTCCTGTCAAGTCAATATACGTCCCATGTTCAGCTGTTCTTAAGGATACCCAGCATCAATCGCCCGGCCAGACCGATCAGTATCGCTCCAAACAGACGTTCCAGCCAGACGGCTTGCTGTTTCAGGCGATCCATCCACAGGGGGTTCGAAAACAACCAGGCAACAATCAGATACCAGCCGCCATCGATCACCATGGCGGTGGCGGCATAACCCAGCTTGGCAACCAGGGAGGTATCGGCCCCCACCACTTGACTGAACAGGGCAATAAAGAAGACGGCGATTTTCGGGTTCAGAAACACCACCAGAAAACCATCACGCAACGCACTCTGGGTCGTGGGCACATCGGCCAGGCCATCATCCTGCTTGCGCCGAGCCATCAACCCCTTGATGCCCAGCCAGGCCAGATAAAAAGCACCACCCCACTGCAACATCATAAAGGCAGTCGGTGACGCGGTTATGACAGCCGCCAGGCCAACAATACTGAGCAGAGCATAGAGACCAACCCCGGCACCGTGGGCAAGGGCCGTGATCACTCCATTTTGCCGTCCGCCACTCAGTGTCTGCTTCATGACCACAGCCAGAGAAGGCCCTGGCGACATCGCCCCCAACGCACAGATGCTGACCACCGCCAGCCAGGTTGCCCAGGTCATTCGAACTCCTTGTTTACATTGTTATAAATGGCAACAATGTAACTGAGCCATCTGAGGTTTACCAGTGGCCTGTCTGGGCCTTTGAACCAGGCAAAATATCATTCGGATTTAAAAGGGGTAATGCCTGGCGCCAGTCTGGTTGGTAACCCAACGTAATTCGGTAAACTCCTGAATCGCGGCCTTGCTACCAAATCGCCCATAGCCACTGTCTTTCACTCCACCAAAAGGCATCTGAGCCTCATCCTGAACCGTCGAGCTGTTGATGTGGCAAATACCACTCTCGATGCGACTTGCAATGGCCATGGCCTTGTTGACGTCCTTGCTGAAAACAGCGGAAGAGAGTCCGTAAGAACTGTCGTTGGCGATTCGAATGGCGTCTTCTTCATCCTGAGCACGTATGATCGACAGCAGCGGTCCGAAAGATTCCTCGGAGTAGACTTGCATGGAAGATGTCACGCCATCGATTAGAGTGGCGTCCATTAACACGGAATCGGCCTGACCCCCAGCGAGCAAGGTGGCTCCTTTGCGCTCGGCATCTGCGATCAGTCGGTTCAGTCTATCCAGCGCAGCCTGGTTAACGACGCTACCAAGGATTTCGCTTCCCAGAGAGGGATCTGCAGACCTGATTGTGCGTACCTTGGCAGCTAATTGCTCAACCAGTTCATCGGCAATGCCAGGTGTCACAATCAAGCGCTCTGTCGACATGCAAATTTGCCCCTGGTTCATGTAAGCACCAAAGGCGGCAGCGTTGACTGCTTCGGTGACATCGGCGTCATCCAGAACCACCATGGGCGCCTTGCCGCCGAGCTCCAGCAGCACAGGCTTCAGGTTCTCGGCACAGAGATTGGCGATGATGCGGCCAACACGTGTAGACCCGGTAAAATTCACTCTGCGTACGGCCGGATGTTCGATCAGTGTTTTGACGATCGCAGGTGCATCTTCAGGTGCATTGGTCACCATGTTGACGACACCTTCAGGAACTCCGGCCTCAATCAAGGCATCTACTATCAACTGATGAGTAGCAGGGCATATTTCCGATGCTTTAAAAACGACTGCATTGCCGCATGCCAGCGGCATGGCAATAGACCTTACCCCAAGTATGATCGGGGCATTCCAGGGAGCAATGGACAGCACCACCCCCACAGGCTGGCGAATGCCCATGGACATCATCCCGTTGATGCTGGATGGGATGATTTCGCCATTGATCTGGGTCGTCATGGCAGCTGCTTCTCGCAACATGGAGGATGCTAAATGAACATTAAATTCTCCCCACATGGGTGTCGCGCCCATTTCCTGACAAACACGTTCGGCAGCAAGGTCCGTCTTTGACAGCAGGATTTCAGACGCCTTTAACAGGATGTCTCGCCGGTCAACAGGTGTCATTTCTGACCAGGACGGAAAAGCCTTTGCCGCTGCATCTGCGGCGGCACGTGCATCAGCAATCGAAGCGGCAGCGGCGGTGGTAACGGCTTCGCCGCTGATAGGGTTATGGCACTGATAGGTTCGCTGATTCTGCGCATGCTTGGGTGCGTTGTTCAACAGCATCGGGACTTCATACATGATTTCGATCCTCGGCTTATAGTTATGGTACTAGGCAGATCGACGTGTATTGCATTCGTCTTTGGATCAACAATAGTCAAAAGTTCGTAACAAAAGAATGGCTTTCAGTGGTACTTATTCTACAATTTGTTGTATTTCCTTGCTGCGTCCTGGTTGAAATGTGATCACTGAAGCGCTAACTCAGCCCATACAGCGTCATCTGGACGTGATTGACGTCAGCTACCCCAAAAGTCAGTTGACCTGGTCCGCACCCAAACAGGAGTGGCGTCATTTTGCGCAGTGCATATTGCTGACATCCGGGCGCTGTATCGCCCGTTTCAAGGGCGCTCAGTTGCCTCTGGAGGCACCCGCCATTGGCTGGTTTCCAGCAGGAATGATGCTCTCTGTAGAGTTCTCTGCCGGCGCCTCAGCGCAGTTGATTACGGTCTCCGAGGATTGGCTAATACCTGCAGTCAAAAGCCAGCTTGACCCAGAAATTCCCTACCGTTCCATGGCTGACACGCTACATACCATTCCCCTGGTAGATGAAGGAAAAACCCAGGCCCGGATTCTCGCCAGTTTCGATTCGATAAAGGCCGAGCTATTCGAAAGCATTGAGGGTACCCGCTCCATTGTTGCCGCTCAGCTCACCACCATTCTTACCTACATTCACCGTCTGGACGACGACCGCCTCTCGGCATCGACCAAAGGCATACCAGGGTCGACTTTGTACCAACGTTTTTTGCAATTGGTTGAATTGCACTTTCGCGAACACTGGAAGGTGGCGGACTATGCCAGCAGCATGGGCGTAACAGAGCGTCGGCTGGAAACAGCCACGCGCAGAGATTCAGGGCAAAGCCCCATAACCTTGATTCAGCGGAAGTTGATCAGCGAAGCTTGCCTGCGCCTGGCCCACTCACCGCTTTCCGTAGCTGAAGTGGCTTACGGATTGGGCTTCAAGGACCCGGCCTATTTCAGCCGCTTCTTCAAGCGCAATACCGGCTCAGCGCCGGGGCAGTGGCGCCGAGAGATTCGGGCTCAAGAATTTATTCAGGACGAGACCTTTGCGGCGTGGCCCTGAGTTTGTTTACAGGAACCACTAGTCATAATTGAATCTGCGGCAGCGACTCTCTTCTTCCGGTTCGGTAAACGCATCCGCGGCAAACGGAACGGTCTCTTCTACTTCGTCATCTTCTCCGACATCCAGGTCGGTATAGAGGAAAGCAACTCGATTTAGGTCTTCATTCAACAGTGCGGTAAAGCGTCCACCATTAGGGTCACCGAGAACATCATAGAATGCCCTGATGGCTGCCAGTTCGTAATCAGGGGAATTGGATGCCAGCATTCTGGATGTTGAATATTCGTTCGCACCATCAAGAATTGTTAATCGAACGTACTTCAGAGAAGAACCGATTTTGTCGATAGTGTAAAGTATCAAAGAGGTTTCGGTACCATCTGTACCCGGTTTCGGGATGACTACGGAACATGAAATGCTCTCTTCAAAATCAAGAGCACTGCTACTGACAACCACATATTCACTGCCGCCAGCACAGGTCACCAGGAGGGTACCATCGCCATTGTCTTGCCAGGTACATTCGGGTGTTTCTCGACATACAAAGGTACTTGGCAGTGTCGTTTCGTCTATCTCACCATGGCCATCGTCGAGCCCGACGTCAATTTGAGTTCCGCCGAACTCACAGGTTTCGTGTCCGGGTAGCACGGCCGTGACTTCTATAATGCTGTTTCGGCCATCGGATCCGTCTGACCCATCACTGCCATCTTGACCATCAGTTCCGTCCTGGCCATCAACTCCAGCTGTTCCATTTGTGCCATTGCAGATCTCCTGGCTTTGCTCCACCTCGTCATCCTGAAGGGTGCCATCTTTATTGGCGTCGGTACCCAACTCGATGAGAATACCTCCAGCGGGGCATAGCTCGGACTCTTCAAAGGCACTTGTGCGCATGACTGTTCCGGGAAGGAGACTATTCTCATTGACTGAAGAGCCTGAATCGCTGGAGCCACTGCTACAACCAGCGAGTACGAGGCTGATGATAGTAGCGGCAGAAAACAGGCAGGATCTGGAAGACATCAAAACATCCCTACTATTAAGTTGAACTCAAGATTCAAGGCAGAACCACCTACCAGACAGTTGACAGTTCGAAGCCTAAAAGAGGCTAAAAAGTAACCGATCTTCTGTATCAGAGCAAGCTACCTTACTTTAATGCCAGACCGTCATCAGCCCCGCTCCAATATCCATTCCCTGAAGCGCCGAACCTTTTCCAGTTCGAACTTGTGCTCCGGAATGGCCATGTAATAGGCGCCGGCTCCTGGCATGGGCGCATCCCATGGGATCACCAGCTTGCCCTCATCGAGTTCCTCCTGTGCCAGAAAATCCGGCACCAGTGCCAGGCCACAGCCGGCTCGGGCGGCACTGATAACCATTTCGAAGCTATCAAAACGCGGGCCATAGTAGCTGTGCTCACTGTAAAGCCCCTGAGCTTCAAACCAGTCATGCCATTGTTCCGGCCGTGACGCCATTTGCAACAGCACGCGTTGCAACAAATCCTCTGGCCGATGCACTGGCGCTTGTTGCAACAAGGCAGGCGCACAGACGGGCACCAGGCGCTCCTCATGCACGGCAATGCACTCGGCCCTCGGCCAGACCCCCTGACCAAAAAAGAAAGCCACATCAACATTGGCCTGATCCAGGTCAAAGGGTTCGGCTCGATTACTGATATTGAGCACAATGCCCGGGTGACGAAAACGAAAACCGTTCAACCTGGGCATTAACCAGCGTGCTCCAAAGGTCGGCAAGGTACTGATGTTCAGAACCTCGTTCTCGCCACCGTAAGCCTGCATATAGCGGGTCGACATTTCCACCTGCGCCAGCACCTTGCGCACGTCCGTCAGATACAGCATCCCCTCGGCCGTCAACTGCAAGCGACGCCGCACGCGGCGAAACAAGGGATGCTCAAGAATAGCCTCAAGTTGAGCCACTTGTTTGCTGACCGCACTTTGAGTCAGGTTCAATTCCTCGGCTGCTCGAGTAAAACTTAAATGTCGAGCCGACGACTCGAAGCATTGCATGGCTGAGAAGGTGGGCAAGTGTCGTCGTGTCATAACCAGCAATCACGAAAAAAAGGAATGAACTTCATCATAAACATCGTTTGAGTTGATGCAAGGTCAGACTATAAGGTGTTCCCATCAATATTGTCAGCGAAAGCAGTAGGAGAAAGAATGATAAACGAACTGATGCAACGCCTGGGTGTGACCCCGGAATCCTATCAGGGCGGTAATTTGAAGGTGACCAGCCCAATTGACGGTCAGGTTATCGGCCAGCCTACTTTGGTGACGCCTGCGCAAGCCGTAGACATGATCAGCCTTGCCCAGAAAGCTTTTGAACAATGGCGCACCGTGCCGGCTCCCCGCCGAGGTGAACTGGTGCGCCTCTTTGGTGATCAATTGCGCCAACACAAGGAAGACCTGGGTAAACTGGTTACCATTGATTGCGGCAAAATCTATCAAGAAGGGCTGGGTGAAGTTCAGGAGATGATCGATATCTGCGATCTGGCGGTCGGCCAGTCGCGTCAGTTGTTCGGCCTGACCATTGCCTCCGAGCGGCCCGGTCATCACATGCGTGAATCCTGGCATCCGCTCGGGCCTATTGGCCTGATTACCGCGTTCAATTTCCCGGTCGCCCCTTGGGCCTGGAATGCCGCTCTGGCGCTGGTATGTGGCAACAGCCTGGTGTGGAAGCCCTCGCCTAAAACGCCGTTAACCGCACTGGCCTGTCAGGCATTGCTGGAAAAAGCCATGGCCGACTTCGGCCCGGACGCACCCACAGGCCTGAGCCAGGTCATTATCGGCGACAACGATGTCGGCGAAGCACTGGTCGACGATGGCCGTATCCCGCTGATCAGTGCCACGGGCAGCACCCGCATGGGCCGAGCGGTAGCACCCAGGGTTGCTCAGCGCTTTGGTCGCTGCATACTCGAGCTCGGTGGCAATAACGCCATGGTTCTGACCCCCAGTGCCGATCTTGATATGGCCGTTCGTGCCATCCTGTTTTCGGCCGTGGGCACCGCCGGCCAGCGCTGTACCTCATTGCGCCGTCTGATTGTGCACAGCAGCGTTAAAGACACCATCATGCAACGGCTGAAAACTGCCTATCAGGGCATTCGCATCGGTGACCCCCTGGGTGATCATCTGATCGGTCCGTTGATCGATCAAGCGGCCTACGATCAAATGCAAGAAGCCCTGGCCACTGCACGCAGCCTCGGTTATTCGGTAAGCGGTGGTGAACGAGTATTGGTTGAGCAGTACCCGGATGCCTATTACGTGACACCCGCCCTGGTGGAAGTGCCGGAACAGGATGACCTTGTGCGCCAGGAGACCTTTGCACCCATACTCTATGTCATGCCCTACGAGACCTACGAAGATGCCATGGAAACGCACAATGACGTACCCCAGGGGCTGTCTTCCTGTATTTTCACTACCGATGTGCGTGAAGCGGAGCGCTTTATGTCGGATGTCGGCAGTGACTGTGGCATTGCCAACGTCAATATAGGTCCGAGCGGTGCCGAGATTGGTGGCGCTTTTGGTGGTGAGAAAGAAACCGGTGGTGGGCGCGAATCCGGCTCGGACGTGTGGAAAAGTTACATGAGGCGCCAGACCAACACCGTTAACTATTCCAGTGAGCTGCCCCTGGCTCAGGGAATTCGGTTTGATTGAGGAGAAACCCAATGCAACAGCAGTGCGTTTGGGAACTCAGTTGCAAAGAGCCCGACCCAATAACAGAACCACTCAAGCAGTCTCTCTCGGTCGACGTCTGCGTGATTGGCGGCGGTATCACCGGGCTCTCAACCGCCTTGCATCTCGCCGAGCAGGGAACTTCTGTTTGCGTGCTGGAAGCCGAGCAGTTTGCCCATGGCGGGTCTGGCCGCAACGTGGGCCTGGTCAACGCGGGCCTGTGGATTCCACCAGACGACATCATCGATGTCCTGGGTGAAGCCGACGGTGAGCGCGCCAACGCCATCCTCGGCGCAGCACCAAAGCAGTTGTTCGACTTGGTCGAGCGCCACCAGATTCAATGCGACGCTACTCGCACCGGCACTCTACATCTTGCGCACAACAGTAAAGGCGTCAAGGAACTGGAGCGTCGCTACCAGCAGTTCAGCCAACGCGGAGCACCGGTGACCTTGCAGCGTGATGCAGAATGCGAGCGCCTGGTCGGCTCCAGTCGAGTGCCTGCCGCCCTGCTGGATGAACGCGCCGGTACCATCAACCCATTGGCCTACACCCGAGGCCTGGCCCGGGCGGCTCAGCAAGCAGGCGCCAGGCTCTTTAGCCAGAGCGCAGCACAAAGCCTGCAGAGCGAAACCAGCGGCTGGGTGGTGCCCACGGCACAGGGACGAGTGCAGGCGCAGCAGGTGGTGTTGGCGACCAATGCCTATACCGAGCAGGCCTGGAATGTCGTCAAGCAACACTACTTTCCTGGTCATTTCTTCCAGGTCGCTTCTGAACCTTTAAGCGGTTCTGCCGCAGATGCCATCCTGCCCGACCAGCAAGGTTGCTGGGACACACGCACCGTGCTCAGCAGCTTGCGCAAGGATGTGGATGGGCGTCTGATATTGGGAAGCCTCGGCCGCGGCGACTCCAAGCCGCAGGCCTTTATCAAAACCTGGGCCGATCGAGTGCAACGGCATTACTTCCCGCAACTCGGCAAGGTGACCTGGCAGTGCACCTGGTCGGGCCGTATCGCCTTTACCCCGGAGCACACCCTAAGAGTCTTCTCTCCAGCCAACGGCCTGCTGGCCGTCACCGGTTACAACGGCCGTGGCAACACCACCGGCACCGTCGTAGGCAAAGGACTGTCAAACTATTTACTGCATGGCCGTGACGAGGATTTGCCATTGCCCATTAGAGACAGTGACCCGATCACGGGGGTTCCAATACGCAGCCTGGCTTATGAGGCGGGTTTCAGCCTTTATCATGCTGGGCAGTGTTTGCGTGTGTTGATCTGAATTGCCTGACGGAGCGAACTGCAATAGTCGTCAACGACTGCGTCAAAGTGACCAGAGTCACTTAACACCCTTCAATGATCAAACTAGACTGCTCGCTCCATGCAGTCTCACAGGCAGGCATTAATGGCTTTCTCTTTTTCTTCTCCGGCGATCCGCCTCTTCGGGTTGCTCTTTGTGATTGTGTTCGGCACCTCGGCATTGCAAGCCCAGCAACCTTCAAACTCAGACCTCAAGCCGGTCAAGTTGATCACTCTGGATGCAGCAGAAACCGCAGGGGAGCGCCGTTTCCTGGGCCGCATTGCCGCCCGCGAGACGGTCGATCTGGCGTTTCAGATTGGTGGCCAGATTGTCGAGTTCCCGGCCATCGAAGGCAGCCTCGTGGAAGCCGATGAAGTGCTGGCACAGCTGAACCGCGCCCCTCTGGAGCGTGCCGTTCGCCAGGCCGAGCTGTCGCTTGAACAGGCAGAACGCAACCTGCAGCGCAACGTGCAGTTGCAACAGCGCAACGCCATGACTACCGAAGCCCAGTTGGAAGACGCCCGCACCTCGCGCGATCAGGCCGAAGTCGGCCTGGAGGACGCCCGCGCCGCCCTGGATGACGCCACCCTGGCTTCACCCTTCGATGGCCTGGTGGCCGAACGCATGGTCGCCAACCGCACGACGGTCAGCGCGGGTCAGCCTGTCTTGCGCTTGCACGATATGTCCGAGTTGCGGGTGCGCATCAGTATCCCGGAGCGTTTGCTGGGTGTGATCGGTGACCCGAGCGAGCTTGCCTACCAGTTGCAATTGCAGGATGGCGGCCAGCGCTACGCCCTGGCCTATCGTGAGTTTGTTGCCGAGGCCGGGCGCATTGGCCAATCCTATGTGGTTACTCTGGCGATCACCGAAACACCCAGCCGGCCCTTGCTGCCGGGTGCCTCGGGTACCGTCATCGTGCAACTGCCCGCCGCCGCCGATGCGGGCCTGACTGTGCCGGTAACGGCGGTAAGCATCGGTGCCGACCGGCAGACCTACGTCTTTGTCTTCGAGCCGACCGGTGCCGACGAGGGCCGGGTGCAGCGCGTTCCGGTCACGGTCGAAACCCCGGATGGCACCACCATGGTCGTCACCAGTGGTTTGCGCCCCGGCATGGAGATCGTCGCCACCGGCGCGCACCGCCTGAGCGATGGCGAAGCCGTGCGCCGATTCAGCGGTTACAGAGGGGCTCAATAGGATGTTCCGAGTCACCCAATGGGCCATCGACAAGCCGCTTTATGTCTGGTTGTTGGTCGTTTCGAGTGTGCTGGGCGGCCTGTGGGGGTTTCAATCCGTCGGGCGGTTGGAAGACCCGGCCTTCACCATCAAACAGGCCGTCATCGTTACCGCCTACCCGGGCGCTACCGCCAGTGAAGTGGCCACCGAAGTCAGCGAACCGCTGGAGTCGGCCATTCAGCGCATGGCCGAAGTCGACTGGATAACGTCACGCAATTTGCCGGGCCTGTCGACCATCAGCATCGAACTGACCATGACCACCCAACCCGAGGACGTGCCGCAAATCTGGGACAAGTTGCGCAACAACGTCTCCGATGCGTCGCGGAGCCTGCCACCCGGCGCGCAATCACCCATGGTGAACGACTCCTTTGGCGATGTGTTCGGCCTTTACTATGCCGTTCGCACACCGGGTTTCAGCGATGCCGAACAGCACGACATTGCCAACTACATCCGCCGCGAATTGCTCACTGTCGATGGCGTCGCGGATGTCGAACTGCGCGGTTTGCCGGAGGAAGTGCTCTACGTTTACCCCTCCCAGCAGGAAACCATCAACCTGGAAGTGCCGCCCAATGCCTTGTTGGGGGCCATCGCCAACAGCGACGCCCTGTCGGATTCGGGTGGCGCCCTGAACCAGGGAATGATGACGCAACTGGAGTCGCCCTATCAGGGAGATTCCGTCCGCGCACTGGAAGGCCTTACCATTGGTTTCGGTGGCGAATTGCTGAATCTCACCGACTTTGCCACCGTCGAACGTGCCCGTAACGATCGCCCGAGCCAGATCATTCGCTTCAACGGGGAAGATGCCTTCACCCTGGGTATCTCGGCTCAGGAGAATCGCAATATTGTTGATGTTGGCCGTGCGGTCGAGCGGCATCTGGCGAGCATTGATCACCTGTTGCCATACGGCGTAGGCATGCAGCCAATCTACGAGCAGCATCTGATCGTCGACGAAACCAATAACAATTTTCTGATTTCATTGGCGCTGTCGGTCAGCATCGTCATCGCCGTGCTGGCGCTCTTTATGGGCTGGCGCTCGGCCCTGGTGGTTGGCGTCACCCTGGCATTGAATGTGATCGCCACCTTCTTTTTTATGTCCATCTGGAGCATTGAAATTGAGCGTATTTCGCTCGGTGCTCTGATCATCGCCATGGGCATGCTGGTCGATAACGCCATTGTTATTGCCGAATCCATGCAGGTGGATATGCGCCGGGGGCTGACGGCTCGTCAGGCCGCCGGTCAGGCTGGCAAACGTCTGCAATTGCCACTGCTCGGTGCCACCGTGATCGGCATCATGGCCTTTTCGGGCATAGGCCTGAGCCCGGATGCCACCGGCGAATTCATGTTCTCACTCTTTGCCGTTATCGGTATTTCGTTAATGCTGTCCTGGCTCTTTGCCATTACGGTAACACCCTTGCTCGCCTCCAGGCTGTTCCGCCAGGGCGCGGCCGATGGCTCGGACGACCCTTACGCTGGCCGCTTTTTCAGTCTCTATGGTCGCTTCCTTGGTGGTGCACTGAAGTTGCGTTGGGTGGTGATTACCGCTCTGATCACAATAACGGCCGCCTGCTATTTTGCTTTTACGCTGGTCAGTCAGCAGTTTTTCCCATTCTCGAACACGCCAATTTTTTACACCAACATCAAGTTTGCTCAGGGCACGGCCATTGGCGAAACCGCCGAGCGTGTCAAACCCCTGGAGCAATGGCTGGTCGAAAATCCTGCCGTTAAATCGGTTACCACAACTGTGGGTCAGGGCGCTTCGCGTTTTATGCTGACCTATCAGCCGGAACAGACCGATTCCTCGTACGCCCAGTTGATTGTTGAAGCACATGAGCTGGAAGGCATACCGGCACTGATCAACGCCATAGACAGCTATTCCGCCGACCTGATACCTGAGGCCGATGTGCGCAATCAACGCATTGTCTTTGGCCCAGCCGGTGGCGCCGATATTGAAATACGCCTGAGCGGTAAAGACGCCGATGTGCTGCGCGAGATCAGCGATGATCTTTCTGCCATCCTGGCGCGATACCCGGAGGCGGTGCACGCCATTCGCACCAACTGGGCGGAACGGGAATTGTCGATAAGGCCCATCTACGCTCAGGAGCGCGCCCAGGCCGCAGGCGTCTCGCGGGAAGACACCGCCCAGACCCTGAAGCTAGCAACGGACGGTGTTCGTGCCGGCGATGTACGCGAAGGTGATCGGCTGATCCCCATCATTGTGCGGGTGCCGGATTTTGCCCGTAACCAGCCTGGCCACCTGATGAACCAGATGGTGTATTCCGAAGCAGGCAGCCAGTATGTATCCATCGAGCAGGTGCTGGACGGGTTCGAGGTGATGCCGCGAGATTCCCTGATACACCACCGTAACCGCCTGCCCACTTTGTCGGTTCAAGCCAATGCCGTTCAGGGCGTGACCGCCGCTGATGCGCTTAGCCGGGTCAAGTCGACCATCGATGCAGTGGACTTGCCCCCAGGCTACAGCCTGAGTTGGGGCGGGGAATACGAAGCGCAGCAAATGGCCAACACCGCCCTGGCCACCCGCCTGCCCATCAGTTTGATCAGCATGGTGTTGATCTCCATTCTGCTGTTCGGCAAATTGCGCCAGCCACTGGTGATCTGGTTACTGGTGCCCATGGCAGTAAACGGTGCGGCTCTTGGGCTGTTGGGTACCGGCCTGCCGTTCACCTTCACCGCCATGCTCGGCCTGCTCAGCCTTTCCGGCATGTTGATCAAGAACGGCATCGTGTTGGTGGAGGAGATCGACCTGCAGCGGGACAGCGGCCTCTCGCTCACGCCCGCCATCGTCACTGCCTCCGTCAGCAGGCTAAGGCCCGTGGTATTGGCGGCCGCAACCACCTCCCTCGGCATGATTCCATTGCTCTGGGATGCCTTCTTCGCCTCCATGGCCGTCACCATCATGGCCGGCTTGATCTTCGCCTCAGTGCTGACCCTCGTCGCCGCACCGGTGTTCTACTACACCATGTTCAGACGCGAGCGGTTGGCAGAAAAGCGGGGCGGATAGGTATTGGAGTATCGATATCCCCATCGACATAGCGGCCCGAAGGGCCGCCAGGGTCAAAAACAGGCCGGCTTCGCCAGCCCACGTCGGTGAGGACACCAACACTCCAAGGGCGGGGCCCACATCGATGATGACACCAACGTTCCAGTGCACTCAATTTACTGGCCCCTGAACAAATCCAGATAGTCCTTGAAGATGAATAACCGATTACGTTTTTGCCCTGTTATTTCAACCAGCACTCCGAAAGAAACCAGATCCGCAACCAACGAAGCTGCCGTATTGGTTGTTGTTCCCAGCATTCTGGTAGCCCACTTCACATCGATGACAGGTTGAGCATAGAGTTGCCGCACCAGTTCGTGCGCGTTGTCCTGACGCCTGGTAGCGAAGCGTGGCAATACATCGCGCTCCAGCCGTTGCTTCAATTCGATAATGGCTCGAAACACAGCGGCAGAGGCGCGAGCCGTCTCTTCTATGCCGAACAGAAAGAACACCAGCCATTCACGTAAATGATTGCCATGGCGGACGGCCATCAGGTGGTCAACATAGGCCGACTTGTTGCGTTCAAAGTAATCCGACAAATACAGCGCAGGCTTATGCAAAAGCTTTCCAGAAGCCAGGTACAGTGAAATCATTAATCGCCCGAGGCGGCCGTTGCCATCCAGAAAGGGGTGAATGGTTTCGAACTGGTAATGAGCTATGGCAATACGTACCAGAGGATGAACGATTAGCTGATCAGCGTTCAGAAATTTCTCCAGATCACTCATTAATTCTGTGACGTGATCATGGTGAGGTGGTACGAAAGTGGCATTCTTCAGGCTTACACCAATCCAGTTCTGGCTAGTACGAAACTCCCCCGGTAATTTATGTTCACCTCGAACACCCTGCATCAGTTCGGCATGGGTTTGCCTCAACAGCCTGATTGATAAAGGAAGGGTTTCCAGCGAGTCAATGGCGAAATTAATCGCTCGTATGTAATTCTGAACCTCTGACCAATCGTCCTGTTCTTCTGGTTTAAGGTCTTCCGCGTCCTTGAAGGCATCCTCGATGTTGGTTTGGGTGCCTTCTATTCGACTGGACTGAGTGGCTTCCTTCGCGACATAAGTACGAATGAAGAAATCGATGTCCGGGATCAACTGGCTGAAGGCGTTCAACTCCCCCAGAGCACGATCAGCACGCCCAAGCAGATCCATCAGTTCAGGATCAGCGATGACCCACTCGTGACAGACCGGCTCGGGCAAGAAGGCTTTGTACTCATAGCGCGGCTCATAGCGGCCAGAGTGGAAATCCAGAATATTCATATGTCAAAAAGTATCGAGTTATTGAATTACAGATTACCTTATGTCAAGTCAGAGGGCGGCATCAAGGTTTATTTCAATAAATGGCCAATACTTGAATTAAGGCTTTCTGTTATGTCAGGAAACTGCGTGGAGTGTCAGTCAGGACACCGACGCTCCAGCGGGTTTGGAGTGTCGATATCATCATCGACACGGTCGGCACTAGCCGACTGGCCGGGCCGGGAATGCAAGAGGTGGGCTGACGCCCACTACGTCGATGATGATATCGACGCTCCAAGGGCGGGGCCCACATCGATGATGATATCGACGCTCCATTGGTGCTTACTCCACCGTAACCGACTTCGCCAAATTCCGTGGCTGGTCGACATCCGTGCCTTTAATAATCGCCACATAATAACTCAGCAACTGCAACGGCACGGTGTACAACACCGGCGCCAACGCATCGCTGATGTGGTCCAGCTCGATCAACCGCGTGCCTTCACCATCGCCAAAGCGGGCGGCTTTGTCGGCGAACACATACAATTGGCCACCGCGAGCGGCGACTTCTTCCATATTGGAGCGCAGTTTTTCCAGCAACTCATTGTTCGGCGCGACCACGATGACCGGCATGTCGTTGTCGATCAGTGCCAGGGGGCCGTGCTTCAACTCGCCAGCGGCATAAGCCTCGGCGTGAATGTAGCTGATCTCTTTCAGCTTGAGCGCACCTTCCATGGCAATGGGGTACTGGCTGCCACGGCCGAGGAAGAGGGCATGGTGTTTATCAGCAAAGTCTTCCGCCAGGTCGGCAATGGTGTCGTTCAGTTCCAGCGCTTGCTGAATTTGGGCAGGCAAGGCACGCAGATCTTTCACGGCCTGGCTGATGGTGCTGGCCGGCAACCCCTTGGCCTTGCCCAGTGCCAACACCAGCAGCATCAGCCCCACCAGTTGCACGGTAAAGGCCTTGGTTGAGGCCACACCAATTTCGGCACCGGCCCGCATCATATAAGCGAGGTCACTCTCGCGTACCAGCGAAGAGCCAGGCACGTTGCAGATGGTGAGTGTGGCCTTATAGCCCAACTCTTTCGCCAGCCTCAGCGCCGCCAGGGTATCCGCCGTTTCACCCGATTGAGAAATGGTGATCAGCAAACCATTGGCGGGTACCACCGACTTGCGGTAGCGAAACTCGGAGGCGATTTCGACCTGACATGCCACACCGGCAATCTGTTCGAACCAGTAGCGGGCCACCATGCCAGAGTGGTAAGAGGTTCCACAGGCGATGATCTGCACAAAATCGATACCGCCCAACAACTCCTTGGCGCCGGCACCAAAGGTTTCGGTAACGACGTCACTATCGGTGATGCGGCCTTCGAGCGTATTCAGAATCGCCTGCGGCTGTTCAAAAATCTCCTTCAGCATGAAGTGCTTGTAAGGGCCCTTGTCACCGGCATCGTGCTGTACGTCGCTCTGGTGGGATTCACGTACCACCGGCTCATCGTGCTTGTCGACAATAGTGACGTCGCGCCGGGTGATCTCGGCCACATCGCCTTCTTCCAGGAAGATGAACTCCCGCGTAACCGGCAGCAAGGCCAGTTGATCGGACGCCACAAAGTTCTCGCCAATGCCCAGGCCAATCACCAGCGGTGAGCCGGAACGGGCCACCACCAGGCGGCTCGGGTCACGCCGGTCGATCACCGCCGCGCCATAAGCGCCTTCAAGCTGCTTGCGCGCCGCCTGCATGGCTTCTAGCAGGGAGCTCGCTGAGCGCAATTCCCACTCAATGAGGTGAGCGATCACTTCGGTATCGGTTTGGGAGGTGAACACAAAGCCTTCGGCCTGCAAACGCTCGCGCAACTCGGCATGGTTCTCGATGATGCCATTGTGCACCACCGCAATGTTCTCACCCGATACATGAGGGTGAGCATTCACTTCGTTCGGCACGCCATGGGTGGCCCAACGCGTGTGGGCAATGCCCGTGCCGCCCGACATGGGCTCTTGTTCGAGCGCCTGGCTCAGTTCCGAGACCTTGCCGACACGCCGTATTCGGTTGAGTTGGTCGCCATCAATGATGGCCACACCGGCGGAGTCATAGCCGCGGTATTCCAACCGTCTCAAGCCTTCGATCAGGATTTCTGCAACGTCGCGTTGGGCGACGGCGCCTACGATTCCACACATGTTTTTGCTCCTTTGTTTTGGGCGGTCCGACGTATCGGTGAGGGGGAAAGAAAAAGCGGACTCAACCCTTCTCTGGCCGAACCCACCCTTTAACCGTCACCTGCCGAGCCCGCCCTACGGTCAACTGCTCTTTCGGCGCTGTTTTGGTGATCACCGAGCCGGCACCGATAAAGGCTCCGTCTTCAATGGTCACCGGCGCCACCAGGGTGCTGTTCGAGCCCACAAAGGCCCCCTCGCCAATCTCGGTGGTGAACTTGTTCACCCCGTCGTAATTGCAGGTAATGGTGCCAGCGCCAATATTGCTGCCAGCGCCAATGCGCGCATCACCCACATAACTCAGGTGATTCACCTTGGCCCCTTCGCCGATTAACGCCTTTTTGGTTTCAACGAAATTACCGACCTTGGCGCTATCGGCCAGCTTGGTACCTGGGCGGATGCGAGCAAAGGGGCCTACCGTCGCCTCGCGGCCAATGACCGCAGTGTCGACCAGCGTATGGGCCTCAATTCGGGCGCCATCGCCCAGGGTGGCGTTGCGAATCACACAGTTCGGGCCAATGGTCACATTGGCACCCAGGGTGACGTCGCCTTCGAACACCACATTGATGTCGATGTCGCAATCCGGCCCAACGGTCACCTTGCCGCGCACATCCACCCGGGCCGGGTCGCGCAGGGTTGCGCCGGCGAGCATCAATTGCTCGGCCTGTTGGCCTTGATACCAGCGCTCCAGTTGAGCCAGTTGCACTCGGTTGTTCACACCCAGGGTCTCTTCAAACTGATCCGGGTGGGCCGTTTTCACGGCAATGTTCTCGGAAACCGCCAGCGCCACCAGATCGGTCAGGTAATACTCGCCCTGGGCATTATTGTTACTCAGGCGTGGCAACCACTCGTGCAGCGCCCAGGCCGGAACCGCCATGATGCCGGAATTGACCTCGGTGATGGCTTTCTGTTCATCGCTCGCGTCTTTCTCTTCAACGATGGCCTGTACCAGGCCGTCTGCATCACGCAAAATACGACCATAACCGGTCGGGTTGTCCAGCTTGACTGTGAGCAGGCCCAGAGTGTGGTCGTCGACCAGGGCGCAAAGCCGCGCCAGAGTATCCTGTCGCGTTAATGGCACATCGCCATAAAGCACCAGAACCGTCCCGGTTTTGGGCAGCTCCGGCAAGGCCTGAGCCACAGCATGGCCGGTACCCAATTGCTCTGCCTGAAGGGCAAAACGAACCGGTTGCTCACTGAAATGCGCTTTAACGGCTTCGGCACCGTGGCCGACGACCAGAGTAATGTCCGAACTGAATTGACGAGCGGTATCGACGACATGCTCCGCCAGGGGCTTACCCGCTAGCTGATGCAAAACTTTCGGAAGGGCAGATTTCATACGGGAGCCTTGCCCGGCGGCAAGGATTACAACGCTGACATCCATTTCAAACTCCGATAACAGTAGGTTGTGACAATAGTGAGCATTGTAGACGCATTGATGCCGTCAGCAAGTAAGCCTTTGTCAGTTTCTTTTTGACAGTGGTACCGCACAGACGTAAAGGTTAAAGCGTGATCTGTGTCTTGGAACAACGTTGAAAAATTGAGTATTCTACGACCCTCGAAAAGAAATAAACCTCGTCATCCAACCAGTGGTAACCCAACACGTGCATCCAAAAGCTGTAAAAAAGGTTCGCACCATCGCCACATTGCTGGCACTTGCTCCATTAATGTTCATTCTCTCCGGCTGTGATTTGGATCTGGTTGGCATGGGTGGGTCTGCCGAAACCGGCTCTGTATCGCTTTACTGGTCCGAACCCATGGAACGCGTCAACGGCGATAAACTCGAACCAGGTGAGATCACCGGTTATGTCATTCGCTACCGTGATTCTGCCGATGCCCGCTACCAGACCGTTTATATAGAAAATGGCCTGACCTTCCAGTACCACTTCGAAAAAATAAGCAACCCCAGGAATGTAGTTTTTCAAGTAGCCGCCGTCGACAAGAATGGAATCTTCAGCGATTTCATCACAGCACAGCCTTGAAGTGTCAAAAAAACCTCATTAGATAAGATTGCCGCCGAGTTGACCGCTCGGTCAGCTTAATGCGGTCCTATTATCTGTCTCGGAATTCAAAATATTGGCGAAAAAATAACAATTTAAAGTCAATAAACCAATACTTGACGGATAATTGTTTACTAATGCAGGACTGGTAAGTTGTCACAGTTTTAGAAAGGCCCGCTCGATAGAATTTACCCCATAGATTAATGAACGCCTGCGGGGTAAACAGACATGAAAACTTCTTTCTATATAGGTACTGCCTTATTGGCATTTGCGCTCGCAGGGTGTCAGATCACAGTGGATGACGACCGGGTCAGTGGCTCACTGGGCAGCGGCAGCGATACGCAAACAACGGATGACAAGGCAAGGCCTTCAACCAACCCCGGTGCTGGAAACAGCTCTGACAATAGTTCGCATAATCGTCCCGGTGATGAAGAAACAGCTGAGCCAGAGCCGACCGAGCCAGAACCAACTGAGCCAGCGCCGACTGAGCCAGAACCAACTGAGCCAGAGCCAACTGAGCCAGAGCCGACCGAGCCAGAACCGACTGAGCCAGCACCCACTGAGCCAGAACCGACTGAACCGGAAGTCATCAGTGTTTCACTGTACTGGTCAGCTCCCATGGAGCGGGTCAATGGCAATGGCATGGACTTCGAAGAGATCGGTGGTTACGAGATTCGTTATCGCAAGCTCACAGACGACGCCTATACCTCAGTAGTCATTAACGACCCCCTCGTCGAGCAGTTTCACTTCGACGACCTCGAGAACGGTGATTATCAGTTCAAGGTGGCGGTGTTTGATACCAGCGGCCTCTATAGCGACTTTGTAGTGGCGCAGTAATCTCCAGTAAAAGGGTAGGGCTTCGGCAAATCAGCGTGATCATGCCAGGCCTTATCGCTCCTATCAGAACCTGTGTACAATGTGGCCATCCAGAGAAACAAGGATGGCCACTTGGACTACACCTCCGTCACTGTCTACGCCAATTTTAGTGCGACAGCCCTTTCCCTACTGTTAACGCTTTTCCTGATGCATGCCAGTACCTACGGGCACTGGAAGTGGCCCATAGCCTCCGCTGCGGCAGTGCAAACGCTCTGGCTGGGCTTGCTGACCTATAGCCTGCTGGACACTCGCATCAGCACGGCGTGGCTGCTGGCGCTGGAGGCCACGCACTTCATCGCCTGGATCAGCGCGCTCTGTTACAGCCTATACCTGCTTAGGCCGGCTCGCTGGCCGCACCGTCTGATCATCACTCTGGCGCTTGCCTTTGGGGTTTATCTACTGGCCCTGGCCGACAGCATTCTGGCGTTGACCAGCAGCACCTCTTTGTTGTTTTTCTGTTTTCTGTTGCTTTCCTTCCTTGCGCTGGTCTGCCTTGAGCAATTGGTACGCAATGCCCAGACCGGGCGATTCATCAAACTATTGGGTATTAGCCTGGCACTGCTGTTCCTCTTCAATTTGTACTTATACGCCCAAGGGTTGATCAATCGCAGAGTGGATGTACTGCTTTGGCAGGCGCGAGCAGCGCTGCTGATCGGGGTCTCTTTCCTCATTGTTGGTGCCGGCTTACTGTTCAAGGATTCCGCTAACGAGCCAAGCAGGCTTGGCATATCAAGGCCCGTGGCCTTTTACTCAACATCCTTGTTGATCTCCTCGGTCAGCATTCTGTTGTTGGCGGTCGGTGGATACTATGTCCGAACCCTGGGTGGCCACTGGGGTATCTATCTGTTTACCATCTTGCTGTTTTCCTGCCTGATTGGGCTCTCCGCGCTGTTCTTTTCCAACCATGTCCGCGGCGCGCTTCAGGTTTGGGTCAGCAAACATTTTTTTCGGCACAAGTACGACTACCGGCACGAGTGGCTGAATGTCATACAAGCGCTGTCCAGCGAACCCGATGCCGATAAAGTCTATGAGCGGGTGTATCAAGTCATCAGCAACACCTTCAAGGCGACGGGTGGCGTGGTGATGGCATTGCAGGGGGCTCACTACCACAAGGTGTTCAGCAATGCTGCCGGTCGTGCCACTCACCCCACAACAGTGCCAGTGACGGCCGCCTTTATTGGCGTCATGATTGAAGAAGACTGGGTGTTTGCACCCCAGGTAAAAGAAGGCCCGCTCTCCGAATTCAACGAGACTCTGCCAGAGTGGATTCGGCAGGACCCAGCGATCCAACTGGTTGTGCCCCTGGTAACCCAAAGCCAGCTGGTTGGCTTTGTCGCGGTGGAAAAAGCCGGATCAACCGCACCACCCAGTTGGGAAGACCTCGACATCCTCAAAACCATTGGTCGGCAACTGGCCAACCATATCCTGATTCATACCCAGGAAGAGCAAATCTCAGAGGCCAGGCAGCTCGATACCTACAACAAGCTTTCTGCGTTTATCATGCACGACCTGAACAACCTCATTGCTCAGTTGGCATTGGTGGTTAAAAACTCCGAACGCCATAAAAGCAACCCGGCCTTTATCGACGACATGATACTGACCGTCAGCAACGCCGTTAACCGTATGAAAGGGCTGATGCAGAAGTTCCGGCGCAACGACCGTGAGGTGGTATCGGGAGTGTCGATTTTCGAGGCCGTAGAGGCGAGCATCGAAAGCTGCAGCGCAACACTGCCCAGACCAAAATTGAGCGTAAAGGGCGAGGACCGCAATATACAGGCAGACAAGGAACGCTTTATACTGGCCCTTAAACACCTGGTTAAAAACGCTCAGGAAGCAACGCCGGATGACGGCAGTGTCGAAGTCGACGTTCAATCACACCCAAACGGCTTGCTTTCTATTAACATAATGGACACCGGCGCAGGCATGAGCCAGGCTTTTATCGAGCAGCAGCTGTTCAAGCCTTTCGCGACCACAAAAACGGGCCAGGGCATGGGCATCGGCGTATATTTGACTCGCAGTTACCTGGAAGAGCTGGGTGCCTCGCTGGAAGTAACCAGCCAGGTTGGCAATGGCACTACCTTTACCGTAACATTCAGCGGTAACATGGAGTGATGGAGTACTTTCATGGACAAGAATGAGCGCGTAATTCTCATTGTCGAAGACGACGAAGGCCTGCAAAGTCAGCTTAAATGGCACTTTGACGATTTCGATACCACCATAGTCACCGCCGGTGACCGCGAAAGCGCCCTGGCGGCTGTCCGTCAGTATGAACCCAACGTTGTCATTCAGGATCTCGGCCTCCCACCAGACCCGGAAGGCGTGAGCGAAGGCTTTCGCTGCCTTTCAGACATACTCACCCTGGCCGGTTTTGTCAAAGTCATCATTCTGACCGGGAAAGGGGAGCGTGAAAACGCCCTCAAAGCCATAGAACTGGGCGCCTTCGATTTTTACACCAAGCCCATAGACACCCAGGAGCTTGACCACGTCGTTGGCCGTGCCTTCCATGTGGCCGAGCTCGAGCAGGAAAACCGCCAGAAGAAGACCGCACCCGGCAGCACCGGTAACCTGATCACCAACCACCCGGACATGCTGCGCATTCATCGCCTGGTCGAAAAAATCGCCCCTGCAGACGTCACCTGTACCTTTATTGGCGAAAGCGGCACCGGCAAGGAAGTACTGGCGCAAACACTGCACAAACTCAGCGACCGGGCAGAAAAGCCCTTCGTCGCCATTAACTGTGCTGCCATCCCCGAAAACCTGATGGAAAGCGAACTCTTCGGCCATGAAAAAGGCGCCTTCACCGGCGCCGATAAAACCCGGCCTGGGCGCATTGAGGTTGCCTCCAAAGGCACCCTCTTCCTTGATGAAATAGGCGACATGCCGCTGCCGCTGCAAGCCAAGTTGCTGCGTTTTCTGCAGGAGCGCTGTATTGAAAGGGTCGGTGGCCGCAATACCATTGAAGTGGACGTGCGCGTAGTCTGTGCCACCAACAAGAACCTCGAAGTTATGGTCAAAGAGGGCACCTTTCGCGAAGACCTCTTCTACCGCATCTCTGAAGTGGTGGTCGACATTCCTCCGCTGCGCCAGCGAGATGGCGATAAAGCCCTGTTGGCCCGCCACTTCCTGAAAAAGTACGCTGTGGATCGCTATGCCAGAGTGACCGGCTTCTCCAACGAGGCGATTTCCGCCCTGGAGCATTACACCTGGCCTGGTAACGTGCGCGAAATGGAAAACAAGGTTAAAAAAGCCATCATTCTGGCCGAAGGCAAGATCATACAGTCGCACGACCTTGGCCTGGCTGCAGAGAACGAAGAAATGAGCACCCTGAACTTGAGAGACGTGCGTCAGGAGGCCGAGAAAAAAGCCGTCATGCAGGCGTTGTCCATTTCCAACAATAATGTCACCGCCGCCGCCAAATACCTTGGTATAACTCGGCCAACGCTTTACGATATGCTCAAAAAATACGCGTTGACCGTCGACAATTGACATCACCACCCAACCCAGAGGGAACGACAATGAAAGCCCGGACCCAATTGCTCACCAGCCTGGTTGCCACCTTGGGCATCCTGGTGCTGGCGGGCTGCAACAGCAGTAACGCTGAATCAGAGGCTGCCGAACATTTACAGCGTGCGCAAGTCTACACAGACCAGGGTCAATACCGATCGGCCCTGATCGAAATTCGCAACGCAACACAGAAAGATCCAGGTAATATCAATCACGCCATCGTACTGGCGGAAGTCTATTTGATGGTTGGCGCAAGCAGCTTTGCCGTTGAAACACTGATGCCCTGGGAAGAAGAAGCCCCTGAAGCCATCGCCTTGCCATTAGCGGAAGCCTACAACCTCCAGGGCAAGTTTGTGTCTGCCCAGGAAGCCTTGCAAGCCTTCAACTCAACGGACACAGCCGACAGAGTGCGCCGCGACCGCATAGCAGCAGACAGCACTCGGCTTGCCGGCAACTACAGCCTGGCGATAGACCGCTATCGAAACGTGCTCGATACAGACCCGGCCAACAAAGAGGCCGCCAGAGGCCTGGCCAATGCACTGATTCGCAGCGAACAGGCCACCGATGCCGAGCAATTCATCAACACCTGGATGGCAGAACATCAGCCAGATGCCGAATTGCTCTACTTAAAAGGCCTCGTGCAATACCAGTTCAATGAACTCGATACCGCAGCAGAGACGCTGACCGGCGCGCTGGAACAGATACCCACCTCCGATACGTTTCTGCCGATTCGCCGACAGGTGCTGACATTGCTGTCGCGCACCTCCACCGAACTGGGCCAGATTACTCAGGCACAAATTTACAACCAGATCCTGGCAGAAAACACCAATCAGGATTTACAACAGGGCACCCAGACAGCGCTGGCAGCCATTGCCGAGGGTGACCTCGCCACCGCGCGCAGCACTCTCGAAACCCTGATGCGGCAAAACCCGGATAACAACCTGGTGGGCATGCTGCTTGGCGCCGTATCCTTGCAGATGGGCGATATCGAGCAGGGTGATGAAATGCTGTCGAGCAGCCTCGATGCAGAAACCAGCCCTACGCCCTTCATTCAGCTCTCGGCCATGGCCCAGGTGGACCGAGGCCAGCGAGAACAGGCCATGACCACCCTGGAGCGCGCCCTGCTGGCGCGGCCGACAGACGTCGACCTGCTGGCCATGCACGGCGTTCTGGCGATAGCCGAACCGGCCACAGCCTCCGCTGGCCTGGCCAGCCTCGCCAAAGCTCTGGAGATCGACAATAGCCGTTCCAGATTACGGCTCGCCCTGGCGCAACACCATTTGCGGAACAACGAAACCGAACAGGCGCTGGCGCAACTGCGCTCTGCCTACAATCAGAACCCAACCGACTGGCCCGTTACCGACTTTTACTTGTCTGTTCTGCTGAACAACAGCTTGAACACCGAAGCCAGAGAACTGCGTGATGGCTTGTTGGCCAATCACGCCGATGAGCCCTTCGCCAATTTACTGGTCGCCATGGCTGATCATCAGTTTGGGGAGACCGACCGGGCCATTAGCCGCCTTGAACGTCTGGTGCAAAACAGCAATGCCAACTGGAATGCACCTCGCCTGGCCCTGGCCAGCCTATACCAGACCGCTGGCCGCAGTAACGATGCCATCCAGCAATACCTGCAAGCCGCCGAGCAGGAACCAACGGTGTTAACGCCGTTACAGCAGGCGGCGAGGCTTTATGCGGCCAACAACAGCACAGAAGAGCTGTTCAACTGGCTGGAGAACATGGGCGACAACTACCCCCAAATTGCCATAAATGCCCACGCACTCCTGGCCAGCCTGCAGCTGCAGCGCGGCAACCTGGATGACGCCAGAGCCACCCTGAACCGCCATACACTCGACTCAAACGACTACATCCGAGCCGTGAATGCCCAGGTGCTGGTCGCCGAAGCGCAACAGGCCATGCAGCAAGACAATACCAGCCTGGCACGAAGCAAACTGGCCGAGGCCATCAGTTTGCAGCCCGAGAACGTTGCCTATCATCTGATGTTGGTAAGAACGACAGCCGCCGCGGGCAACCTGCCCGAAGCGAAGAACCTGCTCGAACAGGTGAGTACGGATTTTGGCGCAGTAGCACCGGTCGTCGTCACCCGCTCACAACTCATTGAGCAGGAAGAAGGTGCCAGCAATGCGTACAACTTTCTCAGAGCCGAGTGGGCCGACCAGCCTCAACCCGGCCTGGCATCAGAGTTGATTCGCCTGGCACGCCAGGTAGCCCCCGACGACATCATCACCCACGCCCGCCAATGGACAGAAGTACAGCCAGACAGCCCCCAGGCCTGGCAAATGCTCGGGGACCTGTACCTGGGCCAGGCCAATGAAGCCTCAGCAGAACAAGCCTACCGCGAAGTATTGCGCTTTCAGCCCAACAACGTAGCGGCCCTGAACAACCTTGCCTGGGTATTGCGCGACGCCCCCAACGAAGAAGCCGTCGCCCTCGCCAATCGCGCCGCCAACCTCGCCCCGGAAAACCCCAACGTACTCGATACCTACGGCTGGGTGCTGCACAAAGCCGGCTACCACCAGGAAGCAATAGAAATCCTGGAACAAGCCCTGGCGCTAGACCCCAACAACCCAGACATCCAGCAACACCTGACAGAAGCCCAGGCCGCCCGCTAACCCAAGCCCAAGGCGTCGATGCCCATCGACGCCTCACCCCCCTCTTTGGAGCGTCGATATCCCCGTCGAATTTCAATGGAACGTCGATACCCCTATCGATTTTTCAATGGAGCGTCGATGTCCCCATCGACGAAGCGAGCCAAAGGCTCGCTAAAAGCCCCCAACCCACTGTCGAATTTTTTTACACCACCCACCCCAAAAACCCAAAACCGTGAATCAAATCACACATTCTCTACCGCCCACCCACAAAAAAAGCCAGCAAAGCTGGCTTTCTTCATGGCTCAACCCGCTAAACCACGGGTCTAATCAAACAAACAACCGATATCAGGCAACCAACTTCTGCTGACGCCGACGGGCAAACCACAACCCAACCAGACCCAAAGACAGCAGCGAGAAAACACCAGGCTCGGGTACTCTATAGGGAGTAATATCTGCCTGCCCCTGAATCACGTCGTTAGCGCAATACATGGTCCAATGAAATGCCAGGGTGTTACTGTCGAGAAGGCCCGTACCGTAAAGGTCGATATCCATCTTCAACAGACTACTGGTCAAATCTTCGGTCCAACTGCCCACCCTCTGAGTGTTAAAGATCTTGCCGGTATCCTCAGCACTTAAGTCCAGAGCAACTTCCTGATTTTGGCGATACCCATTGGATGTAGGCTCCATATAATCGTTACTCAGTAAAACCGTTGAGTCACTGCTTTCCAGCATCTTGTAAAGCAATAAATCACCGCCAGTACCTTCTCTGTTATCTAGAACCAGTGCGTAGGTCCAAAGAGTAGAAAAGGCTTCGTCGCTGGCATAGCCGTCAGAGGCATCACCGTCCGGTTCCCAAACACTGCCGAGGAAAAGATCACCGTAGCCAATGTACTTGCCATAATTTACGGTTTGGCCGTTCACAGTAGAACTGGTGCCTTGCTTGCCGACAAAATTGGTATGAATGTCGAAATTAAACATGGATCCCGATTGGGTAATGGTCATGCTATGAGTGTCGAAGACAGCGTCTACCCCGATCGCATCCTCAGATAATTCTGGATGATTTGGATCCGACCCACCGTTAGTGCTACCCCAAGCCCCCGTTCCGCCAACATACTCATCATAGATCACAACCGGGCTAGCATTGGCCGCCAGAGCGATCATCCCGGATCCTAACAATCCTAACAGCTGTTTATTCATAGGTTCTTCCCCGCCTTTTACATTTGTCGCCGTCCATGGTGGTCGGCAAATTGCGTTTGCTACTTAGCTAATGCAAGGGTTATACCAATGCCTTCTCTGCCTCGGTATACTGGCCTCTACAAACAGGCCGTGCATTTCAAAATCCCCACCCCTTCCAAAACTGTTAAAAATCCCGACAAAAACTCAGATACCGGACCGGACTCAACAATAACCAGTAAATACAGCTTTGAATGACAACAAATCGAAGGATTTTTAGTCTGGAGCAACCCATGTCAGAGCCGTTTGAAGGGTATTTGAACAGTGTGAACTGGTTCTCGATTATTCCTGCTCCAGGCGTCGGGTTTTTTTACGGGTTATCAAAGTGATCTCTATAAGTTATTGATTTATATGGTTTTTATAATTGGCATGAAAATGGCATAAAATCATGCAGGATTACGGTTACACCTTCGTAGTCATTGTTGCCAAACCACTCGCGAGGGTGGGACGGAAAGCCACGGACCTCCAGGAGGCAGCCGGGTTGCACGGAAAGCTAACTTAGCTCATGGAGAATACATAATGCGAACAAACAATGTTTTAAAGGCTTTGGTTGCGGGCTCAGCGTTCGCAATCGCTGCAGGTATGGCACAAGCTGGTCCGATCAATATCAGCGTTGCTTATGGTAGCCATACCGACAATGTTGCGCAGGATGCCGAAGCAGCATTTCTTGGCTCACTCTACTCATACGTAACCGAAGACTTCAATGATCTGCCTGCTTTGACAGCCGGCGCTTCCGGTGACTATATAGGCGAGTCTCTTGAGGTTGGCGGAGTCAGCACAGATAAGACGCGCTGGCTCATGGCCGCTAGCTCGTTTGATACCCGGGTCGGTACGTTCTCTATGGTCACGCCAGCCCCAAACCCCGGTAGCAACAATAATATCAATGAAGATTTGTTGATGATCGAGGGTATGGCTTCTGATGGTGCGCTGACCGGTGAGTATGGTCGTTTCTTGAACTGGGATGGTGGTAACTGGCTAGATAGCAATGATGCTGACGAAATTAGATGGGATATTTCGACAGGGTCTAGCTTCAACGCTCTTGGTTTTTACCTGTCTGACGCCAATGATCAGGGCGCAAAGTTGATGTTGACCTTTGCTGCCGATGGCGAGGAAGAAGAGTATCAAGTGCTCTATAATTTGGCTAACGCCAATCTCGCTTATGTCTCCATCACATCAGATTTCATGATCACCAGCGCGAGTTTGGTATTTGACAATGGTGTGGGCAACAATGATGGATTTGGTATTGATAGAGTAACCGTCGGCCGCGTTCCAGAGCCAGGCACACTTGCACTGCTCGGCCTCGGCATCGCCGGCTTGGCTGCAGCACGCCGCAAGCAAAAAGCTTAATCTCCTAAGCTTGCATTTAACAAAGCCAGCGCAGTGCGCTGGCTTTTTTGTTTCTGGACCAGCCCGTCACCCCCCTCACCCGATAGCATTTCCTCAAAGCTTCCCTTACTATAAACAGCTATACAAAGTTCATCATGAGGGCATCATGGAAGGTTTTAACAAGGACTCGTTATGCATCGGCATACTGGGCCTGGGCTATGTCGGTTTACCTTTGGCTGTAGAGTTCGGCAAGCATTACCCGACGGTCGGTTTCGACATCAACAGCGGCCGCATTCAGGAGCTCAACACAGGCGTCGACGCCACTCTGGAAGTCGAGTCGGCTGAACTGAGCGAAGCAACACACCTCAGCTTTACCGATACCGCGGCAGACCTGGCTACCTGCAACCTCTATATAGTAACGGTTCCCACCCCCATAGACGAACACCGCCAGCCGGACCTAACGCCTTTGCGTAAAGCCTCTGAAACCATTGGCAAGGTACTCAAACAAGGCGACATCGTCGTTTACGAATCCACCGTCTACCCAGGCGCAACCGAAGAAGTCTGCGTGCCGATTCTGGAGCAGGTATCCGGCCTGGTGTTCAATGTCGACTTTTTTGCCGGTTACAGCCCGGAGCGCATTAACCCGGGCGATAAAGAGCATCGCGTCACCACCATTAAAAAAGTCACCTCGGGTTCAACGCCCGAAGTCGCCGACAAGGTGGACGCCATCTACGCGTCCATCATCACCGCCGGCACTCACAAGGCGCCCAGCATCAAGGTCGCCGAAGCCGCCAAGGTCATCGAAAACACCCAGCGGGATGTCAACATCGCTTTGATCAACGAGCTGGCGTTGATCTTCAACCGCATGAACATCGACACCCAGGCCGTGCTTGAAGCCGCCGGCACCAAGTGGAACTTTTTACCTTTCCGCCCCGGCCTCGTCGGTGGCCATTGCATTGGGGTAGACCCCTACTACCTGACCCACAAAGCCCAGCAGATAGGCTACCACCCGGAAATCATCCTCGCCGGCCGGCGCATCAACGATAATATGGGGCACTATGTCTCCAGCCAGTTGGTGAAAGCCATGATCAAACGGCAAATCACGGTCGATGGCTCCCGCGTGCTGATCATGGGGCTCACCTTTAAAGAAAACTGCCCGGATTTACGCAACACGCGAGTGGTCGACATAGTCGCAGAGCTGGGTGACTATGGCGTGAAGGTCGATGTTCACGACCCCTGGGTCAATGCAGACGAAGCCGAAGCCGAATACGGCATCCGGCCAATAGCAGAACCGGCTGCGGGTGAATACGATGGCATTGTGCTCGCCGTCTCACACCATCAATTCAAAACAGCCGGCCCGGCAGAAATACGCCAATACGGCAAAAACCCACATGTGCTGTACGACCTGAAGTATCTATTTGCTGCCAGCGAAACCGACATGCGTCTGTAAAAGTACGTCAGTTACGGTGCAATTTGAGGTCAGCCCGTTAATATGGGCTTAAACAGCTAGATAATCGAAGGAATGATGGCATGAGCCAGCCTTACCTCGCCCTAACCGACGAGCTACAAAACAGCCCCAAAACCTGGCTGATCACCGGTGTTGCGGGCTTTATCGGCTCCAATTTGCTGGAAACCCTGCTCAAGCTCAACCAACAAGTGGTCGGGCTCGATAACTTTGCCACCGGTCACCAGCACAACCTGGATGAAGTACATACCCTCGTCAGCGAAGAGCAATGGCAACGCTTCCGCTTTATGGAAGCCGATATTCGCGACCTTGCCGCCTGCAAAACGGCTTGCGAGGGCGTCGATTACGTATTGCACCAGGCGGCCCTGGGCTCTGTGCCCCGCTCGCTGGAAAACCCCATCGCCACCAACGAGAGCAACATTACCGGTTTTTTGAACATGCTGGTCGCCGCGCGAGACGCCAAGGTCCGCAGCTTCACCTACGCCGCCAGCAGCTCAACCTATGGCGACCACCCGGACTTGCCAAAACAGGAAGACACCATAGGCAACCCGCTCTCACCCTATGCCGTCACCAAATACGTCAACGAACTCTACGCCCAGGTGTTTGCGCGCAGTTATGGCTTCAACACCATTGGCCTGCGCTATTTCAACGTATTCGGCCAACGGCAAGACCCAAACGGCGCCTACGCCGCGGTGATTCCCAAATGGGCCGCCGCCATGATCCAGGGCGAGACGGTGTACATCAATGGCGATGGCGAAACCAGTCGGGATTTCTGCTTCATAGAAAACGCCGTTCAGGCCAACCTGCTGGCGGCAACCGCCAAGGATGAAGCCAAAAACCAGGTCTATAACGTTGCCGTGGGCGACAGAACCAGCCTGAATCAACTGTTCGAGTTGATACGCAACGCCCTGGCAACAGAAGGCGTGAGCTACTCCCAGGCACCCAACTACCGGGATTTTCGGGCAGGCGATGTTCGCCACTCACAGGCGGCCATCAACAAGGCCCACACCTTGCTGGGGTATCACCCTCAATACAGCGTGCAGCTAGGCATCAACAAGGCCATGCCCTGGTACGTGAGCAATGTTGGTTAAGGTGGCAGTCAGCCCACATAGGGATATGGAGCGTTAAGCATGTCGATCCTTCAGCCCGGACAGGGAGCCCTTACAGGCATGAACCACAAGGTAGCACCGCAGTCGCTGCTGAAAGCACTGGTGTTGGTGCTGGCGATGGTACTGCCATTCTGGCCAACCTGGGCCAACCTTCTGCAGGAATGGACCAGGTGGGATCAGGCTCTGGGCCATGGCCTGTTGATCGCAGCCGCGACTCTATATGCCATTTTTGCGCTTGCACTCACCAACAATCGTAACCAACCCAGCCTGGCTAAAATCTACTCTGGTATTACTCTGGTGCTGGCATTTGCCGTATTGGCAGCGTTAAGTCAGCGCGTCGCCATGGACGCCATTACTCAATTGGCTTTGGTGGGCCTATTGCTGGGTTTGTTAATGGTGTTCTTCCCCGAGGCTTCCTGGCTGAAGTTACTGCAAACCAGCGGCTTGCTGGTGTTCGCACTCCAGGCCTGGGGTTCACTTAATGGCATTCTCTTGTGGTTGGCCAGTGAGATCGTCGGTTCTGCGGTCAGCCAGCTCTCCATACCAGCCCTTATTGATGGCAACAGCATCACACTCCCCTTCGGCATCATGTTGATTGCCGATGGCTGTTCCGGGTTAAGGTATTTCGTGGTCGCCATTGCGCTGGGCTGGATGCTAAGCATGAACCTGAACTACAAATTACCTGCCATGCTGCTTACGCTAACCGTTGCCGTTGCATTGGCGTTGATCATGAACTGGATCCGTATCTTTATACTCATCTTGGTAGGCTACTATTCAGAGATGCAGAGCTCACTGGTTCATGAGCACGAACTGTTTGGTTGGGTACTGTTCGGCGCGATTATGCTGCCGGCCATGTTCTTTGCGCCCCACGGCAAAAAGCAGGCAGCATCATGAAGCAGGCAAAATTCCACCAAAAACTCTGGATGCCCATAGCGCTACTGGTGCTACTGACCCCGCTATTAATGAATCAGATCCTCAATGCCATTAGCCCACCAGCAACCATGGCGTTGGCTTACACGCCTGGCCAGGCGGAAGAACAAATAGCCCTCCCCCAGATGTTGCCAATGCGGCTGAACCGCACCGCCATGCAGGTTTACCACCAGGCCCTACCGCAGGGCCTGTACCAGAGCCGCTACATCAACACTCTGGCGGAGAGCAACGAAGGCCTGGTGCCCTACATCCCCAGACTCTTTGACCTGGACAACTATACCCAAACCCGCCAGGAAACCCGGACCATAGCGGGCCAGCCCTATGTTCGCACCCAGTTACGACGGAAGTTCAGCCCTCATAACTTTGTTTCGTACCACCAGTTTCAGGTAGGCACCACCCAAACAGACAGCTACGCCAAGGCCAAGTTATACCAGATACCCGCCGCCTTCAGAGGCGCTCAAGTCTTCACGCTCACGATCTGGCAAAGCCGCTGCCAGCAAGCGGATTGTGAGCGGGAGAGCCAGCAGATCGAGCAGTTATTAGCTGAGGGTTCGAGCTGAAAGCGCTACTTCAGTTTCAAGGATGGCCAAAGTGTTTAACCTTTATCTGACAGAATGCCAGCGATGACATCCATGTCGCTCTGGCTAACGCCACTGTGCACAGGCAAAGTAAGCAAGCGGCTCGCAAAGGCATCGGCACCAGGCGTCTCTTCCGGCACAACCACCTTCGTTAACCCAGCTACCCCATCAACACGAGCCAGCGGCTTCTGGTAAAGCCCAGTGGCACCCATGCCGGCTTGGGTCAAGATCCCCAACAGCGCATCCCGCTGCTCTGATGTTCGGCAAAGGACAGGGTAACGCAACAAATTCCGCCGCCGCTTGCTCTTCAGCGGCGCAAGCGCATTGGAGGCAGAGCCTTCGAACAACGCATCAAAAAAACCCTCAACAACAGCGGGCCGAGCGCGGTAAAGAGCGTAATTGGCTTCAAAAGCCTCAAGTATACGCTCAGGCATGGCACCAATAGCCTCCAGCGCGTGATACCGGGTCTCACCCAGCTTCAGCATAGGCAACCGGGTCAGCGCATAAAATAACCGTGGCCGAGATAGCTGATTCACAAGCCAGGCCTTAACGGGCCAAGCCCGGGCAGCGCTGGCCGCTTCTATAGCGAAACCCGCGACCTCCGGCAGGCCATCACGCAAAGCCACCAAACCACCCCCCAACAAACCAATCGCCTTACCCCGGCCAAAGGAGAAGGTAACGTAGTCCCCCTCAAGGCCGTGCTCCCTGGGCTCCATCGGGAACCATTGGGCATTATCCTCCACCAGAGCAACCCGCTCATACCCAGAAATCAGAGACCGGATTTCCGCCAGCCGTTCAGCAATGCCCATAAAGTTAATGGCAATCACCGCCAGAGTGCGGTCGTTCAAGGCAGTGTGTAAGTCAGCCAGGTTAAAGCCCGTGTCATCAGCCTGAATATCCACGACCACCGTCTCATAGCCAGCATATTGAGCCGCCGCCAACAAATCCGGGCAGCAATAGGCCGGCACAATAACCTGGGGCGACGTGATTTCAGGGTAAAGTAGCCGCCGATGCAACAGGCTGTATGCCAGGGCAGCGGTACCGGAACTCACCCAAACAAGACGGTACCCAGGTAAATCCAAAGCGGGCGGCTGGCGCTGCCAAACATCGATAGGCTGACCAGCCGGTGGCAGAGCACGGAACGTCATCGGGCAGAGGGCTTCCAGGTCGTCATCCGCTGGCCGGAGAAGAACTTCATGGCCGAATCCATCAGGGCAATATTTACCTGAACAAAAAAGTAGATCAGCCGTACCGGCCCAAAAGCCCTGATTCTGGCATTGATGTGCGCTAACAACGCCAATAAATAAAAGACAATTTGCCCAAGCAAAGCCAACTGATAAAACCAGCCCTTATGCGCGACCAAAACAGAAACCACCAGCAATGCCAGCAGGAACCAGGGCACCCCCCAGCGCATCAACTTATGGCTAAACACCTGAACGGCAAAAAAACCAAAACGACGCGGGTTAAGTACATCGAGATGACGAGACAGGCCAGTCATACCGCGCAATACAGTACGCACCTTACGCGCATACTCCTTGGAAGGGTCTTTCAAATCCGGATAGAAGCCCAGCACATCCGGCGCGGAAACAGAGCGTAAACCGAGCCGCGCACAATTAAGGGCCGTATTAAAATCCGACGGGGAGTGAATATCCCAATCCTCACACACCTCCTTGCGAGCCGCAAAAAAGGAGCCGCTGAGCCCCACCAGGCCCGCAAGCTGGCTTTCCTGCTTGCGAAGCCACATCTCGTATTTGACGTAAGCGCCTTCGCCGGCGACGGTGCCATCTTTACCGATGAATCGATCTTCACTGGAGACGGCACCCACTGTGGCATCTTGAAAATAGGTGTCCAACAAGGTTATTGCTTCCGATTCCATGATGGTAGCGACATCTGAAAAGACCAAAATATCACCAGTTGCTTCCTGAATGGCCGTTAGTTGAGCATTCTCTTTACCAAGTCTGTCTTTCGCCCTGACCAGACGTACACCTTTTTGCTCGTACTCACGCACAATGTCATCGGTACCATCGTCACTGCTATCAGAAGCCACAATGAGTTCAAGCCGTTGGGGGTCGAAGTCCAGGGCGAGTAAGTTATCTATTTTATCTCTGATTCTGTCTTTTTCATTGTAGGCTGTGACGATCAACGAGTAGTGAAGCTGTTTTTCATCACTAAGCGATTTAGCTGGCACTTTTCCACGATTAAGCAGCACCAGGACGGCGGGATAGAAAAAATAGCTATAAAATGAAGCGATTAACAGGCACCAGAAAAGTAAAAGCATAGACTCTTGAAGCTCCTTCTAAAGGTACAAAATGCAATAAATATGGCCAGCAAGCAAGGTAAAAAAGTGTACACGGATCAACGCTGTATTGCATTGTTGGCACGTAGCTCCATTTAAGATGAAAAGCACAGCACCTGCAGGTAAAAAGCTTTTTGGCTGAGTGTTTATAGTGATCTGTCATTTTAAAATAGTATCGAGTTTGCTCCTTTAATAGTTTTAATCAATATCGCTGACTCATTCCAGTCGGTACTTCTATTTACATCGAACCCAAGAGCAAATAACATCACCGCGAAAAGAAGGTAAGCAATTTCGTTCACTAGCCCCAGTCTCCCTGTTATTAAAAGCGTTTAATGGAATCAGGTTCAATGGATGAAGCAAGCACTCAGCTTAAAGTGGTACATGTTGTTTCTGGCGACCTGTGGGCGGGTGCTGAAGTGCAAACCTACAACCTTCTCAGGCAACTCGCGACACAATGCCAAGTCTATGCAGTCGTGCTGAACCACGGGGCATTAGCGGATAAGCTAACCGAAGCCGGCATAGAAACAAGAGTACTGGACGAAACCCAACTGGGTGCACCTATGTTGCTGCGTCAGTTGATTGCAGTGTTTCGCCAAACTCAGCCAAATGTCATTCACACCCATAGAATAAAAGAGAACATTCTCGGAAGCCTGGCCGGAAGGTTGGCCAGACTAAGGTCCGCCCCCAGGTACATTAAAACTGTACACGGTGCCCGAGAGCACGCCGAAAGCTTAAAGAGCCGCCTACTACAAGGCCTGGAAAGGCTGCTCACCAAGCTGAATAACACCAAAATCATATCCGTTTCCAGTGAACTACAGCCAACCATTGCCGCTCAAAACCCGGGAAATCGGGTGTCTGTCATCGAAAACGGCGTCGACCAGCAATCCATAGTGCATCAAGCCGCCATCGGTTCGACGACACACCCTCACCCTCCAGGCATTCATGTCGGCTTTATTGGGCGACTTGTGCCAGTCAAACGGGTCGATATATTTTTACGAGCCATACCCAGTGTTATCGAGGGTTCCGACGAGCCTTACCATTTTCATATCGTTGGAGACGGGCCCTTGCTGAGTAATCTCCAGCAACTGGCAGCAGAATTGTCTATTGAAGATCGGGTTACTTTTCATGGTCACCGGTCGGACATACCGGCATTCATGGCTAGTGTAGACGTCGTGATACTGTGCTCAGAGCATGAAGGCACGCCCATGACAGTGCTGGAAGCGATTTCCATGAACCGAAAGCTGGTGCTGCACGATACAGGTGGGTTAACCTCTGTTGCCAGGTTACACGGAATAACACCCTACAGCCCAAACACCCCCGAGGTATTGGCAAATGCTATTTGGAGTGCTCAATCACCAGCACTGTTGCATGATGTCTACACTATAGAGCGATGTGCTTCCAAAACACTCAAGTTCTACATGGACGAATAACGTACTATGATCATCGCCTACATATACGACTTAAACATCAACCCACCCAAGGGTGGTAACCAGCGGCACGCATTTGAGCTTGTTAGTGGTTTTTTGCATGCAGGACACACCGTTCGAGTGCTGAATGACCCCAGCATGGAAGGCGTTGAGAACTATCGAGAGCATGAGTTAACGCAATTCATGAGCGGCATCGATGTGCTCTACATACGAATAGATGCCAGACCCGTACGTGGCTCAATTTTCGAACATGCCACACTCAGCAGTGATGCTCCCGTCGTATGGGAAGTTAACGCGCCCTTTAATGAAACCCTTGCTTACTCCTGGCTGGGGGGGCAGGTCGATTTAACGCCTGAGTCATTATTAAAACGTATAAAGCGGCGAATACATGCTACTCGTAAGTTGCCGGGCATATACAGGGAGGAAAAGTGTCGCAAGGCACTGTCTAAAAAGGTTGCGGCCCATATTTGCGTCACAGATGCGCTGAAACAATACGTCACGCAGCAACTGGCCGCCAGGAAAGCAGTAACCATACCCAATGGTGGCAAGGTGATACCACCAGAGAGCCTGCCTGAAAAGACACCCAATAAGCAGTTCACTGTGCTGTATTCCGGATCTTCACTGTACCCCTGGCAGGGCATTCAGTATTTGAACGAAGTCACCCGCATGGCAGAAGCGGAGGGTTGCGACATCGCTTTTCAGTTTTTTGTCCCGAATCACCCAGAAAGCATTGCAGACAGAAGCAACGTTTCTGTAGAGGTCGGCAAACCCTATAACGAACTTCTAGCAAACATACGGCAAGCCGACCTTTGTGTGGCGCTGTACCCGGAGTTCTTTTGGTCACCTTGGGGCTTGCACAATTCACCCATGAAACTTTATGAATACTTCTCTCTAGGTAAAGCAACCCTAACCTCAAACCTGGGCCAGATGAGAGAACTGTTCACAGGAAAAGAAATTACCTTACTTAGCAATAATGACCCCAGAGCTATTCTGACCAATATCCTCGCTATAAAGAATGACCCGATGCTGCAACATCGACTGGAAGAGAACGCCTATCGAGTTGTGAAGGAAGAAATGAATTGGTCTAGTAATGTCAAAAAGACATTGTCTATATTCAAAGATGTTGTGAGGCGGTAATGGCCAATATTGTTATGGTATCCAATTATTCTTCTGATACTGGTTACGCCTGGTGGCTTATGGAGCATTTTTGGCGAACTCTATCTGAACGATTACCTGAATCAAGCCAAGCTTACCTTGCTTATCCAAAAGTTACGGCCGTGAGTCAATCACTGCTCGATGCAGGTATTAATGTTATAGAGTTAAACTTTGCTACCTGGAATAATGCGGATATGAAAGCAGTGTTGAATTTTATAAAGAAGCATAAAATTCAGACTGTGTATTTTTCCGATAGATCATACTTTAGTGCTTTTTACCTTTTACTTCGATTCTACGGAGTAAAAACGATCATTGTTCACGACCACACTCCGGGTGATCGGCCACCTATAGTCGGATTAAAAGGAGTTATTAAAAGCCTGAGGAATCGATTACCTTTCTTTACCGTAGATCTATTCATTAATGTATCACCCTTGATGAGAGAGCGATCAATTCGCAATGGAAGAATACCGTCAGAGAAGTGTGTTAGTGTACAAAATGGCTTGCCTGTTGAGCAATATGCAACCGGCCGAAAGCAGGGAGAGAATATAAGGCAGTCGCTCAACATAGACAGTTCAGCTGCCTTGGTGGTCTGTTCTAGCCGATTGCATGAATACAAAAATGTACAATTTGCTATCAACGTTTTTGCAACCAATCAGGCAGATAAGCAAAGTGACACCCACATGTTAATTATTGGTGATGGGCCTTATGAGGCCGAGTTAAAAACGCTGACTAGTAAGCAAGCCTGTAAAGACAGGATTCATTTTCTTGGATTCAGGTCGGATGTAAAAGATATACTGCAACAGTGTGACCTCGCTTTTCATTGCTCAAGGGGTGAAGGTTTTTCGCTTTCAATAATCGAGTTTATGTGGTCTGGTCTGCCCGTACTCGTTCCAGATGTACCCTCAGTCTGCCAGGCAATTATTAGCGGTTCGAATGGGTTGATATACCGGAATAATGATCTGGAGGATGCGACAGACAAGCTCAACCTAATACTGGAAGACCGGGAAATGCGAGAGTGTATGGGCGAAACAGCAAAGAAAACGGTTCTTGAATACTACACTATGAAAACAACGGATAGCGAGTTCAGTAATGCATTGCAGAAAGTAGGGATATAATATGAAAAACATACTGTTTTCTTTTGTCAGGTGCCCTGAGGCAAGGCTAAAGGATGTCGACAATGGTTTGGCCCCAAAAGAGTCCTTGCTTGGTTATCACCATCTGCGCTCTGAGGGAGCCAATGTCCGGTACTTGAATCACTTTCGGAGTACAGACCAGCGTAGGCAAATAGACAAGATGAATGAAAACGTCAAACATCTTCTATGGGCCCACATAATTCTTTTCGCAACAAATGTCCGGTTTATTGTTCCATTTATTTGCCGCCTAATGGGCAAACGTGTCGTTTTCTATGATGCTTTTCAACGCTTGCCTAATCATCCATTAAAGAAGCTCTATTTTCGCTTATGTATCTCTATTGCTGATCGCTGTATATTTTATTCCAAAAATCAACTTAAGATATGGAAAGTTCAGTACCCCGTATTAGCCCAGAAAGGCAGAGCTATTACTTACGGTATCGACAGTACCTTTTTTAGCACATCGCCAGAGGTACAGAGTAAGCCGGTTGCAGAGCGCAGAACTTATGTTTCTATAGGCCGTGACCCAAGTCGAGATTTTTTTGTATTGGCGAATACTTTCAATGGAAGCGAAAGATCTCTGGTACTAGTAACTCAAGATTACATGCTGAACGAAAAGCTAAAAAAAAGTAAGAATATCACGATACGATCTGGATTAAGCTATACCGAACTTAGCGAACTCTATGACCAAGCCAAGGCTTCAGTTATACCGATATTAGGTGGAACTTCGCATCTCAGTGGTATAAGGGCAGCGATGGAGGCTATGGCGAAGTTTGTGCCGGTAGTCATCACTCACAACGAAAGCCTGGCTGAGTATTTTACCGGAGAAGACCATGTAATCTACTTTTCGGCCGGTGATTCAGAGGCATTGAAAGATGCGCTCAACCGATTGGAACAAGCCCCGAAAATCTCAGACATGACAGAGGCGGCTTATTCCTTGGTAGCATCAAAGTACAGCTACCAAACGATGTGCAATGAACTTCTGGATGCCATTGATGCGTGACTCGCAAAATACCACTGTAGCCATTGTCGTCAATTCTGACGGACGGACGATCGCGAATTCAGCGACCTTTATTCGTTCACATATTGAGGCCATCAGTGCTCGATTCAACGTGATCACCCTGGTGGGCAACCCAGGCTCACGACGAATATACGAGAGCGGTAGAGACCTGCAAGGTCAAAGTGTGTTTCATCGAGGTTTTAGAAAAGCAGCCAGGCTGTTGACCGGGAAAAGCGTCGTTGAGCAAGATAATGCGCTTTTAGCTCGCCTGTTCCGACAGCATAAAGTTGGTGCTGTTTTTTGTGAGTATGGCATGAGCGGTGTAGGTGTACTTGCCTGCTGCAAGGTGCTGGATTTACCACTCATTGTGCATTTTCATGGTTACGATGCGTACCGCTACGACATAATAGAAACCTATCAGTCACGCTATGCCGAGATGTTTGACTACGCTAGTACCATTATTGCAGTATCCAAAGATATGCAAAAAGCCCTGGCTGATCGATACGGCAATATCCACAAGATTTTACACAGCAGTTGCGGGGCGAACCCTCGTGATATTGTTGATAGAACAAAAAGTACACAGAGAAAAGCTCAATTCGTCTATTTGGGGCGATTGACACCGAAGAAAGACCCACTAGGGGTTATCGAGTGTTTTTCGCGAGCGGCAGAACAGTTGTCGGGCTATAGGCTAGCCATAATTGGTGATGGTGAGCTTCGAGTACAGTGCGAACAAAAAGTTCATAATGCCGGACTGAGTGATCGGGTAACGTTCTATGGGACTTTAGAGCACGAAGCCGCATTGGGTATAGTGGCGGAGTCCTCACTGTTTGTAATGAACTCGGTGACTGCAGAGTCTGGCGACAAGGAAGGCACACCAGTTTCACTAATGGAAGCAATGGCGGCAGGCCTTACTCCACTTGGCACTAGGCATGGCGGTATAATGGACATCATTGAGGATGGAGTTTCAGGCTATCTATATGACGAGCACGACTACGAGGCTTTAACCCAGCTAATGGTAAAGGTCGCTCGCCAAAAAGATCGCTCTAAGATTGAAGCTAATGCCCAGCGGTTTGCCTTGGAGCATCTCGATGAAGCCAAAAAAACAGCCGTTATTAACGATACGATTAGATCTGCAATTGCAGGGCAGCCTGGTTCAATAAGCTGACTAAGGACAAACGATGATGGAAACTATAAAAATTAGCTTGGTCATACCTGCATATAACCGGAATGACCTTTTGGGTGATTTGCTCAGCGCTGCGACCGCACAGACTGTTCCCTATGATGCCATCATAGTAGTGGATGATGGCTCGTCGGAAGATACAACAGCGTTTATCGCCGAGAACTTTAGTGGAGTAACTTGTATACGAACACCCAATAGAGGGACTCAGCATGCGCGCAATGTTGGCATTCAGGCCGCACAAACTGAATGGGTAACATTATGTGATTCCGACGATGTACTCGACCCAACATACAATGAAAGGATGCTAAGTATTATTGCTGAGGATTCATCTCTTGACCAAATTTACTCCAACTTTCGTTTCTTTAACGACGAGAGTGAACAAAAGGATGTAATGTCAAAGCTGCCTAATTATTTTTTTGCAGATGCCCAGACGAAACCTGAATACTATGTGAAAGTTCCGAACCTGCTGGAAAAGGTAATGGTCAATCAATTTTTATGGCCATCCGGGATGACCATTCGGTACAGTGCATTGGAACTTCTTGGGTTTTTCGATACGAGCTTAAGGCATGTTCGCTCGGAGGATTTGGAGTTTACTTTACGAGCCATTTCCAGATTAAATATCGCAATAAGCCGAGAACCCTTGGTAAAAATTAGGAAGCATGGAGCTAATCAATCTGCAGATTCTATAAATCAGCTGATGGGTGAGATCACTATTCTCCAGAAGTTTGTTGACACCACATATTTTGGGTATTCGAAGCGCCTTGTTATTGAACAAAGCATCGCCAAGCGCAGAGAGAGTTTGGTGGTAGGGCTTTACGATCGTCAGCGCTTTGAAGATATTGTACTGCTGTATAAGTCAAAAGGCCCCGGTTCCTGGTCGCTAAAAAGCCGCGTAAAGTACTTTATTGCAAGATTTCCTTTTCGCCGTGTACGGCTACTACTTTGGAAGCTCAGCAAAGGGTCTGCTTGAATGGTGGCTTAACCTCGAGACGAAGGCTAAGCCGTATTTCCATTATGGATTCAGTGCTTTAGAGTGGGGGTAGCGCATCCAGGGCTTTTTCTGCACCATTCTTGGTATTTGTGGCCAACTGGCGAAAATGCGCTTGCCATTTTTGAGGGTCTTTTTTGTACTCAGCAATGGCGCCGATGAGCTTCTCCGGGTTAATGTTAGTTATAGAGACCAGCAAAGGTTCCAACTTAAGCTGCTTATAGAGTTCTTCAATCTTGAACTCGTATGCAACACCTATGGTCGGCACGGCACCATTGATGGCTAAAATGGCTGCATGCATACGCGTTGCGATCAGTAAATCGAATTGACCGTAGGCCTCGATTACTGCTCTTGGCTGTCTAAATTGGGTATCGACTGTAACGGATTCACGCACTTCCTCAGGGAGCTCGTTTACCAGGCTCTGTGCGAACCGAGCGTCGTCTGTCCAGTATTCTCCAATACCCTGGCACGTAGACAGGAAGGTTACTTTTGCTTTTTGCTCCCTAACCAGGAAGCATACAGCTTCTTGAATGGAGTCTTTGTAGGCGCTTGCTCTTGTGCTCCCGGAGTCATTGAAAAACTTCAGTTCTCGAACCGATATGGCAACATTCCATAGAGTATTCCCGTTATAACGCTCACCTGAGGCAGGTAAAACGAAAGCGGCATCCTTAACAATGGTAATTTTGCCTCTGTCGGTGCCAATGTCTGTTAAATGCTGGACTGACTTATCGTCTCTAACCAGAATCTTAGTAGCATAGGCAAAAATCGACTGAAAGGCTTTAACGATTCTCGGTTTGGTAAAGGGGCCTAGTGTCTGAGTAAAAAATACCAGAGGTTTTTTACACGCCATGGAGAAACGGTAATCATTTATGGCAGGCGTTAGGTCGTAATTTTCAATGAGGTAAGTACCCCCGGTACTGAGAATGATGTCTGCTGCGGAGTAGACCGTGACGGACTCTACCAGCTCTTTGCCAAAGAAGAGCTTGGCTATTGCCGCAAGTCTAAGGCTAAGAAGTAACAGGACAGTTCTTGTGGCTACATAGCGTAGCCGAATACTCCAATGGCCATAGCCATATCGTTTTAGCCAATTTCCAGGAAAGGTTTTATCGCTAATGCCATAAAACATGGACTGGCGGAAGTGATATTGTGGAAAGTATTTTTTCGCTGATTTGGCTTTGTTATCGAATACAGTGATATTGGCATTATCACCATATTTCTTCTTCAGTAAAAGCACCATTCCTTCCAGGATGGCACCATCACCTGGGTTCAGAGTAACGATATTTGATATTACAATGTTTTTCCGCTTCGAAGCCATTAGCGATCCTCTACAATTCTATTGCCAATTCAATGATTACTAGAACTCGTACTCATAAATCGCTCTTTGATCAAATGAATAATGTCCAAGCTTGCACTGGGTTTAACAATACAGGCAAGCAAGGCATATAGTACGGCTCCAGCGGAAACCTGAATCAGCAAGGTCGTTACTTCGCTATAATTAGTTATAGATATACCAATTAAATAAACAGCGATACCCATGGTAATGGAGATAATTAGAGTAGGAACTAGAGGTTGAACCAACTGATAAACAGTGAGGTTGATTAATGAGCCTGCTCTTTTAATTTGAATAAATGAATTGATCCAGGTTGCTGTCGTTAAAGCAACTACAACGCCGTGTAAACCCCAATTTACTCCAATAACAACCAGTATAATCGTGATCGGTTTAGTGATCAGGCTGGTATGGAACTGGAGCTTAGAAGCGCCCTGCGATTTATAGACAGAACCGGTTACAGTAACAATGGTAGAGGCTATGCCGGCCAAACATAGTATTTGAAAGGGCGTTATCATTTTAGACCATTGCACCCCTAGCAAACCAATGACAAAGTTATCGGCAACGGCCAGAAGGCCTAACATCATCGGGAAGGTGATAAATGCAATGGCACCAGTGCTTCTTAAATAAACCGCCTTTACGCGGGGTATATCATCCTTAAGTAAGCTTAAAGCGGGAAACATTACACTTCCCAGTACATGTGAGATGTTGGCGAGGGGTAAAGTCTTCAGAGATTTAGCTCGATCCAGCAATCCTGCTGGCTCAGGGCCGAGTATGCGACCTACGATTAAGCCATCTAGGTTTTTAGTTAAGTATTGCAGCAACTCGGTACCTAACACATAAATACTGAACATAAAAAGTTCCGTGAGTGCTCTTATGCTAAAAATTAGCTTAGGCCACCAGCCAGCTAGGGTGTATATAACCAGAGTAATTAATGAAGCATGAGCGAGAGCCTTCCATACCAAAGCCCATACGCCGTAACCTTGCAATGCCATATACACCCCGAGCGAATTCGAAATCACCATTGCCGTGATATTGGCAATAGCAATTTTACCGAAGTGAAGATTCTTAATCAGGCGCTGCTGTGGAACGAGGGCGAACGCGTTAATTAGAAACTGAAACGCCAACAGGCCAAGGATGGGCTCAATAATAGGTGTATTATAGAAAGTAGCTATATATGGAGCAAGAGCTATAAAAGTGACTGTCATAATAGCGCCCAAGAAACTATTAAACCAAAATACCGTGGAGAAATGGGCTTCAGTCGTATTGCGGTTTTGAATCAATGCGGACCCTAATCCGACATCCGCCATCAAGTGGGCCATCCCAGTAAAGACTGCGATCATCGCAATGATGCCAAAATCGGTGGGTGTAAGAAGTCTTGCCAGCCAGATAGTAAAAACAACGGTGAGCAATTGAGATACAATCTTGGCTCCACCAGACACTGCCAAAGCGTTGATAACCGAGTGTTTGAAATCTTTCATGGCATAGTGTTCAGCTGGGAAGAGCATTCAGCGAATTCTACTCTACTAGAGCAAAGCACAGTAAATGAGTCAATGTTCATAGCCAAAAACTCCAAGGTATGGACCGACAATTTCGTTGATACTATTGAGTGAATCTGGACCAAAGTAGCTTTCCCAGTCACTTATGTGCTTTCCTTTTGGTTGGTACTGAACATCAATTAAGCCCGATATATCATGTTTGCACTCTAAGCCGAGCTGGTGAGCTAGACTTTCGATTTCAGACTTTTTGTTTTGCCGAAAGGCTTCGTATTGTATGAGTGTCATGTTGTTCTTTTGGGCCAGGTAGTTCTCGGTGCATACTCGCCAACGCCACGCCATTTTCTCAAGGTGGCCTGTACCCGGCAAGGTGGGTTTATAGCCCTCCAGAACATTCCGCCAAGTACCGGTAACAGATTGATACGCATGGTCTATTTCCTGTGTTTGACCATTGAGGCTCAGGCGATCCAGAATGCTTCGGATGTTGTCCCTTGGGTCACGCACTATAAAGACTTGCTTTGTGGTTGGAAACAGAGCAAACAATTCATCTATGAAAAATGGGAAGTTGGGGTCCTTAACCAGTTCACCGTTGAAGCACTGTCTGTACCTTTTCCATACCTCGGCCAGTGTAATATCGCCACGATACAGGGCATTTCGTGGGCCTTTCCCGACACCAACATCGATCTGATACATTGGGTCGCTTGAGGCGCTAAGCCCAGCCAAGGAGGCAAGTAGCTTGGCAATAGCCGTAGTGCCAGACTTGGGCATACCACCGATGATAACACTAGGGGCTTTTGGGTTAATTGGCAAAATGCCATTAAGAGACGAACGCAGCGCCATAGAGTTCATTAATAATCCCTTAACATGTTGACGCACTAAAGCTAATGACAGATGTAAGTTATCAATATATTATCATCCAAATGGCGATCATTAGTCAATCAGTTTGGCATGCATTGCTGGCTAATGTGGGTCTGATTCTTGCAGGTAAATTGGTATATCACAATAGAAGTCGGCGCTTAGGGAGTTTGCATTGATGGCTTCGGTAACAACAAACGAAAAGCAGTCAGAATTACGAGTGGAAGAGATTGCTGTAACCAGAACTAAAAATAAAATGATGTTGCAGTGTAATATTGGATCAGGTGTGGATTCACTTCTCTGGTTCGAAGTGCCTTCTGAACTGGATGTAGATGAAACAATTGCTTCATATGCCTTTACCTTAGCGGCTGTAGCATATGGTATGCAAGTAAATGCAGATGTCTACATTGGCTATGAAATGGATTTCACGTTTATACAAAATTTGCGTGAGTACATAAACATATGGGCCGCTTGGAGGCCAAAAGATTTCTCAAATATTAAGGTAACAGCAGAAACGCTTAACCATGCTGAGTCCAGGCCGCGACGGAATGCTGGCTTAATGTGTTTTTCTGGTGGAGTCGACGGCTGTGCAACACTCCGTGAAAACCTAGACAATGGCTTTTTTCGAGCTCAGTACCCAATTCAGGCTGGACTGCTAATTCACGGGTTCGATATTCCCTTAAGTTCTACAGATAGATTTGATTGGTTAACAGAATCCTGTACCAATATGCTTGCAAGTGTCAGACTTCCGCTGTATACGGTTCAAACAAACTGGCGGGATTTGATTTTGAACTGGCGTTACACGCATGGGCTAGCGCTGGCAAGCTGTTTATGGCTATTTTCAAAAAAATATGACTGTGGCGTTATTGCAAGTGGTGATGAATCATACAATAACCTAATACATGGATCTAATCCTTTTTCTGATCGTTTAATTTCGGGCGACGTTTTTGAAATCGTGAGTCATGGCGGGCACTTCTCTAGAATCGAAAAGGTTGGCTTGATCAGTGGTTGGCAAGAAGTATTGCTAAATCTGAATGTGTGTTGGGCAAACAGAAAAGGGTTTGGGAATTGCGGGAAGTGTGAGAAGTGTGTTAGAACCAAGCTGTACTTTAAACTACTTGGACAGGACATCCCGGAGAGTCTACCAACTTACAATCTTGAAGACGAGATAAGTTCGATAGGTGACCTGGATGATCTAAGGCTTAGAATATGGAGATCGATAAAAAGGGTAGCTGTGGAGAAAAATATGGACAATACCCCTTGGGGGCGAGCTATTATTACCAGCGTAAGCAATGCGGAAAGACGATTGTTTACCGCTAAACTTAAGGCTCCATTGAGGCGTTTATTTAGGGGTTGAAGACTATCGGTATAACATTGATTTTCTAATTGGCATGAATTTAACTTTAAAGTAAACTGAAGGGAATTTTCTTCGTATAGACGACTAGAAAAGGTTTCAGGGAATAGCTATGACAAAATATACAAGAAAAACGACAACCAAAGAAATCTATTTTTTGGTTATCTTGCTGCTTCTCATTATTTCGATCGATATTGCTTTTAGGTCGATAGAGTCAAGAGTTTCTGGCAATGTTAAACATATTCAGGAAATACCAACATTAATATCTACTATAGATAGTTCAGATAGTCTTAAAACTATATTTATGGGTAACTCTCTTTCTAATAGAGCTATCGATGCAGACATCATAAATGACGTGTCTAAGCTACAATCGGTTAAAGTTGTACCAGATGGAACTTCGTTATGGGATTGGCAGTGTATAATACGAAATCAAATTCTTAATAAAAATAGTATCGACGTAATAGTGATTGGGTTTGCCTGGAATCAGCTAGCTGACGATTATCCAGTAAATGCCTCTCGAATCGGCGCATATTTCTGCTCGTGGAATGATCTTTGGGGTAACAGAGCAGGTAACGGTCTGAACTCCTTCGATTTAGCTGGCGAGTTTGTAGCCGCTAAAGTTTCGCACATATATGCCAGTCGAGAAGTTCTAAGAAACAGGGTTTTATCAATCCTCATTCCTGAGTATGAGAGTCAAACTCAACGTTCTAACCGACTAGTAGCGCCACACGAAGTTGTAAGAAATGGGGTTTCAAATGGTAGCAGTTTCAATGTTCTTTCTAAGTTGATAGAAGACTTAAAAGGAGAAGGCACAAAAGTCATAGTCATGGCTATGCCTGTTCGGGATGCGTATCAAATTGATGAAAATTTGGGTAGCATTGTTCGCGTGGCAGGTGCTGTCTTCCTGGACTACCGAAATATGCCCGAGCTTGATTCAAGTATGTTCGTAGACAACATGCATTTAGGAAAGAATGGTATGTCTATTTTTACCAGGGAACTAAGTCATGATTTGCAAAGGCTTAATATAGGTGACTAATGCTATTCAATAGTTTTGTTTTCTGGGCTTTTTTTGCTGTAGTCATTGTCCTCTACTGGAGGCTTGGCCATAGACTACAGAACAGAATGCTACTGGTTGCCAGCTATGTCTTTTATGGCTACTGGGATTGGAGGTTTCTGGGGCTAATTTTCTTGTCTACTGTAGTCGACTACTTTATTGCGATTCATCTAGAAAAAACCAGTGTTAAGCGAAGAAAACAGTTGTTACTAGGTATCTCGGTTGCCAGCAATTTAGGAATGTTAGGCTTCTTTAAGTACTACAACTTTTTCGTACATGAGATGGCGGAACTCCTGACGGCAATCGGTATTCAAGCGAATATGCCCACTTTGTATGTTGTGTTGCCAGTTGGTATATCGTTTTATACCTTTCAAACAATGAGTTACACCATTGATGTATACAGAGGGCATACAAAACCAACCCGAAATTTTCTGGATTTAGCTCTTTACGTATCCTTTTTCCCGCAATTGGTTGCTGGCCCTATCGAACGATCTCACGATTTAATGCCCCAGATCCTAAAACCTCGCTACTATCGGCCTGGTGATTTTAGTGAAGGGCTTTACCATGTGTTGTTTGGACTGTTTAAGAAGGTTGTCATTGCAGATAATATGGCACCTATAGTCAATACAATTTTCTCGACACCGACCAGTGAACTAACCGGCACTGAAGTATTGATTGGTGTGTATGCTTTTGCGTTTCAGATTTATGGTGATTTCTCAGGGTATTCATCCATCGCCCAAGGCGTAGCAAAGTGGATGGGTATAGACCTCTCCTGGAACTTTAAAATGCCTTACTTTGCCAGGAACCCAAGTGATTTTTGGCGCCGATGGCATATTTCCCTGTCTTCCTGGTTAAGGGACTATTTATACATCAGTTTGGGTGGGAATAAGAAAGGGCGCTTGTTTACCTTGCGTAACCTTATGCTGACTATGCTGCTGGGTGGTTTATGGCATGGTGCAGGTTGGCTGTTTCTATTGTGGGGCTTTTGGCACGGGCTATTATTGATTGTTTATCGAATTTTTGAAGGGGAAGATAATTCCAACAGATCAAGTAATAGGTTTGTTACTCTGTTTAAAGTTATATTAATGTTTAATCTGATTTGTATTGGTTGGCTGTTTTTCCGTGCAGAAAGCCTCAGTCAAGCAATAGACATGTTGGGCCTGCTGTTTAGTTTGGATTATTCATTTACCGCATTATCTGCTTACTCATTCTCTATGGTGCTATTTTTCGTTACCCCCATGATGTTGTATGAGTTTCGTGTAGAAAGGAAAAAAGACCTTCTTTATCTTCTAAGTGCCTCTGTACCAGAAAGAACACTTATTTATGCCTATTTCGCGTTGATGTTGGTTGTTTTTCCACCAGTGTCACCACAGGTTTTTATATATTTTCAGTTTTAATGGGAGTTTATAGTGAGGCTGGCATCTTCACAAATATATCTGGTTTGTCAGTTATTGTAAGTTATATATAGTAGTTAATTAGCATTTAATTTTTTAACGATGGTTAAGAGTAATACCTAAAATGTCAAACTATGGCCAAGGAAGTTAAATATGACTCAGAATACGGAAGTTAGCTCCAGAATAGAATTTTTGGATATTGCACGAGGGATTGCAATTATTATGGTTATTGGTGTTCACGTCATGGCATACTCTAATGGCGTAACTGAAGAACTTTTATGGTTAAACTATTTATTTGGAGGAATAGCGGTACCAGTCTTCTTTATAGTAGATGGCTATTTAGTTTTTCGAGCTCGCGAAAAAATACTGACTGAATCCTACTATAATTACATAAAAAAAAGCTTCCTTAGACTGGTAGTACCGTGGTTTATATTTTCGATCATTTATATTTCCATACGTTATATACTTGAAGTTTCAGGCCTCACATCGGGTGCGTATTTCCACGGCCAATCTATCAAAGACTTTATTCTACATACATACGCTTCTGTACATGCAGTTCAGCTCTATTTCCTACTTTCTCTTTTTATCATAAGACTGATCACCCCAATTGTTTTGAGAATAATTCGTTCAGTAGACGTGAACGTTTTGCTATTATTGTTTTTTATATACCTACTATTCTATACGCTTGTTAAAGACAGTCTTCAGTCATTCTTTTATATTCAAGGTGGCCAAGACCCGGTTCTACACGCAATTTGGGGAATGCAGTTTACGATTGCCGGTTACTTAATATATATATACCAAGGTAGAGTAAAAAAATTGGCTGCGTTTTATGTACTTAGCTCTATATTCATTACTGTGATTCTACTGGGTATGTATAAAGATATTAATACCAGTGTGGCTCTACAGTACTCGTATCTATTCTGGTTTATGAGTGCATGCTGTTTATTTGAGAAATACCTCTTGTACTTTAAAAGCGTGGGAAAGCATACCATGTCAATTTATTTAGTTCACGCACCGTTAATAGTGACCTCTGCTACTCTTATAGTTAGCAAGTTGCCACTCGGTGCTTTCAATAGCATAACGGCGGGGGTTTTTATAACATTTTTCTGTAGTATTGCGGTGTCGAAAGTCTTAAATAGATTAACAGTAGGAAGATTCATGCTAGGAGATTTTTCAAAAGTAAGTAGCTGAAACAGCATATCTGGGTTAGGTGATTAGTAAAACCTACTACTGGATGATGATTCTGCTTATATGTCAATATAATGTCACGAAAACACCAAGGTCGTGCTATAAACGCAGTATATTGTTATTTATGGTAAGAATTGCTCAGCGTCACAGATTTTACTAGGATACATGGGATAATTTGGCAGGATATATTTATACAAATGAGGTTCGCGAAATGAAGATGATATTGATGAAACGGATGTTGTTAGCAATGGGCTGTGCTCTAGTCGCTGTCGCTAGTGGCGAAATTATTGTACATGACTCATTTGAAAGTGCCGATATGAGTGCACCCGGATATGACAAGTTTTCTTGGGATAGGAATAACCGTACATCGATCGTAACAATGGATCCAGAAGCAACTGTAGTATGGAATAATCGAGCGATCCGCAATGTAGTTACAGACGGTAGGGATTGGAGTGCATACACTGGAGATCACAGCCTGCGATTCAGGTATCCTGCAATGCCTAATGGTGAGTTGGCTGAGCAAAGATTCTTTTTAGGTGGAGCTTATCCCGAGATTTGGTTGAGCTGGTGGATAAGAGTACCGACTAACTTTTACCACCAGGGTGGCTATATGGAGCGAAACCATAAATTATTTTATATTTGGCAGTCTGGATATACGGCTAATGTCGAGACACACGGCGCGACTATTGGACTCGAGTTTAGGGGGGATGGAAATGGCGGCTCTGTTACACAAGGCTCCGACAGTGTTCCTTTTATAGATGTATCAACGGATCGAGGGCGTTGGATGCATTTTGTAGTGAATGTCAAACAGAACTCTGAAAATGGAGTAAATGACGGCCATATTAAGATGTGGAGAAAATGGGAAGATGAGTCGACCTACGATGTGATTCGGGACCGAGAAAATGTTAGTGTACGAATTTCAACTATTGAAGGCGAAGAAGGTTTCAGGGAAGGTTACCTAATGGGTTGGCATAATGGTGGCTATCAACAAAATACTGAATGGCTATTAGATGATTTCGTAGTCTCAACAGAGTCTTTATTTGATTCTAGGCCATTGCCTCCCATAAACCCTGTTGTTAGATAAGGTATTCAGTATTTCTTCAGGTCACGCGAAGGATAGAATTATTTAGTGTCGGACCTGAAGAGATTCTTATTTGTTTGGAATAATGATTTTTATGTAATATAACATATGAGTCTTGTATAATAATTGCACACTAGAAATTTATAAGGATGTCTATGTTGTCATTTATCATTCCTACTTACAATGAAGAAAGTAATATAGGAAAAACAATTAAAAAGATTTATGAGTATAACTCAAATGAAGATTTTGAGGTTCATGTAGTTGATAATGGTTCAGATGATAACACAGTGGCTATCGCTAGAAGTTCTGGAGCTACCTGTAGTGTACTTAGCTCAGGTACCATTGCGGCTCTTAGGAATTTAGGTGTTAGAAAAACTCATGGTGATATTTTAATATTTATCGATGCAGATATATCATTAACGGCTATGTGGGAACAAAATATTAAAGCTATTTTAGATCGTATTCGCGCAGGTGAAAGAATTTTGACAGGTTCCTGGTACTGTGTTCCGGAGGAAAGTACCTGGATTGAAAGTTTCTGGTTTAAGCCACTAGAAAGGTCTCCTCACTCTCATATTAATAGCGGACATATGATAATAAGTCGAAAGGATTTTGAAGCAATTGGTGGCTTTGACGAAGCCCTCGAAACAGGGGAGGACTATGACATCTCCATCCGAGCACAAGCGAAGGGGATAAAAATAGAAGATAATGCCAAGTTAAAAGTAATCCACGAAGGATACCCTAAAGGTTTGAAAAAGTTTGCAGAAAGGGAATATTGGCATGGAAAAGGTGATGCGGTGAGTTTAACTTCTATTCTTGCCTCTAAGGTTGCTATTACGTCGGTTATTATTCTTGCATTAACTATTGTTTTTATATTCTCTACTACGGGGATGCTTGGGTTGTATGCGCCTGTAGTGACATTCCTTACCATTTACTTGTTGTGCTTTGCATCCTCAGTGTATAAATTTCGAGCAGAATCAGCAGTAATTATCCTGGTAAACTCAATTATTTTTTACATTTATTATGTTTCGAGGAGCGCCTCGATACTGAGCCGGCTGTATGCACCGCAACATAAAAAAAGACAGCGTTAGTGGCTAGATGGAAACACATTGCATGTAATCTCCAAGCGTGCCTTGTCCCTTTCCAGCTTTCAGTATCACAAAGACATACCAGGTTTGAAGTCAGGGATTTAAAGGCAAAGACCTGGTATGCTATTTTAAGTTCCTTTGTTGCTTCCATACTAAAAACATTAATATAGTCCAAAGTTTATTCGAGTGGTCTGCTTTTTGGCTTTGATGTTCTTTCCATACTTGTCGTATTGGTTCATTTTTTAGGTGGCTATCATTTTCGTTGAATACATTTTCCAGTAAATCTTCTGCCCAAGTTTTTAAATCGTTTCTAAGCCAGTCTGCTACTGGAACTGAAAAGCCCATTTTTGGCCTGTCCATGAGCTGCATTGGTACATAGTTGTAAAGAGTTTTTTTGAGTATCCATTTGGATTCTTGGTCTTTAATTTTTAACGTGTTTGGTATTCTCCATGCTAATTGCACAATATCTTTACTAAGTAGAGGCAGCCTGGTTTCAAGACTATTTGCCATGCTTGCTCTATCTGTTTTAACCAAATTATCACCTTCAAGGTAGTATCTTTGATCTAATAACATTGCATAGTCAAAAAACTCCGAAGTGTTACATGCAAATTCTGATAGATTAAATGAGTATTCAGTTGTTGAATGTTTCAGAATATTATTTGGCTCGTGCCAGTAAGATAAAAGCTTATCATAAGCGACGTTCAAATCTTTGGATTTTAAAATCAATGAAATTTTATCTATCTTGCTTGTGAGGCTTCCCTGTTTATTTTTATAAAAAACAGAAATAACTTTATCTCTTAACGTGCTGGGAATCGAATCCAGGACTTTAGCAATAGCATATCTTATCGAATACGGAATGTATTTTAAGACGTTCCATAGTCGAATTGTTGCAGTATATCTATTGTATCCTCCGAATAGTTCATCTCCTCCATCACCAGACAAACAAACAGTAACATGCTCTCTCGCTTTTTTAGAGATCATAAATGAGGGTATTTGAGAGGAGTCTGCAAATGGTTCGTCATAGATGCTACCTAATTTAGGGACAATATCTAGTAATTCTGAATTATTAAGTAGTAAGGTTGTATGGTCAGTGTTTAAATAGTTTGCTATTCTTTCAGCATCTTTGGACTCATCGTAGTCATCGGTCTCGAAGCCTACTGTAAAGGTTTTTATTTTATTTTTTGAAATTTTTTGAGCTATTGCAGCTACAATAGAAGAGTCGATACCGCCAGAGAGAAATACTCCTACATTTACATCTGCCTGAAGTTGTTGTGCAATCGACTCTCTTAATTTTTTATCCAACAAACTAACTAACTCTTCAGTATTTTCTAATTGATTAGTTCGGCCCTCTTGAAAAGCTTTTTCTAGAGTCCAATAAGTATTTAGGTTAATATTTTCTTTTTCAATTCCATGATTATTTAAATCAATTGTAGCAAAAGTTCCTGGTCTAAGCTTAAAGCTGCCCTTATATATAGAGTATGGTGCTGGTATATACCCATACTTAAGATAAATATTTAATGAATTATCGCATATTTCAAATGTGCTCTTATCGTAGATTGATTCAATAGCACTTAATTGTGAGCAAAAAAAGAAGTCATTTTCAATCCACCCATAGTATAGTGGTTTCTCCCCTAATCGGTCTCTGCATAGATACAGTTTGCATTCGATCCTGTCCAATAAACAAAATGAAAACATGCCACTACACTTGATTAAAGTATCCTTGATTCCAAATTGTTCTATGTATTCAAGCAGCACTTCAGTATCGCTAGTACCACTAAATACAGTACCCAGTTCTATAAGTGTTTTCCTTAGTTCCTGGAAATTATATATCTCACCATTATACACCAATATGTATCGATCTGATTTCGACTTCATAGGCTGATGCCCGCTGGAGCTTAGGTCATGAATGGCAAGTCTTGTGTGAACCAATAGAAGCTTGTTGCTTTGTTCAAAAATATATCCGTTGTCGTCTGGTCCTCTGGAGTTCAAAGCACGGCTCATTTTTGTTGCTATTTTATTCGATTCTTGCTCGTTTAGTCTATTAGAGACCAATCCTGCTATACCGCACATTTTAGTTCAACCTATGAATAGTTTTATTCGACGATAGGATTTTAGATTTTCGATAAGAGTTTATCTTCTCTTTAACGGTATCTGGTGTTTCCTTCAGCGGCTTTAAAGAGCTCACAATAATGCTTAAAGAAAGTAGAAAGTAAATGTAAGGGTAGAATTCCACAGACATAAAAAAAGCCCCGATAAAGTAAACAATTACCCCTACATTTAGAGCAATTCGCATGCCTTTTAGAAGTGGCTGCACCTCTTCATCTCTTTGTCTTGTTTTTTTCAGAATAGCGATATGTAATAGTAGGTATACGGCTAGAGCAAACACACCCAGAGATGATGCGACCTCTACTAATGAATTATGAGCTACCTCTCTACGACGCATGATAAACGTACCATCGTCTACCTTATAAAAATTATGGTAATGCTCAGGAAAGGCTCTGTAGCCTACACCAAACATAGGATATTGTTTCGTCATATCAATACCTGCGACCCAATAGTCAATTCTCGCTGTAGAGGTATCGTCAGTACCAGAGCTTTGAAATCGCTCCTTTTGCTGTTCTGGGAATATGTGCCATGCAATGCTGGCTATCAGCGAGAAAATTATCAGATATTTAGGAGTGAGTTTCTTGTAGTACAAAGCTAAGAGAATAAGGCCTACGGCTAGTGCAAGTTGTGATCCTCTTGAGCTTGCCCCCATCACGGTCATTACAGCTGTTATGGGGAGGAGCCAGTAGATTTTTGATTTGGGCTTTAATGCAGCGATGAAGGGTATCGACATTACTGCCGACATAGCCATCAGTAAACTAAATTCACCGCTGTTTTCGAAAAAACCAGACGGGCCTGCTATCCCCCACTCAGTAAAAGAAAATCCCCGCATTGTCCATGTGCGCGCACCAAAAAAAGACATTTTAAAGATGCATAGAAAGTAAATTATTAATAGCAACTTTAACTGATTGGTATTTTTTACGCAGTTGGATAAGAATAATACTTCAAGGGCAAAAATAATTGGAACTGTAATCTTATATTCAGAAATATGTGGGTAGAGAGAATTCTTGGCTGAAATGAAAGCTAAAAATGCAAATAAAAATACCAGTAAGTGCGTGCCTGTAATTTTAAGTCGGTTTGTCATCGTCATGATGACTAAACCTAGCAAAATAGTTATACGCAACCAGGGCAGAAAATCCAATTGTGGATATATTAAGTGGGGGCGGAGGTAGTTTAAAATTATATAGAAGCAACCAAGGTAAAAAAGAACGTCTTGGCCCTTTAAGCCATTGATAAATGAGCCGATATCCTTCTTTATAACTGTGAACATGATTTAACCTTTGTATATCTCGGCAAGGGCTTTAACAGATGTCTTAATGTCAATCAAACACTGGGCCATGTATGTATCGTTGGCTAGATAAGGGTCATTTATTGTGATCTTGGGGGGGCGTAGTAGCGTACCGAGTAGCAGTTTTGCGGCTTGCTCATAGTTTAGCGCCTTTAAGATTTCAACCTGTCTCAGCTCCATACAGACCAGAAGGTCCGAGGATTTTATTGTAAAATTTTCTATTGATGTAGTTGTGTGCCGGTTCAGATCTATTCCATTTTCATCGGCTAGTTTTATCATCCTATTATATGCCGGTTTGCCAGTATGAGTTTCCAAACCAATGGAAGCAACTGGGAAATTGCTCTCCAATTTAAACGCCCATTCTGCAAGTGCACTGCGGCAAATGTTGCCCTGGCATACGAACACGATTCTTTCTATATTTTCGGGAACGTGAGTGAATTTTCTGTAACAACCGAGCCGGTAAAGGGTTTGCGTTACTATATGACGCAAAAAGCCTTTCTTACTGCCGTAGGTGTCTGCAATGTACTGCATGATCATGTTGGTTCAGCCTTCAGGTCGTAAAATGAAAAATAGCCTGAAATCATAGCTTGAAGGCTGAAGTGCTTGCGAACGTAACTTTGTTTCTCATTCTCACCTGCGGCCTGCTCGAAGCCGCTCTCTAGCATGGTTTGCATGGCGATGTAGAGGCTTTCTGCACTGTGTGCTTCTGAAACATTCAGTAACTCGGGTAATATCACTTTTTCCACACCATTAGGTGTGGTCAGTATGGGTTTTCCTGCGGCCAGGGCTTGAGTTATGGCTAGTGGGTGGCCTTCGCTGCTGGATGTCATCAAAAATACGTCAATTTGTTCAAAAAACCTGGCTATATTGTCTATAAAACCCAAAAAATGAATATTTTCCACAACGTCGAGGGTTTCAGCGTACTGTATCAGCTCTTGGGCAAGCTGGTTGGTGTTGTCCCCGGCTATGTTTAACTCTACCTTTATGCCCTGTTCATGCAGATACTGAGTAAAATCAACAGCCAGTTTGTAGTTTTTGGCGGTTCTTACGTTACCGAGGCACCCCAGGACGAGGGGGTCTTCTGAGCGCCGGGCCCTGGGGGTAAGGTGCTCAAGCGCCTCGGTGTTAATGCCATTCGGTATCACAACCGTTTTTCTGGCCAACCGCTTGTTGCCAAGTGCTTTTATTTCTTCGGCCAAATCTCGGGTTACTGCTACCACACGCCTTGCAGCAAGAGCGATGATGCCTAATTTTACTGTTCGAAGGCGCTCGTTAGGGGAAATATCAACGTGGCCATGAAAGGTCGCGACTACGGGTATACGGAGCAGCAAGCCCAGCACGCCGCCGTAAACATTTGAGCCAAGCAGATGGGATTGTATCAGCGTTACGTTTTCTGTTTTGGCGATGTTAAGGAGTGCTCTTAAATAGCGCCAGTTGAAAGAGCCTTTGCTGTTTATAATGTGGTATTCAATGCCCAGCTTTTTAAGCTGGTTTTCTACCCAGCCCGGCCCGCGGATAACAGCGATGCTGCGCATGCCTTGCTCTGTGCACGCTTTGGCCAAGGTGAGGAATACGGTTTCTGCACCTCCGGGGCCGGTTGTGTCGATTAAGTGGAGAATTGTCTTTGGAGGTGTATTGGACATTCCGTTGATCCAGTACGAACGAGTGTGGTTAGTTTAACTTAGGTAGTTGTGGGTGGCTAGTGGTGGTTTTTGGGCCTAGGGGGCGTTTTGGGTCTATATGGCCGGCGTTGCCGGCCTGCGTCGATGGGGACATCGACGCTCGTGTGCCCGGCATGGGCCAGAACTTGTTACCTGAAAGGAGGTAACCGGAAGTAGTGACGACAACCGTAGCGAAACGCAAGGGGGAAGCCGTGAGGCCAGCCTGAAAGAAGCGCGTAG
>JAIUML010000021.1 GCA_022565595.1 Saccharospirillum sp. | reverse complement strand
TGACCAGCCGAGCGGCATCAAGCTTGAATTCAGTTGAAAATGTACGACGTTGTCTTGCCATGGAGCACCTCTTCTATGGTGGTAGAATACCACCTAAAATGGTGTCCGGGATCATTAGACCACTTCAATAGGCAGTTAACATCTATATCGTAGCCTCCAAGACCGTTCTTACAGAGGCTACTATCTCATTTTGTAAAGTCACTTCAAAATAAGCTGAAACCTAGCCCCGGTCAACGGTTGTGGTGGTTCCTGCGCAGTTCCGGAACAAGCAAAGTGATCACCCAGACTACTATCTTATTTTTATTTCTTTCCGTAACTCATTGTTATAATTGAGTTATTTTTTATTTTCAGAAAGATTTCTAGATAAGAGCTTCAGTGGCTTTTTGCTTGATACTTGACCACAGGTAGAAAGCTGTATAGCCATCCAATTCCATTTTAACGCAAAGGCCTGCGATGAGTGGCCTTCAGCAAGCATTCATCAGCACAACCTGCATTCACCCAAATCTCAAACCTATATCACCTCTATGAGCACACGGGTTCAACCAACCAGCAACGTCACTTATAGAGGAGAGCTTTATGTCCATTCAATGCCCCAAATGCCATTCAACCCGAATCGGTAAAAACAACTACGGAAAGAAGACCGCTGGCTCCATAGGCGCCGCTGGCGGCACCATTGGCGGTTATGCCGCCACCGTTGCGTCAGCCAAGGCTGGTGCCGCCCCGGGCGCCTTTGCAGGGCCTCCTGGCATAGCCATTGGTGGGTTGGGAGGTTTGATCATTGGCGCCCTGTTTGGGGGTGCTGCAGGCGCTTCAGTTGGTGTCATTCTCGGTGACATCCTCGATGAGAATGTCCTGGACAACCACCGCTGCCTGGATTGTGGCCACTGCTTTAGCGGTGAGCCGACCACCAAGCCCAAACTCCCCATCATCCGTGATCATCAGCCATAAGGAGCAGACCATGGCGCATCTCGTCGAACAAATGGCCTACATTGGCCAAACCCCCTGGCATGGCCTGGGCAATCAGTTGACCACCAACCAGCCTCTGGAGGTTTGGGCCTCGGAAGCAGGCTTGAACTGGTCCATTGAAGAAAGCCCGGTCCGCTTTGTAACGCATTCAAGCGGCACACTGGGTGAGATCTTGTCCTACCCGGATAGCAAGCTGCTGTATCGCTCCGATACCAAAGCGCCGTTGTCGGTGGTGGGGAGTCGCTTCAAAGTGGTTCAACTTGGTGAGATCCTGGAGTTCTATCGGGATCTTACTGAGGTGTCGGGCTTTGAGCTGGAGACCGCTGGTGTGCTGAAGGGGGGTCGTAAAATGTGGGCGCTGGCTCGCACAGGCCAAAGCGGTGTTTTGCAGGGCGATGACCAAACCAACGCCTATGTGCTGTTGGCTACCGCCTGTGACGGCACCATGGCCACAACGGCGCAATTCACCAGCATTCGTGTTGTTTGTAATAACACCCTGACCGTTGCCCTGAATCACTCGGGTGCCACTGCTGTGAAAGTTCGGCACAACACCACCTTTGATGCTGCCTCCGTCAAACAGCAACTGGGCATCTCGGTTACGGCCTGGGATGACTTCATGTACCGGCTGAAAACTTTGAGCGAACGCAAGGTCAAGACGAAGGACGTCAGCGACTACTACCGGAAGGTGTTCACGGACATCAGTGGTGATGCGATCGGCAAGACCAATGAGACAGCCATGGCAAAAGCTCAAGCCTTGTTTCAAGGTGAAGGTATGGGAGCCAGTCTAGCGTCATCGGATGGCACAGCCTATGGCTTGCTGAATTCGGTCACGGAGTTTATCGATCATCAGCGTCGAGCCAAAACCCCGGATCACCGGCTGGATTCCGCCTGGTTTGGCACCGGTGTAGCTATCAAGAACCGAGCGCTGGAGCAGGCCATGTCTCTGGTTGCCTGACGACACTCACTTGCTCAAAGCCACCAAGCCCACTCAGGCCTTGCGTCTGGGTGGGTTTTTTTATGCCTGGAGGAAAACGCATGACCGTTCATACCAAAACCGAGCCAAAACCGCGTACCACCGCGCTGAGGCTCGTCTCAACCAAAGACCTCAGCCGGAGTGACTGGCTGGATGTTCGCAAAAAGGGCATTGGCAGCAGCGATGCCTCTGCGGCTGTCGGGCTCAACCCCTACCAGTCTCGTCTGGAGCTATGGATGGTGAAAACGGGTCGCGATGCGTCTCTGCCCAAGCCTGATTCGGATGATCCGACATCGCCGGTCTACTGGGACCATATCCTGGAGCCCATCGTCGCTGAGCAGTACAGCAAGCAAACGGGCCGCAAGGTGCGCCGAGTGAATGCCGTGCTACAGCATCCTATCGGCGGAGACCCTACGGCAGTTTGCTGAAAAGATCCAGAACTACTTCTCCCAGGGGATGCCCAGACCGCCTGTCGTGAAAACTGACCATGTGCCTATGGGTTGAGCTAGAAATGAGACTTGAATAATAACATATACGTTATTATAATTGCCGAAAAAGGAGTGTGATTAGGTGGCAATACCTGTAGTAGAGCGGAAAGCTCAAGAATACAAAACCCAGGATGGCAGCGCCCCGTTTCGGGACTGGCTGGTCGACCTTAAGGATGCCAGGGCAAAGGCCAAAGTCACTAAGGCGGTGACCCAAATGGAGGCCGGTAACTTCGGTGATCATAAGCCGATTACTGATGGTAATGGCTTACAGGAGCGCCGAATTGATTATGGCCCAGGGTATCGTATTTACTACATTACCGAAGGTGACGAACTGATCATTTTGTTCGCAGGTAGTGACAAGTCGGATCAGCAAGCAGCAATTGATGCGGCCAAGGAGTATTTGGCTGACTATAAAGCAAGAAAGCCGAAGGTGGTTCCCCAAAAACCAAAAACTGGACATCCACCTTCCAAAAGGCGAAAGCGAAAAGGTAAAAAGTGAGGTAACAGGCGATGGCTTTAACTCGTGAATTTAAAGATACAGTCTTGGAGCTATGTAAAGACCCAGAATACCGCAAAGGATTGCTACTGGAAGCGCTAGAGTCTTACCTTGAAGGCGACATCGTCGTTGGCAATTCTCTACTACGAGACTATCTCAATGGGACTCAGGCTTTTGGTGAAGTGGCTAAAGATCTACAAATGCAGGAAGCTGGCCTGCGCCGTATGGTCAGCCCAAATGGCAATGCCACTGCTAAAAATTTGTTTCGCCTCTTTAAAGTCTGTCAGGATCGTGAAGGTATTCACTCGGCAGATGAGTTTCTAAGCCACGTGGCCTAATGTACAAGCCCCGTTTCTTTGTAACTCAAGAAGTTTATGACGCAGCCTCACGAACCGTCGGACCGCCCGAGGGAGAGGGGGGGAAATAAGGGATGGTGGGCCCAGCAGGGCAAAGGCCGGTGCGAAGCACGCAAAGCAATGCTTTGCGAGGCCGTAGCGGCCAAAATCTGTGATTTTGGACTGGATTAGTCCAATGAGGTTCAGCATTTCGCCGTAGGCGGGATGGTGGGCCCAGCAGGACTTGAACCTGCGACCTGCCGATTATGAGTCGGATGCTCTAACCAACTGAGCTATGGGCCCCCTGGAGCCTGTCGGACAGGCCCCGGCAAGTGAACACTTGCCTGTGAGAGCGGCATTATACCGCTGATGACGGCCAAGTCTACCCAGGTTATTGATTCTTCTGGGGTTTTCCTGGCTCGGTTATCGAAATCTCTCAATACGTTCGGCCGGTGCCGGGTGGGTGGAGAGATAGCCTTCCCAGGTGCTGCTGTCATCCGGGTTCAGTGGGGCTCATATAACGATTCCTTGTGTCCTTTGAGGGAAGTGCTGGCGGGCGGGTTCATACCTTGTCACCCGCCGCGCAGTGTAAAGGAATTGTCATGCGGAAGCCGGAGCTGGATCACATTTTCTGTTAGAATCCCGTTCAGCTTTGCTCGACTTTCACTTCCAGAGAGACGCTCTGTTTAAGAGTATTGGCCACGATACAGCCACGTTCAGCCAGAGTCACCAATTTGGGCAGTTCCGGGACACTGGCCTGACCACTGACCATCATGACAATCTGACTGTAAACAGGCGGCGTACCGGTCAAAGTGCCTGTAATGTGCACCTTCACATCCCCGAGCTCCAGGTTGCGTGCACCAGCAGCAGCCACAAGGTTGGACATGAAACAACCACCGAGTGCAGCCAACAGGACTTCACCGCCCATGGGGCCTTTGTCTTCTCCACCTTTCTCGGTGGGCCTGTCCATGGTCAGGTTGTGATCTCGTACGCTGGCAGAGCTGGCACTGGCGCCACTGCGGATGAGGCTTACGGTTATGTCTGTCATGAGGCTTCTCCAATCAGGTTAGGGTGTCGCTGGTTTTCCGATAAAAAACCTAAGACAATGAAAGCCTATCCAGGTTCCATTTCAGGCTTGAATCAAGGACGCCGACATCATGCTTAACCCGTTAATTACTGCCAAACGCATTCTTCAGGCAGCTGCCCACGTCTCCGACAGCGCCGCCCTTGTGCGTTTGATTGTAGAACGGATTCGCAGCGCCTTGCGGGTGGATGTTTGCAGCCTCTATGTGATGGACGACCAGGAAGAACTGGTGCTTACCGCTACATTGGGCCTGGAAGAGTCGGCCATTGGTCAAATTCGCCTGGCCATCGGCCAGGGCCTGGTTGGCACCATCGCCAAGCGCCAACACCCGTTGAACCTCGATCACGCCGACCAGCACCCCAAGTTCCGTTACTTCAAGGACCTGGGCGAGGAGCATTATCAAGGCTTCCTGGGTGTGCCGATGATACACCTCGGCCAGACACTGGGCGTATTGGTAGTACAGGTGAAGGAAACCCGGCGCTTCTCTGAAGAAGAAGAAGCCTTTCTGGTCACCATGGCCGCTCACCTGGCCGGCAGCCTGGCCGGCAATCTGAAAAAAGCAACCAAACCGATCAACGGCACCACCATGCCGATTCTGCGCTACCAGGGCATCAAGGGTGCACCGGGTATTCAAATCGCCCCGGCCTGGGTAGTGCGAGACGATATCCGCCTGGAAGACATACCCGAGCGCGCCGGCAAAGGCCTGGCTTACGAGAGCGAACTGATTCGCCAGGCACTGGAAGAGACTCGAGACGAACTCGATACCGGCCTCGACCAACTTGGCACCAGCGACAGCGATACACTGAATTCCCTGCTGGAGGTCTACAAGCTGTTGCTGGCTAGCCCGGAATTACTGGCGGCCATCAATGAAGAATTGGATAACCAGCATTGTGCCAGTACGGCCCTCAAACACGCCATGCAGCGTCAGATCGATGTGTTCGAGAGCATGGAAGACCCTTACCTGCGCGCGCGCGCAGAAGATCTGCGAGTGTTGGCCGTGCGCGTTTACCGCCATATACACGAAGACACCGCAGAGCGTATTTCGCCCGACCAACCGGTCATTCTGGTGGGTCGGCAAATCAATCTGTCGCACTTTACGCGGATCGATCGGGATAAGCTGGCCGGTATTGTCAGCCTGGAGGGCTCGGCCTTGTCACATACCGCCGTCCTGGCCAATGCCCTGGGCATACCGGCCGTGGTCGGCATAGGTGATGAGGACCTGACCCGGCTGGATGGAACCGAGCTCATCGTCGATGGCTATCGCGGTCAGGTTATAGCCCATGCACCAACGGGCCTACGCGAAGAATACGAACGGCTAACTCGTCAGGAAAAAGCCCTCCAGGCCGATCTGTCTCATCTGAAGCTGTTGCCGGCCGAGACCAAAGACGGCATGCAAATCAAGATGTACACCAATACGGGCCTGTTGGCGGACATCACGCCAGGCCTTGAGCGGGGTGCCGAGGGCATTGGCCTTTATCGGTCAGAAATCCCTTTTATGGTGCACAACAACTTCCCGACCGAAGAGGAGCAGATACGCATTTACCGAGGCGTACTCAGCGCCTATGCACCCCGACCGGTCACCATGCGTACCCTGGACATCGGTGGCGACAAGGCCCTGCCCTACTTCCCGATCAAGGAGGAGAACCCCTTTCTGGGCTGGCGCGGCATTCGTTTTACGCTCGACTACCGGAATATTCTTCTCGACCAGATTCGGGCCATGCTGATCGCTAACATTGGTTGCAACAACCTGCAATTGATGATTCCCATGCTCAGCCGTGAAGACGAGCTGCAGAGCTTCCACAGGCTGGTCGACGAAGCCGTCGCACAGTTGAAGGAAGAAGGTCACCCGGTCAGCAAGCCTGCTGTTGGCATTATGGCCGAAGTACCTGCCGTACTGTGGCTGCTACCACGGCTGAGCGACACCATCGATTTTGTCTCCATTGGTTCGAACGATTTGACTCAATACCTGCTGGCGGTGGATCGCAACAACCCCAGAGTGGCCAAACTCTACAGCCACTTGCATCCGGCCGTTTTGGAGGCCATGCGAGGCCTGGTACGGGAATGCCGGCGCTTGAATCTGCCCGTCAGTGTCTGCGGGGAGATGGCGGCCGACCCGGCTGCGGTGATTTTGCTGCTGGCCATGGGCGTACGGACCTTGAGCATGTCCGCTTTCCAACTGCCCAGGATCAAGTGGTTAATTCGTCGCTTGACGATGGATGATTGTTTGTTGCTGCTCGACAAGACCCTGTCTTGTGCGACAGAAGCCGAAATGCGCGAGCTTTTGAACGCTCACATTCGTAGCCTGGACCTGGGCGCTTTGGTGCAGTAACCGCAGGCCGCCTCAGAACAGCCAATACAGCAGCGCCTGGAGCACGATCCAGGCGAACACGCCGGCAATGACATCATCAATCATGATGCCCAGACCGCCGTGTACCTTTGCGTCCAGCCAGCTGATGGGCCAGGGTTTGATCACGTCAAAAAACCGGAACAGAACAAAGCCCAGCAACACCGTCCACCAGGTGACTGGCACCAGCAGCATGGTGATCCAGAAACCGACAAATTCATCCCAGACGATGCCGCCATGGTCGTGCACCCCCAGATCCTTTGACACCTGTTCGCACAGATACCAGCCAAAGAAGAAAGCCGCAATAACGACCAGCGCATAGGCCCAGACCGGCAACTGAACCAGCAGCAGAAATACAGGGATGGCTGCCAGGGTACCCATGGTACCGGGTGCTTTCGGGCTGGCACCGCTGCCAAAGCCAAAAGCCAGGAAGTGGGCCCAGTGGTTGTGCCAGCGGCGGTCTTGTGGAGCAATCATCTGTGGTTAATATCCTTGCTTAAAAATGTTCAAACCCTTGATGATCGAGGGTCATCGGCTTGCCATTATGCATGACCGACACTTCGGCGTCGCCTGCCCTGGCCTGACCAATACGGGTCAAGGGTAACCCCAGTTGCTGTGACAACAGACTTATGGCATCGCGCTGTTCTTCCGCCGCAGTGAACGCCAGTTCATAGTCGTCGCCGCCAGTCAGTATCAGCTTTAAAGCCTCACTTTGTGGCAAGCCTTCCAGTGAGGCATGCATTGGCAGCCGTTCCGCTTCCAGTTCAATGTGCACCTGACTGGCGCGAGCGATGTGCGCCAGGTCGGCCCAAAGACCATCAGAGATATCAATGGCTGCATGCGCCTTGCCAACCAGGACCTGGCCGAGTGCGATGCGTGGTTGTGGTTGCCAGTAGGCTTGCTGCCAGGCGTCGGGGATATCGGCATGCCTGTCTTGCAACAGAGCCTGAATGGCCGCAGCGGCAAGGCCTGTGTAGCCTGAAATCCAGACATCGTCCCCTGCTATGGCGGCACTGCGTTTCAATGGCTGCTGCACAGTGCCGTGCACCTGAATGCTGATCACCGGTACCGGGCCGGAGGTGGTGTCGCCACCGGCGAGCACCATCTGTTGGTCGCTCGCCAATTGCTGCAGGCGTGCCGAGAAATCCATCAACCAGGTTTCATTTAAAGGTGAGGGCAGTGTCAGAGCCAGGGTAAAAAAAGCCGGTGTCGCACCCATGGCCGCGAGATCACTGAGCGCGGGCAGGAAGGCTCGTTGTGCTGCCTGAGCGCCACTGGCCCATTCGGGAAAGTGGCGGCCTTCGACGGCGGTGTCGATGGAGATGGCCAATGGCTGGGGTGTCTGCCAGATCAGGCAGTCATCGCCCTGGTCCAGCATCAGCGCCGGGTTGGTGACGGGCCAGCTCGAGAAGCACTGTTGAATAAGTTCGAATTCGGTCATGGGCGAAGTGTCGCCGGGTGGGGGGTGGTTGGCAAGGGCTGAACTGGAGTGTCGATATCATCATCGACGCTGGCTGGCGAAGTCAGCCTGAACCTGGTGAACCTTCGATTCGCCCTGTCGATTGCAAATCGACACTCCAGTTACCCTCTTTTACCTTTTCCCAAGAAAATGGGTTTCAAAAGTTAAAATGCAGATCAGAGCTTAGGTCCAGCCGCAACAATCGCCTCATCCACCTCATACTTGGCAAAGTTGTCGGTAAACAATTTGACCAGGTCCTTCATGCGCGCATCGTAAGCGGCTCCGTCTTTCCAGGTCTTGCGTGGCTCGAGCAGGGTCGGGTCAACGCCGGGTACGCTCACAGGCACATCCAGGTTCAGACCTTCGATGTGACGGGTCTCGACATTGGCCAGGTCGCCATTGGTGATGGCCGTGATTACCGCTCGTGTCACCGGAATGCTGAAGCGCTTGCCTTCACCATAGGCACCACCGGTCCAGCCGGTGTTGACCAGGTAGACCTGGGTTCCGGCCTGTTCTACCCGCTTCATCAGCAGGTCGGCGTAGACGCCGGCTGGGCGAGGGAAGAAAGGCGCACCGAAGCAGGTGGAGAAGGTTGTCTTGATGCCTTTGCCGGCACCCATTTCGGTGGAACCGACCAGAGCGGTATAGCCACTCAGAAAGTGATAGGCAGCGGCCTCTTTGCTCAGTCTGGAAACCGGTGGCAATACACCATTGAGATCGCAGGTCAGGAACACCACAGCGTTGGGCTCGTCACCCATGTTGCTCGGTTGACGCTTGTCGATGTGGGTCAGCGGGTAGGCGGCCCGAGAGTTTTGCGTCAGGCTATCGTCCTTGTAGTCCGGGTCTCGATTTTCATCAAGCACGACATTTTCCAGAATGGCGCCAAAACGGATGGCGTTCCAGATCAGGGGTTCGTTTTCCGCTGAAAGGTCGATGCACTTGGCGTAGCAGCCACCTTCGATATTGAACACCACGCCCGGGCCCCAGCCGTGTTCGTCGTCGCCGATCAGGTAGCGATCCGGGTCGGCACTCAAGGTTGTCTTGCCGGTACCGGACAAACCAAAAAAGAGAGTGGTTTTGCCGTCATCGCCGACGTTGGCCGAGCAGTGCATCGGCAGCACATCCTGAGCCGGCAACAGAAAATTCTGTACCGAGAACATGGCTTTTTTCATTTCACCGGCGTAGTACATGCCGAGAATCAGCACCTTGCGCTGCTCGAATGAAATGATCACGGTGGCATCGCTGCCAGTACCATCACGCTCCGGATCGCAGACAAAGCTGGGCACGTTCAGTACATCCCAGGCGTCGTGCCCGGCCTGGTTCCAACGCTCCGGCACGATGAAGAGGTTGCGCGCAAAGACCTGGTGCCAGGCCAACTCAGTGCGAACACGCACCGGCACGGTATGCTGCGCGGCAGAACCTACTTCAAGGTGACTGACGAAGTGCTCGCGGTTATCGAGGTAATCGTAGGCACGTTGCCATAAGGTACTGAACTTGCCTGCATCGAAGGGCCGATTGACGGCACCCCACTCGATCTGGTCACGGGTGTTGGCTTCTTCAACAATATAACGGTCTTTGGGGGAGCGACCGGTACGCTCTCCGGTACGAGCAACAAAGGCGCCGTTACTGGCAAACTCGCCTTCCTCGCGGCGGACCGCGAACTCCAATAGCAGTGGGCTACTCAAGTCCAGAAGGGCATGAGGGGAAAAGGCGGCCATTAACGGTATCTCCTTTGATGGCGGTGGGGATTATCTGATTGATAGTGGTCGATCTAGTTATGAGTGCAGTGTACTCGCTGCACGCTGTCCCTGAAAACAACAAAACGTCAGATTTTTTTTGACATGACCTGAAAGTGTAAGGCGATCATGAAAGAAAGCCACAACTGACCACTTGCTCAACTTTGGTGCATGGAATCATCCAGATGACGCTTTTCAGCAATCAACCGGGCTAAAAAGCCCGCCCTTAGCGCCCTTTATCAAGGGAGCCGGGCTAATGATAGGGGGAAGTGATAGGCCTATTTGAATGACTGACGGTGGCACCAGAAGTGTGCGCCCAGCGAAACTTCGCTGATACTTTGTCAATTTCACTCGGCCATTTGTAGTTAAGTTACAAGATCAGACGAATTAACGAGGGAAATCTGTAGTTCAATTTCATTGATGTTTTTTTTGAAATGCAGCGTTCTAAAGCACGAATCAACCATCGCTGAACAGGGCTTTCATCTCTCGAGCATAGCGACGGCTGGCAATCAGTGGCGTAGACAACCCTCTCAAATGCACTTCATAACCGCCATCAGCGTCTCGCGTCAATCGCTCAAGCAGGGACTTCACTACCAGAGTATGGCGATGGATGCGAACCAGTTGCTCCGGCCATCGATCTTCCAACTGCTTGAGGCTGAGATCACAGACCCTTTCGCCCTGCCGACATTGAGCCGTGACGTACTTCTGATCGGCTCTGAAATAAAAAACGTCCGTCAATGGAATGCGCTCTTTGCCTCGGCCAGTCTGCACCACGAGCACAGGGGCCAACTCGGCGGAAGCCAGGGCGTTGATTTGCGCCCGATTCAATTGCCGAGCCTGAAGCAAGGCCCGATTGAGAGCGTCGCGCTTGACCGGTTTGAGCAGGTAAGCCATGGCCTGTACCTTGAAGGCCTCCAGAGCGTAGTCGTCGTAGGCAGTACAAAAGACTATGGCAGGGGGTTGGGACCCCTGGCTCAGACGTTCCGCCACTTCCATGCCCGACATCCCTGGCATGCGAATATCCAGCAACACCAGATCGACCGGTGCGGCCGCCAGTTTTTCCAGTGCTTCCTGGCCATTGGAGGCTGTACTGCACCCGGTCACTGAGTCGCATTGTTCCAGCAGGCGCAGCATCCGCTCTCGTGCCAGAGGTTCGTCGTCTACAACCATCACTTTCAAGTCGGAGTCTCCTTATTGCCCATTAAGTAATTTGGCGGGCAAAGTCAGCCGCACCCGAAAAAGGTCGTCTTCGGCGGCGGCAAACAACTTGGCCTGATCCCCGTAGAGCTGGAACAAACGATGACGGATATTATCCATCGCCAGGTGGTTGCCTTCTTTATGCGAGCGGGCAATTTCCTCTTCGCTGGGAATGGGGTTTTCAATTTCGATGATCAAGCGCTGCCCTTGCTGATAGCAACCAATCAACAAGGTGCCGCCCTTCACGCTGGGAGCAATGCCATGCACGACAGCATTTTCCACAAGAGGCTGCACACTGAGCACGGGAACGGACCAGCGCACTTCCGGATTGGGCGTACGCCACACAATACGTAGCCGGTCACCCAGGCGCCACTGTTCTAGCGAGAGGTAGCCCTGTACCAGTGACAGCTCTTCCTGTATCGACCAGAAAGTGCCGGAGTCCTTCAGGCTGGCGCGGAACAGCCCGGAGAGGTGGTCCACAGCGGCTTCCGCTTCTACCGGCCGGGTAGCAATCAATTCAGCGATGGTATTCAGACTGTTGAACAAAAAGTGTGGCCGAATACGGTTCTGTAAGGCTTCAAGGCGCGCCTCCAGTGCCGCCTGAGATCGCTCTACCAGTTGTTGTTGTAGCTGGAAATAGCGCAACACGAGGGCAGCCGTGAGTGCGATGGCAGCAGTCCGCCGCCCCACCTGATCAAGGGCAATCTGGTTCCATTGTTGCCCCTGCACCGCCCACTCGGCCACCAGGCTCACCAGAAAACCCAACACCGAGACCAATGCAAAGGCCGTCAACCAACCCAACCAGAGCACCTGCCGCGCCAACCAGTTGCGCATGCGACACAAGCCGCTGGCGGACAACAACACCACCCATTGCACATAGAGGCTGACGTAACCGAGCAGTACCCAACTGGGTGCCGGTTGCAGTATGACCCAGATCACCACCAACAGTTCGGACACCAGCACCAGAAAAAACACCGATTGTGCGGTGCACAGGTTCGGGAGTGTCAGAGCCCGGGAGCGCGGCCAGATCTGGGCGGTTGCGGTTCTTGATCGTTTCATCAGAGGTCATTTTTATACAGAGTCGACCACAGTTTGGCTTGCACGACTGCCTTCTTCAAGAAAAAGGGGGCAGTCAGGCATAGCCAGCACCAATAGAGGCATTATAATGCCCGCTGAAGCCCAAACCGGATCGAACAGACCATGACCGACACCAATGCCGCCTGGGGTGGCCGTTTTGCCGAAGCTACCGATGCCTTTGTCGCCGAATTCACCGCCTCCATCCGCTTTGATCAGCGCCTGTATCGCCATGATATTCAGGGTTCTATCGCCCACGCGACCATGTTGGCCGAAGTCGGAGTACTGACTGCGGATGAACGCAGCGCCATAGTGGATGGCTTGCTGGCAGTGCAGGATGACATCAAGGAAGGTCGGCTCGAATGGTCTGTTGCACTTGAAGACGTGCACATGAACGTCGAAGCCGCCCTGACCGCGAAGATCGGCAGTGTCGGCAAAAAGCTCCACACCGGCCGCAGCCGCAACGACCAGGTGGCGACTGATATTCGGCTCTACCTGCGCGAATCCATCGATTTGCTGGCACAGGAACTGACTCGACTGCAGCAGGGCCTGATCACTTTGGCCGAGCAGGAAGCCGATACCATCATGCCCGGCTTCACCCATTTGCAAAGTGCACAACCGGTTACCTTCGGTCACCATCTGTTGGCCTGGAACGAAATGCTGCAACGCGACTTTGAACGCCTTCAGGATTGCCGCAAGCGGGTCAATATACTGCCCCTGGGCGCCGCAGCCCTGGCCGGTACGACCTTCCCGATCGATCGTGCACGTACGGCCGAGTTGCTGGGCTTTGACCGGCCCACCGAAAACTCTCTGGACTCGGTATCCGACCGTGATTTTGCCATCGAGTTTACCCACTGCGCAGCGCTGACCATGATGCACCTGTCGCGCATGTCGGAAGAGCTGGTGTTGTGGACTTCCGCTCAGTTCAACTTCATAGACCTGCCCGATCGTTTCTGCACCGGTTCGAGCATCATGCCGCAAAAGAAAAACCCCGATGTACCCGAACTGGTGCGTGGTAAATCCGGCCGGGTGTATGGCCATCTGATGAGTTTGTTGACCTTGATGAAAAGCCAGCCGTTGGCCTACAACAAGGACAACCAGGAAGACAAGGAGCCGCTGTTCGATACCATCGATACATTGGGCGGCTCTCTGCGTGCCTTCGCCGACATGGTGCCCCACCTGCAGGCCCGCAAGGATGTCATGCGCGAAGCAGCATTGCGCGGTTACAGCACCGCCACCGATCTCGCCGATTATCTGGTCAAAAAAGGCATGCCATTCCGGGATGCACACGAAGTCGTCGGCAAAAGCGTGGCTTACGGCCTGGAGCAGAGCAAGGACTTGAGCGAACTGACACTGGAAGAGCTGCAGCGGTTCAGCGATACCGTCGCCGAAGATGTGTTCGACGTGCTGACACTCGATGGCTCAGTCAGTGCGCGAGACCATTTCGGAGGCACGGCTCCGAACCAGGTCAGAGCTGCTGCACAACGCGCCGGTAAGCGACTGGCCGACCGTACCTGAATGACAAAGGCGCCTGACGGCGCCCTTTCAGTTATCAGCGATCAAACCTTGAAACGAGTCACCAGATCACGCAGTTGCTGAGCCAACTTCGCCAGCTCTTCGCTGGCCTGAGCCGCCTGTTTGACGTTTTCTGAGGACTGTTCAGCGACGCTGCTGATGTTCTGAAAACTCTCGTTGATTTCTCGAGATACCGCCGTTTGCTCTTCGGTAGCGCTGGCAATCTGCTGCGCCGTCTCGTCAATCTGGCTAACCGAGTCTGCAATAGCTTCCAGTTTCTCACCAGTTGCCTTGGCTTTCTCTACCGATGCTTTCGAACCTTCTGCGCTGGTGGTCATCGCAGAAACCGCCTTATCCACTCCCTTTTGCAGTCTCTCAATCATCTCCTGAATTTCTGTCGTGGAGTCTTTGGTGCGCGACGCAAGATTCCGTACTTCATCGGCGACAACAGCAAAACCACGACCACTTTCTCCCGCGCGAGCAGCTTCAATAGCAGCGTTGAGCGCCAACAAATTGGTTTGCTCCGCTATACCTTTTATCACCTGCAGGATATTACCAATCGAATCTGTGTCGGTTTTTACACTGTGAATAACTTCACTAGCGTGATTTATCTCATCCGCCAATTGACGGATGGAACCCACCATTTCTGTCACGACTTGCCGCCCGGATACAGCCGCTTCACTGGCATTGCGTGAAGCATCCGCCGTTCCCTGGGTATTACGCGAGACTTCTTCCAGTGAAGCGGTCATTTCGTTCATTGCCGTTGCAGAGTTGGCAATTTCTTCGGTCTGGGATTCAATGCCGGTATTGGTTTGTTCGTTGATCTGAGACATTTCCGAGGCTGCAGAAGCCAACTGATCTGAATAGCTGCTGACATCACTCATCATGGTTCTCAGTTGGCTTTGCATCGTCTGTATTGATGCCAATAAACTGTTTTTGTCACCCGATTGAAGCTCTATGTCATTCGTTAAATCACCGTCAGCGATCTGGTGAACTACCGCGGCAGCATAGCCAGGGTCTCCTCCCAATACCCTGGTCATGGCCTTCAGCAATACAACACACACAACAATGGATGCGGCAATAACCAGCCCGGCAACCAGCAACAACAACCAGAACATAGCCGTCACTTCGGACAAGGCCACCCGCTCCTGTTGCTCAACAACCATACCCCAACCCAATAAAGGAATGTAAGAAACACTTCCAACAACAGACTCGTTCGCTGCATTCTCGTAGCGGCCAACAAAATCCTGCTGACGTTGAACGTTTTCTGCAGCGGCTGTTGTCAATGCCTCACCCAGGTTGGAAATGGATGGGGCCCGAGTAACCGCGACTCCATTAACGCCGCTCAACAAATATATTTCAGTACCCTCGCCGCGCACCAATGCATCCAGGCGCTCTACCAGAGTATCGATCATTACAGCACCGCGCATAACGCCAATAATGTTGCCATCGCGCCGGATAGGAATGGCAACGGTACTGACGGTATTACCCGAAGCCCTCGACACAACGGGTTGAGAGAAGACATCTCGGCCCGAGATGGCTTGCTGAAACCAGGCACGGTCTGGTACCTGAAACGCATTGGCTTCAGACTCAGGCATGATTCTAGCGCGGCCGTTTTCGTAACTGACTCCCACTTTACCCTGACCATCAGGTCCGACCCAAAAAATGGTATCCCAAAATGCGGCTTGATCGACAAGGGTTGCTAATAAACCCTCAATTGTGGACCAGTCTTCGTTTACAGTTGCTTCAACCGAGGCCAGATAACGCATTTCGCTTTGACGAGCCAATAGCCAGTCTGTAAAAGATTGAGCACCCGAGCTGCTCTGACTCTCCATGTCTGTCAGTGTTGCTTCAACCTGGGTACGCTGATACTGAACAAAAACGATACTGGTCAAAATCGTGATAGAGGCCACAATTAATGCAACCATAGTCAGGGTTAATCGAGCAACGAAGCTCAACTTTGCTCGACCGCCCTTGGTAGAATTAGACATAAGCCACCTCTTAGTAAGACTTATCGGTAGTAAGCGTCTCCAGGAAATCCCTAAATTTCACCAGCTATTGATGATTTTCAAGAAACCAAATGCACTCTGATTATCTATAGTACACATCATAGGTTTCGGCAACAAAGCAAAAAACTTGATGGAATAAACAGAGGGAAAACAGCAATCAGCGGTTATAGTTGACCAACCACTGTTCGACGTCGGGCTCCGGGATGGGTTTGGAAAAATAGTATCCCTGAATGGCATCACACTTCATCTTGACCAGTTCGATCAGCGTCATCTCGTCCTCTACGCCTTCGGCCACGGTCTGCAAACCGAGTGCATGAGCCATGGTGATGGTCGACTCGACGATAACCCTGTCCTGGGGGTCAATCAACAGGTCGGCAATAAAGCTCTGATCAATCTTCAAAGCATGAATGGGCAGTGACTTGAGGTAAGCGAGCGATGAGTAACCCGTGCCGAAGTCGTCCACTTCAACCTGTACGCCAAGGGTCGACATCTCATTGATGATGTCCACCGCTCTCAGCGGGTCAGACAAGAGCGTGCTTTCAGTCAGCTCCAGTATCAAGGCTTCTCCGGGCAACTGATACCGGTCCAGCAGGTCGCTGATCTGCTGAGGCAAAGACTGATCCATCAAGACACGACCGGATATATTCACCGCCACGTGTAAATCCGGCATGCGTTTCCGCCACTGCTGCAAGGAACTCAGACTGCTCTCCAGAACGAATTGCGTAATTCGACGGATACCCTGCCCCATCTCTGCAATAGGTATAAATTCTGCTGGCGACAAGGGCCCCAGGTCCGGGTGAGACCATCGTACCAGGGCCTCCAGACCACTGATGTGTCCATCTGACGCACGCACCACTGGTTGATAAGCTACCCAGATTTGACCATCGGTCAGCGCTTGATCCAACTCGGACAAGACGGCTATGCGCTGCGGTGTGCTGGCATCCAGCAGGGTTTCAAATGCTACTACCGGGCGCCCGGATGACTTGGCGGCATACATGGCAACATCAGCGCAGCGCAACAGTTCGTGCCCATCCAACCCTTGTTCAGGGTAGTGTGCCAGGCCGATACTGGCCTCAACCTGCAACTGAATTCCATCCAACTGGTAGGGTTCACTCAGGGCCTGGGAGATACGCTCGGAAATATTCCAGCTTTCACTCAGTCCATAGCCTGGCATAAAGACCGCAAATTCGTCTCCGCCCAATCGAGCGATGCCACGGTCATTTTCCTGATGCAGGACAGATTGCAGCCGAGGCCCTATTTCACACAACAAACGGTCACCAAAGTGATGACCCAGGGTGTCGTTGATTTCTTTAAACTTGTTCAAATCAAACAACAGCAATGCAGCTTCCTGTCCGGGGTTTTGAGCCAGAGACTCCGCCACCCACTCATGCAACTGTGTTCTATTGCCCAGGCCGGTCAAGCTGTCTCGACGCGCCTGTCGCTTCAAGGTCAGTCGCTGAACCAGATTATCAAAGGCCAGGCTCAGGGTTTGCCATAACAGGGAGATAAACTCCTGATCCTTGTGCAAGTTGCTGTCGCATTCGATTACCAGAATGGCAACGGTGACACCGTTGTCGAGCAATGGAAAATACAGCCAGGGATCCTGACGCCGGACCAGTTGCAGGGTCCCCAGGGCCTGGACTCTGTCCAGGGTTGCCTGGTGATATTCAAGCTTCCAGGCCGGGCTTTCACTGGTCTTGGCGGTATGGCGCCAGCATTGAGTTTCCAGGCGGTAGAAGGCCAACTGTTCCACGCCTTCGAGTTGAAACAACTCATCTCGACAGGCCAACAGAAACTCGCGCACATCCGGCTGGCGCTCAAGCTCTGTTGCCAGTCGTGCCAGACCCCGCAACCTTGCCTGGCGCTCCTCCATCAACTGGTGCTGAACATCCAGGTGATGCTCGGTTGCCAAACGCTCAGTCACGTCTTCCAGCGTAATCAATACGCGTTCGCTCAAGTTCAAAGCGGTAGAGGTGGCATGCACTATGACCGAACGTGGGTAACCCTCCAGCGATTGCACATCCAGGTGCAATGGGTCCGGCTGAACCTGCAAAGACTGGCGTAACAGTCGCATAAACTGGGCAATCGAGTAACGTCCGTCCCGCTGTTTTTGCGGCAAAATATCAGACACCGTCAAGTCGAAATCCAGGTTACCCTCTGGCAGGGCCAGTAGTTTTCGAGCCGCGTCGTTAAAATCCAGAATTTTGCCGGTACGGGTCACCACCAAGGAGGGCAAGACGGCCGTTTCAAAAAAAGCACGATAACGCCGTTCGCTGACCTGCAAACGTTGCTCCAGCCCCAAGCGCTGAATTTCGGTCACCGCTCGATCGTTATAGAGCTCCAGCACTCGGCTAACAGCATCGTCCGGCTTGAACATCTCATCGTGATCCAACACCAGTACGCCAACCCACTGATTCTGGCGATTGTCTAACCGGTAGGCGTGAATATGACGCAAGGCCACCACGAACTCATCGCCGTTGGCAATGCGATCACTGAGGTCCAGGGTGAGACGAGGCTGGTGAAAGAGTGGTTCGAACAATGTTTGCTCAATACGGGCACTGAAACGGGGCATCATCAGGCCATCTCTGGCCACCGCCAGACACTCGACGTATCGCCCCTGCTCTATTCGAAAAATGCCCACCTGCCTGACATTGGTAATAAACGCCAGCCGACGAGTCAAATGCTCCAGAAACTCCTGACCGGTAGCAACCGCGACATGCTCGTTAAGAGTCGCCAATACCTGATCGACCCGGGTGTTTGCCTCAGACTGCTTGGTGGGTTCGTCTATATCCTGGAGGATGGCGGTCGAATGCAGTTGACCATCCATGTCGCGCTTGAAACGGGTGCGCTCTTCGACCCAATGCAGGGAGCCATTGGCATGGCAAAGGCGGTAACGGACAAAGATGGGTGAGAGGGTTGTGCGGCACCGGTCATATTCGGCACCCACTCTGGCGCGGTCTTCCGGGTGAATCAGGTCATAGAGAAAAACCGAAGCGGATTCGCCCAGAAAGGCCTCTGGCGGGTAGCCAGTCAAACGCTCTATGGCCTGATTGGCATAGGTCAGACACCATAGATCGGAATTCACTTTGGAGGGGGTGGCGTCGTAAATCACGGACGCCAGACGCTGGAACAGATCGTTCAGATCGTTCTGGTTGCTGCTATTCGCCCTGTGTTGTGCTGTGTGCGGCTCGCCTTTAAACATCCATCCATCAAACAAAGACAATAAACGCCCTTAGCATAGCCAGCTTTGGGCGTTTTGCCGAATGGTTTGTGCACTCAGGCCATGATATTTACTGACCAATCAGGCCTGAGCAGGGCTAAAGGAGAGAATTGGTGATTTTAAAGCCGATCTTCGGTTTTTGGATCAAAAAAGACCGCCTTGCTCATGTTGAACAACATGTCCATCATTTCGCCCGGTTGCCCCGACTCCGTCGGATGGACGCGGCACTCGCACTCCTGATCATTGATCCGTGCCAACACCAGGGTGTCAGCTCCGGTAGGCTCCACCACTTCAATCTTCACTGTTACTTTTGTGACGAAAGGCTGTTCAGCAACGTGCGGCATCACATGGGTGATCTGCTCCGGCCGAATACCCAGAATGACGCGCTTGCCCTCATACCCGGACAGATCCGCCTGGTTCGGGTCTACCGGTAGCAAGTAGGACTGGGCTTCGGACACCACCTCGACCGCGAAACCATCATCGACCCTGGACACTTCACACTCCAGAAAGTTCATCGAAGGGGAGCCCATAAAGCCGGCAACGAAGATATTGGCCGGATCGTCGTAAACCTCTTGAGGTGTACCGAACTGCTGCACGATGCCATCTTTCATCACGGCGATGCGGTCGGCCAGAGTCATCGCTTCAATCTGATCATGGGTCACATAGACGATGGTTGTTGCCAGGCGCTGATGCAGTTTCTTCATCTCGGTGCGCATTTCCACCCGCAACTTGGCATCCAGATTCGACAGGGGCTCATCAAAGAGATAGATCTGTGGACGCCGTGCCAGAGCACGCCCCATGGCGACACGCTGGCGCTGACCGCCCGAAAGCTGTGACGGCTTGCGATCCAGCATATGCTCAATCTGCAGCAGCTTGGCAACGCGGCTCACTTCGGCCTGAATCTCGGCCTTGGGCATCTTGCGGATTTCGAGGCCGAAGGCGATGTTCTTGTACACGTTCATATTGGGATAGAGCGCGTAGCTCTGGAACACCATAGCGATGTCCCGATCTTTGGGTGCAACCCGGGTCATGTCCTTGTCACCCAGACGGATGGCGCCACTGGTCACTTCCTCGAGCCCGGCAACACAGTTCAACAAAGTGGATTTGCCACAACCGGATGGCCCAACCAGGATAACAAACTCACCATCCGGTATGTCCAGATTGATGCCTTTTAAAATGTGCGTCTCGCCAAAACTCTTGTTGACGTTCTCGATCTTCAATTCAGCCATGTTCAGACCCCCAATTACCCTTTAACAGAACCGGCCGTAAGACCGCGTACGAAATATTTGCCTGCCAGTACATAGACCAGAATGGTCGGCAAGGCGGCGATAATGGCCCCGGCCATATCCACGTTGTAACGTGTCTCACCGGTGGTGCTGTTGACCATGTTGTTCAGACCGACTGTTACTGGCTGGGAGCTCGGGTCGGAAAACACCACACCGAACAGGAAGTCGTTCCAGATCTGGGTAAACTGCCAGATCACGGTAACCACCAGGATAGGCGACGACAACGGCAGAATGATGCGGAAGAAAATCATCCAGAAACCGGCTCCGTCGAGCTTGGCAGCCTTGATCAACTCGCCTGGCAAGTTCACGTAGTAGTTGCGGAAAAACAGGGTGGTAAAACTTACCCCATAAACAACGTGCGTCAACACCAGACCGCTGATGGAGCCGGTCAGGCCCAGCCAGCCCAGCAATTGCGACTGGGGCAGCAGGATGGCCTGGAACGGCAAAAAGCAACCCAGCAGCAGAGCCGCGAAAAACAGCTCACTGCCGCGAAACTTCCAGAAACTCAACACATAGCCATTCAGAGCACCCAGGATGGTGGAGATGGCCACAGCCGGAATCACCATCTTGATGGAGTTGATAAAGTAAGGTCGCAAACCGAGCTCATCTCTGGCACCGATCTGAACCTGATTCCAGGCCTGATGCCACGCATCCAGAGTAAAGCTGCGTGGCAGTTCGATCAGTTGGCCCATGCGGATTTCGTCCATGGAACGAAAAGAGGTCATGATCATGATCAACAAGGGCACCAGATAATAGGCAGCCACTATGATCAGAATTCCGTAGAGCACGGCCCGGCCGGTTATTTCGGAGTAACGTCTTTCGCTCATTTTAGCCATTTTTCGGAGTCCTCAATTCGGAATACAAATAGGGCACCAGAATGGCCAGTACCGTCATCAACATGACAATGGCAGATGCCGCACCCATGCCCAGTTGTCCGCGCTGGAAAGAGAACTGGTACATGAAAATGGCTGGCACATCGGTTGAGTTACCCGGTCCACCTCCGGTCAGCGCAATGATCAGGTCGAAGCTCTTGATGGCAATATGCGCGAGCATGATAAAAGCCGAGAAGAAGACCGGTCTCATTGAAGGTATGATTATTCGGGTGTAAACCGAAAACAGGCTGGCACCGTCCAGTTGAGCGGCTTTGATGATGGAGGTATCAATGCCTCGCAAACCCGCCAGGAATATGGCCATGACAAAACCGCTGGCCTGCCAGACACCGGCGATGACGATGGTGTAAATTGCCATTTGCGGATTTACGATCCAGTCAAAAACGAAACTCTCCCAACCCAGCGAAATCATGAATCGCTCAATACCCACTGTCGGGTTCAGCAACCACTTCCAGACCGTACCGGTTACAATAAAGGACAGCGCCATTGGATAGAGATAGATGGTGCGTAGTGCGCCTTCGGCTCGAATGTTCTGATCCAGCAGAATGGCAAGGACCAGACCGACGATCAAGCAGATGGCGATAAAGAGCACACCAAAAATCAGCAAGTTGCTCATGGCACCCAGCCAACGATCATTGGCGAAGAGGCGCACATATTGCTCAAAGCCGACAAACTCGTACTGTGGCAAAATGCGTGAACGGGTGAACGACAACACTGCCGTCCAGATAACAAAGCCATAGATGAAGATCACCGTAATGGCAATGGTCGGCGACAACACCAGCTTGGGTAGCCAGTAGTCGAGCCCCTTTCGGTTTGTTACAGACATAGGCACTCTATCCGTCTAATGAAGCAGATTGAAAAATAGTTCAAGGTAAGCGTTTATGGGAATTCGAGCCAGAACCAATGCCACTCGAACTCGCAGGCGATTGGGCTATTTTTACAAGCTGCCTGCCAAGGGCAGGCCAATATAAATATGACCTGCCCTTATTCGGGAGTGCTCTCGCACTCCCTCTGGGGTGGCTTATTGAGCCGCGCGAATGGCACGGGCCAGGCGCGTAGTGGCGTCTTCAGCACTCATGTTCGAGTTAAAGAACTCGGTCACGGTGTCATAGATAGCACCCTGCACCGTGGAGGTGGTAGACATGCCATGCGCCATGGAAGGCACCAGGCCCTGACCGGATTCAGCGGTCGCTATGAAGGTGTCCATGGACGCCAGAGCACAGCTGTCGAATTTGCTCATGTCCATATCCGTGCGAGCTGGAATAGAGCCCTTGTTCAGGTTAAAGGTTTCCTGGAACTCAGGTGACAACACCAATTCCGCCATTTTCAACTGCGCTTCGCTATTGGCCGCTGTGCGCTGTTTGAACATGGCCAGGGAATCGATGTTGAAAGTGAATTCACCTTCGGTACCCGGGAATGCCATGCAGACATAATCTGACCCTGGCTGCATATTGGCGGCAGTAAATTCACCCTTGGCCCAGTCACCCATGAACTGCATGGCCGCTTCGCCACGAATGACCATGGATGTTGCGACGTTCCAGTCACGGCCCGGAGCGCCACGGTCAATGTAGTCCTTGACCTTACGGAACTCGCGGAACGCCTGAATCATGGTATCGCTTTCGAGCGCGCTGGCATTGTGCTCAACAAAGACGTCGTTGAAGAAATCGGCACCACCCACCGCCAGAACGATGCTTTCAAAGGTCGTTGCATCCTGCCATGGCTGGCCACCATGAGCGATCGGCGTCACACCGGCTGCTTGCAGTTGGTCTGCGGCTGTCCAGAGTTCTTCCAATGTGGTTGGAATGGAGACACCGGCATTCTCGAAAACCGCCGGGTTGGCCCACATCCAGTTGACACGGTGAACGTTTACAGGCGCAGCAACATACTCGCCGCGGTGTTTCATGACATCAGAAACGACGGCAGGCAGGACGTCGTCCCAGTTATTGCGCTCGGCAACCTGACCCAGGCTGGCGAGGAAACCAAGGTCGCCCCATTCCTGTATTTCAAGACCTTTGATCTGCGCGGAAGCAGGGGGGTTACCAGAAACGGCGCGTGAGCGCAGTACGGTGTAGGCGTTCTCACCACCACCACCGGCAACAGCAAAATCTTTCCAGGTGTGGCCGGCGTCTTCAACCATTTGCTTCAGGACAGCAATGGAACGAGCCTCACCACCGGAGGTCCACCAGTGCAGTACTTCTACTTCACCTGCCTGGACAGAGGTAGCGACCATTGTGCCGCTCATTGCGATAGCCATTAACGTTTTCTTGAACATGATTGCTCAGTCCTTCTGTTGTTGTTGTGACAGAGTCGTGTTCGGGCGCCGACACAACCTAGTTAGCGCAACGCCCTGATACTGAAGCCATTTGGGTCATAACACGCTAACCCAACGCCAAACATCCTAGCCGCACACCGGCGGGAGCACACGTCTCGGTTGGCAACTGAGCGTAACAAAGCATTACATGAAAGATCTAACACGGGCAGCCCATGCCGTTACCTGGGGTAACACCGGAAATCGCTATCAGGGAGTCAGTCAGACAAGATAGAGCCTGTCCAATGTTACCGAGTAACACCCTGCCAACAGGCAGGGCAGCGCTTATGTATCAAGGTTGTTACATTTGGCGAGTATTGGTTACCAGATAGTGGCAACCAGGGATGCAACAGACTGCAGCCCTTCGAGATCCTGCTCATCGAAGTCGTTGAGTCGGTCGCTGTCGACATCCAATACGGCAACGACTTCGTCGCCTACCAGGATCGGCACTACGACTTCAGAGCGGGATTGACTGCTGCAGGCAATGTGCCCGGGAAAGGCATCGACATCGGGTACCCATTGAGTGGTCGCCTCCTGCCAGGCGGCACCACAGACACCCTTTCCATACCCTATACGGGTGCAAGCAATGTCTCCCTGAAAAGGCCCCAGCACCAGTTCATCTGCTTCAACCAGATAAAACCCGACCCAGAAAAAGCCGAATGTCTGGCGCAGGGCAGCGGACAGATTGGCCAGGTTGGCTACGCGGTTGGTTTCACCAGAGACAAGGGCGGTTAGCTGTGGCAACAAAGAACGATATTGTTCGGCTTTGCTATTCGACGCAGCAACATTCAGGGTTTCAGCCATTCGCGTGGATCTCTCCTTTCGAGGCAAGGGCTTTATAGATAGGCAAGGCCTTGTGTGATTGCTCGCGCCGCTCGAAATGCTCCGCCAATGCAAGACCAATTCGATCTGTTGGCGCTTGTTGCCAGGCGGCGGTCAGATAGTCTTCCGCCTTTCCCCAGAGCGCCTCACGCTCGCAAAGTTGGCCAAGGGTCCAGAGCAGGCTGGCCGATGGTTGCTCGACACGTTTCTCCAGTTGCTCAGCCAATAACAGTGCTTGCTGGGTGTCGAAAGGCAAAATGGTCAACAGCTCTATAAGGGCATCGTTAGGATACTGATCCAGAGCCTTTTTTAGCCGCTTGAATGCCAATTCAGTATCACCCTGGCGATGCAGGCCCTGAACTTCTTCAGTGATGATGTCGGCGTCTGCTCGCAATGGCTTGGGTATGCGTTTCATCCGCTCTACGATTGCAATGTCCGCTTCGCTGCGCAACCACTGAACGGCTGCTCTGGTTTGCCAGCGCACTCGGTCGTCAGGGTTTACAGCTTCCGCATCTTTAACAGCTTTCAACAAGGCTTCGTACTCGCCCTCTTCGAGCAATGCCTGCCAGTAACGCTGGCGCAAGCCACGCATCGTGACAAGCTTCGGGTTTTGCTCCAGCCAGGCCAGAAATGCCGCGCTGTCACCGGCTTCCGCCATGCGCTCGGCTTGCAGGGCGTCAGCAACCCAATCAAGATCCGGGTCCTGCTTGCGCCATTGATCAGCCTTTTCCTGCCAGTGAGAAGTACCCTGAGCGGCTACCAGACTCAACAGATTGGGCAGGCGCTCTGATCCACCGGCTTTGGCCACTCGCAACAATGCCGCTTCGGCTTCTTCATCATGACCTTGAAGCCAGGCGGTCACCGCGTGAGCGGTCTCGATACGAGCCACTTTCTGGTCGCGATGTGTGCGGTAGCGACGCACCCAACGCAAGGGGTTACTGACTTTTAATGCCCATATCAACAGCCACGCCAACAGCACCAGAACCACCAGGCTGCCAAGCGCCGCCCAGAGTGTGATTTCGAGCATCCATTGACCCCAGGTGATCATCACATAGCCAGGATGACGGACCATGAAATGCGCCAGCGTGCCTGCAGCCAGCAGTAACACAAACCAGAGCAGGAGTTTGATCAGCAAGCGGCTCATGCGTCATCCTCTCCATTTGGCTCGTCTTCTGCCTGAAGGTTAACCATGTAGTTTTCCAGTGCTTCGATGCTGCCATGAATGTCGGGCAGTTCCGGCACCAGTTGCGCCTGAGACAGGGCCGTAACCTCTTCACGCACCGCAGACACCGACAGGCTTGCCTGCATCGTGGTAAAGCGCTCTGCCAACTGTTCCAGGGCAGCATCGTAGAGCGCCTGATTGCCGGCCAGCAGGGCAAGCTGTGACTGCTCTACCAACAACAGGGACTGTTGCTGCCAAAGCGCAAAGTCGCTCAGCAAGGGCGCAGCCTGATGGCTTACTTCCAGGCGGGTGATGGTGACAATGCTGCTCAGGCTCTCTTTGAAAGCCTGCCAGGACAGGGCTTCTTCCGAAAGTGGCTCAGGTGTCAGGGTGGATTCGGGCGTCCAGCTCAAACCGCGCACATGCTCACCAATGGCAGACAAGCGAAAATAAAGACCATTGATATCGACAGACTCCACAGCCTGCAGGGCCAGCCGGTCTCGTGCCAATTGTCGACGTACTGGCAAGACGGCAGCCCGAGTCAACCCGGATAATATTTGATCGGCCGCTTCCACCAGACGCAAGGCGACATCGGCATTGGCGTCCAACTGTAAGCGACGTTCCGCCAGTCGCAACAACGCCAGCGCCTCCTCCAATGGCCAACGATCCGCTTCCAGATCCTGACGTCGACTCAGCCGTTGGGCAGTCTCGACCATCATTTGTTCTAGTTGCTGTTGCTCTGCACGCAACGTATTGGCCAGTTGCTGCCGTGCCTGTTCGGATTGACGTAACTGGTTTTCCAATGATGCCTGGGCTTGCGACAATTGCGCTTGTTGCTCGGAAAGCGATGACAGAGCTTGTTCTTGCTCCTGATTCAATTCCAGTATGAACTGGTAACCCCAATAACCCAGGGCACCAAAACCGATCAGCACCAGCAACAACACCCCCAGCAACCAGCCCCACCTGAAACCCTTCTTAGCCCGCTCAGGCTTCACTGCAGGTTGGGCGTCTTGCTGGCCTTGATCCGGAGCGCTTTCGGTCGATTGGGCAACATCGTCGTCCGCAGGATGAGCGTCGACAGCATGGGTCTCGCCCACCGACTCCGTTGTCTCGGTACCGGGGTCCTCAAGTTTTTTCTCGGTCGTCTCGGGGACAGCGTCCTGAGGGGAATCTCCGATCTGATCGGCATCAGGATTTTTTGGATCTTTTGGTTCAGTCATTGGAATCCTTTTGGACGGCCAGGGCCGCCGATATCCGCAATTACCAAAGAGTGTAGCTGTTGCCTGGTCTGCTGGGAACAGGTCAACTCAGACCGCAGCCAGCAATGCCTGCGGCGAAGCTCCGTTAAGTTGTTTCCCTGTGGGCAATGCCCAGTCTTTGGCTCGATGCTGCAACCGCTCGGAGGTATAGAGCCACAACCCCGGCCAGCCACGCCAATGATGGGGGTGAGCTTCCATCAAGGCATCCAGCAGCGTCACCGAGCCGATCAGCATTGCCTGGGCGTGGTCGCTCTGTTCTACCAGAGCTGGCAGGGCTCCAGTATTGATCTTGCGACGGTAAAGGCAGAGCACTGTGACGTCTGCACCGAGCTCACGCAGGGCTTGCGGGTAGCGCTCCCGACCGCCTTCACCCTGCACCACCAGCCATTTTTGCCCATTGATTGTGCCGTGGTCGAGACCGGCCATAACCGATTCAGCAGTATGCCCCTGGTCAGGAAACCGAGGTTCCAGGCCAGCATTTGACAGCTCGCTGGCCGTACCCGGACCGTTACACCACCACTGAACGCCAACCGGCGACATCGGCCAGTAACGATCCAGGGCGCTGGTGAGCAAGCGGGCCGCAAAAGGACTGACGCAGATCACCCCGGTAAACAGATCGAGATTCAACCAGTGGTTGCGTTGTTCTGGCGTCTCCTCAAATACATCAAAAACCCATGGGTCAACCCAGAGTAAAGAATGGCCACTGCTCGCCAGGGCCTGCTGCCACCGTTCCCGATCCGCCTCGGGTTTGGGCAATAGCAGCTTCATTCGTGCTCCAGACTGGCCAGAATGTCGGCTGCCCCCTGAGCCAGAAGGTCTTCGGCGAGATGTTTCCCCAGCGCCTGAGCCTGGACCAGCTGTTGTTCCAGCTCTCCACTCAGCTCAACAGAACCTTCTGCCTGCAGAACGCGCTGACCATCGACCTCAGCCACCCGAGCTTCCAGCTCAAGCGTTGAACCATTCAACAGGGCATAGCCGGCTATTGGCACCTGACAGCCACCCTCAAGACGTCGATTCATGGCGCGTTCAGCACTGACTCTGATCAGGGTATCGCGGTGCATCAAGGGCGCCAGCAATTGCCGTGTTGACTCGTCCCCTTCGCGAATTTCTATCCCCACGGCACCCTGGCCGACGGCGGGCAAACAGAGATTGGTGTCCAGACTGTGTCGAATGCGATCGGAGAGCTCCAATCGACGTAACCCGGCGGACGCCAATACGATGGCATCGTACTCACCAGAATCCAGCTTGCTTAAACGGGTACCCACATTCCCTCTGAGGAAGCGAACATTCAGGTCCGGTCTATGAGCCAGAATCTGCGCCTGACGCCGCAACGAAGAAGTACCCAGAACAGCGCCTTCCGGCAAGTCGCTCAGATGCGCAAAGTGGTTGGAAACAAAGGCATCTGTAGGGTCTTCCCGCTCACAAATCACGGCCAGTTCGAAGCCGGCAGGCATTTCCATGGGGACGTCTTTCATGGAGTGTACAGCTATATCGGCTTCGCCTTCGGCCATGGCAACTTCCAGCTCCTTGATGAAAAGCCCCTTGCCACCAACCTTGGCCAGGGGGACATCCAGTATCTTGTCGCCTTTGGTCGAGATTTCGACCAGCTCTACCTGCAAATCCGAGTGCAGGCGAAGCAAGGCGTCCCGCACATAATAGGCTTGCCAGAGTGCCAGAGGGCTTTTTCGGGTGGCGATACGCAGCAATTGAGTCATGGGCCTTCACGGACTGAAAATTAAGCGGCAAGTGTATCAAATTCGGGTCGACCATGAAGGCGCAATCAGGACATCCCGGTACCATTTGCTGGCAAAGCGGGGGGCTGTATCACTTTTTGTTACGGTTTGTCACATAGCCATTGATTATTCACAACGTGGATAACTGACCACAACAACAATATGGCGGGATCACAGTATGAACCCTTTTTCAGGCCCACGAACCCTTGCGACCCTTACGCTGACGATATTTTCTACTTTTTTGCATGCAGGCAGCGTAGAAGTATTACATTACTGGACCCGTGTTGGGGAAGCCTTTAACCAGAACAAGGGCTCGATTCCAGCCCGCACAGACATGTCGATGAACGCCTTCGACGACTGCGCCATACAATCCATGGCTGAATTTGTCGCCTCCGCCGAAACAAATGCGCTGATGCCCAGCATTGCCCACGGCATGGCAACCACAGGCACTGTGCAAGGCTATTTCTACGAAGCTGTGCGCGAACTGACAGTAAACCCGGTAGATCCGGCGAATGCTGCCAGAAAACTGGCCAAAGCCATCCGCTACGGTCAATACGTCATCCGCTAAACAGGCACCCTTTCCCTGGTTGGAGGATGGCCTTGCAAGGCCCTCCTCCTTTCACGGAGAGGGTGAGCGTTAAATCAGCGCAATGTCCGCATCGCCCCAGACCAGGCAACCAACTGGTCCAACATGCCCGTCAAAGACTCCTTGTGATGCTCCGCCGGTTTGAACGCACTGAAATTCTCGAAGTCGGTAAACAACGACAAGGCAACCTGGTTGCGAACATGGGCAATCTGCAATTCCGATGCAATGCCGCGCAAATGTTCAACCGCACGAACACCGCCAGCCGATCCGAAACCAACAAAGCCAGCCGCCTTGTTATTCCATTCCGCATTGATGAAATCCAGCGCGTTCTTCAATGCACCGGTAATGCTGTGATTGTATTCCGGCGTAACAAAGACAAAGCCATCATACTTGGCAATGGTCTGAGCCCATTTTTTGGTATGGTCGTTGGCATACTGCTGCATGGCAGCTGGCATGGCTTCATCCAGCATAGGCAGATTGAAGTCTTTCAAGTCAACCAGTTCAAATTGGGCGTCGCTGCGCTGTCTGGCATTGTCGTAAACCCATTGGGCAACGGCTTCACTGTTGCGGCCCGGGCGTGTACTACCAATGATGATTCCGATCTTGACCATGATGCTTTCTCCAGTGTTTAAGATTTGACACTGGTATTATGATGACTACTATCAGGCAATCAATAGAGCATATTTTTATAGTTCGTTTCTTTAAAAGAAACCATAGATGAGGTAGTGGCTGTGGATACATTACAGAGCATGAGAGTTTTCACCGCTGTGGTCGAACATGGCACCTATGCAGCTGCCGCTCGACTTATGGAAATATCCAAAGCCATGGCCAGCAAACACGTCATGCACCTTGAACAACGTATGGGCGCCCGTTTGCTGAACCGAAACAGCCGACACCTGAGCCTGACCGAGGCAGGAAAGCTTTATTTCGAGCGTTGCCAATTGATGCTGGAGGAATTGGATGAAGTGGAGTCGAGCATCAGCCGGGCCACCGTGAACCCACGCGGCGTCATCCGCCTGACAGCGCCGAATTGGTTGGCCAACATTCAGTTTACATCGCTACTGCAGCGATTCCGGCAGCGCTACCCTGAAGTAACCTTCGACATCGACATCAGTGGCCGCTTTATCGATATTGTTGAAGAGGGGTTTGACCTCGCATTGCGCGCCAGCCGATCCCTGAGCCCCAACCTGATTGCCCGCCCACTGATGCACATGCCCTTTGTTCTGGTCGCCTCACCCGCTTATCTTGAACGCCACGGCACACCCCTGACCCCAACAGACCTTGCGGAACACCACGGCTTGCTCTATTCAATGACGGATCAACGCCATGGCATTCATCTGAGCAACCTTGCAGAGGGTGAGCGTGTCGAACTGACACCGGTTTTGAAATCAAACAGCGAAGCCTTACTCGCTTCTGCGGCAATCAGTGATATGGGCATCACTATGATGCCGCTCAACAGCGTTCGACCTTACCTGGAAGATGGCACTTTGGTGGAGTTGTTGACTGACCATCGGCCGCAGGGCGGACAGCTTTACGCGGTCTACACCAGCCGCCGCTACCTGACGGCCAAGGTGCGCACCTTCATCGACTTTCTCAGTGAAGAGATGGAAACCGAAGCGCCCTGTGATTGAGTAGCATCAGCAGTTCAACGGCCACGGTTGTGATGCTCTACAAAATCCAGCGCTTCTGTTACGGCAACCTTGACCTCATCCTCCATCCTCTGTTGATCCTGAGACGAGAGGTAAAAAGCCATGTCGACTGAAAATCGATAATAGCGGGCCGGAAGCTTATTCAAAGCAACGCAGGCAATGTCTGCCAGCTCATTTTCATCCTTGCCGGCGCTCTCGGGGCGAGCTTTGAGGTCGTCGACGACCAGCTTTTCGTAGTAATTGGCAATCTGGGTATCCAGACTCATCGAAACATCTCCAGCTCAATCAACTCTGTACCAGTTTAGACCACTTCTACTTCAATGCTTGCCACATTCTGGAAACCGCGTGGCAGCTTGTTGCCCCGGCGCCCTCGCTCACCCAGATAATGCTCAAGGTCCGCACCCTTCAACTTGAGTTTGCGCTTGCCGGAATGAATCACCAGACTGTCGCCAGCGCCCAATACCACCGCCCCGATCATGTATTCTTCATGCTCAGCCGCGCGTGCAGAGGGAATGTTGATGATCTTGTTGCCTTTGCCTTTGGCCAGCTCCGGCAGATCGCGCACCGGGAATACCAGCAAGCGCCCTTCGTTACTGACGGCTGCCAGGTAATCCGTTGCCTGCTGTTTGACCCGCGAAGGCGGCAATACCTGGGCGTTTTTGGGCAAGTTGATGACGGCCTTGCCTGCCTTGTTCTTGCTCACCAGGTCTTCAAATTTGGCAATAAACCCATAGCCTGCATCACTGGCCAGCAGATACTGGGCGTTGTTGTCATCCAGCATCAGGCCACGCATTTCGGCACCAGGAGGCGGGCTGACGCGGCTCGAGACAGGCTCACCCTGACCACGCGCCGAAGGCAGACCATGAGTTGGCAGCGTATAGGTACGGCCAGTGGAGTCGAACAGTATGGTTGGCTGATTGCTCTTGCCCGGGCAGGCAAAGGCAAAGGCATCACCTGATTTATAGCTGAGATTTTTGGCGTCGATGTCGTGCCCTTTGCCTGAGCGTATCCAGCCTTTTTTCGACAGCACAACGGTAACGGCTTCTGTCGGCAGAATTTCTTTTTCACTGAAGGCCTGAGCTTCCTCGCGCACCACCATGCGGGTGCGACGTTCGTCGCCGAAGGTTTCGGCATCGGCCATGATTTCTTTCTTGATCAGGGTGCGCAGACGGGTCTGAGAACCGAGTATTTTTTCAATGCGGTCACGCTCGGCGGCCAGCTCATCCTGCTCACCACGGATTTTCATTTCTTCCAGCTTGGCCAACTGACGCAGTTTCAACTCGAGAATGGCTTCGGCCTGGGTATCGCTCAGGTTGAAGCGCTCCATCAGGGCCGGTTTTGGCTGATCTTCGGTGCGAATGATGTGAATGACTTCATCGATGTTCAAAAAGGCGATGAGCAGGCCATCGAGCACATGCAAACGGGCGATGACTTTATCGAGCCGGTGCTGCAGCCGTCGTTTGACGGTATTGGTCCGGAACGCCAACCACTCGGTGAGGATGGTGTTCAGCGGCTTCACCTGAGGACGGCCATCGATACCGATCATGTTCAGGTTGATGCGAATGGTCTTTTCCAGGTCCGTGGTGGCGAACAGATGATTCATCAACGCATCGATTTCTACTCTGTTGCTGCGCGGCTCGATCACCAGACGAGTCGGGTTTTCGTGGTCGGACTCATCGCGCAGATCACTGACCATGGGCAGTTTTTTGGCCTGCAATTGCTGAGCGATTTGTTCCAGTACTTTGGAGCCGGAGCACTGATAGGGCAACTCGTCGATGACGATATCGCCGTTCTCAACATGGTAACGGGCCCGCACCTTGACGGTGCCTCGGCCAGTTTCGTAGATCTTTTGCAGGTCATCTCGTGAACTGGTCAATTCGGCACCGGTTGGGAAATCCGGCCCTTTGATGTGCAACATCAAATCGCGCACGCTGGTGTCGGGCGCATCCAGCAGATGCACGCAAGCCGAGGCGACCTCCTTGAGGTTGTGCGGGGGTATGTCTGTGGCCATGCCTACAGCGATGCCGGTTGTGCCGTTGAGCAGTATGTGTGGCAACCGGGCAGGCAACATGGCGGGCTCGTCCATGGTGCCATCAAAGTTGGGAACCCAATCGACCGTGCCCTGGCCAAGCTCTTCGAGCAGCAGTTGCGCATGAGCGTGCAAGCGGGATTCGGTGTAGCGCATGGCAGCGAACGACTTGGGGTCGTCCGGCGAACCCCAGTTGCCTTGACCATCGACCAGCGGATACCGATAGGAGAACGGCTGCGCCATCAACACCATGGCTTCGTAGCAGGCACTATCGCCATGGGGGTGATATTTACCGAGCACATCACCGACTGTACGAGCCGATTTTTTATACTTGGCCGTGTTTTTCAGGCCCAGTTCACTCATCGCATAGATGATGCGACGTTGAACCGGCTTGAGGCCATCGCCGATGTTGGGCAATGCTCGATCGAGGATGACGTACATGGAGTAATCCAGGTAGGCCTTCTCGGTAAATTCGCTCAGGGACAGCGTTTCAGTGTATTCACTGGCTTGATCGGTCATGCAGTCGGTCGCCTTTGCAGTGCAGCGCATCAATGAAAAAGTGGCATAAGTGTCGCAATTTCAACGGCTTATGACAACGAGAACACTGTTTTTCGCCATAACAGCCGACCAATCGACAGTTTCGCCCGTTCACTGCTTTACAAATTGCAGCAAAGTGCCGGAACATGGCCACATCGAATAATAATCCGAGGGAAACTCTCATGTCTGTGTCCCGCCCTGTGCGTTGGCTGTTAAAAATTGTTGTCATGTTGTTGGTATTTGCCGCTGGCGGTCTGGCCTGGGTCTGGTGGCAACTCAACGGGAGCCAGGCGCAACTGGACGGACAAATGGCACTGCCTGGCCTGAGCCAGAATGTCGTCATTGAACGCGATGCCCAGGGGATTCCCACTATTCGTGCTCAGAACCGCACTGACACAGCCTATGCGCTGGGCGTATTACATGCCCAGGAGCGCTTCTTCCAGATGGACCTGCTGCGCCGCAATTCGGCCGGCGAGTTATCCGACCTGGTGGGCAGCGCAGCGATCAACCACGACTCCGGCATTCGGCTGCACCGCTTCCGCTGGCGAGCCGAGCGGGCCGTCAGCGCCATGAGCGAAGCCGACCAGCAACTGATTCGCGCCTATGCCGAAGGCGTCAATAACGGCCTGAACAAGCTGAGCAGCCCGCCCTTCGAATACCGGCTGCTGCGCACCGAGCCGGCTCCCTGGCAAACCTCAGACACCATTCTGACGCTGTACAGCATGTACCTCGACCTGCAACCCCAGTGGAACGAGCGGGAACGCTCCCTGGCCGTTATGCGCGACCTGCTGCCGGATGACTGGTATCACTTCCTGACCCCGGCCGGCGGCGAATGGGATGCCCCTCTGCAAGGCGAAGCCTATCGCTGGGAGCCATTTTTCCCGGAAACACCTCTGGCCGAGTTGCAACGCTCTCAACAGGAGGTCGCCTGGTTGTATCAGGATGGCATCGAATTGGGTTCCAACAACTGGTCGGTCAGCGGCGACCTGACACCCTATAGCGCCGCCATGGTGGCCAATGACATGCATCTGGGCTTGCGTGTTCCCAATATCTGGTACCGCGCCTCCTGGTTTCTGGAGGACGATGGCCGACGCGTCACCGGCGCAACCTTGCCTGGTGCACCCGTAATGGTCGTCGGCTCCAACGAACACATCGCCTGGGGCTTCACCAATTCCAATGCCGATGTCCACGACAGCATCATTCTGCAGACCAATGCCGATCGCTCCGAATACCGCACACCCGATGGCTGGCAACCGTTTGATCGTCATATCGAGAACGTAGAAGTCAAGGATGGTGAACCGGTAGAGATTGAGGTACTGGAAACCATCTGGGGGCCTATCATTGGTGAAGACCATTTCGGCAACCTGCTGGCCTATCGCTGGATCGCTCATGATGTCGAGGGCGCCAACCTGAACCTCTTGCTGATGGAGCAGGCTGACAGTGTGAATGACGCGTTGGTCATTGCTCCCATTGCAGGTGTTCCCGGGCAAAACCTGAATGTGGTGGATCGCGACGGTAATCTGGCCTGGAGCATCATGAGCCCTCTGCCCGATCGTTTTGGCTTCCAGCGCCTGGGGATCTCTGCTGCCCTGCCCTCAGATTGGTCTGAAGGCAATCATGGCTGGCAGGGTTATCTGGATTACGACGACCACCCGCGTGTGGTCAACCCCGAGCATGGCCGCATCTGGACGGCCAATGCCCGCATCGTCTCCGATGAGCTCCTGAATAGTGTCGGCTGGGGTGACTACGCACTGGGGGCGCGTCAACAACAGATACGCGATGCCCTCTTTGATCGGGATCGTTTTACAGAGCGTGACCTCTTGGCACTGCAAATGGACGATACGGCTGTCTTCCTGAACCGCTGGCAGCGTTTGATGCTGGCGGTCATGGACGAGGAAACACTGCGTCTCCACCCGGAACTGGCCCCACTGCGTGACTATGTTCAGCAATGGCAGGGCCGCGCCAGCAAGACCTCCGTTGGCTATCTGGCGGTAAAACGCTATCGCGAACACTTGATCGACCAGACCGTCGGCGGCGTCTACCGGCACCTTTCTGGAGCCAGCAATGCCTTCTGGCCAAACAGGGTCAGCCGTTTTGTGGAATACCCGGTCTGGGCCCTGGTCCAGCAACAACCGGAACAGCACGTACCGGCCGGCTATGACGACTGGACCGATCTGCTGCGCCGAGCCGCTGTCGATACCCTTGAGGTGATCACGGCTGACGGCGAACCACTGTCAGACCAGACCTGGGGCAAGGCCAACACCCTGGCGATACAACACCCACTCAGTGCGGCCGTCCCGTTCCTCAGCCGCTGGCTGAACATGCCGGCCGAGCCCATGGATGGCGATACCTTTATGCCGCTGGTGCAAACACCCACCAATGGCGCGTCACAGCGCATGGTGGTGGCGCCGGGTCATGAAGATAACGGGATATTTCATATGGCGACGGGGCAAAGCGGCCACCCGCTATCGCCCTATTACAGTCGCGGACATCGTGATTGGGTAGAAGGTCGCCCCAGCAATTTTCTGCCCGGGCCTACGCAGTGGCGGTTGGAGTTGGTGGCTGAGTGAGGGGGTTTCCCCTCACCGATGATACTTGGGACTCAACTCAGTAACCGCCTCAACAAAGGCCCCGGCATGCTCCGGATCAACAAACTGATGAATGCCGTGCCCCAGGTTGAAAACATGGCCAGAGCCCTTGCCATATTCAGCCAGAATCCGTTCAACTTCTTCCCGAATACGATCCGGTGCGGCGTATAACACTGAAGGGTCCATATTGCCTTGCAAGGCAACCTGGCCGCCCACGCGTTGACGCGCATCGCCCAATGAGGTTGTCCAATCCAGCCCCAGCGCATCGGCACCGGTGGCGGCCATGGCCTCGAGCCACTGCCCGCCCCCTTTGGTGAACAGAATCACCGGTACGGGCTGGCCCTGATGACTGCGCTTCAGGCCTTTGACGATGCGGTGCATGTAGTCCAGAGAGAAAGGCGCATAGACGCTGTGACCGAGGACGCCACCCCAGGTATCGAAAATCTGCACCGCCTGGGCACCGGCTTCGATCTGGGCATTCAGGTAGTCGGTCACTGAATCGGCCAGTTTACCGAGCAGGGCATGAAGTACTTCGGGCTGACTGTAAAGCATGGCCTTGATGTGACGGAAATCCTTGCTGCTGCCGCCTTCGACCATATAGGTGGCCAGGGTCCAGGGGCTACCGGAAAAACCAATGAGCGGCACTCGTCCATCGAGAGCGCTGCGTATGGTGCTGACGGCCTTCATCACATAACCAAGGTCCGTATTGGCATTGGGCTGGTGCAGGGCATCCACATCGGCCTGATTGCGCACGGTGCGTTCGAATTTGGGGCCTTCTCCCGTTTCAAAATAGAGACCCAGCCCCATGGCATCCGGAATCGTCAGAATATCGGAAAACAGGATGGCAGCATCGAGCGGGTAGCGCTCCAGCGGTTGCAGTGTGACTTCGCAGGCGAAGTCGGCGTTCTTGCACAGCGACAGGAAATCGCCCGCGTGCTCACGGCTGGCGCGATACTCGGGCAAATAGCGGCCCGCCTGTCGCATCATCCAGACCGGAGTCCGGTCTACCGGTTGACGCATCAGCGCCTTCAAAAATCGATCGTTTTTCAATTCAGCCACAACTCGCCTACTCTGATACCATTTGGCCCGGCATTATACGCACCACACCGACCACTGACGACCAGCCAAACCCTGTTAGGTTGATCCAGGTCGGTAAAGTCACATATTTAGAGCTCGAGGTCTGAGGTTCTCTGACGGCTAGCTCCGGATGCCGGGTAGACCTATCTGGGGATGTCGGCAGCCAGGACGGCTGCCGCCAAGCCCCCAGGGACGGGTTTACGGCGACCCCAGATAGGTCTACCCGGCAGCCGGTGCGGGTTTTGTCGCAATTGTGCACCCCTGGAACTCGAGCCAATAAGGCCTTTCAATGAACTTTCTCGGACATTGGCTGTTTTCCGACCCTAATCAGGATGCCCTGATTGGCAGTCTGTGGCCGGATTTTGGAAAACCACCAAGGCCTGATCTCGTCTCGTCCACATTGCTTGAGCATTTTGACCGACACCAGTTCCTTGACAAGTTCACCGACAACAGCCCCACTCTGGAGCCAGTACGCGTCGCTTTACGACCTGGATTGCGCAAGACCACTCCGGTGGTGCTGGATGTGCTGCTCGACCATCATCTGGCTCGGCATTGGCATCGCTATCACCCGGAGTCATTGGCAGAGTTTGCCGAGCGGCGCTATGCCATGTGTGAGCCTTTGAACGTTCCCGGGTTGCCACCCAGGTTGGGGATGATGCTGGAGAGGATGGCGGCTGATAATTGGCTGGTGCATTACCGGACAGAGGTTGGCATCAGCCGTGCGCTGCACGGAATTGCCCGGCGCATCCGCTTTGCCAACCCCATCGAGCAGGAAATCGACAATGCCCTGGCCATTGGCCAGGGCATGGAAGCCGAGCTGGATCGGTTTCTGTTCGAGGCGTTGGCGGAAATCAGGGATTGAAGGGCACCCTAACCCAGCCTTCCATCAGTACTCTTGCACTGCGGCCCATGATGGCTTGAGTGACTGTCCACTGCCCATCCTGTTCTTTGGCTTCTGCTCCCACGCGCAAAGTGCCGGAGGGATGACCAAAGCGGACGAAGGTACGTTCGCCACCACCGGCGGCCTTGTTGACCAGGGTGCCGGGGATCACCGCGGCTGCGCTGATGGCTACCGCTGCGGTGCCCATCATGGCGTGATGCAGCTTGCCCATCGACAGTGCTCTTACCAGGAGGTCAACGTCTTCGGCTTTGACGCTTTTGCCACTGGATGACACATAGGACCTGGGTGGAGCGACAAAGGCGATCTTGGGCGTGTGCTGGCGCGTTTCGGCTTCGCTGAGCTCCTGAATCAACCCCATTTTCAGCGCGCCATGGGCACGAATGGTTTCGAACCGGGCCAGGACTTTGGCATCACTGTTGATCGCTTCCTGGAGTTCGGTACCGTCATAACCAAGCGCTTCGGCTTCGAGAAAGATAGTCGGTATACCGGCGTTGATCAGGGTGGCGGCGAAGGTGCCGATGCCCGGCACTTCGAGCTCATCCACCAGGTTACCGGTCGGAAAGAGGGCTCCGCCGCCTTCCGCCGGGTCCATAAAGGCCACTTCAATTTCGGCGGCGGGAAAGGTCACCCCATCCAGCTCGAAATCACCGGTTTCCTGCACTTCACCCTGATGAATAGGCACCTTGACCAGGAGGGTTTTGCGGATGTTGGCCTGCCAGACGCGTACGGTGTAATGACCGTGCTCTGGCAACCGCTTCGGGTCGACAAAGCCAGCGCTGATGGCAAAGGTACCCGCTGCGGCGGAGAGGTTGCCGCAGTTTCCGCTCCAGTCGACAAAGGCCTGGTCGATGGAGACCTGGCCAAAGAGGTAATCCACATCATGGTCGGGCTGGGTCGGTGGCGCGAGGATCACCGTCTTGCTGGTGCTGGACGTCGCCCCGCCCATGCCATCGATCTGCTTGCCGTATGGGTCCGGGCTGCCAATCACGCGCAGCAGCAGTTGGTCTCGGGCCGGGCCAGGTACCTGGGCGGACTCGGGCAAGTCTTCCAGCCGGAAGAATACGCCCTTGCTGGTGCCGCCACGGATATAGGTGGCAGGTATCCGAATCTGGGGAGCAAAGGTCATGCTGCACCCTCCGCTTGCAGAAAGTCCTTGGCGAAGCGTTGCAGCACACCACCGGCGCTGTAGACATTCAGTTCAGCGGCGGTATCCAGCCGGCAGATGACCGGTATTTCCAGCCGTTCGCCATTGCGACGATGCATGACCAAGGTCAGGTCTGCACCCGGAGCTACTTCGCCGACCACATCAAAGGTCTCGGAGCCGTCTATTTGATAGGTATGACGCGTGTCGCCTTCCTTGAACTGCAACGGCAAGACGCCCATACCCACAAGGTTGGTGCGGTGAATGCGCTCGAAGCCTTCTGCGACAATGGCCTCAACACCGGCCAGGCGCACGCCCTTGGCGGCCCAGTCACGCGATGAACCCTGGCCGTAATCGGCCCCGGCAACAATGAGCAGGCTTTGCTTACGCTCCATATAGGTTTCGATCACATCCCAGAATCGCTTCACCTGCCCTTCCGGCTCAAGCCTGGCCAGAGAGCCCTGAATCACCTCACCCTCTTCATCACGTACCATTTCATTAAGCAATTTGGGGTTGGCCAGGGTGGCCCGTTGGGCGGTCAGGTGGTCGCCTCTGTGAGTAGCGTAGGAATTGAAATCTTCCTCAGGCACGCCCATTTTTGCGAGGTATTCGCCAGCAGCCGAGTCCGCCATGATTGCGTTGGACGGCGACAGGTGATCGGTGGTGATGTTGTCTCCCAGTACAGCCAGCGGCCGCATTCCGGTCAGTGAACGCTCACCCGCCAAGGCGCCTTCCCAGTAGGGGGGGCGACGAATGTAGGTGGATTGGGGGCGCCAGTCGTAGAGAGGGCTGGTTGCCGCCGTGCCTTTATCCAGATTGAACATGGGAATGTACACCTGATTGAACTGCTCGGGTTTGACGGACTGCCGAACGATGGTGTCTATTTCTTCGTCGGATGGCCACAGGTCTCTCAGGGTAATGGCATTGCCCTCGGCGTCTTCTCCGAGTACATCCTTTTCAATGTCGAAACGGATGGTTCCTGCTATGGCATAGGCCACCACCAGCGGTGGTGATGCCAGGAACGCCTGTTTGGCATAGGGGTGAATGCGACCATCGAAGTTGCGGTTACCGGAAAGCACGGCCGTGGCATAGAGATCCCGATCGATGATCTCTTTCTGGATAACCGGGTCCAGAGCACCCGACATGCCATTACAGGTGGTGCAGGCATAGGCGACGATGCCAAAACCGAGCTTTTCAAGCTCCGGCAGCAGGCCGGAGTCTTCCAGATAGAGCCGAGCCACTTTGGAGCCCGGTGCAAAGGAACTTTTCACCCAGGGTTTACGCACCAGGCCCAGCTCGTTGGCCTTTTTCGCCACCAGACCCGCCGCCACGACATTGCGCGGGTTGGAGGTGTTGGTGCAGGAGGTGATGGCCGCGATGATGACCGCGCCATCCGGCAACAAACCCTGCGCCTCTTGCGCCTTGGCTTCGTCAAGATTGCCGGCAATGCCTCGAGCGGCCAGATCGGCCGTTGCCAGCCGGGCGTGTGGGTTGGACGGGCCCGCCAGATTACGACCAACGCTCGATAGGTCAAAATGCAATACCCGTTCGTATTCAGCCGTCTTCAAGCTGTCCGCCCACAGACCCGTGGTTCTGGCGTAGTGCTCGACCAGCTTGACCTGTTCGGGCTCACGACCGGTCAAAGTCAGATAGTCGATGGTCTGCTCATCGATGTAGAACATGGCCGCAGTAGCACCATACTCGGGCGTCATGTTGGAGATGGTGGCACGGTCACCAACGGTCAGGCTGGAAGCCCCTTCGCCGAAGAACTCCAGATAGGCCCCCACGACCCGCTCCTTGCGCAGAAACTCGGTCAATGCCAGAACGATATCCGTCGCGGTAATGCCCGGCTGACGTTTGCCAACCAGTTCCACTCCGACAATATCAGGCAGGCGCATCATCGAAGGATGCCCCAGCATGACGGTTTCTGCCTCGAGGCCACCAACGCCAACCGAAATCACCCCCAGTGCATCCACATGTGGGGTATGAGAATCGGTACCGACGCAGGTATCCGGAAAGGCCACACCATCGCGAACCTGCACCACGGGCGACATCTTTTCTAGATTGATCTGGTGCATGATGCCGTTACCGGCGGGAATCACATCCACATTCTCGAAGGCCGTTTTGGTCCACTCGATAAAGTGGAAGCGATCTTCGTTACGTCGATCTTCAATGGCGCGGTTTTTATCGAAAGCATCCGCTTCAAAACCGGCGTGTTCCACCGACAGCGAATGATCAACAATCAACTGAGTGGGCACCACCGGGTTGACCCGTGCCGGGTCACCGCCCTGTTCTGCTATGGCATCGCGCAAACCAGCGAGATCGACCAGAGCGGTCTGGCCAAGAATGTCATGGCAGACGACCCGAGCCGGGTACCAGGGAAAATCCAGATCACGACGGCGCTCGATCAATTGCACCAGCGCGTCGATCAACTGCTCCGGCTCACAACGGCGCACCAGTTGCTCGGCAAGAACGCGCGAGGTGTAGGGCAGGCCGTCATAAGAACCTGGTTTGATGGCGTCGACCACTGCTCGCGTATCAAAATACTCGAGCTCGGTACCGGCCAGGGCTTTACGATATTGGGTGTTCATAAGCAGACACCTTGTTTTCAGTCACGCTCGTCCAGTGCAGGCACCGGACGATTCTCAGGGCCAGTGTAGTCGGCACTGGGGCGAATAATGCGGTTGTTGGCACGTTGTTCCATCACATGCGCCGTCCAGCCAGAAACTCTGGAACAAACGAATATGGGGGTAAACAACTCAGTGGGGATCCCCATGAAGTGATAGGCCGAGGCATGGAAGAAATCGGCATTACAGAACAACTTTTTCTCACGCCACATCACGGCTTCGACACGTTCAGACACCGGATAAAGCACCTTATCACCCACCTGGTCGGCAAGCTTTTTCGACCACTCCTTGATAATGGCGTTTCGCGGGTCATTGTCACTGTAAATGGCATGGCCAAAACCCATAATTTTATCCTTGCGCTCCAGCATCCCCAGTATGGCCCGCTCCGCTTCGTCTGGCGTTTGCCACTGCTGAATCATCGCCATCGCCGCCTCATTGGCACCGCCATGCAAGGGACCACGCAAGGAACCAATAGCGCCGGTCACACAGGAATGAATATCCGACAAGGTTGAAGCACAGACCCGAGCTGTGAAAGTGGAGGCGTTGAATTCGTGCTCGGCGTAGAGAATCAGGGAGGCATGCATCACTTTGGTGTGCAAAGCATCCGGCTTTTTACCGTGCAGCGTCCACAAAAAATGCTCGCCAATGGAATCAGCATCGGTCTCAACCTCAATACGTTTGCCGTGATGAGCAAAGTTGTACCAGTAATTGATGATGGACGGAAACACCGCCAACATCCGATCAATATGGTCCAGTTGCTCGCCAAAATCCTGCTCGGTTTCCAGATTACCCAGCATGGAGCAACCCGTGCGCATCACATCCATAGGGTGTGCATTGGCCGGTATCTGCTCAAGCACAGCTTTTAAAGCATCGGGCAGACCGCGCATGCCTTTCAAACGAGTCTTGTAGTTATCCAACTCAGTCTGGTTCGGTAATTTGCCATAGAGCAATAAATAAGCGACTTCCTCGAACTGGGTCTTGTCAGCCAGCTCTTTGATGTCATAACCACGGTAGGTCAGACCCGAGCCGCTTTTACCTACTGTGCAAAGTGCTGTTTCGCCAGCGGACTGCCCTCTGAGTCCGGCGCCTGAAAGTTTTTTTGCTTCTGCCATAGTAATTAACCTCTTACCTTTTTCTGTTAAGGACCAAGGAACTGGAAAGATCAGCGACGGATACCGGGGTTGCCTGCGCGGACCATTGGCATGCATCCAGACCAGCTATTTTGGTTACTTGTTTTTCCCTTGAGCAAACAACTCATCCAGCTTCTGCTCAAAGTCGTGGTAATTCAGGAAATCGTAGAGTTCTGCTCGAGTCTGCATGGTGTCGACTACGGCTTTTTGATCGCCATCATTCAACAAGTGCTCGAATACATTCAGTGCGGCCTTGTTGGCAGCTCGAGCGGCCGACAGCGGGTACAACACCATGGTTGCGCCGTGTTCAGCCAACTCTTGTTTGTTAAACAGAGGCGTGGCACCGAATTCGGTGATGTTAGCCAAAAGGTGTTGGCCGCCGATGCCTTCGGAGAAGGCTCGGTAATCGTCAAGGGTATGGACAGCTTCTGCAAAGATGGCGTCGGCTCCGGCTTCCAGACAGGCGCGAGCCCGTTCGACCGCCTTATCCAGGCCTTCCATCTGGAAGGCATCAGTGCGGGCGATGATGAAGAAGTCGTCGTCTGTTTTGGCATCGACAGCGGCCTTGATGCGATCGACCATTTCATCTCTGGAGACGATTTCCTTGTTCGGGCGATGACCACAGCGTTTCTGTGCGACCTGGTCTTCCAGGTGCACGGCCGCCGCACCGGCCTTGATGAACTCCTTGACGGTGCGTGAAATATTGAAAGCACCGCCCCAGCCGGTATCGATGTCGACCAACAAAGGGGTTTCCACGGCACTGGTGATGCGTCGCACGTCTTCCAGTACATCATTCATGGTGGTCATGCCCAGGTCCGGCAGACCATAAGAAGCATTGGCAACGCCACCGCCTGAGAGGTAAATGGCCTGGTAACCTACCCGAGTCGCCATCATGGCGTGGTAAGCATTGATGGTGCCGACGATTTGCAGAGGCTTCTGCTCTGCTAGCGCCTTGCGAAAGCGTTGACCGGCGGTGAGGGTTTCAGCCATGTGACTTCTCCTGAGATGAATTCAGTTGTTGGGCAATGTTCTGGCGTGCGGCGCTGATGTGACGTCGCATCAGTAATTCGGCCAGCTCGGCATCGCGAGCGGCGATGGCATCGACAATCTGACGATGCTCCTTCAGGGCCCGTTTGGGCCGGTAATGGGAGACACTGAACTGGGTACGATACATACGCACCAGGTGATACAGATCCGCTCCCAACAGTTCAAGCAGCATGGCATTGCCGCTGCCACGAACAATGCGATAGTGAAAATCCAGATCTCCTGCCTTTTGAAAGTAGGCCTGCCATGCCTGTTCTTCCACTGAGGTTTCATGTTGATCGAGCAACTCGAACAAGGCCTGTATCTCGGCATCGCTCATGTTCTGGGCGGCCAGGCGACAGGCCATGCCTTCCAGCGCCTCCCGGACCTGGTAGATATCGATCAGCTCTTCTGCGCTCAGCTTGACGACTCGGGCGCCAATATGGGCCTTGCGCTCAATCAATCGCAGGCTTTCCAGCCGCCTGATAGCTTCCCGCAGCGGCCCTCGGCTGATGCCGTAGGTCTTTGCCAGATCGGCTTCACTGATTTTGGTACCAGCAGGCAATTCACCAGAGACGATCGCACTGATCAACTGCTGACAGACTCGATCCGAGAGGGTTCTGCTTTCGAACTCAGGTTTTCCAACCTCTTTCATGAGAACTCTTATTGTCGACAATTTTGATAGGAAAATGACGATACACCAATATATATGACGCATCAATCGTATTCTACCGCTATATTGTCGACACTATACCAAAGCAGTAGATCAAGCAGGTAGAGGGTAGCCGCTCAAAGCAGGTCAAAAAAATGGAAGGAAGGGCAAGGATAATGGGGCTGTAGGAATAAAGCAGGAAGGAATGATGTCCAAGAGATTAATTCAAATATTCGAATTGCGAGTATAAATAACCAGGGCAGTCAGAGAGATCTCTCTGACTGCCCTTGACTGCCTTACCAGGTCACATCAATCGACTCTCTAACCAAACCGGATTGCACATAGCATTGAGCAGAACCGGGATCGTCTGCCCTGAAAATGGATACAGTTACGCTAAAACCATCACCCAGTGAATATACATTTGGAATGGCTCCCAGGTCTGGCCATATATCCACCTCTGGATTGTCGCCTCGACAGACAACCTCGAAAGGTGTTCCCGCTGCGGGGACGTTACCGTTTACATCGAGGAACTCTACAGTGAACACCGCTGGACCACCGGAAATATCAACCGGGCCAGCAGGTACACCATTTATAGTTGCTGTCTCAGATGCCATGATCATACGCACATTATCAGACAGGTAGGCAAGTTCCGCGCAATGACCATCATCGCGAGCCTCCTGCGTACAGACCGCTCCGCGGTAGGGCTGATCAACCGCAACGCCATCCCGAATACCGTTATTGTTGGCATCTACGAAAAAGTTGCCAAGGGTATAGTTGCCGGAATTATCGGCATCCAGGTAAGGCTCAGGCAACGAGAAATAGGTTTCGGAACCATCAAAGGCTCCATCTCCATCTTCATCAACAAAGTATTCGTCACCCTTGGTGTATGCCAAAATCTGTATACCCCCATCCGCAGGTCTGGGATTGGAACTGCGCCAGGTGACAGAGCACTGACCGCTCGCAATGATGCAACTTTCCGTCTCACCGTTGGCTCCAATAACCTGGCCTGCATTCGACACAAAGGTAATAACGGTGCCATTGGCAACAGGACCACCATAAATATCGCTGGCAATCAGTGTAATCCCAACCTCAGTTCCGTCGACATTCCATGAAAGCGGGTTGAAGGTTTCTACTGACATGCTAAACCTGTCTGCACTTGGCAAACCGGTATTCACTGCGATGGGCAAGGATTCTGTACGAATGAAATTCCCTGTGGCATTACCGAACGGATCCAGCACCTCTGTTTCCGCTCGAACGCGGAAGCCAGTATGCACAGTACCGCTTTGCACAATGGCATTGACTCGGCCTTCACTGTTGGTAACTGCGGAAGTTCGAATCAACTCTACACCGGCAACGGCTGTATCGATTGAAAATGTTACTTCCTGCCCTTCCACCGGATTGCCCGAACGATCTCTAACAGTGAAAGGCACTCGTGAAATGGAGGGCAAGGATTCTGTACCGAGTTCCTTGATGGCAATAATTGAGGGCGTAGGAACGCCTGACTGGATGTATCCCACCAGTTCAGACTCAATGGTCACTGTAGCTGAAGCAGTACCAACAATAGCCCCATCTCGCGAAACAGAAGCAGTGATCAGATCCTCTCCCGAGCACCCTTCTGCAGTGTAACTGGTCGTAATCGTTCCACGGCCCGTTCTCGTAGCTGGCGAGAACACAGCCAATGGATTGGCCCGCAAAGAACAACTGGATGAAAACTCCACATCAACAGAGCCACCCACGTAGAGGGCATTATTATTGAGGCGATTTACGACCGTTACCTCAACGCCTGTGGTTCCGTTTGCAGCCAACTCAGTCAGCCCTAGTGACAATATACCTTGCTGAAAGGATGAGCCACTACCATTGCCAACCGCCAGATCAAGAGGGCCATCACCCCCATCAGTAGTACCACCACCATTGCCATTGTCGTCGCCATTTTCAAAATCACTACCACAAGCGGCAAGCACCACCGCCATTAACAGGGCGATCCAGGTCTTATTCGTCAACATCTTTAATACTCCATTGGGAGAGTTATTCTTTTTCACCTGACGCTAAGATAATCGCCTTGGCCCTTTCAATCAAAAAAAAACGGCGCCAGGCGCCGTTTTTTCTGGTTTTTAGACCTGGTTCACACTTCCAGATAGTCCAGGATCCCTTCAGCGGCCTGACGGCCTTCATAAATGGCGGTCACCACCAGATCTGAACCGCGCACCATATCACCCCCGGCAAAAATCTTTTCATTGCTGGTTTGAAAGGCAAATTCACCCTGTTCCGGTGCGCTGACGCGTTTCCAGTCATCCAGTTGAATGTTGAAGTCGTCGAACCAGGGAGCCGGGCTGGGCTGGAAGCCGAAGGCTACCAATACTGCATCCGCAGGGATGATCTCCTCTGAGCCTTCTATAACCTGAGGACGGCGTCGGCCGTTCTCGTCAGGCTCGCCCAACTCGGTAGAGACAAGCTTGATGCCCTCTACCTTGCCATTGCCAACAATTTCAACCGGCTGTCGGTTGAACAGGAAATGCACACCCTCCTCTTTGGCATTGGCGACTTCCTTGCGTGAACCGGGCATATTGGCTTCGTCACGACGGTAGGCACAGGTAACACTGGCCGCCTGTTGACGAATGGAGGTGCGGTTGCAGTCCATGGCGGTATCGCCGCCACCGAGCACGACCACACGCTTGCCGGCAAGATCAATGTACTCTTCCGGGTTGGTTTCCCAACCACGGCAGTGATTGACGTTGGAGATCAGGAAGGGCAAGGCATCGTAGACGCCGTCGAGTTCCTCGCCCGGGAAACCGCCCTTCATGGAGGTATAGGTACCCATACCCAGGAAGACGGCATCGTACTCATCGATCAATTGCTGAAACTCGATGTCCTTGCCAACTTCGGTGTTCAGGCGGAACTCCATGCCCATTTCTTCGAAGACTTCGCGACGCTTGGTCATGATGTCTTTCTCAAGCTTGAATTCTGGTATGCCAAAGGTAAGCAGACCACCAATCTCCGGGTAGCGGTCATAGACTACGGCCTTGACGCCGTTACGCACCAGAACATCGGCGCAACCCAGTCCAGCCGGACCGGCGCCGATAATGGCGACCTTCTTTTTGGTCCAGGTCACGCGAGAAAGATCCGGCTTCCAGCCCATGGCGAAGGCGGTGTCGGTAATGTACTTCTCGGCATTACCGATAGTGACCGCACCGAAGCCATCGTTCAGGGTGCAGGCACCTTCACACAGACGGTCCTGCGGGCAGACGCGGCCGCAGACCTCCGGCAAGGAGTTGGTCTGATGGCTCAGCTCCACCGCTTCCAGAATGTTGCCCTCGCTAACCAGCTTGAGCCAGTTGGGAATGTAGTTGTGCACCGGGCACTTCCATTCGCAATAGGGGTTGCCACATTCCAGGCACCGATGCGATTGCTCGGCCGCCTGCTTTTGAGCAAAGGGCTCGTAGATCTCGACAAACTCGTGCTTGCGCGTGTGGATGTCTTTTTTGGCCGGCTCTCGGCGACCGACGTCCACAAACTGAAAATCGTTGTTCAAACGCTGTGTCATGAGATTTCCTCCGTCGGTTATTCAGGCCGTGCCCGGGTATTGGACAACAGGTCAGAGAGACTGGCGGCTTTGGGTTTTACCAGCCAGAACTTGCCGACGTAATCATCATAGTTATCAAGCAATTCCGCGCCCCAGGCACTGTGGGTGTCGTCGACGAAGCGAGCGATCACACCGTGCAGGTGGTCACGATAGGTTTCCATGCTTTCGGTGCCGATGCGGTGGATATCGACCAGTTCCCGGTTGTACTTGTCCGGGAAGGAGTTTTCCAGATCGAGCACATAGGCAAAACCACCGGTCATGCCTGCGCCGAAGTTGCCACCGACGTGGCCCAGCACGGCGACCATACCACCGGTCATGTACTCACAGCAGTGATCACCCGCACCTTCAATGATGGCCACGGCGCCGGAATTGCGCACGGCAAAACGCTCACCGGCACAACCTGCTGCGAACAGGGTGCCACCGGTAGCGCCATAGAGGCAGGTGTTACCCATAATGGAAGTTTTCTGCGTCTCGAAGGCGCTGCCGCGCGGTGGGCGGATCACCAGCTTGCCGCCAGTCATGCCCTTGCCGACATAGTCGTTGGCATCGCCATCGAGGATCATGTTCAGGCCACCGGCATTCCAGACACCAAAGCTCTGACCGGCAATGCCGGTCAAGTTCAGGGTAATGGGTCGATCGGCCATACCCTGGTTGCCGAAGCGACGCGCAATTTCACCCGAGGCTCGTGCACCGATGGAGCGATCACAGTTACCAATGGTGAAGCTGTATTCGCCACCGGTCTTGTTTTCTATAGCGGGCAGAATGGTCTCGATGATCTGCCGTTGTTTCTCGCCCTTGTCGAACGGCTTGTTGCGCTCGACCTGACACTGCTGAGGCTTGTCGGCCGGAATCTGGTTACTGAACAGAATCGGCGACAGGTCCAGGCTCTTTTGCTTGTCGGTGATGCCCGGCTTGATGCGTATCAACTCGGTACGACCGATGATCTCGCCCAGGCTGCGATAACCCAACAGAGCCAGATGCTCGCGCACCTCTTCGGCGACAAAGCGGAAGTAGTTTTTCACCATCTCGACCGTGCCGCGGAAATGCTGATCACGCAGATGATCGTCCTGGGTGGCTACACCGGTGGCGCAGTTGTTCAGGTGGCAAATGCGCAGGTATTTGCAACCCAGGGCGACCATGGGCGCGGTACCAAAGCCGTAGCTTTCGGCACCAAGCAGGGCTGCCTTGATGACATCCAGGCCAGTTTTCAGGCCACCATCAGTCTGCAGCCGCACCTTGTCGCGCAAGTCATTGCCGCGCAGTGTCTGCTGCACTTCCGCCAGACCCAGTTCCCAGGGCGAGCCGGCGTGCTTGATCGATGTCAGCGGGCTGGCGGCCGTACCGCCATCGTACCCGGAGACGGTGATGAGGTCGGCGTAGGCCTTGGCCACACCGGCGGCGACGGTACCGACGCCCGGTTCGGATACCAGCTTGACCGAAACCAGCGCATCCGGGTTGATCTCTTTCAGGTCGAAAATCAACTGCGCTAGATCTTCAATGGAATAGATGTCGTGGTGCGGCGGCGGCGAAATCAGCGTCACGCCGGGCACCGAGTAACGCAGCTCGGCGATCAGTTTGTTGACCTTGCCGCCGGGCAACTGACCTCCTTCGCCGGGCTTGGCGCCCTGGGCGATCTTGATCTGAATGACATCGGCGCTCATCAGGTAGGCTGGGGTCACACCGAAACGACCAGAGGCAACCTGCTTGATCTTCGAGCGGCGCTTGGTGCCGTAGCGTTTCGGGTCTTCACCGCCTTCACCCGAGTTGGAGCGCCCACCCAATTCGTTCATGGCAATGGCCAGGGCCTCGTGCGCTTCGGGTGACAAGGCACCCAGCGACATGGCGGCGGAATCAAAGCGCGGGAACATGGCTTCCGCTGTCTCGACTTCCGAAATCGGAATGGCCTTGCGGTCTGATTCCAGTGCAAAGAGGTCACGAATGGTGGCTACCGGTCGTTCATTGACCAGGGCTGCGAAATCTCTGTAGCGCGACGCATCGCCGTTCTGCACGGCATCCTGGAGGGAAGTCACCACATCCGGGTTGTAACCATGGTATTCGCCGCCGTGGATGTACTTCAGATAACCACCGGCCAGAATGGGCTTGCGTGGCTTCCAGGCCATTTTGGCCAGCTCCTGGATTTCCGCATGGAAGTGTTCGAAACGGGCGCCCTGGATACGGCTAGTTACGCCCTTGAAGCAGAGGTTGACGACTTCGTCCGAAAGACCCACGGCTTCAAAGAGCTGGGCGCCGCGGTAGGAGGCAATGGTCGATATGCCCATTTTGGACATGATCTTGAACAGGCCCTTATTGATGCCCTTGCGGAAGTTCTTGTGCAACTGACGCGGGTCACCCTGTAATTCGTTGGTACGAATCATGTCGTCAAGCACTTCGTAGGCGAGATAGGGGTAAACCGCTGTCGCACCAAAGCCGATAACAACCGCAAACTGGTGCGGATTGCGAATGGCCCCTGTATCCAGAACAATATTGGTATCGCAGCGCAGACCCTTGTCTACCAGTCGGTGATGGACGGCACCTGTAGCCATGGCGATGGGTATGACCAGTTCGCCGGCCTTCAGGTTACGATCCGACAGTAAGGCGATCTTGACACCGTCACGGCTGGCCGCTTCGGCAGCTTCGCATAAGGCTTCAAGCGACTGCCGCAAATCACCATCGGCCGGGTAGCCCAGTGACAACACCTGATGGCGAAACTCGGGCGCCTCCTGATGCAGGAAGTTCTGGTACTTCAATGGAGACAGGACCGGCGATGTCAGGATCAATCGCTTGGCATGATCAGCACTGGGCTCGAACAGGTTACGTTCGGGCCCGAGGCAAGTCTCCAGAGACATCACCACCGCTTCTCGCAAAGGGTCGATGGGCGGGTTGGTAACCTGAGCAAACTGCTGCCGGAAATAATCGGTAATAGGCCGAATGTGCTGTGACAGTACCGCCATGGGGGTGTCATCGCCCATGGAACCGACAGCTTCCTGAGCGCTCTCGGCAAGCGGTCTCAATACCTGATCACGCTCTTCAAAAGACACCTGAAACATCTTCTGGTACGCCAGCAATTGCTCCTGAGACAGAGAGGCACCATTGACCTCTTCAGCCAATTCCAGCTTGCTGCGCAGACGCACGGCATTGTTCTTCAGCCAGTCCTTGTAGGGATGGGTCTTTTTCAGTCGGTTGTCGATTTCTTCGGTCTGCAGGAATTCGCCGGTATGGGTATCGATGGCAACAATACGGCCTGGCCCTACCCGACCCTTGGCGACCACATCTTCCGGATGGTAATCAAAGGTACCGACTTCTGATGCCAGAGTAATGTAGCCGTTCTTGGTGATAACCCAACGGGCCGGGCGCAAGCCGTTACGATCAAGCATACAGACGGCGTAGCGGCCATCGGTCAGGACGATGCCGGCCGGCCCGTCCCAGGGCTCCATGTGCATGGAGTTGTATTCATAGAAGGCCTTGAGGTCACCGTCGATGTTTTCGACATTGTGCCAGGCGGGCGGGATCATGGTGCGGCAAGCGCGAAACAGATCCATGCCGCCGAGCAGCATCAACTCCAGCATGTTATCCATACTGGAGGAGTCCGATCCGGTGGTGTTGACCACCGGTTGCAACGCTTCCAGGTTCGGAATCTCGGGCGTGGCAAACTTGCTGGCCCGGGCACGGGCCCAGTTGCGGTTGCCAGCAATGGTGTTGATTTCACCGTTGTGTGCGAGCAGGCGGAAGGGTTGCGCCAGCGGCCACTTGGGCATGGTGTTGGTGGAAAAACGCTGGTGGAAAACACAGATGGCGGTTTCCATGCTTTCCTGAGCCAGATCCAGGTAAAAGCGGGGCAAATCCACCGGCATTACCAGGCCTTTGTAGGACAACACCTTCTCGGACAGTGAACAAATGTAAAAATCCTCGTCCTGCTCCATGGCCTTTTCCGCCATGCGACGAGCGGTATAAAGTTTGACCGCCAGTTTCTGCTGACTATCGGCACGGATGAATATCTGTTCGATGGTGGGCAGGCAATCCATAGCCATGGGGCCGCATACGCGCGTGTCGGTTGGCACGGTTCGCCAGCCGATCACTTCCAGGCCTTCGTCTGTCAGTGCTTGCTCCAGCTGTTGGCGGCCAAGTTGCGCCTTGTCAGCCTCACCGTTCAAGAAAATCATGCCGACCGCGTAGGCTACGCCCAGGTCTGCATCAAAGAGTCGTTGCGCTTCGCTGCGCACAAAGGTATCCGGCATCTGCAGCAAGAGACCGCAACCGTCGCCAGTTTTTCCGTCAGCGGCAATGCCACCCCGGTGGGTCATGCAGGTCAGGGATTCAATCGCAGTCTTGAGCAGATCGTGGCTGGTTTCACCCTGCATATGCGCGATCAGGCCGAAGCCACAGTTATCGCGAAATTCATCGGGGTTATAGAGACCCTGGATCATATTGACTCTCTTCAAAGTAAAAACTGAAGCCGAGTCTACTGAGCAAAGTGTGCCGCTCAATTAATAACGGTATAATAAGAGGGTAAATAAGTCGCTTTCATCAAAATAAAGGCGTATTACCTATAAATCAGGGCAGAGTAGACCGCAAACTACCAAAAGACCTGGCCCATGGTTGCTGAGTACGCAAGGCTTCCGGCAGCTCTGGTACTGCAGCTCTGGCGGCATCGGCATCAGCGTAGCGACCATGTATCAACACATACCAGGGGCGACCTTCGAAAGTAGCCGTCACAATCTCCAACGGCAGGCTGTCGGGATGAGCGGCCTTGACCTGCTGTAACGCTTGAAGGTCTCTAACGCCGACCAGTTGAAGGGTGTACTCGGTGTCTGCGGCCTGAGCCAAGAGCCCCTGTTGGACCGATTCAGGTTCAGGTTCCGGCTGAGCTGGGGGCGGTGTTGGCTCTGGTGTTGGAGCAGGAGCTGGTTCTGGGGCCGGAGCTGGCGCTGGAACCGGTGCTGGAGCAGGTTCAGCTTGAGGCTGTGGCTCAGGTTCTGGTACCGGGAGGGGTACAGGGGGAGTCAAATCAGGTTCCGGAGCTTCGTCGCGACGGGCTTCAACTCTTGCCACGGCTTCCGCCAGGCGTTGTTGCACTTCAGATTCGGCAACAGGCGCAGACTCCAGCTCTACACTGGTTGGTTGGGATGGCCGATTGGAATACAGCACCACCATGACCAGCAAGGTAATCACCGCAGCGCCCGCTAAAACATGCGTCAATGGAAAGCCGAGTTTGCGCTCAGTGCTCTTGAAGGTGCCGGCAATCAAATAGTCGCGGACAATGTCATTCAATTCGCCCGGCAACCCTTTGGCCATATCATTCAGGCGAGCCATATCTTTCGGGTCTATGGGAACGCCTTCGAGTTGACCTGCGCCTGAGAAGCGATCGCGAAGGTAGACCATAGCGTCCGCCGCACTGAACGGCTCGAGTAGCAGGTTGTACCAGTGATCATCCTCCTCAGCCTCGACAATCGCTTTGGCCGAAGAGCTCAGCCAAAGCTGACGCAGGCGTCTATCTGGTGTGCGCGCCAGAGCGCGCAGAGAATGCAGCCAGGATTGAACATCGTAGCTAAGCTGGTCGGCATGCTCGACAATCAATAGAAAGGCTTCACCTTGCTCGGTGCGCTGCGCCACAACATCAGCGATCACTCTGAACAGACTGGCGGTATCGCCGTCCGCTCTGACGCCCAACCCCAGTTGACCAATCAACTCTCGCGTAATTGCATCCAGTTGCTCAGTTTCGCGGGCATCAATCCAGGCGATGCGCCAATCTTCATCCAGTTGCTTCAACAGATGCTGAGTCAGGGTGCGCTTACCGCCACCCCGGGGCGACATCAACAGGCAATCCTGGGGACTGAAAGTCAGCAGGTGTTTTAACTGTTCGACAGTGTCAGCACGCTCGCCCGCAGCGCTGAAGACCGAGGCGTCGACCCGCTCACCAAACGGATCCTGCGCCAGATTGTAGTAGTCCAGCATGCGCTGAATCTGGTCTGGCATTTCATTCATGGCGATAACCTGAATTGAGATGAATGCCTGTCATTAAACCGACTGAGATGCAGACTGTCCAGAGCAGAAATGGGATAAACAGTCATTGAGCAGGTCGACACGGAAGTCACTGGTCACAACAGCCCTTCCAAGTTGTTCCAGCAGTACCAGGCGCAACTGGCCGGCTTCAACTTTTTTATCTCGCGCCATGTGCTCCAGAAACTGCTCGGCAGACATACCGGGTGGCGAACTGATGGGCAGGTTGGCAACACTGATTAGATCAACCGCCCGCCGCATTGAGGCAGCATCCAGCCAACCCTGGCGAAGTGACAAATCGCAAGCCATGACCATACCAGCACCGACCGCCTCACCATGCAGCCAATGTCCATAACCCATCTGTGCTTCTATGGCATGACCAAAGGTATGACCAAGGTTCAATATGGCCCGAACCCCCTGTTCTGTTTCGTCTGCGGCGACAATGTCAGCCTTCAACTGACAGGAGCGTTCTATCGCTGAAATCAGTGCCTGTTCATTCAATGCCAGCAAGTCTGGCATATGACGTTCCAGCCAGGAGAAAAAATCGGCGTCGTGTATCAGGCCATACTTGATGACTTCCGCCAGGCCCGCAGACAGCTCTCGTTGCGGTAGCGTTTGCAAAACCAATGGGTCAATCATCACGGCCAACGGCTGCTTGAAAGCACCGATCATGTTCTTGCCAAGTGGGTGATTGATACCCGTCTTTCCGCCAACGGAGGAGTCCACCTGAGACAGCAGCGTCGTTGGCACCTGAACAAAGTCAATACCACGCTGATAGGTCGCGGCGGCATAGCCGGTCATATCACCAATAACGCCACCGCCCAGGGCAATCAGGACGGCTTTGCGGCTGATGTTTCTGGACAGCAGGAAATCGTAGATCTGGGTCAGCGTCTCGCTGTTCTTGTGAGCCTCGCCATCGGCAAGCACAAGGTTGAGCACGGATCGTCCTTCTGCCTTCAATGCTTTCAATAAAGCATCCAGGTAGAGGGGAGCCACTGTTTCGTTGGTCACGATGACTACTTCCCGGTGATGAATCACTTCCTGCCAGGCGTCCACATCCTTCAGGCACCCCGGCTCGATCACTATGGGATAACTGCGATCGCCTAATTCGACCTTCAATTTCATCGCGGGTTCTTTACTCTTTCAGGAGTTTCAGGATACGTCTGACAACGGCTCTGGGGCTCAGACCATCGGTATCTATGGTCCAGTCAGCCGTTTCAAAATACAGGGGGTTGCGCACTTCAGCAAGTTGGCGCAACACTTTGGCTGGATCGGCCTGCTGCAACAAGGGGCGGTTCTTGTCCTTGGCGGTTCGAACCAGTTGTTGGTGAACAGAGGTTTTCAGGTAAACCACTCGCCCACCGGCTTTGAGCACCTGTCGGTTTTGTGGAAACAGTATGGCACCACCGCCAGTGGCAATCACCGCCGGTGGTTCCTGCATCAAATCAGCCAACACCTGAGCTTCACGCTCACGAAAGCCGGCCTCGCCTTCCAGGTCAAATATCCAGGGGATAGCGGCCCCAGAACGCTCTTCAATGACCTTGTCAGAGTCAATAAAGTCCATCTTCAGGGCATCTGCGAGCATGCGGCCGATGGTGCTTTTACCAGCACCCATCGGCCCGATCAATATCACACTTTGGGTCGTCATCGCGGCATATTAATTCGCGGCCAGACCCTCACGTACCAACTTGGGCGTAATAAAGATCAGCAGTTCGGTTTTCTCTTCAGAACTGGTGGTTCGCTTGAACAGATTACCGATCAAAGGCAGGTCACCCAGCAGAGGAGTCTTGTTGACCGACGTCACCGTCTCGGTTCGGTAGACCCCACCAAGAACCAGAGTCTCTCCATTATCAACCAAGACCTGGGTGGTCACCGAATTGGTGTCGATGGCATTGCCACCTGCGGCCAACTGATCCTGTGTCACGACAAGATCAAGCACGACACGGTTATCCGGCGTGATCTGTGGTGTGACTCGCAGCGATAAGCCCGCATCTCGGAAAATCGTCTCCCCTTCTGGTCCGGTGAAGGGAATGGATTGACCCGAAATAATGTAAGCCTCTTTGCCGTCCGACGTCACGATTTTCGGTTGCGATACCACCTCTGCTGAACCACGCGTTTCCAGCGCAGAGAGTTCCAGATCCAGAACATAGTTGAATGCCGCCACCCCAATCGCAAAGGAGCTTGCATTAGGATTGGTAGCAGGCAAATTGACGGCCAGTGCATCCGGATAACTTATTTCGTATTGGGTGCCCCCCGAGTTGAACAAGTCAGCACCGATGCTGCTGGTCGAATCCAGACTGCCTGATGCCACTATGGGTGGGTTACTGCTACCGGTATTGATATTGCCCCCCCAACGAATGCCCAGCTCTGAGCCGACGGAAGTCCGCGCAGCTACTACCCTAGCTTCGATCAGAACTTGACGCACTGGAATGTCGAAAATTCGGATAGCTTCGCGTATGCGATCCAGATTGGCCGCTGTATCGCGCACAATCAAAGTGTTGGTGCGAGCATCGACAGAAGCCGACCCCCGTTGAGACAGGAACCCGGAAGCCGTGCGGCCCTGGCCCTCCTCTTCATCCGAAGCACCACCGCCACCAGCACCGGTTTGCAATACCGTCAGAATGTCGGTCGCTCGCGCATAGTTGATTTGAATGAAGTCAGTTATCAGCGGTGCCAATTGCTCAACCTGCCGCTGAGATTCGAGCTCCAGTCGTTCACGGTCTGCGATCTCTTGCGCTGGGGCGACCAACAGAACATTGCCGTCCTGGCGCTTGTCGAGGCCCTTGGTTCTCAATACCAGATCCAGAGCTTGATCCCACGGGACGTTTTGCAACCGCAGCGTGATGTTGCCCTGAATAGAATCTGATGCCACCAGGTTAAGGCCTACGTAATCGGCAATTAACTGAAGTACGTTCCGAACCTCAATGTCCTGGAAACTCAATGACAGACGGTCGCCACTGTAGGGGAAACGCTCGCGCATGGCGGCTTCGGCTTCCTCTGGAGTGACGGTGCGTACATCAATGGTCATGCGATTATCTGTCTGGTAGGCCAGATACTCATAGGCGCCATCCATATCAAGACGGATAACGGCGTTGCCATCTTCACGATAGATATTAATGAAGTGCACCGAAGTGGCAAAGTCGACCACATCGAGACGGCGGCGCAGCTCACTGGGCACGTCGAAGTCTTCGACCTGGATAAAAATGCTGTTGCCACGCTCAACGACATCGGTCCGCGCAGTATCGCGAGAAAACTCCAGCAGAACCTGCCCAGTGCCCTGGGGTGAGCGACGGAAGTCGACGTTCAACAACTCGCTGAGTCGAGAGTCGCGACGACCAGGTGCGGGCGCTGTAGTCTGCTGCTGTTCTGCAGAAGCTTGAGTTACAACGTCTCCTTGCGTCTGGGTTTGTGACCCTTGCGGCATCGCCTGTGCAAGTTGCTCGGCCCCTTCACCCACAATAATTCGCACTGTATTACCCGATACATTGGTGGCGTAGGGCACCAGGGTGGTCAAACTGATCACCACCCGTGTTCTATCGCCAGCAGACAGGATGGCAGCATTACGGGTGTTGCCGCTGCCAATCTGATAGTAGCGGCTTTCCAACATACTTTCGACATCACGGAAGTCCAGCGAGATGCGCGCTGGGTCCTCTATGCTGTAACCGACAGGTGTTGGCGCTGGCCCATCAAAGGTCAGTTCAAGTTGGGTTCGATCACCCGACAAGGACAAAGCCTTGAAATCGGTGAGAGCGACCGCGAACACGTTGCTGCAAAAAACAGCAGTAACAAAAAACAATAATGGGCGTTTCAACAGAGTTTTCCAATTCATAAGATTCACCTTGTCACTCCCGGCCTGGTTAATCGAGACCAGAGAGAACGATTGCCCTGGGTCGCTCAACCCAGATATCCTGTCCCGAAGGTACGATTTCGATCATTTCAATTTGTGTTTCAGAGATACCGATGATTCGTCCATGGTTGCGCCCCAGAAAGTTGCCGGGCCGAACTCTGTGAATCTCACCATTGGCATCGCGAACCAGCGCCCACAACACGTCTGCATCCAGACCTGCCAGGGTACCAACCATTGCCAGATTCTCGATACGGAAATTCTCGAGGTACTCAGGCACCCGGTTTTCATCGGGTCGCACATTACTCTGCACCTGGGCGGCCTCTTCTTCCTGTACTTCCAGCGAACGAGGCACTTCGAACGGAGAACGCTTGCCACTGACGGTGTAAGACACCAGCTCATAAGCAGCGAACTCAGGTGGCGGCGGAATACTCCCGGATGGTCGTGAATCCATTTCAGCAACGAAATCCCTCAGGTCAACCAATGGGTCCTGTTGCACACAGCCCACCAAACCAATCAACAAGGGTACGACGATCAGTACTCTCATTGCACACCTCCAGGGTTATACCGATAGGTTCTGGCCTGGATGGTCATGTTCAAGGGTGCTTCGACATCGGTACGAGCCTCTCGCTGTGCCTGCAACTGAATGTTGAAGTCGTGCAGGGTCACGATGCGTGGTATCGCCGACATGGCGCTGACAAAATTGCCCATTTCGTGATAGGCCCCTCTGACCGAAATGGAAATCGGAGTCTCAATATAAAACTCTCTCAATACTTCGGTATTAGGTGTGATGCGCACGATTTCCAGACCTGTCTGAGTACCAGTGGTACTGATGTCGTCCAGCAACCCTGGCATTTCAGTTTCGTCTGGCAACTGGCTCAACAGGGCACCAAAGGTCTCTTCCATGTCCGCCAATTGCTCCTTGAATGCATCAAGATTGGCGACTCGGAATGCCTTGCTCTGGTACTCCTGGCGCAGACTCTCTTCGCGAGCAGTATCACGCTCCAGCCGCAGGTAGGAATCCTTGATGCTGAACCAGTAAAAGCCAAAGATGATGGCGCCAGCGATCAGCAGCAAGGCAACAAATTTGATACCAGCAGGCCAGGACCCGATGTTTTCGAAGTCCGGGTTCTGATAGTCAAAGCGACGAAAGCCGTCAAAAAAATCCTGAAACATGGCCATCACCCCTCCGAACCGGGATCCGCGCGCTGAACTCGCACGCGGAATGTGTTGCCGACAACGTTCTGACCCTCTGTGACTGCCTGAACATCAATCAGGAAAGCATTGCTGAACCAGGGTGACGCGTCCAGGTTACGCAAAAAATCGGAAATGCTCAGGGGTCTGTCTGCATGCCCCTCTATGTTGATGGTGTTCCCCTGACTGCCCATCGATGTGAAATAGATACCATCCGGGGTAGCACGCACCAGAGATTCGAACACATGCACAATGATCGGACGGTCACCCTGTAAAGACTGAATGACTTCCATCCGTTCAACCAATTGCTCGCGCTGTTCACGCAAGCTGGCGATCTCTGCAATTTTCAAATCCAGGTCTGCGATGCGCTGCTGCAAGAAGGTGTTGCGGGTGTTCTGAAACTGAATTTGCCCCTGAACCGCCTGATCCCAGCTGTAACCTGCAAAGCCAGCTGCAGCAACGACGAGCACCAGAATCAGAATAAACTGCTTCTGCCGCTCCTTGCGTCGCTCTTCGCGCCAGGGCCTTAAATCAATATTTGCCACGTTGGAAACTCCTCAGCGCCAGTCCACAGGCAATCATTAACGCCGGTGCATCATTGGTCAGGTTGCTGGCATTGACCTTGTTCGACAAGGTCATGGTCGAGAAGGGGTTGGCCACCAGGGTATTGGTTCCAATTTTCTCTTTAACCATCTGAGCCAGCCCGGGCACAGAGGCCGTTCCACCGGCCAACACAATATAGTCGACATCGTTAAAAGGTGAGGCCGCAAAGAAGAATTGCAGTGAACGACTGACCTGCTGCACCACCGCCTCTTTGAACGGCTCAAGCACCTCACTTCCGTAATCATCCGGCAGCCCACCCTGCTTTTTAGCCAGCCCAGCTTCCGCTTGAGTCATGCCATAACGACGCATGATCTCTTCAGTCAGCTGTTTGCCACCAAAAAGCTGCTCCCGAGTGTAGATGGTTTTACCATCATTAAGCACGCTCAGGGTTGTCATAGTGTGACCGATGTCAACAATGGCGACCGTCAAACCCTCATCACTGGTCGGCTCCAGTTCTGGCAGCAGCAGTTGATAGGCCCGTTCAAGAGCAAAGGCTTCAACGTCAACAGCACGGGATTCAAGCCCACCCAGCTCCATCGCGTCTTCTCGCAGCTCGACGTTTTCACGACGGCAAGCGGCAAGCAGCACCTCAACTAGGGTGTCGCTCTTTGGCGAGGGCCCGACGACATCGAAATCGATCGCCACTTCGTCCAGTGGGTAGGGGATGTACTGGTCCGCCTCCACCTGAATCTGGCTCTCCATTTCATCGTCCGACAAGCCGGACGCCATCTCGATGGTCTTGGTGATGACCGAAGACCCCGATACAGCGACCGCGGCCTGTTTCAACCGGGTACGCGATTTTGCCACCAGCTTGGTGATGGCTTCCCCGACGCCTTCAACATCGGTAATATTCTTCTCGACAACGGCATTGTCAGGCAGGGGTTCAACCGCGTAGGCTTCAACCCGATACCCATCTGAATTTTGGCTGAGTTCCATCAACTTGACCGAGGTCGAGCTGATGTCAATTCCCAGTAACCGTTTCGGCTTTTTTTTGAATAGCGAGGCCACAATGTTTCCCTTCAACGACACGCACTTACGAGCGTTTTATAGGTTTTACATTAAGTATTACATAACACAATAGACCAATCCGCAATGTATAAAAAGCCTCAATTACGCCTATAATGGGCAAGTTCCGAGGCAATATTTCGCTAACTCCTTCATTTAATTGGGAAAACATGAAGTATCTGGGTAAAACAGCCGCTTTCTTTATTTGGGTCACCTTCTCGCTGATTTGTGCCGTAGTTCTCATTTCAGCCAGTATTTATCTGTATCTGGCGCCGACTTTGCCGGAAGTTGAGACCCTCAGAGACATCAGACTCGAGACGCCCATGCGGGTTGTCAGTGCCGACAACCAGCTGATCGCCGAGTTTGGTGAGCAACGACGCGCCCCTCTGTCCTACGATCAGGTACCCCGTCTTTTCGTTAAAGCCCTGCTCGCTGTAGAGGATAGTCGATTTGAGGAGCACTATGGGGTCGATCCGATTGGCTTCGCTCGGGCCTTCGTAGCCGTTATAGCAACGGGAGAGATCGATGGCCCCGGTGGCTCAACACTGACTCAACAGGTGGCTCGAAACTTCTTTTTGACTCGGGATAAGACCATAACCCGGAAATTTACAGAAATTTTGCTCGCCTTTCAGATGGAGCGAGAACTGACCAAAGAAGAGATCTTCGAGCTCTACATCAACAAGCACTTTTTGGGTCATCGCTCTTATGGCATTCAGGCGGCAGCCAACGTTTACTACGGCAGAGACATCAGCGATTTGACGCTGGCCGAATTGGCCATGATCGCCGGCCTGCATCAGGCGCCATCGGTGGCCAACCCCATTTCCAATCCCGAACGCGCCATGCGTCGTCGTAATGTGGTGTTGAGTCGTATGTTCGAAACCGGCTTTATCACCCGAGCCAGTTATGACCAGGCCCGCTCCGCCCCCGTCACCGCCCGCCCACCAGCCGATGCACCGCGTATTGATGCGGCCTATCTGGCCGAGATGGTGCGCGACTACATGGTCCAGGAATACGGTGACGATGCATACACTGGCGGCTACCGGGTTTACACCACGCTGAACAGCGAACTGCAACAGGCGGCCAACCGGGGCTTGCGCAACTCCCTGCTCGACTACAGTCGGCGCCATGGCTATATAGGCCCGGAGCAACAGTTTCCAATGGAGGAAGAAGAAACTCTTGAGGCTGCAAGTGAGCGCTGGCGCACTCTGGTTAATCGCATTCCGGTCTACGGTGGGTTGAGGCCCGCTATAGTGGTGAGTGCAGAAGAGGACGCACTCTGGGTTTTACCGCGTAATATGGAACTGACCCGCCTGTCCTTTGAAGATATGGGTTGGGCCCGGCAGCGCATCACCGTTAACCGCATGGGCCCGGCACCCGAATCGCCCTCTGATATTGCTCAACCCGGAGACCTGGTGCGGATCGAGCAGAGAAATGGCCGCTGGCAACTGATCCAGATACCCCAGGTACAGGGAGCTCTGGTGTCACTGTCACCTCAGGATGGCCGCATAGAAGCGCTGGTCGGTGGCTTCGATTTCAACCTGTCCAAGTACAACCGGGTGGTTCAGGCCAGTCGCCAATCCGGCTCGACCTTCAAGCCCTTTGTTTATGCCGCTGCACTGGATGCGGGCTACACACCAGCCAGTATCGTCAATGATGCGCCCATCGTCCGCGCCGATGCCACTCTCGAAGACATCTGGCGACCCAGAAACTCCGGAGACCGTTATCTGGGCCCCATTCCCTTGCGGCAGGCACTCTACCAGTCTCGCAACCTGTCCAGCATTCGACTGCTGGAATCCGTTGGTGTCAATGAAGCCCGCCGTTACGCTGAGCGTTTTGGTTTCGATCCTGGTGCATTGAACAATGACATGACTCTGGTATTGGGTAGCACGGCTCAATCGCCTCTGGCGATTACTCGAGGTTATGCGGTTTTCGCCAATGGTGGCTACCTGATAGAGCCTTACTTTATTCAAAGCATTCGCGACGCCAATGGCAACATCATTTATGAAGCCAACCCAGCCGAGGTTTGTCGCAACTGCCCGGAAACACCGACACCTTTCTGGGATTCCGAGCCTACGCCTTTTACCGCAGAAGAGAGCGCACCTGTCGAGGTAACACCGGTTGCCCTTAACCTGGAAGACGATGAGCCACTGATTACCGGTGCGGTGTCACCCCGTCGCTATGCGCCCCAGGTAATGACCGAGCAAACAGCCTTCCTGATGGATTCCATGCTCAAGGATGTCGTGACAAGAGGCACTGCATGGCGCGCCAATGAAGCCTTGCGGCGCGATGACCTGGCAGGCAAGACGGGAACGACCAACGATGCCATCGATGCCTGGTTTTCTGGCTACAACGGCCAATTCGTCACCACTACCTGGGTGGGTTACGATCAGCCGGTCAGCCTTGGCCAGAACGAATTCGGCGGCGTTGCTGCCCTGCCCGGCTGGATTGAGTACATGAGAGCCGCTCTGGATGGACAACCCAGCAGTACCTTGTCTCAACCGGTGGGTATTGTTCGAATGCGCATCGATCCGCGCACAGGGCTGCTGGCCAGAGCCGGACAAAACGGCGCGGTGTTCGAACTCTTCGATGAGCGGCACGTGCCGACCGAGTTCAGCCGAGACGATGTGACCATTGACTTTTCAGGCGGCACCAACAATGGCGAAGGCTCTGACGATTCAATCACGCCCCAGCAGCTTTTTTAATCGGATATTCAGTCGGCTTTGAATAGTGACTGTTTGGCTCGAGCAACGGCCAGTGGCTTGCTCGAGCCTTTGACATAGAGCCGCATCTGACCCAGGTCGTCTCTATCCACCTTGTCGACACAATGCAGGTTGACCAGAGTGCTGCGATGAATACGGCAGAAACATTGAGGATCCAGCTGAGCCTCCAACTGTTTGATGCTCAGCCGCACCAGGTAGGTCTCACCCTGGCTGTACAGGGTAGTGTATTTGTCCTCAGCCTTGAAAAAGTCGATCTCCTCTACAGCAATGACCTTTATCACAGTGCCACTCTGTGCCTTGATCCAACCAAGGTGGTTCGATGAACGTTGCGCCAGGAGCTCAAGCAGCTGGTCCGTATTCAATCCTGGCGTTTCTTCCACTCGTTGCAGTCTTTGCTTCAGACGCGACACGGAGGCCATCAAACGGTTTTCATCCAGGGGTTTAAGCAGGTAGTCAATAGCACCCTGATCGAAGGCCTTGATGGCGTAGTCATCGAAGGCCGTCAAGAACACTATCAATGGCGCCGCATCCTGACGACTGCAAGCCAGTCCCACTTCAAGGCCACTACGACCCGGCATGTGAATATCCAGAAAGGCGACATCCGGTTGCAATGCTTCAATGTAAGTCAGTGCTTCCTCACCATTGGCAGCTTGCGCTACAACCTCGGCTTCTGGCCAGACCTCACCCAGACTCTTCTGCAGGTGAAAGCGCAACAACGGCTCGTCATCAGCAATCAATATACGTGTCATCAGCTGGCATCCTCTTCGGCAGGATGGCGAATCATGGTACTCCAGCCCTGCTCTGTCGCTGCACTACTAAAGGTAGCGCGTTCGCCATAGGCAAGATCCAATCGTCGCTGAATATTGTTCAAAGAAAGTCCGATGGAGCGAGTGGAAGGTCGGGAGTTTGAGACCCGGTTTTCGATCATCATCACCAGGTCATTGCCATCCCGTTCGACACTCAACGCCAGTTGCATATTGCCCGTACTTTGATCAAGACCATGTTTAATCGAATTCTCAAAAATAGGTTGCAATAACATGGGCAATGTCTGGAAAGCTCTGCAGTCTGGGTCAACCCTTTGCCGATATTCTATTCGTTCACCAGCGCGCACCTGTTGGATATTCAGGTAGGATTGTGCCAACGCCAACTCCTCATCCAGACGACATCGGCTGGACTGACTGTTCTTGATCGCACGGCGCAACAGAGTACTGAGATCACCGACCATGGCCTTGGCTTTGGCTGAATCCAGGTCAATTAATGTTTGAATGGTGGCCAACGTATTGAAGAGAAAATGTGGCTCCATTTGGCTTTGCAACAAACGGTATTCGGCTTGAGTACGGGCCGCTTCAGCCTGAGTGGCTTTGAGTTCCTGTTCTTTCAAAGCCAGGGTCAAATGATGCGTTCGATAATGGGACCAGAAAAAATGGAACGCCACACCACTGATCACAAAGCCGAAGATCAGGTTGTAGAGCAGCTCCTTGTTGAATACTCCCCACTCTATCATCCCCATATGAACAAGATAGAAGTAGATATTGAGCGAGCCTACGCAACAACCCAGCCACCAGGCGAGGCCATTGATGACAAAGGATGACAAGCGCCAGGGTCGGGTTCTGAGCCAGGTCTCGATCATGGAAATGGGCACGCCAAAGCTCAGGCTGAACCAGTAGTTGATCAGAAACCCCGCATCATTCAACAGATTAGCAAAAACAGCGATGGCCGCGCAGACTGCCAAAAGGAGCACCAAAGCTCGGGCGTCCAGAAAATAGACCTGCCAGAAGCTCTTTTGTGTTTCAGTGTTCACCAAGGCTGTATTTCCTCTTCCCAAAAGAAGGACTCGATCTTTGGAGGGCTCGCCTGCTCGAAAGCCTTCACCCACCAGTACTCACCTGAAGGGAAAAACGCCATTCCTGCCCAAGCTCACCCAGAATACTGTCTCTCGGGTAATGCCGCCAGCGCAACTCCAGATCCGTCAGAGGCAGCGCGGTGTAAGTGAGCCGCAACTGGTCAATGCGATCTGGTCGGGTATCGGTCCACAACAGCAATGCCAGCGCCTCGAGTTGCCAGTCGGCTGGTTGATACTGCGCACGCAACAGGGTGCGATGCTCGGATAGAGGCTCTCGACCTGCCGCTGCGCTCAGCCAGCCCAGGTTCTGGGCGTAGAGTCCTGGATCAGAAGCGGCTTCGTCATTCAACTGAACAACCTGATCGCGAATCTGCTGCCAGCTTTTGTGGCTGAGACCACTTTCGTCCCAACTGTGCTCTGCCATTAACTCGACGTTCATGGGCAGCGTTAACGTGGTTCCGAGGTTCCATCTGAATCCGGATGCCTCCTGTTGGTGCAACGGGGTACTGCTGTAAAAAGGCGCCTCGCTCGCGTTGGCACTCCAGCCCAGTTGTTGCTGGTTTTGAACCCAACTACCCGTCAAACGCAGGGCCAGCGCATCGGTTGCAATCCACTGACCGCCAGCACCAAAACGCCAGCCAGCCTCATAGCCACCCAACATCTGCCAATCCACATGGCCACTGAAGCCTTCTACACGCACAAGACAAAGCTCATCCGCATCGTAAAGCCGCACTGTACAACCCGACTGCCAAACCGTCATCCCCTGGTAGTGCTCCGCCAGCAGCAGCGTCTCAGCCGAGTACTCGGCCCCCTCCTGATTGGGACCAAGCCAACTGAGAGGGCGAGATAAAAAGCCATAGTCCCATTCAAGTACCTTGCGACCGATGCTCCACTCCAGCCCGGCAAGGCGAGTATCCAGATAGGCTTCCCGTAAATCAAAGCGCACCGGCTCCTCACCCTCCTGACGCAAACCGGGAATCACGGTAAAGCCTCGATCAGATAGCATCAGATCCAGTTTCTGTGAGCGCGTCGAAGCAGTCTCATCAGGGTTGCTTATTGCAAGAGCACCCGACCCTTGCTGCCGATGCACTGCACTCATTTCATAATCGAGTCGCCACTGAGCACTGTGTGCAAGAGATGCCAATGGACCAAGAGAAGCAGTTAATAACAAAAATCCAATAATGGGTTCGCACCTGTACATTTCAGCCGTCCTCTCACTAATCATGTTTCTGAGTTTTCGCGATACAAGTGGCGGATGCCGGTGGTGCCTTGGCGGGGGAGTCCGCAGCATGGACTAAAACGCCAGGAGCGTTTTAGCATGAGCGAAGCGAGCCCGCAGAGGCACCACCGGTAGCCGACACGGGCCACGGCCTCCATCATTTGAATTACAAGTTATTCCGCAACAAGAACGCCGGGTTGAACCATCGCTCTGGTATCTCCCAGGGCTCTACCGACAGATAGCTTACCTCGGTGATCTGTCGAGTCTGAATGCGGTCGTGCAGCGTCATGGCCCTCAATCTCGGACCAGCATCTTCCTCAACCATTTCGAAAGTAGCAGTTTTGGCGACGCGGCCCGAGGGCAGGTAAAAGGTTGCCGCGAGGGGAATCAGGCTGTCCTGCTCGACTTCGAGCTCTACTCTTTGATAACTCAAGCCATGACGCTGAGCGCTCAACTCCAGATGGAGCCTATTGCTGTCCATAGGTATCTGCGACTCCACTCTATAGTCTTCGCTCCAGCGTAAAGAGGAAATATCGCCGGTCGCCGCGTCACCCAACAACTTTTGCATAGGGGTGATGCGAATCTGCCGTCGGCTGTTGGGCATAAACAGGTAATACTGATCGTCCAGCATCAACACTTTCTGTCCGGCTTCCGCTTCGGATCGGAACAACACCAGAGAGCGTCGCTCGCTACCGGCAAAGACCTCATACAGACGCTGACTTTTCAATTCCCCGGACTCGAAGAGTTTGACTTCGGTCATGACGCGGACACCCCCTTCGCTGATGCGCATTTGATCGATGGTCGCCAAGAGATCGGCATGGGCTGATTGCAGCGTCACGCCCAGGGCGGTGACCAATGTAATCAGAACAGCCGTACCGGCTCGCCAGAGTTGCCGATTCTGTGCAGTGAGTTCAGACATAATTCAACGCCTCGGTAATGGGTTTACGGACGCTGCTGGCGGTAGCAAAAAGGCTGGCCAATACCGCTATTATCGAGACCAGGGCAGTGCTCAGCAGGGCCATCAGTGGTGAAAAATACAGTTGCAAGGGGTAGCCTTCTGTCTGGCCGGGTGGCGGTGGCATTTGCACATCGAACAGGATCAGCCCCAGCGAAAGAAGCCCAGACAACACCAGACCAACCAGGCTTCCGAGCAAGCCAATCAGTGCTGCTTCACTCAAGAACACCGACAGTACCTCGCGTCGACGAGTACCCATGGCCGCCAGGGTCCCAATCTCTCGGGTGCGCTCGAGCACACTCATTGAGGCTGTGTTGAAAATGGCAAAGCCGACCATGACCAGCAGAATGACACCCATGACACCAAAGATGCGGTTGTAGAGACTGCGCACACTGTCGTAGAAAAACGCCCGCTCGTGCCAGGGCGTCACGCCCAGATCCGGGTATTGTTCCTGCAGTTGTTGCTGGTAACGCCGGTCGGCCTGGTTGTCGCGCAGGTAAACGCCGAGTTGGCTGACCTTGTCGGTCATCAGCAGTTCCTGTGCACTGCCAAGGTGGGTCATGACCATGCGCGCATCAAGATCAGGAATGCCGCTGGAGACGATACCGCGCACCTCAACATCCAACGCATTGAGCAAGCCACCAGCGGTCGTACTCATCAACGTCAGGCCGGAGCCTGGTTCCGCATTCAGGGCCTCGGCAAGACGCTGACCCAAGAGTACCTGGGGTATATCCGCAGTATTGAGCGTCATTGACAGCAAACGACCGCTGTTCAGCGTCATCATCGGCCCCTGCACCTGAAACACTTCAGGTTCGACTCCTTCGCCGAGGAAGATGGTGGACTTGTCACCATTGGTAATCAGCCCATTGAACTGCAGCGAGGCCAGGGTGGCACGAATTCCCGGATCGGCGCCAAGGGTGCGCTGCAACTGTGTTACACCCGATAGGCCCAAAGCCATGGGTGTATCTTCTTCCTGCTCGAAGTAGAGCGGATGCGACAAAATGACATGGCCCTTATCGCGCATGCTGAATTCGCGCAGCGATTCATAGGTGTATAACGCAAAGCCGCTGGTACTCATCAAACCGGCGACACCGATGGCGGTCAGCAACAAAGTGGCCAGGGTCCGGCGTCGATTTCGACCCAGATTTTTCCAGGCAAAGGCGATCCATTTCATGACACCAGCTCCTCTTTTGCGCGCTGGACACGGGGCAGGAGTCGACCATGATCCAATTGGTAGACCCGTTCGCAAAAAGGCGTCAAACGTGAGTCGTGCGTGGCCACCACGACGGTCGTTTTGAACTGATGGCTCAGCGTTTTCATCAGACGGATGACGGTCAGGGCAGTGTCTTCGTCCAGGCTGGCAGTGGGCTCATCGGCAATGATCAGCGCCGGTTGTTTAACCAGGGCACGCGCAATGGCGACTCGCTGACGTTGGCCGCCGGACAGTTCGTCAGGTCTCTTGCGAATAAAATCGCTGAGTCCTACAGCATCAATCACCTCATTGACGCGACGCTTCTGCTCCGCTTTCGCGGTCTGAGTAAGCATGAGGGGATAGGCGATGTTGTCCCACACACTCATTACCGGAATCAGATTGAAGCTCTGAAACACAAAGCCCAGGCGCTGACGACGGATCTCCGTTAAGCGAGCGTCACTGACCGCACTGAGATCCTCTTCCTGCCACACCACCCGCCCTTCATTCGGGCGGTCGATCAGACCACAAAGGTTCAGCAACGTACTTTTACCACAGCCGGAGGGGCCAACCAGGGCGGTGAATCGCCCCGGTTCGAGAGTCAGCGATACCTGATCCAATACCTTCTGGTATCCCTGGCCGCTGGCATAGCTTTTACTGACGCAATCGAGTGTCAACATGGTGCTACTCCTGCCCCCAGCGATCTCGCGCCAGTTGGCTGTATCGATCGTCAGCACCAAGCGCGAACAGATGCTGCAACGCCTGCTGTCGGACACTTTCTTCCGAGGCCTTGTCGGCGGCGCGAGCGGCGTAATAATGAATCAGGGATTGAACATCCGTTGGAAGGCTGGTGATGGCAGGATCCTCGCTCAGTTGTTGCAACAACTCAAAGCCCTGCTCAAAGCGACCGAACATATCCGGTACTTCGACGAAGTTTATGCCAGCCACCATCCGCACATAAACAGGAACGGGAAGCGAATCAAAGCGGTAGTCCCAGTGCTCATCACCAAGCAAACGCAAAGCGTCTGACATCTGCTCCAGGCCGTCTTCGGTATAGTTCAGCTTGTTCCACGGCATCCAGGCATCACGGCCACGCAGCGTCTGGCTGCTGCCATGGAGTAGCTGTGCGACGGGATCATTAGGGTACTGTTCGGCCAGTCTGGCCAAAGCGCTTTCAGCATCACGAGTAGCGGATTTCTCGCCATCTGCAGCGCGCTGATAGAGTTGATGCGCAGACAGAAATTCGGTTTCATAATTTGGCATCTGGGCATGAACCCAGGAAGCAGTCATTAATAAGAAGCAAAGAATTAGTCGCATTGTTCTATTCCTTCGTTGCGATCAGGGAGGGTTGGCAACGAAAGAATGGGAGTTCCTGGACTGGTAGTCAGCGCGATGCGACGAACGGTATTCTGGTTGGATCAGCTGTGACTATTTAGAGTGAGTGGGGTTGGTCGCCTTCAGGGTCGACCCGAAAACAAAGAAAACCGCTAACAGAGTCGCGGTTTTCTTAATCAAGATTTGGAGTGCGCGCACAGAGTGAGTGGCGGATGCCGGTGGAGCCTCAGCGGGGGAGTCCGCAGCATGGACTAAAACGCCAGGAGCGTTTTTGCATGAGCGTAGCGAGCCCGAAGGGTGAATCCCACGGATGGGATTCATCTCCTGCGGTCCAGGCCCGAAGCGTCGGACCGCCAGTGAAGATTGAGTGGGCGGCATCCCGCCCGAGCGATGTGTCGCACCACCCGCAGAGGCTCCACCGGTAGCCGACAGGACACCCCGTTGAATGTGGAAATCTTATACCTTGTATTCATCCGGCAGGGGCGCACGAGCTACACCAGTTTCGACAGCAGCACGCGCTACAGCACCTGCCACCCGGTTCAACAGGCGAGCATCCATCGGTTTGGGAATGATGTAGTTGCGACCGAAGGTCCACTGCTCACCACCGTAGGCCGCTACAACCTCAGGCAGTACTTCTTCTTTGGCCAGTTCACGAATAGCATTGGCTGCGGCCAGCTTCATTTCCTCGTTGATGGCGGTTGCGCGAACGTCCAGGGCACCACGGAAGATAAAGGGGAAGCCCAGTACATTGTTCACCTGATTCGGGTAATCGGAACGGCCGGTGGCCATGATCAGGTCATCCCGAGTGGCCAGGGCCAGCTCTGGTCTGATTTCCGGATCCGGGTTGGCGCAGGCAAAAACGATGGGGTTGGGTGCCATCTTCGCCAGTTGTTCGGCACTGAACATGTCCGGGCCGGAGAGGCCGAGGAAGATGTCGGCACCGTCAATGGCGTCGTCCAGAGTTCTCGCTGGGGTAACGGCATTGGCGAACTCGGCCTTGTACTGGTTAAGATCATCGCGGCCAGCGTGAATCACGCCCTTGCGATCCAGCATCATGATGTTCTCTTTCGGCATGCCGGCCAAAACCAGCAGACGGCAACAGGAAATGGCCGCTGCACCGGCGCCCAGGCAGACCAGCTTGGCCGTTTGCAGCGTCTTGCCCTGAACTTCGAGCGCATTCAGCATGCCTGCAACCGTGACAATGGCCGTGCCATGCTGGTCGTCGTGGAAGATGGGCACCTTGCATTGCTCAATCAGGCGACGTTCCACTTCAAAACACTCCGGTGCCTTGATGTCTTCGAGGTTGATGCCACCGAAGGTTTCAGCAATCAGCGAGACGGTCTTGACGATTTCGTCTACGTCTTCACTGTCGATCTCGATGTCGATGGAGTCAATGTTGGCAAAACGCTTGAACAACAGAGCCTTGCCTTCCATGACTGGCTTGCTGGCCAGGGAACCCAGGTTGCCCAGCCCCAGAATGGCCGTACCGTTGGATATAACCGCCACCAGATTACCTTTCATGGTGTATTTGAAGGCGTTTTCAGGGTCTTCAGCAATGGCACGCACGGGTTCGGCGACACCAGGGCTATAGGCCAGTGACAAATGACGAGCCGTTTCAGCCGGTGTGGTGATTTCGATACTGAGCTTACCGGGGCGTGGAAGAGCGTGGTACTCAAGCGCGTCGCGCTTTAAATCGTCTGACATAGTGATGTCCACTTATTGTTGTCGCGGGATAGGTGGCGCAAGCATAACCAGGCGCCGGGACCGGCTCAAGTCAGGGTTGACGAGTAAAGTGCATGATAGTGTTGCTATTAAAGCAAGGGTGCGTTCAAACACCCATTCTCCACCCTGAATGGGTGAAGCCTCACCCAAAGTGCATCATAAAACACCAGGCATAAAAAAACCCGGCAATGCCGGGTTTTTTCAGAGGATTTCAAAAATCCCTTACTTGGCGATTTTGCGACCACCAAAGCGAGTGTTGAAGCGATCGATACGGCCGCCTGTATCAACAATTTTTTGCTTGCCGGTATAGAAGGGGTGGCAGGCTGAACAAACGTCCAAATGCATTTCACCGCCGCGCGTTGAACGAGTCTTGATGACGTTGCCGCACGAGCAGTTGGCCGTCAGTACATGGTATTCTGGATGTATATTAGCTTTCATGTGTCACCTCTGGTGTGCCGCCACCCGGTCTTGCCGAGCACCGCACTTTGACGAAAGAAACAGGTTCAGGGCACAATACTGTTCCTCGATTGGGGAACGGTCATTCGTACTCATCCGCCTGCGCCCTTAAAATGGGAGCGCAATCATACCAGAGTTTACCCTTTTGACAACCACCGAACGGCCTCAGAACAGACGAATCGATGTGATGGTGCCCGGGCCCTTTGCCGGCCCGCTCAGCTACCAATGGCAAGGCCCTGCACCCGAGCCGGGCATGCGCGTCAAGGCGCCATTGCGCAACAAGACGGTCGTTGGCGTTGTCGTTTCCAGCCAGCCGGCCGAAGACTCCGAATTGACCTCGTTGAAGCCGCTGGTTGAAGTACTTGATGCAGTCCCTCTGCTTGACGACGCCTTGCTCAAAGTGGCTGCATGGATGGGGCGCTATTACCTTTACGACGCCAGTAGCCCCTATTTGCTGGCGCTGCCTGCCACCTTGCGCAAGGGTGAACCGGCCGTGACGCAACAGGAACCCGTGCTGCAATTGACGGTAGCCGGTCAGCATCTGGAGGCAGAGCAACTGAGAGGCACCAAACAACGCGAAGCGCTGAAAATCATGCAAGCCAGGGGGCCTGCCACGGCCACAACCTTGCGCCAATGGGGTGTGGAACGAGCACACTGGCAGGGCCTGAAAAAGAAACGCTTTGTGGAAGAAGCCAGCTCTGTTACTACCGCCCGTGCGCCGACGGGCAGCTTGAGCAGCCCGCCACTGGCGCTGACCGAACCCCAGGCTCATGCGCTGCACCAGTTGCGTGATAAGGCTTTCAATGTCGTGCTAGTGGAAGGTGTGACCGGCAGTGGCAAAACCGAAGTCTATTTGCAGGCGATGGCGCGCACCTTGGCCGCTGGCAAACGGGTACTGGTATTGGTGCCGGAGATAGGCCTGACACCTCAAACCCTGAGCCGTTTTCAACAGCGCTTTACCGACTCTCTGGTGGCACTGCACAGCGGACTCTCCGATCGACAGCGTCACAACGCCTGGATGATGGCCTGCCAGGGCGAGGCGTCCATCGTTCTGGGCACCCGTTCGGCCGTGCTGACGCCGATTCCTGACCTGGGCTTGATCGTCGTAGACGAAGAGCACGATGCCTCCTATAAACAGCAGGACACTCTGCGCTACCACGCCAGAGATGTGGCGGTGTATCGAGCCCGCCAACTGAACATACCGGTCATGCTTGGCTCTGCAACGCCTTCGCTGGAATCCTTGCACAATGCGCAACAGGGGCGTTTTCATCATGCCCTGTTGCCACAACGGGCCAGTGGCCAGAAGCGACAACGCATTGAAACCATCGATATGCGCGCCCAAACGCACGAACATGGTGTTTCCGAACGCCTACGCCATCGCATTGCCCAGCATCTTGGCAGTGGCCACCAGGTGCTGCTCTTTCTGAACCGGCGCGGCTATGCACCGAGCTGGTTTTGTGGCCATTGCGGCTGGATGGCCGATTGCCCGATGTGCGACGCCCGCCTGACCTATCATCGTGGGCGCCATCAGTTGCTTTGTCACCATTGCGGCTACCAGACACCGCCGGTCACCACCTGCCCGGATTGCCAAAGCAAAGACCTGCTGCCTCTGGGTGCTGGCACAGAGCGGGCAGAAGAAGCGCTCACTGAGTGGTTCCCTGACATTCCTATTCTGCGCTTTGATCGTGACACCGTCTCCACCGAAAAACGCCTGCACCAGCAACTGGAAAGGGCCAACCAGGATGGCCCTGCTATCCTGGTGGGCACCCAGATGCTGGCCAAGGGCCACCATTTCGAGCGGGTAACCCTGGTCGCCATTGTTGATATGGACGCCGGGCTGTTCAGCGCCGACTATCGCGCCAGAGAGCGCATGGGCCAGCTCCTGGTTCAGGTGGCAGGGCGCGCTGGGCGCGGCGAACTGGCTGGCGAAGTCGTACTGCAAAGCTGGCACCCGGATCACCCCTTCTTTGAGCCCTTGCTGGATCAGGATTACCGACGCTTTGCCGAACAGTTGCTGAGCGAACGGCAACGCTCTGGCCTTCCCCCCTATGGCTTTCTGGCCTGCCTGCGCAGCGACAGCGCCTACCCGAAACAGGCGGAAGACCTGTTGGGTGAAATGGCGAGTACCCTGCTGACCCAGCCAGGCATCAGAGTGTTCGGGCCGCTGCCGGCGATTCTCTCCAGACGAGCGGGTAAACACCGCTTTATCCTGCTCGTACAAAGTGCGAAACGCAGTCAACTGCACTCAGCTCTGGAACCCCTGGTGCGCCAGTACAGCCGTCAACAACGTCATTTGAGCTGGCACCTCGACATTGATCCTCTTGATTTGATGTAGGCGCGCGGGCAACGGTGGAGACCCGGGCGTGAATCATGGATAATGCACAGCCCATTGACCATCCATTTCGCGCTCATTCGAGCACGGCCAAAACAACCGGAGACCCGCACAACATGAAACAGCAGGTTGCTGAACTGCTCAGCCAGGCCATAGATCACCTCAAAGCCCAGAATATTGTCGCGCAGGACCAGGCCGTACGAATCATGGTCGACAACACGCGCGACAAGTCTCACGGCGATCTGGCCAGCAACCTGGCATTGACTCTGGCCAAACCCTGCGCCAAGCCACCAAGAGATATGGCCCAGTTGATCATCGATTCCTTGCCCGCCAGTGAGCTGGTCAGCAAGGTCGAAATCGCCGGACCTGGCTTTATCAACTTTTACCTCAATGCCAGCTCCAGCGCAGAAATTGTCTCCGAGATCCTGTCAAAGCAAGCGGCCTTTGGACGCAACGACAGTGGTGCCGGCGCCAAAGTGCAGGTCGAATTCGTCTCTGCCAACCCTACTGGCCCACTGCATGTCGGTCATGGTCGTGGCGCTGCCGTTGGTGACTCACTGTGCCGCCTGCTCGACGCCAATGGCTGGCAGGTAACGCGCGAGTTCTATTACAACGATGCCGGCGCCCAGATTCAGAACCTGGCCTTGTCGGTACAGGCCAGGGCAAAAGGCGCGACACCAGAAGACGCAAGCTGGCCTGCCGATGGCTACCAGGGCCAATACATTGTTGAGGTTGCCGAAAGCTACCTGCGTTGCGACAAAATCGATGCTGACGACCAGCATGTCATCGGTGCGGGGGATGCAGACGACCTGGACGCCATTCGCCAATTTGCCGTTGCCTATTTGCGGCGTGAGCAGGATCTTGACCTCAAGGCCTTTGGCGTGGAGTTTGATGTCTTCTTCCTCGAGTCCTCGCTATACAACGACGGCAAAGTCGAAGCCACGGTGCAGCAACTGATTGATAACGGCTACACCTATGAAAAAGACGGCGCCCTCTGGCTGAAAACCACCGAGTTCGGCGACGACAAGGACCGCGTCATGCGCAAGAAAGACGGCGGCTATACCTACTTCCTGCCGGATGTTGCTTATCATAAAGACAAGTTCGAGCGCGGCTTCAGCCGTGTCATTAACGAACAGGGAGCGGACCACCACAGCACCGTAACCCGTGTTCGCGCCGGCATTCAGGCACTGAACGCTGGCATTCCTGAGGGCTACCCGGATTACGTATTGCACCAGATGGTCATGGTGACCAAGGGTGGCGAGGAAGTGAAGCTGTCCAAAAGGGCGGGCACTTACGTCACCCTGCGCGACCTGATCGACGAAGTCGGCCGAGACGCTACCCGCTACTTCCTGGTGTCGCGCAAGGCCGACTCGCAACTGACCTTCGATATTGACCTGGCACGCAGTCAGAGTAACGATAACCCAGTCTATTACATTCAGTATGCTCACGCTCGCGTTCATGCCCTGCTGCGCAAACTGAGCGTTGAACAGATGAGCTTTGACCCTCAAGCAGGCATTGAAGCCCTGGGCCAACTGGAACTGGACGACGAACGGGAGTTGATGACGCAACTGCGGCGCTACCCGGATGTGGTCAAAAGTGCCGGTCAAAACCTGGAACCAGCCAACATCGCCACCTACCTGAAAGATCTGGCCAGCCTGTTTCACGCCTATTACAACAACAACCGGATGATTGTAGACGATGCGGCATTGCGTAACGGCCGTGTCGCCCTGGCTGTCGCGGTCGGTCAGGTACTGGCCAACGGCCTTGACCTGCTCGGCGTCAGTGCACCGGAGTCGATGTAAGCATGGCCAGAGATTACGCCAGCAGACCCCCACCGCCAGAGCCACAACGCAGTCGAATACCCGGCTGGGTCTGGATGTTTACCACGCTCACTGCCGTGGGCTTTGTCGGCTTTCTGTATTATCTGAGCCAGATCACACCGGAAGAGGATGGCGCTGCCGTTATTCGCGAAACCATCCGGCAATTGCCCTTGCCGGAGCAGGCACCTCAAACGGACGCCCAGCCAGAGACGGATGACACCGTGCGCTCGCTGGAGCGTGCCTTTGAGTTTTATCGTCTGTTGCGTGATGACGAAGTCCCCATCACCCTGCCTGAGTTGCCGCCAACGACGACCATTCCTGCACCGTCGAGTCCCTCTACAGCACCGTCAACAACACCTATACCTCAAGTTGACCCTGCTTCGAACCAACGATGGATCATACAGGTGGCGTCTTTCAACCAGGTTGCAGACGCCGACCGGTTACGAGCCGAGTTGATCATGAACGGGTTGACCGAGGCACAAATCACTACCGTTGATCTGGGTGACCGCGGCACCTTCCATCGTGTCACCGTAGGTCCCTTTGACAATCGATCCCGCCTCAATCGTGCCCAGGACATTCTGGTTGGCTTGAATATGGAAGTGATGGTGCGCAACGTCCAATAAAAAAACCCGCCTTGCGGCGGGTTTTTGCTGAAAAGACCAGTACTCAGCCTTTTTCGATGGCGATGGTTTTCGCCTTCTCCAACTGAGACTTGTCTCTTGACAGGCTGATGCTCAGCACACCGTCCTTGAATTGCGCCTTGATGTCCTCGCCTCGTGCATCCACAGGCAAGGTCAGCATGCGCCGGAAGCTGCCGTAGCTGCGCTCGACGCGATGCACCTTGTCATCATCGCCCGAGGTCTCCTGCTCATGTTTCTCGCCACTGATGATCAGACAGTCTCCATCGAGTCGCAAGGACAAGTCGTCTTCCTTAACGCCGGGAACTTCAACGCTGATTTGATAGGCTTCTTCGGTTTCACGTATGTCCACTTTGGGCCGCAACAACATGGCGTTGTCCATTCCGAACGACTTGTCCGGACCAAAGGGATCCCAATCAGCCAAACGACTCGGCATGCCAAAGGAGCGAAAAGCGTCCTGAAAGAGCCGATCCATTTCCTGATGCAGACGGACCATAGGGTGCTCATAGTCGCTACGCTGTACCAGTTCCCGAGGCTTATCATCCTCGTGGCGGAACCAGTTCCAGGGCGCGAGTTTTGAAGCTGACAATGATTGCTTGTTCATGATTGCCACCTCCTGTTCTTCAGTGTTGGGTACTGCATTTCCTAATATAGGACAGTACCCAAGCGCTTCAAGGGGTAGCGATTGCAGTCTTGATCTGGATCAAGCCTGGCGGGGACCGCGGCTGGATGTGGCTTGAATGAAACCCCAGACAACACCGCGGGGGGCTGATTTTGCCCGCGCGCGAGCGCGTTTTACCAATGCTGTTACAGCTTTGGTTAGCATGGCCCAAAGCCAAAGGCTGAATTGACGCAGTGCCTGACCCTGGAGCTTGGATGCCTGGAATTGATAGTGTACCAGGTCAACCTTGCCCCATTGATCGACAACCAACGACTGCTCACGTGGCTCAGTCATTACTATTTCCTCCTCAGGAATTGAATTGCAGGGCAATAAAAGGTATTGATAAAGGGTTAAAAAGCGGCGGGATATTAGGGATCAGTCAAGCAAGAGACAAATGATCCTTTTTCATCCTTTAGATGAAAAATTCTCATCCTGATTGGAGTCAGCCATCAAACGTTTACCGCCCTTGAACAGCCTGAAAAGTTTCGAGGCTGCCGCTCGATTGAATAGCTTCCAGAAGGCCGCTGCAGAGCTGCATGTCACCCCTTCGGCGGTGAGTCATCAGATCAAGTCACTGGAGTCTTTCCTGGATGTCGAGTTGTTCATTCGTCAGACCCGTCACATAGAGTTGACATCCGCGGGCAAGGAATATTTGCGCTCCGTTCAAAAAGCCCTTAACGAGATCAACAGAGCAACCCAGAAGCTGGTTTCGTCGCACGGTGCTGGTGAGCTGACCCTGGCAGTCGCACCGGCCTTTCTTACTCGCTGGCTGTTGCCACGAATGGGCAAGTTTTACGAGACGCACCAGAACATTGAACTGGAAATTGCGGCGTCATCCGGCTTGATCGATTTTGCCCACAGCGACACGGATATGGCCGTCTACTTCGGTAACGGCGACTGGCAGGATGTCGAGAGCCACTTTCTCAAGCGCTCTTATATGATTCCCGTTTGCGCACCCAGTTTGCTGAACAAACACCCCATTAATAGCCCTGAAGACATTCTCAAACACACCTTGCTGCATGTACCCAGGCGCCCGGAAGAATGGCCCAACTGGTTTGAGGTGGCGGGCACAGAAATGGTGGAAACACGCAAAGGCATGTATTTGTCGAGCAGTCTGTTGACCGCCCAGGCAGCCATGCGGGGTCTGGGGGTCAGCTTGCAGGATGTCAGCCTTATCAGCGATGACATTCAAAGCGGGCAACTCATCGCCCCGCTGGACATCACTCTGGAGCTCACCAAGTCTTTTTATCTGGTGTACCAGAAGAACCGACCCATGACCTATGCCATGCAACAGTTCAAGGACTGGCTGATGGAGGAGATGGCGGTCGACGCTTTGTCGACGGCTCGTTGAATTACTCAGTACCAGGTTTGCTCTGGAGGCAATGGCCCGCGTCGGCTACCGGTAATGCCTCTGCGGGGTCGGCGTGAATCCGTCCATGGAGCCTAGACCGCAGCATCCCTGCTGCGGACTCCCCCGCTGAGGCACCACCGCCATCCGCCGCTCAAATTGTATCCACGTCAATAGTTCCGACATTAATGCCCCATACTGAAGACGATCTCTCCTTCGCGCACTTCTGCTACGATGGCATCGCCATGGCCGAAATCGCCGCGCAGTAGCGCCTGGGCCAGGCCATTTTCCAGTTCGCGCTGTATCGTCCGTTTCAAAGGACGTGCACCGTACACCGGGTCAAAACCGGCAGCGCAGATCTTGTCCATTGCTTCGTCGCTCAGGTGCAAGCGCAGGCCAAGCTCGGTCAGTCGCTTGCGCAATTGCACCAGCTGGATTTCGGCAATGCCGCGAATCTGGTCACGTGCCAGCGGGTGGAAGACCACGACATCGTCGACCCGGTTGATGAACTCGGGTCGGAAATGTTGCCCCACTACCCCCATCACCGCCGCCTTCATGGAGTCGTAGTTTTCTTCTCCGGCCAGGTTCTGAATGATGTCACTGCCCAGGTTCGAGGTCATGACAATGACGGTGTTGCGAAAATCGACAGTGCGTCCCTGGCCATCGGTCAGGCGGCCGTCATCGAGGACCTGCAACAAAATGTTGAACACGTCCGGATGGGCTTTTTCGACTTCATCCAACAGGATCACGGAATAGGGTCGACGCCGCACTGCTTCGGTTATGTAGCCGCCTTCTTCATAGCCGACATAACCCGGAGGCGCACCAATCAAACGAGCGACGGAGTGCTTCTCCATGAATTCGGACATGTCGATGCGCACCATGGCCTCTTCGGTATCAAACAGGAAGCCGGCCAAAGTCTTGCACAACTCGGTTTTACCCACCCCGGTTGGGCCCAAGAACAGGAAGGAGCCATTGGGTCGGTTCGGATCAGAAAGGCCTGAACGGGAGCGCCTTATGGCGTTGGATACGGCCACGACGGCTTCCTGTTGGCCCACGACGCGGTGGTGCAATTCGTCCTCCATGCGCAGCAGTTTTTCGCGCTCGCCTTCGAGCATCTTGTCCACCGGGATGCCGGTCCAGCGTGAGATGACGTTCGCGATGGTCTCGTCGGTGACCTTGTTCTGCAGCAACTGCATGTCCATCATTTCCGCCTGGCTGGCCATGTCGAGCTGCTTTTCCAGTTCCGGAATCCGGCCGTATTGCAGCTCGGACATCCGTGCCAGATCGCCAGCTCGGCGAGCGGTTTCGAGCTCGATGCGCACCTGCTCCAGTTGTTCCTTGATCTGTTGCGAACCCTGCACAGCTGCTTTTTCTGTGTTCCAGATCTCTTCCAGATCCGCGTACTCACGCTCCAGTTCTTCAATGGTTTTGGCCAGCTGTTCCCGTGTCTTCCGGGTCAGCTTGTCATCGTCTTTTTTCAGCGCTTCGGCTTCAATCTTCAACTGAATCAGGCGGCGCTCGAGTTTGTCCATACTCTCAGGCTTGGAATCAATTTCCATGCGGATGCGGCTCGCGGCCTCATCCACCAGGTCGATGGCCTTGTCCGGCAATTGCCGATCGGTAATGTAACGCTGCGAGAGCTTCACGGCGGCTATGATGGCAGCATCGGTAATGGTGACCCCGTGATGCACTTCATAGCGCTCTTTCAGCCCACGCAGTATGGCAATGCTGTCTTCTTCGTTGGGCTCATTGACCAGGACTTTCTGAAAACGGCGCTCCAGGGCACCGTCTTTTTCGATGTACTGGCGGTATTCGTTCAGGGTAGTGGCGCCCACGCAATGGAGTTCGCCTCGCGCCAGGGCCGGCTTGAGCATATTGCCGGCATCCATTGCGCCTTCACTCTTGCCAGCACCGACCATGGTGTGCAGTTCATCAATAAAGAGAATGATCTGCCCTTCCTGTTTGGACAGTTCGTTCAGCACAGCTTTCAACCGCTCTTCAAATTCACCCCGGTATTTGGCACCAGCCAACAGGGCACCCAGGTCGAGTGACAAGACGCGCTTGTTCTTCAGGTTCTCGGGCACCTCACCGTTGATGATGCGCTGGGCGAGGCCTTCGACGATAGCGGTTTTACCCACACCTGGTTCACCGATCAACACCGGGTTGTTCTTGCGCCGACGCTGCAAGACCTGGATGGTGCGGCGAATTTCGTCGTCACGCCCGATTACAGGGTCGAGCTTGCCGGCCTCGGCACGCTCGGTCAGGTCAATGGTGTAACGCTCCAGTGCCTGCCGACTTTCTTCGGCTTCCTGGCTATTGACGGTTTCACCACCGCGCACGGAATCGATGGCAGTTTCCAGTTGAGCACTGGTGACACCGGCGTCTTTCAGGATCTCTGCGATTTTTGAGCGATCCTGACTCATGGCGAGGACGACGAGTTCACTGGCGATGTACTGGTCGTTACGCTTCTGCGCCAGTTTGTCGGCCATGTTCATGACCCGGCCGAGGTCGTTGGACATATGAACTTCACCATCGTGGTTGCTGATGCTCGGTAAGCTGTCCAGGTAGCGGGCCAGGCCCTGTTTGAGTTCGTTGACTTTGGCACCGGCGCGCTGCAAAAGTGGCGCTACTGAAGAGCCTTTCTGATCGGCCAGGGCCATTAACAGGTGGGCCGGCTCGATAAAGTTGTGGTCTTTCCCCAGCGCTATGGACTGGGCGTCAGACAGTGCGACCTGCAATTTGCTGGTCAGTCGATCAATGCGCATGGCATTTCCTCTCGATTCGGATCAATTGGTGATCAAATAAGGGCGCTCTCCACAATAACAAGCGGTTGAAATTCTGGCTTTTGACGGGGGTCAAAGGTTGGGGTGACTTTTTTTCGTCAATCGTACGCGATGGGTGGCGGGTAGGTTCATCAAGGCAGCACAGTTTGGGCTTTCTCCCCCGAATGCATTAGCATTGCGCGGACTTTGTTTTGGTGGCCAGGTGTTATATGAAATATCGTGACCTGCGGGACTTTTTGGCGCAATTGGAGGCCAGGGGTGAGTTACGGCGCATTAGCCAGGCGGTGGATCCGAACCTGGAGATGACCGATCTCTGTGATCGGGTGCTGCGCCAGAAAGGGCCAGCGCTGCTGTTCGAGAACCCTACTGGCTATAAGATGCCGGTGCTGGGCAATCTGTTTGGTACGCCCGAGCGGGTGGCGATGGGTATGGGGGCGGAATCGCTGGAGGATCTGCGCGAAATTGGCCGTGTGCTATCCTATTTGAAAGAGCCGGACCCACCCAAAGGCATCAAGGATGCCTGGGGCAAGCTGCCACTGGTGAAAAAGGTGCTGTCCATGGCGCCGAAAACGGTGCGCAAGGCCGCTTGTCAGGAGGTTGTGTACGAAGGGCCGGATGTGGATCTGGGTCAGTTGCCGGTTTGGACCTGCTGGCCGGAAGACGCCGCGCCTCTGGTGACCTGGCCACTGGTGATAACTCAGGGCCCCAAGGGTGGGCGCACCAATCTGGGTATTTATCGGCAGCAGGTGATTAGCAAGAACAAGCTGATCATGCGTTGGCTGTCTCATCGCGGTGGTGCTCTGGATTTTCAGGCCTGGCAACAGGAAAAACCGGGTGAGCCTTTTCCGATCGCCGTAGCGCTTGGGGCTGACCCGGCCACCATTTTGGGGGCTGTCACGCCTGTGCCGGATACGCTGTCAGAGTACGCCTTTGCTGGTTTGCTGCGCGACAGCCGCACTGAACTGGTGAAATGCCAGACTCATGACCTGATGGTCCCCGCCAGTGCCGAGATTATTCTTGAAGGGTACCTGAACCCCGGAGAAGTGGCGGACGAAGGCCCTTATGGCGACCACACGGGTTACTACAACGAAATCGACCAGTTTCCGGTGTTCACTGTCGAGCGCATGACACACCGCCAGGATCCCATCTACCACAGCACCTACACCGGTCGCCCGCCCGATGAACCGGCGGTTCTGGGTGTGGCATTGAATGAGGTGTTTGTGCCCATTCTGCAGAAACAGTTCCCGGAAATTGTCGACTTTTATCTGCCACCCGAGGGCTGCTCCTACCGCATGGCCATTGTCAGCATGAAAAAGCGGTACCCCGGCCATGCCAAGCGGGTAATGCTGGGGGTCTGGTCCTTTTTGCGGCAGTTCATGTACACCAAGTTCGTCATAGTGGTGGATGAGGACGTGAACACCAGGGACTGGAAAGACGTCATCTGGGCCATCACCACCCGCATGGACCCGAAGCGGGATACAGTACTGATCGAGAACACCCCCATCGATTACCTCGACTTTGCCAGCCCGGTCAGTGGCCTTGGTTCCAAGATGGGGATGGATGCGACCAATAAATGGCCTGGTGAGACCGACCGGGAGTGGGGGCGGCCTATTGTGAAGGATGCGGCTGTGTCGGCTCGGGTGGATGCCTTGATGACTGAGTTGGGGTTGTAAGGGGTGTTTGTTTGATTTGATTTTTGCCCTATCCTTCCCCCACACACCACCCCTCACCCAACCCTTGTATGTTTGGTAGGACTGGACAGAGATGGCAGAAGTAAGGCAATTTCTGTTCTGTACTGCGGCACAGTAGCTCGACAGCCCTCTGGGACACCAAGCCCGCGGGAGAGCGA
>JAIUML010000020.1 GCA_022565595.1 Saccharospirillum sp. | reverse complement strand
GTGATGCCGTAGGCAATACTGCCAATGCCAATGATGATGGCACCATTGATGTCACAGCACCGATGCTGACCGTGGATGCTCCTGACAGCAATGACACGACGCCAACCATTACCGGTACCTCCGATGAGATTGGTGCCACTGTCACTGTGGTTGTTACCGATGCCAAGGGCGATGACCAGACGTTGACTTCAGTGGTCCAGCCCGACGCCACCTGGAGTGTGGATGTCACCACACCTTTGGCCGAGGGCGACTATTCGGTAGACGCCAGTGTCAATGATGCCGTGGGCAATACTGCTAACGCCAATGATGATGGCACCATTGATGTCACAGCACCGACGCTGACCGTGGATGCTCCTGACAGCAATGACACGACGCCAACCATTAGCGGTACCTCCGATGAAATCGGCGCCACCGTCACGGTATTTGTTACTGATGCCAATAACGTTGAACAGACGTTGACCGCAGCGGTCCAACCCGATGGCACCTGGAGTGTGGATGTTACCGCACCGTTGGCGGAAGGCGACTATACAGTTGACGCAAGTGTCAGTGATGCCGTGGGCAATACTGCTAGCGCCAATGACGACGGCACCATTGATGTCACAGCACCGATGCTGACCGTGGATGCTCCTGACAGCAATGACACGACGCCAACCATTACCGGTACCTCCGATGAAATTGGGGCTACTGTTACCGTGGTGGTCACGGACTCTAATGGCGATGATCAGACGTTGAACGCTGTCGTCCAACCGGATGGCACCTGGAGTGTGGATGTCACCACACCGCTGGCCGAGGGCGACTATACAGTTGATGCCAGTGTCAGTGATGCGGTGGGCAATACTGCCAATGCCAATGATGATGGCACCATTGATGTCACAGCACCGACGCTGACCGTGGATGCTCCTGACAGCAATGACACGACACCCACCATTACAGGTACCTCGGATGAAATCGGTGCTACTGTTACCGTTGTGGTCACGGACTCTAATGGCGATGATCAGACGTTGACTGCCGTAGTCCAACCGGATGGCACCTGGAGTGTGGATGTCATTACTCCGCTGGCCGAGGGCGACTATACAGTTGATGCCAGTGTCAGTGATGCGGTGGGCAATACTGCCAATGCGAACGATGATGGCACTATCGACACGACGGCGCCAACGCTGACCGTGGATGCCCCAGATTCTAACGACACGACACCCACCATTAGCGGTACCTCCGATGAAATCGGCGCTACTGTTACCGTGGTTGTAACCGACGCCAATGGCGATGATCAGACGTTGACTGCCGTAGTCCAACCGGATGGCACCTGGAGTGTGGATGTCACTACACCGCTGGCCGAGGGCGACTATAGCGTCGACGCCAGCGTCAGTGATGCCGTGGGTAATACTGCAAATGCCAATGACGACGGTACTATCGATCTGACCGCGCCGACGCTAACCTTGGATGCGCCCGACAGCAACAACACTTCTCCGACCATCACCGGTACTTCGGATGAAATCGGTGCAACCGTGACGGTGGTTGTGACCGATGCGAATAATTTCGAGCAAACCCTGACGACCGAAGTCCAGCCTGACGGCACATGGAGTGTGGATGTCACCACACCGCTGGCCGAAGGCGACTATTCAGTAGACGCCAGCGTCAGTGATGCGGTGGGCAATACTGCCAATGCCAATGATGATGGCACCATTGATGTCACAGCACCGACGCTAACCTTGGACGCGCCCGACAGCAACAACACCTCTCCGACCATCACCGGTACTTCGGATGAAATCGGTGCAACCGTGACGGTGGTTGTGACCGATGCGAATAATGTCGAGCAAACCCTGACCACCGAAGTCCAGCCCGACGGCACCTGGAGCGTCGATGTCACTACACCATTAGCCGAGGGCACTTACAGTGTCGATGCCAGCGTCAGTGATGCCGTGGGCAATACTGCTAACGCCAATGACAACGGTACCATCGATCTGACCGCGCCGACGCTGACCGTGGACGCTCCCGACAGCAACGACACTGCTCCGACCATTACCGGTACTTCCGATGAAGTCGGCGCTACTGTTACCGTGGTGGTGACCGATGCCAACAATGCTGAGCAAACTCTCACTGCAGTAGTGCAACCCGACAGCACCTGGAGCGTCGATGTCACTGCACCATTGGCCGAGGGCACTTACAGTGTCGATGCCAGCGTCAGTGATGCCGTGGGTAATACTGCCAATGCCAATGATAATGGCACTATCGACACGACGGCACCGACGCTGACCGTGGATGCTCCTGATTCTAACGACACGACACCCACCATCACCGGTACCTCCGATGAAATCGGCGCCACCGTCACTGTAGTTGTTACCGATGCCAGTAACGTTGAACAGACGTTGACCGCCGTGGTCCAGCCAGACGGCACCTGGAGTGCGGATGTCACTACACCTCTGGCGGAAGGCGACTATTCAGTAGACGCCAGCGTCAGTGATGCGGTGGGCAATACTGCAAACGCCAATGACGATGGCACCATTGATGCTACTGCCCCTATCGCCGACCCGGTTTTAACAACTGCCAATGCTGGTTCACTTGCCTTCCTGCCAGACGATATTATTTTGTATAAAAAAATATCTATAGGTGGTGGTGTTGATGCGGACGAGGCTGGTCTATCGGATCCAATCGTGCAGGAGTCTTCAGCAACACTGGGCGGAGAAGATAACCAGTCCAGTGAAAGCAACCTTGTCTTCAACCTGACTGAGCTGCCTTCCTTCGGCACACTTTACGTGATAAGTGAAAGCGGTGAAGCATCACCCATCAGCGAACTACCAGCAGATTCATTCAATATTAATACTGAATTTTATTGGGCAGCAACCAAAGAGCAGTTGGATGCCGCTGCCAGTAACGAATCATTTACCATAGGTGGGCCAGGAGCGAACCTGAGCGCGTGGCAGCAACACGGTGTCACCATTCACGGTTATGATTACCTGGGAGCTAAGGGAGATTTCCTGACGTTCGATAACCGCGGGATGGGTGTCGACAGTGCAGACAGTTTTGATGGCTCGCCTCCAGATGCAGCTCATGCACCAGCACAGTTGGGTTACCGTAATGGTGCAACTGAAACCATAGTGGTCAATTTTAGCAACCCGGCTAAAGATGCAACAATAACGGTTAGTGGCCTCTGGCCAAATGAATCCACAGGTGAGGCTGGTCGAGTCGAGGCATTCCTGAATGGGCAGAGCGTCGGCAGCTGGACTTTTACTAGCGGAAGTGGTGAGACAATAGACGGGGTTCCTATCGATTTCACCCCCGCAAATGGTGGCTTTGATCCTTCTGTAGGTGTTGAAAGTACGCCGGGTGGCAGTGGTGCCTTTACCCTTTCGGGTGTAGTCTTTGATCAGCTACGGTTTACTGCCACGGAGTATCCAGACGGCGGCACCAAAACTAACGACAACAGTGAATATTTCTTACAAGAAATTCAGTTTGTCGATTTAGAGGCCCCCCCTGCAGAGTTCCAGTATGCCGTTACCGATGAGGCAGGAAACACAAGTGATCCTGTGAAAGTGGTCATTGTCAATGAAGGAACAGCCCCATCTGACTTCATTGGAGGAAGCAGCCTTGTCGATGAATTTGTAGGTACGGGAGATAATGAAATCATCGTTGCAGGCCCGAACGACATGACATTGACCGGGAACGGTGGCGCTGATGTTTTCCGCTGGGAGCTGGGTGATCAAGGCACCAGTTCTACACCGGCCCAGGATGTAATCACAGATTTTACTCTTGGCGTGTACACTGGCTCTGGCGAGGCGGATAGACTAGACTTGGCCGACTTACTCTTGGGTGAAGACGAGTCCAACTTGCTCGACTATATTCTGGCCGAAACAAGTGGCGATGATACGATTTTGTACATTAACCATGAGGGCAACCTGAGCAATAACTCAGACAATGCCGACCAGGTTATTACCTTACAGGGTATTACCATGGGGTCCGGCCAGACATCAGAAGAGTTTATTCAAACCCTTCTGAACAATGGCCAGCTAAACATCGACTCGTAACTGCCTTCGGGAAAAAGGGGTCCGCTGCTTCTGTTAGCAGATCCCTTTATTTTTTTGGAATCAACCTTTCATGTATGTAAAGCGAGATAAAAAAGGTCATGTTACGGCTATCAGCTCTGAAGCACTGACAGATTTTGAAAAAATAGATGATGAAGACGCTCAATTAAAGGTGTTTATTGAATCTATTCGCCAGAAGGAAAAACCGGATTTTGTTCAATCAGATCTGGAAATGTCTCGTGTTCTTGAAGATGTAATCGATCTTCTAATCGATCGGCAAATAATACGTTTTACTGACTTACCTCCTGAAGCTCAGAGGAAGTTGAATGATCGCCATCACCTTCGCACAAGGCACAGCAACCTGAGGCTACTGGATGAAGATGATGGCATGGATATTTAACTGGGCTATGCCACAAAAGGGCCAGTTATTGCATCAATACCCAAATCCTTCAGTACAGCCTGCTCCTCCGACGAGGTCACACTCACAGCAATCATGTTAATCCCCAATGAATGCCCCAAGGTGCAGAGTCCACGAATAAAGACTTGCTGCTCTTTGCTTTCGGCTATATTTCGGCTTAGAACACCATCAATCTTGATATAGTCCAGCCCAAGATCGTGCAATTGACTGATACGAGAGAGGTTATCACCAACGTGTTTCACTCCGACCTGACAGCCGAGCGCCTTTAATTCACTACACATTAATCTGAAGGCGTCCGGGTATCGAATAACAGTTGCCTGACTGAACTCCAAAGCCAGTAAGGGTGCGATACTGCCATTGGAGCGAATGACAGCCAATAACTCTTCTCTCGCTGATGGATCAAGCAACGTTTCTGTTGAGACATTGATGGCGTTCACTGCCTCTGAACTCTCCTCAACCAAACCTGAGATCGCCTTTTTAATAACCTTGATATCCATTTTTGGCAAGGCACCGAGACGACTGACCCACGGCAAGAAGTAGGCTGCGTGTCGCAGCTCTCCATCCAGATGCATACGAACTGGGCATTCAACTTGCACGATGGAACCATCTAGCGCTTTTACCGGGAAATGGCCAAGTACGACGTCATCATCATCCAACATCCGAGATATAACCGTACGCCACTCTTCCAACTCCGTACGTCGGTGAGCGGACTGGCCGGCCCTGGCACTATGCCACCCCTGATTCCCCTTTATTTCCGCCGAGGCCAGGGCGCCATCTGCACTTGCCAGTAAAGCCGCCCTGCTTACACCTGGATTAATCTCACAGCACGCCATAGGCAGGCTGAGTGAAACCTGGTCTTCCATTTCGGCAACCAGGTTATTGAGCTTCTGCCTCAGTGCCTCAGGTACAGCTTCGGTAAGATGCCGCTGAGCAACAAGTAAAGCGAAATCGCTTCCATTCAAACGCCCGACAAAGCTGACTTCATACTCGCTTGTAACAGACGCAACCTCGGCAGCAATGCGGATTAGAATCTCATCAGCCTCTCTATGCCCCAGCAAAGTGTTTATTGTGTTCAAATCAAGAACTCGAACAATAATAAAAACACCCGCCTGTTCAGACTCGTCACTACTAACAAACTGCTCAAGCTTAGCCATAAAAAAGGTTCTGTTTGGCAGGCCCGTTAAGGCATCGTGTTGAAGTTCAACGCGCATTTTTTCCAGTTGTTGCGCTTCTCTTTCGAGCATGGCTCGAACCCGGTGAGACAGGCGATTCATGGCGCTTACCAGGCGCCGAAACTCTTGTGTTTTCGGCTCATCGGAAAAGATAAAACGACGCTCGCCTATGGCTTCTGCTTGTGTAACCACTGAGTCCAGTGGTCTGGCGACTGTTCTTAAGAAATAGGTTCCAAATAGTCCAGCGGCAAGACTTACCGCGAGGAACCAGAAAACCATTCGAATGGTTCCATCCCAAAGATTATCAATTGCATAGCCGGTGTGACTATTCAGGCTTAATTCGCCAAACTGCTGCCAGCCATCCTGAATCATCGCAGACGCCGGCTCTACCTCCAGCGGAATCAAACGATGGAACCAGGCGGGTGCAGAAAACGTCAGGTCCTGTTGCTGCCGGCGTTCAACGAGCAGTTCATCATCGGGAGAGGTCAGCGTGATCCACTCGTAATGACCCACATCAAACTGAGCTGAAATCAGCAACTCCAGTCTTACCAGGTCTTTTTCCATCTGCGACAAAGAAAGCGCCAGTGCTGTCACGTTATCCATATTCTTTAACTGGATCTGCTGCTCCAGGTAGAGTTTCCCGGTCAGCGTACTGACCACAAAACTGCCACCGAAGGCGATCAGCATCAGCACAACAATGCCAATCCATAGCTGTTTAATTAACGACATTTTTGCTCACCCCCGGTTGATACCTGCCTGTTCCTGTTTTTCACAAAATAAAACCCTCATCTCGCATACGCGCCAACACATTGCGCCACCGGGAGAGCCTTGCTGTTGGATCAGCCGCCGACTCCTGACCACCACCTATCCACAACCCTTGAATATTGAAGCTGAACACAGGTGTTAAATCTGGACGCAGGCTGGAGGGCGTTAGCCGCGGGTTGATATTGTCCAGAATCAAGGGCTCCGCCGACGGTGATGAGTAGTAACCCAACACCATATGAGCTTGAGATCTGCCTGCAAATTGTGCCTGTACATATATCAGCCGAAGCTTTGCGTTAGCCACTCCCAAAAGCAACAGAGAGATGTATTTGCCAATACTGTAGTCTTCGCAGTCGCCCTGCCCTTTTATCAGAGTCTCGAGCGGAGTCGCCCAAAAATCAGCCTCGCCCCAGTTGTAAATATCGTCAACCCAGCGGACTTCCTGGTTAAAGTAATCATTAACCAGCTTCAACTGCTCTATTTCCGCGTTTGGACGGGCGTTGTCCAAATGAGCGAACCATCTATTGAGCACGCGCAGCCCAGCATTGCCATAACGACTCATCACAAAAGCACGCATGGCAGACTCATTGATTGTAATCAGCGAAGAGCTATTGGCTGGTGGGAGCAGCACATAGAGACTGGCGGCGGCAAAAGCGCCCAAAAAGCCACGCCTTGAAAGTGTGTAATTGTGGTCAAACTGCTTGTTATTCGACATCAAAAGGCAACAATCGAGGCATAGGCTGACGTTAGTGTAGTGAATGAAACGCCGGACATACAGTCTTTGCTAAAGGTTGATCTCGGTATTGGATGCTCTATGAGGTAAACCCACAGTCATTGAGCGCTCAATAATGGTATTTAACAGCAAAACCATAAAAATCCTGCCCATTATTGGGCTTTTTGACATTCCCATTCGATACATGCTGGTAACGCCAGCCAAGCTGCCAATCCTGCCATTTGAGGCCAAGACCGAAAATCTGGCTGAATTGAAGGTGGGTGCTGTATTGCCAGGGGCCCAATTCTGTTGAACTGAGCCAGGCGACGCCGAGGCCGGTTTCGAACACACCTTCCACCGGCCCCATTGGCCAATACCAGTTGAAAAGCGGCGTACCATTGACGCTGATCTGGTCTTCATCCTTATAGCTGGTCTGGCCCATGCCCAGTTCAAAGCCGCTTTGAATGGTGAGCGGGCCGTAGTCTACGGACATGGGCAGGTCCCAAACCAGCAGCAATCGCCCTCGGTTTTTACCGTCGCCCCAGCCGGCGTCAAAACCAGCCTGAGAAGCACGGGCAGCGTTGATCAACAGGGCACTGCCGACAGATGTCGCTACCGCGACATTGTACATTTTCACTTCTGCATACGCCGCCGTCGTGAGGCAACTACACAACAGGTAAAGTCCAATCCGCTTCACGCTTGACTCCTGATTTTGAGAACGCGCCAAGTATAGCGGCGAATCCTGGCCGGGTCTGCGCTCTGGTTCAAACACATCAGGTGACAAAGAACCCGGATTCAGCATTGGGCCTGCGGCTTTGGTCACGTATACTGTGTGTCCGACAAACCCCTCTTCGAGACCGATCCGATGCGAGTGTTGCTGATGAGTTGCCTGTTTTGCCTGGTTGCCGTGGCAAGCCTGGCTGGTTGTGGCCAGAAAGGCGATCTCTTTCTCCCGGATGACTCTGCGACCTTTATCGACCAACGCCAGGACTGACCAGTTTCTCATGACGAACCCGACTCCGGTATTTCATTACCAGCAGCACGACCTTTGCATCGAATCCACCCCCTTGGCGGAGCTGGCCGAGCGCTTTGGTACGCCGCTTTATGTCTACTCGAAAGCGTCCATCGAACGTCAATTTGATGCCTATTTGAATGGTCTGGGTGATCACCCTGGTCTGATCTGCTATGCGGTCAAGGCCAATTCCAACCTGGCAGTGCTCAATCTCCTCGCCAAACGTGGCGCTGGTTTCGACATTGTCAGCCTGGGAGAGCTGGAGCGGGTACTGGCTGCGGGCGGCGACCCGGCCAAAATCGTGTTTTCCGGTGTTGCCAAACAAGCGCATGAGATGCGTCGTGCTCTGGAGCTTGGCATTCATTGCTTCAATGTTGAATCCGAAGCAGAGCTGGAGCGGCTGAACCGGGTTGCTGGCGAAGTCGGCAAGGTGGCACCCATTTCTTTGCGGGTAAACCCCGATGTCGATGCCCAGACACACCCCTACATTTCCACTGGACTGAAAGAGAACAAGTTTGGTGTGGGAATCGACCAGGCCCTACAGATTTACCAGCATGCCGCTGCCCTGCCCAATGTCCGTGTCAGTGGTGTGGATTGCCATATAGGCTCTCAAATTCTGAACGTTGAGCCCTTCGCTGATGCCGTCGACCGTATCCTTGCTCTGGTGGATCGGCTGGCCGAGGCCGGCATTCGGCTGGATCATGTCGACCTGGGCGGTGGCCTGGGTGTGCAGTATCAGGCCAATGAACGCGAGCCGGACATCGGCCAGTACATGGCGAGTGTGCTCAGCCACCTCAAGCAGCGTGATCTGGCGCTGATTCTGGAGCCGGGCCGCAGCATTGTGGCCAACGCCGGCACCCTGTTGACGCGCGTCGAATATCTGAAACACAACAGCGGCCATGCCTTTGCCATTGTCGATGCGGGCATGAACGACCAGATACGCCCGGCGCTTTATCAGGCCTGGATGGACATCCGTCCGGTGCGTCAGCACAACGAAGGCACTGTTGCCGAGTGGGATATTGTCGGTCCTGTCTGCGAAACCGGTGATTTTCTCGGCAAGCAACGCAAGCTGTCACTGGCGCCGGGAGATCTGTTGGCGGTGATGTCCGCCGGAGCCTATGGTATGGTCATGGCTTCAAACTACAATACACGCAGCCGCCCGGCCGAAGTGCTGGTCGATGGAGGTCGGTACCATCTGGTGCGGCAACGTGAAAGCATCGAACAGCAGTTCGCGCTGGAATCCATCCCTGATTGAGGTCGATATGCGGCTCAAGTTCACCAAAATGCATGGCCTGGGCAATGACTTCATGGTTATTGATGGCGTGACACAGAATGTCGAGCTCAGCGCTGAGCGCATCGAACGCTGGGCGGACCGTCATTTTGGTATTGGCTTCGATCAATTGCTGCTGGTGGAACCACCGACGCGGCCCGATCGTGACTTTCGCTACCGCATCTTCAATGCCGATGGCACTGAAGTGGAAAACTGCGGCAACGGCGCCCGCTGTTTTGCCCGCTTTGTGGTGGACAAAAAGCTCATTCAAGCCGACCGGGTACGGGTCGAAACCGCCGGCGGTGATCTCGAACTGAAACTGCTCGACGACGGCCAGGTGGTGGTCGACATGGGTCGGCCACGCTTGTCGCCAGAGAAGGTGCCGTTCAATGCGGATCAGCGCCAGACGCTGTACCCACTGACCACGGCCGACGGCACCCAACTGCATATAGCAGCGGTGAACATGGGCAACCCTCACTGTGTTATAAGAGTCGACCAGGCCGATACGGCTCCAGTCGAGCAACTGGGGCCTGAGCTGGAGCAGGATGAACGCTTTCCGCAGCGCGTCAACGTCGGCTTTTTGCAGGTCATTAACCGTCAACAGGCGCGGCTCAGAGTGTTCGAACGGGGTGTCGGCGAGACACTGGCCTGCGGCTCAGGTGCCTGTGCAGCCATGGTGGCCGGGGTGATCAACGACTGGTTTGACCACAAAGTGGAAATGCAGTTAACCGGTGGCAGCCTCTTGATTGAATGGCCGGGAACAGGCAATGTACTGATGACTGGTCCAGTCGAAACGGTTTTTGAAGGAGTGGTTGAGTGACGGAACGGGTAAACACCGCCGACATCAGCGTCGATGCCATCGTTCAGTATCTGCGGCAGCATCCGCAGTTTTTCGAGCATCACCCCAATCTGTTGAAAAAACTGCATTTGCGTCACGACTCGGGTGAGGCGGTTTCGCTGATGGAGCGTCAGAATCAGATTCTGCGCCAGGAAAACCGCCAGTTGATCGACCGCTTGAATCACTTTATCGATGTCGCCCAGCGCAACGACCGCCTTTTCCTGAAGCTGCAACGCCTGGTGCTGGCACTGTTGCCTATGACAGAACGCGCCAGCTTGCTGAGCACGCTGCAAAAAGGCCTGTGCAAGGATTTCGAGGTACATGAAACCCTGGTCATACTGTTCGATCAGCCAAACACGGACGGCGACCCCTGGTTGCAGATCGACCCGAACGTATTGGCAGGGATGTTTCCAGCCTTGATCCATGAGGCGAAAGCGGTTTGCGGCACCTTCACCGAGGCCGAGCGCGACATGCTCTTCGCGGGTGGCCATGTGCAGTCCCTTGCGCTGGCGCCGCTGATGCAAGAACAGACCGTCACCGGGCTGGTCGCACTGGGCCATCACTCTCCCGAACACTTCCGCAGCGGTACCGATACACTCTTTCTGACGCACCTGGCACGGGTGACAAGCGCGCTGCTACTGCGTTTGTAAGGCTGTTTGTTTAGCCGGCGATGGTTCGCGCTGGCTAATTGCCCAACGGCATCAAGTTCTCATTCAAGTCCGCCATTCCTGCAAACTTCAACTATACTCATGTCTACGAAAATTCGATGGAAAAGGACGACATCAACGAATGCCAGATCCCTTCTTACGGCCGGCGCGTCGCACAGCTCTGATCTACCTTATACTAGGCAGCGTCTGGATTCTGTTTTCAGACCAATGGGCTGCCTGGTTGTTTGACGACATAGAAACTCTGATTCGGGTACAGACCTACAAGGGCTGGTTTTACGTAGCGGCGACGGCCTTACTGGTGTACTGGTTGATGCAGCGCAGCCTGAAGCGCATCCGATCCATAGCCCTGGAGGATTCGCTGACCGCTTTGCCGAATCGCCAGGCCTTCGATCTGGAGATGAAAAATCGTTGCCGCAAAGGGTTTTTAACCGGCCATCAGTTCTGTTTGGCCATCATCGATATTGATCACTTCAAGGAACTGAATGAGTCTCAGGGCCACAGTGATGGGGATGATGTTTTGCTGGCGCTGACTCAGCAGTTACGCAAACAGCTCGGTTCTCAGTGGTATGTCGCTCGTCTGGGTGGCGATGAATTCGGTTTCTTGTCGCCCGTCCTGGATTCGGCAAAAGCCTGTCTTGAGCATCTGGACGTTTTGCAGAAACAGCTGACCAGGGACAGCGATTTTCAGCTTCTGCGTGACCAAAGTCTGAGCATGGGCAGTTGCACCTACCCAGTAGACGGTCGCAATGCGCGGGATTTGATGCGTCATGCCGATATGGCACTGTTTCACGCCAAGCACTTGGGCAGAAATTGCCATTGTCACTTCAAGACGCAACTCAAAGTAACATTGATGGAAAGGCTGGCTCTGAGCAAGGACTTGCGTCAAGCCTGTGAGGCAGACACCTTTGATCTGGTCTATCAGCCACAATGGTCAGTCAGCAAGCAACGCTGGGTGGGTGCTGAAGTGCTGATTCGCTGGTCTCATCCGGAACGAGGCATGGTCTCCCCTGCCGAGTTTATTCCACTGGCTGAAGAACAAGGGCTGATCGTACGCATTACCGAACTGGTCGTACAAAAAGCCCTGACCGAGATCCGTGCGGCGGGCATAGATGATCAGTTGTTGCCGAGGCTGTCGATCAATCTGTCGCACCTGGCGCTGAAAGATCCCTATGCCATGCAACGCCTGCAAGAACTGCTGAAGGAGCATCCCGGCCCGAGGCCGGAAATTCTGCTGGAAATCACCGAGACCAAGACGATGGAAAACCTGGATACTACGCTTGCTGCCATGCAACTCTGGCATGAGCAGGGTGTCGCTTTTTCCATTGACGATTTTGGCACGGGTTACTCATCCTTGGCGATGCTCAAGCGCCTGCCGCTGATGGAGTTGAAAATCGATCGTGAATTCATTCGCGAGTTGCCTGACGATGCCAATGATGCCGTCATTACTCAAACGATCCTGGCCATGGCCAAAACCCTGTCGCTGGAAGTGGTCGCCGAGGGTGTGGAAACCCAGGAGCAATCGGATTTCCTGCAACAGCACGGCTGCGATGTCATGCAGGGCTACTTTTATGCCCGACCCATGCCGATGGTTGAGTTGAACCGTCGACTCAGGCCATAAAACTCAGCACCAGAGTCGCGGTACCGAGGAAGGCAAAGAATCCGACAACATCGGTCACTGTGGTCAGAATGACCGAACCCGCCAGAGCGGGGTCGATGTTCATGCGCGATAATCCCCAGGGCACGGCGACGCCAGCCAAGGCAGCGGCGATCAAATTGACCAACATGGCAAAGGCAATGACGCCCATCAACACATAGCTGCCATACCACCAACTCGCGACCAGGCCAACCACTACGGCCCATAGCACCGCATTGACTAACCCTACGATCAGTTCCTTGCGCATCAAGCTATGGACGTTGGCTGCACCCAACTGCCCGGTGGCCAGGCCTCGAATGGCCAGCGCCAGGGTCTGACTGCCGGCGATACCGCCCATGCTGGCAACCACCGGCATCATGACCGCCAGGGCAACCCATTGCTCCAGCGTTGCCTCAAAACGCCCAATGACCCAGGCGGCCAACAAGGCCGTCAGCAGGTTCACCCCCAACCAGACGCTGCGTTTCGGAACCGCGCGGCGAATGGGCGAGAACAGATCCTCTTCTTCAAGGCCGCCACCGCCCAGGTGCATCATCTGACGCTCCTGCTCTTCGACTACCACATCCAGCGCATCGTGCGCCGTGAACCGGCCAAGTACGGTGCCGTTTTCATCAACGACGGGCAGCATGGCGTAACCGGAGGAGTGTATTGCCGAGGCGCCTTCATGCAGGCTGACGGCGGGGTTCAAGGGGGTCAATTCGGGGTCTACAAACTGAATCAGAGCCAGGGAAGTGGGCACCTTCATGGCCGCATCGAGCGACAAGGCCCCTTGATACCGCCCCTGCTCATCCACCAGCACAATGACGTCGGTCAGTTCCGGCACGCCGGTATCGCGCAGCGCCTTGCGAAACAGCCGACCTGAGGTATCGCTTTGAACGGTGATGACGTTGAAACTGAGCCAGCGGCCAATCTGATCATCGCTGTAGCTGAGTGCGGCCTGGAGTTGTTCGCGTTCTTCCTGGTCGAGACGTTTGAGAACGGTGCGGCCCAGTTGACTGGGCAGGTCATCCATCAGCTCCAGCAGGTCTTCGGCGTCGGTTCTGCCCAGCCATTGCAACAGGGAATCCGGTGGCGCCGCCTTGAGCAAAGAACGACGTTGTTCATCGTGCAATTCGACCAGCACAGCACCCCGCCGAGAAGGGGGAACGACTTGCCAGACCTGCATGCGCTTATCGAAGGGTAGGCACTCCAGGGTAAAGGCAATGTCGTCTTCGGACAGGTCGTCAAACCACGTCGCTTCTGGCGATTTATCATCCGCCAGTTCTGCCAACCAGTATTCCACATGATTCTGGAGTGCTTCTTCCCGTGTCATGGCGTGATCTCACCTTGAATTGATTCGATAAACAGATGACTATAGCAGCAGTTCGTTGTATACCAGTGAAACGATCACTTCACCAACGCTTTGCTATCCTGATAAACACACTTTTCCAGAAGGAAGGTCCCGATGAAGCTGGCGGTTCTATCTCGCGAGCCCGATAACTATTCCAGCCAGCGCTTGCGCGAAGCCGCTGAAACCCGTGGTCATGAAGTCATGATCATCGACACCTTGCGTTGCTACATGAGCATAGTGGCGCACCGGCCTTCCATTCATTACAAGGGCGAAGCACTGGAACACGTCGATGCCATCATCCCACGTATTGGCTCTTCCATTACTTTCTACGGGACTGCCGTAGTGCGCCAGTTTGAAATGATGGGCACCAAGTCGTTGAACCCCTCGCTGGCCATCTCCCGCTCACGCGACAAGTTACGCTCCATGCAGATGCTGGCGCGCAAGGGCATTGGCTTGCCGGTAACCGGTTTTGCCCACAGCCCGGACGAAGTGCCCGACCTGATCCAGATGGTGGGCGGGGCACCTCTGGTAGTCAAGTTGCTTGAAGGCACCCAGGGCATCGGTGTTGTCCTGTGCGAGACGCGCAAGGCGGCGGAGAGCGTTATCGAAGCCTTCATGGGGCTGAACACCAACATTCTGGTGCAGGAGTATATCAAGGAAGCCGGTGGTGCCGACATTCGCTGCTTTGTCATCGGTGACAAGGTGGTGGCCTCGATCAAGCGACAGGCAGCGCCGGGCGAATTCCGCTCCAACCTGCACCGTGGTGGCTCCGCCTCGGTCATCAAAATTTCACCGGAAGAGCGCCGAACCGCCGTCCGCGCTGCCAAGGTCATGGGCCTGGACGTCGCCGGGGTCGACATTTTGCGCTCCAATCACGGGCCGGTAGTGATGGAAGTGAACTCATCACCCGGCCTGGAAGGCATCGAAAACGGTACCGGCAAGGACATCGCGTCGCTGATTATTCAGCACCTGGAGCGCGCTCTGGCCGAAAAACCCAAACGCGTTGAAGGCTAACCGCCGATGACTCAGATCAACCCGACCCAACTCCCTGCAGGCCAATGGCACAATGTTCCCTTGTCGTTACCGGGCGCGCCCGGTAATTCAGACGCCATCATGCACGCCTTTGTGCGCCGCGGCCGTAAAGCGGGGCCGACGCTCTTTATTACAGCGGCCATGCACGGTGACGAGCTGAATGGCCTTGAGATCATTCGCCGTTTCATGCGCAGCCGACGACTGACTAGCCTCCAGGGCACAGTCATCGTGGTGCCGGTGGTGAATGTGCATGGTTTCGGTATGGGGTCTCGCTATTTGCCGGACCGACGCGACCTTAATCGCGTTTTCCCGGGCTCGGCCAAAGGCTCTCTGGCCGGGCGCGTGGCCGAAGTGCTGATGCAGGAAGTGGTACTGAAATCTGATTTCGGCATAGATCTGCACACCGCGGCCATTCATCGCTACAACGTGCCACAGATTCGCGCCGAACTGGAAAACCGGGTGGTAGAAGGCATGGCCATGGCTTTTGGCGTGCCGCTGGTGCTCAACAGCGAATTGCGCGAGGGCTCCTTGCGTGAGTCGGCGGGTCAGAATCAGATTCCGGTCATTGTCTATGAAGCGGGCGAAGCCTTGCGACTTGACGAGATCAGCATCAAAGCCGGGGTACGCGGCATCGAGAATGTGATGACCCACCTCGGCATGATCAGCAACAGTCGTCGCACCAGGCTACCAACCAGCCAAGCGGTTGCCGACAGTTCCTACTGGGAGCGTGCGGGCGATTCCGGGGTGTTTCATAACCTGGTCAAGCCTGGCACCTACATCAAGAAGGATCAGTTGCTGGCACGCATCATCAGCCCCAGCACCATGCAGGCCAGCGAAGTGCGGGCCAGTCGGGCAGGCATACTGGTGGGCCTGACACAGATGGCATTGGTTTATGAGGGTGACGCCCTGTTTCACATCGCTCGCTACAGAGGCATGCACGAAGATGTCGCCAATCAGGTAGAGCGTTTCCACGAAGAACTGGGGCCGGATTTCGGCACCTGATTTGCGCCATGGGCTGTTCCGAGTATAGTGGTTCGTCAAGGGCAGTCTGCTGCCGTATTTGTGCATTCGAGGCGGTATTCCTTGCGTTCGGTTTTTTCAACATCCTTGCTGGTGATGCTGCTGTCTCTGGCCGGTGCTGCGGCGCTGGCTCAGCAAAACGCCCCGGTCATTCGCGTCGGCGGTGACGACAGCTACCCTCCCTACGAATTCATCGATCGCGATGGCAACATTTCCGGCTACAACGTCGACATGACGCGCGCCATTGCCGAAGTCATGGGTATTGAAGTCGAGATCACCCTGGCCAGCTGGGCCGAAATGCGCGCCGCCCTGGACAACGGCGAAATGGATGTGCTGCAAGGCATGGTGGCCACCGCTGCGCGTGAGCGGGATTACTCTTTCAGCGCTCCTTCGGTCATTGTCAACTATTCCTTCTTTGGCCGCATCGGTGAAGCTGACCTGAAAAGCTATGACGATCTGCGCGGCAAATCGGTGGTGGTGCAGTACGAAGGGGTGGTACACGATTTTCTGCGCCAGAACGACTTTGGAGTGAACATCGTGCCGGTGCGCACTCACTCGGACGCCTTGCGCCAGGTCGCCGCAGGCAATTACGACTATGCCCTCGGCGCTACTCTGCCCAGCCTCTACTTCAGCCGCGAACACAACCTGTCCAACATTCAGGTGGTCTGGCGGCCACTGCAGCCTCAGCCCTACGGCTATGCCGTTAAAAAAGGCAATGAAGAGCTGCTGGCGTTGTTTTCCGAGGGCCTGGCCATATTGCGTAACACCGGTGTGCAGCAGGAAATCTACGACCGTTGGCTGGGCACTCTGGAAAACAACCAGCCGCTGGCCAATTGGCAATGGCTGGGCTGGGCAATCGGCATAGCCGCTGCGATTTTGCTGGTAGTGCTGGCCGCAGTAACCTTCTGGATTCGCACTCTGCAACGCCAGGTCGAGCGACGTACCGAAGAGGTCAAGAAACAACAGCAACAGTTGATTCAGGCTGACAAGATGAGTTCTCTGGGGACTCTGGTCTCCGGCGTGGCCCACGAAATCAACAACCCCAGCGGTTTGATATTGCTCAACCTGCCCATGCTCAAGGACGCCTGGGCCGATACCTTGCCGGTGCTGGACCAGTACTACCAACAGCAGGGGCAATTGGAAATTGCCGGGCTCGAGTATTCACGCATTCGCGACGAAATTCCCTACGTTCTGGATGAAATGAACGAGGGCGCCCAGCGCATCAAGCGTATTGTGAACGACCTGCGCGACTTTGCCCGCCAGGAGGCGACCGATGCGCCCGAACCGATCAACCTGAATGAGGTGGTGTCTACGGCGGCGCGTCTGCTGGATGTCACCATTCGCGGCTACACCTCAAAATTCAATCTATTGCTCGACCCTTACCTGCCCTCCATGCTGGGTAACGCTCAACGCATTGAACAGGTGGTGATCAACCTCATTATCAATGCCTGTCAGTCTTTGCCGAATACCCATCAAGGCGTGAAAGTCGAAACCCGCATCGACCACATTCGCCAACGCATCGTACTGGAAGTGCACGATGAGGGCTGCGGCATCGCCCCGGAAGCCTTGCCCAACCTGACAGACCCTTTCTTCACCACCAAGAGGGAGCAAGGCGGCACTGGCCTTGGCTTGTCGGTCTCGGCTGGCATCGTCAAGGCGTACAACGGCACCATACGCTTTCACTCCAAGCCCGGTCAGGGCACGCGCGTGGAAGTGGCCTTTCCCTGGAACCGAATGGACAATTCATGAACAAGATAGGGCCCAGCAAAAGCAGCCTTTACCCTGCCTTCGGCATACTGCTGGTAGATGACGAGCCGTCTTATCATCGCAGCCTCGGCTTGATGCTGGAGCGCAAGGGTGGCATCACCAACCTGCATTATTGCCAGGACAGCCGCGAAGCGATGGCCATCATGGCGTCGGAAAACATTGGCATCGTCCTGCTCGACCTGAACATGCCCCACATTTCCGGTAAGGAACTATTGGCAGAGTTCTGCGAAGCCTATCCGGATGTCGCGACCGTTATTATCAGCGGCCTGAACCAGATCGAGACAGCGGTGGAATGCCTGCGCCTGGGAGCCTTCGACTTTTACGTGAAGACGACCGAGTCAGCACGATTGCTGGAGGGCATTAAACGCGCCATTCAGGTACAGGAAATCAAACGGGAAAACCGGGAACTGCGCCAACGAGTTCTGAACCGACGGCTCGACTCACCCGAGGCCTTTGCCGACATCCTGACCCAGAGCCGCACCATGGCCTCTGTCTTCCAGTATCTGGAGTCTGTCGCACCCAGTTCTCAGCCCTTGATGATTTGCGGTGAGAGTGGCACTGGTAAAGAACTGATCGCCCGCGCCGTACACACCTTGAGTGGGCGCAAAGGCCGACTGGTCACCGTCAACGTGGCTGGTCTGGACGACCATATTTTCAACGACACCCTGTTCGGCCATCGCAAAGGCGCCTTTACCGGCGCCGACAGCGAACGCCGTGGCCTGGTGGAAGAAGCCTCTGGCGGCACCCTTTTCCTGGATGAAATTGGCGACCTGAGCCCCAGTTCCCAGGTAAAGCTGTTGAGGCTACTGCAGGAAGGTGAGTACTACCCCATGGGTGCCGACAGACCCAAGCGCATGCAGGCGCGTATTTTTGTCGCCACCCACCAGGACCTGGCCGAACGCCAGCAAAAAGGCGACTTTCGGCGCGATCTTTACTATCGGCTGTGCACTCATCAGGTGCAGATACCACCGCTGCGTGCACGCCGAGAGGACATCCGCCTGCTGTTCACCTTTTTCGCCGAACAGGCCGCCCAGGACATGAACAAAAGCCTGCCGGAATACAGCCCGGAATTCTGGGCGCACCTGCAGAATTACCACTTCCCTGGCAATGTACGGGAACTCAGAGCCATCGCTTTCGATGCGGTGAGCCGGCATCTGAGCGGCCCCCTGAAACCAGGCGACCTGAACCTCCTGCAGCACAACGCGGCAGAGCTTACATTTCAGAGCGACAGCACTCTGGTGCACTTCGCGCCCGATAATCGGTTGCCTACACTGGCGGAAATGGACGAGTTCCTGATCCTGGAAGCCATGCACCGAGCCGACAACAACCAGTCCATAGCGGCGCGTATTCTGGGGATTTCGCAGCCGGCGCTTAGCAAGCGGTTGAAGCGGTTGCGGAATGGGGAGTGAGGGGAACCCCGCTATTCCAATAGTTATAATTATTCCAAAAGTTATAGGCCTGATGTGAACCAGCTCAAGCTTATTTATGCCCCCAGAATATTCAGCCTCTCTCGGCTACTCAGCCAAAAGTGCCACACTTTGGCGCCATTTCTTCGGGTAAAACCGGCCGTCGGCACACCAGGAGTGCATCAGAGCAGATGCAACAAGCTTCCCTTCCTATTCCAATGGTTATAGTCAACAGAACCTGTGCTGCCAACCCCTGAACTCCATAAACCCTATATATATCAACAAGTTAAAGTGTAGCGACACAAAGTGGCCCCAACCTTGCTATGTATTCCTCGGCAATCAATAAAAAATGGGGTCTGAACCCTCGATGCCATAAGCGATGCTCGCTACCAATTCATGCAACACGCCATCAGGAACACCCATTTGGGCCCTGTTTCCTTATAAGCGTAACCATTTTCGCTGCCTTGTTTCGGCCAGGCGGCAAAACCTCCGGTCTGTCGATGCCGTATTTTGTCGACGCCAGGGGAACCTCACGTCATGGGCGATACTCGACTCCTGTGGCGAATAAAAGAAACGATAATGGAGAGTAAGATGCTAAAAAAACTGACCAGTACCACGGCCATTGCAGCTCTGTCTGTAACCATGCTGGCGTCTGGCGTACAAGCCGGCGCTACCTTCGATGCCATTAAATCCCAGGGCTATATCCAGTGCGGCGTTAACACCTCTCTGCCTGGCTTCTCCGCGCCCATCGACGGTGTATGGCAAGGTCTGGACGTTGACCTGTGCCGCGGTATCGCTGCGGCCGTTTTCGGCGATGCCGATGCCGTTCGTTACACGCCTCTGACCGCCGCTCAGCGTTTCACCGCTCTGCAGTCTGGTGAAGTAGACGTTCTGTCTCGTAACACCACCTGGACTCTGACCCGTGATACCGCTCTGGGTTTGAACTTCGCAGGCGTTAACTACTACGACGGTCAGGGCTTTATGGTCCGTGCTGACCTGGGCGTAAACAGCGCTACTCAATTGGATGGCGCGGCTATCTGTGTTGAACCCGGTACAACCACTGAACTCAACCTGGCCGACTACTTCCGCGCCCAGGGCATGAGCTTCGAGCCTGTGGTTATCGAGAACACCGCCGAAGCCACGGCGGCCTTCTTCTCTGGCCGTTGCGACGTTTACACCACAGATATGTCTGGCCTGGCTTCTGCTCGCAACGTCGATGCCGAAAACCCAGCCGACTATCTGATCCTGCCTGAAGTCATCTCCAAAGAACCTCTGGGCCCAGCTGTTCGTCATGGCGACGACCAGTGGATGGACGTGGTTCGCTGGACTCTGACTGCAATGATCGAAGCAGAAGAGTATGGCATTACTTCCGAGAACGTTGACGAAATGCGTGACACCAGCACCAACCCTGGTATTCGCCGTCTGTTGGGTGTTACCCCAGGCATGGGTGAAGCTCTGGGTGTGAGCGAAGACTGGGCATACAACATCATCAAGCAAGTAGGCAACTACGGTGAGTCCTACCAGACCAACGTTACCGACCTGTTGGGTCTGGATCGTGGCCTGAACGCTCTGTGGACTGAAGGCGGCCTGATGTACGCCTACCCGGTTCGCTAAGCAACCTTCTTGATCTTGTGTTGATACAGGCCCTGCTTTTGCAGGGCCTTTGCCTCATTCAACGCTGTTTTCCTTTCGTAATCCCTTTGGAGACGTCGGGTCATGAGCCCTAAACACTCAAATAAAAGCGACGTTCACCCAGTCATCAAGCTACTGTACGACAAGACCTTCCGTTCGATCATGTATCAGGTTCTGGTATTCGGCGGTGTGTTTCTGCTTGGCTGGTATCTGGTCAGCAACACCATGGCCAACCTCGAACGTCAGAACATTGCGACCGGCTTTGGTTTTCTGGAGCGTGAGGCTGCTTTTGGCATCAGTGAATCGCTGATTCACTACACGCCAGAATCCAACTACGGTAGAGCCCTGTTGGTGGGCATTACCAACACCTTAAAAGTCTCAGCCACTGGCGTTATTCTGGCGACCATTCTCGGGACCTTCATCGGTATCATGACAGTATCCAAGAACTGGCTTCTGCGCTTCATTGGTCTTGGCTACATCGAAACATTCAGAAACATTCCCATACTGTTGCAACTGATCTTCTGGTACGCCGTCATCAACCGCGGGCTACCTGGAGTCAGAGATGCACTCAGTCCTCTACCGAATGTTTTTCTATCCAACCGAGGGCTTTATCTGCCCGTTATGGCCGATCACCCTGCCTGGAGCTGGGTTGGCATTGGGTTCATTGTCGGCATCATCGGTGCCTTTCTGCTGCGCAAGTGGAGCCTGAAACGTCTTGAAGCGACCGGCCAGATCTTCCCTCACTTGAGCGTCGGTATTGCTGTCATTTTTGCGGTGCCCTTTCTCGTCTGGTTATTGTTCGGTGCGCCCACTGCCATGAATGCGCCTTCCTTGCAGGGCTTCAACATGCGCGGCGGCATACGCATGACACCAGAATTCACAGCATTGCTGCTCGGCCTGACACTCTACACCACCACCTACATAGCTGAAGTGGTTCGCAGCGGTATTCTCTCGGTTTCCAGAGGGCAAACGGAAGCGGCGACCTCACTGGGGCTGAGATACAGCTGGGTCATGCGCCTGATCATTCTGCCACAGGCATTGCGTGTCATTATTCCACCCATGACCAACCAGTATCTGAACCTGACCAAAAACAGCTCGTTGGCTGTGGCCATTGGCTATCCGGATCTGGTATCCATTTCCAATACCACCATGAACCAGACCGGTCAGGCGGTTGAGGCCGTGGCGATTTTCATGACTGTTTATCTGAGCATCAGTTTGAGCATTTCCTATTTCATGAACTGGTACAACAAGCGCATGGCGCTGGTGGAGCGGTAAGATGACGACGATCAGCGAACGACTCATGCCGGTACAAAGTTCCGTTACCAAACGCTCCTGGCGCTGGATGCGGGACAACCTGTTTTCAACACCGCTGAATACCCTCATCAGTCTGGTGTGTATCTATATTATCTGGAACGTGGTGGGTGGCCTGATTTCCTGGGCCATTGTGAACGCCAGCTTTATCCCGGGCAAAGACGCTTGTGCGGAAATCACAGGGGCCTGTTGGGGCTATGTCCACGCCAACTGGCGCTTCCTGATGTTCGGCACCTTCCCACCCGCAGAATATTGGCGGCCTTTCGTGGCCATCATGATGCTGACCGGTGGCATGTTGTTGACCATGAATCGTACTTTCTGGACCAAGTGGTTACCGGTTGTCTGGATCATCGGTTTTATCGCCGTTTACTACATCCTGGCTGGCGGCGTTTTTGGCCTGACTCCGGTACGTACCGGTCTTTGGGGTGGTCTGACGTTGACTCTGGTTCTGGCCGTAGTCGGCATCGCCTTTGCTGCCCCTCTGGCCTTGATTCTGGCATTGGGTCGTCGTTCAGAAATGCCGCTGGTCAAGGTCATCTGCGTCGTCTTCATCGAAGTCTTCCGTGGCGTCCCCTTGATCTCGGTGCTGTTCATGGCCTCGGTGATGTTCCCGTTGTTCCTGCCCACAGGGGTCAGCGTCGACGTGCTGCTACGCGCACAGGTCGGCATCATTGTCTTCCAGGCGGCTTATCTGGCAGAGGTATTTCGTGGCGGCATGCAGGCCATTCCCAGTGGTCAATACGAAGCGGCAGACTCACTCGGCCTCACCTACTGGCAGAAAATGGGCAAGATCATCCTGCCGCAGGCCTTGCGTCTGGTGATTCCACCAACCATGAGTACCTTCATCTCCTTGTTCAAGGACACCTCATTGGTTGTGATCATCGGTCTGTTCGACCTGCTGGCTGCGACTCGCGCAGCGGTCAACAACCCAGAGTGGCGCCCGCACTACATTGAAGGCTATGTATTCATTGCCCTGATTTACTTCTGTTTCTGTTTCTTCATGTCGCGTTACAGCCTCTACCTGGACCGCTCATTGAAGAAAGCTACCTCACATTAGGAGCCTGTATGACTGAGCAAAATCGACTGGCAGACCGCGAATCAGTGATTCAGGTCACCAACATGAACAAGTGGTACGGCGATTTTCATGTACTGCGTGACATCAACCTGGACGTCAAGCAGGGTGAGCGGATCGTCATCTGCGGCCCATCGGGTTCCGGCAAGTCCACGATGATTCGTTGCCTCAACCGCCTCGAAGAACATCAGGAAGGCAACATCATCGTCAACGGCATTGAGCTGGGTGACAACGTCAAAAACATTGAAGAGGTGCGCAAGGATGTCTGCATGGTGTTTCAGCACTTCAATCTCTTTCCGCACCTGACTGTGCTGGAAAACTTGACGCTGGCACCGATGTTCGTATTGAAGCAACCTAAAAAAGAAGCCGAAGCGACTGCCATGAAGTATCTGGAGCGGGTCAAGATCGCCGAGCAGGCATTAAAATACCCCGGCCAGCTTTCCGGTGGTCAACAACAGCGCGTTGCCATTGCGCGGTCGCTGTGCATGAACCCCAAGATCATGTTGTTCGACGAACCAACCTCGGCACTCGACCCGGAAATGATCAAGGAAGTACTGGATGTAATGGTCGAACTCGCCAGCGAGGGCATGACCATGCTGTGCGTAACCCACGAAATGGGTTTTGCCAAAAAGGTCGCCGACCGGGTGATCTTCATGGATGCCGGTCAGATCATTGAACAGAATGAGCCGAATGAGTTCTTTAACAACCCGCAGAACGATCGGACCAAACTCTTCCTGAGCCAGATCCTGGGGCATTGATCGATAACTCCCGGTTTCGGTTCGACGAAACCGGGAGCTAATCCATAAAACCAGCCAATTCGTATTTTCAAGTTAACTCTTGAAGGGTTTTTATTGGCCAATTTTTACTACTAGCGCTGTGTTCCAGACCTTGCCCGAAGGTGAGACCCCAGCCATGGAAAGACAACACTCGATACCAGGGATTTCGCAAACACTCTTACCGCTCGAATCCATTTTGCTGTCCGTGGGCAGGCGAGCTAATGATATCGATATCAAACCTATAGAGAGATTGGTAGATGAAATTCTGGTTGATTCCTTTGTGTTGTTTTTTGCTCTTGTCCGCAGTCAGTTCTGCCGACGAGCATAATGCTGATAATTCAGAAAGAATTTTGCTATACACCGAAAACTACGGCAATTACAACTACAGCCTGAACAATCGCGACTTCGAACACTGGCGCGATGATATAGGTGGCACCTCAACCGAGATGGTAAAAGCCATTATGGCCGATGCCGGTATGGAATACCGTATGCGGCTGCGCGCCTGGCGAGTCAGCTATGGCCGTGCGCTCGAACGCCCCTACCATGGCGTCTTCTCTACCGCTCGCACCGAGCAACGTGAGAACCTCTTTCACTGGATAGGGCCCATTGCGGACTACAATTGGATCATCTTTCGTTACGCTGGTAGCAACGTTGAAGTCAAAAGCATTGATGATTTACGCAATCTTAGAGTTGGCGGCTACGACAACTCAGCCACCACACTCTTTCTTCAGGCTCAGGGCATTCAGGTTTCCACCCTGACCAATGATAGCTTGAACCCTCAACGTCTGGCACGGAACCAGATTGACGTCTGGATCGCTTCGGACGTGAATGCCCAGGCACTGGCAGACGAGGCAGGCTTTCCGGACATCGAACCGGCTCTGGTGGTGCGCACGGTGGATATGTATCTCGCCATGAATCCGGGAACACCTGCTCACATTCTGCAGCGACTGGAACAAAGTTATCAGAACGTCCTGCGCAACGGCTTACAATAATATCAATGCACTAGTGGCGTCAGTCTGACGCCACTACGGTTTTATGCCGCCATTCTGTCTGTTCAATGCTCAGCTCCAGGCTGTCTCCGGGCTTTAATTGCCCGACACCTGCGGGTGTGCCTGTAAGCACGACATCGCCAGGTTCCAGTCGGAAGTTTTGAACAATTTCCAGAAGCAGGGCTTCGAGTGGAAACAACAGCTGGGACAACTCGCCATGCTGGCGGCGCTCGCCGTTCAGTTCCAGAGTAAACGACCAGTCGTTCGGATTTTCCGGCATCTGATTGATGGGCAACCAGGTACCCAGCGGCAGAGCGCCATCAAACGCCTTGGCGCGCTCCCAGGGTTGCCCCTTGGCCTTGAGTTCGTCCTGCAGGGTGCGGTCGGTCAAATCCAGGCCCAGAGTCACGGCGGTAATTGCCTTGATGGGGTCATGCGCATGGTCTGCCGACAACTGAGCGCCGATCAGCAGTGCCAGTTCGGTCTCGAAATGCAGATTGGGGCGCGGCAATACCAGTTGTTCATCCAGATTCACAAAGGCACTGGCTGGCTTGATGAACAGCAGTGGCTGTTCCGGTACCGGGTTATTCAGTTCCGCGGCGTGGGCGGCGTAATTGCGACCGACACAGACGGCCTTGCCGGTTGGCAATAAAATGGATTCACCGGATACCCATTGATGCTGGTACATACAACTCCCCTACGAATGGTTTAACACTTACTGTAACGGGGAATAGGGAGAAAGCCAAAGATTAACAATGGAGCGTCGATATCATCATCGACGTGGTCGGCGTAGCCGACTGGCAATTAAGAGGACACTAAACCGGCGGCCCAAAGGGCCACAGTGTCGATGATGATATCGACACTCCAGTATTCACACAGCAAAGGATAAAAACGCCGCAAGGCGTTTTTATCCTTTAACTCCACCAGCCGTCAAACCACCCACAAGAAACCGCTGGGCAATCAGGAAGACAATGGTAATGGGCACGCCAGAGAGTACCGCCGCCGCAGCGAAGTCACCCCAGAGCTGGTTCTGGTCCTGGATGTATTGCTGAGCACCAACAGCCAGTGTCATCTTATCGAGATCGCTGATGATCACCGATGCCAGGGGGTACTCATTCACCAGACCGATAAAGGCCAGAATGAACACCACGGCGAGAATGGGCACGCTCAAAGGCAGCAGTATCTTGTAGAAGGTCTGCCAGGGGGTGGCGCCATCGATGGCGGCCGACTCCTCCATCGAGGGGTCGATGGTGTCGAAGTAGCCGATGATCATGAAGATGTTCAACGCCAGCCCGCCCAGATAGCCGATGATCAACGCCGAATGGGTATTGAGCGACAAAAAGCCAACAAAGTTGCCCAACTTGTCGAACAGGAGGTACAACGCAACCAGAAAGAGGGTATTGGGGAACATCTGCAACACCAGTAGCGATTTCAGCATTGGTGACTTGCCTCGGAAAGGCAGGCGGCCAAAGGCGTAGGCACTGGTGGTCGATAACAGCAGTATCAAGATGGCACTGATGGCCGCAATCTTGATGGTGTTCATCAACCAGGAGAGCACCGGGAAGTTTGGCCGGGCAACATAGGCACGGCCATATTCAATGGTGGTTCTGGTAGCGCCCTCCGGTCGTGGTGGTATCACCAATTGCCCGGACAGTTCATCTCCTGGGGAAACGAAACGCGAGTCTGCATGTCGTCTGGCGTTCTCGGCCAGGTCCAGCACGATATCAATGCGCTCGGTTCGCTCTACAGACTGGCCAACGCGATTCAGGAAATTAACGTTCAGATAAGATTCCAGTGGGAAATACTGTTCGTCGATTTCCGGTGCTGCAACCAGAGTCCAGCGCCCATCCGGGTGCACTTCGACTGTGCCCAGAGCGTTGTTGAAGCGGATGGTGTCCGTGCCAATGTCAATGCGCCGGGGGTTAACGCCGACATAAGGCCGCTCAAAGGCGAGGTACCAATGCTCCAGCGTCGGGTTGGATGGAATAATGCTGTCCACCAGGGTATGGCCGGTTCGGAAGGACACCGACACCAGGTAAGCCATGGGGTAAATGACCACACCCAGAAAGACAATCAGAATGGCGTGGGCACTGAGGACTCGTAAAAAGTAGTTTTTTGATTTGACCATGCGAATACTCCTCAGTGTGGCTTGCGGCCAACCTGGACCTTGGCGACTTTCAAATAAATGAAGGCGATGACCCCAACCAACATGAAGATGAAGGTCGAGATAGCCGATGCCAGTGCGAAATCCTGGGTGTCCCCTCGGAAGGCGAGTCGATAGGCGTAGTTCACCAACAGGTCGGTTTCACCGGCTGGCGGGTTGGAGCCGATCTGTATAGGCCCACCGCGAGTCAACAATTCAATCAACACGAAGTTGTTGAAGTTGAACGCGAAGGAGGCGATCAACAAGGGCAACAGTGGCCGAATGATCAGCGGCAAGGTGATACGGAAAAAGTTGTTGAACGGCCCCGAGCCTTCCAGACCAGAGGCTTCATACAGATCCTTGGGTATGGACTGCAACATGCCCAGGCAGAGAATAAACATATAGGGGTAACCGAGCCAGGTATTGACCATCAGCAACATGGTTCGGGTCGAGGTCGGGTTGGAGTTCCAGTTCGGTGCCACCCCAAAGAGCGACGTCAGGATGTAATTTATCTCACCAAAGTTCTGGTTGAACATGGCGCGAAAGATCATGATGGAAATGAAGCTTGGAATGGCGTAAGGCAATATCAGCAACAGTTGATATACCGCCCGGCCGCGCACCGGCTCCCACTGTACCAGGGAGGCCAGAGTCACCCCTATGATAAAGGTGGTCACCACAGTAAAACCGGAAAAGAACATGGTCCAGCTGAAAATGCGGAAGAAAGGCCCTGAAATGCCTTCATCGGTCAACACTTTGACGAAGTTGTCGAAGCCCACACCTACGGTAAAACCGGGGTTCAAGCGATTGCCGTTTTCGTCAGCAAAGTAACCCCGATCAAAATCCGGGGTGATGATGGAGCCGTCGCGCTGATTGACCAGTGAGTCGCCATCGCCCTCGAGCCATAGCGGATAGCTACTTGAAAATTGCGTTAGCCTCGACTTGAACAGTATGGTGCCATCAGGCATTTCGGCAGCCACCAGGTCGAGCGGCCGACGCAACTGTATGGCGGCGTTGCGTGGCGCCTGTACGAGGTCACTCGGTGGTGTGTCCATGGCTTCCATGGTCACCTCGACGATCAATTCATGCGTCATGGGCAGGCTTTCGGTACTGATATAGAAAGTGCCATCACCGACGCTCTGCAGGGCGATCCTGTATTCATCGCTTTCTTCATAGAGGCTGAGATCATAAGCCGTGCCACCTTCGGCGGCATAGCGCTGATTGAGAAAAAACCCTCGCGCCTGGTCGTAGCTGATCAGGTGCAAGTTGGAGTAATTGGTAAAACCGATGCCCAGGGTGTACAGAATAGGGAAGATGATGAATAGCATCATGCCGGCCAGACCCGGAAATACATAACGCCAGACGTAAGCTTTTTCGCTGATAAAGATGAATGCGAAGGCCACGGCGAATGCCAGGGTGATGACCGCGAACAGTGTTTCAGCCTGGCTATACATGACCAGTGCAACGTACAACAGGAATACAGTCACAATGGCGGTGATACCGCGTAACAGCCATCGTTTCCAGGCGTCCTGCTCGGCGGACTGTGGAACCATGGGAATGGCGTTGGGGTTTGCCATGGAATTGCCTCTAACGTTTGGTGTACTGCTCACTCACAAAACGGGGAGCCAGTGGCTCCCCGTCTATCGCTCAACAATCGCTTGTAAGATTAACGAATGATGCGTGCTGCGGCGTCATTCAAAGCGCCAGCGGCAGACTGACGACCCTGCATAATGGCTTCCAGAGCCGGCTCAATGTTACTCCAGAAAGCTGAGATTTCTGGAATGTTCGGCATTGGCTCGGCTTGCTGCCAAACGGCAAAGGCGGTCGCCAAACGCTCGTTACCTTCAGACAGTTCGGCCATAAAGGCTTTGTGCGTAACGGCACCCAGAGTGCGATCGTTGTCAATGGTGCGCAAGCCTTCGGTGGTCAGCACATAGCTTTCCAGGAACTCGACGGCCAGATCCTTGTTGGGTGAAGAGGCGTTGATGCCGGCAGACAGAATGCCGCTGAAGCCACGAGGTGTTTCACCGTCCAGAGTCGGGTATGGGCCCAATACGAAGTCGATACCTGCGGCTTCATAATCGCCCCATGCCCATGGGCCATTGAAGACACAGGCCGCCTCACCGTTTCTGAACGCTGCGTCAAACACGCCATAGTCAACACCTTCGGGCATGATGCCATCGACGATCAGGCCACGCACCATTTCCATGGCTTCGATGGCTCCGGGCTCATTAACACCGGTTCTTCTCGGGTTATATTGGCCGTTGATCTCCTGGAAGGCATAGCCACCTTTGACCGTCAACACACCGTAGTTGAAGTAACCATTGCCGTAGGCATAGAGCAGTGGGTAAATGCCCTGATCCAGCAGGTCTGGCGCTGAGGCGCGAACTTCTTCCCAGGATTCAAAAGGACGGTCGACGATATCGGTATTGCAGATCTGGGTCGGGCCTTCAATGGCAATGGGATAGCCATAGGTTTCGCCGTTGTATTGCACTGCACCCCAGAAGTTCTCATCCAATGCCGCCATAACAGCGGGGCTGGGGTCAACTGTGGCCAGCAGCCCTGACTTGGCCCAGTCACCAAAGCGGTCGTGTGCCCAGATAAAGATATCAGGCCCTTGGCCAATAGCGGCTTCGCGCTGGAAAGCTTCGGTGACGGCGTCCGGCGTTTGCACCGTAACCGGGATGCCGGTATCGGCGGCAAAGCGATCGCCTACGGCTTGTAAACCATTGTAGCCTTTGTCGGCATTGATCCAGACCAGCAGTTCGCCGTCTTCCCAGGCGAGCGCTGAACCGGCAGAGGTCATGCCAGCGATGGCCAGAGCGGTTACCAGTGTTTTCTTCATCATAGCGGTTCTTCCTGTCTCTTTGTTGTTGTACCCAGGTTCATTCCAACCTTGCGTGACGCTTAAAGTAGCGGAGAGGCAGTACAGAGACTAGTCGGGTTTTTGCGACGGATATGAAAATCCACCTGCTCCGGCTGGAGTTTTTTAACCAACTGGAGTTGGATTCCGGGCTGGGGTGGATTTTGTATCAGGACAATAGAGGCGCAATGTGATCGGCCTGACTTCGTTGCTCAACGCTCGGCGACGAAGGCTTCGAAGGCGCGATGCGCTTCTTCTTCAGTGTATTCCATGCCGGCCAATAGCCAGAGGGTTCCGGTAGGGCTGTTGCGAGTTCGCACTACGCGCAACACTTCGTCGAGCCAGTCGTCGATGAGCTGTTCAAGTTCTGGCGTGATGGCACCGCCATACCAGAGGCTTAACCATTCTTCGCTGAGCTCAGCCTGTATAGCCAAACGCCCTTGCTCCATGCGTTCAGCGCTGCTGTCGCTGCTGGCATGGACACGCGTCAACCTGGCGACAGGGTAACCTTCAAGCGCCTGGTCACAAATAAAGGCTGGCGCTGGGGTACGGACGGTATCCGGGAAGGTGCAACTGGTAAGTTCGGTACTGACACCGCTGCCGACACAGGCCGCCAGGACAAGTGACGTCAGGCTGATGGTGGCGAAGCGGGTCAGTGCTTTCATGTCGAGAGGGCTGCCAGGAAATAGGTTCGCTGTCAGTATGACAGCCGCAGGCCATAGTGCAAAGGTGAGGAACCTACCGGCCTGCGGCTGTCAGCTTAAAACAACACCCGCGCTCTGATGGTGCCTTTCACTTCGCGCACTTTCTCCAGTGCGGTCAATGAGCTCTCGGCGGCGACATCGATCACCACATAACCCACCTTGTCATTGGTCTGCAGGTACTGACCCATGATGTTGATGTTGTTTTCCGAAAAGATACGGTTGATGTCGGACATGACACCTGGAATGTTATGGTGGATGTGCAACAGACGGTGCGCACTGGGGTGAGCCGGGAGTGCGACTTCCGGGAAGTTGACGGCCGACAGGGTGGTGCCATTGTCGGAGTAGGTCGCCAGCTTGTCGGCCACTTCGATGCCGATGTTGTATTGAGCTTCCTGGGTGGAGCCGCCCACATGAGGCGTCAGAATGACGTTATCGAGGTCACGCAACGGTGACTGGAATTCATCATCGTTACTGCGCGGCTCTACCGGGAATACGTCTATCGCCGCACCCAGCAAGCGGTTTTCGCGCAGTGCCACTGCCAGTGCATCGATATCGACCACAGTACCACGCGACGCATTGATGAAGATGGATGTTGGCTTCATGCGGGCAAACTGCTCCGCCCCCATCATCCATTTGGTCGCGCGCGTTTCGGGGACATGCAGCGTGACAATGTCGGCATGCTCGAGCAATTCGTTCATCGATCCAACCTGGCGGGCATTGCCCAAAGGCAGCTTGGTAACGATATCGTAAAACAGCACTTCCATACCCAGACCTTCGGCCAGCACACCCAATTGAGTGCCGATGTTGCCATAGCCGACGATGCCCAGTTTTTTACCGCGAATCTCGAAACTGTTCACGGCCGTTTTTTGCCAGCCACCCCGATGACAAACAGCGTTTTTCTCGGGAATGCCACGCAGCAGCAGAATGGCCTCGGCCAGCACCAGTTCAGCAACCGATCGGGTATTGGAGAAGGGCGCATTGAAAACAGCGACGCCTCTCTCGAGGGCAGCGGTCAGATCCACCTGGTTGGTGCCGATGCAGAAACAACCCACGGCAACCAGTTTTTCCGCCGCCGCAAAGACTTTCTCGGTCAATTGGGTTCGCGACCTGATGCCGATGAAATGGGCGTCGCGCGCCTTCTCGATCAGCACTTCTTCAGGCAGCGACCCCTTGTGGAGTTCGATATTGGTGTAGCCCGCCCGTTGAAAGGTATCCAGTGCACTCTGATGCACACCTTCGAGTAACAAAATGCGGATTTTGCTTTTATCCAGTGACTTCTTCGTCATGCTCAGGCTCTTGGTGCAGGTAAAATGAATGGCGGCGGCATGATACCACAGCTGCATCCGCAAACGGCGGGCCTTTTTTGCAATGGACTATTGCAGGGGGTGATCAGCCAAACTCTTCGGGTTCACTGTCGCTGGGCGAACCGGTGCGTATTTCTCAGGCAGGTGGTCGATGTGATCGAAAGCGCGCGGGTCCTTGTAGGGCAACTTCATGAAGCCGCAGATGCCCAGACCAGTGATGTCTTTCACTGACTCCAGAATACGCTCGAGCAGGGCGCGAAACGCTTCTTCCTGACTGGCATCGAGTAACCGATAGTAATTGTGGATCTTCAGGTTGCGCGGCAATACCTCGAAAATGATGCAGCCGGTATGGTGAATCTCATCCAGGGCTTCTATGGCGCGCATCATGCTCTCCGGCAAAACCAGATGCTCATCCGGGTCACGACCGTCTTCAAAATAGGAGTGCATGCGCTCTTCTTGCTCACCCTGAGGCGCTGGCGTCACCAGGTAGGGAATCCGCATCAGTTTGGGGGGGACAAAAGCATCCTCCGGGGTACGCCGATCCAGGTGTAGGGTATCGCGCGCGTTATACATGACAGCTTTGAAGGTGCCCTTGCGATAGATGCCACGCGCCAGGTTTACCACGTTGTTGACCGACTGTATAAAGGACCGACGCAGATCCGGGTCGTGTAGACTGAAGGCCGACTCAATGCGCACCGCGCCGCTGACCCACTTCACCGCCAGGCCACCCACTATGGGGTAGCGTCCGAGTCGGCTAACGGCCGAGACAAAGGCTTTTTCGGTCTCGCCCATGCCCTGAAGGTAGTTCTTGTAATACTTGTCGAGCTGCTCATCTTCGATGTCCATCAGCGTCTCATCCGGGTGCTGCTGACGCAGGAAGGACTTGCGTGAGCTGTACACTGCGGTATCAATGTCCCGCTGGCGCTTGCTGACCCAAACCGGTATCAAGGGCAACTCGGTCTCATCAACATGAGGCGCCACAATGCGGCGCATACGGGGCATGTGCTGCAAAAAGTAGTCACCGGCCTGACGTCGTAACTGAGGGTCGTCGTCCATCCAGGCGGCCAGCATGCGAGCAAACTCGACCGGCAAGCCCAGGGATTGTGGCGTTATCACCTTGCGGCCATAACGACAGCCCTGGCCAGACGCCAGAGCATAGAGGGTGGCAGCACTGCCCTGCTCATCGAAGCGCGGCGACGACAGGCCGCCATTGAGTTGCTCGTCGCCAATAAAGTAGATATCGCCAAGTTTGGCGTTGGTTGACTGCAGGTCGGAGGACATCAGATCCATGACATTGGTCGACAAAAACTGATTCTGGCTGTCCAACTGGGCAAAAACTGAGGAACCCCAGTCGATCAATTGCAGGGTTTCGCTGGCCGGATCAAATACCAGGTTACTGGGCTTTATATCGCCATGCACAACAGGCCGAGCCTGGCCGCCGCCATTGCTCTGATTGCGTAAATACTGAAGCAGGTCGGCCAACTGCGCCGCCAATTTAAGCACCAGGGCGGGCGGTAATTTACCCTGGCGTAAACCATATTCGTCAAGATCCAGTCCAGGCGCCCGGGTCATCACCAGAATGGCCTGTTTCCCCACCCGAACAAAGTCGATCACCCTGGGGATTTGCGGGTGATCCAGCAAAGACTGCAGGTAGGCTTCTTCTTCCAGTTTATCCTGCACATGCTGCGGCAGGTTGATACGAGAGAACTTGAACACCAACTCGTTACCGGCAGGCGTACGCCCGGCAAAGACAAAGCCGAAGGCACCCTTACCGATCAATTCAATTTCCTGATACCCCAACCGCTCAAGCTGCCGCATACACAGCTTGATCCAGGCCTTCAGCTTCGCCGCATCCTGATGCGACAGCAGATAAATGCTCTGCTCCTCAGGAATATAAAAATGCTTGAGATTATGTTCCACAGCCACCGGCTCGTTTTTTTAGTCTGCTCAGTTTGGCTTAATTGGGGTTGGCTGCAAAGGCGCTGTTGTTTTTGTTCGGCAAGGTTTGGTTTTGCAGCAGTGGTTCGCACCCGCTACCGGGTAGGCCTGTTTGAGGGACGCTGCAAGTACATCCATGTAAGCTCGGCGATCCTTATCCGACCGCCATGGATGGCGGAAGTGCCGCTTTTGCAGGAGCAAAAAGCGGCCCTGGGGATCGACGCCCTCAAACAGGCCTACCCGGCATCGGGCGCTTGCAATATCGGCCACATTCAGTAGAAACAACTCCACTGTTGCCATATGCAATTGGCTGTTTTGAGAAATCATGACTTGTCGTAAAGTCGAGCGATGGATGCCCGGTGTGCCTCTGAGAGGGCGTCGGTTCCCACGGATGGGAACCGCCGAGCGTACATGGAGGTATTTACAGCGTCCCTCTCAGAGGCATACCGGGTAGCCATTGCGGATTATGTGTACCGGGTAAATTAAGCCGAGACCAGGATCAACCGCTCTTTGGCCACACGCGTCAGCTTCTTGATGAGGGCCTCCCGCTGGCAGGCGGAGACTTGATCCGGGTGGGTTTCCTGGTAGACCAGGGTGACGGGTCGGCGGCCTCGGGTGTAGCGTGCACCGCCCAGAATTTCGCCATTATGTTGACGCATGCGTCTTTCGAGGTCTGTCGTGACCCCTGTGTAAAGGCTGCCATCGGCACATCGCAATATGTATACCGACCAGTGTTTGTAAGCTTTCCCGCCGATTTTTTGTGAGATTTGGCTTACATGAGGTTTCACTTTAGGTTTCTTTAACATAGACTTACGAAACACATTCACTCTGCCGACCTATATATGGCTGCCCGTCTCCATGCGTTCACATTAGACCCCGACGCTGAGTGCGGCTTGCAGCAACTAAAGCGACTCCATCAAACACTCGAAGACAACCCTTCACTGCTGATTCTCGTTTTTGCCAACCTCCACCCCGATGCCCTCTCTGAAATCCTGCCCTGGTTTGAAGCCCTCTGGCCTCAGGCAACTGTGGTTGGCAGCTATTGTGGCGCCTTTATTCACCGTGGCAAGGTTGAGCAGGATAGCGTTCTGGTGCAATGCGTCCAGCTTGAGCACAGTCAGGTCCAAATGAACCTGTTGCCCTGGCGGGAGCCCTCGGCCGAGCTTGGAGAGCGGCTCTATGCGCCCATCATCAAAGAGAATACACAACTGGCGCTGACCCTGCTCAGTGCCGACAGCACCGATTATAACCGGCTTTTTCACTGGCTGGACCAGACACACCCCAGCGTGACCGTTGCCGGCGGGCGGGTCAGAGACGCAGACCAGGGTTGGCTCTATGCGGACGGTCGCTTCCTGTACAACCATGCCCTGGCGGTGACCTTTACCGGGAGCGAGTTCAAGGCGTTGAGTCAGTCCTACATCGAGTGGCATCAGATCGGCCCGACCTGGACGGTGACCGGCAGCGAAGGCGAACAGCTGTTCGAACTGGACCACCAGCCGGCTCAATCCTTGTACGACCTCTATTTGAACCGGGGCAAGGCACTGGGCGGGACCGATTATGCCTCTTTTCCGCTGATCCGCATCAGCGGTGAAAAAGAAGAACTGATCACGCCCATGATGGCGCTGCCCCAGGGTGGCTTTCGCATGTCTCAGCGCCTGCAAACCGGTGATCGGCTGCGCTTTGCCTACAGTCACCCTTCCATGACTTTTGAACAGGTCTGCGATGGGGCGTTGCGCTTCAATGAATCGCCTCCCGAACTGATGCTGGCGTTCAATTGCATCAGCCGTTTGCATTTCTCACCCCAGCAACCGGAAAACGATCTGCTTCCGCTTACTCAGGTTTCTCCGCTGACAGGCATCTACTGCTTTGGCGAGATTTCTCATGAACGCGGCGTAACGCGTATGCTGCAACACAGCATGACGGTGGTCGGTCTGGCGGAAGAGTCGATGCAACCTAAAACCTTGCCGATCTACCAGCGTCCTTCGCTGGCTCCCCTGTTCCGGCTGATCCAGGCCTCGGCCAAGGAACTGGATATGATCAACCAGGATCTCGCCGCCGAGGTCGACCGCAAAACCCACGAGCTGTTGCGCCGCTATGAAACCGATGCCGTAACAGGCCTGCCCAACCGGGTTGCCCTGCTGCAAAGCCTGGAAGACAACGACCCCTGGCCCATCGTTCAGGTGTGCAGCCTGAAAATCAACAACCTGCGTCAGATCAACAACCTCTATGGCTATACTGTTGGTGATCAGTTGCTGCGCAGCCTGAGCCGGGCCATCCAGGATGCGCTTCCTGAACTACTGCCTACTACCGTCTTGCTCTATAGAGGCTCACCCAACGAGTTTCTGATCTCCGCGCCGGATGCCTGCAGTCATCAGGCGTTTTTCAGGGGCATGGCACAACTGACAGAACGCCTGCAAAGCCAAAGCGACCTGTTCAGCGATCGACTGGTTCAGAATGTTCTGCCCATCCTGCTGACCGCCGGCACCGCTCACCTCGATGAGCTGCCACCGGACATGACCAACAGCGGTGAGGATTTACTGATCAAGGCTTCGGAAGCGCGGCGGCATGCGCATCTGCATCAGCTGCCCATAGCGCGAGCCGTGGAACTGCCCAGCACAGAACACCAGAAAAAAGACGGCTTGTTGTGGCTCAGCCGTATTCGCAAAGCGCTGGCCAACCACGATGTTGTCCCCTATGTACAACCCCTGTTCGATCGCCATGGCCAGGTACACCACGTTGAAGCCCTGATGCGACTGCGGCTGGACGGGGAGATTCATTCACCCGGCGCTTTTCTCGACCTGGTCAAACCGACCCAGCTTTACCCGCGCCTGTCGATGATGATGATTGACGAGACCTGCCGCCTGCTCAAGGATCAGGACGTTGGTTTCACCCTGAACTTCACCGCCAGAGATCTGGGCAACCCCCAGTTGATCGACCGCCTGAAACACTGGTTCCGTGAAGGCCTGGACGCCAACCGGGTCACCCTGGAAATCGTGGAGTCCGACGGCCTGCGCGACTTCGACCGCTTCACCTACACTCTGCACGAGCTGCGTCGCCTCGGCTGCAAACTGGCCATCGACGACTTCGGCAGCGCCTACTCCAACCTGGAGCGAGTGCTACGCTTGCGACCGGACTGGATCAAGCTCGACGGCAGCCTGATTCGCCACCTCAACGACAGCGACATCAACCGCATCCTGGTCAAAAGAGTGGTGCAACTCTGCCAGGACTTGCACATTCGCACCGTAGCCGAGCACGTTCACAACGAAGCGCTCTACACCACCCTGAAGATCATGGGCGTCGACTTCTTCCAGGGCTTTTACCTCGCCGAACCCCTACCAGCCAGCGACTTCTCTGTTCAGACCAGCCACCGAGTAGTGAACTGAGCTACTCCGCCCGAGCACAGGACGTCAAGCTCACCCACACCCAATAATGTTCTGGCTCCGAACCGGCATAGGCCAACAATAGACAAGCCTCCCCAATCTGGACCAACCATTCCTCTGGCTGCTGAATCAAGGGTTGCCAATCGCCATTACTGACAGCCACCAGCGTCTGTTCCAGCCCGGCCATCAAGCCTTCCTGAGTTTGCAGATAACTACTGGCACTCTGCAGCAGTTTCTGAGCTCCGTTCTCAGGATCAGGATGACCCGTTTCGGCCAAGTCCGACACCAGCTCAATTGCAATGCGCTCCATCAGATCAGCCCGCAACCGCTCTGCCTCTATCATGGTTTCACTGAGTGACGCCTCACCCTGACTAACGGCCTGCAAGGCCATCAATAATTGCTGCGGCGCTTCAACTTCTCGTTCTTGTTTGTCCTGGTACTGCAGCAGGCCCCAGTAACCTGCGACTACCACCAAAAATGCCATCACTACAGTCACCATCTGCCAGGGGCGAATACGTTGCAAAAGTAGTCTCACTATCTTTTAGATATTATGTTTTATCGATGACCAGCGGCGGATGCCACGGATGCCTCTGAGGGGGCGGCTGCAGCACGGACTAAAACGCCAGGAGCGTTTTAGCACGAGCTCAGCGAGCCCGAAGGGTGAATCCCATGGAAGGGATTCATATCCTGCGGTCGAGGTTCCAGGGATGGATTCACACCGACCCCTCAGAGGCATCCGTGGCAGTAGGCGCGGGCCACCGCTACGAAAGCTTACAAGGTGTTCAGACTCAAATGAGCAGACCAACTCCGCATCATGTAACAGATACATATTAACCGACTATCGACTCGATCACAGCTTTCCCCCTGGATTATTGCCCAGCGCGAAATAACCGCGTATGTTTCGGGGTGTCACACAGTACCCCAAGGATGAGTATGAGTTTAGCGGTTCTCTACAGCCGCGCCCGTCTGGGCATGGAAGCACCGCAGGTCACTATCGAAGTGCACCTGACCAACGGTCTTCCCGGCTTCACCATGGTTGGCCTACCAGAAACGGCCGTCAAGGAAGCACGCGACCGCGTGCGTTCAGCCCTACTTAACAGCCAGTTCGATTTTCCCGACCGGCGCATCACCGTCAACCTGGCCCCGGCCGATCTGCCCAAACAGGGCGCCCAGTTTGACCTCGCCATCGCGCTTGGCATCCTGGTCGCCAGCGACCAGCTACCCGCCGACAAACTCGACGACTACGAGTTCCTAGGTGAGTTGGCTCTCAGTGGCGAGCTGCGCGCAGGCCCTGGTGCCTTGCCGGCCGCCATTGCTTGTACCGCCGAAGGTCGCAGCCTGATCACCAGCCAGGAAAACGCTGCCGATGCCGCCCTGGCCAGCGACAGCCGCGTACTGGCGGCGCAGCATCTACTGCAAGTGACCGCTCACTTTCGCGGCCAGAGCCAGTTGCCCAGGGCCGAGTATCAGCCCAGTGGCGAAAGGGCCGATGTGCCAGACATGGCCGATGTTCGGGGCCAGCAGAGTGCCAAGCGAGCGCTGGAGATTGCCGCTGCCGGTCAGCACAATCTGCTGTATTTTGGCCCGCCAGGCACCGGCAAAACCCTGCTTGCCTCAAGATTGCCCGGCCTGCTGCCACCGCCGACCGAAGCCGAATCGCTGGAAATCGCCAGCATTCAATCGATCAGCGGCTTGCCACTGAACTGGGGGCACCGGCCTTTTCGAGCACCACATCACACTGCTTCAGGTGTCGCCCTGATTGGCGGTGGCTCGGTACCCCGGCCCGGTGAGGTAACCCTGGCCCACAGAGGCGTTCTGTTTCTGGACGAACTGGCGGAATTTCCGCGTTCGGTGCTGGATGTGTTGCGGGAACCGCTGGAAAGCGGCGAGGTCAACATCGCCCGCGCCGCCCGCCAGACCCGTTTTCCGGCTCGCTTCCAGTTGGTCGCCGCCATGAACCCCACACCTGGCGGCTACAGCCCGGATGACCCTCGCTCTCAACGCTACAGCCGCGAACAGATGCAACGCTACCTGTCGCGACTCTCTGGCCCCTTTCTGGATCGGATGGACCTGCACATCGAAGTCCCCATGCTGCCGAGAGAAATGCTGACCCGCCCAACCCAGGAAGAACCCAGCGCCATCATTCAAAAACGGGTGGTCGCGGCCTGGGAGCGACAACTGGCACGCCAGGGCTGTGCCAACGCAGAGCTATCGGGGAAGGCACTGGATCGGTATGGAGGTTTGCAAACTGCAGAACGCACCATGCTGGAAACCACCATGGATAAACTAAACCTCAGCGCCCGTGCTTATCATCGAATACTAAGAGTAGCGCGCACCATTGCAGACCTGCGCGATCAGCCCGACATCGACAAGTCGGCCCTGATCGAAGCGCTGAATTGTCGGCAACTGGAGAAGCTGTTGAAACCCTTTTAAAGAACCGGCACGTCCTTGTGCCGGTGAGGTCACTCAGTCCGGAATGGACAGCAGAGTACCGCTGAAGGTTATACGATCTGCCTCATCCGGGCTGGCTGCAATGGCCGGCAAGTTGGTCGCGCTGATGGCCGGTGCGCCGGCACCACGAGGTAGGGTGCGCACTACCTGACTGGGTGGCAATGCCTGACCATCAGTGAGGTGGGCGTACATCAGGTCCAGCGCCTCAAACAGGTAGTGGTGCAGCGGGATGTAGAGTTCGTTGAAGCCGGGGAAATCGTTCAACAAGTCCAGGTGCTGTGCGTTCAACACTTCGTAGTAACGCAGCTGACTGGCCTCACCCTCTACCAATTGATTGAGTGCATAGTAAGGGCGCGACGAATGGTTGATCGGCAGTATCTGGTCGTTGCGTGGCGTTACGAAAACCGCTGGCTTGCCTTGCAAGTTGGCACTGGCGCGAATTTCTTCAATGCCTTGCTGTACTCGCTGCGAGTGCTCCAGGGCTTCACCGGTGAGGGCCGTTCCTGTTACTGGATCTATACCTGTAACCAGTGCACGCAAGCAGAGAAAGCCGTCCAGGGCATGATCCTGAAGCCCGCTGCTGGGTGATGTTGCCTGACGCATCTGGGTTGCAACGCCCTGGTCGGCATCGTTATACAACACATCCACTCCTCCGGTGGGTGGTATGCCATTGCTGGTGGCAAAGAGAGCCCGCTCGGCAATCTCTGCCAGGGGGGTACTCTCATTGCTGGCCACAGCACTGTAGCTGAAGCCGCAAAGGTTATCGGTCACACTAAAGCGGCCATAGCTGTTAGCGTAATTGATGGCAATGGACTGTGGCACATTGATGCCGTAATTGGCTGGTTGAACGAGGTTCTGTTCAGGTGCCAGCGCAAAGTCTTCGACCAGGATACGCAACGCATCTTCAGCTTGCTCATCCAGAGTTGCTCCGCTCACCAGGCCTTTTGCCTCCAGCGCGGCACAGGTGTTTTCATTGATGGTTGCATCATTGAATACGGCATTGAGAGGCGCATCGTCTTTTATGCTGGGCGCCCGATTGGCACAACCCTGATAGACGGCCAAAGCGGTGGTGTAGTCGAGCAGGCTGCGGCTGTGTTCGGTAATGGCATCCGCTGTGCCCTGCTGAATGCTGAAGGTCTCACCCAGGGCCGGGTTGACGTTGGGTTCAGATACCGCCACCCCATCAATCAAGCCTTCGCTGTCGAGTTCAGCCGCAAGCACTGAGGCACCGCCACCATTGGAGACACTGGACGCAATGACCAGGGTGTTGTCTGGTACCAGACTAACCCCACGCTGACCTTCCTCGTTTTGCTCACCCTGTATTTCGTTGATCACATAAAAACCGAAGCGCACGGCGTCCAATACATGCTTGCCCCAGTCGCTTTCCGGGTTATCGCCGGAATGCGCATGTTTGAAGGCAAGTCGATTGGGGTAGTCATTCAAGTAGGCGGCCCGCTCGGCATCGCTCAAATCCGCTGCGAAGAGCACAGTGGGGTCATCTGCATCCACCAGCAACCCTTCGAGGCTCTGACCCCGGTTGGCGGTCAGGTTGTGTGCGCCAGTGCCGGTACCCTTGTCGGTATAGACCACGGCACAGCCGCGTTTCAGGCCCCATTCACCGGCGGTGCCGATGGCGCCATAAATACCCCTTGAACCGGAGCTTGGTGCGGTCACCATACAGGCGGCCTCCGGGTTAAAGTGTTCCGGCACCTGCACCATGACACTGACTGGGGCATTGCCGTCCAGCGTCAGGGCCAGCCATTCCTGACCAGGGATCATGCCTGTTGTGCTGTCAGTGCCGACTGTGGGGCCGAAAAATTCCCCGTAGCCACTACCGGTGCCTGTTGGTACCAGAGCCCGATAGTTGGCATAAATGGCATTGCGGCGCAATTCGGCAACGGTTGGGACATAGGCATTGGCGTAGCCCGGCGCCGTGCCGCTGGCAAGGCCGTCGGCGCCCAGCCCGGCAGTCAGCAAATCATCGTTAATACCGTCATAGCTGCGCTGGATGACATCGCCAATGACTGCGGCAGGCAAAGTATTCAAGGTAAACTGCGGCGTATCGCCATTGTCGTTGTCTGTCTGACCGTTTGCGCCATTGCTGTCGCAGCCGCCCAGTGCCAGCAACAGGCCACTTGCAGCGACAAGGCTCAGGTGCTTCATTGTTATTGTTCGCATCTAGAATGCTCCATTCTATTGGTTGTCTTTCGGTCTGATCGCTAATACAACCGGGGGTAGCGATAGCCGAGTTCAATACAGCGCGCCCCGGAACAGGGGCTCCGTATCTGGAGCAATACTTTAGGTCTGGCGCAAGCGCGCGCCTGCCCGCCTTTCGGGGGAGAAAACAGGAAAAAGGGTCGAACTTTAGAAGGAGATTGCCTGACTGGGCATCAGTGCAGGCAAGCGGGATTACATTTCTATGTCGTATTCAACCAGCACCGGCAGGTGTGGAGAGATGCGTGGTTCACGCAGGATTTTGACGTCCATCACAAAATCGGCAATGTTCGGTGTGATCAACTGGTAGTCGAGCCGCATGCCATTGGCCTGAGCTTCATCAAAGGGCCACCAGGTGTGCTGGCGGTCCTTGCGGTTCATCAAGCGGAAGGCATCGACAAAACCGATTGGGCCGAGCACCTGGTCCATCCAGGCGCGCTCTTCGGGCAGGAAGCCGGACTCACGCTGGTGACTTTCCCAATTGCCGAGGTCGACCGAGCGGTGCGCTATCTGATAGCTGCCGGCAAAGATGAATTCACGGCGCTTGCGACGGGTTTTTTTCAGGTGCTGCTGCAACACCTCGAGAAAGGCCAGCTTGTGCTCGATCTCGTCTTCTGTTTGCGCATAGGGGACCGACAGCGAAGCAACACTGACGTTGTCGAAATCGGCCTGGATAAAGCGGCCTTCGAGGTCCCATTGCGGTGAGCCGAGGCCACGAATGATCGCTTTGGGCATCACGCGGCTGTAGATGGCCGTGCCGGCATAACCGTCTTCTTCGGCGTCGAAGAAAAAAGCGTTGTAACCGGGCACTTCGAGGAAGGCCTCCGGCAGTTGGTATTCCTTTGCGCGCAATTCCTGCACGCAGACAACATCCGCGTCGAGGTGCTCGAGCCAGTCGAGGAAACCGCGTTCAGATGCGTTGACGATGCCATTCAAATTCAGTGTTACGACTTTCATCCTGCCTTTCCAGTCAAGAAGCGCGGGTATAATAGCGATGCAGCACCCTGGTGTCACGGCTTCGGCGCCATCAATAACACCGTTTGACCGCTTATTTACCGAGCCCGGTGATCCAGACCCGATTTTTATTAAGTACGCGATTTCGACTATACTCGCGCACCCAAGCTGGTTCCGTTGACTTCAGGCCTCCCTGCACGCCTGAATGTTCGTTAAAATGATGACACCAGCACCACTGTCAGGCGCCATACATCCACACGAACTCTAGGATCGGAATCCATGGAAAGCTCCACCGTTAACACTAATACAGAATCGCTCAGTGAATGGCAAGCAGACTTCCTGAGCTTTGCCATCGACCAGGGAGTGCTGGGTTTTGGTGAATTCACCCTGAAATCCGGGCGAGTCAGCCCTTACTTCTTTAATGCCGGTAAATTCCAGACCGGTGATGCGCTGGATCGGCTCGGTCGGTACTACGCCCAGGCATTGATCGACTCCGGCCTGCAATTCGACATGCTCTTCGGCCCGGCCTACAAGGGCATCCCTCTGGGCACCACCACCGTGGTCGCGCTGAACCGTGACCATCAACGCTCGGTTCCCTTTGCGTTCAATCGCAAGGAAGCCAAGGACCACGGAGAAGGCGGAGATCTGGTCGGAGCTCCCTTGCATGGCCGGGTCGTCATAGTGGACGATGTCATCACCGCTGGCACCGCCATACGCGAGGTTCAGGCAATATTGAACAAGCACCCCGGCGCCCAATTGGCCGGTGTGGTAGTGGCCATGGACCGAGAAGAAAAAGCACCAGACAGCGAATTATCGGCCATCGGTCAACTGCGGGCTGAATTCGGCATCCCCATTGTCCCGGTTATCCGCTTCAGCCAACTGGTCGCCTTCATCAAGGCTCGCGCAGAATATGGCCAATATCTGCCCGCTGTAGAGTCCTATCGACGTCAATATGGCGTCAATGGCGGTGTTTAAAGGTTGTTCAGCCGACCGACTGGGGGCACAATGCTGAATAGATGTTTATCTGAGTAAGCCATGTTTCGCTTCCTGTCAGTTGCCATTGTGGTCACGCTTTTAATGCCGCTTTCTGCAGAAGCCCGGCAGTATTTCCGCTACAAGGACGACGACGGCCAGATTGTGATCAACAGCTCCATTCCGCCGGAGTTCGTTCGCCGCGGCTATGAAATCGTCGATGACAAGGGCATCGTATTGCGCGTGGTAGAGCCTCAACTCAGTGAAGAAGAGATCAATCGGCGCGCCGAAGAGTCGTCTCGCGCGGAAGCAGAGCGCGCGCGCGATGCCGAGTTGATGCGGCTGTATCGCAACCCGACCGATGTCGATCGCGCCATGCGCACCTGGCTAAGCCGACTGGATATGGAAATCCGCCTGAAAAACAACCGCATCAGTATTCTGCGTGCCGAGTTCAATGATTTGCAGGCCGAAGCCGCCAACCTGGAACGTGCCGGCCAGGAAGTCAGCTCTGATCTGCTCTCCGACATGGCCAATCTGGACGACCAGGTCGGCATTTTGCGTGGTGAAATCGCCGAAATCGAGCAGCGTCAGCGGGCCGCTGAAGAACGCTTCCAGGCCGAACGTGAGCGCATGAAGGTTATTTTTGAACGCCAACAGGGCCGCCCCTGGATCGAGCCCGAAAACACCCAGTAAGCTTCAACCCTCCACTTTGTCTTTTCGCTGTTGCTGGCACTGCCGATGGTTGGTGCCGGGCAACGCTGGCGCTCGAGTCTGGGCGTTGACGCGGAAACCCTTCGGTTTTACCGGTACGGATGGAACTCCTTACAACTGAGCCGGTCTCACCTTTCCAACGTACCGTCCTCGAACCGATATGGAGCAAGCCCACCATGCAACGCTGGATCCTGCTGGGCGTTATTGCCCTGGCCCTGATCGCATTCTTTTTATTTGATCTGGGCGAAGTCCTGACATTGAACAACCTCAAGGCACAGCAGGACAGCCTCGCAGATTTTCGCGCCTCCAATCCTCTGTTGCTGGCTGCCGGCTACTTTGTGATCTACGTCGTGGTGACCGCCCTGTCCTTGCCCGGTGCAACCATCATGACCCTGGCCGGTGGCGCCATATTCGGCTTTACTCAGGGGTTGTTGCTGGTCAGCTTTGCCAGTTCGCTGGGGGCGACTCTGGCTTTTCTGGTGGCGCGTTTTCTGCTGCACGATTGGGTGCAGCAACGCTTTGGTGATCGCATTGCCCCGGTTAACCGGGGCATCGAGAAGGACGGTGCTTTTTATCTGTTCTCGTTACGGCTGGTGCCGCTGTTTCCTTTTTTCATGATCAACCTGGTAATGGGGCTGACTCCCTTGAAAGCCTGGACCTTCTATTGGGTCAGCCAGGTGGGCATGCTGGCCGGCACCGCTGTGTACGTCAACGCCGGCACCCAGTTGGCTCAAATTGACAGTCTTGGCGGCATACTTTCGCCAACACTGATCGCTTCCTTTGCCTTGTTGGGCTTGTTCCCGCTGGTGGCACGCAAAACCCTGGATTGGGTGCGCAGCCGGCGCCAGCAGGTTGAGGTGTGAATCAAAAACCGGATAACACGAAGCTGAGCTGAGCGCTGTAGCGCTCGCTTTCCGGCAAGTAGTAAAGGCTGGCCCTGGGCTCAACCACCAGGGACCGATTGCTCAACAGGTTGGCGGGCATAAAAACAGTCGTGCCGATCGAACTGCGCTGGCGCTCCCGCCCTTGCCTTCTTGCCCATTCGGTATCGGCACTGAACCCCAGTGACAGACGTTTCAGGTAAATCGCCGAAGTCAGAGGCTGATCCAGATTCAGCAGCGGCATCCTGTAATCCAGTGCCAGGGTAGCGCCGATTTCCCGGGTGAGGGGTTCTTGATAGCCGCGTGCGCCGGGCAAGTCGGAAGCTCGATAGACGGCGGCTTCACTGCCCCTCTGATGCTCTCCCGACAGGCTCAACCGAGCGGCGTGATTTGCGGCCAGACCGGGCAGCCCCCACTGGCCCTGGCCTGTCAGTCTCGACCAGTCCGGTTGTTCGATCTGCGGCAAGGTGCCTTGCCATTGCCATTCGGTTTGCCAGAAACGACGCAGCCTTTCATCCCAGAAAGCGCCTCTTGCTCCCTGCGCATAAGTCAGGCCGAAACTATAGAGCGACAGTGCATCAGCCGCCTCATCATCCGTCAGGTTGCCGATCAAGGAGCGTTGTTCATTCCAGCCCAGCCCTGTGTGCAATAGCAGCTCGTGCTGGCGGTAATCACTGCGCCACGCCAGTGGCAGGCCAATGCTTGCCTGCACCTGATTTTGCCGCCAGGCCAGGCTGATCTCGCCGTTGTCGAGCTGCTGATTGGTCTTGCTGCCCAGTTCCAGCCCCAGCACTGGAAACCAGCGCCGGTATTCCAGATCAACAACGATACTGGACGCGTCCAGCGTGAAATCATGGTCGGCGTAAAGGCCCAGGCTCAGGGTATCCAGCACATTAGTCATATAGACGGTGCCGGCAATCCCTTCGCCTGCTGCCATTGCACCCCAGGAATAAGGCCTGACCCCCCACTCAGCCCAGCCCAGGTCGCTGACGTCATAGCGATCACCGGAAAGTTCCGTATCACTCAGGCTGGCGAGTGCTGTATGGGAATCGTTCAACAAGGGTTCAAAATAATGCACAGGATGCACGGTGACATCCGCCAGGGCTTGCCAGTCGTCGTTCTGGCCCTGTTCCGGCAAGCGGTAAGCGCGCAAGCGCTCACCCTCTGGGCCGTAGTCGCTGAACACCAGTCGATTCTGCTCGGCATCGTAGACCGGGAAATAGGCGCCATAGGGCCTTTGCACAGCCAGAAAACGTTCGCCGCTACTGCGATCCAGCAGCCAGATCTGGTCGATACCGCTGTAGTCGCTGCTGTAGGCGATCCAGCGGTCGGCATAAACAGGCCCGCGAATGGCCTCGGCATGGGTCGGGGCAATAAGGGTGTGCTCTTCACCACTCACCAGATCGAACTCGTGCAATGAAAAGCCGGCTTCGGTCAGGCGGGAATAGACCAGGCGTTTACCACTGGCATCGATACTCGGATCAAAGGGGTAGCTGTTGTAAGGCAATGACCATTGCGCCATCTGGTCGCCCTGGTCATTGAGGAGATGCAAAGCAACCTGCCGATCCTGACTGAACGACAGCGCCGCCAGTTGGTTGCCATCCGGGCTGACAGCCACACTGAGATACTTCTCCTGACGACTCAAGGTGGTGACCTTACCCGAGGTCAGATCCTGACATTGAAGGTTGCCAAAGGACGCCAGAGCAAAACGCGGATGTGCCTGCTCGCGCACCCAGCACAGGCGATCACCACCCAGGCTGTAGTTGCGCTCCTTGATAGCGGTTACGTAGGAGCGAACCAGATCCATGGGCGCATTAGTCTTGAACCGATAACCTTCCTGATCCAGCCAGGCCAAACCCGGCGCCTGGCGGACACCCGCCGTCAAGGTCAGCAGTTGATTGCCCGCATAGCCCAGTGGGTAGACGCCGAGCCAACCATCCGCCTCCGGGATCGGAAGGTCCTCGAGATCGGTAGTCAGGCTGATGCTGTCCTGCTGTGCTTGCCAAAGCGCATTGAGTTCATCCATGGCAAGCTGGTAATGGTCGGTAAGCGGGATGCCGGTGCGATGCAAAATCTGTCGACTGAAACGCCAGTTCAATGAATTCCCGGTATTTGCCAATACTTCGGCAAAAAAGTCGTTTCCATAATGTCTGCGGAAATAGGTGACCAGGAAATAGCCCAGATCGTAATGGCTGACAAAGGGCATGGCATCACGGCCAGTCCCGAGATAGGCCCGATAGTAGTTGTCGCGCTGGCCGCTGAGTTCATGGGTGCGCCGCATCAGGCTGAACGACGCCATTCTACCGCGGCCACCCCGGGTCCAGAGAGTTTCTTCCAATACGGCATCGCCCTCCAGAAACCAGTCGGGGTAGAGAGCAACAATCAGAAAGCCCGGGCCCAGTTCACCCAGCAAAACGTATAATGTGGCACCCACAGGTGAGTTGCGACTGACAGAAAACTGCTGAATATGGCGCCCTTCATGGATGGCCAACACACGCAACCATTCACTGCCAGAGAAACTGCTGGGCCGGTTGTAGAAGTAGGATCGTCTCGGGGCCAGACCAACATAGCCATTCGATTCGTGGCTGCTGGCAGAGAGTACAACAGGAAAGGGTTTCCACAGTGGGCCAGCATCAAGGGTGGCATCCATGGCCGGCAAGTAGGCATCCAGATAGGCGGCAATACGCCGGGCCTCGGCTTCCGCCCCCTGAGGAAACATCACCGAGACCAGATCGCCATCCAGTTTTTGCCATTCTTCGTTGGGCAGGTGTTGGGTTAGAGCCAGGCTGGTTGTGGCCAGGAAAAAGGCCAGAAAAAGCCCCGATAGATACCGTCCCGGGGTATTAAGCAACGTCATTATTCCATTCTTTGCGTTGACAGGTCGGGACCGATTTTAGTCGGCTTCACCCGGTAAGTCGAATTGCTGACCACAACTCGTACACCGCCGACATTCAGGCTTGGCTTGGCATCATTGACTTCCGAGACCTTGCCCTCCAGTTCGGTATCGGTCTCGCGCAGTTCAATTTCTTCGGCAACCACAATGCCATCGCTATTGAACTCACCTTCCACCTTGATCAGGAGCCCTTCTTAGCTCAACCAGAAACGCCTGTATTGTGAATTCGCGTCGTAGCGCTCGGCCTGCCAGTTAAGATCAAAGGCATGAGGTTTATTGGAAACGGCATTGCCACCGGCAATGTACGCCCAGTTTCCGGTATTGCTGTTCGGGTCGAAGTCGATCAGGTTGTGCTCAAACCAGGCGGCGCCGTACTGCCAGGGTACCGCCAGGTCATGCACCAGGCAGGAAGCCGCCAGTTGCCGCGCTCTGTTGCTGAGAAAACCGGTCTGTTGCAGTTCGGTCATGGCCGCGTCGACAATGGCCACGCCACTTTGAGCCTTGCACCAGCGGTGCAGCCGGTCTTGCTGTTCTTCGGTCAACACTGGTACTGGCGCCTGGTAGAGTGTGTCACCGAGGCGACCTCCCAACCACTGAAAATACTCGCGCCAATACCATTCGTAACGCAAAGCGGCGGTCGATGCATTGCTTTGCATACTGTGTTCAAAACGCTGCAAGTGCTCGTTCAATCGCCTCACCGAGAAGGTACCCATGGCCAGGGCGGCGCTGAGTCGGCTGCTGCTGTAGTCCCCCATCAGGTCGTTGCGTGTCGACTTGTAATGCAGAACAGCCTGTTGCTGCCAAAGGTAACGTTCGAGCCATTCCTCTGTCTCTTCAGGGGTCACTGGTAACTTGACTGAAGACAGGACTTTGGTCTCGGCATCAATGAGTGTGGCGGCATCGGCTTGGCCCATGGCAGCCTGCACCCAATACTGTGGCGATGCTTCCAGAGACTGCGTTGGCCAATGCTTCACCGCATGATAGAAAGGCGTGAAACGCCCCAGAAGTTTTGCCGGCAACGTCTGATGTTGTTGCCGACTGAGCAGATGGTTGTCACCACAGCAGACGGACGCTATGGAGAGGCTCGCCAACAGACGCTGCTGATCAGGGTCAGCGTGAGCCGGAGCAAAAATCTGGTTGGCATCACTTTGCTCGATCAACGCTTGCCATTGCTCTGCGCTTGCCAGGCCCATTTGCCAGACAGGTACATTGAACCGTGCCAAATCGGCTGCCAACGCCTGCCACGCCCTGGTGCGCGCCAAAGCAGGTTGATTCGAGGCCATGTTCATCGGCAGATGACGGGCCAACCAGGGAGGTCTGGCCGGTGTGTCGACCAGCACAATCAGCGGCTGACCGGCATGCCTGGCTGCATTCAGGGTAGGGTTATCGTCCAGGCGCAAGGCGCGGTCGAGCAGTACGAGGGTAGTGGGCATAGGCGTAGTCTCCGGTCACACCAGAGATACGCCTCCATGCCTGAAAAGGATGTCTTAAATCTTGCCAGTCAGCTCTGACTGGGCAGCCGCGACCGCGACACCCTGAGTCACATGATCACCGAGTACCGCTTCCAGTGCACTCAAACAGAGCAGAATATTCTCGGCGCGAGCAGCATGGCCCATTAGACCGATGCGCCAGACTTTGCCCGCGAGCACCCCAAGGCCAGCACCGATCTCCAGGTTGAAATCGTTCAACAACTGGGCTCGCACAGCGGCATCGTCGACCCCTTCGGGAATGGTGACGCTGTTCAATTGCGGCAGCCGATTGGCTTCGGGCACGACAAAACCCAGACCCATGGCTTCGATTCCAGCGCGCAAAGCCCTGTGCTGCTTTGCATGACGCCGCCAGGCATTCTCGAGGCCTTCGTCCTGCAGCATGACCAGGGCTTCGTGCAGTGCGTACATGGCATTAACCGGCGCTGTGTGGTGATAGGCGCGTTTGCTGTCGCCGCCCCAATAGCCCATGACCAGGTTCATATCGAGAAACCAGCTCTGTACCGGTGACTTGCGGTTTTTGATGACTTCGGTTGCGCGCTCGCTGAAGCTGACCGGCGAAATACCCGGCGTGCAGGACAAGCACTTTTGCGAACCGGAGTAGATGGCATCGATACCCCAGTCGTCGACCCGCAATTCAATGCCACCCAAAGACGTCACGGCATCGACCAGCGCCAGACAATCGTACTGATGCGCCAGGGCGCAGAGGGTCTTGGCATCCGAGCGGGCACCGGTCGAGGTTTCGGCGTGCACAAAAGCAAGAATCTTTGCTTCCGGGTGCGCCTTGAGCGCCGCCTCGACCTTGTTCGGATCCACCGCCTGGCCCCAGTCATCCTGCACCATGATGGCGATGCCACCCATGCGCTCCACATTCTCTTTCATGCGGCCGCCAAAGACGCCGTTCTGGCAAACAATGACGCTATCGCCCGGCTCCACCAGGTTGGCAAAGCAGGCTTCCATACCGGCCGAACCGGGTGCGGATACCGGTATAGTCAGGGCATTCTGGGTCTGGAAGGCGTATTGCAGCAGGGTTTTGACTTCGTCCATCATGCCGACAAAGGTCGGGTCGAGGTGGCCGATGGTCGGGCGTGCCAGGGCGCTGAGAATACGGGGGTGCACATCGGACGGGCCAGGACCCATCAGGGTGCGCACCGGGGGCTGGAAACTGCTTATGGGCATGGTTACTCCTGTGGATGAGTGTAAAGTCACCGATTAACATCGGACCAGGCAATGGTTGATGTGCTGCCAGACTTCACGGGCATTGGTTTCGTTGACCAGCTCATGGCGAGCGCCTTCATAGAGTTGCACGCTGGCCAGCTTCACGCCGGCGGCCTTCAGGGCAGCAATGTGTTTGCCAATGCCATAGCCCTTTTCCCCGACCGGGTCGGCGGTGCCGGACAGGATGTGGACCGGTAAATCCTTGCGCCGGGTGGTTGGGTCGATACTCAACAAGCCACCGAGAAAGTCACTCCACAGGCCGGTCGTACAGCCGAAACCGCAATAGGGATCGGCCAGGTATTCATCGACCTGGGCGGCATCACGGCTGAGCCAATCATGGCTGGTGCGAGTGGGTTTGAAGGCCTTGTTGAACTTGCCAAAAGTCATGGCCTCGATGGTTCGACTGACATGACGGCGTCCTCGCAATAGCTTGATGCTGTCCACCAGAGCTTTGGACACTTTCAATTCGAGCGGATTGATGCGGTTCGTCGCACATAGCATCAGATTGTCGATATTGGCGCCGTAACGCTGTATCCAGGCCTGAGCGATAAAGGAGCCCATGCTGTGGCCGAACAGAGTCACCGGGCAGTCCGGCTCCAGTTCTCTGGCAAAATCGACCACCTGCTTGAGGTCGCTGAGTACCTTGTTCCAGCCGTCTTCATCGGCGTAGTGGCCCAGGTCTTCTTCCGGGCAGTGGTCGGAATGGCCACGTTGCTCCAGCGCTACCACAGCCACGCCTTGTTCGGTCAGCCATTCGGCCAGCGGCGCGTAGCGGCTGGCATGCTCGGCCATGCCATGGGCAATGACCAGGATAGCCTCTGGCTCACGCGGGCGCCAGGCCTTGACCGGAATGGCATGACCATCCGGTGTGTCGATCAGCTCTTCGAGGTACTGCATGACATTTACCTTTTGTTGGCACGGCTTGCAGCATAACAGGCCTGGCGCAGCTGTCACCAACACCCTTCAAGCATGGCTTTTATTGTTGACGAGAAGGATGAATGGGCGGTTTTGGCTGGGTCATTGTTTTATCGGATGCCAATAATCAGGGCTCTGAAGCCTTGCGCTGTCGACGGCAACGTTCGCTACAGTAACGCACTTCATCCCAGCAACTCGCCCATTTTTTGCGCCAGACAAAAGGCCGCTGACAGACCGGGCAAAGCTTGCTGGGCAGGTCGGCCTTGCGTTGCTGCTTCATTGCCCTGGTTCGTGATCCTGATCGAGCAGAATGGAATGCGCCTGCTGATCCACCTTGGCTTTCAAGTAGGCAGCATTGTGCCGATTGATATAGACACCAGTATCGATGCGGTCGACCACTGTTATGCCGAACTCCTCCAACTGAGAGGCCTTGTGTGGGTTGTTGGACAACAAACGGATGGACAGAATACCCAGAGACTGCAGCATTTCCGCCGCCGGTCGAAAGTCGCGCAGGTCGTGGCCAAAACCGAGCATTTCGTTGGCGGTATAGGTATCGATCCCTTTATCCTGAAGGGCATAGGCATCGAGCTTGTTGTACAAACCGATGCCTCGGCCTTCCTGACGCAAGTAGAGCAGAACCCCACCCTGATCGGCCAGCAGCCGTTGTGCCTCATGCAGTTGTTCGCCGCAGTCGCAGCGCTGCGAGCCAAACACATCCCCGGTCAGGCATTCACTGTGCAGGCGCACCAGTGGCGCTTCTTCTTTTTCCGGTTCACCATAGAGTATGGCGATGTGTTCCTTGCCATCGTGCAGGTGATCGAAGCTGACAAAGCGGGTTGGCTTGGCTTGTTCGCCCAGTGGTATGGCGACGCTGGCGCGTTGAGTGACGGTCATGGTGTTCCCGGGTCGAATTGCAGCCCTTTAAATAGGGTCGCCGTGGCAAATTAAAAGGTGATCCATAGCGGGGCCAAAGCAGTATTCTGGTGGCATCGTCCTGATTTGGCAACCAGAGTGTCCGCCGACATCGCTGTTGTGGCTGGCAAGTCTTACGCTAAAGAGTAGAGTATAGGTCATCGACATCGATCATTGTGCAACATTCACCTGGAGGTAAACGCAGATGGCAATTTTTGCGGTAGTGGGTGCCGGTTTGTCAGGTATTACCCTGGCCAGGGAGCTGCAAAGAGCCGGGCACCGCTGTCAGATTTTCGAGAAAAGCCGCGGCCGTGGTGGCCGCCTGGCGACGCGTCGGCGGGAAGGCTGGCAGGCCGATCACGGTGCCCAATATTTCACCGTGCGAGACGCTGCGTTCGAAACAGAGGTGCAACACTGGCTGGAACAAGGCTGGGTGAGTCACTGGCAACCCAAACTGGGGGTTATTGAACGGGGTGAAGCTGTTGAATCACCTGATGATCAGGCCCGCTATGTAGGCTCTCCCACCATGAATGCCATGGTACATGGCATGAGCGAGGGCATCGACCTCTACACCAAAACGCGCATTGACCGGCTTGAACGGGTCGAGAATCAATGGCGCCTCTGGGACGACTCTGGCGAGCAATACGGCTTGTTTGATGCCATTCTGCTGACGGCGCCTCTGGCCCAGAGCCTGGCCCTCTTGCCCTCGGGCTCGCGCCTGGAAGTCCCCTTGCGCCGCACCACCATGCTGCCAACCTGGGCCGTGGCGATGGCTTTCGAGCAGCCTACGGGCATCGAATTTGACGGTGTTTTCACCAAAGAAGGCGTGATCAGTTGGGCAGCGCGAGACAGCAGCAAGCCGGGCCGGGAACCTGAGCCGGAAGTCTGGGTGATGCATTTCACTGCGCAGTGGACTGCAAACCACCTGGACGCTCGAGAAGACCTGATGCAGCAACAGTGCCTGACCATGCTGCGCAAGCTGGCGCCTAAGGACCTGCCGCCCATGGTCGACAGCTTCAAGCACCGTTGGCTCTATGCGCGCACAGGCCCGGCCCATGCGGAAATTCAGCAATGGGATGCTGAGAACAACCTGGGCCTGGCTGGCGACTGGACCATTGGCGACCGATTGGAAGACGCCTGGCTGAGTGCCATGCGATTATCAAAAGCTGTACAACAGGCCTGGAGTTAAGTCGTGCAAAAACTGAATATCGATATAGTCTCGGACGTTGCCTGCCCCTGGTGCGTCATTGGCTATAAGAACCTGGAGCAGGCATTGGAAGCGCTGTCCGACGAGCTCTCGGTTGAGCTGAACTGGCACGCCTTTGAGCTGCGGCCGGATTCTCCGTTGGAGGGTGAAAACTGGCGCGAGCACATCATGCAGAAATACGGCATGAGTTATGAGCAAAGCGAAGAAAACCGCAAACGCATCAGCAGTGCTGGCGACCAGGTGGGCTTCCAGTTCAACTTCACCGATGACATGAAAACCCAGAACACCTTCAACTGCCACCGGCTGCTGAACTGGGCCAAAGACAGCGGTCAGCAAACGGCGCTGAAACTGGCACTGTTCGAGGCCTATTTCACCGAGCGCACTAACGTAAACGACCCCGCCGTGCTGAAAGCCGCTGCCGCAAAAGCCGGACTGGACGCTGAAGCAGCCGCCGACATCCTGGCCAGCGACGCTTACGCAGACGAGGTTCGCGGCGAAGAGGCCCACTACCAGCAATTGGGCGTACAGTCCGTACCCACCTTCATCATCAACAACAAATACGCCATCACCGGCGGCCAGCCTGCCGACACCTTCAAACAGGCCCTGACGCAGATAGCGGCTGAGATGGCAGCCGAGTAATTCGAAGACCCGTCTTTGTCGGTTTGGTATACTGTAGCGACTTGAGCCCGCGCCGGTAACTGGGTAGTCCTCTGCAGGGGACGCTGCAAGTACATCCCTGTAAGCTCGGCGATCCCCATCCCTGGGGATCGACGCCCCTTCAGAGGACTACCCAGCCACCGTCGCTCAATTTTGCAATGCACCCGCCTAACCCTCGGAGTTACCATGGCCCTGGTATACAGCACAGAATCCGGACGCACCTGTCCTGACTGTGATCAGCCCCTTAAACAATGCCAATGCAAACAATCATCAGCACCTCCGGCTGGCGATGGCATCGTCCGTGTCAGCCGAGAAACCAAAGGCCGCAAGGGCAAGGGGGTTACGCTGATAACGGGTGTCCCCATGGCGGAGAAAGAACTGAAAGCCCTGGCCAAGCAATTGAAAGCGCGTTGCGGAACGGGTGGGACGGTGAAGGATTTTGTGATCGAGATACAGGGTGATCAACGAGACATCCTGGTTGAAGAGTTATCTAAGCGTGGCTTTACCGTCAAGAAAGCGGGTGGGTAACCAAGTTTTAGTGAAGCCACCATTGCGAGCAATCGATGCCCGGTAGCCCATCATAGGGGCGTCGGTAGCCATGGATGGCTACCGCCGAGCTTACAGGGACAAAAACGCCGGGAGCGTTTTTGCATGAGCGAAGCGAGCCCGAAGGGTAAGGCTCAGGGATGAGCCTTATAGGTATTTACAGCGTCCCTTATGATGGGCTACCGGGTAGCGAGTGCGGACCATTGCCGCAACCCTTAAAAGATGGAAGAAACCAAAATGAACAAAGACACACAAACTGAACTGGAAGCGGCCGCTTTTCGGCGGTTGCTGCAACACCTGGATGAGCGTAAGGACGTTCAGAATATTGACCTGATGAACCTGGCTGGCTTCTGCCGGAATTGTTTGTCTCGCTGGTATGGTGAGGCAGCGGCTGAACGCGGTATAGAGCTGGACAAGGAAGCCGCTCGTGAAATCATTTATGGAATGCCTTACGCCGAGTGGAAAGCACGTTTCCAGACTGAAGCCAGCGCTGAGCAAAAGGCCCATTTTGAGCAATCACACAAGCATGACTGAAGACCTGAACCTGAAAAACCTCGACTTTGCGCAAGCCAGAAACTTGCTCAATGAATGGCTGCAGCAACAGCCCGAGGAAGATCGCAGCGAACCGACGCTGATACCGGCCAGCCTGGCAGGCATAGATGGCTATCTGTTTGCCATATGCCAGGCCCCGATCGCTATCTCGGTGAGCGATTGGCTGGAGCCTTTTACGCAATTGATGCCCAGGGTTGAGCCGACGCTGAACCTGATTAATGCCGTACTGTCCTATCAATTGCAAATGGAGAAACGTTGCCAGCAGCAGCGCTACCCTCTGCCAAAGGTTGATGACCTGGATGCCGTGGAGCAGATCAAACCCGGCAGCATCTTGAATGACTGGAGCCTGGGTTTCAGCATTGGCTATCGATTGGCAGAAGACTCCTGGCAGCACTTGATACCCGCTGAATTGCAATCGGAACTCGACAGCCAACTCTTTGCTTTGCGGTTCTTTGCTACACCCGACCATGCGCGGCAGTTTCTGGCCAAGCGTAACTCCGCCATGAGGCCGGATCAACTTGCTGATGAAGTGATCAAGCAACTTCCGAAAGCAGTCGATTTGCATGCCCGCTTGTCGATGTCCCTTCGCGTCATGCTGGAATCAGGCACGCCCGAGCAACGCCAGGGCAAGGTGGGCCGCAACGACCCCTGCCCTTGTGGTAGTGGCAAGAAGTATAAGCAGTGTTGTCTGCAATAGAAGAGTGAACTGTGCGCTCAATATTACTTGCTGGCCTCTTTACTCAGCCGCTGTAACAGTTCATCCATCGGCATGGGTCGTGCGAGGTGAAAGCCCTGGGCCTCGTCTATGCCAAGGTCGCACACGTAATCGTATTGCGCCTGAGTTTCTACACCTTCTGCGTTGATCTGCAGTTTCAGTGTCTTGCCGATCTGCGTGGCAGCCTGAACGACAGCCCTGGCAGTGGCGTCTATATCCATGTTCTGGATAAAGCTCTGGTCAATCTTGATCTTGCTGATTGGAAACTGGGTCAGGTAACTCAAGGATGAGTAACCAGTGCCGAAGTCATCGAGAGAGATATTGACTCCGAATTGTCGCAACAGGTTCAAGGATTCAAGAACCTTATCCGTGTGTTCGAACATCACTCGTTCGGTCAACTCGACCGTCATCCTCGAACCCCAGCGCTGGATCTGATCGGCCAACGGGTCAAACAACTCGTTAAAGCTGTTGTAGTTGAAGTGGTACGCCGAGAGGTTGAAGCTGATGTTGATGTCGGGGTGGTTACCAGCCAGCAAACGCAGATAGTGCACGACCTTGCGGATGACCCAGGCATCTATGTTGGCGATCAGCCCGCAGCGTTCTGCCAGGGGAATAAAGGTAGCCGGGCTGATCATGCCATCTTCCGTTGGCCAACGAATCAGGGCCTCGGCACCGATTATTCGGTCGGACTTTGTACAGAAAATTGGCTGGAAATACAGTTGCAGTTGATCGTCTCTCAAGGCCTGTTCAAGCCTTTGCTCTAGCTCTTTTTCGGCCAGCAATCGGGTTTTCATTGGCTCCTGATAGAGTTGATAACCCGCACGACCTGCCCGTTTACAGCTATAGAGTGCCAGATCGGCAGCACTCATGATCTCTTCCAGCACTGCGCCCGGGTCGGACATAGCCAACTGATTACTGCGCACCACCCCCAGGCTGGCAGACACTCTGAGAATGTTATCCTGATAGCGGTATTCGCGGCTGATGCGCTCAATGATTTGTCGGCACAACACATCAAGCTCGGAATCAGAGACGGCGCCATCAATCAGAATACCAAACTCATCACCACCGAGTCGGAACGTCTCGTAGGCGACGTTCAAGGGTTGCTGCAAACGGCGCGCAACTTCCTGCAACAGGGAGTCACCCACAAGATGACCCAGGGTATCGTTAATGTCCTTGAAGTGATCCAGATCCAGAAAAACAACGACAAACTCATGGCCCGGCAGGGCTTGCCAATAGCCATGGAGGGCCTGGAGTTGTTGCTGGAACTGACTGCGATTAGGCAGGCGTGTTAACGGGTCGTGCTCCGCCAGAAAACGGATCTCATTCTCCGCTTCAACCAGGTGAGTAATGTCGTAAATAGAGCCTTCAATAAGCGTCTCTTCAGGTTCTGCTGACTCGATGTATTGGGCATTGAGCATGACCCAGATGAGTGAGCCATCTCTGCGTTTGAACAGCACCCGCTCACTGCTGACTACGGACTCGGCACGCAAGCGCTGGAGCAATGCCTCGCGCTGATCCGGTTCGGCGTAAATATCTTTGCCGATATCCGTGACCTGTTGCACGCAATGCTCGGGTGAATAATAGCCCAGCATGTGCGCAAACATCTGGTTGACGCGCAACAACCGCCCACCATGATTGGTGCCGGCACTGGCAACGGACTGGTAGAGCCCAGCCTGGGCGGTATTGAACAAGCGCTGGTATTGTTTTTCCGCCTTGAGCCTGGCCAATTCGGAACGCTTGTAATCGCTCATGTCGGCAACGGTGCCGATAATATGCTCCAGTTGGCCCTCTTCGTTAGAAATGGCGCGCGCGTTCTGTCGAATCCAGATACTGTTTCCGTATCTGTCGAACATTTCACACTCAAAACCGACCACTTCACCCTGCTCTCTGAGCTGATTGACAAAGCGCCGACGATCCTCCGGGTAGCGATAGATATCGTGCTCAACATGACGAATGCGTTGCTTCATGTCACTCGGGTTGCTGTAGCCAAACAGCTGGGCGAGTGACTGATTGGCATAAACCAGTTCGCCAGCACCACTGGTCTGGTAGATACCATCGACCGAGTATTCCAGGATGCGCCGGTAGTTTTCACGATCAAGCATGGGATGGCAGACCATGACCAGGTGCTGATGGCTGGGGTCGCTGCTGATTTCCCACCGCAAAAACTGTCCATTGAATTCTTTCTCATACTCAGTGGGTGCATCGCTGCTCAGCCAGTCGGAAAAGTCGCTATGCCATTCATCAGGCAACAACGGCAACCAGTCTTCTACCCGCTGGCGCTGAAGAAACCGCTGAGCGGCCTGGTTCGAGAACACCAGTCTGGCGTCCCGATCGAAGACCAGGGCATTGAACTGCAGCAGTGTCAGGCTACTCTTCAGTACATCCAATTGGCGCCAGATGTGCAACAACTCAAACTCGTCGCCAAGATGCGTCAACGACGCCAGGGTGCCAGGTACGCAACTACTGAAGTTGTTACCAGGCGAAGGCTGGTTGAGGTACTGGTTCAGCCAGGACTCAAAACCGGGCCAGGCTTCAAGCAATGGGACGCCTTCGGACACGGGCGTGTCCAAAAGAAGTCTACTGGTATCGCTGAAATGCAATACTCGATAATCACGGTCCAGCATGAGCTTGGCCGTGGCGATTGTGATGGGTGGCTCGTTTGACACAGGGCCTGCGCTTTATTTTTATAACAGCCTAAAGCATAAACGATATTGCACCTCCCTGCCTATGGATTTACCAGACGCTCGATCAGGAGTTCATCAAGGCCCTCAGGCTGGCAAACGTCGCCTGACCTGCCGCCTTGGTGACTTCGGCATTGCTCTGTTCCTGGCCTTCCCAGACGAGGTCTTCGGCGGGCAGTTCGTCCAGAAAGCGGCTTGGGGTGCAGTCGATGATTTCGCCGAACTGTTTGCGCCGGGCGGCGTAGGTGAGGGTAAGGGTGCGTTGCGCCCGGGTGATGCCGACGTACATCAGCCGGCGCTCTTCTTCGATATCACCGCTTTCGATGCTGTTGCGGTGCGGCAGCAGTTCTTCTTCCAGGCCTATGACGAAGACATGCGGGAATTCCAGGCCCTTGGAGGCGTGCAGGGTCATCAACTGGACGGCGTCTTCGTCGTCTTCCTCTTCCTGGCGATCCATGATGTCGCGCAGCAAGAGCTTGCCGATGGCGTCCTGTACCTGAAGGTCGGAATCGTCGTCTTCGTCACCGCGCTCAAGCATGGATTTCAGGCTGTCGATCAGGATATGGACGTTGGCCAGGCGCTTTTCCGCCTGTCGGTCGGAGACGCTGTCCTGGCGCAACCAGGCTTCGTAGTTGATGTCGGTCACCAACTCTCGTATGACCATGGTCGGGTCGGCTTCGGTGTGCAGTTTCTGAATGGTGCGCTGCAACCAGTCGGCGAACCGGCTCAGGCGCTGGGCGGCCTTGTCTGGCAGGTGTTGCTGCAGCCCCATCTCTTCACAGGCTTTGGTCAGGCTGATGCTGCGCCCGGCTGCGTAGTCGTTGAGCTTTTCCAGGGTGGCGGGGCCGATCTCGCGTCTGGGGGTGTTGATGATGCGCAGAAAGGCGGCATCGTCATCCGGGTTCACCAGCAGGCGCAGGTAACACATGATGTCCTTGATTTCGGCTTTGGCAAAAAAGGAGGTGCCGCCGTTGATCTTGTAAGGGATGCGGTTCTGTTGCAGCTTGATTTCCAGTATCCGAGCCTGGTGATTGCCCCGATAGAGCACGGCGAAGTCGCGATACTCTCCTTTGCGCATCAAGTGCTGGTGCAGAATCTCGTTGGCGATGCGCTCCGACTCGGCTTCATCGCTGGCCATGCGGATCACGCGAATCGGGTCGCCAAAGCCCATCTCGCTCCACAGCTTTTTGGTGAATACATGGGGATTGTTGTCGATGACGGTGTTGGCGGCCTTCAGAATGAGGCCGGTGGAGCGGTAGTTCTGCTCCAGCTTGACGATGCGCAAGCCGGGGAAGTCGGTCTGTAGCTGTACCAGGTTCTCGGGCCGAGCACCGCGCCAGGAGTAAATGGACTGATCGTCATCGCCCACCACGGTAAAGCGGGGCTGATCGCCCACCAGATACTTGACCAACAGATACTGAGAGATGTTGGTGTCCTGATACTCATCAACCAGCAGGTAGCGAATACGTCGCTGCCAGCGTGCCAATACCTCGGGGTACCCCCGAAAGAGCAAGGTCGGCAAACGAATCAGGTCGTCAAAGTCAACCGCATTATAGGCGCTCAACATGCGGTTGTACTGGTCGTAAACTTCCAGGGCGAGGGCGTCGCGGGCATCGTCCAGCTTGCCGCGCAATTCATCGGGTTCGACCAGGTCGTTCTTCCACAGGCTGATCATATTGCGAAAGTAGTCCACTTCATCGACTGCGTTGGGCACTTCACGCAATACAATATCCTTGATCAGGGCTTTGGAGTCGTGATCATCAAACAGGGTAAAGCCGCTCTTGAGCCCGAGATGGGTGCCTTCACGACGCAGAATGTTCAGGCCCAGGTTGTGAAAAGTGGAGACGATCAGGCCACGCCCGGCCTTGCCTTTGATCAGCTTGCTGACCCGTGCCTTCATCTCCCTGGCGGCTTTGTTGGTAAAGGTGACGGCCGCTATGTTGTGGGCCTTGTAGCCACACTCGTTGACCAGATAAGCAATTTTCTGGGTAATAACGGAGGTCTTGCCACTGCCCGCACCGGCCAGCACCAACAATGGTCCACTGATGTCATTGACCGATTCCTGTTGACGTGGATTAAGCTGGGCCATGGAGGTTCCTGAGTGAAGGGGGTAAAACAGCCTGCGCAGTGTAGCAGGACCGTTCAACGGCCCCAAGCCTGGAACAGCGATCCAGAGTATTGCCGCTAATTCTCGCCTGCGAACTGGTCTTCCAGGAGTTCTGGCCGGGCATGCCACGCACCCTTTTTCCCATGGTAGAGATCACCACCGACCCGACGACCGAAGCCGGTGAAGCGGCCATTCGCAGCAATCTGCGCCACCTCCTGTGGCGGCTCTGGGGCACCACCGGCTCTGTCGAAGTCGACGCAGCCTGGGCTCTGTACAAGGCCCTTTATGAACAGCGGCTGAGCTGGGAAGATCCGACGCCTTATTTGTCTCAGGTCGCCGCCTGGAGTGGCCCGGACGCCAACCCGGATGAAGACGAGTACCGTACCGTTCGGGACAGAGACCCGAACGACGGCATAGACATCTCCCTGAACTGGAATGACATCAGCAACAGCGATTGGGTGGCCGCCAGCAATGGCTACCCGGAACCGGTCAGAGCGCACCTTGGCAGCTTCTACAACCCCGAGCAGACACTCAGGCCCTGGGTCGGAGTGCTGGTTTACCTCTTGACCGACATTCAGTTTCTGACGGAATAAGAATGCATCGTCGCGACCTGCTCAAAGCGTTTTTTGCCGCCGGGCTCACCCCCGTTCTGGGCCCCTGGGCGATGGCCGAGAACCGGCGCTATGAAGGGCCGATCTATATCACCGTTTTTGCCGAAGGCGGTTGGGATGTCACCAGCCTGTGTGACCCCAAGGACGGCCAACGGTTGAACCCGGCCAATGGCAACACCGTCTGGATCAATCATTGGGCCGAGGCAGGCCAGAGCATCGCCACCACAAACAACGGCTTGCGCTATGCCCCCTTTGCCGACAACGAACGACTGTTTCAGACCTTGGGTTCAAAAATGCTGGTCATCAATGGCATTGATACCCAGACCAACGCCCACAATGCCGGCGTGCGCCATACCTTCAGCGGTCGCTTCGCCGATGGCTACCCGGCCCAGACGGCGCTGGCCGCCGCTCGCCACGGCGCCGGCTTGCCATTGGCTTTTCTCAGCAATGGTGGCTATCGAGAAACCGCAGGCCTGACGCAGTTTACCCTGATGCAGGACCCAAGCACCCTGAACGACCTGATCAACCCGAACGACCCGACCTGGGTCGACAGTCACTACCATCGCCCTGAGAGTCTCGATCTGATTGCCCAGGCACGTCAGGCCAGGCTGGATCGGTTGTTGGGACAACAACAACTGAGGCAACGGCTGCAGGAAGCCGCCGATATGGATCAACGCTTCGGCACCAACCTGGTCAGCCGACTGCGCGTCGTGGTCGCTTCAGATTTCGGTCGCACCCCCTGGTACAACGATGGCGATGGCAAGGATCACTGGCCGCTGGGCAGCGCCATTCTGATGCGAGACAACGGCTTTTCTCGGAACAGTGTTGGTGGCACCAGTGACCAGGTAGAAGCACTCAGCCTGAACGGCGATCTGAGCCTGAACCCGGATCCACAAGCCACCCAGCAGGAGCGCATTATCCGGCCGGCCCATTTGCAACAACTGCTGCGTTACTGGGCCAATATTGAACACTACAACTCGACCTTTCCATTGGAAACCGGCAGCCTCGACTTGCGCTCCATGCTCGGTTAAAACCGAGTCACCACCTGGCCTGGCTAATCAACCGATATTGCTGGTTACGCTCCGGCCGAAAAATGGCCTTGAGCAACAGAAAGCCGAGCGTACCCATGCCGGAGAGGAAAATCACCGCCAACCCGCCCCACAAAAAGGCGACAATGGCCAACACCAGCAGGTAGGGAATCAGAAAGGCAGCAATGACCCGGTCCTGTCTTGACTTTTTGGCCACTTGCCTGCCAAGCGCCCTTCGGCTGGGCTCATCCACGCCAAGTCGAGAATCGCAAAATTCGCACTTCAGGATGCCGTCATTAATCAACCAGAAGATATCCTGATAACGCAAATTCAACTGGTGATTGCAGCGATTGCAACTGAAGGTTGCATAAGGAAAGGCCATTGTATTGCATACAGAGGGGTCTGCATCGTCCATAAAAAACGCGTCCTTGTGTATTTCCATCTTCAAACTGGCCAGCCGCTGTCCATCAGCCACTGGCTTTAGTATTATTGCTCAGGGAAGTGCAACAATCTCGACGACTTCACCACCCGATGCCAACTCCCCTTGGACCGGCGCTCGTTCACCGACCAGGGGCACAGTATCACCGCTCAATGGCTGGTACACCAGCTCACGCGCCAAGCCTGAATCATGAATCAATCGATATATCAGACCTTCATCATTATCCGACCAAACAAAGTCGGCTGCAACCCTTTGCACGGAATCCACCAGCTCAGAAACGGTTTTCAGGCTACCTCCATCCAGGCTGTAAGCGTACAGATGTAGAGCGTCCTCACCCGACACCGCATGACCCCGGAAGGCAAAACGCTCGCCATTTCGAGTCCACTGAATCGGAAGAATAGCGCCCAGTCCATTTTGGGCGTCGGTCCAGACGCTCAAGTCTTCACCTTCGTCCGTTTTCAGAATGCTGGCGCTGTCATTCCGATCCGGGTCGTCAACGTGGAAGAAGTAGGCCAGCTCCTGGCCTTCATCAAAATGCACGAAGATCAGCTCATCCAGTTGCGGAATCCAGTTCCAGTAACGCACCCGGTCATAGCCACTCAGGTTGTAACTGCGATTCTGGGTACCATTGACCCGAGAAGAATAGAGATGATACCGCGCCTCGACGCCCTCTATCGGAAGCAAGTAAGCCAGACGCTCACCCGTTGGTGACCATTGGTACTCAAGCACACTGGTCGAATTGTGGTTGCCACTGACCTTGCGGAACATCGGTGTTTCTGCATCGGCCTCAACCGAAAAGAGGGCATATTGATCAGCTGCTTCAAAATCCGCCAGAAAGGCAACAATCGGCTCAAGCGGAGACCAGCTAAAATCAACAATGTCACCATAGGTCGCAGCGCCCATATGGCCAGCATGCACTGCCAGCAATACAGTGGCATCCTGTTCCGGGTCATAACGCATCAAGTCACGCACATCGGCATTGGAGTACTCCGCCAACAGCGCCAATTGATTATCGACCGGGCTCCAGTCAAAAGCACCGATATCCATCAGCGCTGAAGGTGCATCAGCCGGCACTGGAACAGCACTGGACTCCCCGGAAGCCGTATCCACAACATTCAAAACGCTGGTTGTACTGAGGTAGGCCAAATACTGACCATCCTTGCTCCAGCTTAAATGATCCTGAGCGAGGGTGTTGGTCTGATAGAGTGGTGCCGTTTGTTCTGGATCAAATATGGTCAGGGTTCGGCTGACACCGCCGGTTTCAGCCGTAAGGCTGGCAAGGTATTGGCCATCCGGGCTCCACACCAGGTTGATCACGGCACCATTGCTGTTGAAATCAAGTGGCAACAGGCTATCTGCACCGCTGGCCAGGTCCACCATCCAGACTCCGATAGAACGCTCAGGGTTTAATGCACTGGCAGGCTGCTCACGAGCAAAGGTCAGCTGATGGCCGGATGGTGAAACCTGCACCTGACCCAGGTTGGTCTCGGTGGTAAAGGGTGCATGCAGACGCACAGGAAGACTCTCTTCCAGGCCGGTGCGATAGAGCTCCACATCGCCCTGGCGGCTCAACTCGCCAGTAAACAATACCGCTGCCTGACGCTGCACAGGTAACGCCCAGTCGAGGCGAGTCAAGCGGCTCTGATCGTCAATCACTGAGGCTTTAAGGGTCAACTCATTATCGGCCATGGCTTGCCAGGGCAAATAGACTTCGATAAAGCCACCACCCTCATCAATGGTCAATTCCGCTGTCCAGTTGGCGTCGATCTCCCATTCGATCTCTTCAACCGTCGAACCCAGAGTCGTATCAACTCGTGTCGTGGTGCCAATTCTCAGCACAATGTCCGAGTCCAACAAGACGAGGCTGGCCTGGTCAATTTCTTCCTCTGTTGGTATTTCGGGAATGCCGACGTCACACGCCGACAAAGCCACCAGGGTGGCTACTAAAGCGCCCACAGTAATAGGTTTCATGAACTTCTCCTGATACAGATTTCCTTGAGAATCAAACACTCTGGTCCAGCAGACCGTGTAGATTGGATAGTGATTTCCAGTTAAAAACGATACCCCAGGTCTATGCCCAGGATATGAGGTGAGTCATCGAATGCAGACCACTCAAAGCGCGTTTCAATGCTCAGTGGCCCAGTCAGCGGAAAATGCAAGGCTGCAATCAACGACGGGCTGACGATCCAGTCGTCCTTGAAGACTTCCAGACTCCACTCCCCGGCTTCTCGCTGCCACTCGTAGTGGTAATGCAGATAACGCCCTTGCACACCCAGGCCCGCCCCCCACCAGACAGACTGCTGGCCGAGCATGGCGTCACGCATCAACAAGGCATTGAATGCCAGCCGGTGTGAGGCTGCACCGCGCTTGCCATCACGCACCCTGGGTGTTGCGGCGTACCAACCGTATTGACCTTGAGCAATAACCTTGACGTGCCCCTCAACGAAGAGCGGCAAATGGTAGGCGGCAGCGAGATTTACGGCAGGGGACGAAGGGTAGGGTTCGTCTTCCTGTTGAATGACATAATAGGCGCCAAAAGAACCTGAGAAGAAGGCATCGTCCCACTCAAGTGCAGAAGAGGGATTCATGGCCAGAAGGCTTGCCAATAAACTAACAATGGATAGGTATTTATATTTCCTTAACATAAAGCATCCTTGACGTTGCTATTGTGAGCATCAATCGACGCGCATTGTATAGAAGATGAATTTTATGAAATGAGACACTGGTCACGAAACCGATTTTTTATTGTGTTAATGTGCGCATCGTTCAGTCGGCAACGGTCTGCCAGCATCACCCAAGGAACTGATTCAAGGAGCTGCAATGAAACGGGAAGCCTACCTGCTGCGTGTTAGCCTCATCGGCCTTATGGTCGCCCTGATCTCGGCTTGCAGCACCCCCCATCTTAATTACACCATCCATACCGATGGCAGTTTGAACCCGGACAGCACAGGCAACAACTACGCTGTACTCGTTCGTGTCTATCAGTTGACAGTGCCCGACTCCTTCAATACCGCCAGCTTCGACGATCTCTGGCGGCATTCCGACACTGTACTCAGTGGCACTCTGCTGGCCCAGCATGAAATCACCCTGGAGCCCGGCGAAAGCCGCACCTGGTCGCTGCGCAAGGAAAACGATGCACGCTATACCGGCGTTGTCGCCTTCTTCAGAGATAGCGAATCTGCACATTGGAAGCAAGTCAGAAAAGTCAATAACGGCCCTATTCCAGCCTCCACAGAGTTGCATCTGCACCTGATTCAAAACCAGTTGGAACTGAGCTACCGCTGATTAACGGAATACTCGCATAACCATTCATCCGGACAGTATGGACTGCACCATGAAAGGATTAAAACGTGTCGTTTGGGCCGAGGGTCTCTTCCTTGGTCAACAGCATTTTCAGGCCTGGGACCAGTATCAGCAAGACGCTCAGATACTGCGCTCACAGCATCAAAACCCCTTTCCATGGGGCGCTATTCATACACACTGGGATACCACTGCTCTGATCAACGGGCGGCTTGAACTGGTCAGCTGTACGGCCATTCTACCAGATGGTCGCCTGATTGATTTACAGCAGGATGGCACCCCCATCGCCAGCCTGGATGTCACTGAGGCACAGGAGTCGAGGGTATCGGTCTATCTGTCAGTACCGACCAACGCGGCAGCCAACCCGATAACGGGCTACCCCACAACCGGCTTCAAGCCTGCCTGGCGCGCCACCAACCAATCCCTGCAGGACGATCACGACGTCAACCGTCAGCGCGACGTGCTGCTGGCACAGCCCAATGTACAGTTGAGCCTTGAACTCCCGGCTGCCGACCAGAGCAGTAGCCTGAAAGTGACAACCCTGATACGCAACGACCAGGGTACATACGAACTGGCCAGAGATGACTTTTCGCCCTGCCTGACACTGAATGCCTCGCAGGCGCTGCAGAATTTGGGCAAGGGCATTCTCGAAAGCCTGCTGTTCCATCTGACTACCTTCAAGGAACAACGCAAGCAATTGGGCGACGTCAGCACCTTCTCGCCACTTGAGCTGTCCGACTTCCTCTTTGGCAAGGACATCGCACTGCTCTATGGCGAGTTGTCAGACCTGTTGCACCAGAAACAACAGTCGCCCTATGCGCTTTATCAGGTGTTACACAAGACACTGGACACTCTGAGATGTTACCTCGACATTGGCCGCATCCAGGAGCGCATTCCTTACGACCACGCTCAGCCTCAGAGCGTCTTCCCGGCACTGGAAACCCACATTCGAACCGTACTGGGTACCCAGACTGAGCGCCCGGAAAACGCTATTCAGTTCACTCGAGCCGAAAACGGAGTCTACCAGTCCTCCCGAATCAGTGCGGCTGTTTTTGAACGGTACAGCTTCTACCTGGCGGTCAACCATCACGCCAATGACCCGTCCTGGGTGGCCGACTTCCCTGGCCTGTGCAAGATGGGCGCGCCCTCTACCATGGCCACCCTCTTGTCCAGCGCCGTACCCGGCGTGCCTTTGACCCACTGCCAACGGGTGCCACAGAAAATCCGCATCAAGTCTGGCTATGAATATTTCAGAATCGAAACGCGAACGCCACTGTGGGAAACCATTACAGCCGAGGCCGGCCTCAGCGCCTTTTGCATGGGCGATTACGAATCCGCTGATCTGGAACTGATTGTTATCGAGGAATAACGCATGGATGCTTTATCACACCATGAAGTGGATGCCATCATTGTTGAATGTTGTGCACCCATCTTCACTCTGGCCGAAGGCATGAACGACGACTCTCCGGTCAACTTACGCAGCGAGGCCGAGGAAGCCTTTCTGGCCTTTGAGCGCAAGGCATTCGAGAAGCAATTGCCGAGCGCCCTGGTGCGAGACATCAAATACGCCACCGCCGCCTATGTCGATGAGGTGGTGCTCAGTTCGGAATGGCCTGGCAAGATACGCTGGATGGGTCGCCCGCTGTGCGTCGAGTTTTTTGGCGACAGCAATGCTGGCGAAGGCTTCTTCAAACGCCTGACCGAGCTGGAAACGGATTTTGCCAAAAACCGCGCCGTGCTCGAACACTACTACACCTGCATCCAGTTCGGTTTCGAGGGCATTTACCGGCTATTGGGCTATGAACGTTTGCAAGCCCTCCAGGCTCGATTACGCGAACAACTCGATGATGTGCGCGGGCCCGTCAGTCGGCAACTGGCCGACTCTGCCGCCCCGGAAAGCCGCCTGGTTTATCGCCTGTCGAGTCGCCAACCCTACTGGGTCATGGCCGCACTGAGCGGCGCTCTGCTGATGGGCATGGTCGCCCTCTACGGTCACTTTACGCGTGAATCGATCGAACAGAGCTCAGCCAACATTGTCCAGCTTCAAACCCTGCCGACCGCACCCGAAACTGCGCCGCCACCCCACAGGGAGCTTAACCAACCATGATCAACATCCTGCTCAAACCCCTGCTGGCCTTGATATTGTCGCGCGGCGCTCTGGTACTGGTCGGCATCCTCTCCATTGCCCTGCTGATCTGGTTTATGGGTCACCATATCGGCCTGGACCAAACCGGCAAAATACTGGCCATTGGTGCCCTGATCATTGCTTACCTGCTGTTTTCGCTAATCAAGGCGCTGATCGTCTGGATAAAGGGCCGACGCCTGAAGCGTCAGCTCAACAAACTGCAATCGGCCGATGGCAGCATCAGCCCACTCGAATCCAAGCTGGATCAGGTCATCAAGGAACTCAAGGCATCTGAGCTGGGCAGTCGTTATCGCGGCTCGAGTGCACTTTACGCCCTGCCCTGGTACATGGTCATCGGGCCCTCGGCGGCCGGGAAAAGCACCTTCTTTGCCAAATCCGGGCTGAACTTTCCGCTGAAAGACAACGAACGCTTTCACGTCTCCGGTATTGGCGGTACCAAGGATTGTGACTGGTGGTTCTCGGATCAGGCGATCCTGATCGATACCGCCGGTCGCTACACCCAGGAAGACGAAAACGAAGAGTGGCTGACCTTTCTGCGCCTGCTCAAGGCCAATCGCACTGTACTGCCGATCAATGGATTGCTGCTGGCTCTGCCTCTGGATATGCTGTTGCAGGCGTCCAACGAAGAGCGCGAAACCCACATTAAATACCTGCGCGCCCGTATCCAGGAAGTGGTTCGTGAGCTCGGTGTCATGTTCCCGGTCTACCTGGTCATTACCAAGTGCGACCTGTTACGGGGCTTCGAAGCCTTTTTTGATGATCTCTCCGAAACAGAAGTGAAGCAGCCCTGGGGTGTGTACCTTCTGGAAGAGAGTGAAAACAAGAAAACCGACATTCGGCAGTTGATCCGCAAGCACCTGACACAACTGCACGAACGCCTGCTTGAACAGCGTAACGCCAAGCTCAATCTGGCTCGCAACAAGGGCCAGCGTGTCGACATTTACCAGTTTCCCAGCCAGTTTTCCGGTGCCACTGAAAAGCTGCAGGAATTCACCGACCTGCTGTTCAAGGCCAACCCCTACCACGAAACCCCCTGGTTCGCTGGCCTGTACTTTACCTCCAGCACTCAGGAAGGCGTGCCACTGGAACGCAAATCCAATGCCCTGAAAAACGTTTTTGCTGCCATGACGGGTCAGCGACCACGCTATCAGGAGCCGCGCAGCTACTTTATTGACCAATTGTTCACCCGAGTTATCTTCCCGCTGCAGCACGCGGTTCGTGGCAATCGCAAACGCCAACGCTTTCACATGATCGCCAAAGCCACCTGCTTTATTGCCGCCTCTGTGTTGCTGACCTTTTCTGGCATCACCCTGGTCGGTGCCTACACGGCCAACCAGCGACTACTGACCAACTACGAAACCCAGGCCAAAACTCTGACTTCCCGCCTGACCGAGCAGGACAGCACCGAACTGGAGCGCTTCGATGCCCTGGTAGGCATCTACCAGCACCATAACAAACTCAATAGCATCAGCACCTACTCGCCGGTGTCGATGATTCGGCGCCACAACCTGATCGAGACTCACGCTGAGCCGATGAAAGCACTCTTTATTTCGACCCTACAGGATGAAATAGAAAGCCGAGTGGCGCCACTGCTGCAGCAACAGCTCGCGGAACACAATCAAAACTGGCCCGAAGCTGAAGAAGCCCAGCGTGAGCGGATGCGACCTCAATATTATGGCTTGCTCGAAAGCTATATGATGCTGACCAGTCATCGCCAGCACTATTCGGAAGCGCGAGCCGCATCAACGCTGAGCCAACTCTGGTATCAAAGTTTCGGTGAAGACAACCTGCTGCTCTCCTACGAGCAGGAAGGCCATTTGATGCAACAAATGATGGCCGAGTATCTGCGCGAAGTGCATAGCCGCCGAACCGAGAACCACGGCAACCCCTGGCTGGCTGGCCGCGACCTCATTGTAGTCGCCCAAAGCAACCTGGCCACCCAGGCCGATGCCGAACTGTTGTATCAACAGGTGCAGCGCTCCGGTGAGACCCGGTTCAGAACGGTCACCCTCAACACCCTGGTCAATCGTGACTTTGCCAATGCATTGCGCTCGGATCACGCTATACCCGGTATCTACACACGCACTGCCTGGGAGCAATTCGTTTCCGGTGAAATTCAGTCCCTGGCCGACAAGGCCATGACGGGCGACTGGGTGCTCGGTGGCCTCGCCAACCGGGATCAGGCGGCCCCCGATCAACGCCAGATTCGACAGCTCGAACAACAGATCCGCCAGCGCTACTTCCAGGATTATGTGAACCACTGGACCCAACTGATCGAGAGCCTGACGCTGCCTTCCTATGGCAACCTGAACGACGCCCTGGCCAATATCAAAGCCATCAGTGAACCCCAGGGCCCGATCGCCAGTGTCTTTCATCGCCTTGCGGATGAGCTGCAATTGAAAGAGGCCCCGCTATCGGCCAGTGGCCTGGCCGACCGTGCCTCTCAACAATTGAGCGACAGCGATGACGAACCCGCGACTGAGCGGCTGATTGCCGATTTTGCACGCGTCGCGGAGCAGCTGTTGCGCCTGGCCGCACCAGTCGAAGGTCAATCCGGTAGCCCCGTCGTCACCACTTATCTACAGGAACTGGACGCCCTGGCCATTGAGCTGGAATTCCTGGCAAACGCCTCTGACAGCGATCGCGAAGCTCGGCGCTATGCCGAAGACGTGTTATCCGGCAATGCAGGTGGCATGCAACTCTACAGCACGCACATTGCCATCAACAACCTGATTCGGGATCTCGACCGCAGCAACCGCGACAGCGTTCAGGCGTTGATGCATCAACCGGTCAACCAGGCCTGGAGCGTGATCCTCGCTGGCGCCCACCGCTCCCTGCAACAACAGTGGGAGTCTCGCGTGTATTCGGCGTATCGCGCCAATATGGAAGGACGCTTTCCCTTTGCCGACAGTGCTGCCGAAAGCTCCCCCCGGGATGTCAGCGGCATTCTGCATCCGGAAAGAGGCGTGCTCTGGGCCTTCTTTGAAGAAGAGTTACAGCCTTTCCTGAACCGAAGCGGTGATCGCTGGGTGGCGCGCCAGTGGCTGGGTAGAGGCCTGCACTTCAACAACCAGTTGCTGGAAGCCTTGCCACGCGCTGATCGTATTGCACAGGGGCTGTTCCGGTCCGGCAGCGAACAGATCGGAATGGACTATGCGCTTTACCCCATTCAGGTTCCCGGTGTGACCGAGTCCTATTTCGAGAACAACGGTCAGTCTTACCGTTATCGAAACGAGCCCCAGGAGTGGCGCAATTTCCAATGGGATGCTCATAGCCAGTCAGGCCAGGCTCGGGTGTATGCTCGACACGGCCAACAGTCAAATATTGCCAGCTTGCAGCAGGAGGGCTACTGGGCTTTCATAAGGCTACTGCACCAGGCAGACATCATTCACTTGCGCGGCACCGAATTTGAGCTGACCTGGTCGATCAACAATGGCACCGGCCGAGCCACTCAAGCGCGGTTCAGAATTCGCGCCGACCGAGAAGGCAGCGTCCTGAACCGCTCATTGTTCCAGCAGTTCAGTCTGCCCCGCCAGATATTTCGGAGCTAAGGATGTTCGGCTTTGGCACGCGCAAACCAGCGGTAACGGAGGAGGTGCAGACACCACCCCCTGTGATGGTGGCCGGCTGTGTGGGCAAAACACCGGAATTGGCCGACTTCATCAGCGCTCGAGCCAGTTACCGTGAGGTGCAGGAGATCGAGTCACTGTTGCGTCAATGGTACCTTGAACATCAACAGGCGCTCGACCATGCCCCCTTGCAGGCCTTTGGTTTTCTGATGACGGGCGGACACGACCGCCAGGGGTTGGCTGGCCACTTTTTCCCGAGCCAGGACAGCCACGGCCGACTCTACCCGTTGATCTATTTTACGCGCTGGTCACTCGCAACGCTCTACTTCAGGCCTTCGACACTGTTTCACGCCAACGAGACTGTACTTGAGCAAATCGATGTCGGCCTGAATCATCAAGGCATTCCACAACTTTCGGCCTTGAAGCAACTGTTAAGCCTGAGCGACGACCAGTGCCGCGAACTCCTGCCAACCAACCCGGTACGGGATGCCATGACCAGGCTGTCTGACTGGACACTGGAACGCTGGCTGATCACCATGGTGGGTGCGGATCCACTAGATTGGCAGCAGTTTATAGATCAATCAGTTTGTCAGTTACAGCAATTCAAGCAAGGCAGAGTAGATCCTCATAGCCGGGTGTTGACTTTACCCCTGGGACCAGAAGACTGCTGTGTCACCAGCCTGTGTTTCTGGTTGATGATTCTCGAAGGCCAACAGGAGGGAAATCAGTGGCGACCCGACGTACTGTGGCAGCGAGATGAAAGTGACTCAAAAGCTCACATTCTTCCCAAGCCGTTAACTGTTTCACAGTTAGACCGGCTTTTATACTCTACACTGCGCACCGAAGATCAATCGACAGGTATTGATCATTCTGATGATAGAATACTGACGGACAACCAGGCTGGTAGTCAATCGAGTTCAGTCAGGTTTTCACACAAGATCTTGAAGGACCCGTCCAGATCACTTCTTGACATTGCCATTGCATGGAGCAGGCAGGCATGACAATTTCAACAGACAACGCCCTGAGTATGGATTGGGCTGAGCTTCATCAAGCCATCCATTGCGCACTGACACCCGAGGCAACAGGTGAAGACCCGCGTTACAACGAACACTTCAGTCAATTGAAGACTGAGGTGGAAAAACGTGCGGACGTTGATTTCGAATCCATCTTCAACATTTCCTGCTACATCCTGAGCCAGATTAGTAAAGATCTTCGCGTTGCCGGTTACCTGGTATTGTCGGCAGGCCGACTGCAAGGGCTTAGCGGTTTCGGCCAGGCGCTCAGTGCCTACAACAAGCTGCTGACCACCTACGGCCAGGCCCTGCACCCGGTTCGAGACAAAGCCCGACAAGGCGCAATACGTTGGGTTCTCCAGGACAAGATACTCAGCTTCACTCAGGCTGCCACCAAAGAACCCGACCTCGAATCCATCGAGCGGAGCTTGCAGGCCTTTGAAGAATTCTGCCAGATCACCACAGACTATCTGGATGAACCACCGGGCTGGCCAGACCTGACTCAATGGCTGAAAAAGCTCAAGGACGAAAACACTCCGAAAACCACGACCGCACCAGAATCGGCTAAACCTGCGGCTGCTGAAACCAGTCAGTCGAACGAGCCTTCATCCACACCCGCCATACCAAGCAATATCGGCTCGGAGAAGGACCTCTTGCAGCATTACAAACAACTGCTGCAGCACTATCGAGAGAAACAACTCTTTGCCACAGCCGCCGGCATCGCTCGCGCCATCAAGTGGGCAGATCTGAAACTTCCGGTGAATGAGCAAGGCAAGACTCGGCTCCCGGCGCCGCGCCAACCCAGCTTGAACCGCATCAAAAGTGCGCTGGAGGCCGAGCAATGGCAAGAAGCCTGGCTGGCCGCCGAGGATGCCTTTTTTGAACCAAGTGGGCAATTCTGTTTCGACATCCAGTATCTGGCGCATCAAGCCGCTACCAGGGGCGCCATGAAAACAGCGGCCTGCATTGTCGAATCTCACATCCTGACCTTGTTTGAGCGTTTACCAAAGCTGGCCCAACTCAAATTCGAAAATGACGAACCCTTTGTTAGTGGTGCCGCTGCAGCCTGGATCGAACAATTGCAAAGCCGAGCCGGGGATCAGGGCAGCACCACGCAGCAAGGCCCGGACCTGCTCGGGCAGGCCAGAGAAACGGCCGACAGCGAGTCTGTCATCAAGGCCTTGCAATGGTTGAATCTGCAACACGATGGCAGCCAGCTGACTTCCATGCGGGTTCGCCTGGCTCAAGCACGCTTGTGTATGGAGCACCAGAAAACCACCGAGGCGCTGCCCATGTTGCAGCGCCTCGGGGAACAGGCAGAGCAAAGCCAGCTGGCTGAACTCGAGCCACAACTGGCGGTACAGATATGGCGGCAGTTGCAGTTCGCACTGCAGGATCGGCAAGCAGCCGATCTTCCAGACGATCAGAAGGCCGCTAACGATCAGCAGCTCGAGCGGCTGCATTCACTTATCTGTACCACCGACATTGCGCAAGCAGCTCAGTGGTTTTAGTAGGCAAAGAGCCCTGGGGGAGTTGCTCAGAGGCTCCTTAAGGATGGATAAAACAGGAGAACGGTGATATGTCCAACAGCTTTCAAAACGAAATACCACGTGCCCGAGTCAATATCGCTCTGGACCTGGAAACCGGCGGTGCCACCAAGAAGAAGGAACTGCCACTGAAAATGCTCGTCATGGGTGACTTCAGTAATGGCAAAGGCGAAGGCGCTGTGAATGAGCGCGAGCGCGTCAACATTACCAAAGACAACCTGGAACAGGTAATGAAGGGCATGGCCCCGGAAATGAACTTTTCGGTGCCCAACCGCATCACCAACGATGACAGCGAGATTCGCGTCGCGCTGAAAGTCGAAGGCTACAAGGACTTTCACCCCGAACAGGTGGCCTACCAGATTCCGGAAGTCAACGAACTGCTGTCGATGCGCAACCTGTTGAAGGACCTCAAGTCCAACCTGCTCGATAACGGCTCCTTCCGCAAGGAAGTTGAGCGTGTTTTGCAAACCGATGCTGACTTGACCAGCCTGAAAGAAGAGCTCAAGAAACTGGTCGCCAGCCAGAAGGCTGACGCCGAAACCACCACCGACGCTGAAGGAGCAGAATGATGACGGTTCAGGAATCCGCAGCCAATAGCGCCGCAGATAGCACCACAGAGTCCGACAGCGTCTACCATCGTCTCTGTGGTTTGATGGACATGGAACCGATCAAGGGCCCGGTTGAAATCAGCCATTTCAACGACCCGAAAAAGATGGCCAACACCGAAGCCAACGAGCGGATCACCGCTGCGCTGCAGGTCTTTTTCGATCTGGCCATGGAAGCCGGCAAACAGATTGAGCGCATCGACAAGACATTGCTGGATCAGTACATCGCCAAAATCGACGAAACCATCGGCCAGCAATTGGATGAGGTGCTGCACCATGTCGAGTTTCAGAAGGTAGAGTCGGCGTGGCGTGGCCTCAAGTTCCTGGTCGACCGCACCGATTTCAAAGCCAATACCAAAATCGAACTGCTGGACCTCGATAAAGAAGCCCTGCGCGAAGACTTCGAAGAGTCGCCCGACACCACCCAGTCCGGCCTCTTTGATCATGTTTACACCCAGGAATACGACACGCCCGGGGGTGAGCCGATCAGCGCCATTATCGCCAACTACGAGTTTGACCGCACAGCACCGGATGTCGAACTCTTGTCCGAAGTCTCCAAGGTGGCCAGTGCCGCGCACTGTCCCTTTATCAGTGCCGTAGGCCCGCAGTTTTTCGGCAAGGAGTCCATTGAGGACATCCCCAAGATCAACGACCTGGCCAGCTACATGGACCGCGCCGAATACCTGCGCTGGAAAGGCTTCCGCGATAGTGAAGACTCGCGCTATGTCGGTATGGTGTTCCCGCGCTTCCTGCTGCGCACCCCTTACGGCGAAGAAAACCCGGTACGCAGCTTCAATTACGATGAAGCCGTCACCGGCGAGCAGCACGACCGCTACCTCTGGGGTAACTCGGCCTTTGCCTTTGCGTCCAACATGGCGCGCAGTTTCAAGCAACATGGCTGGACGGTAAACATCCGTGGGCCAGAAGCCGGCGGCAAGCTGGAGAACCTGCCGATTCACCACTACGAATCCGGCCGTGGCACCGAAACCAAGATTCCGACCGAAGTGCTGATCTCCGAAACCAAGGAACTGGAATTTGCCGAGCATGGTTTTATTCCGCTGAGCTACTACAAGAACAGCGACTACGCCTGCTTCTTCTCGGCCAATTCCACGCAAAAACCGGTGGAGTACAGCACCGATGAGGCCACGGCCAATGCACGTATCAATTCGCGTCTGCCGTACATCTTCCTGGTATCGCGCCTGGCGCAGTACCTCAAGGTGCTGCAACGCGAAAGCATTGGCTCGCTGAAGTCACGTCAGGATCTGGAAAACGAACTGAACGCCTGGCTGCAAACCCTGGTGACCAAAATGAACAACCCGGAACCCGAACTGGCGGCTTCTCATCCTTTGAAGGATGGCGGTGTGACCGTTCAGGAGTCTGCCGACAATCCGGGTTTTTATTCTGTCAGTATGTTCGTGCAACCGCACTTCCAGGTTGAGGGCGTCGATGTTCGCCTCTCCCTGGTGTCGCAGATGCCAGAGTAAGGAAGAAAAACGAGGGGGCGAAGCCCCCTCGGCAAGCGCGGGCAAAGGTTTGCAATGCCGCTTGTAACGCATTCTCCCGGGTATTGGCTGTTTAGGGCAGCCAGGAGAATACCGGCATTGCCGGTTTTTACCCATCACCATGCAATTGGAACTTTTACACCAATAAGGAGATTTATCAATGGCAATTCCTGCCTACATGTGGCTCACCGATGACCAGGGTAATGAGATTCAAGGCTCCGTAACTGTTGCGGGTCGTGAAGGCTCTATTGAAGTACTGGCATTTGACCACGAGCTGCGCATCCCAACCGATGACGATACTGGCGAATTGACTGGTACTCGCAAGCACGAACCCTTTGTGATCACCAAGGCGTTCGATGCGGCGACTCCGTACCTGTACAAAGCCTGTTCCACTGGCCAGACCCTGCAAAAGCTGGTGTTGAGCTGGTACAAGATTGACGAAACCGGAACGGAGGTGGAGTACTTCCGCCACACTCTGGAAGGCGTCAAGATGACTTCGGTTAGCCCAGAAATGGCCAATGTGAAGGACCTGGATAAAGAGCGTTACCCGCACCTCGAAGAGGTAAAAGTACGCTACCAGAAAATCACCTGGACTTATCTGGACGGGAACATCGAATTCTCTGACTCCTGGGTAGAGGGTCGGTAATTCGGTCTGGGGCATACCTTTTGGTGTGCCCCTTTTTGTTTGGCTTTTTTGAGGTTAGGTAGTTTTGGAAACCAGGAACCCGCACCGGCTACCGGGTATACCTATCCGGGGTCGCCGTAAACCCTTCCCTGGGGGCTTGGCGGCAGCCGTCCAGGCTGCCGACATCCCCGGATAGGTATACCCGGTATCCAGCGCTAGCCAACGTCAAACGCTTAAAAATGAGTCGCGAATGTTATCAATCTATGAAGTGTTATCCAGTCAGTTTCAGGACGGTGAGTCGGCTGAACTGAGGCCAGACCCGCATGATCGGCTGAAAAGCATTCACGATCATCTGTCGCGTTTGCTCAATGCACGCCAGGGGGTGCTTAGCCACCTGCCGGATTATGGTCTGCCCGATATGAACATTTGCTACGGCAATTTGCCTTATTCACAGAACGATCTGGCCAGCCAGATCAAGGCGGTTCTGGAAAAGTACGAGCCACGCCTACGTCGAGTTCAGGTCACGCCGCTGTCTCGGGATTATCGCAACGCCGTTGTGCGCCTGGAAATCACTGGCGATGTGGACGGCAATGGCCTGGTACGTTTCCAGACCCTCTTTAAAAGCAGTACAGAAGCGGAAGTCATGCCGCCAACGAGTGCCTGATCATGAAAGAGTATTTTGAAGCAGAGATGCGCCAGTTGTTGGAGTCGGCCCAGGATTTTGCCGAAGCCTACCCAGAGCAGGCGCGCATGCTTAACCTGAACGCGGTGAAGGATCGTGACCCCTATGTTGAACGGCTGCTTGAGGGCATGGCCTACCTCACTGCTCAGGTACAAAAACGCATCGACGACAGTGTGCCGGAGCTGAGCGAGGCGCTGCTCAATCAACTGCATCCGGCCTTGTGTCGAGACTACCCGTCGCACTGTGTGGTCCAGTTTGATCCGGGCGCTTACCCCAAAGGCACCCTGGATATGCCGGCTCAGCGCATACTGAAGGCTGTTAAAGGCCATGAAACCGACGATGAGTCGCCAACCTGTGAGTTTCGCACCAGCACAGCGGTGCGCGTGCACCCCCTAAGGTTGGTTCAGGTACAGAGTGAAGAAACCAATGACGGCGGTACTCACCTGGCGTTGCGTTTTGAGCGACCTGCCGATCTGGAATGGGCCGACCTTGACCTGGCTCAGTTCCCGCTTTTTTTGCACGGCGACTGGGGCCTGGTCTATAGCCTGTTCGAGTTGCTGACGCGGGGCGATACTCAGGCGCAATTGTATCAGGGGGGTCACCGCCAGCCAGTGGCACTGAGTACCGGTGACTGGGCAGAGCAACCCGGTGTGCTGCCGGAGACGGGGCAGGAGCATGCGGCCTTCAGTTTGCTGCACGATTATTTCTGTGCCCGCGAACGCTTCCTTTTTGTGAGTGTTCAGGGGTTACGGCTGGATCAACTGGACCCGGAAAAAACCGCCTTTGACCTGCACATTCACAGCCAGGTGGCTTTGCCTGCGGGCCATCAGTTAACGGCTCGCAACCTGCAAATGAACTGCGCTCAGGCGGTGAACCTGTTCCCGGCCGAGGCGGAGCCCATCAAGCACCGACACCAGCAGGCCAGCCGGGTGTTGTGGGTCGAGAACGCGCACCGGGGCAGCGCTGAGGTGTACCGGATAACGGGGGTGCAGGGGCGTGATCTGGTCTCCGGTGAGGTGCGCCGCTACTACCCGTTACACGCCATGCGCTACCGGGACGACAGCGATGCCACCTATTGCGAACAGAGTCGACGCGTCGGTGCCGACCAACGCCAGGTGCAACTGGTGGTGGATCAGGGCAGTCACATCCGCGAAGAGTCGTTGAGCATCGATGTGTTGGCCAGTAACGAACAACTGCCCAGACGGTTGTTTGGCATTGGTGAGTTCAGTGGTGACCCGACGCAATTACCCGATGGCCTGGCGGTCACCAACCTGACTCGCCCCAGCCGAATGCAAAGCCCACCGGCCTTGCACGACCACCAGTGGCAGTTGGTTTCCCTGATGTCGCTGACGCTGAGCGCGCTCGACAATGCGGACAAGCTGCAACAGGTGCTCGGCCTGTTCGACTGGTCCGATCAACTCGACAACCGGCAACGCATACGCGCCATCAGCAGTCTCGCTCAGGCGCTGCAACATCGCATTGAAGGTGGCGCGCTGTGCCAGATTGTCACCATGACGCTGGAAATCGACGAGCGCGGTTTCAGTTCGCGCAGCGATCTGTTCCTGATGGGCACGGTGTTGCACCAGTTTTTCGGCGCCCTGGCCAGCGTGTCCGATTTTGTTGAAACCCGGGTAGTGGCCCTGCCCAGCTACAAGGAGTGGACGTGGAAGGCATGCACCGGCCAGAAAGCAGTGCTGTGACGGCTGTTGTCAGCACCGAGCCAGACCCGGCCTCGCTGACACCCGATGCAGTGGTAGCCCCTGAGGCGACGACCCCGTCGGCCGAATCGGATGACCCCGTTCTGGCGCGTGCGCTGGCGCAGCCCTATGCCTTTCATTTGCACCAGCTACTGACGCTGTTTGAGCATCACGCCAGTGGCCAACGCTTACGCATTCGCCCGTCCGATGGGTTGTCTTTCCCCGCAGCCGATGTGCGGCGGGCGAAGCGTACTGCCGAGGGAGGCTTTGAAGTCGAAGTCACCCTGGGGGGCTTTTACGGCGTTGATGCGCCGCTGCCCCAGTACTTTCTGGAAGACGCCACCTTCGAAACCGAACACGCCAAACGGCTCAAGGCCTTTCTCGACATCTTCAACCAGCGTGCCTACGAGCTGCGCCACGCGGCCTGGAAAAAACACCGGCTGGTCAACGGCCGCGCCAGTGGCCGGCTGTATCAACGGCTGGCCAGTGCCTGCACCGGCCAGCGCCTGCACGACGAGCGCCCGGACAGCAGCCGCCCCTACAGCGAGCGGCCGCGTAACCGCAGCGCCAGCGCCCTGGCAGCGACGCTGCGCAGCGCCCTGGGTCTGCCCCACCTGGCGGTGGACAAAACCCGTATTCGCTGGTGTTCGGTCGATAACCCACTACAGCTCAACGGCGGCCAGAGCCTGGGGCACAGCACCCTGGTGGGTAACCGAGTGCCGGTACTGGGGCGCACCATTCGCATTCACACCGGGCCGGTCGACCGTGACAAAGCCAACCAGTTGATGCCCGACCAGCCACTAGGGCAAACCCTGAGCGAGCTGACCGCGGCCTTTTTGCCCGCCGGTACCGCCTTCGATGTTGAGCTGCAAATGCCACCCGAAAGCAGTGTGGCGCTGATTCCCGGCCACCCGGATACCCAATTGGGGCGCCCGCTTTGCCTCGGCCAGAGCCGAGAAAAACCCGAGCCAATCCGGCGTGTGCTGGATGGTGCCCAATACCTGCACGCCGCCTTTGGCGAACGATCAACCGCTTGAACCGACTCAAGGAAGCACTGACTCATGGACAATCAGACACTGCGCATTCTCCTCGACAAACTCAATGCCCACTGTGGCCTGGCGCTGGAAGCCGCCGCCGGCTTTGCCGCCGCCCGTGGCCAATACGAGATCACCATCGAGCACCTGTTGCTCAAACTGATGGAAGAAGGCCAGAAAGGGCACTTTGACTGCATCATCGAGCACTTCGAGGTCGACCAGGATTCGCTCTGGCAGCAACTGCTGGAAAACATACACCAGCAGCGCGGTGGCAATCAGGGCAAGCCGGTGATGTCGCCCTTGCTGTACCAGATGCTGGAAAAAGCCTGCCTGGCCAACGCCCTGCATTACGCGCCCGACATCATCGATTCCGCCGGCATAGTTGATGCCGTCATCCAGATGGCGATGACGCTGCCATGCCATCAGGCCTTTCGCGCCCTGGATGTGGTCAGCCTCGACGCCCTGCATCAGCACTTTGCCCGCATCACCGCCGACTCTTCCGAGACGGTGCATCGCCTCGGCGAAGGCCCGAGCCATGGTCACCAGAGCCTGGGTCGACCAGCGCAGACCGAGCCCGGCACGGCTCTTGATCAGTTCACCATCGACCTGACCGCCAAAGCCCGCGAGGGCGCCATGGACCCCATTACCGGCCGCAACGAAGAGATTCGCATGGCCATAGACATTCTGTGCCGACGACGCAAGAACAACCCCATTCTGGTGGGCGAGCCCGGCGTCGGTAAAACCGCCATCGTCGAAGGCCTGGCACAGAAGATTGTTGCCGGTGAAGTCCCCGAGATGCTGCGCGACATTCGCCTCTGTGTGCTCGACCTCGGCCTGTTGCAAGCCGGGGCAGGCGTCAAGGGTGAGTTCGAGCGACGCCTCAAGCAGGTAATTGACGATGTGCAGAATGCCCCTGAGCCGGTCATGCTGTTTATCGACGAAGCCCACACCCTTGTCGGTGCCGGTGGCGAAGCCGGCAAGGGCGATGCCGCCAATCTGCTCAAACCGGCGCTGGCCCGAGGCGAGTTGCGTACCCTGGCGGCCACCACCTGGAGTGAGTACAAACAATATTTCGAGCGCGACCCGGCACTGGCCCGCCGTTTCCAGTTGGTAAAGGTCGAAGAACCCAGCACCGATGCTGCCATCCTGATGCTCAGTGGCCTGAAAAAGCACTACGAACAGCATCACGGCGTCATGATCACCGACGATGCCATCGAAACCGCCGTGACCTATTCGCAGCGCTACATCACCGGCCGCTACCTGCCGGACAAGGCCATCGACCTGATCGATACCGCATCCGCCCGCGTGAAACTGGGCCAGGCCATAGCCCCGCAAAGCCTGGAAGCCCTGCAGGCCCGCATCGACTACCTGAACGCCCGTATCGACACCCTGAACGGCGAACGCGCCCAAGGCCTGAACATTCAGACCGACGTAATGGAGCGGTTGCAGCAGGAGCTCAAAGAGGCGACCAGCGAGCAGGAAGCGCTGACTACCCAGTGGCAACAACAAAGCGACCTGGTCAAGGCCATTCGCAAGGACAGCGATACCCTGCAGCAGTACCTGAGCACAAAGGCACTCGAAAACACCGATGAAGACGACACCCTTGCTGGCATGCTCGACATCAGCCAGTTGCGCCGCCAAACCCTGGCCCGCATCCAGGCCGAACGCCCCATGGTACAGCCGGAGGTGAACACCCTGGCCATTGCCGATGTGGTCGCCGATTGGACCGGCATTCCCGTCGGCAGCATGGTCAAGGACGAACTGCAAAACCTGCTGCAGTTTGAGCAAAAACTGAGCGAAGGCATTGTCGGCCAGGACGGCGCCATTGCCACCATCGGCAAAACCCTGCGCGCCAGCAAGGCCGGCCTGCGCACCAGCGAAGGCCCGCTCGGCGTATTCCTGCTGGCTGGCCCCAGCGGTGTCGGCAAAACCGAGACGGCACGCGCCCTGGCACGGCAGTTGTTTGGCAGCGAAAAAGCCCTGATCAGCATCAACATGAGCGAATACCAGGAAGCCCACACCGTCTCCCAACTCAAGGGCTCGCCACCAGGTTACGTCGGTTACGGCGAAGGCGGCATTCTGACCGAAGCCGTACGCCAGCGCCCCTACAGCGTGGTGTTGCTCGACGAAGCCGAAAAGGCCCACCTGGATGTGATGAACCTCTTCTATCAGGTGTTTGATCGCGGCTTTATGCGCGATGGCGAAGGCCGCGAAATCGACTTTACCCACACCGTGATACTGCTCACCTCCAACCTGGGGGCTGAAGTCATTCAACGCCGCTTCGAGCCGCCCGAGGTAGAAGACGAAGCGAGTGCCGTAGAAAACCCACTCGAAGCAGCAGAGCCAACTGACGCACCCGAAGTGCTGGAAGCCCCACTGGAGGCAGAGCCAAGCGAACCAGAGTGGGCACCGCCGAGCTACAGCGAACTGGTCGAACTGGTCCGGCCCGAAGTGCTGCGCCACTTTGCTCCGGCGCTGGTCGCCCGTATGCAGATCGTCCCCTTCAACAGCCTCTCCGAGGCCGCTCTGAGCGCCGTTGTTGCGCTCAAACTGGACCAACTGGCGCAGCGTCTGCACCAGCAACATGGCCTGGAAGTGCAGTGCACCGAAGCCGTGATGGCCCACCTGGCGGCCCAGTGCCGCCTCAACGACTCCGGCGCACGCCATGTCAATGCCCTGCTGGAACAGCAACTGATGCCCGCTCTGGCCAGCCAGATACTGGGTTACCTGGCCGAAGAAGACATGCCCGATATTCTGCGCCTGGACTACCAGGACGACGAAGGCCTGGTCTGCACCTTTGCCGACCGCGCACCCCACACCACTACCAGCCAGGATCAAGCCGTACCCGCTGAAGCAGAAGAACCCCAGGGAGTACCGCTATGAGCCTCGACCTCACCGCCATCAACCGCCGCCTGAACGACTTTGGCCTGGCCGATACCAGCCAGTTCTTTTTGAACCTGGAGCAGGAAGCCGACGACGCCTTTCTGGTCGTGGCAGTGGCCACTGACGCCCAACAGCCAATGGCCTTGCACGCCGATTTTTCGATCAAACTCACCGTGCTGTGCAGCCGCCCCATGGACATGCAACCCCTGGTGGGCCGCCCGGCGCGGTTCTCGGTGTTCAGCAAGGGCGACCTGATCCCGACGCACGGCCTGGTCAGCCACCTGGCAACGGCCCCCGCCGTGGGTAACCACCCGGCCTGGACTCTGACCATCAGCTCGCCGCTGTCGCTGCTCAAACAACAACGTCACAACCGTGTTTTTATTGATCAGGATGCCCTGTCCGTTGCCAGAAAAGTCCTGAACGAACGGCTCGGCGACCTCTGCACCATCGAAGCCCAGGCCAGCACGCCGCCCAGCCAGGCGATGATCAGCCAATACCACGAGACCGACTACGACTTCCTGCGCCGTATTCTGGCCAAGGAAGGCATCACCCTGCACCTGGTGGACGAAGACGACCAGGCAAAGGTGTTGCTCATCGATGATCTGTCGCAATCGCCGGTCGCCGCCGACCCAATGGTGCTGCCGTTCATGACCCATGCCGGCAACAGCAAGGATCAGGATCACATCGCCGCCGTCCACTACGCCGCCAACCTGCAACCGGAACGGCTGCACCTGGGCGACCACAACAGCGACCTCGGTTCCGACCTGAGCGCCACCCACCGCCACAGCACCGAAGGTCAGGCCGGCACCACCGAACTCTGGGGCCTGAACTACACCGACAGTGACCAGGGCGAAGCCCTGGCCAACCGCCTGGCCGAGCACCGCCTGT
>JAIUML010000019.1 GCA_022565595.1 Saccharospirillum sp. | reverse complement strand
CTTCCCCGGTAGCCGTCGCTAGCCTCTCGTCTGCATGAAATCTTGTGCAATAAATAGATGTAACCTTGTGTCGCACCCTCGTAACCGCTTGCGCACTATTTTCTCTAGAATGGATGGCAGTAATCCGGGTTCCTTCAAAACCATTTATAAGCCCGGCGACATAACAACCACTTGGGTTCTGGAGGTTCGTTCGTGAAGTTCTGTCACTAAGGAACGACGCCAGTCTGTTCAGAGCGAGGCGGAAAGCCGCAGGAATAGCAGCGCTATTTCAAGGTTTGACAACGAAGCTCTGGGCGGACTGGCAAAGTGAACAGTGACATAACTTTGCGCACGGACCTCCCTAGCCTGACCAGAATGGATGGATTATTAATGAGCGATGTAACCAGAGAGCAATTCGACGAAGTCATGGTCCCCAATTATGCCCCGGGCAAGATCATCCCTGTGCGCGGTGAAGGCTCTCGTATCTGGGATCAGGATGGCCGTGAATTCATCGACTTTGCCGGTGGTATTGCCGTCAGTGCCCTGGGTCATGCTCACCCCGCCCTGGTTGAAGCCTTGACCACTCAGGGCCAGAAACTCTGGCACCTGGCCAACGTCATGACCAATGAGCCCGCCATCAAGCTGGCAAAAAGGCTGACCGACCTGACCTTTGCCGACAAGGTCTTTTTCTGCAACAGCGGTGCCGAAGCCAACGAAGCAGCGTTGAAGTTGGCGCGTCGTCATGCCTACTTGAACCATGGTCCTGAGAAAAACGAAATCATCTCCACGCTGAGCTCCTTCCATGGCCGTACTCTGTTCACTGTCTCTGTCGGTGGTCAGCCTAAATATAAAGAAGGCTTTGAGCCGACGCCCGGTGGTATCAGCCATGTACCTTATAACGACCTGGCCGCGATGGCAGCTCAAATCTCAGACAAGACAGCCGCCATTATTGTTGAGCCGATTCAGGGTGAAGGCGGTGTGACGCCCGGCAAAAAAGAGTACCTGGAAGGATTGCGTGCACTGTGCGACAAGCACAATGCCTTGTTGATATTCGACGAAGTTCAGTCGGGTGTTGGCCGTACTGGCGCGCTCTATGCCTATCAGAAGTTTGGTGTGACCCCCGATGTACTGACCACGGCTAAAGCTCTGGGTGGCGGTTTCCCGATCGGCGCCATGTTGACAACCGATGAATGCGCCAAGAGCCTCGGTATTGGCACTCACGGTTCCACCTATGGCGGCAACCCTCTGGCCTGCTCGGTGTCCTTGGCGGTCATCGATGCACTGACGGCACCTGGCGTGCTCGATGCCGTTGAGACCAAAGCCGAGCGTTTCCGTGCTGGCCTTGAAGCCATTAACGAACGCTTCCACATCTTCAAGGAAGTTCGCGGCATGGGCTTGTTGATCGGTGCCGAATTGACCAGTGACTGGGAAGGCCGCGCCAAGGACTTTCTCGGTGCAGCTCTGGACGAAGGTCTGATGATCCTGGTCGCAGGCCCAAACGTCTTGCGTATGGCCCCCTCTTTGATCATCCCCGATGCGGATATCGACGAAGGCCTCGCCCGCCTGGAAAAAGCGGTCGCCAAGGTGGTTGGTTAAGGCGAGTTACCTCTACACCCCTCGCTGATTCCTCATATTTCGGAGTTGTCGAGAGGCAAGCGCTGGATGCCGGGTAGGCTTATTCAGGGGTGTCGGCAGACTGGCGGTCCGACGCATCGGGGGCTGCCGTCAAGCCCCCATGGATGGGTTGAGTGGGCGGCATACCGCGCGACCCTGAATAAGCCTGCCCGGTAGCCGGTGCGAATTGTAAAAATAATGCTAATTAGAGCTGAGAATGCTCACCGTTGAGAGGATGCACCATGCTTGTTGTACGCCCCAGCAGCTTTGTGGATCTGACCAGCATCGAACGATTGCTGGCGGCCACCGATGCCCGCGTGACAACCTTGCCGAAGGAACGCGGGAAATTGTCCGAGAAGATCGAACAATCCACCGATGCCTTTGCCAACGGCGTTGATCAGGATGGCCCGGCTTCTTTCCTGTTCGTTCTGGAAGATACCGCAAACAACAGCCTGGTCGGAACCGCTGGCATAGATACCGAAGCCGGTAGCGGTTACCCCTTTTTCAATTATCGCATTGACGAAGTGGTGCATGCTTCCCACCACCTGAATGTCAGCAGCAAGGTACCGGTGTTGTTCTTGTCGCATGAGTTGACCGGTAAAACGCTGTTGCGTTCCTTTGCCATCGACCCGGACATCAAGGAAACCGAAGCCTTTGATTTATTGTCGCGGGCTCGACTGCTCTTCATTGCCTGCTTGCCCGAGCGCTTTCAGCGCCAGGCCATCGTCGAGATACAAGGCATCTTCAATGACAAGGGCGACTGCCCTTTCTGGGATGCAGTTGGCCGACATTTCTTCGGCATCGATTTCAACACGGCCGATTATTATTGCAGCGTAAAAAGCAAAACCTTCATGTCGGAGTTGATTCCACAGCATCCGATTTACGTACCACTGCTGCCCGAAAAAGCACGCGGCAATATTGCCCAGAATCATGAAGCGGCCAATCGCGCTTGCCAATTGTTCTACCGCGAAGGGTTCGACAAAACCGCCTTTATCGACCCCTTCGACGGTGGCCCGGTATTGGCTGGTGATGTCATGAACCTGTTCACGCTCAAGCACGTGCGCTACAAGAAGGCGCGCCCCAGCGATGTGGTTGGCGGGTTGAAATACCTGATCTCCAACCGATCCCTGAACGACTTCCGCTGCACCATCGGCACTCTGGTTGATGGCATCGGCGAAACCATTCGCATTCCATTGGATGTCGCACAAGCGCTGAACGTCAGCGAAGGCGACGCCATTGCTTACGCGCCGCTCTGAGGAGACTTGCACCATGTACATTCGTCCTGTCCGCCCGAGCGATATCGACGCCCTTTGTGAAATGGCCAAAAACTCCGGCGTTGGCGTGACTTCCTTGCCGGATAACCGCCAGAAAATGCAGACCAAATTGGACAAGGCCGTCACCTCTTTCAACAAAGAAGTGCCCGAAAGTGAACGGCTCTATTTGTTCGCCATGATCGATCCGAGCAACGACGCCATGGCTGGCATCTGTGCACTTGAAGCCAGCATTGGCCATGATGACATCTGGTACAACTACCATGTCGGCAAGACGGTCCATGCATCCAAAGACATTGGCGTGCACAAGATCACCGAAACCCTTTATTTGAGCAACGATCTGACCGGCAGTTCCGAGATCTGTACCTTGTTTTTGATGCCGGATTACCGCAAGAACCAGAACGGCCAACTGCTGAGCAAAAGCCGCTACATGTTTCTGGCTGAATTTCAGCAACTCTTTGGCCGCGACATCATCGCCGAGATGCGCGGTTACAGCGATGACGAAGGTCGCTCACCTTTCTGGGAAAGCCTCGGCCGACACTTTTTTCAGATGGAGTTTTCTGACGCAGACTACCTGACTGGCCTTGGCAACAAGGTGTTTATCGCCGAATTGATGCCGAAGTTCCCCATCTATGTGCCAATGTTGTCCGCTGATGCGCGGAAGGCTATTGGTCGGGTGCATCCTCATACCGAACCTGCGCTGGCCATGCTGCAAGCGGAAGGTTTCGAATTCAATGGCTATGTTGACATATTCGACGGTGGGCCGACGGTCTCGTCCAGGATCAAGAACATCCGCGCCGTCAAGGAAAGTCGACTGTTCGAAGTGTCGATCAACGACCAGGCCGCCACTGCGGATCTCAGCCGCAAAGATGGCCTGACCCTGGTCTGCAATCGTCGCTTCGAAGACTACCGGGTAATCCTGGTCAACACGGCCAACCTCTCTGAATCCACTCTACAACTGAGCACCGAGCAGGCACGCCAGCTGGATATCAAGGCTGGCGACAGTGTGCGCGCCGTTGCACTCAGACCCCAGGAGACTCATGCATGAGCGAACCTAGACTTTTTATCGACGGCCAATGGCTCCGGGGCCATGGCGAGCCGCTGCAATCCATCGATCCGCTGGACCAGAACGTTGTCTGGGAAGGCCAGACAGCCAATGCCGAGGATGTGGACAGCGCCATCCAGGCGGCACGTCAGGCCTTTCGCGGCTGGCGCAGAACGCCACTGGAGCAGCGCATCGAAGTCGCTCGCCAGTACGCAAAAGAACTGGACGGCCGCAAAGAAGATCTGGCGCGCACCATCAGCACTGAGACCGGCAAGCCTTACTGGGAAGCCCTGACCGAGATCGGCGCCATGGTTGGAAAAATCGAAATCTCGATCAAGGCCTATCATGAGCGCACCGGTGAAAAACACAGTGAACTGCCGGACGGTGAAGCAGTATTACGCCATCGCCCCCATGGCGTTGTTGCGGTCTTTGGCCCTTACAACTTCCCGGGCCATCTGCCCAATGGGCATATCGTACCAGCACTGATTGCCGGCAATACGGTTGTATTCAAGCCCAGCGAGCAGACACCCGCCATGGGTGAAGCCATGGTGCAATGCTGGCAGGCTGCGGGCTTGCCCAAGGGTGTATTGAACCTTGTCCAGGGCGCAAGAGACACCGGCATCGCTCTGGCACAAAATGCTGGTATAGATGGGCTCTTTTTCACCGGCTCTTCCCAGGTGGGCGAGTTGCTACACAAACAGAATGGCGGCCAGACAGGCAAGATTCTGGCGCTGGAAATGGGCGGCAACAACCCCTTGATCATCGATGAAGACATCGATGAAGAGGCCGCCCTGCATCACCTTCTGTTCAGTGCCTTTATTTCCGCTGGCCAGCGCTGTACCTGTGCACGGCGCGTATTCATTCCAAAAGGTGAGCGCGGCGATGCCTTTCTGCAAAGAGTGATTGAAGCCAGCCAACGCCTGAAAGTTGGCCGCTGGACAGATGACGACCAGCCATTCATGGGCTCGGTGGTTTCGCTTCAGGCTGCCAAAGGCTTGCTTGAAGCCCAGCAAAACCTGGTCAGCAAAGGTGGCAAACTCTTGCTGGAAATGCGCGAAGCGGAACCGGGCACCGCACTGCTGACACCCGGCATCATTGATTTGACCAACGCGAAAGATGTGCCCGACCAGGAATATTTTGGCCCGCTGTTGAGCATTTACCGTTACGACACTTTTGCGCAAGCGATAGAGGGTGCCAACAACAGCCGCTATGGTCTCTCTGCCGGCCTGCTGTCGAACAGCAAGGCTCGTTATGAGGAGTTCCTGGAAGAGATTCGCGCCGGCATCGTCAACTGGAACAAGCCGATCACCGGTGCTGCGAGCACAGCGCCCTTTGGTGGTGTTGGCGCCAGTGGCAACCACCGTGCCTCAGCCTTCTATGCAGCCGATTATTGCGCCTACCCGGTTGCCTCCATGGAAAGCCCGGCCCTGGCCAAACCCGAAAAAACGTCACCGGGAATGAACCTATGAACGCCTTTGAAATGAACCTGGACGGTCTGGTTGGACCGACGCACAACTACGCTGGCTTGTCCTATGGCAACATTGCGTCTCTGAGCAACGAAAGCGAAGCCTCCAATCCAAAGGAAGCCGCGAAGCAAGGCCTGAAAAAGATGAAGGCTTTGGCGGATATGGGTTTTCGCCAAGGCATCCTGCTGCCTCATGAACGCCCAGCCATCTGGGCATTGCGTGAGCTGGGCTTTACCGGCTCGGATGCCGAGGTTCTGGCCAAGGTCGCCAAACAGAACCCGGCCATTCTAAGTGCCGTCAGTTCGGCGAGCTGCATGTGGACGGCCAACGCTGGCACCATTTCCCCCAGTGGCGATACTGCTGATGGTCGAGTGCACTTTACCGCAGCTAACCTGAACGCCAAGTTTCACCGCTCCATTGAACACCCGACCACGACGCGCATGCTCAAGGCGATTTTTGGTGACGAGCGACATTTCTCGCATCACAACGCCTTGCCGGCGGTCAGCTTTTTTGGTGACGAAGGTGCGGCCAACCACACCCGTTTTTGTGGTGACTACGCCAGTAAAGGGGTGGAGCTTTTTGTCTATGGTCAGGAAGCTTTCAACCAGAATGCACCACGCCCAACTATCTTCCCTGCACGACAAAGCCTTGAAGCCAGCCAGGCCATCGCCCGCTTGCATGGCCTGGGTGAACGCGAAACGGTCTTCGCCTTGCAGAAGCCGGAAACCATCGATGCAGGCGTATTCCACAACGACGTTATCGCCGTCGGCAATCGCAATGTGCTGTTTTACCACCAGAAAGCCTTCGCAGAAACGCAAGCCGTCCTGATAGAATTGCAAGACAAGCTCGGTGAAGTACCGTTGATAGCCGTCAAGGTGCCAACGGACGAGGTATCCGTTCAGGACGCGGTGCGCTCCTACCTGTTCAACAGCCAGTTGCTCAACCTGGACGACGACACTATGATGTTGGTGGTGCCGGGCGAATGCCGTGAAGTCGAATCCGTATCACACTTTCTGGACCGCCTGATCGAAGACAGCAGCAACCCGATCAATCGCGTTGAAGTCTTTGATTTGAAGCAATCCATGCGCAATGGTGGCGGACCTGCCTGCCTGCGCCTACGAGTGGCGCTGACAGAAACCGAATACCAGGCCATGCATCAGGGTGTCATTTTGACAGACGACCTTTTCAGCCGACTGAACGACTGGGTAGACCGGCACTATCGCGACAGCCTGGCTCAGGCGGACCTGGCTGACCCTCAATTACTGATTGAAAGCCGCCAGGCACTGGATGAGTTGACTCGCCTGACGGGTGTCGGCGATATCTATCCGTTTCAACTTTAAAAACGTTCACGAGAAAGCATCAGATCTGTGAAATCCTGAATACTGCTTCTGCATTTTCAGGATACCGGCCATTCCTGAGCATAAAACCCGGTTCCGACCGGGTTTTTTTATTGCATCGCATTATAATTGAGCTATCTTTCAGTCATCCGTTGAAACAGATCGGCAAATGAACGCTGTTCAGCGAACCTGGCAAATGATTTGCCTTCAGAGGTAGCAAATGGCAACAGATAACGATTGGCTCGCTGAGGAGACGAACGGTGGTGCGGATGCGCCAACCGACAATTGGCATGTACTGGTGGTGGATGACGAACCCGAGGTGCACGCTGTTACTCGCCTGGCGTTACGCCGCTTCCAGTTTGAAAATCGGAACCTGACTGTCCACACCGCATCCAGCGCCGAAGAAGCCATGGCGATCGTTGAGCAACTTGGCGATGAACTGGCGTTGGCACTGATTGATGTCGTCATGGAAACAGACCACGCTGGTCTGGATCTGGTCAAAGCCATCCGCGAAGAAATCGGCAACCATTTGACCCGCCTCGTATTACGCACCGGCCAACCCGGCCGCGCGCCCGAGTCTGACGTTGTGCGCAATTACGACGTCAACGACTACAAAGAAAAGACCGAACTTACCGCCCAGAAATTCCAGACCATGATGTACGGTGGCTTGAGAAATTACCGGGATTTGTTGGCGCTGAAACGCAAGGTGCATTGAGCACATTGCATTGGAACGTCGATATCCACATTGGAGCGTCGACGCCCTCATCGACGCGGTGGGCGCCAGCCCACTGAATGGAATGCAATCGACTTTGGCCGACGGTGTCGATGAGGACATCGACACTCCAATCAGTCTTCCAACCGTCCCTTAATAATCGTCTGTCCCCTGAATACTCAACTTCGCCGCCTGCCCACTCAAATGACCCGGATCGGTCTCCTGATCGAGCTTGATCATCAGACGCAGATCATTGGCTGAATCGGCGTGTGCAAGGGCGTCTTCGTAGGTGATTTCGCCGCGTGAATAGGCCCGGAACAGCGCCTGGTCGAAAGTCTGCATGCCCATTTCAGTCGACTTGGACATCAAATCCTTGAGCAGGTGTACTTCGCCTTTGCGTATATGGTCGGACACCAGCGGCGTGTTGATCAACACCTCAATAATAGCTTTACGGCCATTGCCGTCGGGTGTGGGTACCAGTTGTTGAGCAACAATGGCGCGCAGGTTCAACGACAGATCCATCCACAATTGGCGTTGTCGATCGGTCGGGAAGAAGTGCATGATCCTGTCCAACGCCTGGTTGGCGTTGTTGGCGTGCAAAGTGGCCAGACAGAGGTGACCGGTTTCTGCAAAAGCCATGGCGTAGTCCATGGTCTCTTTGGTCCGCACTTCGCCGATCATGATCACATCCGGCGCCTGACGCAGGGTGTTCTTCAGAGCGATTTCAAACGACTCGGTATCGATACCCACTTCGCGCTGGGTCACAATACAGCCCTGGTGCTGGTGGATAAATTCGATCGGGTCCTCAATGGAGATGATATGACCGTGAGAATTGCGATTTCGGTGGCCAATCATTGCTGCCAGACTGGTTGATTTACCGGTACCGGTCGCGCCCACGAAAAACACCAGGCCGCGTTTGGTCATCGCCAATTTCTTGATGGTTTCCGGCAATCCCAGCTCTTCAAGGCGTGGGATCTGTGTCTCGATACGGCGCAACACCATGCCTGCCAGGTTACGCTGGTGAAAGGCGCTGACCCGAAAACGGCCGATGCCCCGGGCCGAAATGGCAAAGTTACACTCCTGGCTGTCAGCAAACTCGACTCGCTGTTTGTCGGTCATTACCGACAACACCAGCTCACGCGTTTTTTCCGGGCTGAGTGGGTTCTTGGTCACATGCACGATCGAGCCGTGAACTTTAATGCTCGGCGGCACGCCGGCCGTGATGAACATGTCCGACGCTTCTTTATCGACCATTAACCGTAACAGTCTGTCAAATTCCATACCGTTTCCATCACAGTGAGCTGACTTCGTGTCCTGCCACCGTTACGCATAATCTCGACATGCTGCGTCCATCCTGGACGATGCTTCGCTTAAAAATTCTCGGGCTGCTTGGCTTTCTCGCGCGCAATATCCCGGTTAATCATGCCACGCTGCACCAGGCTCGACAGGCATTGATCGAGGGTCTGCATGCCCAGTGATGCGCCGGTCTGAATGGCTGAATACATCTGCGCCACCTTGTCTTCGCGAATCAGGTTACGAATCGCTGGCGTGCCGATCATGATTTCGTGCGCGGCGATACGGCCACCGCCATTCTTTTTCATCAGTGTCTGGGAAATAACGGCCTGGAGCGACTCGGACAACATGGAGCGCACCATGGATTTTTCTTCCGCAGGGAAGACATCCACCACACGGTCGATGGTTTTGGCGGCTGAGGTCGTATGGAGCGTACCAAAGACAAGGTGACCGGTCTCGGCGGCGGTCAGCGCCAGGCGAATGGTCTCGAGGTCACGCAACTCACCGACCAGGATGATATCCGGATCTTCCCGCAGTGCTGAGCGCAATGCTTCGGCAAAGCCATGGGTATCGCGATGCACTTCACGCTGGTTGACCAGGCACTTCTTGGATTCATGCACAAATTCGATCGGGTCCTCGATGGTGAGGATGTGCTCATATTTCGCTTCGTTGATGTAGTCGATCATCGCCGCCAGGGTGGTCGATTTGCCGGAACCTGTTGGGCCAGTCACCAGTACGATGCCACGCGGCATCATGGAGATGTTCTTGAACACCTGTCCCATACCAAGGTCGTCCATGGTCAGCACCTTGGACGGAATGGTACGGAATACAGCACCAGAGCCCCGGTTCTGAGTAAAGGCATTGACCCGGAAACGGGCGACACCAGGCACTTCGAATGAGAAGTCGGTCTCCAGAAACTCTTCGAAATCCTTGCGCTGTTTGTCATTCATGATGTCGTATATCAGCGCATGCACTTCTTTATGAGACAAGGCCGGCAGGTTAATGCGGCGGATGTCGCCATCCACCCGAATCATGGGTGGCAGGCCCGACGACAAGTGCAAGTCGGAGGCATTCTGTTTGGCACTGAATGCCAGCAGTTCAGTAATGTCCATCAATATCCCCAGTACTTCAGATGAAACAGGGCAGGTTACTCCCTGCTCGACCCCTCGATTCAGGCAAGGTCCATGCCCCTAAGATACACTATTCACCCAACTCACCACAGTCGCACCCACCCCTTTTTGAGACTCAGGTTGCAGTTTTTGGCTGGTTTGGTGTTGTGGCGGAATCCGCACCCGCTACCGGGTAGGCTCCTGAGAGGGACGCTGCAAGTACGTCCGTGTAAGCTCGGCGACTCCCATCCATGGGAGTCGACGCCCTCTCATGAGCCTACCCGGCATCGGGCGCTTAACTTGGCGACTCCATCCATCATTACAACCACAACAACTGGCTTGGGTGCAATTGCAATGCGCACGAAATCACCATGTTCAGCTCTGTTCCGGTAATGCTGAGTCCTGAATACATTGTAGCCGACTCATCTGAGTGCTCGATGCCAGGTGTGTCCCTGAGGAGGCGTCGGTTCCCATGGATGGGAACCGCCGAGCGTACAGGGATGTATTCACAGCGCCCCCCTCAGGGACACACCTGGTAGCGAGCACGGATTCAGCCACGAATTAAAAGAGGCCACAAACCGGATCAAACCAATGTGAACAGCTACAACTCAGTGTAACCTACGATCACTATTTTGCGAGCCTGATTACTTTGGGGAGTGGTATGTCTGAACAGCATGAAGCGGAGTTGGTGCACTGCCTGGCGGCGGTGAAAGAACGTATTCGGGTGGCCTGTGAGCAGGCTGGTCGGGACCCTGCTGAGGTGACCCTGGTTGGGGTGAGCAAGACCAAGCCGTTGGCGGATCTGCAAGTGGCAGTGGCTGCCGGTTTGAATGACCTGGGTGAGAATTATGTGCAGGAAGCGGTGGATAAAATCGGCCAGTGGCAGGGGTCTGTGCCTGTTTGGCACTTTATTGGGCCAATTCAGAGCAACAAGACTCGGCAGATTGCCGAGCATTTTGACTGGGTGCACAGTGTGGACCGGTTGAAGATTGCCCGGCGGCTCAGTGAACAGCGCCCAGAGGAAATGGCGCCTTTGAAGGTGCTGGTGCAGGTCAATATCAGTGACGATCCGGCCAAGGCCGGGGTTCCGGTGGCAGAAGTGGCCGAACTGGTCGGTGCCATGGCTGAGCTACCTGGTCTTGAAGTGCGCGGAATCATGGCGATTCCGGCATTGGATTTGAGCGAAGATGAACTGCGTCGGCAGTTTCTGCAATTGAAATCGCTCAGTGATACCCTTACTTCTGATCATCCCGGGTGTAGCGCCATTTCCATGGGTATGAGTGCCGACTTCGAAATGGCCATCGCCTGTGGGGCGACCCATGTGCGCGTGGGTAGTGCCATCTTTGGTGCTCGCCCTGCACCACCCAATTGAACCCGAACCAGCATCAGGAGTCAGGCATGCAACACCCCACTATCGGTTTTATCGGCGGCGGCAACATGGCCACCGCCATTATCAATGGCATGCTTGCCAGTGGTTACCCGGCTGAACGCATCTGGGTGTGTGACCCCAATGCCAATCAGTTGACCTCCCTCGCCCAAGGTGGCGTGAATACCACTGATCAGGCAGGAGCCCTGTTGCCAAAGTGTGACGTGATCACATTGGCGGTGAAACCCCAGATTTTAAAAAGCGTGATTGAGCCCCTGGCCACTGCGGTACAACAGCACCAACCGCTGATCGTCAGCGTCGCTGCTGGAGTCTCTGCCGAGAGCATTGACCGCTGGCTCGGCGGCAACACCGCCATTATCCGCACCATGCCGAACACCCCTGCCCTGGTTCAGACCGGCGCGACCGGGCTGTACGCCAATGATCGGGTGTCACAGAGCATGCGCAGCAGCATCGATGACATTTTCAAGGCCATCGGCGTGACCGTCTGGGTGGATCAGGAAGCCGACCTGCACGCAGTGACGGCCGCCGGTGGCAGTGCCCCAGCCTACTTCTTCCGATTTATGGAAGCGATGAGCAAGGCGGCACAAAACCAGGGCCTGAGTGAAGACCAGGCCTTGCAGTTGATCGTACAAACCTGTTTGGGTGCGGCAAAAATGGTGCAACAAACCGGCGAAAACCCGGCCGAGTTGAAGCGGCGCGTGATGTCACCCAAGGGCACCACTGAGCAAGCCATACTCCGCTTCGATGAGGGGGGCCTGGACGCTCTGGTTGAGGATGCAATGAATGCCTGCTCCAGACGATCTGTTGAGCTTTCGAAAGAGCTGGATCAATAACGTCGAACCATGGTCGTATTCGGCGCTTTCAGTTATGCTGCGCTGCACACACCACCTACCCTATGAACACGATTGAGGAGCCCCCCGGATGCTGGGTGAACTTGCGATACTGTTGCTCAAGACCGCTTTTGGTATTCTGATCATTGCTCTGGTCGCCCGTTTTCTGGCCCAGATCGCTCGTGCCGATGTTGCCAATCCATTGGCACAAACCGTTCTGAAAATTACCAGCCCGGTGCTGATGCCCGTACGTCGTTTTGTACCCAGCCTGGCCGGCCTGGATCTGGCGTCACTGGTGTGCATTTTTGCAGCACAATTGGTATTGGCCTTCCTGATTTCTTTTATCCTGGGCAGTAATCCTGTTGCCAACCTGGGTCAGTTGGTGGTCTGGTCGTTGATCGCCGTCGCCGGCATCATTCTGACGGTTCTGCAGTGGAGCATGATCATTGTGGCTGTCGGTAGCTGGCTGACCATGGGCGCAGGCGGCGGCACACCGAACCCATTGCTCACCTTTCTTGGGCAGATGGTGGAGCCATTCGTGGGTCCTTTCCGCAAGTTGAATCTGCAAATTGGCATGCTGGACCTTTCCTACATTGTTGCTTTTCTGGTGCTGATCATTCTGCGCGACTTTATCCTCAGGGGTTTGATTCTGCCTGGCACCGGCTTCCAGCAAGCCCTGATGTATGGGTACCGAGGCATCAGCCCGGTGGTCGGTATTTAAGGATTCAGCCTGATGCCCATTGAAATCCCGGCCGACAACGTTGGCCTGGTCAGCCCGCAAATCGCACAGTTTGATGAAGCACTGCCCTTACGCAGTGGTCGCAGCCTGGCAGAATACCAGTTGGTCTACGAGACCTATGGCACCCTCAATGCAGGGCGCTCCAATGCCATTCTGATTTGTCATGCGCTCAGCGGCAATCACCATGCGGCCGGTTACCTCAGCATGGAAGACCGCAAGCCAGGCTGGTGGGATGCCTGCATCGGACCCGGCAAAGCAATCGACACCAACAAGTACTTCGTCGTCTCGATCAATAACCTGGGCGGCTGCCATGGGTCGACCGGTCCTACCAGCCTGGACCCAGCAACCGGCCGTCGCTATGGGCCGGACTTTCCCATTATGGCTGTGCGTGACTGGGTAAAAAGCCAGGCACGCCTGGCCGACCGGCTCGGCATCGAGCAATGGCTGGCCGTTGTCGGCGGCAGCCTCGGCGGTATGCAGGCGTTGCGCTGGTCCATTGATTACCCGGAGCGTTTGCGTGGCTGCGCAGTCATAGCAGCGGCACCCAAGCTGAGCGCCCAGAACATTGCCTTCAATGAAGTAGCACGCCAGGCCATTGTCAGTGACCCGGACTTTCACGAAGGGCATTATTACGAGCACAACACCAAACCCCGACGCGGGCTGATGCTGGCGCGCATGCTCGGTCACATTACCTACCTTTCTGACGGCAGTATGCGCGAGAAGTTTGGTCGTGACCTGCGCACCGGCAAGCTCAATTTCAATTTTGACGCGGACTTCGAAGTGGAAAGTTACCTGCGCTACCAGGGCGAGAATTTTTCCGACCACTTTGATGCCAATACCTATCTGTTAATGACCAAGGCGCTGGATTACTTCGACCCGGCGAGAGATTTCGACGGCGACCTGGCCGCCTGCCTGGCACAGGCCCGCTGTCGTTTCCTGGTGTCATCCTTCAGCACCGATTGGCGTTTTGCGCCAGAGCGCAGTGAGGAAATCGTCAAGGCATTGATGCGGGCTCGCAAGGCCGTCAGTTACCTCGAGATCGATGCACCTCAGGGGCACGATGCCTTCCTGTTTCCGATTGATGAATACGTCAGACTGATAGGTGGTTTTCTGGCCTCTCTGACTGCGGGAGGGAAGCACTGATGCGACCAGACCTGGAATACATCAGCCAATGGATCAAACCGGGCAGCCATGTGCTCGATCTGGGCTGTGGCGATGGCAGCCTGTTGGACCAGTTACGCCAACACAAGGCGGTGACCGGTTACGGACTGGAAATTGATACTCAAAATATTCTTGAATGCGTTCGTAAAGGTGTCGATGTCGTTCATCGGGACCTGAACGACGGCCTTGACGACATCGACGACCAGAGTTTCGACACCGTCATCATGACCCAATCGCTGCAGCAGACGCGCAAACCGGATGCCATAGTTGAGGCGATGTTGCGCATCGGCCGTGAGGCTGTGGTGACCTTCCCCAACTTCGGACACTGGACGGTGCGCTCCTATCTCAGTATCCATGGCCGCATGCCGGTTTCGGAAAACCTGCCTTACACCTGGTACGAAACTCCGAACATCCACTTCTTTACTTTTCGGGACTTTGAAGTGCTTTGCCGTGAGCGAGGCATTAAAATACTGACACGGACGGTCGTTGACCGTAATCACAAGAGCAATTGGCGCATTCAGATGTTGCCCAACTTTCTGGGTGAAATCGCGCTTTACCACATGACCAGGTGATCCATGCTTAAACGACTTTTCGCCGCCACTTTACTCAGCTGTATAGTGTTTATTGCTCAGGCCGAACAGAAAGTGGACTTCGGCAACTATGAACTGCACTACATCGTCTTCAACAGCACCATGCTGCAACCCGATATCGCCGCCCGCCATGGCATCTCGCGATCGGCCCAATTGGCCGTGGTCAACCTGTCGGTACTCGAGAAACAGCCCGATGGGGTAGCCATGCCCATAGAAGCCAGAGTGCAATTACAAACCCGCAACCTACTGGGTCAGACCAACCCTGTAGAGTTGCGCATCATTCGTGAGCAACCGGCCATCTACCACCTGGGCACGCTGCGTTTCAGTCATCGTGACGTTTTGCGTTTCGACGTCACCGTAGAGATTGAGGGACAGCGTCCTTTCAATACCACCTTCACTCAGGAACTGTGGAGAGAAGACCGATGACCAACTGGGTATTGGCCTCTGGCAACGCCGGCAAGTTGCGTGAATTCAACCGCTTGCTCAGCCCGCTGGGCATCGAGGTACAAGCCCAGGGTGACTTTGACGTCGAAGATGCAGACGAAACCGGCTTGAGTTTTATCGAAAACGCCATTCTCAAGGCACGGCACGCCGCTGCCCACACGGGTTTACCGGCGCTGGCGGATGATTCCGGCATCGAAATCGACGCTCTGAACGGCGCACCGGGTATCTACAGTGCCCGCTATTCAGCCATGAAAGGCGGTGAAGGCGGTGACAAGGCCAACATCGACCAGGTATTACGCGAATTGGCCGAGAAACCGGACGCAGCGCGCACCGCTCGCTTTCAATGCGTACTGGCCTTCATGCGCCACGCGACAGACCCCAGCCCCTTGATTGTTCAGCGCGCCTGGGAAGGCGAAATACTGGATGCACCCGTTGGCCAGGGCGGCTTTGGTTATGATCCTGTTTTTTACGTGCCGGAGCAGGGCTGCACAGCCGCTGAGCTCGATGCTGAGGTGAAGAACCGGTTGTCTCATCGTGGTCAGGCCATAGCGGCATTGTTGCCGCAATTGCACGCTTTGTTGACCTGATGAAACTGCCCAGCCTGGCGGTCTATGTGCACGTTCCCTGGTGCGTGCGCAAATGCCCCTATTGCGACTTCAATTCCCATGCCGCGGATCCAGACAAGATCCCGGAAGCCGCCTATCTGGCAAGACTGTTCGAAGACCTTGATCAGGACCTTCCTCTGGCCCAGGGGCGACGCATCGACAGTCTGTTCTTTGGCGGCGGTACGCCCAGCCTGCTGACCGATGGCGCCATCGCTGCCATACTCAACCGCCTTGAGCAACGTATCGGCTTCAGCGACCAGGCTGAGATCACCCTGGAAGCCAACCCGGGAACACTCGATGAAAGCCGCTTCCGAGGGTACAGGAAGGCGGGCGTCAATAGGCTGTCGATAGGCGTACAAAGCTTTCATGAAGCCCAGCTTAAGCGCCTCGGCCGCATCCATACGGCGCACCAGGCGCAGTTGGCAATGAACGCGGCCCGAGCAGCCGGCTTTGAACGCATCAACCTGGACCTGATGCACGGCCTGCCTGACCAAACGCAAAATGAAGCGCTGGCCGATCTCGACCATGCGATCGAGCTGACACCGGAGCACATCAGTTGGTATCAGCTCACCATTGAGCCCAATACCGCTTTCTACCGAAGTCCGCCTGCCCTGCCCGAAGACGAGGCGCTATGGGCTATTGCCGAATCCGGCCAGGCCCGCCTGCAACAGGCAGGTTACCAGCAGTACGAAGTATCGGCCTATGCCCGGCCCGGTGAAGCCTGCCGCCATAACTTGAATTACTGGGGGTACGGCGACTACCTCGGCCTGGGACCTGGTGCACATGGCAAAATCACTTTGGTGGATCAGAATCGTCTGGTCAGAACGCGAAAAACACGCCTGCCCAGGGATTACCTGAATACTGACCGCTTGCTGGTGCGCCACGAAGAAGACGTAGCCGAAGTCGATCGGCCCTTCGATTACTTTATCAACACCCTGCGACTGATCGAAGGCATGCCCGTTGAGCATTTTGCCCAGGCCACAGGTCTGCCCCTGTCCGGTATCGAAGACAAGCTGAAGAGCCTGGTCGACCAGGGTTTACTCGAAATAGATCAACAAAGATTACGCACAACCGCCCGGGGTTTTCTATACTTGAACGACATTCTTTCCGAGTGGCTAACATGAGCGGCCTGGCACGTTTTGGCTATTCGTTACTGCTCTACCTGCTGACCCCTTTACTGATGGTCCGCCTCTGGTTGAAGGGTTTTCGGCTGAGCGCTTATCGTCAGCGCCTGGGTGAACGACTGGGCCACTGGCCAGAAATGCCGCAACAGATGTTGTGGATCCACTCCGTTAGCGTTGGCGAAACCATCGCCGCAAGGCCTCTGGTTGAAAGCTGGATCAAGCACCACCCCGATATTCCGCTGCTGATCACCACCATGACACCAACCGGCTCGGAAACGGTGCGAGCCCAGTTTGGCGACACTGTTTACCATGCCTACCTGCCATGGGACCTGCCTCATGTCCAAAAACGTCTGGTAAGGAGGCTCAAGCCTCGTGGCCTGGTGATCATGGAAACCGAGTTGTGGCCCAACCTGATCAATGCCTGCCAGCAAGAGCAGGTCCCGGTTCTGCTCGCCAATGCCCGCCTGTCGAAGCGCTCGGCCGAAGGCTATCGCAAGCTGAAGTGGCTGATTCAGCCCATGTTACACACCTTGTCTGGTATCGCCGCTCAACATCCTCCTGACGCCGAACGGTTCCGAACTCTGGGTGTCGATGATTCACGTCTCGAAATCACCGGTTCAATCAAGTTTGATCTGAAACTGACACCAGAACTGCACTCGCAGATTGAGCAATACCGGCGTCAGCTTCATGGCCGCCCGGTCTGGGTAGCAGCCAGCACCCACCCGGGTGAAGAAGAAACCTTGCTGGCTGCCCATAGGGAGCTGCGCAAGACCCTGCCCGAAGCTTTACTGATCCTTGTACCTCGCCACCCCGATCGATTCAATGCCGTGGCAGAATTGCTTGACCGGGAGCGCTGGCGCTACAGCCGTCGCAGCCGCACCCACCGTCCACGCAAGACTGACGCGGTTTTCCTTGGCGACACCCTGGGTGAACTGATGCTGTTCTACGGCGCCGCCCACGCAGCCGTTATCGGCAACAGCTTCAACAAGGGGGGCGGTCACAACCCGATCGAGCCTGCTGCGCTGGCCAAACCCGTTCTGACCGGCCCCAGTTTCTTCAATTTCCAGTCCATCTTCGATGCCATGAAGGGCGAGCAGGCTGTGGTTGTGGTCGACACCAATGCAGAACTGGTCAAACGCTTGAACGGCTTGCTGAAGTCCCAGGATCTGCGCGATACCTATGGGCAACGAGCTTACCTGTTCTTTCAGCATCAACAGGGTGCTTTGTTGCGGCTGGAAAGCTGGATTGAGAAATTGCTGGCGCTGGAAGAAGATGGCAAGGGCGTCAGTGCAACGAAGGCGATTCGGCCGATCAGTAGTCGGGAGGGGTGAGATACCTCACCCTAACACTCTCCCAGAGGGAGAGGGTTGGGTGAGGGGTCTTGAAAAGCCATCACTCAAAGCAATTCAACATCAGACGCCTGAGGGCCTTTCTGGCCGTCGGTTATAGTGAACTGAACCGCCTGGCCTTCGGCCAGAGTGCGGAAGCCGTCACCTTTGATGGCGCTGAAGTGAACAAAGACATCTTTGCCACCTTCCACTTCAATAAAGCCAAAACCCTTGGTCTCGTTAAACCACTTCACTTTTCCGGTCTGTACGGACATGTCTCTCTCCTGAGCAGGATGCGTTATTAATGGGGTGGCGTCAGCGGCCCCAATAACATGGCCAAAGTCGCCGGGTAAAGACAACGACTACTTACGCGCAACCTTGCAGGGAACCGATTATCCGTTCTTGCACTTTCCGGAGAACAAGGCTGCATTCAGGCTGTTCTGCCAGAGTCTTGCTGGTCTTGCTTATAAGTATTACGAAAATCTTTAACACCCCTCACTTTAGCGAAGCGAAACCGTATGTAAAGCACTTTTTGGAGGCAGGAAAACCCTGTTCCAGGCCGCACCACAAGCGGGCTTGCGCACTAAAATGGTTCGTTACAGGTAACTCGCTGATTTTGCGAAAAAAACACTGAATCGCCTGAATGTTACCTGCAAACAGTTTGGCAAGACTCCATGAAAAAACCATGACAGCGGTCAATAAAACCTCAGCCAGTCTTCAGGCTTTCAAGGCAAGCAACCGCACCACAGCGCCCTGGCCGGTATGGCCTGTGCCTTCAATCACTGGTCGCACCGTCGATTCGAGCAAATCAAAATGCAACCCATCCAGCTCCGCTTTCAAGGTAGCCTCGGTCATCATCATCTCCGCGCTGCTCGGGCCGCCCGTTTTGTAGTCCAGCTGTTCCGGGCGATAGGCTTCAAGTATCAGCAAGCCCCCTGGCTTCAATGCATTGACAAGCTGTTGGTGAAGTCGTTGGCGCACGACAGAGGGCAAGTGGCAGAAGATGGATACGACTGCGTCCCACCGTTCGTGACCAGGATCGTAGTCAGCAAGATCGACCTGCTCGGTATGAATGTGTACCCCTTTTTCGTCGGCCAGTCGGCGGGCCTTGGCTAGCCCGACTTCAGAGGCATCCACAGCTGTGACCTCCATTCCTAGCGCGGCCAGAAAGACCGCATTGCGCCCCTCGCCCTCTGCCAGACACAGTACCCGACCACCCTTTGCCAATAACCCGGACTGCTCTCGCAGAAAATCGTTCGGTTCCGTACCGTACACATAGTGCTCACTGCTGTAGCGTTGATCCCACATAAGGTTTTCCCCCGAGAATGACCCTGAAATGCTGTCAGAATAATGACTGCCTGATACAATGAGTCCGGAATTGGCCTTTTTCAAATCAAGGGTCTTTAAACCTCAACCTGTTATGGAGTGTGCAATGAAAGGAATGAGTCAGCGTCTGGCGCTGCTTCTGGCTTTACTGCTTGGAGCGTCCTCCTCAGCGCTAGCCTTTAACCCCTTTGGTCTGTTCGGTAGTAATGATGGTCCTTCTTTGGAAGGCCTGCTGGCCTCCGTGCCGGCCGATACCGTTTTCTTCGTTGGTGGCAGTACGGATGCCGATGCAGCCGACTTTTTCAATGACTGGGTGCCCGGTACCAGCGAGGCAGACCTTGAAGAGCTGGCCATTCTGCTCGATGGCGAAGCAGACAACCCCTCCCTGGCCATGATGTTCTGGTTGCTCAGCGACTATATGGCCACCGCCACCGGCGGCTATGATGCCCTCTATGAACGCTATGGATTAGGTCGGTCAATTGACAGCGTCGCCTACATGGACGGTGCAGTCCCGGTTCTGCGCATGACCCTGGAAGACAGCGAAGCCCTGCTGGCATTACTGGATGAGGCCTCTGCTGAAACCGGCGCGGACCACAGTGAGCTTGAACTGGCCGGTACCACCCTTCGTGTCTGGCCGCTGACAGAATCACATGACGACTTCCAGGTTGAATTGGCGGTCCTGGTTCATCAGGATGTTCTGACCATCAGCTTCCTGATTGAAGGTGAACAGGAAACACAGCGCGAACAACGCTTTGGTCTTGCAGAAATGCCGAACTCAATGGCCAGCGCCGATACCTGGAACAGCCTGGGCAACCAGTACGATTTCAACGACCAGATGCGCGGTTACCTGAGCTTCAGCGGTATCGCAGAAGGCTTGCTATCGGGTGATGCTACTCGACTGGGGCAGGACCTGCAGCGCCTTGTGCCCGAGATGTTCGAGGAGATGGACCAATCTCTGAACGCCAGTTGTCGTGCAGAGTGGCTTGAGTTGACCCGTCAGTCGCCACGCCTGGTGTTCGGCTCCGATGCCTTCGACGTCACGTCAAATGCCCTGAGCCAAAGCGTCCGTTTTATCTGGGAGTTGACCAACACCCAGGTGACGACCTCGCTGAGCCGTTTACCCGGATCCTTGCCAGACTACAGCCTTGAGGCGTCCGACAAACTCTTTGCGTTTGCCCTGGGTTTGAATGTCGACGCATTGGCACCCGTGGCAACCGAACTCTGGACTCTGTTCGTTCAGGCCGACTTCGAATGCGAGCAACTGATCGAGATGCAACAACAGGCGCAGGCCTTCAACCCGGCCATGATTGGTATGGTCAGTGGCATGGCTCAGGGCGTGAAAGGCGTCGGCATGGCCATCTATTCGCTGGTTGCTGACTCCGAAGCACCCATGGGTGTCACACCCTCCATGCTGGTGAGCCTCAGTGCAGAAAACCCGCAGATGTTGGCACCAGTCATTACTGCCAGTATCCCAGGCATGGCCGGCGTTCGTATTCCGACCAATGGCGACGCAGTCAACTTGCCTGTACCGGGTGTACCGGTGGCGCTATTTGCGGCGATCAAAGGCAAGCATCTGGTCGTTTATTCCGGGGCAGAGGGTGAACAGGCCGCCAATCAATTGGCTGACGAAGCGCTGAACACCAATGGCATCACGGCCCTGTCGTTGAACTACCAGAAAACCGGTGAAACCCTGTTGGACGTGCTCGAGGCTGTTCCAGAAATGCCCAATAACCCCTTGATGTTTGCGGATGAACTGGGCAGTTGTGATCAGGCCTATTTGCTGGCCTTGCAGTTTGCTCAACTGCCAATGCAGTTTACTTACAGCGATACCTATAACGACAAAGGCTGGGAAGGCCATGTGGACGTTCAAGTCGAACGCATGAGCGCCATGCAGCCTGAGTTGAGCGGTCGTTTTCAGGTAGCCAGCTTGGGCCATGACTGTGGCTGGACCACCAGTGGCACGGAAACACTGAACGACGATGGCACCGGCCAGTACAGTGAGCCCGACGCTACTGGTCAATGCGACCTCTACCAGCTCGACTATAGCTGGAGCCAGAGTGGCTTGACCATGACTCAGGAAGCCACCAGTGAGCGCATGCGCGACAGTTGCAGCGACGACTGGGAAACCTTTGAGGCCGAAACCTATCTGTGTCACCTTGTAGGTGAGCATGATTCCGGCTTTTACTGCCTCTACTACTTCGACGCTGAACCCACCCTATTGCGTTACAGCCGCTGAAGTCTGACCGGGCGCACCATTCGGGTGCGCCCTCCTCGCTCTTCCTCTTCCTCATAATACGGCTGCCGTGTCTCGGCATAAATCCTGCTTTATCAAACTGAATTGGCCCTGCCCAATAAAGAAACTCATACTTTGGTCGATAGCCCCACTATACTTTCACCTAAAGCTGTTCCCTCAGTAGGCAGTCGCAATGAAAAGAATGTCCGTCACTCTGAAAATCAGTGTCCTCGTCTCGGCGCTAATTCTCGCACTCCTGGCTTTGGCGCTGGTGTTTATCACGAGTTTCAACAGGGTCATCATCAATAGCCAACAGGATGTCCAGCTACGCCAATTCAATAACGACCTGGGAGCGGAATGGACCGCTCTGACTCGACTTTATGAACAAGCACCAGGCGTGGGTCGCCAGTTTTTCGCTGGCGGTGTCGACCGGCCAGATCTGGAAACCGTTCTCGACCAGGCCATGGCTGGCGAAGCGCGTTTGCTGGACACCATTCAGCGCCTGGACAGTGGCCTGGTCGCGAGTTGGGATGCCGTTATGTTGGGTCGGACCGGTGAATCACTGAACGATCTGATCAGCGACCTGTCCGCAGACTTCTCGGAATTACGTGATCGTTTTGATGAAGCCGGAACCGGCTGGCTGAACCGAGCCAGTTTCGGTGAGAGAAATGCTTTCGAAGCCGCCCTGGAAGCAGCGTTGGAGCCTGTAGAGGCCCAGATTAGTCGACTGAACGAACAATACGGCGTTCTTGTTAGTGCTCGTGCGGAAAACCTGATCCAATCTCAGCAGGAAACGGTTCAACTACTGATTGTCGGCCTGAGCATCCTCATCCTGATCGCCATCCTGGTGGCAATAGTGGTGCTGCGCAAACTCAAGCGCGACCTCAGATCCATAGTGACGGTAACCCAGAACCTGGCAAGCGGCGACTTGACCGGCGTCATCGATACCCGCGAAGATGGTGATGAGGTCGACGAGGTGAAACTGGCGGTTGCGCAAATGAATGCCAAGCTGTCTGACATCGTCGGCTCCGTTCTCGATCTGTCCGAACACCTCAGTCAGTCGGCCGGCGAGATTATGGTCGATACCGAGGCGCGCTTGCGCGATGCCGAGTCGCAACAGGACAAGATGGCGCAATTGGCACACGCCATACAGGAAATGCAAACCGCCGCCTCACAGGTATCTGAAGCCGCCTCCCAATCAATGATGGTGGCAGAACAGGCCAACGAAGCGGCAAACCAGGGGCAAGGCACGGTCGGAAAATCCATTGAGGCGATCGAGACTCTGGCCACAGAAATCGAGCAATCGGTTTCCGTTATCGAAAAACTGGATGGTCAGGCTGAAAACATCACCACCATCATCACGTCCATTCAAGCCATCGCCGAGCAAACCAATCTGCTGGCACTTAACGCCGCTATAGAAGCTGCGCGAGCCGGCGAACAGGGTCGGGGCTTTGCTGTGGTAGCCGACGAGGTGCGCAAGTTGGCGCATCGCACTCAGCAATCCACTGAAGAAATTCAGCAAACCCTTGAAGAATTGCGCCAGGGGACACGCTCTGCAGTAGGCGTCATTGGCAACAGTCATGAGCGCTCGGTCGCCAGCGTGGAAACCGTCAGTGAAGCAGGCGCCGCCATTGGTCGCTTTGTCGACGCGGTGGAACAAATCAAGGACTGGACGCTGCAGACCTCTGCCGCAGCGGAAGAGCAGAATGCGACCTTCGGCAACATCACGGAAACGGTGAATGAGGTCAATCACATCACCGAAGAGAGCACTCAGAGAGCACGAGTTTCGCTTGGATCGACCGAATCACTCAAGCAACTCAGTCAGGAGTTGCTCAAGTCGGTGTCCTTTTTCCGTTTGAAATAAAGGTGTACCTCAGGCCCGACGCAAGCGGGCCTGCAGCCAGGCGGAAATATCCCGGATTTCTTCCGGGTGCACACTGTGTTCCATGCCATATGAATGGTAGCTTGGTTCATAACCACGGCGTTTGAGCTCACTCAGCGCACGCTGCCCCAATACCTCCGGCACCACAGCGTCAAACTTGCCATGGCAAATCAGAATTGGCAGTTGCTGATTGGCTGCATGGGTCTCGACGCTGCTTTCTGTAGCAAAGTAGGTCGACAACGCCATCAGGCCACCCAGTGGTTCCGGGTGACGCAGCGCGCATTCGTAGGCCACCGCCCCACCCTGTGAAAAGCCAGCGATGATGATGCGCTCACTGGCAATGCCGCGTTCACGTTCGCGGGCAATGAAGGCATCGACGGCATCGGCTGAGGCCAGCAATTGCCGAGTATCGACACTGCGATCAATGCTCATTTCCAGGATATCGTACCAGGCAGGCATGACATAACCGCCATTGATGGTGACGGGAATCTGCGGGGCGTGAGGGAAAATAAACCGCACCGGTAATGACGTAGGCAACTGCAATTCGGGCACTATGGGTTCAAAGTCGTGACCGTCGGCACCCAGGCCATGCAACCAGATAACGGTCGCTTCCGGGTTGGGTCCGGTTTCCAGTTCCACTGCAGGCAACAAGGCCATAACAAAGACTCCTCAATTCTGAAAAACATCCGGGTTGGTCAAATTATGACGACCAACCTCACTCAGTTGACGCTCACCGCACAAGGCCATACTGACATCCAATTCGTTTTCGATGATGCGCAGCACGTGGCGCACTCCGGCCTGACCCCGAGCACCCAGGCCGTAAAGAAAGGGGCGGCCAATATAGGTGCCTCTGGCACCCAAAGCAATGGCCTTGAGCACATCCTGGCCGGAGCGGATACCGCCATCGAGATGGACTTCGATGTCTCGGCCAACGGCTTCGATGATCGACGACAGCACAGAAATGGAAGAAGGAGCGCCATCGAGTTGGCGACCTCCATGGTTGGAGACGATGATGGCATCTGCTCCGGTTCTGGCGGCCTGGCGCGCATCCTCGGCGTCCATGATGCCTTTCAGTATCAGTGGGCCACCCCAGCGCTCCTTGATCCAGGCAATGTCGTCCCATGTCAGTGTCGGGTCCAGTTGCTCGGCCGACCATGCTGACAGCGAACTCAAATCCGAGACCCCTTTGGCATGCCCTATGACGTTGCCAAAACCTCTGCGGCGAGTTCCTAGCATGCGCATCGCCCAGCTCGGCCGAGTTGCGATTTGCACGAGACTGTTGAAGTTGAATTTGGGTGGCGTGCTCAGACCATTGCGCACATCATTGTGGCGTTGCCCCAGAATCTGCAAATCGAGGGTAACGACCAGAGCACTGCAACCGGCCGCTTTGGCGCGATCAATCAGACCTTCAATAAAGCTCCGATCACGCATGACGTAAAGTTGAAACCAGAATGGCCGGCTGGTGTTCGCCGCGAGATCTTCAATGGAACAGATACTCATGGTCGACAAGGTGAAAGGCACACCGGCTTCTTCAGCAGCTCTGGCAGCCAGGATTTCACCATCGGCATGTTGCATCCCTGTCAAGCCGGTTGGCGCCAGAGCCACCGGCATGGCGACCTCTTGTCCAATCATGGTCGTGGACAGTGAGCGTTCACTGATGTTCACGGCGACGCGCTGCCTGAACAGCAATTTCTTGAAGTCGTCTTCATTGGCTCTGTAAGTACTTTCTGTCCAGGAACCTGAATCCGCATACTGATAGAACATGCGCGGTACCTTGCGCTGCGCAAGACGCCTGTAGTCTTCGATGGTCAAAGGTATGCTCATGGAAAATCTGATCCCCGGTCGTTTGATGCGCCATTGTTGCCATGCTCGTTGCCGGACGCAAGTGAACAACAGGATTGCACCCGCCCTCGCCCTTACCTGGTGTTCATTTAACGTCAGAAAGGCTATATTCCCATTGATAATAACAAGTTGTCTTAACCCATGAGTGCACCACCCGTTTATGCCGCCATTGATCTAGGCGCCAACAGTTTTCATCTGGTCATCATGAAGGACGTTGGCCAGGAGTTGCAGTCCGTCGACTGCCGGCGAGAGCTGGTGCGTCTGGCGGCAGGCGTCGACGCGCGTACCGGGAGGCTGAACAGAGAAACTCGGGTGCGCGCCTTGCGCTGCCTTGCCCACTTCAACAACGCCTTGAAGCGAGTGCCCAACGCCACTGTGATCGCCGTAGGCACCAGTGCCTTTCGTCGACTTGTAGGCGACAGAGCCTTTCTGAAGAGTGCCGAGGCGACCCTGGGCCACCCCATTCGCATTCTTAGCGGCGACGACGAAGCCCGTTACATCTACCGAGGCGCCTCCAATGGCCAGAACCCCAATCAGAGCCGCTTTGTCCTCGATATCGGTGGTGGCAGTACCGAGATCATTGTCGGTCAGGGGCGGCAGCCCAGTGCCGTCGCCAGCCTGGACATTGGCTGTGTGACACTGACCACCCAATTCATGAGCCATGATCGCCTGACCGAGGATCACCTCAATGGCTGCCAGCAATATGTCGATGCCGAACTTGCGACCATCCGTGATCGGTTTTCGGGCCATCAATGGCAGGACGTTATGGGTTCCTCCGGCTCCATCAAGGCCGTCAGTTGGGCGTTGTCGAACCTGGGCATCAGCACAGATGGCCGTATAGAACGGACCCAACTTGATCGCCTCTACCCGGTGCTCACCCAGGCCGAAAGCCAGCGTCAATTGTCGCAATTGCTCGAGCTAAGCCCGAGACGCATCGCGGTGTTCGCCGCCGGCTACATTATCCTGCATCGGGTATTCCACTGCTTTGATCTGGAGTCGATGCGCATTTCCTACAAAGCCATACGCGAGGGCCTGATCGATGAAATGGTCCAGCCCGATCGAGAAGTAAAACCGGTTTTTGAAGCGGAAAACGGCGACGACTGAAGCGCCGCGACGTCTCATCCTACAATGAAATCGGGCCGCCTTTGCGTTCCGCCTCCTGGTAAGCGGGCCGCTGCCGCAACCGCTCCATATAGGCCAGCAAGGAGGGCGCCTTCTCCAGCCCGGAAGAACGGCTGGTCAAGGCCTCGATCGGGTAGCCCAGTTGGATGTCGGCTGCACTGAAGCGATTTCCGGCACACCAGTTGTTCTGGCTGAACCACCTTTCAAGCAGCATCAGATGATCATCCAGTTGCGGCTGTATGTAGGTCTGAATCACTTTTTTACTGATGGCCTTGGCCACCGGCCGGATAAAAAACGGCATGGGCCCCTTGGGTATGCGCCGAAACACCAACGTCATCACCAATAATGGCATCAGCGAGCCTTCGGCGTAATGCAACCAATAGAGATAGTCGCGCCAGCCGTCCTCTCCGGGCTCGACCGCCAGTGCCGGCTCCGGATGCAAATGCACCAGGCTTTCCAGTATGGCGCCAGACTCCGCCAGCAGAGTGCCATCTTCCAGCGTAACCAGGGGTGATTTACCCAGAGGGTGCAGCTTTTTCAGGGCAGGCGGGGCCAGCAGGGTTCGCGGGTTCCGGTCATAAACCTCGACGGCATAATCCAGCCCCAACTCTTCCAGCAGCCAGAGGATGCGGTGAGACCGGGACTGAGCCAGATGGTGAACCCGTATCATTGACTGGCAACCAGAAAACGATCGATGTTATCGAGATCCGCTTGCCGCAACTGACCGGCAGCCTGTTTGAGGCGTAAATTGTTCAACAGGTAATCGAAGCGGGCATTGGCATAAGCCTGACGCGCCGCAAAGAGGGCCTGCTGGGCATTCAAAACTTCCACTATATTGCGCGTACCCACTTCATAGCCCACCTCGGTGGCCTGCAGGGCGCTTTCGCGAGAACGCACGACCTGCTGTTGCGCCGAGACGTTTTGCACCGATGTCCGCACTTCCCGATACAGGTTAGTGACCTGCACTCTGATATTGCGCTTGAGCAGTTCCAGTTGTTGCTCGGCAATGTTATTGCGCAAGCCTGTGGTGACAATCTGAGACTGCGTCGCTCCGCCGGTATAAAGCGGTACCGACACGGACAAGGAAATTGAACTACTGACGCGGTCTTCGAAGTCCAGACCGTCGGTCGGGTCGTCTCCATAGTTGATACTGGCATTGGCACTGACCACCGGTAGACGGTTGTTACGCCGCGCCTGCAATTCCCGCTCGCCAGACTCAAGACCTTTTTGCGCCGCTAGCACATCGGGGTGATTGTCCAGCGCAAAAGCCACCCACTCCGCGACTGTGCTGTCTTCGGGGAGGACGATGGGGAAATCCGCGCTAAGGGCTAGAACAGATTCGGGTACAGACCCGGTGAGAACATAAAGATTCTGTAGCGCAATGTCGTACTGACTCTCGGCTCGGATCAAGGCAACCCGAGTTTGATCCAGCGTCGCCTGGGCGTCCAACACGTCGGTGATCGTCACCAGTCCGACTTCGTATCTCTGCTCTGTCTGTTGAAACTGTCGATCAACCGCACGTAACTGGGAGGCGCTGGAATCCCGTGCTTCCTGCGCACGCAACACATCAACGTAGGCTTCTGCCACGCGCACCATCAGGGTCTGCCGAGCCGCTTCGGTCTCTATTTCCGCCCTGTTGGCATTCAATTTCAACGCCTCATAGGCATCGATGGCAGCCAAAGCAAAAATATTCTGGCTCGCAGTTATGCGTGCGCCCACTGACTGGCAATCGTCAAAATTCGGCGCAAATTGAAGAGAGGCACCTGCGCAGCTTCCGGACACCTCATAGCTTGCGCTGGCATTAACTCTCGGCAGTAGTTCACTGCGACCGCTTCGCACCTGGGCAGACGCTGTATCACTATTGAGCTGCTGAATCGTCAAAGTGGGGTCATTCACCAGCGCCTGTTCATAGACTTCCGACAGGGAAACCTGAGCCATGGCCGATGCACTGAACAAAGTAGCCGCCATCGTTGTTATAAATTTGATACCCTTCATGTAATTGAACTCTTTTCCGCTGATGAGAACAGGACGCATTATGCCCACCTGACAGGCAAAGGGCACAATAACATCCACACTTTACGCCGTCCGCTCAATACCTGGCCAGCGCCAAAAGTCATCGGGTCATCGATTCGACACTTTTACAGCCCACAATCTGACCGAAAGCAGATTGCCCGTTATACTGAAACAGAACCCGCAGGAACGAAACAGATGACCAGAGACACCAGAGCCTTTCAGTTCCAGATTGACCAGACAGAACCTTTGTACGAGGGCTTCTATCGAATGGACCGACTGACGGTGTCTCACCAGACCTTCAAGGGAGGCCAGATCAGCATCCAACGCGAGCTAATGGATCGGCATGATGCGGTCTGCGTCTTGCCGGTTGATCTGGTGACCAATCATGTGGTGCTGATTGAGCAGTTTCGCGTCGGTGCCCTGAAAGAGAGCAATCCCTGGTTGCTGGAGGTCGTCGCAGGCCTGATCGACAAGGACGAAGCGCCTGAGGAGGTGGCCCATCGTGAGGCCATCGAAGAAGCGGACATTGAGATCAACCGACTGCACCCCATTACCGAGTATCTGCCATCCCCCGGTGGCACCAACGAACGCGTGTTCCTCTATGTCGGTGAAGTCGACAGCGTGGGGGCGGGCGGCATACACGGGCTCGACAGCGAAGGCGAGGACATTCGTGTACACAGAGTGCCTCTCGCCCAGGCCTACGCCTGGTGCGCCGATGGCACCATTAACAACGCCGCCAGCCTGATCTCTCTACTCTGGCTGCAACTCAATGAAGCCAAGCTGCGAAAGCTCTGGAGTGAATAAGTAACGATGGCAAAGCGCTATATACCGGATCTGGCAGAACAGAATGCGCTGAACGAGGCCAATTATCTGCGCCTCGAAAAGCTGCTGGGTGACTGTGAAGCACCGAGATACGAATTTTACTGGACCAGCCCAAGCGGTTCTGAGGTAGAGGTGTTCATTGAGGTTATGGAGCGCTTCAAGTTCACCACCACCCTGAACATCAGCAAAGTGAACCCGGAAATGCCGCCCCCAATGCGCGAAGTAGCCCTGACGTTAAGGCTATACCATGATGCTCGCATGGCAGAGGTGGTCACCTGGACACAGGGCAAGCAGCTATCGGGGGTGTACCGCTACCCCAATGACCGAATGTACCAGATTGACGAAAAAGCCCAAGCCAACGTCTACTTGAGCGAATGGCTAGCGCATTTACTACGCCACGGCATTACACGCCATGCCTGGGTCCCAAGCCTTTGACGCCCTGGTTGTTTCCCATTCTTTTCTCGATCTGACCAATAAAACCCCTAAAGCTGAGATCAACCTCTCGAAATCAGCATAAACGCTTACAATTTGGCTATTCTTTGTGTAAAAATGACGCTGTAACCGTTCTCCAAGCGGAAGTAGCTTTGAAACAGCCAACATTGCATCTGGTTCAGATTACCGACAGCCACCTGCATGCCAGCGAGGAAGGCACCCTACTGGGTATGAATACCCAGTACAGCCTCGACCTGGTGCTGGAGCGAGTTGAGGCTGAGCGCAAACAAATTGACCTGATACTAGCCACGGGCGACATTGCTCAAGATGGCTCTATAGAGGCTTATCAGCGATTTCTGACCAGCATGGACCGCTTTCAGGCGCCCATCCGCTGGACATCAGGCAATCACGACAACCCGGATCATATGCAACAGGCTCTTACCGGGCGAGAGTCCGTCGGCCGACCTGTGTTCACAACGGATAACTGGGTCATCATTCTGCTCAACTCGACTGTGCGCAAAAAAGTCTATGGCGAACTGGCCGACGACCAGCTCGCCCTGCTCGACCGCCTGCTGACACAACACTCAGACAAGCACGCCCTGGTAACCCTCCACCATCACCCCAAACCCATGGGCTGCACCTGGATTGACAAGATCGGCGTAAAAAATTCAGACGCCTTCGATGCCGTCATCAAACGCCACAAGAATGTCCGTCTGGTACTCTGGGGCCATGTCCACCAACACAGCGATACCACCATCGATGGCATCCGCTACATCTCCACCCCCTCAACCTGCGTCCAGTTCGCCCCACGCACCCGAGACTTCGCCATAGACGAAGCCGGCCCCGGCTACCGCTGGCTCGACCTCGGCGCCGACGGCAGCATCGAAACCGGCCTCACCCGCATCGAAGGCATCGACTTCGAAATCGACTACTCCGTCAAAGGGTACTGATAGCTCGGCTGAAGGCTCTGTCAGTGGTCTGTGTCCGCGCACGGGTAGCCTTCGCGGGTTCCAGTCGAAAAGCAACCCCCGACAAGGTATGCTAGCGGCAACTGTTAGACCTGTTCACAAAGGCAATGCTTACATGAGTCAGAGCTCCTATTCCGCTGATGCGATTGAAGTCCTCAGCGGCCTTGATCCGGTGCGCAAACGCCCCGGTATGTACACCGATACGACACGCCCCAACCACCTCGCCCAGGAAGTCATCGACAACTCCGTCGACGAAGCCATTGGTGGCTACGCCAACAGCATCGAGGTCGTATTGTTCCAGGACGGCTCCTTGTCAGTCGCCGACAATGGACGGGGTATGCCCGTGGACATTCACCCCGAACATGGCGTGCCCGGTATTGAACTGATTTTGACTCGGCTTCACGCCGGGGGTAAATTTTCCGGTAAAAATTACCAGTTCTCCGGTGGTTTGCACGGGGTCGGGGTGTCCGTCGTTAACGCCCTGTCATTGCTGCTGGAAGTGTCCGTAAAACGCGATGGCAAAATCTACCGTATGGGTTTTGCCAATGGCGATAAAGCCAGCGACCTGGAAGAGATTGGCACCTGCGCGAAAAAGGACACCGGCACCACAGTGCGGTTCCTGCCAGACACCAGCTATTTTGACAGCGGCAAGTTTCTGGTCAGCCGACTGCGACACATTTTGCGCGCCAAGGCCGTGCTGTGCCCCGGTTTGCGCATCACCTTCTTCCACGAAGAAAAAAACGAAACCGACGAGTGGTATTACGAAGATGGCTTGCGCGACTACTTGCACTCCGCCACCAGTGTTTATGCACCTCTGCCCGCCGAACCCTTTACTGGCAGTTTCAGCAGTGAGGATGAAGCAGTAGATTGGGCAGTACAGTGGCTACCGGAAGGTGGCGAAGGGGTGCAGGAAAGTTACGTCAACCTCATTCCAACCGTGCAGGGTGGTACTCATGTTAACGGTTTGCGCCAGGGTCTGCTGGATGCCCTGCGTGATTTTTGTGAATACCGGAACCTCTTACCTCGAGGCGTCAAGTTAAGCCCGGAAGATGTCTGGGACAAGTGCCACTATGTGCTGTCCTTCAAGATGCGCGACCCACAATTTTCTGGCCAGACCAAAGAGCGCCTGTCGTCACGTCAGGCCTCTGCCTTTGTCGCTGGGGTGGTCAAGGATTCGTTCAGTCTGTGGCTGAATCAACATACAGACCTGGCCGAGCAGATTGCCGAACTGGCGATCAACAACGCCCAGACTCGCTTGAAGCAGGCCAAGAAGGTCGCACGCAAGAGAGTCACTCAGGGGCCGGCCTTGCCCGGCAAGCTGGCCGATTGCTCGGGTGCGGATGTCAGCCGTGGTGAATTGTTTCTGGTGGAAGGTGATTCCGCTGGCGGTTCGGCCAAGCAGGCACGCGATCGGATTTTTCAGGCAATCATGCCGCTGCGCGGCAAAATTCTGAACACCTGGGAAGTCGACAGCAACGAGTTGCTGGCCAGCCAGGAAGTGCACGACATCGCCGTCGCCCTGGGCGTTGACCCGGATACCGACAGCCTCGAAGGCTTGCGTTATGGCAAGATCTGCATCCTCGCCGATGCCGACTCGGATGGGCTACACATCTGCACCCTGCTGTGTGCCCTCTTCCTCAAGCACTTCCGTAAACTGGTTGATGAAGGCCACGTCTACGTCGCCATGCCACCGCTGTACCGCATCGACATCGGCAAGGAAATCTTCTACGCCCTGGATAAAGAAGAGCGCGATGGCATTCTCGATCGCATAAAAGCCGAGAAGAAAAAAGGCAAAGTACAGGTCACCCGCTTCAAGGGCCTGGGTGAAATGAACCCACTGCAGCTGCGCGAAACCACCATGGACCCCAACACCCGCCGACTGGTGCAACTGCGCGTTGAAGACAACGACCAGACCCAGGAACTGATGGACATGTTGCTGGCAAAGAAACGTTCGGGGGACAGGAAGATCTGGCTGGAGAGTAAAGGAAATCTGGCGGATGTGGTGGCGTGAGGGGTTTTTAATCCCCCCTCACCCCCTAAGGGTGAGAGGGTTGGGTGAGGGGGGACAGGGCACTATAAAAAACCTTCCTACCCTACTCCCTGGCTTTCCGCCCAGCCGCAACCTCAGTCACCCGCAACCGCTGCGCCAGCTTATCCAACACCCCATTCACATAACGGTGCCCTTCACTGGCGCCAAAGATCTTGGACAGTTCCACCCCTTCGTTGATGATGACCTTGAACGGAACATCAATGCGGTGAATCAGTTCGTAGGCACCCATGCGCAGGATTGCCAGTTCGACCGGGGTCATGTCCTTTACCGGGCGATCGGTAAAGGTCTCGATGTGGTCGTCGAGTTCGGAGCGGGTTGCGGGTACGCCACGTACAACTTCGGAGAAATACTCCTGGTCAACCTTGCTCATGTCGTTATCGGTCAGGAACTCGGCTTCGATCTGGCTGACCGAGTTGGACGTAATGTGCCACTGGTAAAGCGCCTGAAGAGCGAGGCGGCGTGCCTTGCGGCGGGCGGCCATGTTTGGGCGTTGACTCATGATCAGGCCCCAATTTGCTTGAACAGATTAACCATTTCCAGCGCTACCAGAGCCGACTCTGCACCCTTGTTACCTGCCTTGGTCCCTGCTCGTTCGATTGCCTGTTCGATGGAGTCGACCGTCAGAACACCAAAGACCACTGGGATATCAGCCGACAGAGAAACCGACCCCAAACCGCCAGCTGCTTCGCCAGCAACATAGTCAAAGTGGGGCGTACTGCCACGAATCACAGCACCCAGGGCAACAATGGCATCGTATCGGTCAGTCGCTGCCAGTTTCTGGCAGACCAGTGGCAATTCATAGGCACCTGGCATACGCACGATGGTGATCTGATCGTCCTTGATGCCATGGCGACGCAGCGCATCGACGGCGCCTTCCAGCAGGCTTTCGACAACAAAGCTGTTCCAGCGGGTAACGACGATGGCGTACTGGCCTTCATTGGCGGAGAAGTCGCCTTCCAGGGTTTTCAATTGGGAAATGGGTTGAGTCATGCAACTGTCCTTTTTGGGGGCGGTTCGTCGCCCTATTCTAACAGGTAATTCGGGTCAACAGACGCTCAGTCGGCGTCGGCCGGTATGTACTCGGTCACTTCAAGGTCGAAACCGGATATCCCACCAAATTTCATTGGTGAACTGAGCAGGCGCATCTTGCCTATACCCAGTTCACGCAAAATCTGGGAGCCGGTACCAATGGTGGTATAGGTGCCGTACTTGTCGACGTTGGGATTGCGTTTGCGGCTGCTGTCGTCGTGATAGAGTGACATTTCCGTCATCACATCCGGCGTCTGCTGGACATCCAGCAAGACCACACAGCCACGTCCTTCCTCGGCTACGCACTTCATCGCCGCGTCCAGTGTCCAGCCATGGCCCTTGGGCGGTTTGACGCCCAGCAAATCTCTCAAAGTCTGGGCAACGTGTACCCTGACCATGGTCGGCTCCTCTGGCTGGAAAGGCCCACCCAGGGTCAACGCCATGTGCATGCCACCAACCAGGCTGTCACGGAAGACATGAACGTCGAAATCCCCTTCTCGGGTGCTGAGGTTACGATGGTCGACGCGTTCAATGGTCCGTTCATTCAGAATGCGGTAGTGGATCAGATCGGCAATGGTGCCGATTTTCAGCCCGTGCTCTTCGGCAAACACTTCGAGATCGGGCCGGCGAGCCATGCTGCCATCTTCTTTCATGATTTCGACGATGGCGGCGGCCGGAATCAGCCCAGCCATTCGTGCCAGATCACAACCGGCTTCGGTATGGCCTGCACGACTCAGTACGCCACCCGGTTGAGCACGCAAAGGGAAGATATGGCCTGGCTGCACGATGTCAGAAGGTTTGCTGTCTGGATCAACGGCGACCTTGATGGTACGCGCGCGATCGGCGGCCGATATGCCCGTCGTCACGCCCTCGGCCGCTTCAATAGAATTGGTGAAGGGGGTTCCGTAGGCGGAACCGTTGTCCTTTTTGACCATGGGTTCCAGACCAAGAAAGTCACAGCGTTCACCGGTCAGGGTCAGACAAATCAGGCCACGGGCTTTGGATGCCATGAAGTTGACAATCTCAGGCGTCACCTTCTCTGCCGCTACGATCAAATCACCTTCGTTTTCGCGATCTTCATCGTCCATCAGAATGACGGGCTTCCCCTGGCGTATGTCTTCAATGATCTCTGCAATATTGTTTAATGCCACAGGCGGCCTCGTTGGTCATGTTGGTTCAGTCGCTACGCCTTCTGCGTAGCAACCCGAGAATACTGTATGATTCCTTGAGCTGGATACTCAGCCGGAGTCCCTGCCTGACAATGGGCCCGAAATGCGGGCGGTGCACTATAAATTCAAGTGATCAAGCGCTTTAACAAGCGGTTTTCAGTTGCAAGCGCCAACGGATGTCCGAGCCCACCTGCCGGACATCCAACACCTCTGGTGACAAGGCGTCCGCCAGCGACGAGATCGACCAATCCAGCAAGGGCCGTACGGATGAACCGAGCAGCCTGGGCGCTTGATACAACCAAAGCTCATTGACCCAGCCACCGCCCACCAGTGAACCCGCCAGCCGAGCACCGCACTCGACCCATATCAGGTTCCAGGATTGTGCGCCCAACCAGTCCAGCACCGCTGAAATGTCCAGACTTTGATCATCACTCAATGGTATGGCGACTGGCCTGGCACCAGCGCTGGACAGCGCTTTTAACCGGTCTGTGGGCACATCCGGTCCATGCAACACCCAGGTATTGCCCGGCAAGGTCAACATTCGGGCTGTGATCGGCATGCGCAATTGTGAATCCAGCACCACACGATCGGGTTGGCGTTCGACGCCATCCAGTCGTACGTTCAAGGCGGGGTCATCGGCCAGAACCGTGCCTATACCCGTGAGTATTGCACAGGCAGCTGCGCGACCATGTTGTACGTCCTGACGAGCCTCTGGACCCGTTATCCACTGGCTCTCGCCATTCGTCAGAGCGGTACCACCGTCAAGGCTGCTGGCCATTTTCAAGCGCAACCAGGGCTTGCCAGTGCGCATGCGATGCAAAAACCCGAGATTCACTGCTTCGGCCTCTTCTGATAACACACCCGAACGCGTCTCGATACCTGCACTGGCAAGCCTGGCCATGCCCTGACCCGCCACCCTGGGGTTGGGATCTTCTATGGCACAGACCACTCGAGCAACGCCGGCTGCGATCAGCGCATCGGCGCAGGGCGGTGTGCGACCATGATGGCTGCAGGGCTCCAGAGTCACGTAAGCCGTTGCTCCTTGAGCGAGCGGGCCCGCCGCCGCCAGCGCATGCACTTCTGCGTGCGGGGTGCCGGCCTTGAGGTGATAACCTTCGCCCACCTTGTTGCCATCCTTGACAATGACACAGCCAACCGCCGGATTTGGCGTGGTCGTGTTCAAACCCCGTCGCGCCAGGGTCAGCGCCTGCGCCATCCAGAATTCATCGCTGTGTTTCGTGGTAGAGGGCTTCATTAACCGCCTTTCTTTTCAAGGCGATCGATTTCGCTGCGAAATTCACTTAAATCCTGAAAACTGCGATAGACCGAGGCAAAGCGGACGTAGGCCACTTCGTCCAGTTCCCGCAACTCATCCATGACCACTTCACCCACTCGTCGTGAATCCAGTTCGCGTTCGCCCGTTGCGCGTAACACCTGCTTGATGCGCACAATGGCTGCCTCGATGTCCTCAACACTCACCGGTCGTTTTTCAAGTGCCCGCTGCAACCCCGCCCTTAATTTGCGTTCGTCAAAGGGCTCCCGGTTGCCGTTTTGCTTAACAATCCGAGGCAGCACCAGTTCAGCGCCTTCATAGGTGGTAAAACGCTCGCCGCAATTGAGGCACTCCCGCCGACGGCGCACCTGCTCGCCTTCGGCGACCAGGCGGGAATCAATGACCTTGGTATCCTGTGCTTTACAAAAGGGGCAATGCATAAGTGCGCGGTTTCCATGCCAGACAGGGGAGGCAGTCTTCCGAACAGCGACCTTTCAGGCAGCCGGTAGAGCGCCCCACGAATTGAGTCGTCGTCAGAAAAAATCGATGAGAGTGTACCTGGAATGACCTCTTTTGGCGAGCGAGGCCACCCGAAATATGGCTTGACAAACGTCAACCATGACAACCATGCGGGTTCTGGAGAATCACTTTATGCACACCGATGGTGCGACTATACCTACCCTTGGTCAAAGGACAGCCAGAGAATATTTTGCTTGAAATAAAACAGCTAACTTATTGTTTATATTGATTTTTTTAGAATAGGCTATTTTTTAACCAGAAGACAAATACGCTTGCTTCATGCCGAATTGATGTCAATATAAAGAGGGTATACACAGACTTATCCACAACTTCTGTGGACTCATGTCGCCGAGCCTTACAGTGCCCGACTTGCAGCTATTGAAGTAAAAACCAAGACGTCCATTGTGGCGACAATGGGCGGTGCTTGAGCACTACTGCCAACCACCACCCACACCCTTTATGATGGGTCTCAGGAGCCCGTGCCCAGACTGGCATAATAAGCCGCCAAATCCTTGATATCCTGATCGGACAAACCCGAAGCAATACCCCACATTACGGCCGCATTGCCACCCCTGCGCTCCTGGCTTTTATAGGCTTGCATGGCACTGATGAAATACAGCTCTTTTTGACCAGCCAGATTGGGATAAATAGGCGCCATGGAGATACCCTGGGTACCATGGCAACCGGCACAGGTGCGCGCTTTTTGCTCTCCCGCGGCCGGGTCTCCCGCCATTGCAACAGCTGATAAAACAGACAATGACAGTCCGATCATGAATTTTTTCATGGATTTCCTCTTTTTTAGCTTATTTTCAATGGCCAGTTTACAAAACCTGGAACCGGGTCACCGTTTCTAACCGATTAATGTCTAGAATGGTAGCGTTTCCCTGAATCCACCCTGAACAGGTATTATCGATGTTGCCAACCGTTGTTCGCTTGCCCCTGGTATTAGCTGCCAGCACGCTTATCGTCGCTTGCGGCCCCGAAACCAACAGCCGCTATGGCGACACCTACTGGGACCCCTGGACCACCAAGGAAACCTTCGACCCCGTCGTCGCACCAGAGTTCATGGTAGAGTTTTACGATGTCAGTGGCGAAGAAGATCCTCCCATTTACGAGGCGCGCATCAGCCTGGATGCCAGCGAAACCAACAAACGGTTGATCTCCTACAGCTGGGGGCTCGTTCGAGGCACGCGAGAGTACAACTCTCTTGACCTGCTCGGCGCCAGCATCGACTACCTGACCTACCTTGAAAGCCCGGACGACCCATCAGAAGACAACCGCCTCACAGCGACCGTTGCCGGAGACTACCGCATAGTATTCACCGGAGAACTGATCGGCCCTCTGGGCAAAACCACCCTCACCTTCGATGACATGGCCTTTACCCTGCCAGGCTGCCCGTCTACCTTCAGCTACTACGCGGACTACATCGACACCACCTTGCAGACCTGCTCAAGCTGCCACAGCACCGGAAACGCTGGCGCAGCACTCAGCCTTCCCGGCAACAACTTCAACAATCGTCGCCAGAACTTCCTCAACTACGTCAACAGCGACATAGACAGTGAAGACCCCATGATGCTACCCGCCTGGGTCGTCCACCCCGAGCACCTGGGCAGCACAACCATTGACCAGTTCTCGGAAGAATACGGCTACCTGAGCGACTTCATCGAAATTCTCGAAGTCATCAAGATCGACAACGAAGGTGCCGCCCTCTCCACCGCAAACAACAGTGGCGGCGACCCCTTCCCGACAGACTTCTGCATCATCGCCCCTGATGGCTTTGAGGTGGTAGAAGAGTCTTGAGTTTTGGCCTATTTAATCACTGAAGACTAGCACTGGATGCCGGGTAGGCCTCTCCGGGGACGTCTGCGGCCAGGAAGGCCGCAGCCGAGCCTCCATGGATGGATTCACGGCGGCCCCGGAGAGGCCTACCCGGCAGCCGGTGCGGGCGAGAGCCACCAACGGCAACCAAATCTCAGTCAGCAAACCACCACGTTAACAGCCAACCCACCCAAAGCCGTCTCCTTGTACTTGGACGCCATATCCACCCCCGTCTGCCGCATCGTCTCGATCACCTGATCCAGCGACACCCGATGGTCCCCGGGCTCGCGACACGCCATACGCGCCGCCTGAATCGCCTTCACTGCACCAAAAGCATTGCGCTCAATGCATGGCACCTGCACCAGACCGGCAATGGGGTCACAGGTCATCCCCAGATGATGCTCCATGGCGATTTCAGCCGCATGCTCGGCCTGAGCCGGGCTCGCACCCAGCACAGCCGCCAGCCCGGCCGCCGCCATGGAACTGGCCACACCAATCTCCCCCTGACAGCCCATCTCGGCTGCGGAGATGGAAGCATTACGCTTGTACAACCAGCCTATGCAGGCTGCCGTCAGCAGAAAGGCATGCTCGGCCTCACGATCCAGCTCCAAATGAAGGCGAATATAGGCCAGCACAGCCGGTATCACCCCTGCAGAACCGTTCGTCGGTGCCGTCACGACGCGCCCACCTGCAGCGTTTTCTTCGTTAACTGCCAGGGCGTAAACACTGACCCAATCCATCACTGACAGAGCATCGGCTTCGGTTTGTTGCTTCAGAGAGCGCGCCATACGAGCCGCCCGGCGCTGCACCTGGATACCGCCCGGCAAAGGCCCCTCCAGTGTCATGCCTCTGTCCATACACTGAAACATGGCTTCAATGATGTGGTCGCACCAATGCTTCACGGCTTCCTGCTGATGACCAAGCCCTATCTCATTAGCCAATACGGCTTCGGCCATGGTCAATCCAGAGGTTTGAACCTGCTCAAGAAGGTCGTTTGCATTAAAGTACGGGTAGGGCCGCGAATCGGGAAACTCTTCAAGCAGGTCTCGCTGCGCAGAATTCCTGGCCAGTTCATTGGCAATGGCCCCCCCGCCAACGGAGTACCAGGTTTCGGTCAAAAGCCCAATGCCATGTTCGTCCTCGGCAGTAAAACGCATGCCATTGGGGTGCTCGGGCAAGAAAACGTCTCTGAAAAAACGAACGCACTCTGCCATGGTGAAGCGCAATTCCGGCCCTCCTGGCAGGGCCAGACGCTCCTCGGTTTTTACCGCCAGAAAGACAGCATCGGCCTCTTCAGGGTCGACGGTGGCCGGATCCAGGCCACAAAAGCCCAACACCACCGCTTTATCGGTGCCGTGACCGACACCGGTCAAGGCAAGCGAACCAAACAGATCCGCCCGCAACTGAGCGACCTTGCCCAGCAGACCCTGCTCTCGCAAATGGCTGACAAAGCGCTCGGCGGCACGCATTGGCCCAAGGGTGTGAGAGGAAGAAGGGCCCAGCCCGACCTTGAACAGGTCCTGTACGGAGTAGGGTTGCATGCTGTCGCCTCACGGTTGCATTAGTTGATCGTCAAATTGACTCAGAAGCTGGCAACGAGCAACCGGGAGGCAGAACAACAGATGGCTTTCCAGTGTCCCGCCAGTTTTACATGGTGTTAACCGGTCACCGCTGGTGGCGCTTCTGGTGGTACCTTTTGCTTGCGCTCCTGGCTCAAAACCACACCGACAAACACCAGCCCGATGGCAATCCATTGCACGGTGATCAACCGTTCACCCAGCAACGCCATGGAGAACAACAGTGTGAAGGCTGGCAGTAGATTGGTGTAACCGGCTGCGACCGTTGCCTTGAGGTAGGTTAACGAATAGTTATACAAACCATAGGCTCCAAGCGTCACAACCAATCCTAAATACACCAGAATGCCAAAGGTGGAGAGGGCGATTTCTGCGGGCCATTCGGAAGCCAGCGCCAGCGGGAAGAAAAAGATGGCGCCGACAAAGGATTGCAGGGCGGTCAGGAAGAAGGCCGAATAGCGGCGCACCAGATGTTTTACCAAAAGGGTGTAACCAACGGCGCTGCACATGGCCAGGAATTCGAGGAAATTGCCCAGTGCCGGATTCGGTGCCTGCTCGCTATCTGGAGTGGCCAGCGTCATCCAGATCACCCCGCAGATCGCAATGGCAAAACCCAGCCACTGACGCCAATGCGAACGCTCTTTCAATATAAAGAAGGCGGCCACTGCAACCATCAGCGGCAACATGGCCGTGACCATGCCGGCTTGACCTGCGCTGGTGTATTGCAGCGCGCGAGCTTCGAACATGAAATAGAGGCAGGGTTCAAACAGGGCCATACCCAGCAGATACTTCCAATCGCCGGGCTGGTAGTTGAAGCCATGGCGAATCCATGGCCAGACAACCAGAAAGGCCACCGAGCCGATGGCCATGCGCAGAAACACCACCACCATGGGTGCCATTTCGGTGACCGCTACTTTGAGCGCAATAAAAGAACTGCCCCACAACACCATGGCCAACAATAGCGCCAGATGTGATCGCAACACCATATTATTCATCAGAAACCCTCCTTCAGGCAGCGAGCATTGTGCACAGAAAGGAGGGTGGAACCAGCCCTGAGGGCGCTTTTTTCTAGTTCCGTTTTCGTAGTGATGGTCCGCGGCGGCTACCGGTTATGCCTCTGCGGGGTCGGGCGGGATGCCGCCCACTCAATCCTCCCTGCGGTCCGACTCATCGGGCCTAGACCGCAGGAGATTAATCCCATCCATGGGATTCACCCTTCGGGCTCGCTGCGCTCATGCTAAAACGCTCCCGGCGTTTTAGTCCCTGCTGCGGACTCCCCCGCTGAGGCATAACCGGCATCCGCCGCTCGCTCTGTACAAAAATCGAAACTTGTAATATTAAATCATCAGAAAACTAATCGAATCCGAAAACCCATCGTAGCTTCAATTGTGGTATCGTTTTCGGGCGGCTGCCCTGAAGCTTTCACAGTGACCTTGGTCTTATCGGAACGTAAGTATTGCCCAATCTCAGCTCCTTCAACAATAGTGAGGGAGAGCTCTGTCACATCAGTATTTTCGTCGCCATCCAGATAGGCAACCTCAGTCTCAATATCACCGTCACCAATAAAGACTTGCATGGTGTCGATAAAATCAAGCGTTTGACCATCCGGATCAACAACCTTTAAAGTGAATTCGGTGACATAGGAGTCTCCGATATTGTTTCGAGTAGCATCGTTGTTCTCAAACTCCACCGAGTTGCTGATATCAAAGGAGGCAAATTCACCGAAGCCAAGCCCGTTTAAAGAACTCAGTAAAGGGCCGCCACCGCTGATCGTGGCCTCGGATGTCACTTCCACATTAATGGTTCGAAAAGAGTCGCAACCAACCAGCATCAAACTGGCCAGCAAGATCAAAAGACTGCGCATGATGCCTCCTGTTGTGGCGATGATAATTCGCCAATATGACTTGGCCTGTGAGTCTACCACTCTGATCCACAGGAATAAAAAAGGAGGCCGAAGCCCCCTGTGGTTTTACCTTAATTCGACCAACCTTACTTATAAACCGGGAAGCTGGCACAGATGTCGAGCACCTTGCCTTTGACTTCTTCGATAACCTGCTCTGCCTTGTCGCCTTCCAGGCTATCGAGCACATCGCAGATCCAGCCGGCCAGCTGACTGGCTTCGGCTTCCTTGAAGCCACGGCTGGTGATCGCCGGGGTACCAATGCGCAAGCCTGAGGTGACGAAAGGCGAACGTGGGTCGTTTGGCACGGCGTTCTTGTTCACGGTGATGTAGGCGCGGCCGAGGGCAGCGTCGGCGTCTTTACCGGTGTATTCCTTGCCGATCAGGTCAACCAGGAAAAGGTGATCTTCGGTACCGCCGGAGACGATGTTGATGCCCCGCTCCAGGAAGACTTCAACCATGGCCTTGGCGTTTTTCACGACCTGCTGCTGGTAAGCCTTGAACTCATCCGACATGGCTTCCTTGAAGCACACTGCCTTGGCGGCAATGATTTGCATCATCGGGCCGCCCTGGCTTTCCGGGAAGACAGCAAAGTTGAGCTTCTTGTTCAGCTCTTCGTCTTCACGCGCCAGAATCAAGCCGCCGCGCGGGCCGCGCAATGTCTTGTGAGTGGTGGTGGTGACGACGTCAGCGTAAGGCATGGGGCTGGGGTAAGCGCCACCGGCAACCAGGCCAGCGACGTGGGCCATATCGACCAGGAAGTAAGCGCCCACTTCGTCAGCAATGGCGCGGAAGCGTGCCCAATCAACCACCTGAGAGTAGGCCGAGAAACCCGCGATGATCATTCTCGGTTTGTGTTCGCGCGCCAGCTGTTCAACCTGGTCGTAATCGATCTCGCCGGTCTCCGGGTTCAAACCATACTGAACGGCGTTGTAAATGCGGCCGGAGAAAGACACCGAGGCACCGTGCGTCAGGTGACCACCGTGCGCCAGACTCATACCCAGTATGGTATCGCCTGGCTCACACAACGCCATGAAAACGGCTGCGTTGGCCTGAGAGCCGGAGTGCGGCTGAACGTTGGCGTAGCCAGCACCAAACAACGCCTTGGCGCGCTCGATGGCCAGGTTTTCGACCACATCGACGAACTCGCACCCACCGTAATAACGCTTGCCGGGGTAGCCTTCGGCATACTTGTTGGTCAGCTGGGAGCCCTGCGCCTCCATGACAAAGGTCGAGGTGTAGTTTTCAGACGCGATCAGCTCGATGTGCTCTTCCTGGCGCTGGCGCTCTTCTTCCATGGCCGACCATAAATCGGCATCGTAATCGGCAAGGCGTTGCTTGGTATCAAACATGGTGGTCTCCCATTGCTAAAGGCGGCGCGAATCACTGACTGAAGCTGCCCAGCTGGACAGCTTTAGCTCAGTGTTTCAGCGGGTTTCGAGAGCGACGTATTGTACATAAAGCATGGCGGTTGCCCAGTCCGAGAGCGTCATTTGAGGCTGTTTTTGCGCATTTTTTTGCTTTCAGCGCCTATTTACTTAATCGAATAAATCATTCACTTTACTTATACTTAACCATTGCCGTGTATCAGGCCGTGCCACCTCATCCAACTTTCGCCCGATAGAAGCCGAGCAAAGCTTTCCAAGCGCCCCCCTTTTCACTACCCTAGTCGGCACCCAGGAGCGGCGCCCATATTGAACGGTTTTCGCGTGCGTCGATTCCTCGCTCCACTCACGTTCACACTGGTAATCAATAGGTGCTTTGGTGGCTCAATACGTTTTTACGATGAACCGTGTCGGCAAGGTCGTCCCGCCGAAAGAACAGATTCTGAAAGACATCTCTTTGTCCTTCTTCCCTGGTGCCAAAATTGGCGTTCTGGGCCTGAATGGCTCGGGCAAGTCCACGCTGCTGCGCATTATGGCCGGGGTCGACAAGGACTTTATTGGCGAAGCCCGGCCCCAGCCCGGCCTGAATATCGGCTATCTGCCTCAGGAGCCGGAGCTCGATGAGAGCAAAACGGTGCGCGAGATTGTCGAGGAGTCACTGCAGCATCTGAAGGATGCTCAAGTCAGGCTCGAGGAAGTCTACGCGGCCTATGCCGAACCCGATGCCGATTTCGACAAGTTGGCCGCCGAGCAGCAGGAACTGGAAAACCTGCTCAGCGCCGCCGACGGTCACAACCTGGAAAACCGCCTGGAAATCGCGGCCGATGCCCTGCGCTTGCCACCCTGGGATGCTTCGGTCAAGCATCTCTCCGGGGGCGAACGTCGCCGCGTAGCCCTGTGTCGTCTGCTGCTGTCCAACCCCGACATGCTGCTGCTCGACGAACCCACCAACCACCTGGACGCCGAATCCGTCGCCTGGCTGGAGCGGTTCCTGCACGAGTTCACTGGCACTGTGGTAGCCATTACCCACGACCGCTACTTTCTCGACAACGTCGCCGGCTGGATTCTGGAACTGGACCGAGGCCACGGCATCCCCTTTGAAGGCAACTACAGCCAATGGCTCGAGAACAAGGAAAAGCGGTTGCAGATGGAGTCCAAGCAACAGGCTTCTCATGAAAAGGCCATCAAGGCCGAGTTGGAATGGGTGCGTCAGAACGCCAAGGGCCGTCAGGCCAAATCCAAGGCCAGGTTGCGCCAATTCGAAGAGATGAACTCCCGCGAATTCCAGACCCGAAATGAGACCAACGAGCTCTACATTCCACCCGGACCACGTCTGGGTGATGTGGTGATCCAGGCCGAGCATGTGGCCAAGGGCTACGACGGACAACTGCTCTATGATGATCTCAATTTCACCTTGCCACCTGGCGCCATCGTCGGGGTGATTGGTGGTAACGGTGCCGGTAAATCGACCCTGTTCCGCATGATTGCCGGCATGGAACAGCCCGATAGCGGCTCCATAAGGGTAGGCGAGACCGTAAAGCTGGCCTTTGTCGGCCAGATGCGTGAACTCGATGGCGAGAAAACCGTGTGGCAGGAAGTCTCCGACGGTCAGGACATGATATCTGTCGGCGGCTATGAGATACCCTCACGCGCCTATATTGGCCGCTTCAACTTCAAGGGCAGCGCCCAGCAGAAGTTCGTTAAACAGTTATCCGGTGGTGAGCGTAACCGCCTGTTTCTGGCCAAACTGCTGAAAGAAGGTGGCAACGTCCTGCTGTTGGACGAACCGACCAACGATCTCGATGTCGAAACGCTGCGCGCACTTGAAGAGGCCTTGCTGGCCTTTCCCGGTTCGGCCATTGTCATTTCGCACGATCGCTGGTTCCTGGATCGAGTAGCGACGCACATCCTGGCGTTCGAAGGGGATTCCAATACCGTTTTCTTTGAAGGCAACTTCACCGAATATGACGCCGACTACCACAAGCGTACGGGCAACCAGGGGCCCAAGCGCATCAAGTACAAACGCATCAAGTAGTGAGCATCCTGAAGCGATGAGCAACCCTACCGTTACTACGGCCCGACCCGGCAAAACCCCGTTGGCCAAAAGGCTCGGACTATTGGTCGCACTTGGCTTCTGTTCGGGCCTGCTGATGGCCATTGCCATCTGGCTGTTTACGCTGGATGTCGATCTGATTTCCGGGCTGATGGGCATGCTGGCCCTCTTTATCAGCCTGACCCTTTTGCTGGGCACCGTTCGTGTCTACGCCTCGGTAACGCTGGCGCTGGCGCAGAACGATCAGAAGCATCTGCACAATGCACTGGTTCAGGCAAAAGACATGATCGACAGCAGCAAACAGTTGCGCGACGAGCATGTGCTGCTGCAAAGCCTGGTTCACAACCTGCCTTTTCCACTCTGGTTGAAAGATCGCTTCGGTCGCTATCTCGTGGCCAACGACTACCTGCGCCAGCAATGGTGCGACGGCAATGAACCTGTAGGCACAACGGACGACGCCTTGCTCAATGCAAAGCTGGCCGAAGCCTTTGTTGCAGCAGATCAGCAAGCGCTGGAAACCGGTCAGGCCAACAGGCTGGAACTCAAGATGGATGTTACCGGCAAACGCACTCGCTGGTACCGCATCGAACGCCACCCTTTGCTGGGTGAAGGCAAACAGGTGGTAGGTGTGCTCGGTTATGCGCTGGACATCAGCCAATACAAGGAAGCCGATGCTCAGATACGAGCGGACCAGCACATCGATCCGGTCACCGGCTTTGCCAACCAGCAGGGCTTGCGTCAACACATCAGTGACGACACAGCGTCGGCAGAAGACATCTGGTGCCTGCATGTGGACATCGACCACTTCAAGGTCCTCAACGATTCCATGGGTTCGGATGCGGGTGACCAGTTGTTGCAGGCTCTGGCCAAACGCCTGAAGCATTTCAGTCTCGACAACGATTTTCTGTCTCGGGTCGGTGCCGATGAGTTCGTTCTGTTCTGGCATGATCAGGAAGGTGACACTGAAGACGATCGCCCCCAAAGGCTGGAAGATCTGCACACTCAGCTCAGCCAACCCTTTTCACTGGGCGACAGCAGCTACAGCTTTACCGCCTCCGTTGGCTGTGCCCGGGCACCGCAACATGGACACAACCTGCGTGAGCTGCAACAGCATGCCGGTGTAGCATTGTTCAATGCCAAGAAGCATGGTCGCAATCAGATCCACTGGTATCGAAGTGACTACCAGGATCAGGCCCAGCGGCGTCTGGACAAGGCACAGACCCTCAAGCGTGCGCTCAATCAGCAGGACCTGGAAATCCACATTCAACCCAGGATAGACAGCCGCAATGGCCAGATCGAGGCACTGGAGTGCCTGGTGCGCCTGCAAAGCGACAGTGGCGATCTGATCTACCCTGGTCATTTCATGGAACTGGCAGAGCACAATGGCTCGGTGCGAGAGCTCGACCGCTGGGTGCTGGAGCAATCTCTGTTGCTGATTTCTCGCCAGTTAAATGAGGGCGCTCACCCTATACTGCTTGGGGTCAACCTCAGCGTACAAAGCATCAACGACGACACTTTGCGCTACCTCGAAGCCTGGTATAAACGCAAACCGGACGTGCTTCATTATCTTGAGCTGGAAATGACAGAGCATCACTTGCCAGAACAGAATATGGAGTTCCGCACCCTGCTGGAAAGCATCAGCAACCTGGGTGTTACTCTGGCACTGGACGATTTCGGCAGTGGCTATGCCAATCTGTCGCATCTGCCAGAATTGCCGTTCAAGATCATCAAGCTCGACCGCACCTTTATCAAGGACTTACACAAGGCAAAAAAACAGCAGGCGGTAGTCAAGGCCGTGATCGAACTATGCCAATCCTTGAATATTCAAGTGGTGGCTGAAGGGGTGGAGACAGAGGAAGAACTGAACGCTGTTATTGCGCTCGGTTGCCACAGCATTCAGGGCTTCGTTTATGCTCGACCGCGCCCTCTGAGTGAAGCCATCGAGTGGTTCGAACAACGCCAGATGAGCCTGCAATAAAGTGCGGTAAAATCTCCTACGGGCTGCTTGCGTACGCGGCCCGATTTCTATAGTATGCCGCCTCCCTTGGTGAAAGGCCGAGGCGATGCAATAAGCGGACGTGGTGGAATTGGTAGACACGCCAGATTTAGGTTCTGGTGCCGCAAGGTGTGAGAGTTCGAGTCTCTCCGTCCGCACCATCTCAAACTTCCTTGAACACTCTCTGATACACCCAATCCATACCTGGCCGGATCACATCAGCAGGCTGTACAGCTGGTGGTAAAGCGGAATACCCAAAAGCACATTGAACGGGAAAGTAATGCCCAGTGATGCCAGCATCACCAGGCCGATGTCGGCTTCGGGAATGGCCTTGCGAATGGCAACGGGTGCTGCGATGTAGGAGGCACTGGCCGCGAGGGCTGCCAGGATGACGGCGGAGCCTGTGGGCAAGCCGAGAATAATGGCCGCCAGCATGCCACTGAGCGATAACACCGGCGGCGCCAGTAAAGCAAAGGCCACCACCCGCCAATAGCGCCAGCGAAACTTGCGCAAGGTCTCCGCAGCGACCAGGCCCATTTCCAACAGAAATAACGCGAGGATCAGCGGAAAACTGTTGGTCAGCAACTCCACGACCACGCCGCCCTGCTCGTAGCCGTACAACCCGCCAATGATGACGCCACCGACCAGCAATACGACACTGCGGTTGGTGAAGGTTTCATGCAACAGGGCCTTTACCTGAAAACCTGAACTGGGCGAGTGACGTTGTTGCGTCATTTGATAGAGGCCAATAGCCACCAGCAAGGCCGGTAATTCAAGCAGAACCAGGTAGAGCGTGACCTGTCCACCCAGCTCCAGTTGATTGGACTGAGCATAGGCCAGCGCCACGGCAAAAGTACCGGCGCTGACCGAACCATAGTGGGCAGCAAAGCTGATGGCGTTAGCCGGGCTCAAGCCAATCACGACACGCAACAGCGGCAGCAACAACAGAGGCAAGCTGAAGCCCAGCAGCAGAATCACTAGCGCTTCAGTCAGCAAGCTGACACTGATGTTGCCATGCAGCGCAAGGCCACCTTTAAGACCGATGCTGAGCATCAGCAACAGGCTTAGTGTTTCGTATGCGGCCTTTGGCAGGTTCAAGTCCGATTTCATCAGACCTGAGACCAGGCCAAGCACAAAAAACAACACCACTATGTCAGGCAAAAACCGCGTCCTCTCTTGGTCGATTTGATGTTACGTTCAAATGTTGGCCAAAGTCCGAGACAGCCGTCGCATGCCACGCCGCCAATCACGCAACGGCGCTGATTCCGCCGTATCGGCCCTGTTCGGCACCTTTGGCCTCTACAGATTGAGCTTCAGGCACTTCAAACACATGAAACGCTCTGGGGTCGAAGGGATCCAGGGCAGTGTCGAGGTAACCGAAGTCATCTGGCACAGGTTCACCGGAACGAACCACACGAAACTGGCGTTCACGCATGGGTAAAGTGATATCAAGAGACACTTCTACCCAAAGGAAAACGGCCTTCTCTGGCACCAGGTACTCACAGCGCACCACTTTGTAGCCATCTCGCAGGGACAGTGTATTGACCTTGCTGCTAATGTCCAGACGATGCTTGTGTATGGTTTTCATGGATCGACCTCCTCAAAGGCTTAAGGGACGATTCACAGTATTCAGAAAAAAAGACTCGTATAAAACAGATTTAATGAAGCACTTAGCTCGATTTTTTCGATGAAATAATAGCACGCACCGCCTGATGACTGGGATCGTGCGTTCGAGTGACAGCGTAAAGTTCGTCCGGAACTTCATCAAGGGCGGCCAGGTGAGCTACCCGGTATTGCCGGCAGACCTCATCACGAATCACCGTTGGCGCTGCAAAAAGGCCCTTACCCGCACTGCCGAAGACCTTGATCAAGGCACTGTCGTCAATTTCCGCCAAAACCCTCAACTTGACCCCTTGCTGATTGAACCATTGCAACAAGCGCACGAGGTAAGGGGCATCGAGAGAATTGGCCAGAAAAGCTTCACCTTCCAGGCTGGCGGGAAAATCGGGCTGCAATTGAGCCACCTTGTCGGGCGACCCGAACAGACTGATGGAAGAACTGAGCAAGGCATGGCTGTGCAGGTGGGAATCTACCAGTGAAGACGGTAACTGATCGGTGAGCACAACGTCGTAGGTCTGGCGTTTGAGCCCGCGCAGCAGATCATCAACCATGCCGGTATGGCAGCGCAGATGCACCGGCGTTGGCAGCGACAAGGCCGGTTCAATCAACCTAAAGGCGATCAACTTATGGATCGAGGCCACCACGCCCACCGAGAGCCGGATCGGCCGATTGCCTTCAGGCTGAATCAGGCCGTCGCTCAGTTCCTGAGTGAGCGCAAATATCTGTTCGGCGTATGCAAAGACCCATTGCCCTGTCTCGGTCAGCACCAGAGAGCGCTTCTCCCGTCGAAAGAGCGCAACACCCAGGGCCGACTCAAAAGCAGCAAGCTGACCACTGAGCGTTTGGGGTGCCAGATCCAGCACTTCGCTGGCTTTGACGATGCTTCCCTCTCGGGCTATAACCCAGAAATACTGCAGGTGTCTCAGGTTCATTCGGTCCAGCATCTGGTCACTCTGGTCGGCTCGATGCGTACCAGCATAGCATCCAGCTGAGTATTACTGAAAACTCCCCTATTGCCAGAGACCACTAACAGGCCCATAATAATAACAAATGTTACTTAGATAACTATTGTTATGAAAGACATCGAGCATCAACTGCTTGCCGCTGTGCGCAGGCACCCCATGGCCACTCAGCAACAGTTGGCAAACGAACTCGGTATCAGTCGAGAGTCGGTTGCTGCCTATATTTCCCGATTGATGAAAAGCGGCCAAATTCTCGGCAAGGGCTATTTGCTGCCTGAGCCGCGCCACGTTGTGGTGCTGGGTGGCGCCAATGTCGATATCAGCGGCCGCTCCACTGCTGCTTTTATTCCAGGTGACTCCAATCCGGGCAGCGTGCACCAGAGTGCCGGCGGCGTTGGCCGTAATATCGCTGAGAATCTGGTTCGGCTCGGTCACGACGTCAGCCTGGTCACAATGCTCGGCCAGGACACCCATGGCGACTGGCTGTTGCGACAAATGCAGCAAGCGGGCATTCAGACCGGCGGCGTACTGCGCGATCCCGACTGCACTACTGGCACCTACCTGGCGCTGAATAACGCAGCAGGTGAACTGGTGGCGGCCATCGCTGCCATGGCCATCGCTGATGCGTTGACGCCAGAACGGCTCAGTGCCGTTCAACCGCTATTAGTATCGGCCGATATCCTGGTGGTTGAGGCCAATGTGCCAGAAGCCACTCTCGCCTGGCTGGCCTCTCTGCCTCTGCGTGGCAGCCTTTACGCGGACGCCGTCTCGACGTCCAAGGCACCCAGGCTAAGACCCCTGCTGCCCAAACTGACCGGGTTAAAAGTCAACCTGAGTGAAGCACGGGCGCTTCTTGGCGAACCGGATAGCAGCACGGAGGCGGCCGCAAAAGACCTGTTGGCAAGGGGTGTCCAGCAGGTGATGCTCAGCCTGGGAAACAAAGGCCTGGCGCGAGTCGATGCCAACGAAACCGTAGAGTTGCCCAGCTACTCAGTCGATATCGTCAGTGACACCGGCGCAGGAGATGCCCTTCTGGCCGGCCTGATACATGCACAATGCCGCGGTTATGATGCTCACCAGCAAACCGCTTTTGCCCTGGCCTGCGCGGCCATTACATTGAATTCAGAACACGCCAACGCCCCTCAACTGACCGAACAGCAGGTACTGGAATGGATCGCACAACACTGAACCCCTGGCTCGATCTGAGCCCCGAAGTCGAGTCGGCTCTGAACGCCGGAAAACCCGTAGTCGCGCTGGAAAGCACCATAATCTCTCATGGCATGCCCTGGCCGCAGAATGCAGAAACCGCCCGCCAGGTCGAGCAGATCATCCGCGATGGCGGTGCCACTCCTGCCACCATCGCCGTCATTGATGGCCGTCTCAAAGCCGGGCTCAGCTCCGAGCAGATCGATACGCTCGCCAGGGCGGGCCAGAGCGTGGCCAAATGCTCGCGACGAGATCTCCCCTTTGTGGTCGCCCAGGGTCTTCATGGCGCCACCACGGTCGCCGCGACCATGATCATCGCCGCCATGGCGGGCATTCGCATTTTCGCCACGGGTGGTATTGGTGGCGTACATCGCGGCGCTCAACAGAGCTTTGATATCTCTGCCGATTTGCAGGAACTGGCTCATACCTCCGTTGCTGTCGTCTGCGCCGGTGCCAAGTCGATTCTGGATCTGGGCCTGACCAGAGAATACCTGGAAACCCAGGGAGTCCCGGTGCTGGGGTACCAGACCGACAGCCTCCCAGCCTTCTACACCCGAGAAAGCGATCAAAGTGTGGACTACCGCATGGAGAGCCCGAAAGCCATTGCCAGCTTTCTTGAAGCCAAATGGGGCATGGGTTTGCATGGTGGCGTTGTCATTGCCAACCCTATACCCGAAGCTTACGCCATGGAGAAGGCCATCATTGACCAGGCTATAGAGCAGGCACTGAGTGAAGCCGAAAAACAACGCATCAGCGGAAAAGAGTCCACCCCTTTCCTGCTGTCGCGGGTCGCAGAATTGACCGGTGGCGACAGTCTGGCCAGCAACATTCAACTGGTTTTTAACAATGCTCGGCTGGCGACAGCCATCGCTTTAAATCAATTTGAGTAAACAACAATCAAAGAGGACTTTTGCCACTCGGGAGCGCTTTTTAAGCGTTCTTGAGTGACATTGCAGCTGGTTTCTCCTATTTTAATAGGATAGAACAAGGAGGAAATACCCTGCCCGGTGCGCATAGGGAGAGTGAAAACTACCCAGAAACCAAGAGAGCCTCATGACTATGCCAACTGGACTAAAATCACTACTGATCGGCCTGAGCCTGATTGTTGCCTTCCCCGCAGCTCTGGCGGATAACCATTTACCACGCATCAATCTCTACACGGAAAACTACGGCGACTTCAACTACAGCCTGGACGGACGAGATTTCGCCCATTTCAGGGACGACATTGGTGGCGAGTCTACCGAGGTGGTCAAACTGATGTTCGATCGGGCGGGCGTTGACTATCGCATGCGCTTACGCGCCTGGTCTGTCTCCTATGAGCGTGCTCTGGAACGCCCAAACCATGGCGTCTTCTCTACAGGGCGCACAGAATTTCGTGAGAACCTGTTCGAGTGGATTGGGCCTGTAGGCCAGTACAGCTGGATTCTGCTCAAACGCTCGGGCAATCCATTAACGGTCAACTCACTCGAAGACGTTCGCAATCTGCGCATTGGTGGTTATCAGGGTGATGCCGCTACCACCTACCTGCAAAACCAGGGCTTCAATGTCTCAGCGCTTCCCAACGAGTCACTGAATGCCCAACGACTGGTACAAAATCAGATTGATGTCTGGGTAACGTCCGACGTTAATGGCTTCAAGATCGCCGAAGAAACCGGCTTTTCTCAGGTGGAAGAGGCCTTCAGAATCCGCACCGTAGGGCTCTACCTGGCCATGAACCCGCTGAGCCACGCAGACGTTCTTTCAAGACTGCATGACGCTTACGACGAACTGGTGGCCAGCGGCGAAATACAGCTACGCTGACTTTTCAGCCTCGGTAATAGCCGGGTTCCATAAATGGCATCCGGCTCACGGTCATCGGCAGTTTCTTGCCTCGGACTTCCGCGTAGACAACCGTATCAAGCACACTGAAAGGCGTTTTGACATAGCCCATGGCCACCGGAGCACCCACACTGGGGCCATAGGTGCCGCTGGTAACAGTGCCAATGTGTTCGCCCGTTTCGCTGAACAAACGTGCCCCTTCACGAACAGGAGCACGGCCTTCGCCTTTCAAGCCGACCCGCTTGCGCGACCAGCCCTTTTTGGCAATCTGATCGAGAATAACGCTATCACCCAGAAAACCACCGGGTCGCGCACCATCAGCCCGCCGTGATTTAGAAATCGCCCAGATCAGGCTGGCCTCCAATGGCGTCGTAGTGGTATCAATATCGTGACCGTAAAGGCACAAACCGGCTTCAAGACGCAGTGAGTCCCGCGCGCCAAGGCCAATGGACTCGACTTCAGGTTCTGCCAACAAAGCCTTGACCAGGCCAGCCGCTTCGGCCGAAGGCACCGAAATCTCGAAGCCATCTTCACCGGTATAGCCACTGCGTGAGACAAAGCACTCAGCGCCGGCGATGTTCATGGCTCTGTTGTCCATAAACACCATGGAACTCACCTCTGGTTGCAAACGCGCCAATACCTCAACGGCCTTGGGCCCTTGCAGGGCAATAAGGGCTCTGTCATCCAGCGTCTCGATTTTCACTGTGTCCGGCAGATGCGCGGCCAGGTGAGACAGGTCGCATTCTTTCCGGGCAGCGTTCACCACCAGGTAGAGCACGCCCTCGCCGTGATTGGCGACCATCAGGTCATCAATAATGCCACCCTGCTCGTTGGTGAACAGCGCATAGCGCTGCTTGCCCACAGGCAAGTCGATGATATCAACGGGCACCAGGGCTTCCAGAGCCTCGGCAGCAGCCTTGCCTTTCAATAACAACTGGCCCATATGAGAGACATCAAACAAGCCGGCCTGGCTGCGGGTGTGCTGATGCTCCTGCTTGACGCCCAGAGGAAACTGCACCGGCATTGAGTAACCCGCAAAGGGCACCATACGGGCACCCAGTTCAATGTGCAGGTCTGTCAGGGGGGTCGTCTTCAGGGTTTCTTCAGTCATGACATGGGCCTCGGCTTACCAATTATTTTTTCAATCGAGTGATCATGCCGCAATAAACAAGAGTTTCCAATAGGAAACTCTTGTTTATTCTTCAGGCAGTCACCCACAACACTTCAGCATCATCTTCGCTGGTGGAGACCAGGGCGTGCCCCATGGTGCAGTCGTAGTAGGCGCTGTCGCCCTGGTAAAGCTCGATGGGTTCGTAGAATTCGGTATAAAACAGCAACGAACCAGATAACACGTAGAGAAACTCTTCACCATCGTGGCGTACCCAGTCGTTGAATTCATCAAAGGTGCGGGTATGAACCCGGGTCTTGAACGGCACCATTTTCTTCTGCGTAAGCTGGGTGGCGAGCAGTTCGTGTTCGTAGGTGCGGGTGGGATGCGGCTTGCCTTCACCGCGCCGGGTAATATCACGCCGCCCACCGGCGCTGGGCCCACTCTTGGGTTGACTGAACAGCTGCGGAATATCGATGCCGAGCCCCTGCACCAGTTTGTTGACCACGGTAAAAGTCGGCGAGATCTGTTCATTTTCGATCTTGGAAAGCGTCGAGCGCGCCAGTCCGGTCAGTTTACTGGCTTCTTCAAGCGTCAAGCTCTGGCTCAACCGAATCTGCCGAACACGCTGACCAAGTTGAAGCGGTTCGAGGCTGGCTTCCGTTTCACTGCGCCGACTCACCTGCAGGCCGGGCGCCGGGGCATCCTTCAAAAAGTGGGGTTCGTCTGGCATCAGGCGATAACTCGGTATTCAAGGCGTGTAAACCGAATAATACGCGACTTTCGGCTGTGCACCAAAGTTTCCTATTGGAAATCCGTGTTGCTCATTGTGGATCTTGTTGCTAATCTTCGGCTTAATTTAATCTCGTGGCAAAACTCGCGCCGATTACCGGGGTAGCCCCTGGAAGGGACGCCATAAACCCATCCCTGGGGGCTCGACCACACCCATCCATGGGTGTGGACACCCTTCCAGAGGCTACCCCGGTACTCGTCGCTCAGCCTGCAGTCAATCTGACAACGAAGGGGTTAAATCGCCAATACGCTAATGGTGATTCCCATTTTGATTGATATCACCAGCAGACAGGGGTGGTTGGGGTTTTGAAGGGCGTCAGCAGACAGGAAGTCTGCTGCCGAGCTTACACGGACGTATTCACAGCGTCCCTTCAAGGCCCCAACCACCCCTGGCTGCGGGTTTTGCCGCACAAACCTGACCAGGCCGCAGGAAAATACCTGCCGGAGTATATAAACATGACCCAGACCCCCGCAGAACTGAAATACGCCGCCAGCCACGAATGGCTCAAGGACAATGGGGACGGCACCGTCACTGTTGGCATCAGCGACCATGCTCAAGCCCAACTGGGCGATATCGTCTTTGTCGAATTGCCGGAACCGGGTGCCGAGCTGTCTCAGGGTGGCGAGTTTTCCGTAGTGGAGTCGGTCAAGGCGGCATCGGACATTTACAGCCCCATCTCCGGGGAGGTGCTGGCAGTGAATGAAGCGCTGGCGAATGCCCCCGAGACCATCAATGAAGATTGCTATGGCGAGGGCTGGTTGGTGCGCTTGAAGGTCAGCGACCCGGCTGAGCTCGAAAGCCTCTTGTCTGCTGATCAGTATCTGGCCTCACTGGCCGAGTAATCACCTTTTCCTGGAGCGAATGATGACCGCTGCTTTGCCGTTTTCCCGTAAACCACTGGCCCAGTTGCAGGGTCATACCTTTACCGACCGCCACCTGGGTCCGGACGCCGGCCAGCAAGCGGCCATGCTGGAGGCCCTCGGGGTCAGCCGACTGGAAGAATTGATCGACCAATCCGTACCGGCCAACATTCGCCTGGGGCGGGACCTGGCTGTGGCCGATGGTGTCTCCGAGCAGGCGGCTCTGGCGGAGCTGGCTGACTATGCGGCCATGAACGTGGTCAACAAGTCCTACATCGGTCAGGGTTACTACAACACTCATATTCCTCCGGTTATTGCGCGCAATGTGCTGGAAAACCCCGGCTGGTATACCGCCTATACGCCCTATCAGCCCGAGATATCTCAGGGCAGACTGGAGTCCCTGCTCAATTTCCAGCAGATGGTGATGGATTTGACCGGCATGGCGCTGGCCAATGCGTCCCTGCTGGACGAAGCAACGGCCGCCGCTGAAGCCATGGCTTTGTGTCAACGCGGTAACCGCAAGTCAAAGAGCCTGCAATTCTTTGTGGATGAGCAAACGCATCCGCAAACGTTGGACGTGTTGAGCACTCGCGCCGAAGGCTTTGGTTTCGAACTGATTGTTGCGCCCGCGAGCGACATCGACAAGCATCAACCTTTTGGCGCCCTGTTTCAGTACCCCAATACCCGTGGTGAAGTCACTGACCTCGCACCCCTGATTCAGGCGGCCAAACAGCAAGGCGCCATGGTGGCGGTGGCCAGCGATCTGTTGGCTCTTGTGCTGCTGAAATCGCCCGGCGAACTGGGTGCCGACATTGTTTTTGGGTCAGCTCAACGCTTTGGCGTACCCATGGGTTTTGGTGGCCCGCACGCGGCCTTTTTCGCGGCTTCTGATGCGCTCAAGCGTCAGGTGCCGGGGCGCATTATCGGGGTTTCCATCGATGCGCGCGGCGAGACCGCCCTGCGTATGGCGATGCAGACGCGCGAGCAGCACATTCGGCGCGAGAAGGCGACGTCCAACATCTGTACGGCCCAGGCGCTGTTGGCCAACCTGGCCGCCTTTTACGCGGTCTACCATGGCCCTGAGGGCTTGCGTGCCATTGCCGAGCGCACGCATCGGTTGACGGCCCTACTGGCTAAAGGCCTTGAACAACACGGTATAAAAACCGCCGAGCATTTCTTCGATACGCTGACCATTGCTGCACCGGAAGGGCTCTACGAGCGCGCTCTGGCCGCAGGCTGCAACTTGCGCCGCTTCAGTGACAACGAAGTCGCCCTTAGCCTGGACGAGACCACCACCGAGGCCGACCTGGCACAGTTGTTTGAGCTGATTATCGGCAAGGATCACGGCCTGGACATCGCCGGCCTGGATGCCAGCCTGCTTGCCACTGACGATACGGCCTTGCCGGACAGCCTGCGTCGCAGCGATGCGGTGCTGACCCACCCGGTGTTCAACCAGTACCACAGCGAAACCGAGTTGATGCGTTACATCAAACGCCTCGAGAACAAGGATTATTCGCTGGTGCACGGCATGATCCCGCTTGGCTCCTGTACCATGAAATTGAATGCTGCGGCCGAAATGATGCCGGTCAGCTGGCCCGAGTTTGCCAACCTGCACCCCTTTGCACCGGCCGAGCAAACGAAAGGCTACCAGCGCCTGCTGGCGGACCTGGAACGCGACCTGGCCGAGATCACCGGCTACGATGCCATTTCCTTGCAGCCGAACTCCGGTGCCCAGGGCGAGTACGCCGGCTTGCTGGCCATTCGCCGTTACCATGAGGCGCGCGGGGAAGCTGAGCGCAATGTCTGTCTGATTCCTGCTTCCGCCCACGGCACCAACCCGGCCTCGGCAGCGATGATGAACATGAAGGTGGTGATCGTCGACTGCGACGACAATGGCAACGCGGACCTCGACGACCTGCGCACCAAGGCCGAGGCCGCAGGCGACCGTTTGAGCGCATGCATGATCACCTACCCCTCAACCCATGGGGTGTACGAAGAAGGCGTGAAGACGCTGTGCGACATTGTTCATCAGCACGGTGGTCAGGTCTATCTGGATGGCGCCAACCTCAATGCTCAGGTCGGCCTGACTCAGCCAGGTTTGATCGGCTCGGATGTGTCTCACCTCAACCTGCACAAGACCTTCGCCATCCCTCACGGCGGCGGTGGCCCGGGCATGGGACCTATTGGCGTGAAAGCGCACCTGGCACCTTACCTGCCCGGCCACACCACCCAAGGCGATGGCACTGGTGCTGTTTCGGCCGCGCCCTTTGGCTCGGCCAGCATTCTGCCCATTACCTGGATGTACAACCGCATGCTGGGTAAAAGCGGGCTACGGGCTGCCAGCGAGATCGCCATTCTCGGCGCCAACTATCTGGCCGAACGCCTGGCGCCCCACTACCCCATTCTCTATCGGGGTCGCAACAAGCGAGTGGCGCATGAGTGCATCATCGACATTCGGCCGCTGAAGGCCGAAACCGGCATAACCGAAGAAGACATTGCCAAGCGTCTGATGGATTACGGTTTCCACGCGCCTACCATGTCGTTCCCGGTGCCGGGCACCTTGATGATCGAACCTACGGAATCGGAATCCAAAGTGGAGCTGGATCGGTTTGCAGAGGCGATGATCGGTATCCGTCAGGAGATGGATAAAGTAAAACAGGGTGAATGGCCAGTGGACAACAACCCGCTGGTACGTGCGCCGCACACCCAGGCAGACCTTGTTGAAGACTGGGACAGGCCCTACAGCCGCGAAACGGCTGTATTCCCAAGCCAGGCCATGCGTACGGCCAAATACTGGCCTGCGGTGAATCGGGTCGACAATGTCTATGGCGATCGCAACCTGGTGTGCAGTTGCCCGAGTATTGAAAACTACCGTTGATCACTCAGGGTTAAAACGGAACCCATTGACAGAAGTGCGACAACGCTAAAGCCGAATGATCCCGATGGTCGGGGCCAGCCTGCTACTGATTTCACCAAGTAGCTTCCTTGCCTTGACCGGGGATCTTGAAACCAAATATTTCAAAGATTCGTTTGCAGCAACACTACGACTCGATCGGTCGAGCTCAGTTCAAAACTGGCAGACAACTCAGGGTTGAGCAGCAACTGCTCACCCTTGATCGAGTCGATTTTTACGCCAAGCCCTGTTGCCCCGAGTTTGGCTAATCTGTCGACCAGTGACGACCATCTGTATTGACCTGACTCGAGCCCCAGTTCCGCCAGGGTCGGCAGTGTAATCTCCGGTCCACCAGCACTGAACAAGGCATCGAAGATGGGGCGCATTTCACGACGCAAGGCTACTTGAACCATGAAGTGACTGGTCAGCATTGGGCTGATCAGCGTCTCGCCTTCAAGGCCAGTCAACAGTGTCTCGTTTTCCGCATCCGCCAGTTCCAGCAAACAGAGAGGGCGTTCGCCCAACTCACTGGACACGCCCTGCCATTGCAGAAAACCCACCAGGGTACGAGCATCGGCTTCTTCTTCGGATTGCCAGCGGTCGCTGCTGAGAAACAGAACACTGTCGTATTGCGTCAGATCCAGTTTCCGCCATTGTCGCGCCGAAGTGACTTCTCCCACCAGATGTCGAATGTTCAAAGCGCTGTCGGGAACCTCCGCTTGCAACCACTGCTGTCGCTCCTCGGCTGAGCGGCTGGACAAGACATCAATCTCGAACTGGCTGTCCTTGTAGGTCGAGAACTCCTTGACCAGCAAGGCCACCTTACTGCTCCAGCCCACCAGCAGAACGCGCAAATGAGACTGCATCCCAAGGGTGGCAACGTCAGACCGATATAGCGGTTGGGGCACCGAGAGCGTCGCTGAAGGTGCCAATGTTCGGGCCATGTCGACATCGGGTGCCAGCACGACCAGGGCATCACTCTCATCAATAGATAGATCCCCTTGCGGGTTCATGGTGACCTCGAACGCTTCATCCGTACCACGGACCACACCGCACAGAATACTTTGCGTCAAACGGGCGCGGACTTCGGCAACGGTCTGTCCGCCAATGGGCAGATCACGCAAGATATAAAAATTCTGCCCCACGCCATGACTGAGCAATTCGTTATAGACAGCAGACAAGCCGGGGTGGCGCAGGTTCTGAACCATCAAGCGACTGATGGACACATCACCAGCGACCACTTCCAGTGGCCCCTGGTAGGCCCGACGCGCAACGCCGACCTTGGTGGGGCTTTGGATTTCAGCGACGACATAGGGCCGTTTGCGGGTATCCTCATTGGTCTGTCCATTCAGCGCCAGCAGGGTCTTGATGGTTTCCACATCAGACGATTCGGAAGACGAGCGCGAGGTTCTGCGCGCAGGCAGGATGATCGCCGCAGCCCGATCACAGGCAGCCCGGTTGAGGTGTTCGTTGTTCAGCGAGGAGCCAGATCGAAGGATAACGGAATCCAGGTTAGGGCCCAGCACCGCATCATTGCGCAAGGCTTCAGCCAACTCGGGGGTCAACTCTTCGGTCAGGACCACCAGGCGCAATCGCCCAGCGCCACCGACCCGTTGCAGGAAACGCTTGACCCGACCTTCTGCCGCTACCAGTTCGCGCAGCAATGGCAGGGTTCGGTCCGTCCAGCCCAACACCACAATGTGGCCAGACAAGCTGACTGGGGTAAGCCCCCGCTCCAGCAGGCGCATTTGGCTGCCCAGCCATTGCGTCAGAATGGCAATCAGGGCCCCCATGAACACCACATAGCCGGACACGGTCAACAGGGTCGACACCACTCGACGCCAGGCCCCTTCGTCATCACCCAGGTACCCCGGGTCTGTCAGGCGCAGAAAGGCCCACCAGATCGTATCGAGCAGGCCGTCTTCATCGCCTGTGCCGAAGGCCAGCACGCCACCCAGCACAGAAATGCCCAGCACCAGAAACGCCATCACCAATAGCTGATAACGGGTGCCGCGGATGAACTGCCGTTCGAGCAAATAACGAAGTCGATTAACCAGTGCGGTTCTGCGCCTCACAGTAGGCTCCCAACTAAATTGAAACAGCGCTCAGATTATCATGGACGGCAGGGTTAACTACAGGGAGGCTTACAAACTGGGCTTGGCAAAGGTGAGGCGGGAACAGGGCATCATACAGAGTCGTATCGGAAACCAGCTACTCAGGCTGCCTTTCGATACGGCTCTGAAGAGGCGTTCTTGAGCCGCTTGCGGTTGTAGCGGGTTTTGTCCTCGAGCACCCTCATGCGGTACTTGGGCGAGCGAAGATCGCGTCTCACTTGACTGTGCTGGGTGCTGGTTTTCTGGTTCTTTGACATTGATACAATCTCCTGATGAGCTTTGTAGGCTTCAGTCAAGGATCCTTGACTGAAGCCAGGCATTATATCATTGCTCTATCTCCATGCATGCCTTGTATCCCCCGGCTGTCGAGCCGGGGTGGAAACCGGACAATACGGCTCCCGCTGCCATCAGAAGCCGGGATCACCGCCACCATCCTGCTGTGCCGGGAAGTCATCTCCTTCCGGTGGCTCATAGTCACCGCACGCGGCGATGCCCAGGGTAAAGGCACTGACAAGCAAAAGTTGCAGAAAGATCTTCATTGGTCGCCTCCTGGCTGATTTCCAGCCATTGGTGTCACTTTGAATGGCATCACGCACCTTTTGGACTGCTCAAGCCCGTAATACCGCGAACACCTTGTGCTTTGCAGAGCTCATGCCAGGTTCGAATAGAACTCATAAGTCATTGTTTTATCGGTATTTTCAAAGATTCAATGACTCATTCATCAGCCAGTCGCATTGACCATTTCGTTTTCTATGTGCCAATATGGCACATGTATCAAAGAATGGAGCGCTTATGCGACTGCTGTCGAAAGTACTGAGCTTGAGAACTGCTCTGAACCTCCAGGTGACCCTTCCGATTCTGGCGGTCATGGCCTTGATACTGGCCGGTGCCCTGAGCGTGATCAACTACTTCAGCGAGGCTCGGCTGCACGGGAATTTACGTCTGCTCGCGCAAGCCATCAGCGTGCCGGTATCGGATGCGCTGGAGCGCGACGACCTTCGTCAATTGGAAAACAGCCTGACGTCGGTCTTTGAATTGAACGAGGTCTACAGTGCTTACCTCTTTGATTGGGAGGGCAATCTCCTGGTCAGTCTCGGCAGCGTAAGCCCTTCCCGCACTCAGACCAGCGACGCCATCCTCAAAACCGAAGAAGGCGAATTCGCCCAGTACGAGCAAATAGGGCATCGCAACGTCTACTCCCATTTCCTGCCGATCCATTCCGCTGAAGAAGATCCGTTGGGTGTGCTGCAGGTAACCCGACGGCGCAGCGATATTCGCGCGGAACTGAACCGCATTCAGCTCTGGTCCTGGTCCGGTTTTGGTGGCCTGTCCTTGCTGTTCTTTGGCGCCATCAGCCTTGCCCACCAACGCTCCATTGGCAGGCCAATCGATCAACTGGTTGAAAGCATGCAGCGTGTGCAAGAAGGCGACCTGAGCCACCGCGCGCCCAGACAAGGCCCCCGAGAAATTCATAGCCTGGCGAAAGCACTCAATGGCATGCTCGACGCCATCAAGGCTGCGGAAGACCGAGCCAACCAGCAGCAGCAGGAACGCGAAGCCATGGCCAAGCGGTTGCAGCAAGCCGAAACTCTGGCGGCGATCGGGCAACTGTCTGCTGGTGTGGCGCATGAATTGGGTGCACCGCTGAGCGTGGTTGATGGTCGCGCGCAACGGTTAAAACGGCATATCCAGGACGAACAGGGGCTGAAAGAGTTGAACGAAATTCGCCAACAAAGTCAGAGAATGACGGCCATCATCCAGCAATTACTGTCCTATGGTCGACGATCCAGTCAACCCTGGCGATCTCTGTCGGTAAAGCACCTGATCAAAGGCGTCACGGAACTGGTTCGAGAGGAATACCCGGACGCTCGAATAGAGGTGAAGAGCACAGCAGACTGCGAGCTGGAGTGCGACGCCCTCAGCATGGAGCAGGCCCTGATCAACCTGCTGCGCAATGCGCTTCAGGCCAGCCCGAACCGCTACGCCTTGCTGGAATTTAGAACCCAACCTGAACAGAGGACCTTGACCCTGAGCGTCGAAGACGACGGGCCCGGCATCACCCCTGAACACAAGGAGGACTTGTTTACGCCCTTCTTTTCCACCAAGAACCCGGGAGAAGGCAGTGGCCTCGGCCTGGCCATCGTCAAGCGAGTGGTTCGGGATCATCAGGGTCAGATAGACATCCGTGACAGCGCCTTGGGTGGCGCCTGCTTTACCCTGACCTTTGCCATCTCTGCCCCAGCCAAGGAGACACAATCATGACTGCGCTGAAACGCCCTCTGTTGTTGCTTGAAGACGACGGCGCCCTGGCTCATCTGATCACCGATGAGCTGGAAGCCAACGGTTGGCAGGTGCAGGAATGCGACCGCTTGAGCAAGGCCCTTCATTGGCTCGAAAACCACAGAGCAGAAATCATCATCACCGATTTACGCCTGCCCGATGGCAATGGCATGGACCTGGTCAAGGCCGTCGTCGAACGCGCCAACACCGAACCTGGCGCACAGCGCCCGAGCATCATCGTCATTACCGCCTTTGGCAGTGTGCCTCAGGCTGTCGAAGCACTCAAAGCCGGGGCGGATGAGTTTCTGACCAAACCTCTGGACCTGGAACACTTTCAGTTCAGCGTTCAGCGTGTCGCCGAGCATCGACGGTTACGCCAGGAGTTGCATCGCTACCGCCAACTCAGCCAGAACAGTGGCTTTCACGGCATCCTGGGTCAAAGCCCAGCGGTGAGAACGCTATTTGAGCAGATCGCGGTGATCGGCCGTGCCCAGGGGCCTGTGCTGATCACCGGGGAAAGTGGCACCGGCAAGGAACTGGTGGCAAGAGCGCTCTGCGCCGAAAGCGACCGGGCCGATCAGCCCTTTCTCGCCGTCAATTGTGCCGGCATTCCCACAGAATTGCTGGAAAGTGAATTCTTTGGTCATGCCCCCGGCGCCTTCACCGGCGCTCGCAAAAGCCGAAAGGGCCTGCTCCAGGAAGCGGATGGCGGCACCCTGCTTCTGGATGAAATCGCCGAGATGCCTTTGCCGCTGCAAGCCAAGCTGTTGCGCGCCTTGCAGGACGGCTCGATCAGGCCTGTTGGTCAGGACACTGAAGAAAAGGTCGACGTTCGCATCATCGCCGCGACTCACCAGAACCTTGGTCACAAGGTGCAGCAAGGCGAGTTCCGTGAGGACCTCTACTATCGGCTGGAAACCTTCAGCTTGTCGGTGCCCACTTTACGAGACCGGGGGGACGACCGAGAACTATTGGCGCAGCGTTTCCTGGACCAGTACGGCATCGCCCAGAACAAATCCATCAAGGGTTTTACCCAGGCAGCCATGACACTGCTCAAGCACTATCACTACCCTGGGAATGTTCGGGAACTGCAGAACATCGTCGAACGCGCGGTCGCGTTTTGCGATGGCGACTGGATCAAACCCGAACATCTGCCGGAACGGCTGACTCACCCCCCGGAGGCCGAACCTGGCTTGTCATCCAGCACCCTGCCGGAACTGGATGAACGCTCGCGCCAACTGCTGGCAGGGCCCATTCTGCCGACGCTCGACGAGCTGCAAAAACGCTATGTCAGGTTGATCATGAACGAAGTCGGGGGCAACAAAAGGCGCGCAGCCGCTACCCTGGGCATCGGCCGGCGCACCCTCTATCGATGGCTGGAGGAAGACATTTCAGCCTGAGGGACTAGGCAGCCTGTCGGACTTGAGCATCACCACAGGACGTTGCTGTACAGAGGTGCCAGCAACAAGGCGAGACTCGCCAGATAGCTCAAGCCCCAGACAACGGAACGAATCATCGCGATGTTGCGTACATAGAGCCAGATATAGGCGATACGGGAAACAATAAAACCGATGGCGAGCGCCTCCGTTATGGCGTGCTCTGGCGCATAAAGGTGCGCCACGATAATGCCCACGGCAAACAAGGGAAAGGACTCAATGGTGTTGTAGTGCGCCGCCACTGCCCTGGCTCCAATCCCTTCCAGGCGCGCCTGCTGCGACCTGGGGTGACGGTTGTCATAGCCCTTGGGTTGGCGAGCCATATAGACCAGAGCTGGGCCTTTGGACAATACCATCAACAATCCGGCGGCGACCAGACACCACAATGCCACTGTCATACTATTCCTCCTGTCGAGAGCCGCTCGGGCTCAGAATCAATTGGCGTAAATCCATCATTTTGGCTATTATTTGACCATTCCGTTGGAGTACGCACCTCATGGCCATCTCAATTAACAGCCCTGTCTATACACCGCCCACCGACAATCGGTTCAATAACCTGGCTCGCCAGGGCAGCTCCGGGCTGCGCATCACCTCTGCCGCAGACGATGCCGCTGGCATGGCCATCGCCCAGGGTTTTTCGTCTCAGGTGCGAGGCATCGATGTCGCCACTCGCAATATCGGCGATGGACTCAGCTTGCTGCAAACCCGTAGCGGAGCCATGGGCACCATGACCGAACAACTTCAGCGCATGCGCGAACTGGCGGTTCAAGCCAATAATGGCATCAATGGTCCCCAGGAGCGAGACCTGTTGAACCGAGAGTTTACTGCGCTGCGCGACAGCCTGTTCGAGCAGGCCGACCAGGCACAGTTCAACAATAGACCCTTGTTCAGTTCAGAGCAGCAGGTATTTCAGACCGGGCCGGATGCGGGCCAAACGACCGTTGTGGAAGGTAATGCGCTCAACCAGCAGCTGGAAGATCTGGGGCTGGGTTCCTTGAGTCTCGCCAATAGTGGCGATCTGGGCGACGTACTGAACAGCCTCGACGACGCCCTGGGCGCTGTGGCGAGTGCTCAAGCAGCTGATGGCGCTCTGGCCAATCGGCTGGAATCTCAGGGCAACAACCTGATGCAGCAACGGCTCGACAGCAGCTCAGCCTTGAGCCGTACTCAGGATCTCGATTACGCCCGCTTTGCCAGTGACCTGGCGCAAACCAACGTTCGCGACCAGGCCAACATCCTGATGCAAGGTCAGGCCAACGCCAACCGTGAGACGGTGTTGCGCTTGTTGACGGGCTAACCCTTAACTGCGAGCAGAGGCCGCACGCGGACGAGCCGGCCGGCTACGACCTGTAGTACTGCTCGGCCCGGTATTCTGGCTGCTACCCGAACGGCGCTGACCATCGGGCTTGCGCGATGGGCGTTGGCCATTGTTCTGGCTGGGGTTGTTGTTCTTTGTACGGCCCGGGCGGCGAGTTTCCGGCTGACCCTCAGGTACACGCTGATCCGCTTCAAAACCGTCCACCTCATGGCGATCGATCTTTTTACGGGTCAGGCGCTCAATGGCTGCCAGCAGGTTGGCTTCGTCGGCACTAACCAGGGAAACCGCCTTGCCGCTTGCGCCAGCACGGCCGGTACGGCCAATACGGTGTACATAATCTTCCGGTACGTTGGGCAGGTCGAAATTCACCACCTGAGGTAGCTGGTCGATGTCCAGACCACGGGCGGCGATGTCTGTTGCCACCAGCACCGAGATACCACCTTTCTTGAAATCAGCCAGCGCCTTGGTGCGTGCACCCTGGCTCTTGTTGCCGTGAATGGCTGCGGACTTGATACCGTGCTTTTCCAGGTGCTGGCTGAGCTTGTTGGCACCGTGCTTGGTGCGGGTAAACACCAGCGCCTGCTGCCAGTTGCCATCCAGAATCAGGTGCGTCAACAGCTCGGGTTTGCGCTTCTTGTCGACCGTATAAACCTGCTGTGTTACCAGTTGGGTGGTGCTGTTCGGCGGGCTGACAGAAATTTCTACGGGGTTGTTGACCAGGCCTTTGGCCAGGGCACGGATTTCGGGCGAGAAGGTCGCCGAGAACATCAGGTTCTGACGCTGCTTCGGCAGTACGGCCAGAATTTTCTTGATGTCGTGAATAAAGCCCATGTCGAGCATGCGATCGGCTTCATCCAGAATCAGCACTTCCAGGCTACGGAAATTAACGGCGCGTTGGTTATACAGATCCAACAACCGACCCGGGGTGGCGATCAATACATCCACACCACGACGCAAGGCCTTCATTTGCGGGTTGATGGAGACGCCACCGAACACAATGGTGGACCGCAGCGGCAGATGTTGCCCATACAGGCGCACACTTTCGCCCACTTGAGCAGCCAGTTCGCGGGTTGGGGTCAAAATCAACGCCCGTGCCTGATTGGCGCGTGCGGGTTCGCCTTTAACCAGTTGTTCCAGCAACGGCAGGGTAAAGCCTGCGGTCTTGCCGGTACCGGTCTGGGCGGCGGCCATGACATCACGGCCGGATAGGACGGCGGGTATCGCCTGGGCCTGAATGGGTGACGGGGTGGTATAACCCTGATCAGAAACTGCGTTCAACAGGGGGGCCGACAGGCCCAGTGAGGCAAAGCTCATAAAAGTTCGTTACTCGTTAAAAACCGGCGGCTCAACAGGAGCCACTCACAAAAGGCCGCGCAGCTTAACGCACTTTGCCGGGCAAGGCCATCTGGCTGGACAAAAAACGCTCAGCCACGATGTAAAGTCCCGGTCTTACTCGTCCGCTTTCTTTTTCTTCTCGCCCCCCCTTGCCGGATCCGCTCGGCCGAGTAAAAAGATGAACAAACCCAGGCTGATCAGGAAGAACCCAATACCAAAGGGCGATGCCCAGCCCGCTGCTCCAGTGAAAATGCTCACACAGACACTCCTTTACAGAAAACGCCAACCATGACTCTAGTTGATTTTTTTCTCTTTATCGGTGAACTTGATCAAATTCTTTAAGCTGGATGGAACAGAATGATTCTTCGTTATAGTCGCCAGGCACGCTACTGCGTGTTTTGGCTGATTGCCCTAATGGTGCCTCTGGCGCAGGCGGAATATCTGGACAACCTTCAGATCTGGGCAGAACTGCGCTCCATTAACGAGAGAACCCAAGTCATCCGAAGCCAATTACAGGATGTTCAGCGCCAGCATGAGCGCTTGCGCCTGAACGAAGGCGCCCTGAACGAACACATCATCGCCTTGTCGGGCAGCAGCCAAATCTTCCGCGTACTCCAGGAACAAAACGCCAACTTGCCGCGATTTGAAATCGACTCGGACCTGCCCGACTTGATTGCCAATACGCGTTTGGCGCAGTTCAGAGTCACCCAGCAACAACGTGAGTTTCGCGACAACCCCGGCCGCTACCCGCACGACCTGCAATTAACAGAACTGCAAGATGGTTTGCAGCAACTGGTGGGCACCGCTGTCGCCCTGCAACAGGCCCAACGCGATCTGGCACTAACCGCTGAACGCATGCGTGCAACGATCACCGAACATCTGTTCTGGATTCCCAGCAACCCGGCTATGGGCCCAACCTGGGTGATGGACTTCCCCGGCAAATTTCTGGCGCAAATCCAACGTTTGCCGCAACAATTGTCGCTCGGCTTTAACCTGAATCAATTGGGGTTATGGCAATGGCTTCTTTTGGCGGCCATCCTTGTCCTTGCCGCAGTACTGCAATGGTTTCGTCCACGCCTGAATGAGCAACTGAGCTTGCGCCACCAGCCGGTGCTGGCCTATCAGGAACGCCTGGACCAGTGGCAGTTGCGCCCCGAAGAAGCGACCGAACAACCCGAGCCAGCCCCGCCCAGCCCCTGGCTAACCCCCCAGTCCCTGCTGATTCACGCTGCCTTGAGTCTGCCAATGAGCCTTGGCCTGCTAGTCATCGGTGTATTGCTGAGCCAGGAGCAGGGTCCAGAGATCGCTGTCATTGGTAAGGCCTTTATCGCCGTTGCTTTGAGTCTGTTCGTGGTGCAGTTCCTGCTGGCAATTCTCGAGAAAGGGCAGGAAGCAGACCTTCACTTAGGTTGGACGGAAACCACCAGAGAAACGCTGCGTCGCTTCACTTATCGTTTTGCCCGGGTACTCCTGCCCACCAGTGCCATTCTGGCTTTGGCTCAACAGCAAGGTGTCGATCTGACCGAGGATGTCATCGGCCCCATCATTCTGGTGGTCGCTGCGGCGATGATTGCCCACCACTTCCGGCAGTTGTTACGTGACCTGCCTGAGACGTTTGTGGCCACTGGCACCCGCTGGCTCTTGAACCTGGTACTGGTGATGATGCCGTTAAGCCTGGCGGTACTGACCCTGCTGGGCTATTACCATACCGCCCTACAGGTGACTGGACAGTTTCTGGCGACCTTTTATGTACTTAGCGGCTGGGTAATCACTGAAGTCAGTGTTCGCAATGGCATTGAGTGGTCAAGCATACGCCTGCGCTTGCTCCGCGAGGCTGAAGAACGAGAGTGGACAGCCCGGATGGAAGCCGCCACAGCCATGGGTGAAACACTCAGAGAAACGCCCGAGAAAAAATCCGATCTGGCTCAGGTGCGTCAACAAACGCAACGACTGGCGCGTTTTGTATTGCTGGCCGTATTCGGCAGCTTGTTGTATTGGGTTTGGGCCGATCTGGTGGGTGTCTTTGGCTACTTCAACAGCCTGGTGTTATGGCAATACGGAACCCCGGAAGCCCTGGGCATCATGACGGTGCTCGACCTGCTGTCAGCGCTGTTCATTGTGGTGCTCACCCTCTTCCTGGCCGCCAACCTGCCGGGGGTTCTCGAAATGCTGATTTTGTCGCGCCTGGCACTGCAACAGGGCAGCGCTTATGCAATGACCACCCTGCTCAACTATGTGATCACCGGCATTGGCCTCGTGCTTGCGCTGTCGGCTCTGGGCGTCAGTTGGGATAAACTGCAATGGCTGGTGGCCGCACTCAGTGTCGGCCTTGGCTTTGGTTTACAGGAAATCTTCGCCAACTTCGTCTCCGGTATTATTCTGCTGTTTGAACGGCCCATACGCATTGGCGATGTGGTTACGCTTGGCAATCTTTCTGGCCGGGTTCGCCAGATTCACATACGCGCCACCACCATTACCGACTTTGATCGCAAAGACATCATCGTCCCCAATAAAACCTTTGTGACCGGGCAACTGATCAACTGGTCACTGACCGACACCGTGACTCGAGTGGTAGTGAAGATTGGTGTGGCCTATGGATCGGATCTTGAGCGCACCCGGGAAATCCTGCTGGAAGCGGCGGAGACAAATGAGCGCGTACTGAAAGACCCAGCACCTCAGGTACTGTTTTTAAGCTTTGGCGCCAGCACGCTCGATCACGAGCTGCGCATTCACGTCAAGGAACTCAGCGACCGAAACCCGGCCATCGACGAGATCAATCGCTTCATCGACCGGTCTTTCAAGGACGCCAACATCGAAATCGCCTTCCAACAGGTGGACGTGCGCTTCCGCAACAGCGATGGGCTTGAACGGCTGATCAGCCGGCAAAACCCTCAAAGTGATGTCTAAGAAACCGTAGAATTTTACACCCATTTTTGGCTCCTGTTTGATCAGGAGCCCGTTTTCCTGTCTCTATTGTACCGTTTGGTAGATGTCAGCCCGCGCACTCCACTTTAGCCTTGGCCCTATGGTTGGAGCCAGTGCTTATGTGCCTGCTCCGCGTTTGATTCAATTGCATCAGTGGAAGACCAATGAACAAACTCTTGCTCACATCAACACTGTGCACCGCAGCTCTGCTGCTCAGTGCTTGTAATTCATCCTCCAGCAATGGCGAAGGAGATTCCGACAACAATGGCTCCAACCAATCCGATAACGGGGGTTCTGGAGGGAATGGAAATGGAGATAGTGTAGGCTCTGGTGATACCGGGGGCTCTGGCGATAACGGAAATGACAGCATTACCCCCACCCCGCCGACTTTTAGCAATAATGCAAATCTTCGTGCAACACCACTGGCCTCGTCACTGCTGCTGGAATGGGACACCCTCGCCAGTACCGAATCAACACAGCTTTACTATTCCAGCCAAGTCATTGATGAGACTAACCCAGCAGCTAATGGCACTATGCCACCGGTCAATAGCTGCTCAGAAAGCCCGTGCATCATTGCAACACCTCCTGGAGAACTGACGTTCATTGCACTCCTTTCTGAAAACGCTTCAGGTGACACCGTTGATTTTAGCCAAATTCTCGCCGCCAGTGGGCAGATCAACGATAGCGGTGCGCTGCGTTGCTTTGCTCCATGGGTTAACCCTATAACTGGCGCCGTAAGCGCGCTTGATATTACGGACTGCTCCTCCCAGACGGCAATAGCTGGGCAAGACGGCCTGGTCGGCCGCGATGCCAGTGCTCCAACGAAGCTAGGAGCGGGCTCGGGTGGCTTTGACTTCACCAAACTCGACAGCAGTGGTCAGCCCATCACCGATGGCTCGGCGCACAGCTGTGTGCGCGATAATCTGACAGGTTTAATCTGGGAAGTGAAAACCACCAGCAATCGCAATGAGCGCTATGTGTGGGGCACTAATACGGGCTCTGCTTTAGGGAGTGTTAACGCCCATGTTGCAACCACTAATAATGCTGGTCTTTGTGGCCTGAGCAACTGGCGCTTGCCCACTGCCACTGAGCTATTCGGCTTGGTTGATTTTGATAAGCCTTACGGCGTGACCGTAGCCGCCAGTGCTGACTCCGTTATAGAGCAATACCTCAGTATTGATGTGGATTACTTTCCTAATACAAGGCTGGTGAATTATTCGCCAAATTCCACCTCAAGTGAGCGCGTCAGACACGCCAATTATTGGACCAGTGACAGTTACTTAAATCAGTATCAAGATTTTGGCGGTACCCTGGTCGATTTCTTCCGCGGCTCATTGGTGAACACCAACTCTGAGCGTGCCAATTTTGTTTATAGCGTCAACAATTTTACCGACATTCAAGACGGTGCCTTTGCTCGCCTAGTCAGTAACGGCCAAGATGGAGTACAGCCATGAACAAAGCCATTCTAAGTCTAATACTTGGTGGATTGTTTACCCACCAAACAGCTCTGGCCGCCTGTAACAGTAACGATGCAGACTTTGTTAAGTCGAGCCAAGGCTGGGTGCTGCAAAAAAGCACCGGTTTGATCTGGCAACCCTGTTTGCATGGCATGGACTACGACGACGGTAGCTGTGCGGGTGATGCGAGTGAGTTGCCCTGGCAGAACGCACTAGAGACAGCAGAAACCAATACAGCCTTTGGCTCAGCGGATTGGCGCTTGCCCAATGTAAAAGAGCTGGCGAGCTTGCTGGAATTTAGCTGCGACACTCGCGTGAACGAGGCCGCTTTTGCGGACCAGCCAAGCGACAGCACGCTTTGGTCGAGCACTGCAGCCGCCCCAGTTCCTAATGGTGATAACAGCATGGGAGCCATGACGGTGCGCTTTTACAGCGATGCGCTGCAACCGAACCAGCCTCCTAGATACACTTTTTCTTATGTGCACTTCGTCAATGCACAGAATCCATCGACGCCGACGAATCTGCGCCTGGTGCGCAATACCACGCCTGAAGACTTATTCAGCTTACAAACGCCTTAATCATACACCCATACCGAGCGAACCTGTGGGGCCACTTTGGCCCCTATTCCTGATACCTGCACAGTAAACGCCACTCAACCCAAAAGCCCCTTCTCATGGATGCACACCCAAATTTATGCCTCTTTTATACCGTTTGGTAGATGTCAGCCCGCGCCCTCCACTTTAGCCTTGGCCCTATGGCTGGAGCCAGGGCTTTTGTGCCGGCTCCTCGTTTAACTCAATAGCATCTATGGAAGGCCAATGAACAAAATACTCATCACTACGGCTCTTTGTGGCACGGCTCTGTTGCTGGGTGCCTGCGACGGTGGCTCAGGCAGTGGCTCCAACACCACGGGTGACAATGGCAACACAGGTGGCAACAACACTGGTACAGACGTTGCGGTCGATACCTCCAACCTGGCGGTACGCACTCAGCCCGTGAGAGGCGGGGTAGTTGTTGATTTTGAAACAATCAGCGGTGCCGATACCTATCTGGTTTATACCAACAGCGCCGATATCAGCAGCGCTAGCCCGTCAGCCGGCGGTAGCGCCGTTTTCACCTGCCAAGCATCACCGTGCTTAGTCTCAGGCCTTGAAAATGGCCGCTTACTGAACTTGCGCCTGGAAGCGGCCTCTGGTTCCAGCCAGGTGGAAATCAGCTCACAACTGGCCGTGGTGGCTGGGGCTATCAATGATTCTGGCGACCAGACTTGTATCTACATAAACTCAGGAGGTACGGGTTTCCCCGATGGCGCCGCGGTTTGTGGCGATTTGCCAGCCACTACGGAAATCTATCCTCGCATGCTTTCGATTGCGGTAGGGCCTGAACCAATAACCATACCCGACGGTAAAACGGTTGGTTATGACGGCTTGCGTGGGCGGGACAGCCAGAGCGACCTGATCAAGCTGGGCAGCGGTGAGGCGGGTTTTGATTTTACCAAGCTAGACAGCAGTGGAAACTCGGTTGCCAGCAATAGTACAAGCCATGACTGCGTTCGTGACAATGTCACGGGCCTGGTTTGGAGTAACGACATAGCCTATGCGACCTTCCCGGTAGATCACGACATGCTCGAGTCACAGGCCAACAGTTTTGGCCGGTGTGGCTTGAGCTCCGGCTGGCGTCTGCCCACCAAGGCTGAAGCCAGAGAAATAGTGAATTACGATAGCGCAGCGGCTGGCGAGCGAATTGATGAGGGTTTCTTTACAGCACTGGTTGCGGCAACAGAAACGAACCAGTGGTATTGGACGGGTTCTAACGCGCCCAAACAGTTAGGAGATGGTATTTACGTCAACCCCAGCCAAACTCCAAACGCTGGCACTTTCTACCCCTGGGTCATCAATTATCGAACCGGTGAATTTAGCGTCCTTGATGCCAGTTGTCACAACAGTGGCACCACTTGCCCGACGGCCTACATCATGTTTGTTAACGATTCAGCAGCCCAATAAGGAGCGTCACAATGAAAGCTAAAATTGCACTACTGGGCCTTATTTCGCTCATGAGTACTCACGCTGTTGCACAAAGCTGCAACTTAAGTACACCCACAGAAGATTTTCTGCGCTATCAGGATGGTGTGGTGATTCACAAACCGACCGGATTGATGTGGCAGGCTTGTACTCATGGACAAACCTGGGATTACAACAATGGCGCACCGCGTTGTGAAAACCCTGCGGACATTACTAAAACCCGTATCAGCTTTGATGACGCCATCACTTATCTGGAGTTTCCTGAAGAGATAGCACAAACCGTGTCTACTGTGGAAAAGTATATGGCACTAGGTGCCACTGAGGCACAGGCACAGGACGCGGTTAATGCCGAAATTGCTATGATTCTGCAGGCAACAGGGCAGACCGTTACGGCGGGCGAAACTTTTACGCTGTCCAATGAAGTGAAGGCCGAATTCGGTGGATACAATGACTGGCGCATCCCTAACTCCAAGGAGATGCTCTCCATATTCGAGACTTGCGCTACGTCGGGCAGCTACGTCAATGACACCGCCTTCCCCGATCAATTCATTGATCCCGATGGATTGCAATTGCCGCAACCTCTGGTTGGTGTTACCGGTTCACAGGGTTATTATACCATTGGACATAATGAAGCCCGATTGGGAGCTAATTATCTTGTTGAAGGAACCTCGGGGCAGCATTACAACTTCGACACGACCAAACGGTTTTTCTTCAATACTTTCTGGACCTCAACTGTTGCCGAGCACCGCAACAGTCCCGGCTTCTTCTACGAAATGTATGTGGCTCACTTCCACCCCATCCAATTCGATGGCCACTATTATGGCAGTAATGGCGTGCAAAGTAATTGGCGCCCCAGACACCTGCTTGGCCAGGTCAGCCGTGTTGAGGCTAACTACCAAGGAAGCCTTTACCTGAATGACATCAAAACCCCACAAAGCAATGCAGGTCGGCTAGAGCTACGGGAACGGGTTTGCAGAGCGTTCTTTGAGAATACAACTAATGAAGTATCCTTAAGCCACACCGACCGTTTTAGTAAATGTAATGGAGGTAATCCTACTGCCTCAGGATTGGATTTTCATTCATCAAATGCGGGTATCTTAGGTTTCCGCCTTCGTCCGGTGCGCACCGCGCAACCCGCCGATTACAATCGCGGCGGGTTGATCAACTAAGCAACCCTATAGGCCAGGGAAGGTCATCATTTGTCCGCTTTTCAAAGCATGCGATACAGTGCTTCGGGCTCACTCAACGCCAGGGTGAGCCCATTTTTTTCGAACCCTCGAATCTGAACCTTTGGATTCAACTCCGTAAAGATATCGAGATACTCAAAAGGCGTGGTCGGATTGTCTTTTCCATGCAGCAGTGTCAGAGGTATATCGCATTCACTGACGTAGTGCCCCCAGTCTTGAATCATCACCTGCAAATCCACTTCAAAACCGGCGCCAGCCTGGCGGGTGTAAAAAGGGTAGGTAGCGATGACGCCCTGCTTGAATTCCGGCCTTTGGGTAACGGCCAGATCGGTCGGCACTTCGTCAAACACCGCCTGGTACCAGCGCTCCGAACCGAGCTTACGCAGCCGAACAACGAGCAGCCGTAACAGCAGGCGAGCCAGCCAGGGGGCTTTGCGCGCCGCGAGAATAAAGATGCCTTGCTGGGCCGGCATATCGATGAGCTGTTCCATGGCATTAAAGGGCGGCGCACAAGAGACGCCGACGATGTGCTTCAGACTGTCCTTCAAATGGCGGCTGATGGCCAATGCCGGTACCAGCCCAACTTCGTGCGCCAGTATCGACTCGGGCTGGACATTAAACTGCCGCAATACCGCCAAGGCATCGTCCACCTGGCATTGCAACGGGTCGTCCTTGCGGTGCGGCGGGTCTGTACGGCCATAACCAGGCCGCTCTATGGCATATACATCCAGCCCACAACGTTTGGCCCACAACCGATCCTGCTCGAATTCTCCTGCACCAAAGGAGGGTCCATGCACGGTGAGCACCTTTTTCCCGTTCGGGTCACCAAAGCGGCGCCAACCGATGCGACGTTCTTCGCGGTGGCTCTCGCCTTGCAGCAGGGGTTCTCGTTGGTCGGGCAGTTGCAAGCTGGCGTCATCGGGCATGACGCGGTTGACGGCATTGGAAGCGGCAGCGGCCAGGGTAGCGGCCTGAGTCTGGTTGGCCGCGCCCATTTTCTTTAACAGGGCTTTGGTTTGCTGACGAACGGTCGTGACTTTGCGCTGATGTTGGTCGGCAATCTGTTCACTGGTCAGGCCGCACGCCAGCCCTGCCAGAACCTCCGTCTCTTTTGGGCTCAGGCGAAACAGCTCGGCAACGGCACGTTCAATGGAAGCAGGCCAATGCTGCTGCAAGGCGACCAGCACATAGGCCGACTGTGTTGGGTCTCTATGCCCTACCATTAACATGGGACGATATTCCGACTCATCCTGATTGCGCTGGAGATTAATCAAGGTGGCTTCGGCTTGATAGGCCAGGCGTTGTTTGAATTCAACAAAAGCACTGTCATTCAACCCCAGAGCGTCGCAACGAGACCCCACTTCTATCGGCCTAAGCTCGCGCAGCGCTCTATTGGAGGCCATCACCCGGCCGGTGTCATCCAGCACCAGTGCCGGTGGTGCGTAGCGGTCGACCAGGCTGTTCAGGGCGTCACTGCTGTCCGCCTGAAATTCCAGCTCATGCAATGCATTGGAGAGTTCCAATGCGATGTGGCTGTCGAAAGCCTCATCATTGACCAGCATGGGCTGCAACAAGGCAACCAGTTGCTCAAATTCGGCCTTGCGAGAGGCAATGTCTTGCACCAGTGCCCGCAGCGCCCCCTGAGGCAGATCGGCGACGGTCACTTTTTTTGAATCCGATTTCATGGCGTCTTGTTAATTTCCGCTTTTTTCCCAGGTGGCCTGATGTCCAGCCCCCGTGCCATATCATGCAACGTCTGGTAGACCAAATCCGGACGCTCTATGGCCAGAGACTGACCGCTGCCTTCAACGGTCGCTAACTGAATGTTCGGGTTTATCCGGGTAAAAAGTTGTGCAAATTCCAATCGAGTTGTCTGGTTCTGGCTTCCGTGCAACAAGGTCACCGGAGCGGCTGTCTGAGTCACCAAGGCTGACCAGTCGCTGAAAGTCAATTGCAGGTCGACCTCGAATCCCGCCCCGACCTGCTGAATGTTCAAGCTGTAAGTGCCAATAATACCTGGCTGCATTTCTGGTCGATTCAGTACCACCATATCCTCGGGCACTTCGCTGAACACCGCCTCCATCCATCGGTTGGGCCCCAGCTTGCGCAACCGCACCATGCCCAGACGAATCAACAAACGCACCAGCCACTGGGCATTTTGTGCCGCCCAGATAAAAATGCGTTGTTGTGAAGGCATGGCATTCAACTGAGAAAGCTCACTGAATGGCGGTGCGGCTGAGACACCTAAAATCTGCTGTACCCGATCAGGGTGTTTTACGGACAAGGCCAGCGCCGGGATCAAACCAATTTCATGGGTCAGAAAAAGCGCAGTGGGGATCGACTGAAGATCCATCAACAAGCGTGCGTCTTCGACCATGGTGTCAACCACCGTCTCTTTGCGTGGTGGTGGTTCCGTGCGTCCGTAGCCAGGGCGCTCAATGGCGAATACATCCAACCCGAGGCGCTGTGCCCACTCCCGGTCGGCCTCAAACTCACCGGCTCCGAAAAAGGGTCCATGCAAGAAAATAACGGGCTTTCCTCCGGGCAGACCAAAACGTCGCCAACCAACACGCCGACCGTCGCGAAGAAATTCGCCATAGACCATCTCAAGATGACTCTGCCGCAACATCAGGGTATCGCTGCTGGCGGGGGCTTCGGTCAGAGCATTGGCTGCAGCAGCGGCCAGAGTGGCCGCCTGAACCTGAGTCGAAGTGCCCAGCTTTTGCAACAGGGTCTTGATCTGCTGACGGACTGTGCCGATGGCACTGGCTCGATTCTGGGCAATCTGCTCTGTCGTCTGGCCTTGCGCCAGCAAAGATAAAACTTCGCGCTCGGAACGGGTGAGGTGAAACAGGGATTCCAGTGCTTTGTCGACGGACGCAGGCCAATGATGCTGCAACGCCGTCAGCACAAAGGCCCGATAGCGATGATTGTAGCTCCCGATCATCACCATCGGCAGGGTATCGGCGCCTGGCCGCATCACCTTAAGCATGGTTGGTCCGGCCACTTCCGCAAGGCGCTGTTGCAAGGCGAGAAAATCTGCTTCGGTCACTCCCAACTCATCGAGGCCATCGCCGGGGTGAAGCCTGAACAACTGACGGGCACCGGTGTTCAGCGCCAATACAGCGGCGCTCTTACTGACGGCAATGGCGGGCGCAACCTGCTGATTAACGAGCCGATAAAGCGCATCTTCCTCAATGGCTTCGGCTTCAAGGTCATGCAGTGCGACCGAGAGTTCGAGTGCGGTTTCCGTCGGCAACATGCTGCCCTGATTGATCAGGGGTGACAGGGCCACGATAAGATCGGGAAAATCCGCTTCGCGCTCAGCGACCTGAGTCACCAGTTCACGTAAGCGTTGCGGCAATTGCCCCGTTGCATCGGACTGTGATGCCTGCCCTTCCTCTGTTGCTCTGCTCATTCCGTTTGCTCAACTGCAGGCCTCCGAGAAGAATCGGCAAACCTATGGCAATGGGACCCCCAGCGCGCTAAAGCTCACTGGGCTCTTTTATACCATTTAGTATAAGCAAATATAAATGAACAGGTAAACCGCCTTAGAGACGACGTACTCGCACCGACCGCCCCTTGATCTTGCCCTGACCCAGTTTTGCCAGGGCGAGCTTGGCCTTGGAGCGCTGCACCGCGACAAAAGCGGTTTGATCGAACAGGGCAATTTTGCCAACGGCCTTGCCGTCGATGCCGCCGTCGCCCGTCAAGGCCCCTAGAATATCACCCGGGCGGATTTTCTGTTTACGTCCAGCATCGAGTTGCAACGTCACCATGGCCGGGCCAGGAATAGGGCCGGGTATCACCTCCGGCAGGGGTTGCGCTTCCAAATGGGTATCCAGATAGGCTTCCAGATCCGCCAGGCGGTGCCGTTCGCCGTCACTGAACAGGGTGAACGCCTTGCCTTGCTGATCGGCACGGCCAGTGCGTCCAACGCGATGCAGGTGAACTTCAGTATCCAGCGCCATTTGATAGTTGACGACCAGATCCAGTGCTTCGATATCAATACCGCGTGCCGCTACATCGGTTGCCACCAGAATGGAAGTACTGCGATTGGCAAAACAGACCAACACCTGGTCCCTTTGTCTTTGCTCAAGATCACCATTCAATGCCACAGCACTGAACCCGGCCTTGGATAATGCCTCGGCGACTTCAAAGGTGTTCTCTCGGGTACGGCAAAACACAATGGCACTCTCAGGCAGATGAGCGTGTAACAGAGTCAGCAAGGCCTGGAGTCGATCGTCGGAATCAGCCACCCAATAAAAGGATTGCTCAATGCGCGGGGCCGTTTCTGTTTCAGCCACTCTGGCCATGACCGGCTGACGCAGGACGCGATTGGCCAGTTTCTCGATGTGATCCGGGTAGGTCGCGCTGAACAGCAGTGTCTGCCGCTTGGCGGGCACCTGCTCAAGAATGGCATCCAGCGACGGCTGAAAGCCCATGTCCAGCATGCGATCGGCTTCGTCCAACACCAACAAGCTCAGATGGCCAAGATCAAGCGTGCCCTTGCGCAAATGCTCTTCAACCCGCCCGGGAGTGCCGACAATGATGTGCGCCCCATGCTCCAGTGAGCCCACCTGAGGGCCAAATGGCATACCGCCACAGAGGGTCAGTATTTTCACGTTGTGCTGAGTACGTGCCAGGGTGCGCAGGCTTTTGGTGACCTGATCCGCCAGTTCACGCGTGGGGCATAACACCAGCGACTGCACGCGCCAGAAGGTTACGTCCAGCCGGTTGAGCACCCCCAGTCCAAAGGCCGCTGTTTTGCCAGAGCCGGTTTTGCCCTGCCCAATCACGTCCTTTCCGGCCAGCACAGCCGGCAAGCTGAGCGCCTGAATGGGCGTCATCTGATGGAAGCCCAGGCTGTCGAGATTCTTCAGCAATTCGGGCTTGAGGGACAGTTGGGTGAAGTCGTTGGCGGTCAAAAAAGGCGCTCCTGTGATCAATGGCTGCGCATTGTACAGCATCCGGGCTCTGGCCGTGATGATTCCAGCGTTCATAAAACGGTCATCTTTTTGAAATAAGGTAGGAGCACACGACCAGCGGTGAATACCCAAGGTAGTCATCGCGGCCCAGAGTCAAAAAAGCCGCACAGAGGTCCGCCATGACAAACCGCACAAAGCACAACACTTTACCCTTGAGCATCGACAAGGTGGTGAAGTCTTTCGGCGAGAACCGCGCCTTGAATGGCATCAGTTTGTCGCTGGAGCCGGGTAATATTCTGGCACTGCTGGGCCCCTCCGGTTGTGGCAAAACCACCTTGTTGCGTTGCATTGCGGGCCTGCTGCCGATCGACAGTGGCGATGTTCAGATCGGTGGTCAGCTAATGAATGCCGTTGGTCTGTATCGCCCGCCCGAGGCGCGCGAACTGGGTATGGTGTTTCAGGACTACGCGCTTTGGCCCCATATGACGGTGGCCGAAAACGTGGCTTTTCCGTTGCAGATGCGCGGTATAAGCAAGGCTGAACGCAGCGAAAAGGTGAAGTGGGCGCTGACGACGGTCGGCTTGTTCGAATTTGCCGACCGCTCGCCCGATACCCTCTCCGGTGGCCAGCAGCAACGTGTTGCCATGGCCCGAGCCATCGTCGCCGAACCCAAACTGTTGCTGATGGACGAGCCACTGTCGAACCTCGACAAGGGCCTGCGTGAGACTTTGGCGGTTGATATCCGCCAACTGATTAAAGAGCTTGGGCTTTCTGCGGTCTTTGTAACCCATGATCAGCACGAGGCATTTGCCATGGCGGATCAAATTGCTGTCCTGCAAAACGGTGAACTGCACCAGATCGCCACACCCCAGGCGCTGTACGATTTTCCCGCCAATGCCGGCATTGCCCGCTTTCTCGACTCCGGCCTGCTGATTCAGGGTGAGTTTACCGAGCACGGCTTTTTGTGCCGCGATGACGATACCCTGCTCCCCTTTGAAGCTACCACCCGTTTTCATGGCAACTCAGAGCTGCTGATACCGCGTCGAGCGATTCAACTCAATGGACAAAACACGGACGGCATGGCACGCGTCCAACAGGTGGTATTCCAGGGGGAGTTTTATGCGCTGCACCTGGCACTGACACCGTCTCACACCCTGGTCATACGTCACAGCGAATCGCACAAGGCCGGTTCAGACCTGGCCGTGGAGATCGACCCGCATTACCTGCGCGCCTGGAGCGAAAAAGGTGAGACCCTCGCCATTCGCAGACTGGCAAGAACCTCAAGCCCTGTCCGGGCTGTTATTAAATAACCCACAAGATCGAACGCAAGAGGAGTCTACAATGAGTACGCAATTAGCACGTTTTGCACTGACCCTGGCCATGGGTACTACCCTGGCAGCAGGCGCCGCCCAGGCGCAAAGCCTGACCGTTTATTCGGCAGGCCCGGGCAATCTGATTGAGCGCCTGGCTGCCGATTTTCAGGCAGAATCAGGCGTCACCGTGAATGTTTTTCAGGGCACCACGGGCCAGGTATTGGCTCGGCTGGAAGCCGAAAGCGCCAACCCCCTGGCCGATCTGTTTATTTCGGCCTCCTGGGATTCCGCCATCGACCTGAAAGACCAGGGCTTGTTGATGGAATACACCTCACCGAACGCGGCTGAAGTACCGGACTTCTTGAAGGACAGCCATTTTGTAGCCCAGGGCGTTTCGGCTTTGGCCATGGCCTGGAACCGCAACAGCGATGTACCCATGCCAAACGACTGGTCTGACGTCACCGACCCCGTCTACTACAACCAGGTGACCATGCCAGACCCGGCACAATCAGGCACCGCCTACCAACTGGTCACTGGCCTGTTGACGGCCAATGGAGAAGACGCCACCTGGCAGTTGTTCGCAGACCTGAGTGAGAACGGCATGATCGTACCAGGCCCGAACGCCCGCGCGCTGAACCCGGTATTGCAAGGCGCCAAGGCTGTCGTTTTTGGTGCGGTGGATTACATTGCCCTCGGCCAGCAGGCCAATGGCGAAGCCATCGAAGTCATCTTCCCGACCAGCGGCACGGTGATTGCCCCACGCCCGATGATGATCATGAACAGTACCCAAAACGCAGACCACGCCAAGGCATTCTATGATTTCGTGCTGTCTGAACAGGGCCAGGCCCGAGTCGCTGAAGTCTATTTGATGCCGGCACGTGGCGACATCGAAGCCTTGCGTCCACGCATCGACGAACTGAACCTGATCGATGTTGACGAAGCGGCCATGGCTGCTCAACGCGAACACATTCTTAACCAGTTCCGTTCTGCGACCAATATGTAATCAAGTACGCTACAGGGAAGATAATTGAGGCAGGGAGCCTCTTTTTATTTGATCGCTAATTTATGACATCAGAAGCCGCAATATGACTTTAGTTCGCCATCGCTTTCCGGCCTTGAAACATTTTAATTTGATGCCCGCCATTATGGTGGCGACTACTCTGGTGCTCTGCCTGCTGGTGGCTTTGCCATTGTTCTACATTTTGTTGCAAGCCATATTTCCCGAATTCACACGCGGCAGCCTGGCGCGTCCTTTTGCCATGCTGATGCCTACTCTGAACAACCCTGAGCTTTTTATGCTGATGGGTAACACCTTGAAGCTCGGCCTGGTGGTAGTGATTGGCTGCCTCACCCTGGCACTACCTTTAGGCGCTTTGCGTGCCCTGACCCGAGTACCCGGCGGTGCTCTGTGGGATGTGTTGTTCCTGGTGCCCTTTCTGATACCGCCCTACATCGCTGCGCTTTCCTGGATGCTGACGTTACAGCCCAGAGGCTACTTGCAGCAGTTGACCGGCGTGAACCTGGATGCCTTTTTGTTTTCGTTCTGGGGCATCGCCTTTGTGATGATTCTGAACGTTTTCCCAGTGGTGTATTTTGCGGCCTCGCGCACTCTGGCAGCGGTGGGTGGGCGGTATGCCGCCGTCGGCCGAGTCTGTGGTGCCAAACCCTGGCAGGCGCTGTTGCGCATCACCTTGCCGTTGTCTATTCCCGGCTTGGCAGCCAGCAGTTTGCTGGTCTTTGTTTTGACCATTGAGGAGTTCGGTACACCTGCGACCCTTGGTGCCCAGGCGGGTTACAAGGTCCTGGTCACCGGTATTCACGAACGGTTTTCCGATTGGCCGCTGGATATTCCCGGCGCTGCCATTTTGTCGCTGCTACTGGTGATCATGGCGATGATGGCGTTTTACTTTCAGCACTGGCTGGTCAACCGTCGCTCCTACGTGGCCGTTACCGGCAAACCCGGCCGCGCCGAGGTGTTTGAACTCGGACCCTGGCGTTACCCGGTCGTCGCACTTTTTGGCTTTGTCGGCTTTATCGCGGTTGGTGTTCCGATACTGGCGACCCTGGCTACGGCCTCTTTTGGAACCCTCAGTGGTGGCCTGACGTGGGACAATCTTTCCAGCCGGCACTTTGTTGCCCTCTTCCAGGACAGAGGCGGCGCCATGCAAGCGCTGACCACCAGCCTGAGCCTGGCCACCGGCGCGGCCCTGATTACCGGCGTTCTTGGCGCGCTGATCGGCTACCTGGTCGTTCGAGTAAAAAGCAGGGGCAGCCAGGCGCTGGACTTTCTCTCGCTGCTGCCCAACACCATGCCCGGTATTGTTGTGGCGGTCGGCTTGATCCTCGCCTGGAACCAGAGCTATTGGCCAATACAGATTTACAACACCGGAGCCATGTTGCTGTTGGCTTATGTCTGCTTATTGCTGCCCTACCCGGTGCGTTATGCCAACGCCAGCTTCCGACAGCTTAGCGAGAATCTGGAAGCGGCGGGTCGCGTCAGCGGGGCCGGTTTTGTGCGCATGTTCTGGCACATCATCCTGCCGGCTCTGCTGCCAAGCCTTCTGGTCGCCATGTTGCTGGTGTTCGCCATCGCCTCGCGCGAACTGGTTGCCTCCTTGCTGGTGGCACCGGCAGGCATGAGTACTGTCTCGACCTTTGTCTTCAAGCAATTCGAACAAGGCTCGCCCGGCCTTGGCATGGCGATGAGTGTGGTGGCCATTTTCAGCACCACCGCTCTGATTCTGGGCTTGACGTTGTTCAGCCGCAAGAAATTGCCGCTTCAGGGTTAAGGTTGAGAAAGGCACTGTACAGCAAGGAAACTTGGCAGTAGTCTGCCTGCCTATAATCATATAAAGGACCGAAAAATGACCGTAATGATACTGGGCCTGATTTTGTTCCTGGGCATACACTCAACCCGCCTGTTTGCGCCGCATTGGCGTCAAGGCATGATCGATAAATTGGGCCCCTATGGCTGGAAAGGCCTCTATGCTGTCATTTCCATAGTCGGCTTTGTGCTGCTGGTGTGGGGCTATGGCCAGGCTCGCATGACCATGAACTGGTTGTGGGTGCCACCTGTATGGACCAAACACCTAGCTGCCCTGCTGACCATCCCTGCTTTTATTCTGTTGGCGGCCGCTTATGTGCCTGGCACGAAAATCAAGGCCAAACTGGGTCACCCCATGGTGCTGGCGACCAAGACCTGGGCGTTCGCCCACTTGCTCAGCAATGGTTCCTGGGCAGATATCATTCTGTTTGGCAGCTTTCTGGCCTGGTCTGTCCCGCTCTACGTCATTTCGCGTCGTCGGGATCGGCTGGCGGGTGTGAGCTACCCGGCCAAGGGTATCGCCAGAGATGGCATTGCAGTCGTCGTTGGCCTGGTGGCCTGGGCGGCCTTTGCGTTCTATCTGCACGCTGTGTTGATCGGTGTGCGGCCTTTCGGTTGAGCATGGTTCAGGCCGCTAAAGCGTACCGCCAGTTTCTATGCGATAGCCCAGGTCGATAACGCGTTCACCGATATCGCCACCGTGAATTCGGCGTAACAACTCGGTCGCGGCTTTTTCGCCGATGGCTTCCCGGGGGGTGACCACACTCGCCAACTGGGGTGCCATTACCTGGCCGATATCGTGGCCGTGGAAACCGGCGATGGCCATTCGCTCTGGCACCTCAATGCTTTGCCGCAAGCATTCAAAATAGGCTCCCACGGCGATGTCATCGTTGGTGCAAAACAACCCATCTGCTTTGGGGTAGTCGGTCAGAATCTCTTTTAACAAGGCGGCCCCGACACTGTAGGAAGAGCGCTGGGCACTTTGCAGAGTGGTCGGAGTCAGCTCATGCTCGAGCATGGCGCGGCTGTAGCCTTCCTGCCGCTGCAAAGTACGAGCATCCATTCGCACCGCCAGATACAGCACCTTGCGGCGCCCCCTGGCAATCATCTTCGACACCATGTCATAGGCCGCTTCGACGTTATCGTAACCGACGGCCTGATGAATGGCGTAGCTGTGGGTATCCATGATTTCGATGGTGGGTATGCCGGCGGTTTCCAGCATGCGCCGGCTGCGTTCTGTATGCTGGCTTTCGGACAAAATAACGCCATCGACATTGTAGGAAAGCAGCGACGAAAGACTGTGCTCTTCCATCTCGGCACTGTACCCATAGTGCGACAACATCAGATGATAGCCACGAGGCTCGGTGACGTTCTCGATGCCCTTGATGACATCGGCAAAGACCTGGTTGGTCAGCGATGGCACCAACACCCCTACCGCTTTGCTGGTGGCTTTGGACAACAACTCAGGCCCACGGTTGGGTATATAACCCAACTCCTCTGCCACAGCGAAGATGTGTTTGCGCAGGGCTTCAGACACCGTATCCGGCTCACGCAAGCACCGGCTCACCGTCATCTTGGTGGCACCGACCTGGTCGGCAATGTCCTGCAATGTGGGGCGTTTCTTTTTCACAGTGATGGATCTGACTCCAAAATATATTAGTCGCGAACCCTGGTGTTAATCAGCAGACTATGGTCCGCGACGGCTACCGGTGGTGTCTCTGCGGGGTCGTCGTAAATACATCCCTGTAGACTAGACCGCACCCGTCCAGGGTGCGGACTCCCCCGCTGAGGCCCCACCCGCAACCCTCGCGCGAAATAGTGCCAACGCTGAAATTTTAATGAACAATTCCAAAGATAATAAACTGAAACCACTCCCCGTAGCG
>JAIUML010000018.1 GCA_022565595.1 Saccharospirillum sp. | reverse complement strand
GAAGCTGAACTTCTATTGGTCGACCTACAAGCGCCCACACGAATTACTTGATTCTCGATGTTAAAGATCGGCAGTTGCGCGTTTGGCTCTGCCCTGCCCCGCTTGGGGCTCCCTGACTTGGGAGGCGCGTATTCTACACACCCCGCTTTGCCTGTCAACCATCTTTCTAAATTTTTGTTTAGAATCAGGTTGTTAGGCGATTCACTCTACCAAAGCTGTGAAGCGAATCCAGGACACTGTCGGTGACAGCGGAGGCGCATTATAGAGATGCAGATCACGCTGTCAAAACATTTCCGACAATTATTTTACGACTTTCAATGATGGCTTCTTGCTGCCACCTGAAGAGCCCTGTTCTGGCCCGTCTGAATCCGGGCCCGGATCTGGGGGTGTATCAACATCGAACCCCATTCCCTGACCATTTTCCTTGGCGAAAATAGCAACAACGGCACCCAGGGGTGCCGTAACCTGGGTGGGGACACCCCCGAACCGTGCATTGAATTCAAGCAGATCGTTGCCGATCTCCAGCTCACGAACCGCGCTGGGGCCAATATTCAGCGTTACCTGCCCATCGCGTACAAATTGCGTGGGCACCTGCACCCCCGGATAACTTGCGGCTAGCACCAGATAAGGCGTGCACTGGTTATCTACAATCCACTGATAAATCGCACGCAATAGATAAGGCTTGTTGGGGGTCATATCCGCCATTAATCACGCATCTCTTGCTCGACTTCGGACAGGCTGATCTGAAAAGATTCACGCTCGAACAACCGATCCATGTATTTCTGCAACGCCTTGCTCGGTTTTTCAGGGAAATCGATGCCCAAAGCGGGTAACCGCCACAAAATCGGGGCGATGCAACAATCGACCAGAGTGAACTCTTCACTCATGAAGTAGGGGTATTGCTCGAATACGGGCGCAATGGCCAGGAGACTTTCGCGCAGCTCTTTACGAGCCTTGGTCACGGCTTCTTTGCTTTTTGCAGCGACAATGACATCCACCTTGTCGCACCAGTCTCGCTGGATACGGGCTATGTACTGACGACTCTGAGCTCGCGCGACCGGGTAAACCGGCAACAACGGCGGATGAGGGAAGCGCTCATCCAGGTATTCCATCATGACATAGTGTTCGTACAAGGTAAGGTCGCGATCGACCAGCGTCGGCAGGGTATTGTAGGGATTGATGTCCGCTACTTCCTGAGGCATGTCATCAGGATCGACATCTTTCACATCCACCGCGACACCTTTTTCCGCCAATACGATGCGTACTCTGTGGCTGTACTGGCTGGCCGGGTCAGAGTAGAAGGTCATGGAAGAACGTTTAGCAACAACGCCCATCTGTTATTCTCCTGAATAATAAAAACGTCTTGAATAAAGACAAAACAAGCGCGGACAAGCCGCGCTTTTAAATACTGCAGTTACGGGCACCCTAAGGATGCCCGCACAGTTCGGTCAGTGGATGTCTTTCCACAGTTCACGGTACAGTAACTGTCCGATCACGAGAAAGACCGTCAAGAAGGCCAACACCATCCAGCCGATGCGCTCACGCTCCTTCTGGATTGGTTCACCCATATAGTCGAGGAAATTCACCAGGTCATACATGGCTTCATCAAACTCGGCCGTAGACATGGAACCCTCTATGGCATAAGACGAACAACCACCTTCTGTGATCAAGCGTCCCGTCAGCGGGTCGAAGCGACGGTCGGTGATGGGCGTTGGCGGCTCGGCACACAAGCCTTGGAGTTCAAGCAGAGCATGGGGCATACCAACATTTTCAAAAGCAACATTGTTAACACCGAATGGACGGCTGTCGTCTTGATAGAAACCACGCATGTAGGTGTATAGCCAATCACTGCCCCGCACTCGATTCACCAGAGTCAGATCTGGTGGTGCGATACCGAACCAGTCTGAACCGTCCTGGCGCGACATGGCATTGGTCATCAGAGAGCCGATAGCGGTGTCGGTGAAGATCAGGTTCTCTGCAAAAACGTCTTCAGGAATCTTCAAATCACGAGCGACACGGTTGTAACGACCATACTCGAGGGAGTGGCAACCCATGCAATAGTTCATGTAAATCTGGACGCCGCGCTGCAGCGACGCCGTGTCAGTCACATCGGTTCTGATCTTATCGAGATCAATGCTCGGCCCCGCAGACCAGCCCAACAAGGGCAATACACTCAACAACAGGGGGATAAGAATCTTTTTCATTACTCTGGCACCCTCTCCGGAACTGGCTTGGTTTTCTCATACTTGGTGTAGAACGGCATCAACAGGAAGAAGGCGAAGTACAACACCGAGAACAGTTTTGCCAAAGCATTATTCAATGCTGTCGCTGGCTGAATGCCCAGCCAGCTCAGAATCGCAAAGGAGATCGCAAAAACCACGATAGCCACTTTGCTGTAGATGCCTTTGTAGCGCCAGCTGCGCACCGGGCTGCGATCCAACCATGGCAGGATGAAAAGCAGAGCAATGGCTGCGCCCATCAACATGACACCCAATAGCTTGGCATCTATGAAGAACAGACTGAAGTCGACAGCCCGCAAGATGGCGTAATAGGCACCGAAATACCAGACCGGGTGGATATTGTCGGGTGTTTTCAGCGTATTGGCTGGTTCAAAGTTGGCGTACTCAAGGAAATAACCACCCGCTTCCGGGAAGAAGAATATCACACCGGTGAAGACCATCAGGAAGATGATGATCATCGGCAATTTGCCCAGGGTGTAGTAAGGGTGGAAGGGAATGCCGTCCAGCGGACGTCCGTACTCATCCTTGTGCTTCTTGATGTCGATGCCGTCCGGGTTATTGGAACCCACCTCATGCAAGGCAAGAATATGCAGCACGACCAACAGCGCCAACACCAGCGGCAAGGCGATCACGTGCAGAGCAAAGAAGCGGTTCAGGGTGATACCAGAGATCAGGAAGTCACCGCGAATCCACTCAGCCAGACCATCGCCAATAACAGGGATGGCGCCAAAGAGGGAGATAATGACCTGGGCTCCCCAATAGGACATCTGACCCCAGGGCAAAACATAACCCATAAAGCCCTCTGCCATCAGCAGCAGGTAGATCAGGCAGCCAAAGATCCAGATCAGTTCACGTGGCTTCTGGTAGGAGCCATACATGATACCCCGGAACATGTGTAGGTAAACCACCACGAAAAATGCCGACGCACCTGTGGAGTGCATGTAGCGAATCAGCCAGCCGGACTGAACATCGCGCATAATGTACTCGACGGAACGAAAGGCTTCCTCGGCGCTGGGCACATAGGACATGGTCAACCAGATGCCTGTGAGGATCTGATTGACAAAAATTAGTGTCGCCAGCAAGCCAAAAACCCACCAGAAATTCAGGTTTCTGGGCGCATAGTACTTGGACAGATGTTTTTCATAGGCGTTGGTGACCGGCAAACGCTGGTCGAGCCATTCCATGAATGCAGGCTTGGAACTACTCATCAGGATGCCTCCTCACCAATGGTTACTACCGTACCTGCGATGACATGCGGCGGCACGACCAGATTGGTCGGTGCTGGCATATTCCGGTACACGCGGCCAGACATGTCGAACTGGGAACCGTGGCAAGGGCAGAAGAAGCCGCCGAGCCAGTTCTCGTTGTATGGCTGAGGTTCGACATTGGGCCGATACTGGGGAGCGCACCCAAGATGCGTACAAACCCCTTCAATAACCAGCAAGTCAGGACTAATGGAACGCGCCGTGTTCTGTGCATAACCGGGCTGGATAGACTGCCGCGAATCAGGATCCGCAAGGCGGCCAACCAACTCGTCACTTTCCAGACGAGCCACTGCCTCCGCAGTACGACGGACGATAAAAATAGGCTTGCCGCGCCATTCGGCAATGCGCATCTCGCCAGGTTCAAGCGTGCCAATATCCACCGAAATTGGAGCACCGATGGCTTTCGCTCTCTCACTGGGGAACCAGGACTTTACAAAGGGGGTTGCAACTCCTACCGCAGCAATGGAACCCATGGTCCCGGTCGCTACGTAGAGAAAGCGGCGCCGACCCTTATTTACGCCGTCTTGCGTCATTATTGAGGTCCTCTGTCTTAAGGTATAAAAAACGGGGCAGTTTCTTCAAAATGACCGGAATACTAAAGAATTACGGCCTCACTGACAAGAAACATACGTAGCTAATACACAAGTCTTTGAGCGACCGACCCCATGACGAGGATCACGGATTTGCTACTTTTCTGTCAGCCTGATGCATCAACCGAAAACCTGAAACTGTCGGAAACAAAAACGCCCGGAAAAACCGGGCGTTTCGAAGCACACAAACCCAAACTTAACGCTTGGAGTATTGTGGACGCTTGCGGGCTTTGTGCAAACCCACTTTCTTGCGCTCAACCATACGAGCATCACGGGTAACGTAACCCGCAGCACGCAGTGGCTGACGCAGATTTTCATCGTAGTTCATCAGCGCACGAGTAATACCGTGGCGAATCGCACCCGCCTGTCCGTTGGCACCGCCACCGGAGACAGAGATGATGACGTCAAACTTGTCGGCCATTTCGACCAGATTAAGCGGCTGACGTACGATCATACGCGAGGTCTCACGACCAAAATACACGTCCAGAGGACGTTTGTTGACACGGATTTCGCCAGAACCTGGGCGCAAGTAAACGCGAGCGGCTGAGGTTTTGCGGCGACCGGTACCGTAATATTGCTGAGTTACTGTCATGTCGCTCCCCGTTAAATCTTGAGTTCTTTGGGTTGTTGCGCAGTATGCGGGTGATCAACACCAGCATACACCTTCAGCTTTTTAAGCATGGCACGACCCAGAGGATTCCGGGGAATCATACCTTTTACAGCTAGCTCAATCACGCGCTCAGGCTTGTGATCAATCAGTTTCTCGAAGCTCATGGACTTCAGGCCACCCGGGTAACCGGTATGACGATGGTACATTTTCTGCTTCGCTTTACGCCCTGTCACCGCTACCTTTTCGGCATTGACGATGACGATGTAATCGCCAGTATCAACGTTAGGTGTGAACTCCGCCTTGTGCTTACCACGCAGACGACGTGCAACCTCAGTAGCGAGGCGACCCAGGGTTTGGCCTTCAGCGTCAATTACGAACCAATCGCGTTTGACTTCAGCCGGTTTTGCTACAAATGTCTTCATTTAACTCCGCCTTGTAAGTGGGGGGCTCAGGGGAAGTTAATCCGAATTGAGGGCGCGGATACTAATGAATATCCGTCCGCTGCGCAAGCAGTTTCGATCTGGTACTGCACATTATTCGCGCTGATGTGTGTTCAGCCTGGCAAGGCCGAGACCCAGGGCTGCAACGCAACCGCTGCAGGCGAACAACAACCCCCAAACGGCCGCATAGGACTCTTCGGCACCGTCGACCGGACCAAAGCGACTTTCACCCCAGAAAAAAGCCAGCCCGCCGGTCAGGAACCCCACCAACATCATGGCGATGATCAGGTAGCCACGCGCGTCGTATGCACTGATCATGCCTTCACCAGCGAGGTTACTGAGTGTCGAGATCACTATGGTAGAGGCACCGGCCACCATCAACGCCAACGCCAACAGATAAACCACCATCTATGCCTCCCCTGAATGCTGTAATGGCTCAGTGCTCCCGAGTCTTGCGGAACGCGATGTCTGGATGGCGCTCCTGGGCCATTTGCAGGTTGACCATCGTCGGTGCAATGTAGCTAAGGTTGTCGCCGCCGTCGAGTGCCAGGTTGTCGTGCGCCTTGTCTCGGAACTGCTCAAGTTTGCGCGCATCCTTGCACTCAACCCAGCGAGCTGTAGCAACGCTGATGGGCTCGTAAACCGCATCGACCTTGTATTCGCTTTTCAAGCGCTGAGCGACCACATCGAACTGTAGCATACCCACTGCACCAACGATCAGATCATTGTTCTTCAATGGCCGGAACACCTGCACCGCCCCTTCTTCGGACAATTGCATCAGACCCTTTTGCAACTGCTTGGTTTTCAACGGGTCCTTGAGGCGTATGCGCCGGAACAGTTCAGGCGCGAAATTGGGAATGCCAGTGAAACGGTGCTGATCACCCTGGGTGAAGGTATCACCGATCTGGATGGTACCGTGGTTGTGCAGGCCGATGATGTCGCCTGGCCAGGCTTCATCGACGGCCGAACGGTCGCCAGCAAGAAAGGTCAGAGCATCCGATATGCGCACATCCTTGCCTGTGCGTACATGATGCATTTTCATGCCTTTCTCGTATTTACCGGACACTATACGTAAAAACGCGACCCGATCGCGGTGATTCGGGTCCATGTTTGCCTGAATTTTAAAGACGAAGCCGGAAAATGTGGCCTCGGCAGGCTCGACCTTGCGCTGATCGGTCATTCTGGGCTGGGGTACCGGCGCCCATTGGACCAGGCCATCCAGCATATGATCTACCCCGAAATTGCCCAGCGCCGTACCAAAAAACACCGGCGTCAACTGACCGGCTAGAAACTCTTCAAGGTCAAATTCGTTGGCGGCGGCCTTCAGCAGCTCGATTTCATCGCGCAGCTCATCCGCATACTCGCCCAGAGCTGCGTCCAGCTCAGAGTTATCGAGGCCTTTGATAATACGGCTGTCCTGAATGGTATGCCCCAAACCGCTCTGATAGAGCACCACCTCATCATTAAGCAGGTGATAAACGCCTTTGAACTGTTTGCCCTGCCCGATTGGCCAGGTGATGGGAGCGCAGCTGATCTTGAGGATGTTCTCGACCTCGTCCATCAACTCGATCGGTTCACGAATATCCCGGTCGAGCTTGTTCATGAAGGTCAATACAGGCGTTTCACGCATGCGGGCAACATCCATCAGCTTGATGGTACGGTCCTCAACCCCCTTGGCAGCGTCGATCACCATCAGACAGGAATCCACAGCGGTCAGCGTCCTGTAGGTGTCTTCCGAGAAATCCTCATGCCCGGGCGTATCCAGCAGATTGACCAGCTTTTCTTTATAGGGGAACTGCATGACCGAGGTGGTAATGGAGATGCCTCGATCTTTCTCCATTTCCATCCAGTCGGATTTGGCATGCTGGCCAGACTTCTTGCCCTTGACGGTACCAGCCTTCTGTAACGCCTGCCCGAACAGGAGGACTTTTTCAGTAATAGTGGTCTTACCTGCGTCGGGGTGCGAGATAATGGCAAAGGTATGACGTTTGGCGACTTCGTGTGCAAGCGTAGACATAAATGGGCATCAGTTAAGGGTCTATGAGGTGGCCGGCATTATACCGATGCCGGCTAAAATTTCGACTGAAGGATCATCGAGCCTGAGCAGGGGGTCGGGTTTGTTACCCTGTCGAGCCTTCAGTCAGCACTACTGCAGGCTGTATGGCCTCCAGACGCACTCGACTGCCCGGCTCGAGGCAACAATCAAAGGGAGCCAGTGCTTTGTAGATGTGATCATTGCATCGGACCTGATAAAAATAGTCGTGGCCGCGAAATTCGCGACTGATGATCTGACCATCACCGCTTTGATCGGAGATAAGGCGCACATGCTCTGGTCGCAATGAAGCCTGAATGAGACCCTCGGCATGGCGATCGAGCCTGACACGCCCAAGGCTGGTTTGCGCTTCCCGACCTGCCGCTTCCCCGCTAATCAGGTTGGTGTGCCCGAGAAATTCCGCTACAAAGGCGTTTACCGGGTGTTGATAGATCGTCTGTGGAGTATCGAGCTGGCACAGACTGCCCTTGTTCATCACCCCAACACGATCGGCGAAAGACAGTGCCTCAGCCTGGTCGTGTGTTACCAGGATAACGCTGGTGCCGGTGCGCTTGAAAAGTGCCCGCATCTCGTTGCGCGTTGCCTCACGTAGGCCCGTGTCGAGATTCGAAAATGGCTCATCCAGCAAAACCAGGTGCGGCTCTGCCGCCAGGGTACGGGCCAGTGCAACGCGCTGCTGCTGGCCACCCGACAGCTCATGCGGATACCGATCCGCAAGCTCGCTCAACTGCATCAGGTCCAGCCAGTAGGCCGCTCGTGCCGGTCGCTCCTTCTTGCTGAGCTGGCGCATACCAAAACAGACGTTCTGCATCACCGTCATGTGCGGGATCAGGGCATAGTCCTGAAATACGATGCCGATGTTTCTGTCCTGAGGCCGAGCCTCGGTAATGTCCTGCCCGTTCAGAGTGATCCGCCCTTGATCAGGCTTCTCGAAACCGGCAATCAACCTCAGGGTGGTGGTTTTCCCGCAACCACTCGGGCCCAGCAGGGCAAGAATCTCACCCGGAGGCAATTCCAGGCTCAGCTCCCGAACGACGGCTGGCGCCTGATGGCCAAAGGATTTGCTCAACCCCTCGAGACGCAACTGCTCGCCCGAAAGCGAATGACTTTGAACGGCTTTGCCTTGTGATGCTTTCACGGATACGGCCTGATTCATTGTGATTTCTCCTGGCGCAGCATCATGCCCACGGACAAGCTGGAAAACAACAGAATGGCAACAGCAAAGGGGGCCGCTTCAGCCATCTGTCCTTCCGCTGTGCGACTGAACACCGAGACTGCAAGGGTGCTGAACCCGGTAGGCGACAACAGGAAGGTAATGGGCAACTCTTTCATGCAGAACAAAAACACCAGGACGATGCCCGCTACTGTGCCGCGCCTTAACCTCGGAAACAACACGAAACGAAAGGTTTGCAAACCGCTATAGCCCAGCGAATAGGAAGCCTCTTCGATATTTGGGCGTGCTTGCATGATGGCGCTGCGAATGGGCCCCATGGCCAGTACCAGAGTCGCCATGGTCCAGGCGACGATCAACAGACCCAGGGTTTGATAGAAGAAAAACGCCGTCTGCAAGGCAAAAAACACCATCGCCAGAGCCAAAGTCAAAGGAGGCAGTGAGTAGCCAATGTAGGTGGAACGCTCAATCAGCGCCGTTAACCGTGACGGGTAGCGAACCGACAGATAACAAATGGGTATGGCAAGGGTCGCGGCCAGCAAGGCCGCAGGCAGGGCTGCGCCTGCAGAGTTCAAAAAGGTCATTGAAACCCGGGTCAGCAGCCCGGCTTCGACTGGCACCTGCAACATCCAGTAGAGCAGCATGGCTGCAGGCAAGGCGATCGAGGCCAGGTAAACAAAGGCCATATAAGGGCCGGCAATCAACCAATAGCGCCCCAGAGAAACCTTGCTCACCTGACGCCCGGAACTGCTACCAACACTGGATAGACGGCGGCGCACCAGCAGAACATCGATCAGGACAAAGGCCAGGGCCAAGGCCAACAGCATCAGCGACAACCAGGCCGCGTAGATACGATCATAAGCACCGGCATACTGGTTGTAGATGGCATAGCTGAAGGCGTCGTAGCGCATCAATGCGACTGCACCAAAGTCACCCAGAACATAGAGACCTATGACCAGGAAGCCCGCCATCAAGGCTGGCAGAATTTGGGGGATCACTATTTTTGTGGCGATATCAAAGCGCCCATAACCCAGACTCTGGGCGCTCTCTTCAAGACTGGCATCGAGCCCTTGCAGCGCCGAGCGGATATTCAAGAACAGGTACGGAAAGGTATAGAGCGCCAGCGCCCAGACTGCCCCCCAGTACCCCTGAATATTGCTCATTGATATGCCAAACACCCGAGACATGAAGCCATAGTGACCGCCAATGCTGAGCAACGAATAGGCCATGACGTAACCGGGTATCGCCAGCGGCACTATAGCCAGGGTCGTCCAGAAGCCTTGCCCGACCAGACGAACGCGCGTCACTATCCAGGCCAGCGGCAACGCCAGAAAGGTGGCAACGGCCAGCACACCGGCGGCGAGCTTCAAGGTATTGAACAGCAGATCGAGATTGCGAGACCGGAACACCAGTGCCAGCGCCTGATCGACGTCTGCCTGAAAGGCACGCAGGAACAGATAGACCACCGGAATCAGCATGCTGAGGGCAACAAGTACCGCAGGGATCAACAGCAACCAGGGAATTCTGCGGGACTTCACTGGCAAAGGCGGGGCCATTGCTAACGTCATGGGATTGCACGACTACCATTCTGAGCGTGGATGTACAGCGACTTTGCGCGATGCTGTGGACTGAGCAGGACAGCCTAATGCAGTTGCAATGAATAATGACAATCGCTATCAGTTAGATTCCCGTATTGTCGCTAATTTGGTCTCTACTAACAAGCGCCCAACAGAAAACCCGACTTTAAGTCGGGTTTTCATTGAGTTGCATCAAATTTCTGGCATCCGTTGCTGAAATTTCTGCCTTGAAAAGTCTATTAAAGCAAGCCGGCTTCACGCATCAAGCGCAGCGTACCCTCGAGGTCGGCCAGTGTATCCAGATCCATCTGCGGAGCACGCTCAAGGACCAGGTTTACATCCGTCAGCAATGGGTTACTGACAGCAGAAGGCGTCACTGAATACTCGTTAGCCTCCTGGGTAAAGTACTGCTGCGCAGAAGGTTGCAGCAGAAATCCAACCAGCTTCTGTGCATTTTCCTGATTACGACTGGAGTTCAACACCGCAATGCCGGCCACATTCACCAGGTTGCCAACATCACCCGCTGCAAAGAAAGTTTGAGCGACGGGGTAATCCGCATCTGCACTGACAAAGCGTGGCAGGTAATAGTTGTTGACCAATGCAAAATCGGCCTCACCGTCAGCTATCCCTTGAACAGCCGTGGTGTTGTTGCGAAAGGTGACGATGTCATTAGCCGCCATACCCTTTAACCACTCAAGAGTGCGTTCGTCACCGTGCATCACACGCATGGCTGTCACAAAGGATTGAAAGCTGCCGTTTGTTGGCGGCATGGCGACTCGGCCTTTAAACTCCGGCCTGACCAGATCGAAGACAGATTCCGGTATCTCAGCCTCGTCTACTCGGGTGGTGGAATAGGCAATGACGCGAGCTCGACCACTGGTCGCTACCCACTGTCCGGTTTCACTGGTGTAAATATCAGGCAGCTCGTTGTACAGGCTCTCAGGTAAGGTAGCCAGCAAACCGGCATTAGCCAGAGCACCCATGGCGCCCGCATCCTGCCCCCAGAACAAGTCTGCTGGGGAGCGACGACCTTCCTCCTGAATTAACAAGGCCAACTCTGGTGTGCCGCCGTATCGAACATTGACCTTCAAACCCGTATCGCGCTCGAATTGCTCAATAATCGGCTGGACAAAGGACTCACCTCGGCCAGAGTACAAGGTAATGTCCGCCGCCATGGCAGCACCGCCAAACATCGCTGTTGCAAGCGCAATAGAGGCTGCCCATTTTTTCTTCAACATCGATTTCTCCTTGGTTCGTTTTTTACAGAAAGAGACCTGATCATCGTTAGAGGGATACTCCCTCGCCATTGAGTGCACTATACCTGACAGTTTTTTTAATGCAAACAATAATTACTATCATTTAGATTAGTATAGGCAACAGCGCTGAAACCAGACAAGACAAGGCCGGTCGTTGTACACTAGCGGCATATCAATGTTCGATTTCCAGACAATGCCTACCGACAAAGACACCCTTTACTCCGTTGCGCTGGACCAGGTGACCGATTTTCGCTTTGACGATCAGGTGGCTCGCGTCTTTCCCGATATGATCAAGCGCTCCGTGCCGGGCTACAGCCACATCATCGCCATGATCGGCGTGCTCGCCAATCAGTACGCTCAGCCAGACTCTCAACTCTATGACCTTGGCAGTTCGTTAGGAGCCGCCAGCCTGGCCATGCGCCATCGCGTGCAGACGCCCGGTGTGCGTATTGTGGCGGTCGACAACAGCCAGGCCATGCTGGATCGAGCACGCGATTTTCTCGAATCCGAAGACCTGCCGGTGCCGGTAGAGTGCCTTTGTGCAGACATCACTGAGTTGGATCTGGAACGGGCTTCCTTTGTCGTGCTGAATTTCACCCTGCAATTCATTGCTCCCCAACACAGGTCGCAAACTCTATCGAGGATTTACAGCGGTATGCTACCCGGAGCGGCATTGATCCTGTCCGAGAAACTCTGTTTTGACGATCCACAACAGGATGCCTTGCTCAGCAAACACCACCATGACTTCAAGCGCGCCAACGGTTATAGCGACCTCGAGATCAGCCAAAAACGCCAGGCGATCGAACATGTGATGCTGCCAGAGACTGCTCAGACCCACATCGACCGCCTGCACGCTGTTGGCTTTAAGCACGTCAGCCAATGGTTCCAGAGCTTCAACTTCGCCTCTTTTATCGCCATCAAATGATCAATTATCAGCCCTTTATCGACGAACTCGGCCAGACAGCGCTCAGTCACTGGCAGGCACCTCTCAAGGCGCAACTGGAGCAGTTGTTTGCCGACTTGAACGACGGCAACCTGCCGAGGTTTCTTGACCAGTTGCGCTTGCTGCCGGACATCCCCGGTAGTCAATTTGATGCCGAGTCTGTTCAGCTGAGCCACTCAGAGCCGCTGACCGCGCAGCAAAGTGAGCAACTCGAGGCCGCCTTGAAGGGCCTGATTCCCTGGCGTAAAGGCCCCTTCAAGTTTTTTGATATCAATGTCGATGCCGAATGGCGTTGCGATCAAAAATGGGCCCGTATAGCGCCGCATTTGGCAGACCTCAAACACCGCTGTGTACTGGATGTCGGCTCCGGCAATGGCTATTACGGCTGGCGCATGAAGGCCGCCGGTGCCCGCCTGGTCGCTGGTATCGACCCGTCCTGGCTATCGGTGGTGCAGCACCTGGCAGTTAACCACTATGCTCAGGACCCAAGCCACGTTGTACTGCCATTGACGCTGGAAGCCATGGTGCCGGACCTGAGCGCCTTTGATACCGTCTTTTCCATGGGCGTACTCTACCACCGTCGTTCTCCTCTGGACCATCTGGCCGAACTGCGTGGCGCCCTGCGTCCAGGTGGAGAGCTGGTGCTGGAAACCCTCGTCATTGAAGGCAACGAACGCGAAGCCCTGGTCCCCCCGGGGCGCTACGCGCGCATGAACAATGTCTGGTTTTTACCAAGCCCGCAGGCTCTGGCCCTCTGGCTGGAAAAGAGCGGTTTCGAAGCCGTACGCATTGTCGATCTGTGTCAGACAACCACCTATGAACAACGGACAACCGCCTGGAAGCCGGGACAATCTCTGGCCGACTACCTGTCTCCGGACAATCCGAGTCTGACCGTCGAGGGGCTACCAGCACCAAAACGCGCAACCTTGATCGCCCAACGCCCCACAAAAAAACAGCGTTTGCGGCGTTATCAACTGGAGTAAGAAGGCAGAAATAGACAACCAGGAACCCGCGAACTAGACTCCTTGATTAAAACAGCAAGTTAGCATGGATTATGGCTGACATTTAAATGCCTTCCCGGGAGCGGAAATAAGACGCTTATCGCAGTTTCAATTCGACCCATGTCGGATAGCGGGCGCTGCGTCGCCCACGCCCGTCCTTGTAGCAAGAGGCTCAGTCACATGACGCTGTCAGGTAGTCGTTCGTCAATGAAGCCATCGCTGAAAATCATCGTGGCCCTTCTGCTCAGCCTCACCCTTGCCCTGTATGCCAGCTCCGAAACGACTTTTCCGGATCGACCAGTCACCCTCCTGATTGGCTTTAACCCCGGCGGAAGCACCGACATCCAGGCTCGGGCTCTGGCCGAAGTATTGACAGACGAACTGGGGCAACCCGTGACTCTGTTGCATCAACCTGGCGCAGGGGGTGGTATCGCTGCCGCAATGTTGGCCAGCAGCCCGGAGCAGGGCTATGTCATCATGTTTGGCACTTCGCTGCCCTTCACCTTTACCCCCCTGACCTCGCCGGCCTCCTACGATTTCAGCAGCTTCCGCTATATAGGCGCCCTGGCACTGGACCAGTCCGCCATTGTCTCTGGCGGCCAGCAACCCTATAAAAGCTGGCAGGAGTTCCTCGAATACGCCCGCGCCCAGGGTGAAATAACGGTTGCCTCTCAAACCCCGCAGGATCGCTTTATCATCAACCTGATCTCCAGGCGGGAACAGCTGCCGTTTCGAATTGTCCCGACTACCGGCGGCTCCGGTATGGCACCTTTGGTACTCTCTGGTGATGTCGACTTTGCTTTCAGTGGCGGCACCCACACCCAATACACAGACAGCGGCGACATGCGCGTTCTAATCAGCCTGGTAGACGGACGTCTCGCCGAGTACCCGGACGCTCCTACCCTAACTGAACTCGGTTACAATGCCAGTCTGCAAAACCCTCGGGTAGCCGTTGTACCCGCCAATACCCCCGATGACCAGGTCGAAGTGTTGTCAGCCGCACTGGAGGCCGCCACCCGAGATCAAAGATTTATCACCGCCACAGAGAACGTTCGATTGCCCGTTATTTTCTATGATGAAGCCACCCTCAATGAACTATTTACTCAGCAAATTGCGGAGTACCGCTGGCTGATTCAGGAATACAGTGAATGAAGCAGGACCTCACTGAAGTCCCACCGCATTCAAGACCCCGACGACTGTTCGAGTTGAAATTTGTCACTCGCATCGCTTTGTTGTTTGGTGCTCTGGGTCTGATCACACTGCTGTTTTCGATGGTGTATTCCATACGCACTGCGCAGATGAGCCTGGATGCAGAAATTCACAATACCCTGCAACAACATCAACGAACCATTCTGAATCAATTCGAAAGCCGTCTAAATTTGCTGGATGTGTATCTGCAAAGCGCCGCAGCAAACCGCCTCTTTGCCTCCATTGCCGAGGAGCAGTCCAACCTGGATATTCTGATCGAAGACATGGCATTCATGTTCCAGGATTCAGCGCTGGGAACCAATCTGGACATTTTCTTTATAACTGACAGCAACAAGAACGTTCTGATGGATGCAGGCCTGCCACTCTACCCGATTGCAGAGATGGTAGAGATGATGCGTCCACCGATCCACTATGCCAACCAGTGGCACTTGCTGCCTGCCAGTAATCTTACGGCACTGATCAAGTCCGTCCCCTTTTTCGACCCGGCATCGCTGCAGCTGAGGGGTTATCTCTTCGTGGGTTTTGCCGTTGGGCAAAACAGACAATTCTTGTCCGAGCTGGTCGACCAGGCGGGGGTAGAAGTTGTCAAGATTGGACTGGGAGAACGTGAGTTGTTGCGTTATGCGACTGCGCAATATTCCGGTATTCGCGCCAATCGCGGAGTCTTTGACAAGGTGACCATGCTGGACAATATGTATTTGCTCAGTCGACCTTTAAACATTGGCAACAACACCAGCGACCTCTGGGTGGAAGTCGGGATTTCTGCTGATCGTTTTGCCTCAGCGGCTGAACTTCATCAACGAACCTTTTTCCTGCTCTCGGGTGGTTTCTTGCTGTTGCTGGGTGTAGCAACCTGGCTTGTCCATTTGAACCACAGTCAAAGCATCAATCGTTTGCTCAAGTACATTGCCGATACCCAGTCGGGAACCCGTAATGCCATTTTTGAACCCAGCGGTATTTACGAGTACAACCAGGTCGGCTTTGCCATGCAGCATATGGTACGAGACTTGAATGTTGCTGCAACCGTTTTTGAATCAGCACAAGGAATGGTCGTCACGGATGAGAACACACTAATACTTCGCGTCAACAACGCCTTCCACGAAATAACCGGCTACAAGGCCTCCGAAGTCATAGGGGAACCTCTTAACCTGATTCAGGCTGAGCGCCATGAGGAAGACATCAACTCAGAGATAGCACAGGCCCTGACTGCAAAAGGCAATTGGCAAGGAGAAGCCTGGGGCAAACGCAAATGCGGCGAGCATTACTTGCAATGGATGAACATCACGGCTGTTTACACAGAAGACAGAGAGGCCATACAGAACTATGTCGTCACCCTGATCGACACCACCGAGCGCAAGGCAGCCGAAGAAAAAATCGAACATCTGGCTTTCTTTGACCAGTTAACCGGCTTACCCAATCGGCGACTGTTGATGGATCGACTCAACAAGTCCATGCACAACGCCACCAACAGCCATCAGCACGGTGCACTATTGTACATCGACCTCGATGACTTCAAGACTCTGAACGACTCACGAGGACACGATGTCGGCGATGCATTTTTAACGCTTGTAGCTGAACGACTCAACCACTGTGTACGCCGCACCGATACGGTCGCCCGCATCGGCGGTGATGAATTCGTCATCCTCCTGGAAAATCTGACCGAGAACAAGACCAAAGCCAACCAATATGCCGACAGCCTGGCCGAGAAAATCCTGCACCAGTTCAGCGTGCCATTTCAGGTCGGCAGCACGGAACACTTCAGCACCTTGAGCATTGGCATCGCCTTATTCGATCACCACTCGATCGGTGTCGATGAGTTACTCAAGCAAGCTGACCTTGCCATGTATCAGGCCAAAGCAGCCGGTCGAAATACTTTTCGTTTCTTTAATCCTGAAATGCAACAACGTGTGCTTGAGCACCTGGCCATGGCCAACGAAATTCGAACAGCCATCAAAGAAGGGCAGTTTGAACTCTACTTACAGCCTCAGGTTGACAACAATGAACAGGTGATTGGCGCGGAATCATTGCTGCGCTGGCACCACCCGGAAAAGGGTTTGATTGGACCGACAGATGCGATCGCCGTGGCGGAAGAAACCGGGCTTATTCTGCCGTTAGGCGAATGGGTATTGGAGCGCTCCTGCCAAATACTTTCACGTTGGCAGCGGCAGGAGCCCATGCAGGCCCTGACTCTGTCAGTGAATATCAGTGCCCGTCAATTGCATCAAAGCGACTTTGTGCATCACGTTATTAATGCCTTGCATCGAACCAAGGCACCGGCCAACCTGTTGAAGCTTGAACTGACGGAAAGTATGCTGCTGGAAGACATCGCCGACACTATCCACAAAATGCAACAACTGCGAAAGCACGGAATCGGTTTCTCACTGGACGATTTTGGCACCGGTTATTCTTCTCTTGCCTACCTGAAGCAGCTACCTCTGGATCAGCTCAAAATCGACCGGACCTTTGTCGACGACCTGATTACCAATCCGGAAGATTCGGACATCGCGCGCACTATAGTGTCGCTTGCCAACGGCCTTTCAATTACCTCCATCGCTGAGGGCGTCGAGAACATTGAGCAACTGGACCGGTTACTCAGTTTTGGCTGTCACGCCTTCCAGGGGTTCTATTTTGGGCGGCCCATGCCACTCGAGGATTTCGAAACCCTGGTTCAGGACAAGGCATTGAGTTGATCAATGACTCTTGACTAGTGGCTGACGCGACTCAACTCCTGGGCCGATTCTTGCACAGACTGGGCAACTTCACTCAATAGCGCCAATTGAGACGCCATGCTTTGCGCCCACTGAACGGCGGCCTCGCTGCGCTCATTTGACGTCGCAGCCCCCTGATCAAGTCGCTCGACTTCCTGGCTGACCAACCCCAACTGAGTAGCCAATTGATCAAAGGATGCTGCCATTGCAGCGGCATGCTCCACCAGTCTGACCACCCGATTTTGGCTTTCCCGAGACTGCGTCAAGCCAGCCTCTATTCTCTCGGTACTCTCACTCAACAGCTGACGAATGTCCTGTGCTGTACGATCACTACTGATCGACAAAGCACGAACTTCGTCCGCAACCACCGCAAAGCCACGACCATGTTCTCCTGCACGAGCGGCCTCAATAGAAGCGTTTAATGCCAGCAGATTTGTGCGGCTGGCAATGTCGATAATCGACTGGGAGGACGCTTCTATGCGATCGTTGGCCTGCTTGATGGCGCTCATCAAACTCAGTTGTTCCTGCATTTGCGCTTCGGTTGAATCCATTTCCGCACGGGCGTCGGCCAGGGCTGTGCCGGCGTCTGTCAGTGCGGTTTGGCTAACATCAACGGCCGCAACCACTTGCGACAGCCCTTCGGACAATACCTTCGCGAAGTCGTGTTGCTGTTGAGCCGCCTGCTGCATCTGAGTCGACTGAGTGACCGCCTCCTGCTGTACCTGTGCCAACTGGTTGGCCGCTTGTGTCAACTCTTCAGTCACCTCTCGGGACTGCGCCAGAACGCTTTGCATCTGCTGGCTACTGAGTTCCAATGCACCTTTCTGTTCGGAAATCGACTCGGCAGAGCGATTGGCCTCAGAAACGGCACGCAAGGTTATTCGCTGCATATAGGCCTGCCCCACCCATATCATGACGATCGGTAACAGATAGCCGACAACCACATCTCGCTGCAGGTCGGACTCCGACAACAGAGGTACAGAGAATTCATGACCACTCAGTTTCAAACTGACAAACCAGGCGGCGATGGTGAGCATGAAAAAAGACCAGACAGACCCCCAGAGTGGATTGGTCATCATGTATGCGAGCACAATGAGGGTAACCATCCAGAACACATACTGCGAGTCAATGCCACCGAACAGGTAGGCCGAATAGAGGGCATGGGTGGCCATGCCCAGCAAGGCGATATTGCTGGCGATCACCACCGGAAGGCCCGCTCTGATCAGAAAAGGCACAGGCAACACGACCAGAGTCAGAATCAAAGCCGTTAGCTGCAACTCCTGCACGCCCAGCATACGCCACTTCAGCAAGGAGTAGAGCCCCACCAGAAAAGACAGCAGGCAGAAAACGACAACGGCTTTCTCGCGCACATCCGTTTGCATTTTTCCGGGCAAAAACCACTGTATCATTGGCCAATCCTCCTCATCCGGGCAGAGCTACCTATCGGGATGGCAGAGTGTACGCATTGAAACAGAAAACACTTCAAGGGCGACTGCACTCCGTCCTGGAGCTCACAAATCGGACAAAAGCCAGCCTCAATTGCTTATAACGGCCAACAATGGCTTCGGTTGAGCCAAACCGATATGAGAGCATCACAGGAATTCAGCCCTTGTTCACACCCCACCCTCCAGAATAGTTCAATGCGATTACTGCAACTGGCGATCGCTACTGAATCGTTTAAGATCAATTTTTCAGGTTTGTGATGCCGATCATAAAAAAACAGTATAAGAAACCGGATGACAAAATGACTTAATCGATTAAGATAAGAAGGTGCTTTATGAGCCTGGTGCCGTTTTCAAGTAGTAACGGTGCCTTCTTTCACTAAGCGACAACCCGAAACAAACAGCACAGAAGGGCTACAACAATGACAATATCCTTGAAGAAAAAGACGCTCGCCGTCGCCATGGCTACCGCTTTCGTAGCTGCTGGCGCTGCTGCCCAGGTCATCAATCCGGCCAAGGGCACTGGTGAACTCGACTGGAGCAGTCTGGATAGATTCGAAAACATGGACCTTTCAGGTCAAGTCGTGACCGTTGCTGGCCCCTGGCTGGCACCTGAGAACGCCATTTTTAACGCTATTGTTAGTCATTTCGAAGCCGCTACCGGTGCCGATGTACGCTATTCCGGTTCAGACAGCTTCGAGCAGCAGATCGTGATCGACCTGCAAGCTGGTTCACCTCCCCACATCGCCATCTTCCCGCAGCCTGGTTTGGCAGCGGATATGGCCAGCCGTGGTTTGCTTGAGCCAGTCAACTATGCGGTTCGCCAGGCGGTGCTGGACAACTACGCTGCGGGTCAATCCTGGGTCGATCTGAGCACCTACCCGGACCGCGATGGCGTAGATGAATTCTACGGCGTCTTCTTCCGTGTCGACCTGAAGAGTCTGGTCTGGTATTCACCGGATAACTTCGACGACTACGGATACGATATCCCTCAATCCATGGAAGAATTGATTGCCCTGTCAGACCAGATGGTTGCTGATGGCAATACGCCCTGGTGTATCGGTCTGGGTTCTGGTGCCGCCACCGGCTGGCCAGCGACCGACTGGGTAGAAGACTTTATGCTGCGTCTGCATACTCCCGACGTTTATGACGGCTGGGTCGACAACAGCATTCCGTTCAACGACCCTCGTGTAGTAGAAGCCATTGAACTGTTCGGCGACTTCGCCAAGAACCCGGACTACGTCCAGGGTGGTGTTGCCTCAGTCGGCACTACCGACTTCCGCGACAGCCCGAACGGCCTGTTCAGCGTGCCTCCAGGTTGCTTCATGCACCGTCAGGCCAGCTTCATCCCGGCCTTCTTCCCGGACGGCACAGTCATTGGTGAAGACGTAGACTTCTTCTACCTCCCAGCCTTCGACTCCAAGCCTGAACTGGGCGATCCGGTCATGGGTGCAGGCACCATCGCCACCATGGCGCGTCGTAGCGAAGCGGCTGAAGCTCTGCTTGAGTACCTGACCACTCCGCTGGCACACGAAATCTGGATGATGAACGGTGGCTTCCTGACCGCTCACACTGGCGTCAACAACGACCTCTACGCCAACGAGACATTGCGTCGCCAGGGTGAAATCCTGCAGAACGCAACCACTTTCCGTTTCGATGGTTCTGACCTGATGCCTGGTGGTATCGGTGCCGGCGCCTTCTGGACTGGCATGGTGGACTTCGTTAGTGGCGATTCCGCGCAAGATGTTGCAAACGACATCCAGCGCGCCTGGGATGCGCTGAACTAAGCAGCTCCCGCTCGATCAACCCACCCCGTCCCGGGGTGGGTTTATTCCACAATAATAATTGCAATGCCAGGAGTCGACAGTGCTTCAGCAAATATCCTTGGCGGCCTTTACCATTGCTTTGGCAATAGGCCTCAGTGTTCTCTTTTTCTATGGTTGTAACATTCTACTGGACCGCCTTATGTCCAGCGACTCCCTGACGGACGACATGGCTCGTCAGCGGCAAGATAATCGCAGAGAATCCATCCGTCCGTGGATTTTTGTCGGCCCGGCTGTGCTGATTCTTCTGGTTTACCTGGTCTACCCGGTGTTTGCCTCACTCTGGTATTCCTTGCTGGACCGCAATGCGGACAATTTCGTTGGCCTGTCCAACTACATCTGGGCCTTCGGTAACCGCACCTTCCAAATCGCTATTCGCAATAACATCATGTGGCTCATCATTGTGCCCACAATGTCGACAGCATTCGGATTGCTGATTGCCTACATGACGGACCGACTCTGGTGGGGGCAAGTGGCACGCACACTGGTATTCTTGCCAATGGCGATTTCTTTCGTCGGTGCCTCGGTCATCTGGAAGTTTGTCTACGATTTTCGTGGCGTCGGTGAAGAACAAATCGGCTTGTTGAATGCCCTGGTGGTAGCCTTGGGCGGCGAGCCCCAGGCCTGGATTGCCATTCCTTTCTGGAACAACCTGTTGTTGATGGTCATTCTGATCTGGATTCAGACCGGCTTTGCCATGGTGATTCTGGGCGCAGCCATACGCGGCGTACCTGAGGACACCATTGAAGCCTCCATCATGGAAGGCGCCAACAACTACCAGATATTCTTCAAGATCGTTATTCCTCAGATATTTGGCACCATCGTCGTCGTCTGGACCACCATCACCATTCTGGTACTGAAGGTCTTCGACATCGTTTTTGCCATGACAAACGGGCAATGGAACTCCAACGTACTGGCCAACTTCATGTACGACCAGTTGTTCCGGGCTGGTGATATCGGTCGAGGCAGTGCAGTCGCCATTGTCATTATGCTCGCCGTCACCCCGGTGATGATCTACAACATCCGTCGTGCGCGACAGGAACACCAGTGAGGAGTTGCTGATGACTACTAATAAAAGCAAATTGCCTATTGGCACCATCGCCAAGCACGCGACTGTCCTCTTGTTGGTGATCTTGTGGACCTTGCCGACACTAGGCCTGTTGGTCAGCTCTGTACGCGACAAGGATCAGTTGACTGTCTCCGGTTGGTGGACAGCTTTGTCCGCTTCAGACCGAAATGAGGTTTATCGAACCCCTCAGGGTGCTGCACAGCAAGAGATCGACGGTGTTTTTGTTATTGAATCGTCCATGATTGCTGATGGCAGCCGTCGCATCGTTAATGCCTGGGGTTTGGGACCACGCAATATCGATGAGTTTCAGGCTGGTGAAACGGCCATTCTGGAGGATGGTAGCCGAATGACGGTAACCCAGGATGCCAGAATGCGATGGGAGTCGGATGAGCCTTTTACTCATACTCGCGGTATCCGTGTCTTCTATATGGCAGAAGTACCGCCGACCTTCACCCTGCAGAACTACGCAGAGGTATTGTCGTCCGAGGGCATAGGCCGTGCCTTTATCAACACCATGACGGTCACCCTGCCGGCAACCTTTATTCCCATCCTGATCGCCGCCTTTGCTGCCTATGCCCTGGCCTGGATGAACTTCCCTGGTCGACTATGGATATTGGCAGGCATCGTCGGTCTGTTGGTTGTTCCGTTACAGATCTCATTGATACCAGTGTTGCGCATGTACACCAACCTGGCTGGTACCTTTGGTTGGGAGGCCAAGTCCTATGCGGGCGTCTGGTTAGCCCACACCGGCTTCGGGCTACCCCTGGCGGTGTACCTGCTGCGTAACTACATGGCCGGCTTGCCGAAGGAAGTGATGGAGTCTGCTCGTATGGATGGCGCCAGCCACTTCGATGTGTTCCGCACCATCGTCTTGCCATTGTCCATTCCGGCTCTGGCCTCTTTTGCCATCTTCCAGTTCCTCTGGGTCTGGAACGACCTGTTGGTGGCGTTGGTGTTCCTCGGCCAGGGTGAAGGCAAAACCGTGATGACAGCGCAATTGATCGAATTGCTCGGCTCGCGTGGCGACAACTGGGAGATTCTGACCAGTGGTGCCTTTATCACCATGATCGTACCGCTCGTCGTCTTTATCTCGATGCAGCGCTACTTTGTCCGCGGCCTGTTGGCCGGTTCCGTTAAGTGAGGTTACTTTGACTAAAGATCTAAACTGGTGGCGCGGTGGGGTGATCTACCAGATCTACCCCCGCTCCTTTTTCGACAGCAATGGTGATGGCGTCGGCGATATTCAGGGCGTCATCAACCACCTGGATTACATCGCCAGCCTTAATGTCGATGCCATCTGGCTGTCGCCCTTCTTCACTTCTCCGATGAAGGATTTCGGCTACGATGTTGCTGACTATTGCGATGTCGATCCGATGTTCGGGTCGCTCCATGACTTCAAGCATCTGGTCGAAGAAGCCCACCAGCGCGGTTTAAAAGTCATCATCGATCAGGTGTACAGCCACACTTCTGATCAACACGAATGGTTTCAGGACAGCCGAGAAAACGCCACCAACGACAAGGCCGACTGGTACATCTGGGCGGACGCCAAAGCCGATGGCACAGCGCCCAATAACTGGCTTTCGCTCTTTGGTGGCCCGGCGTGGCAGTGGGACAGCCGTCGTGGGCAGTACTACATGCACAACTTTCTGGCCAGCCAGCCAGACCTGAACTTCCACAACCCGGCTGTCCAGAATGCCATTCTGGAGACAGCAAAGTTCTGGCTGGATTTGGGCGTCGATGGCTTCCGCCTTGACGTGGTCAACATGTTTTTTCACGATGCGACCCTTACCGACAATGCCCTGGCAAAAACACCGGAGCAGCAGTTTGTTGGTGTAGATCCGAAAAACCCATTCTGTCGGCAATACCACGTCAACCAGATGTGCCGGGACGACAATCTGGCCTTTCTCAAGCGCTTACGGGCTTTGATGGACCAGTATCCAGGTTCGACCACCGTCGGTGAAATTGGTGCGCCGGATGGCATGAAGTACATGGCACAGTACACCGCCGATGGCGACAAGCTGCACATGGCCTACACCTTCGAACTGCTGGGTGAACGGCACGACATTGCCTATATCCGCGAGACCATCTCCAGGGTCGAGCAGAAACTGGGCGATGGTTGGCCCTGCTTTGCGTTAAGCAACCACGATGTGGTACGCAGCGCAACGCGCTGGGGCAAGGATGCAGAAGACCCTGATGCCTATGTCCGCACCAGCCTGGCGTTATTAGCGTCCTTGCGCGGCAGCCCTTGCCTCTATCAGGGTGAAGAGCTGGGTTTGCCCGAGGCTGAAGTACCCTACGATCAGTTACAGGATCCGTTTGGTATTGAGTTCTGGCCAGAGTTCAAAGGTCGCGATGGCTGTCGTACGCCCATGCCCTGGATCAACGAAGCCATGGCCGGCTTTACTTCAGGCGGTCACACCTGGCTACCGGTAGAGCCAATGCATCGACGGCTCGCTGTGGGTGAGCAACAGGGCAATCCGGCTTCGATGTTGAACTTCAGTCGCGCCTTGCTGGCTTGGCGCAAACAGCACCCGGCCTTGAAGGATGGCCATTTCGAATGGCTCGACAGCGACGACCAGATCCTGTTGTTTCGTCGGAAAAATGAGCAGGAATCGCTTGTCATTGGCATCAATATGACGGCACAATCGCGCCCCGTTTCTGTCCGTGGAGTGGCAGAAACCCCTCCCGGCTTTGCTGCGCTGAACGACGATCAGTTGGCACCCTACTCAATGGCTGCCTGGGTGGAGTAAAAAATACAGACCAGTACAGGGAGCCAAGATGGCTCCCTGTCTACCTTCAGGTGAAAGGCGTGTGAGCAAAAACGATAAAAAGATCGCCACCAGACGAATGACACTGAAAACCGTGGCCGAGGTGCTCAATGTATCCACAGCCACCATCTCAAATGCATTCAACAGACCCGACCAATTGTCGGCAGCTTTGCGTGAGCACATTCTTCAGGAGTGTGAGCGCCTTGGCTACAATGGCCCGAATCCAGCCGCCAGAAGCCTGCGTACCGGCGCAACCGGCATAGTCGGTGTTATGCTGGCTGAGCGTCTGGCCTATAACTTTCGCGACGGTTGCGCGACCGAGTTTCTGCAAGGTGTCTCTGAAGTACTGGACGATGCACGCATCAATATGCTGTTGATGCCCGGCCGTGACGACTTCTACCAGTTGCAATCACTGGAATCCATACCCGACCGCTATATTGTTTACGGGCCACCTCGTGACATTGGCGTCATCAATCGCATCGAAAGTCAGCGCAAGCCGGTCGTTACCGTGGATTTCAGTCTACCCAACCACTTATCCTTGAACGTCGATAACTATGGCGGCGCCAAACAGGCTGCCAAGCATGTGTTCAGCAAGATGGGAGCAGGCCCGGTTGCCGTAATTGGGCTACGCCTGATTAGCTCCGACTACGTTGGCCGAATCAAGGACAGAGCGTTGCTCGACCCGATCATGTCGATTTCACGACAACGGCTGGAAGCCTACCGTGATGCCGCAGCCGAGGTGGGTATCGAGATCAACGGTGATCAGGTCTGGAACACCCATGAAAGCAACTGGGCTGATGGTGTGAAAGCCGCGCGTGAAGCCCTGTCGGCAACACCCAGACCTCAGGCACTGTTCTGTATGTCCGACCAGTTGGCACTGGCGGCGCTGAGTGTCGCTCGCGATCTGAATATCAAGGTTCCGGACCAGCTGCGCATTATCGGCTTTGACGACATCCCCGAGGCACGCCGCTCGCACCCAGCGGTAACGACGGTTTACCAACCGAGCATCGAAAAAGGCCGACTGGCCGCCATGATGGTTTTACATCCGGACCGCTACGAGAGCCGTGTATTACCGACTCAGTTGCACATTCGCGAGACTGGCTAGGCCAGGTTCAGGGTCTGTAGAGGTCAGCCCCTGGCTGTGTCAGCACCAACGCCATAACAATGGCAGTTTCGGTGCCTGATTCCGCCGGGTAGTATCCAGGCCGACGACCGATTTCCGTGAAGCCCAGCTTGCGATAGAGCCTCAAGGCCGGGGCATTGGATGCCCGAACTTCCAGCAGACAACGTTGCTGCCCTGCCGCACAAAGTCGTTTCAGCCAGAGTGCCAATAAGCGCGCACCAATGCCCCGCCCCTGATGGCTCCTGCCGACCACCAGATGCAGTAAACTGGTTTCATCCAGAACCGACTGAGCAACGACAAAACCCACCAGTGCGCTCCCTTCAAAGGCACTCCATAGCTGTTGTTTAGCAAGGTGACGGCTCAGTGCGGTTTTCGGCCAGGGCCAGGCGCTTGCTTCGGCATCAAGGACAAGCAGCTCAGGCAGTTGATCGCCTGTTGCGGGTTCGAGTTGAATCACATCTGACTCAGCAGAGGTTTCAATCGACTCCAGGCGACAGCTTTCTGCTGAGGCTCTAACAGCATCTTCTGCAGAGACGGCAGGGCCACCCAGGTAAGCCCCTGGTGCTCACCCTGAGGCTGTTGCCAACGATTGAGTTTTGGCATGACCCCTCCGAAAGACAACAACCAGCGCGGACCAAACTGGCGCTGGAACTGCTCCAGTTTTTCATCAACGTAGATACGTGCCTGATCAATCCCCTGGTCCACCCGCGGGTTGGTGAACAGCGGCCATTGCACGATGTGATGGGTGCGCAGTGCTGCCTCACTCTGCCCGACCGCCGCCAGAATATTCCACAGCAATTGTTGCGCGGCCTGTTGCGCCTGATCCTGGCCACGCGGCAGCGAATCCGCAATCAACAGCGGACCGACAACACTGAGCGAGAGTCCAAAGCGAGGCACAGTAGCCGCCCTGGGCCGGGCTGGTGCTGCTTCTATTCTGGCAGGCCGAGCGGGCTCAGCAGCGTGATTGGCGCGCTCAGGCCTTACGGCCGCCAATGGCGACTCTGCCTGCGCCTGAGCCTCTGCCAGGGGCGCATCGGCAGTGGTTTCAGCAAGGCCAAGGGGTTTCGGCGCATGAGCCAGTATGGCTCTGGGGTACCAACTGGAGATACCCATGGCGGTCAGGTAATGTTGCCGACGCTGTTCGTCGAGTACCGAACTCTGGCTCATACGGTGATCTGCGGGTGTGCTTTCTGTGGCTGATTCATCATCAGGTTCAACGCCTTGATGTAGGCCTTGACGGAGGCGACAATGATGTCGGTATCACTGCCTGCACCATTGACGATGCGTCCACTTTTTTCAAGCCGAACGGAAACCTCGCCCTGCGCCTCCGTACCTGAAGTAATGGCGTTCACCGAATACAGCTGCAGTTGAGCACCCGAATTGACCACACTGTCGATGGCCTTGAAGCAGGCATCGACAGGGCCGTCACCAAAGGCTTCGGCGACAACTTCTTTCCCTTCGATCTCGAGCACCACTCTTGCCTTGGGTGTATTGCCCATATCGCTCTGGCTGGTCAGATGCTTCAGCTTGATGTGTTCGAGCTCATCCCGCTGGTCACTGGCCTGAGCCATCAACGCATGCAAGTCTTCGTCGAAAATATCGTGTTTCTTGTCGGCCAGAGTCTTGAAGCGGGCAAAGGCATCCGCCATCTCAACATCACCAGCAAATGCATAGCCCAGATCCAGCAGGCGAGTTTTAAAGGCGTTACGCCCGGAATGTTTGCCGAGCACCATACGGTTGGCGTTCCAACCTACGTCTTCGGCCCGCATGATTTCGTAGGTTTCTCGGTGCTTGAGCACCCCATCCTGATGGATACCCGACTCGTGAGCAAAGGCATTGGCACCGACAATGGCCTTGTTGGGCTGCACCGGAAAGCCGGTAATGGAAGACACCAGGCGAGACGCCGGCACGATCTGTGTGGTGTCGATGTTGGTATCCACGGTGAACAAGTCCTGACGGGTACGCACCGCCATGACTATCTCTTCAAGGGAGGCATTGCCGGCACGCTCACCCAAACCGTTTATAGTGCACTCGACCTGACGCGCCCCCTGCATAACCGCCGACAGCGAGTTGGCCACCGCCAGGCCGAGATCGTTATGGCAATGAACAGAAAAAACCGCCTTGTCTGCATTGGGCACCCGGTTGATGATGGCGCCGATCATGTCACCAAAGGGATCGGGTATGGCGTAACCCACTGTATCCGGAATATTGATGGTGGTGGCACCAGCATCAATGGCGGCTTCAATGATACGGCACAGAAAGTCCAGGTCACTGCGGCCTGCGTCTTCGCACGAGAACTCGACATCTTCGGTGTATTGTCGCGCCTTTTTCACCGCTCGAACCGCTTGAGTGACGACGTCATCCGGCTCCAGTTTGAGCTTGTACTTCATGTGTATGGGCGAGGTGGCAATAAAGGTATGGATGCGCGCTCGTGCAGACCCTTCCAGAGCTCCAGCGGCCGCTTCAATGTCCTTGTCGAGTGCCCGAGCGAGTGAGCAGACTGTACTGTCTTTCACCGCGCGTGCAATGGCGTTGATGGACTCAAAGTCACCCTGAGAAGCCGCAGCAAAACCGGCTTCAATGACATCGACACGCATTTTCTCCAGGGTCATGGCAATGCGCAGCTTCTCTTCCCGCGTCATGGACGCACCCGGGCTCTGCTCGCCATCTCGCAAGGTGGTATCGAATATGATCAGACGTGAATCGGCAGACATAAGGTACTCTCCAACTGACGGGAATATCAGTGCAGAGTGTACAACAAAACCCCCTGGCACAGAGGAGTTTTGACGGCTTTTTTGACAGCAAGCAGGAACCCGCTAAAGTTAACGGGATACCGAAGTAACTGGCAAAACCTGATGAATAAAGCCTGGTTGAAATGGCTGTTGTGCCTGCCGTGCCTGGCCCTGGCTGAACTCCGCGTCGTCTACCCTATTCCTGAATCACCGAATGACAGCCGCTTTGATGACGTCCTGGAAATTCTTCAGAGCGCCCTGGCTGCCACCGAAGACGATTATGGGCCGTTCAGGCTGGAACCGGCCAGGCAAGCCATGACGTCGCTTCGCTATTCTCAAGAACTGATGGCCCGGCGGATGCCCAATGTCATCTGGACCTCTACCTCGCCCGACCGGGAAGCCGCACTAAGGCCCATTCGCATACCCTTGCGCAAAGGGCTGCTGTCTTACCGATTAGGCTTCATTCACACCGAGAAACAGGCTCTGTTCGATCGCATTCAAAGCTTGACGGATTTGCAGCCATTGACCCTGGTTCAGGGCATCGGCTGGGGTGACATCCTGATCTATGAGGAAAACGACATCACGGTGCAAACAGCCCCCTACGAAAGCCTGTTTTACATGATCACAACGGGCCGGGCCGATTATTTTCCACGTGGTGTGGGTGAAATTTTTCAGGAATACGAAACGCGCAGAGACGAGATACCCGGCCTGGCCATAGAGTCCAACCTGCTTCTCTATTACCCCTGGCCCTACTACTTTTTTGTCCACAAGGACGACGACTTGCTGGCGGAGCGGCTGGAAACCGGCCTGCGGCGGCTGATCGCCGACGGCACCTTCGATGAGATTTTCTGGCGCTATAACGGCAACAGTATTGAGCGTGCGCAACTGGATCGGCGACGCGTGATCGAGTTAGACAACCACCTCTTGCCAGAGGCAACGCCACTGGACGACGACAGCCTCTGGTACAGACCCGGAGCGCCCTGATACCTCCGATTCTGCCAAGAAACCGAGAAGAACAGACTGTCAGGCGATCTGTTCAGCCCATGCCGTCTCACACAAGGCCAGCAGTCGTGCCCTTGTCGTGTCGGATTCCCGCGTCCAGAAAAAGGGGTAGACCTTGCGCGGGGCCCGATCAAACCAGAATTCACCATTGGGAAGTGAGGCTCCTTGCGCCAGGCACCAGTGAATGGTGTCGGCTCCTTCATCATTGGTGCGCAAGCGTTTTTCAAGGCGACCAGTAAAACCCGGCAAGGCTTCACGCAAGGCATCAGTCCCCACCCAACCGGGGTGTGAACAGGAGAAACGGTATCCCGGATATCGGTTGGGCAGCGCCTGGTTGAGTATCACCTGGGCGCGTTTCGCATTGGCATAGGATTTAACCTTGTCGTAAGGGGCTTCCTGCCAACAGAGGTCATCCAGGTCGAGCTTCTGCATATACATGCCGCCGCTGGAGGTTATGTGGATGGGCGCCCCATCAGGCAACAACCCCTGTTCAATAAAGCGCCGAATCAGCAGATAATGGCCGACCACCTGGGACGCAAAAATCAGATCGTATTCATCATTGATCAGCTTCAGATTGTTGGGCATGCCGCCGGCGTTGCATACCAGGCCATCGAACTGACCGAAGGGCTCGTTCATCAAGGCGCTGAAATCAGCCATATCGAGCTTCAGGAAATCAATCGACGCCTGTTCCAGACCGGATTGTTCAAACTTGCTGGCGTCTCGACCGGTAACAACGACGGAGGCCCCCTGATTTGTCAGGCGTTCTGCCAGAGCAGCGCCAATGCCACTGGTACCACCAGTAATCAGAAATCGTCGGCCACGAATGTACTGCTCATCGATGTTGTCAAAATGCCGAGCATGGCGCTGATAACCCGAACGGTCGAACGAATAGATGATGCTGTAGTCTTTCAGTCTGTCTAGCATAACGTCTCCTCAACTCCTTTTGTACGTGACGCCCCGGAAACCGGACTTCCGGGTAGGTTACCCAGTGTCTTTGAACGATGTTCGTTTTGCAAGCACGCGAAAACCGATGCCCCCTACCGCTCAGGCGCTGAATCCATTACCCTTCAGGTTCACCTTTTCTGGTAACAGGCCCACCCATGAGCGATGAACAATTCCCATCGGTCAACGTCTTTGGCGAACCTTTGCTGCCTTGCAGCGAAGACCCGCTGACCGGTTTTTTTCGTGATGGTTGTTGCAACACCAATGCGCAGGATCTGGGCTCTCACACCGTCTGCGCGGAAATGACCACCGAGTTTCTGGCTTTTTCCAAAGCCCAGGGCAACGATCTTTCCACCCCACACCCAGAGTGGGGCTTCCCGGGTTTACGTCCGGGTGATCGGTGGTGCCTGTGCGCGGCACGCTGGCTCGAGGCCTGGAAGCACGACGCAGCCCCAAGAGTGCATCTTACTCGCACTCATCAGGCGGCACTGGAGATCATTGAGTTATCCATTCTCAAGCCTCATGCTGCAGACATGAATTAACCAGGGAGACCCCCATGGAACTGAAGCGTTACGACACCGCCCAAATAGAATCGGCAATGGCCGAACTGAACCAGAGTCTGGACCAATCATGGTCGCTGGAAGACGAGAAGCTGACCAGGGAGTTCAAGTTCAAGAACTTCATCGAGGCTTTCGGCTTCATGACTCAGGTCGCCATTCTGGCGGAAAAGAAAGTTCACCACCCGGAGTGGTTCAATGTTTACAACAAGGTCAAAATCCAGCTCACCACACACGATGTCGGTGGCCTGTCGTACAAGGATTTCGACCTCGCGGCCGGCATCGAAAAACTCAGACTGGCGAAGTCGGCCTGACCCATGCTGGTGCGCCTGAATACCTTCGGTGAAATACTCGAAGGCAATCACTTTCGCGGTCACTGTCACATCAGTGAAGACCCGGACGGCGACGGCTTCTGCATTGTCGTCTACCGCAAACCCGATCGCCAGTCAGAAGTCATGCTGAGCGATTGGGTACCCACCATCGAAGACCTCAACACCTATGTCCGCGATCAGAACTGGCGTATAGAGTGGTCGGCTTAGGGAGTCAAATCCCAAGGTTGAGCCTTTCGACTTTGGTCCGCAGAGGCCGCTGGTCCTTTCGACATTGGTCCGCTGACGCCACCGGGTAGGCCCAGTCAGGGAGCGTACCCGGTAGCCTCTGCGGACCACTGTCGACCATTCGCAACCAGGGATATCAAGGGCACACATCCGGCCGAGCGGTACAGACAACCTCACTGGCGATGGCGACGTCGACGAGGTAGTAGAGGGAGGCGAGGCCGAGGCCTATGCGTCCCATGTTGTGGTAAATGAGGCCGGTGGCCATGTCTTCTGCGCTGTAACGTTGTGGGCTCTCGGCGAAACGATGGCCGGCACGGCCGGGTTCTTCGTCGCCCAGCAATTGCAACATGCGGCCTATGCCGCCGTGGTAGGCCTGCACCAACATCAGCGAATAGAGTCGCTCTCGCTTGTCTTCCGGTAAATGGCCGAAGCGCTCATCGAAGGCCGGCCTGAGGTTGCGGTCGTTTTGTTGATAGAGTCGGACTGCGCAGTCTACCTGGGCCATGCGGTGCAGGTAGAAACGTTCGGGGATTTCGCAATCGCTCAGGACTTCAGGCCTCAGTTGCAGCAGGCCGATGGCTCGGGCGCTGGAGAAACTCAGCTTGCGAGCACCGCTCTCGATGATGATTTGGCCAAGAAAGGCACGCCTTACATCGTCCGAGACTTCAAAGCCCTGCCGTGCGGCCTTGTCGTCGAACACCATCATCACCAGGTCTACCAGCGCAATGGGCGCTTCTTCCGTGCCGGCGGTCATGCCATCCCAGGTGCCCCAGACACGGTCCTCCGGGTGAGTGCCCAGTAAGCGGTCCAGGGCTGTCGACAGATTGGCGTGCGGGTGGTCGCAGCGCAAGGCAAAGGGGTATCCCGTACTGTTGATGTCACCGCCGATCCAGCGGTGCACACGCTCCTGCTGGTAGAATTGGTCTCTCAATTCGTTCAACCGATCCTGATTCTGCTCTACTGTCTCCAGGTTGGTAAAATAGGAGAGAAAGCGTCCGCGCCGGTCGTAGAGTATGTGTCGATCTGGCTGCTCGCAATAGCTCTCGTTAAGCAGCACCCAGCGCCTTATGGTCGACAGATTGGTGTAGAAACCCTGGCTGTAGACGTAAGGTGTTTCCCGGATCACTTCCAGCCAGGGCGCCGTGGCGGTGCTGTTCGTTTGTGCAGTGCTTACCGCACTCAATGACAGCAGGGCACTCAGCCAGAAGGCCCTGTTGTAGCCTCCGCGTCGCTGAACGATACCGCATAGATTGTTTATAGCAGACAGAATCGTCATGCAGATTTCTCATTCCTTAAAAAAGCCATCATAGCAGTTTGACCCTACGGCCGTGATGATCAACAATGGCTTGAAAACGTTACCAAACAATAATTTTACCTGGTAACCAGGCATAAAAACTGCGCAGGAGCACGCCCATGACCGACCTTTCAACCCTACTGGCACGTCGCGACTGGGAGAACCAGACCGTGACTCACATTCATCGTTTGCCTGCGCACAGTGCCTTGAACAATTGGCCAACGGCCGAAGCCGCCAGAGCCGGTCTGCCCTCGAACCAGCGTCGTAGCCTGAACGGTGATTGGTTGTTCAAATTGTACGATCGACCCGAACGGGTGGATGATGCCTTTCTGACCGATCTGGCTATTCCCCCGGGTGCCGAGCGCATTGCTGTTCCCGGTAACTGGCAATGTCAGGGCCACGATCGGCCCATTTACACCAATGTGCAGTACCCCTTTCCGACTGACCCGCCTCGGGTTCCGCAGGACAACCCGACTGGCTGCTATCGCACGACCTTCGAGATGGCTGAAGAAGCACTGGCGCTGCAACAAAGAGTAGTGTTTGACGGCGTCAACTCGGCCTTTCATCTCTGGTGCAATGGCCATTGGGTCGGTTACAGCCAGGACAGCCGATTGCCGGCCGAATTTGATCTGAGCCCTTACCTGCAGGCAGGAGATAATGTTCTGGCGGTGATGGTACTGCGCTGGTCCGATGGCAGTTACCTGGAAGACCAGGACATGTGGTGGCTCAGTGGCATCTTCCGCGATGTCAGCCTGATCGGGCTGCCTGCCCAGCGGCTGGAAGATGTGGCCATTGAAACCCGTCTGGATGCCCTCTATCGCGATGCCGAACTCTGTGTGACCAGCCGTGTCAGCGACCCGACAACCAGAGTTCAGGTGCAGCTGTTTGATGGTGACCAGGCCGTTTCCGAGGCCGTAGTCGCCACACCAGGCAAGGTCGAAGTCGACGAACGCGGGGGTTTCCGAGACCGAGCCAACCATAGCATCCCGATTGCTGATCCGAAAAAATGGACGGCTGAAACACCACACCTTTACCGGGCAGTGATCAGCCTGTTGAATGCCGAAGGCCAGGTAATGCAATGCGAAGCCTACGATGTCGGCTTTCGCAAAGTCGAGATTCTGAACGGCCAGCTTTGCGTAAACGGCCAGGCGCTGTTGATTCGCGGTGTCAATCGCCACGAACACGATCCGGAACGGGGTCATGCGGTGACCGTGGCGGATATGGAAATCGACCTCAAGCTGATGAAGCAGTTCAACTTCAATGCCGTGCGCACGGCGCATTACCCCAACCATCCGGCCTTTTACACCTTCTGCGATCGGCTCGGGCTCTATGTGGTCGATGAGGCCAACCTCGAAACCCATGGCATGGACCCGTGCAGTTGCCTGTCGGACGATCCGACCTGGCTCAATGCCTATATGGAACGCATTACCCGCCTGGTCGCGCGCGATCGCAATCACCCGAGCGTCATCATCTGGTCGCTGGGCAATGAGTCGGGCCTGGGTGCCAACCATCACGCCATGCATCAGTGGACCAAACGTCAGGACCCGACCCGACCTGTGCAATATGAGGGCGGTGGCGCCGATACCGCAGCAACCGACATTATCTGCCCGATGTATGCACGGGTGAACACCGACATGCCGCTACCGGAGTCGGTGCCCAAGTGGGCCATCCAGAAGTGGATTGGCCTGCCTGGAGAGAATCGGCCGTTGATCCTCTGTGAGTATGCTCATGCCATGGGCAACAGCCTGGGCAGTTTTGATGAATACTGGCGTGCCTTTCGGCAATACCCTCGCCTGCAGGGTGGCTTTATCTGGGATTGGGTCGACCAGGGCCTCAGTAAGGTATCGGACGACGGTCAGCCCTATTGGGCATACGGTGGCGACTTTGGCGATGAACCCAACGACCGGCAGTTCTGCATCAATGGCCTGATCTTTCCCGATCGCACGCCTCACCCGACGCTCTACGAAGCCAAAAGAGCGCAACAGATGCTGCAGTTTGATCTAGTCCACAAACAACCGTTAACTCTGGTTGTGCGCAGTGAATGGTTATTCCGCGATTGTGACAACGAACAGCTGTACTGGAGCATTACCGAAAACGGTCGGGTAATAGCCGAAGGCGATCAGCCGTTGCGTCTGGCCGCACGCCAGCGTCTGGAGTTGGAGCTGGTGGACCAGTGCCCAAGCCCTCAACCGGGTTGCACCTATCATCTGAATGTCTGGGTATGCCAGCCCAATGCCACAACCTGGTCTGAGGCGGGTCATGAATCCGCTCGCGCTCAGTTTGCCCTGCCTTCGGCGCTGGCGCTTCCGCCGCAGGTCAAGAAACCGGCTCATATGCCCGACCTGAAGCTGACCGAAGCACGGCTGGTCGTCGATACTGGCCAGCAACACTTCAGTTTCGATCGAACCACCGGTCTGTTACACGACTGGCGCAATGCGGGCGTCTGTCTATTGCACCAGCCTCCACGCGATATTTTCTGGCGCGCGCCATTGGACAACGACATTGGCGCCAGTGAAGCCCACAGGCCAGATCCGAACGCCTGGGCAGCGCGCTGGCAGGCGGCCGGGCTCGATCGACTCGAACGACGGTGTGAAGGTTTGCACTGGTATGAAAGCGACCAGCAGGTGCACGTCCATAGTCGTCAGGCTTACCAGGTGGATGGCCTTACCCTGTTGCGCAGCCAATGGCACTATGCCATTGACGGCAGCGGTCAATTGACACTGAGCATCGAGGTAGAAGCCTCACCAGGATTGCCGCCGCTGCCCAGAGTCGGTATTGAGCTTTACCTGGAGCAGACCCCCGAACACCTTCAGTGGCTTGGGCGCGGACCCCATGAAAACTATCCGGATCGCCTTTTGGCCGCCGACTTCGGGCTCTATCAGCGCCCTCTGGAAGCCATGCATACGGCCTACATCTACCCCAGCGAAAATGGCTTGCGGTGTGATACCTCCTGGCTGAATGTGGGTTCGCTCCAGGTACAGGGGCACTTTCATTTCAGTGCCAGCCGCTACAGCCTCGACAACCTGAGCAGAGCAAAGCACAGCCACGAGCTGATTGCCGACCCTGGCTGCTATGTGCGACTCGATAGCGCTCACATGGGCGTTGGCGGTGACGATTCCTGGAGCCCCAGCATTCATCCCGAGTATTTACTGACGAACGACAGGTATCGCTACACCCTGGTCTTGTCGGTTAAATAGAGACGCGGCCAGGCGTGATAGCTAAAAGCTATAGAAGTGATAATGACAATTACTCTTGTTAAATTAGTATTTACTAATATAATCATATCAACCGCTCGAGTTGGACAGTCCGAGCGAAATTGTAAAGCAACAGGAGAACAGTTATGTCATTACGTTTAGGCGATACCGCACCCAACTTCACTATCGAAACCACCAAGGGCACCATCGACTTTCACGAGTGGATTGGTGATTCCTGGGCCTTTTTCTTCAGTCACCCGGCTGACTTTACCCCGGTGTGTACCACCGAAATGGGCCGTACCGCTCAACTGGCAGGTGAGTTTGCAGCACGCAACACCAAACCAATTGGGCTGTCGACCGACACCGTAGAAGAGCACGTCAAGTGGATCAACGACGTCAATGATACGCAGAACACTACGCTGGAGTTCCCGATCGTCGCCGATGCTGAACACAAGATCTCTCAGCTGTACGACATGATCCACCCGGGAGAAAGCGAAACCGCCGCCGTGCGCAGCGTTTTCATCATCGACCCGAACAAGAAGATCCGTCTGACCATGACCTACCCCATGTCTGTAGGTCGTAACTTCGACGAGATCCTCCGGGTCATTGACGCTCTGCAATTGGGCGATGAGAAGCGCATTGCCACTCCCGCCGATTGGCGCAAGGGTGATGAGGTGATCATTCCACCATCGATCCCCAACGAAGAAGCCAAGGACCTGTTCCCGCAAGGCTGGAACGAAGTACGCTCCTACCTGCGCCTGACTAAGGTCTAAGCTGAGCCTAGGCGCAAGGCATCAGAACCGGGTGGTCATACCACCCGGTTTTTTTACGTTTGACGTTGGACAGTGCAAAACTGGCGGAATGACAAAGCGCATCGCTTCAAGCGCCCTTAAAAGCCAGCCGTTTCATGCTTCCCTGAAGAGTCCAGGCCGACGTTCAATCTCCAAAAGGTCTACACTGGTTGACCAGGATCAAGCTTTAATTATGATATTCTAATATAGTCCGACTGCCTGATTACACTTCCGGGAGGTTATATGGAACTGGATCCACTCTTGCTATCGCGATTGCAATTCGCTTTCGTCGTTTCTTTTCACGCCATTTTTCCTGTATTCACCATTGGCCTTGCATCCTACATCGCCGTATTGGAAGGCCTGGCCTATAAAACCGAAAACCCAATCTGGACCAGGTTGTCATCCTTCTGGACAAGGGTGTTCGCCGTTGTGTTCGGTATGGGCGTGGTCTCTGGTATCGTCATGGCCTTCCAGTTCGGCACCAACTGGAGCAACTTCTCCTATATCAGTGCCAATTTTCTGGGTCCAATTCTCAGCTACGAAGTCGTCACGGCCTTCTTCCTTGAAGCCGCCTTCCTCGGCGTTCTGTTGTTTGGCCGAGGCAAGGTGCCGCCGGGGATCTTCTTGCTGTCGGCCATTCTGGTGGCGGTCGGCACCTTCATTTCGTCCTTCTGGATTCTATCTGCCAACAGTTGGATGCATACGCCGGCCGGATTCGAATTCCGCGGTGAACTCATCTATGTCACCTCCTGGTTGGAAGCGATATTCAACCCCTCTCTGCCTTACCGCTTTGCGCACATGGGGCTGGCCTCCTTCCTGACTGGTGGCTTCGTCGTGGCCGGGGTCAGTGCCTGGTATCTGATACGCAAGCGGGAAGTCGAGGCCAACCGCAAGGCTCTGTCAATGACGCTCTGGCTGCTACTGATTCTGACGCCCTTGCAAACCTGGGTCGGTGATCTGCACGGTCTGAATACGCTGGAGCACCAGCCGGTCAAGGTCGCCGCCATGGAGGGCAATTGGGAAACTCAAAGCAACGTACCCTTGCTACTCTTTGCCTTGCCGGACCAGGAGAATCAGACCAACCGATTTGAAATCGGCATTCCCAACCTGGCCAGCATCATTCTCAAACACTCTGCCGATGGCGTTGTCCCTGGCCTGAATGAGGTCGCACCGGAAGAGCAGCCACCAGTGGCCTGGGTTTTCTGGTCATTCAGGGTCATGGTCGGTATCGGCCTGTTGATGATCGCCGTGGCAGTCACCGGTCTGGTACTGCGCCTTAAAGGAACACTCTGGTCAAGCCAATGGTATTGGCGCGTACTGCAAGTCATGAGTATCACGCCTTTTATCGCCGTAATCGCTGGCTGGTTTACCACAGAGATTGGTCGAGCGCCCTGGCTGATTTACGGCGTAATGACCTTTGAGCAAGGGCTGACGCCGTCGCTTCAAGGCTGGATGGCACTGGTCACTCTCATCGGCTACATCGTCGTCTATGCGCTGGTGTTCACCGGTGGGCTTTATTACTTGATGCGTATACTGCGTGACGGCCTCGAGTACCAGGCCCATGAGCCTGACGATGAGCCCAGCCACCGCGCCAAGCGTCCGCTGTCTGCGGTCGATGTTCCCCTGGAAGAAGGAGCCTGATTATGGAACCGGTATTTGACCTTGTGCCCATTTGGGCTGGCATCATTGGCTTTGGCATCATCATGTATGTACTGATGGATGGCTTCGACCTCGGCCAGGGCATCCTCTTTCCCTTTGCACCGGATGAAGACGCCCGCGGTGTGATGATGAACTCCGTTGCTCCTGTCTGGGATGGTAACGAAACCTGGTTGATTCTCGGCGGGGCCGGCTTGCTTGCCGCCTTTCCGCTGGTGTATAGCGTCTTTCTGCCCGCACTCTATCTCGGGGTTTTCCTGATGCTGGCCGGGCTGATTTTTCGCGGCGTGGCCTTCGAGTTTCGCTTCAAGGCGAAAACCTCACGCTACCTATGGAACTGGGCCTTTGCCGGTGGCTCCATTCTGGCGAGCTTCGCTCAGGGCGCCGTGGTCGGCACCTATATTCAGGGCTTTGAAGTGGAAAACTTCCGCTACGTTGGTGGTGCTCTGGATTGGCTCACTCCCTTCACCGTCATGACCGGCCTCGGCATGCTCGCCGGTTATGCCCTCCTGGGCAGCACCTGGCTGATCATGAAATCCGAAGGCTACATCCAGGATTGGGCCTACCGCATTACGCCGTATTTGCTCGCAGCGTTGGCGGCCGTCTTCGTGATTGTCAGTATCTGGACACCCCTGGTGAACGATGACGTGCGCAGTCGCTGGTTCGATCAGGTCAGCCTGATCTGGCTGCTACCGGTCGGTGCTTTGATCTCGATGGCTGTTTTGTTACGGGCGCTTAAACGTCGCGATGAAGGCATGCCCTTTGTGGCGACCATGGGCATTTTTATCTTCGCCTACCTTGGTCTCTTGTTCAGCAAACTGCCCTATATCGTTCCGCCAACCTACACCATCTGGGATGCCGCTTCAGCTCATGAATCGCAGCTTTTTCTGCTGATCGGACTGTTGTTCGTCATCCCCTTTGTATTGATGTACACCGCCTGGACCTACTGGGTGTTTCGCGGCAAGGTAAAGGCTGGCGTTGGCTATCACTGAGACAGAAGTCCCATTAAGGGAACGAAAAATCTGGCTCAAGCAATTGGGCCAGAGCAGTCGAACCCTGCAACGACAGGCCGCTCTAGCAGGCAGTCTGGTTGGGCTGGCGACCATCGCCCAATTGGCACTCCTTGCCTGGGTCATCACGGCGCTGCTGATCAACCAGAAAACTTTCCCCGCCTTGTTGCCCGCCCTGGCGTTGATGCTGGCGGTCATCGTGCTACGCGCCCTGGCGCAATACTGGCAGGAAGCAGCGGCCAATCGTGCCAGCCTTGGGGTGCGCAGCCTCGTTCGGAAGCAATTGCTGGCCAGTTGGGCGCACCTTGGCCCGATCAATACAGCGCAACAATCTGCTGCCAATCATGCCAGCCAACTGATTGATCAGACTGAAGCGCTGGATGGCTATTTTGCCCGCTTCCTGCCTCAGTTACAGATCACCCTTTGGGTACCGCTGGTAATACTGCTGCTGGTATTCTGGCTGGACTGGGTCGCTGGCTTGCTGCTGCTGATGTCTGCGCCCTTGATTCCGGTCTTCATGGCACTGGTCGGAATGGGCGCGGACCGAGTCAACCAGCAACATTTCGCCAGCCTTGGCAGACTCGCAGGCCAGTTTCTGGATCGTATCCGCGGCCTGACCACGCTGCAGTTATTTGGACAAACCAGAGCCGCCAAAGAACGCCTTGGGCAACACAGCGATGAATACCGTCTTCTGACGATGAAAACACTGCGCATCGCCTTCCTGTCATCCGCAGTACTTGAGTTTTTCGCCGCCGTGGCCATCGCCATGCTGGCCATTTACATCGGCTTTGGCTTGCTCGGCTACATCAGTTGGGGCCCCAGTGTTGATCTGACTTTGTTCTCGGGTTTGCTCATCCTGCTGTTGGCTCCCGAGTTTTTTCAACCGCTGCGCACTCTCGCCCAGCATTATCATGATCGAGCCGCCGCCTTGGGTGCAGCGGCGCAACTGGCTGGAATCGCAGTCGCCAGGGAAATCCGTGGCGAAGAGACCATCACAGAAAAACCCGCCGACAACCGCCTGGAGTTGATCGACCTGCACCGGACGCTACCGGACAGAGGCGAACTCTATGGGGGCCTCAACGCCAGGTTTGAGCCTGGCCAACTGGTGGTGATCAGTGGGCCAACGGGCAGTGGTAAAAGCACTCTATTAAGCCTGATTGCTGGCTTCCAAGCGCCAGACCGAGGGCAACTGACGGTATTTGGTGAGACCCCCGGCAAGCACCCCCTGGCCTGGCTCTCCCAACGCCCCTTTCTGTTGTTCGGCTCCTGGCGCGACAATCTGCAACTGCTGTCGCCCGAAGCCAGCGACGCACAGATGCTCGAGGCCTTGTCGCAACTGGGGCTGAGCAAGAGGGTGCAGCAAAGCCCACAAGGATTGGACAGCCCAGTCGGTGAAGGCGGAGGGCAACTCTCCGGTGGGCAAGCACAGCGCCTCGCACTTGCCAGGGTGATGTTGTCGTCACTGCCGCTAGTGCTGTTGGATGAACCAACGGCAGCGCTGGACCCGGACAGCAGAGACACAGTTATTGGCCTGCTGCGCGTTCTGGCCGATGAACAACGCCTGGTCATCGCTGCCACTCACGACCCCGCGCTCATCGAGATAGCCGATCAAGTGATCGATCTGGGAGGAAGTCAATGAAGGCCCTCTTCCCCTGGATTCGTGTGATAGCGCGACGCAAAGGGCGGCTGGTGATCGGAGCTTTGTTGATGCTCGGTACTGTGTTGGCTGCCGTCGCTCTGCTGGGTCTTTCGGGCTGGTTTATAACCGCGACAGGACTGACGGCACTGGTGATGGCGGTTGGCATTAGCACCTACTTCGATGTTTATGTGCCCGGTGCCGGCATCCGTGCTTTTGCTTTGACTCGAACAATTTCTCGCTATCTGGAGCGTCTGTACAATCACGACACCATACTTCGTTTGCTCGCCGATTTACGACTGCACCTCTTTGGCCAACTCAGCCAGATCAACCCTAACCGACTTTCTCGCCAGCGCAGCGGTCAGTGGCTGAACCGACTGACTCAGGATGTCGATGCGCTCGACAATCTCTACCTTCGTTTGTTGGCACCGCCCATCGTCGCGCTGATCAGTAGCCTGGTTGTCGCTGGCGTGGTCGCTATCTGGCTGCCAAAAGCCGCTGCCCTGTTATTGATCGGTTTGATCGGGCTGCTGATCCTCTCTACCTGGGTTCCGGCACGATCAGGGGCCCGATTTGGCAGGCAGGTGGGTGAGACGATAGAGCAACTGCGCTGGCATGGCATCGACCACCTTCAGGGCATGGCAGAACTCAAGGCTGCCCACAAAGAGACAGCTCATGCTCAGCGTCTGTGGCAGGCTCACGAGTCGCTGCAATCCAATCAGGAGAAACTGGCACGCTTGACGGCCTTGATCAACAGCCTCACCAGTGCGCTGCTGGCTCTGCTGGTCGTCATACTCCTGGTACTCGGCATTCAGGGATACCTCGAAGCCGCCTTGAGCGGCCCTGTGTTGGTGATGCTGTTACTGGCGACACTGGCGCTCACCGAAGCCTTTGCCGCTCTACCAAAAGCCTTCAGCCAATTCGGTCACACCCTCCTTGCGGCCGAGCGCCTCAACGAACTTCAGGAAGAGCTCACTCCCCAACAGGTGACCGGGCTTGAGCAACCATACATGCCAATCCTTGTTTGCCGTAATCTCAGCGCCAGCCGCGGTGGTGAACGGCTTTTCGATGGTCTCTCTTTTCAATTGGAATTGGGAGGCTGGTTGGTTATTACCGGGCCTTCCGGGCGCGGCAAGTCCAGCCTGGCAAGCTTGATTGCAGGTATGAATACAGTTGACGAGGGTGATGTTCTGATTCACGGCAAACCGCCCGAACCCTGGCCTCAGGTCGATGGCCCGGAGTGCATCGCCTGGCTGACTCAAGAGACTCAGATATTCAGCGATACAGTCGCCAACAATCTGTTGCTGGCTAAGCCGGAAGCCACAGACCGACAACTCTGGGAAGTGCTCGAATGGGTAGAGCTGGCTGATCGAGTGGAACAGAGTGAACGAGGGCTCGATACCTGGGTAGGTGACGGAGGCCTGCCGCTATCGGGCGGAGAGCAACGTCGTCTGGCACTGGCCAGAATCCTGTTACAGGATGCCCCCCTGGTATTGCTCGACGAACCCTTTCGCGGCCTGGATGCCACCACCGCTGAGCGGCTGATGCTGCAACTACAGCATTGGGGAAAAGACCGCACCCTGGTCTGGTTCGCCCATGAACAAAGCGTCTTGCCCGTTGGCATTCAACAGATTCAGCTTTAACCCCAGATGCCCAGATAGAGCAAACGCAGACCCATGACCGTGAGTACGACCTTGAGTATGGGTTGTACCACCCGAGCCGGTGCGCGCTCAAGGAAGATGCGCCCGGTCAAAGTTCCGAGGTAACCGGTGGCGATCATCAAGGCAATCAACATCAGCCAGGGAGTGAAAGTAAAACCAAGGAAGCCGAACAGCAGCATCTTCAAACCCTGCTGCAAGCTGACCATCGCCGCCAGGGTTCCCACCAGGGCTTTGCGATCGTCAAACCAATCCTTGATCACGGCAAAAATAAAGGGTGCTACACCGCCAACTACCATACCGGCAAAGGAAGTCACTGTGGCAATGCCCACCAGAGCACGACGACCGGACGCCAATTTCACCGCGGGCAACCAGGCGCTGTAGAGGATAAAAGCCCCCATGGCGACGCGCAGCCACTGGCCAGTAAGATTCACCGCCAGATAACCGCCGAGCACCGAGCCCAGCAAAGACCCGAGCGCAAACCAGAGCAATAGCCGCGTATCGACATGGCGCCGCAACAGACTTGCTCGCCCCAGGTTGGAGCCCAGTTGCACCACCCCATGCACCGGTATCACCGCCGGTATGGGTAACAAATTGGCCATAATGGCCAACAAAGTTATACCACCACCAATGCCCAGTGCAGCTGTTATCGCCGAAGTCAGGTAGCTGACCCCCACCAGAAAAAAGAAGCTGGCCAGATTCAGCGACTCGGGCATCCAATCAGTAAACACAGTTAACCCCAGAAACTGTGCATAAGTCTGTGTACAGGCTCAGCATAAGGTGAGTACTCCATGGTGAAGCGACCGCTTCATGGCACGAACGGGAAAGTGGGCAAGCTTTCACCAATTGCGCTTCAGGTGCAACCAGCCAATAGTGTGACCCACTTCGCACTTTTCTCGTAATTCAACTATTTTCGAAACAGATCACTCCGTTTTATCCGAAATTTTTGACTATCCACTTCAAATTTCTCATTGAAACGGCCTCGCCGGAACGCTGCGTATAACGAAGCGCTGGCCAGCGATAATTACACAACCCACTGTCAAGAAGGAAAGATACAATGATAAAACAACACCTGATTGCTGCTATGGCAGTCGGCGGCCTGGTTCTGGCTGGATGTGAATCTTCGTCTTCCAGCAATGGTGACGATGACCTCGCCAAAGCCAATCTTCGCGTTCTTCATGCCTCCCCGAACGCACCCGCCGTCAATGTTTATCTGGATAGTGCCATGACACCAGCGATCGAAGCGTTGGACTATGGCGAAGCCTCTGCCTGGGCCAACATCGATGCAAAGCAGTACGAAGTTGAAGTGTACGGCATCCTCCCCGACATGAGTGATACGGCAGATGCTGTCATTGAAGCCATGCCTACCTTGATGGACGGAGTGAACTACACCGTTGTCGCCGTCAATAACCTGAATGAAATCTCGGCCAAAATTTTTGCAGATGATGGCGCCACCACCGACAGCGAACGTGTTCGAGTTCAGGTAGCCCACCTCACCGCTGGCGCGCCAGATGTCGATATTCATGTAACCGCTTCAGGAGACAGCCTGAGTCCCAACACCGTTGCCGGTACCGTTCGTTTCACTGATACCGCAGCACTTGGCCCCGTATTGTTGGATGCCGGTGACGACTACCGTATTAGAGTGACCGCCGAGGGCGATGCCAGTGCTGTGGTCTTTGACTCGGGCACCCTCTCCCTCGCCGCAGGTTCGGATCTGTTTATTGGCGCCATTCCTAATGCATCCGGTGTTGGTGAATCCCCAATTGCACTTGCCGTACTGGATGGTGAAGGCAGCTCAATCATTTACGACGCAGTCGGAGGCGCGGCCGTTCGTGCTGCGCACCTGGTCAGCGATGTCGGTGAAGTTTCTGTCTACGCTGGCGCCGACACGACCGAAGGCCTGGATGCTGATGTGACCGGTACAGCGGTCTTCCCGGACGTCGATTTTAAGGACGTATCCAACTACGCCGAAGTCGCAGCAGGCAGTTATGACCTCGCAGTCAGCGCCGACGGTGCCACTGCAGCCATCTCTGCAGAAGGTGTCGAACTGGTACGGGGCATGTCCTACAGTGTTCTCGCATTGGGTACGGCCGCTGAAGGCAACCTCGAACTGGTACCCTTTGTCGACGACCGCCGCTCCGTGGCCACCGCCGTGAAAGTACGTATCATCCACGGCGCCAGTGACACTGCAGAAGTGGATATTTATGTCACTGCCGATGGCGACATCTCGACAGCAGAGCCGACTTTTTCCAATGTGCCCTACAAGGCAACAACCGGGTTCGTCGCGTTGGCCGCTGGCAGCTACAACGTCAAGGTCACACCGACCGGAACCAAAACGGTTGCCATTGACGTCAATCTGGACGACCTCGCCGCCGGCCAAATCTATACCGCTATCGCCCGTAACCCTGGCGATACGGAGACCGGCCCTCAACCGCAGCTGATTGATGACTCTCCCAGCGATTAAGGACTTCCAGCAAAGCCTGCTGTAATCTATTAATAACGAATCGGCACATGGATGTGCCGGCCTCAGCAGGCAGGCTACCTTCATCTCTTATATACTCCTGCCGTGTCGAATAACGATACGTAAAGCCTGACGCGGGAGACAGCTTTGCTTCTGATCCACTCACTTCGCGGGCGCCTCGCCCTCGTGATACTGATGAGCAGCCTGCTCACGCTCACTACTGTTCTGCTGCTCGCCTATCAAAGTCTGGTTCGGGATCTGGAGGCTGAATTGTCGCGCCAACAGGCCTTTGAAACACGGCAACTGTCCAATCAGATCGAAGCCGAATTGACGCTGCGATTGTTCGCTCTGGAAAACCTTGCCCGGGAATTGAGTGATGGCTACCGCCTCGTTGACCCGCAAAACATGGAGCGGGCCTTGACCAACCGAAGTCGGCTGGAAGCTCTGTTTTCATCAGCCATCATTGTTCTGGATAGCGAAGCCAACGCCATCGCCGAGAACATTCATGTGCCCGGCCGTCTTGGTACCAACTACGCAGACAGGCCTCATTTCAGGCGTTTGCTGAGAAGCAATGCACCAGTGATCAGCCAACCCATCATTGGCCGAGCCACGGGTCTGCCGTTGATCTCTTTCCTGCACCCCATTCTCGGCAATGAGGGGCAGTTGTTGGGCATTGTCGGCGGCACTGTTGATCTTTCCGAAACGTCGGTGATTTCGGCAGCCAGCCTGGAGACCATGGAGCGACTCGGCCTCCAGATACTGGACGCCGACAACTTCTACTACGTCCAGGGCAATCCCGATCAACAGGGCCTGTCCATTACCGAGTTGCCCGACCCGGGCCTGAACCCATTGATCGACCGCGCCTTGCAAGGCATCAGTACCGGAACGGTTACCATGCCGGATGGCAGTCGCCAACTCTATGCCACCGCCGTCATTCCAACTCTGAACTGGATCATACTGAAGGCCAACCCGGTGACGGAAATTCTGGCACCGGCTCGTGCTTCTTTTCAGCGGTTTCTGGCATTGAGCATCGGCATCTGCCTGGTACTGGCAAGCTTCGGCTATTGGGCTGTGCGCCACTCAATGACGCCACTTAGCCGGTTAACGCGGCGCATACAAAAAATGGCACGAGACCCCGAACTGAGTGAACCCTTGCCGGTATCCGGCATTGAGGAAATTCGCGACCTCACCCTGGCATTCAACTCTCTGACGGACGAACGTAACCGCCTGAGCAGACTCAAGGAAGAATTCGTATCCACCGTCAGCCATGAACTGCGCACCCCACTGACAGCGCTTAATGGTGCCCTGGGGTTATTGAATTCTGGTGTTGCCGGAGAAATGCCTGACAAAGTGCAGGAACTGGTCAAGTTGTCACATCGTAATGCCGAGCGCCTGCAAACGCTGATACAGGACTTGCTCGATTTCAATAAACTTCAGGCCGGTCGTATGGAGTTCAATATTCAACGCTGCGAGGTCGAGCCTATTCTGCAAGCCAGCGTTGAGCGCAATCGGATGATGGCACAACATTACCAGGTTCGGCTTGGTTTGACTATTGATGAAAACATCGAGGTAGAGGTTGATGCCGGGCGCCTGCAACAGATAGTCGACAACTATCTGACCAACGCGATCAAGCATGCACCGGCCAGAAGTCGAGTCACGGTTAGCGCTCGACGGGACGGTCCGAACCTGTTGATCACCGTCAGCGATCAGGGAGAGGGTGTTCCGGAGCACTTTGTCAGTGAGCTTTTTACCCGCTTTTCTCAAGCTGAGGTAGGCACGACCCGCGCTATCAAAGGCACAGGGCTGGGGCTGGCTATCTGCAAGGAAATCGCCGAACATATGGCAGGACAGGTCGGCTACCATAATGAGAACGGTGCGCATTTCTGGGTGCAGTTCCCGGCTGTAATGGATCAATGAGGAAAAGACCGTGACCACAACTCTGACGCGCATTCTGTACGTTGAAGACGACGCCGATATCCAGGCGGTGGGTGAGCTGGCGCTGGCCCATGTCGGCGGCTTTACCGTCGAATTATGCAGTTCTGGGCAAGAGGCGTTGGACAAGGTCGCGGACTTTCAACCCGAGCTCATCCTGCTGGACGTCATGATGCCCGGTATCGATGGCATTGAAACTTACCAGGCTCTAAAGGAGCTGGGGCACCTGGAGAATACGCCGGTCGTCTTCATGACTGCCAAGGTGCAGGAAGAAGATCTCGCTCGCTACCGACAACTGGGCATAGCCGACATCATCTCCAAACCCTTCGACCCGATGAGCCTGAGCGACCGGATACGCAACATCTGGCAGCAATGCCAGCATTAAAAATGCCTGATTCTGGCAGGAGGGTCGTTTTCAGTCATTGAGCCATTCTTGCTGCCTCTGCTGCCGGACGATTGGCCGTCATCGCAGCCCCTACCAACAACAACATGACAGCCACTACCGTAGCCACACTCAAGGCTTCAGTGCCAGATACAATCAGCGTCAGCCCAAGTGGCAACAGAACGTACATAACGTTGTAACTGATCACCACAGCCGATGCACGACACTGACGCAGGTAAGCCCACTGCATCATCAGAAAAGCACCTCCGGCACCGGTAAAACTTGACAGCAGCAGTAACCAACCAGAAGGGTCCTCCGGTAGCAAGTTGACCTCACCTGTTGCTGATGTTTGCGCAAGTCGTTTCCACAATGCGTCCAGTGCCAAAAAGCCGCCAGCCAGAGCGCCAAAGAAAAGCTCTTGCAGACTCAGCCTGTTGCGTTTCAAGGCCCACCCTACAAGCGGTGCCGCCATGACCCAGATCAAAGTCGCAACCACCAGAGTCTGAATGTCTGATTCACTGCCAGCCATGTCACCTCGTAACGAAGCTGCCAGGGCGGCGGTTGCCAATAGAATCAAAGCAGCGCCGGCCACTTGCCATGAACTGAGCGGCTCTTTCAGAACAGATCGCGAGAACACCAATAACGCCACAAGACCGGTGGCGAACATGGAAGTAAACCAGATTATTGGCGCAAAGAGATTGGCCAGCATTACCCAGAGTGGCGCCGTAAAGTTCATCAGCAAGCCAGCAATGTAACGCCACCTGGCCCGTCGATCTTGCGGGTTGATGCGAAGATTCATCAGCCCCATCCGCATCAAACCCTGGGACAGATGCAGCACACTGGAAGCGAAAACGCCCAAAATCATGGCAATTGCGATGGCCAGTGTTTCTGGCAATGTTGCTGTATCCATAAAATTGCCTGAATCAAAGTTTACCGGGAACAGGATTCATTAAATGGCCTGGAATCCTTGTTAAGAGCGCTTTACACCAATAAAGTTCCTGATCGTTCGGTTTACCCTATTTTCAAGCTGCAAAGCAGTGTCTTGCGGTTGAGCTTTCCGGTAGAATCCGCCGCCGCTATGCACTACCCTCATTGTCTGTAATTCTTTGTCTCTGGAAGGCCCATGCGCTCCATTCTGCTGTCCATTCTTGCGCTATTTCTTGGCATCTGTTTGTTACTCCTGGGCAACAGCCTGCTCAGTACCTTATTGATTCTTCGCGGTGTCGACGAGGGGTTCTCTGAACAGTTCCTGGGCTTTCTGACATCCTCCTATTTTCTGGGAGCACTGATCGGATCTCAGCTCGCGTCTAATCTGATCAAGCGAATGGGGCACATCCGCTGCTTTACCTTCAGCACGGCGATGCTGGCGTGCAGTATTCTTGCCTACGTTCTGGTGGTCCATCCGACCGCCTGGCTGATCATTCGTTTTCTCACCGGTTTTGGGGTGTTCGTTATGTACACCGTCATCGAAAGCTGGTTGAACGGCCAGACACCCGATGAGTATCGCAGCCGAGTGTTCTCCATTTATACCTTCGTCAACCTCACCGCCATCGCCGCATCGCAGCAGTTATTGCACCTGGACAGCGCCACCAGTTTCACCCTCTTTGGTCTCGCTGCCTTGCTGGTGACCGCGGCCATCATGCCAGTCTCCTGGACGCGCCTACAGCAGCCACATGTTGCCGTCGACATGCCCAAGCTCAACCTCAAGCGGCTTTATCGCTCTGCGCCTGTGGCCGTCTCTGGTGTGGTGATATCTGGGCTGGTTATGGGCCCGTTCTGGGGGCTGACCCCTCTGTTTGTCGCTAGCCTGGGCTACAGCGAGAGTCAACTGGCTGGCTTTATCACCCTGTCCATCCTCGGTGGTGCCTTTATTCAATACCCGGTAGGGCGTCTTTCGGACCGCTTTGATCGACGCAAAGTGATGATGCTGACGCTGGTGGCCGCCGCCGGTTTCGCCATGGCCATGGGACTGGTCGCCTGGTTTATACCAGGTCAGCGGTTGATCATGACTGTGTTGTCCATGGTGTTCTGCGGAATGGTGCTGGCCATCTACCCAATTTCTGTCGCCCACCTGGTCGACCGCATTCACAAGGATCACCTGGTCGCTGGCTCCAGTGGCCTCCTGATGCTTTACGGCCTGGGCTCTTTTATTGGCCCGGGGCTGGCCGGCGTTGGCTTGCAAAGACTGGGCGGTACCGCTTTGCCCTGGTTTTATATGTTGGTATTGGTTGGCTTTGCCGTAGTCATCATCTGGCAATTGAGCCGCTCAAGCATCATCGAGCGGCCAGAGGATCACGAAGCTCAGTATGTATCGATGATACACACCTCACCCAATGTGCTGCCGCTGCACCCGGAATCTGAAGATGACATTGCAGCGCCGGAAGAGCGACGGACAGAACCGAGGGAACACTCCGGTTGATGGACTCTTCTCAGGACTGACCGGGCAAGTCACCTTCTGCACCAGCCTTGTTCGGTGACCGACGCTCGGCAATCCGCTCCATGGCTCTGAGAATGTCACGCCAGGTCAGCAGGCCTACGGGCCGCCCTCGCGCATTCAGCACCGGCAGGCAGGAAATTCGGTGACGATTAAAGGTCTTTACCGCCGTCATCACTGTATCGAGGTCGGTTACCGTGACCAGTTGGCGTGTCATGATCTGGTGCGCTTTTTTCTTCAGCGTGGCAGTGTCCCTGCTGGTTTCAGCAACGGTGCCGACGTATGGGCTGATGTTCTTCAGGACATCACGATCTGAAATCACTCCCACCAACTTGCCTTTCGACATCACCAGCACATGGTGAAAGCGTTGCTCGTCAAAGAGCTTCTTGATCCATTCCAGAGGGTCATCCATGTCTACCGTCTGGAAATCCTGATTCATGATTTTTGCAACACTCATCGCAGCGATCTCTTCAAACCGAGTTTCTATGTTAAACCGCCATGGCCACTGAGCACCAGCGTTGCAACCACTGTACTGTTACTTCTTTGGGGATTGGCTTATTATAAGAAAAAGCTCATGTAGTTGGAGACAGGGATTTTGAGCCTGCAGAATCGCTTCATTTTGATCACGACCCTGCTGGTATTGCTTGCTACCACAGCGACATGGCTTGCCTTTGACCGAGTAACCAGCCACATAGTCGAGCAATGGGGCCAACGTGTCGCCGCCATACAGGTTCGCTACGACAGCGCTCGTTTATCCCAACCACTCGAGCGGGAAATCGCCCTGGCTCACCAACTGGCAGACTCACCTGCATTAAAGCGCTGGGCTCATCAACGCCAGGACGAGGCACTCAAGGCTCAAGCCCTGGAGGAGATGGAAAGCTACAGACGCAGCTTTCGTGATCGCAACTATTTCGTCGCCCTGCTGGAAGACGGCGCCTACTACTACAACAATGCCGACAACGAATTCGTCGAGGCACCTTTGCGGTATCACCTCGACAAAAACAACCCGGATGACGCCTGGTTCTTTCTGATTATTGAAGAAGGGCGCGATTTTCACCTGAACGTCAACCCGGATGCAGAACTGGGTGTCACCAAACTCTGGATTGACGTGCTGATTCGAGATGAGAACGGTGAAATTCTGGGCATCGTTGGCACCGGCCTGGAACTGGATGCCTTCCTGCGCGACATAGTGGATATCGGAGAACCCGGCATAACCTCACTCTTCATGGATTACAGCGGCGCCATCCAGCTCTATCGGGACCAGAACTTTATCGACTTCGCCAGCCTGGTCAAACCCGAAGGTCAGAAGAACACCATCGATCTCTTACTGGATAAGGAGGCCGACCGCCAAAGCGTCGCCAATATGATGGCGCAACTGCGTGATGTGAGCGATGACAGCCAAACCGTACTGACCGACTTCGTGACCCTGGAAAACCGTCGCCACCTGCTCGGTATTGCCTTTCTGCCAGCCATAGGCTGGTTTGAAGTTACCCTGATTGATCTCGATGTATTAATGCCTGTAGACCGCTTCCTGCCCATTGTTCTGGTCTTCACGGTGTTTTTGGTTGTCAGCCTGGCGATTCTCTACCTGATGTTAAGGCGCTGGCTACTCAACCCCATTGCCGGCCTGGAGCAAGCCATGCAACTTCTGCGAGACAGGCGCTACGATGACGTTGCTCTACCCAAAGGGCAGGGGGAAATGGGCAAACTGATCCGCATTTTTTCCGACATGGCCCAGGCCATTCGCGAGCAGACACGAGAACTCGAAGGCCGCGTCCAGGAACGCACCAAAGCCCTCGAAGAGCTGACTCGCCTCGACCCCTTGACCAACCTGTTCAACCGTCGGGGTATCACTGAGATTATCGAAGCAGAAATGGAACGGCAACAGCGTCAAAATCACCAGTTTGGTATTTTCTGGATTGATCTGGACCACTTCAAGGCCCTGAACGACAGCTTCGGCCACGCCACCGGTGACGAGGCGCTGCAAGTCATCTCATCCACTCTGGTCAGCAACCTGCGTCGTTACGACAATGCCGCCCGTTGGGGTGGCGATGAGTTTCTGGTGATTCTCTCACCTTGCGACAAAAACACGCTGGACCAACTGGGCCAACGTTTGTGCATGAGCATTGCAGAGGCGATGCAGGGCAGAGGCTGGGAAGTCACAGCCAGCATTGGTGGCTATCTGGTTCAGCCTGGCGACAGCCTCGATCAGCTACTGCAACAGGCTGATGATGCCATGTACAGAGCCAAAGCCGAAGGCCGTAATCGGCTCAATCTGGCTTGATCCGCCGTGCCAGCCAACGATCCAGTTCATTGGCAAAAGCCATACGGTCGCGCTGATTCAAGGCCGGTGGCCCGCCGGATTGTATGCCACTGGCGCGCATCGTATCCATGAAATCACGGATGTTCAGCCGACCTTTGATGTTGTCTTTGGTAAAGCGCTCACCACGACCGCTGATCGCATCACCCCCTTTCTCGATCACTTCCGCCGCCAGCGGAATATCACTGGTAATGACCAGATCACCCGGCTCAACCCGACGCACAATCTCATCGTCCGCTACATCAAAACCGGATTCTACTTGAACAGAGCTGATCACCTTTGAAGGTGGCGTCCGCAATGGCTGATTGGCCACCAACACAAGAGGCTCACGCGTGCGCTCAGCAGCACGGTAGAGGATTTCCTTGATCATGGTGGGGCAGGCATCTGCATCTACCCAGATAGTCATAGGCTGGCTCGGCAATGGTGATTAAGAGAGACCATTATCCGTATTTTCGACATCTCTGGCCAATATAGGCGAGTCGCGTGAAGTCCTTTACGACTATTGAGGCTCAACCCTCTGACGGTTCCGATTGCGAACCTCAGGGTGTCCAGGATGTTTTGTCTTTTCTCATGCGGGTGCTATATTCAAAACGCACTCGACTCCACCAATCTGATTGTGCGCCTGCCCCCCTTTATCGATAGCAGTCTCTAAAGGAGATGATCATGAAGTCATGGACGATACCACTGGCGATTGCCTTCACCATGCTGACAACGGCTTGTAACGATAACTCAGCTTCCAATGGTGACAACAAATCCACATCTGTTGAATACGAAGAGCTGCTCAATCGGTTGATTGCTCTTGAAGAAAAAAATGAGCAGCTTGAGCTGCAGTTGAGTACCGCCCAGACTTCGCTGGAAAGCGCAACAGAGCTTGGCTCGCAAAACGATGACCGACTGGAGCAGTTGGAGCACTTGCTGAGTTGCGTGGCCTATGACAGTGCGTCGCAGAACTTCATAGTCGAAAATTGCAACCTGACCGTTCGCAATGGCGTCGGTGACACCCAGAGCCAGAATGGTTCAGGGAACATCATCATCGGTTACAACGAGGACGCCTTTGGCAACAAGGACAGAAGCGGTAGCCACAACCTCGTTTTAGGAGCCGAACATCAGTACAGTGCCTATGGTGGCCTGGTCGTCGGTGAGAATCATCAGATCAACAGCCCCTATGCTTCGATAACGGGCGGCCGTGACAATAGGGTATCCGCCAGCCATTCAACCATCGGTGGCGGGACCAACATCATTGTCGATACAGTCGATGCCTGGGCGGCGGGCGACATCCTCAGCGATGGCAATCTGGTGAGCATTGATACCGACTTACTGGACCTGTATTCAACTGGAGCTATAGTCATCACTTCCAACGGTGACATGAGCATTGAGTCAGGACAGGACATGTCTCTCCAGAGCTCAGGCTCGCTTGAAATAGACGCTATAAGTGTCGAAATTACTAGTTTGAGTGACCTCAAGCTACAGGGGAGCAGTGGGGTAAACATGAGCACTTCCGCCATAATGAACCTGCAAGGTTCACTAATCCAATTAAATAATGGCAGCATGCCCGCAGCGCGAGTAGGTGATCAGGTAGTGGCCAGCGGTGGTTCAGGCTCCATCCTTACAGGCAGCGCTACTGTATTAATCGGCAACTAGTGCACTCAACAGGGCATAAACTCTTTCACTCAGGAGCATTAGTTATTCTAATAAAGCCATTCATGGAGATAGCCGAACGGGACAAGACAAGTCAAACTCGACTGTTGCAACAGGCCCGTTATGTCGCCTTTGTGACGCTTGGGCTTGCTGGAAAAGCCGCCTTTCTAGGGATCATCTGCCTGTTATTGAGTTTTGCCGTTGCAATAGGGCCTCACATTCTGCTGGAAACCGGGCAAGTCGGTCGATCCTTCTTCCAGGCGCTGGGAATGCTTGTGTTCATCTTTACCTTCCAACACTTCTATCGAGGGCTTTTAGCCAAAGGACTTGCCCTTGTTTTGAGTCAGGAAAGGAAAAACTCCGATGAATAATCGCCGTCACCATTCATTTAAGCCCTGCAACCACTAACCACACCCCACCAAAACCCCACTTTTTGCGAACTCTCTCACAGACCAGAAAGGCCTGCATTTCCGTACCACCCCATTTTGGCGCTAGTAACTGCCAATAGGTCCTTATTTGGACTTATAGCTCAGCCAGGTTGTCGAGCCAGTCCGGGAAGGATATCGCTTTTCGCGGTGACCTGGGTGGTAGGCAAAAGGAACCGCATTGCACTTTCCAATAAATACAAAACGATAGGTTCGCACAAATGAAAGCGAAAACGACACTTCTCGGCGGGGCTGGGCTTTTGCTCAATGCCGGCCTGCTGGCCGCTCCCGCAAAACCCAACATCGCTTGGGAGATCGATGCCGACAATGGTCATCTGCTGAACAGCATGAACAAGGGACTGGGGCATCCCGAGCAATGATTTCGGGTATGTTTGGGGCGTAACAGCGCCCCCTTTTTTTGCGCATAAATGCAAGTCCAAGAGCGTACTTGACGACCAACGGCATCCGTCGCTCACACTGTACAAACTTGAACTAAAAAACTACTTTACCTCAAGTTAAGCTAAGGTATTAGCATGGGTGTGGCTCATAACAAAGGAGGCACACCCATGTATCTTGAACACGTTAATCTCGTCGTAAAAAGTCTCGAACGTGCGCTGCTTTTTTACCGCGCCGCTTTTCCACACTGGCAGGTTCGGGCCGAAGGTGAAGGCGAGTGGTATGGCAAACCCCGCTACTGGCTGCACTTCGGTGATGACTACCACTACATAGCCTTGAGCGAGACCGGCGAAGGTGAAAACCGGGATCTCTCCGGCCACCAGGTCGGCCTGGCGCACTTCGCCTACGTCACCCACAACCTGGTCGCCGTTATAGAGCGCCTGCAAAACGCCGGCTTCGAAGTCAGCAGCCACGGCAGCGAAGACCCCTTCCGACGCAACGCCTACTTTATCGACCCGGACGGATTTGAAGTAGAGTTTGTGCAGTATCTGAGTGATCTTCCGGAGGAGCGGAACCTGACTTTATAGGGTTTAAAAAACGGTTGCCTCAGGCTTGCTGAGCATGAGGCTATCGTTGGGAATCGTCCTCCCATAAAACCGGCCCGGATGCCTGCTCGCCCAGAGTGTCATCCGGGTTTCTCAATCGGCAATTGTCCATCGACAGGCAGCCGCAACCTATACAAGTGTTCAGTTCATCGCGCAAGTGTTCCAGGGTGTTGATGCGCTCGGTCAGGATCTTGTGCCAACGCTCGGACAGCCGCTGCCAGTTGTCTTTATCAATATCCTGGTCATCCCCCAGCTCCCTGAACATCTCAGCGATCTCTTTCAGGCTGAAGCCCAACCTTTGTGCCGTTTTTATCACCGCCACTCGGCGCAACATGCGCCGATTGTAGCGACGCTGATTGCCCGCGTTTCGGCGGCTGTGAATCAAATCCTTTTGCTCATAAAAGTGCAGGGTAGCGACAGAGACACCCGCACGCTGTGCTAATTGACCGACTGAAATATCCGACACCGGGCTTGACCTCAAGTTAACTTCAGGAAATAGCATAGCCTTAATCAAACCCCAACAGCAACCAGAGGAACGGGCCATGTGGCTACAACAACTGATACAGAGCATCAAGGCACGACGCGAACTGGCACTTTGGCTCAAGCAGCAGCGCGCAGGGCGCCTGGATATCCCACACTTGAGTGCTCATATTAGGCAAGACCTTGGGCTGGACAACCCGAGGGCCGAGACGACCCTTTACTGGCAGCCCGAGCCTGCGCCACCTCAAGAGGTGACACCTGCCGACGCCTCAGACAAGACCAGAAGTGTTGGCCTGAAGTAGTCACAGTGGACCAGGGTTCAATCGTCAGGCTTGACAATTAAACTAATACTATTAGCATATATGCTATTACCAATAATTGATGAGCACAGACCCATGAAAAAGACCCCGCTTGCCATGCTCGCTCTGCTCACTGTGCTGGCCCTGGTGTTGGTCATCGCGGGCTGTCAATCTTTGCCTGATGGAGACCAGAATATGAATACCGCCCCCCAAACCCATCTACTGGAAGTTCCGCATGGCACCCTGTCGTACGATGACCATGGCGAAGGCCCTTTGATGTTGATGCTGCCGGGCCTGGGTGACTTGAGACAGAGCTACCGCTTACTGGCGCCGGAGATGGCAGCCGCCGGTTTTCGGGTAGTGACGATGGATCTGCGTGGACATGGCGATTCCAGTATCCCCTGGCCGGAATACACAACCACTTCGGTCGCTGAGGATGTCATTGCACTGTTGGCGCATCTGGATGCCGGCCCTGCGATCCTGGTGGGGAACTCCTTCAGCGCCGGGGTGGCCGTCTGGTTAAGCACCGAGCACCCGGAACTGGTCGCGAGCATGATCATGATCGGCCCCTTCGTGCGCGACCATGGCAAACCCAGCTTGATGATACGCACGACCATGGGTGTCCTGTTCAATGGGCCCTGGCGGGTGCAAGGCTGGGCCCTGTTTCACAGTACCCTCTTTACCCACCAAAAACCTGCCGATTACAAAGACTATCGCCGCGCTCTGGTCGCCAACCTCTCCGAGCCTGGTCGCTTTGATGCCGTCAAAGCCATGATAGACCGAAGCGATGCCGAGGTTGATGCCCGACTAAGCAAAGTGCAGTTACCAACATTGATTATCATGGGCAGTGCCGACCCGGACTTCAAAGACCCGATAGCAGAAGCCGAAGCCATCGCCTCTGCAACCCAGGGCCAGACAGCCATCATTGCAAAGGCAGGTCATTACCCTCAAGCTGAAATGCCTTTCGAGACCGCTCAGGCAATACTGCAGTTCCTGCAAGCAGCAACTATCGCAAAGGCATCCTGATGGCAAAAAGACCCGGACTGACTCTGGAAAAAATCGTCGATGCGGCGCTGCAACTGGCACAGCGCGATGGCGAAACGGCGGTAACACTCGGCGCCCTGGCCAAACACTTTGGCGTCAAACCGCCCTCTCTGTACAACCATGTAAAAAACCTGGCTGAACTGAAACGGGAGATGCGGCTGAGAGGGCTGCTAGGTTTGCACCAGAGGTTACAGGACGCCTGCATGGGGTTGGCGGGGCGTGACGCTCTTTTCGCCCTTTGCCAGGCCTATCGCAAATTTGGCAGAGAGCAACCGGCCCTCTACCAGATGACGCTGGCCGCCACCGAAATGGATGGCGACGCCCTCTATCAGGCCGGTCGAAAATTGCTGACACTGATCTTTGCTGTATTGCAGGCTTACCAACTGGAAGATGAAGAACTGATTCACGCAACACGCTGCCTACGCAGCGCCTTGCATGGGTTCGTGTCACTGGAAAACAGCCGGGGCTTTGCCATGCCCACCGACCTGGATGTCAGCTACACTCATCTGATCCAACATCTCGACAGCATGCTTGCCCATTGGCAACCAAAGGTAAAAACTTGAGGCTTTAGATACCCAGCTTGTCACGCAGGCCGTAATAAAAAGCCCCCAGGGCAGTATAAGGCACCCGGAACACCTGCCCACCCGGAAAGGAGTAGTGTTTCAAACTGGCGAACGCATCAAAGCGTTCGGCCTGCCCCTTGAGCGCTTCAGCAATCAGCTTACCGGCGAGATGCGTCGTCGTGACACCATGGCCACTGTAGCCCTGGGCGTAATAGATGTTATTACCAATGCGACCAAACTGCGGCAAACGACTCATGGTCAACAGGAAATCACCGCCCCAGGCAAAGTCAAAACGAACGCCTTTGAGTTGCGGAAAAGTCTGCTCCAGACGCGGTCGTAAAAACGCCTCAATAGAAGCCGGATCACCACCACCGTAGGTCACCCCACCACCATAGAGCAAACGGAAGTCGCCAGTCATGCGGTAATAGTCCAGCTTGTAATTGCAGTCTTCCACACAATACAAATCGGGAATCAGTTGCCGCGCACGCTCCTCGCCCAGGACTTCTGTGGTAATAATTTGTGTACCACAAGGCATCGACTTGGCAGCCAACTCGGGCACCAGGCCACCGAGATAAGCATTACCGGCAATCATCAGATAGTCGGCCGTCACCTGGCCCTGTTCGGTATAGACCACCGGCCGCTCGCCTCGGTCAATCCGAATCACCTTGGAATCTTCGAAAATTCGGCCACCGAGTTGCTCAATGGCATCGGCCTCACCCAAGGCCAGGTTCAACGGATGAATATGGCCGCCACGCTTGTCGAGCAAACCACCGATGTAGGCCGGAGAATCCACCACCTCACGAATCCGATCCTGGTCCATCAGTTCCAGTTGATCATGACCATGACGTTCCCAGAGTTTCTTCTGCTCACTCAGCTCGTGCATCTGCCGTTTATTGAACGCAGCAAAAACACCACCGTCCCGATAATCACAATCGATCTGATAATCAGCAATGCGCTGACGAATAATATCCGCCCCTTCAAAGGCCATACTGCCCAGCGACTTGCCCATCTCCGTGCCGTAGTTTTTCTCGATCACATCGATGTCGCGGCTGTAGCTATTCACCAACTGACCGCCGTTGCGGCCACTGGCACCAAAGCCAATACGGGCGGCCTCCAGCACCACCACCTTGAACCCGGCCTCAGCCAAATGCAGGGCAGTAGAAAGCCCGGTAAACCCGGCGCCAATAATGCAAACATCCGCTTCGATGGCCTCTGCCAACGCCGGACGATCCTGAACCTCATTACACGTCGACGCATAATAGGAGGTGGTATGTTCTGTTCTATTGACCATGGTGGCCTCTTGGTTAATGCCTCAATATTTGTGTATTGTACATAACATCCGCGCCGGCTACCGGTGGTACCTCTGCAGGGTCGGCGTGAACCCATCCATGGGGCCTAGACCGCAGCCGTCCGGGCTGCGGACTACCCTGCAGAGGTACCACCGGCATCCGTCGCTCACATCTCGTCAATAGCCTAAGTTATAAGTCGGATCATGAATTTAATCACAAAAGCATTATTGGTTGGTTGCTATACATTTTATTTTGTTAACCAGCCGAGCGCTGGTGGTCGGGTAGGCCACTGGTGGGCGTCGGTTCCCATGGATGGGAACCGACGAGCGTACAGGGAGTTATTTACAGCGTCCCACCAGGGGCCTATCCGACTGCCAGCGCGTATTCTGTCGATGTAACAAACCAACCAGCTACTTCAAGGTAGGCATGACAAATTCAGCGCCGAGGTCACCTTCTGGCCAGCGGGCGGTGACCGCCTTGCGTCTGGTGTAGAACTTGACGCCTTCCATACCGTGAACATGATTACTGCCGAACAGCGAGCGCTTCCATCCACCGAAGGAATGGAACGCCATCGGCACTGGAATGGGGACGTTAACGCCTACCATGCCTACCTGAATGTCTCGCACGTATTGACGTGCTACACCGCCACTGCGCGTGAAAATGGACGTACCGTTACCGTACTCGTGTCCGTTGACCAGCTTCACCGCCGACACATAATCCGGCACTCGTACCACACATAGCACCGGGCCAAAAATTTCTTCCTGATAGATGACCATATCTGAGGTGACATGATCAAACAGGCAACCACCCATAAAGTAGCCGCTTTCACAGCCTGGCACTTTCAGTTCGCGGCCATCGACTACCAGAGTCGCGCCTTCTGCCACGCCCTTGTCGACATAGCCCTTAACCTTCGCCAGGTGCTCTTTGGTCACCAGCGGGCCCATATCCAGGCCTTTCTCGGCACCGTTACCGATCTTCAAAGTGCGCGCTTTCTCGGCCAGCTTTTCTACCAGTTCATCGCCAATATCACCAACGGCTACGGCAACCGAAATGGCCATGCAACGCTCACCGGCTGAGCCGAAAGCTGCCCCGGTCAGAGCATTGACCGCGCCATCAATATCCGCATCGGGCATAACTACCAGGTGGTTCTTGGCACCACCGAGCGCCTGAACGCGCTTGCCGTGTTCACTGGCGGTGCGATAAATGTATTCCGCAATGGGCGTCGAGCCAACAAAGCTGACGGCCTGAATGGCGGGGTCGGTGAGCAGTACGTCGACGGCTTCTTTGTCACCGTTGACGACGCTCAATACGCCATCCGGCAAACCGGCTTCTTTCAACCATTTCGCCACCAGCAAAGGGGCACTGGGGTCTTTTTCCGATGGTTTCAGAATGAAGGTATTACCACAGGCAATGGCAACCGGCCACATCCACATGGGCACCATGGCAGGGAAGTTGAACGGCGTGATGCCAGCGACCACACCCAAAGGCTGGTTCATCGACCAGGCATCGACACCTCGGCCGACCTGGTCGGTGTATTCACCCTTGAGCAGTTGTGGGATGCCACAGGCAAACTCCACCACTTCCATGCCACGAATCACTTCACCACGGGCGTCTTCAAACACCTTGCCGTGTTCGGCACTGACCACTCGGGCCAGTTCATCAAGGCGTTCTTCCAGGATCATTTTGAACCGGAACAGAATTCGCGAGCGGTTCAAGGGGCTGGTCTCTGCCCAGTCAGGAAAGGCAGCCTGCGCATTGGCAATCGCCTGACGAACTTCATCGGCACTGGCCAATGACACCTGGCCGGTTTGTTCACCCAGGGCCGGGTTATATACCGGTGCATGGCGGTCACTGGCGGATGTCAGTTCGCCGTTCACAAAATGGTTAATCTGTTGCATTGCTCACCTCTGTTCGGTTCGGTGGCTTTTTGTCGGCTGGGTCCGCAGCGGCTACCCGCCAGGCCTTTCCGGGGGACGCCATAAATACATCCCTGTAGGCTCGACTGCGGCCGTCCTGGCCGCAGACGCCCCCGGAAAGGCCTGCCGGGCATCCACTGCTCACTAATCGACACAATAACACCACATAAATACTTTGGAGCGCCAATAACTGCCCCCCAAGTTGTCTTGCATGCGTGTAGATAGAGTTTAGTCGAGATGGCCAGCGGCTGGGGGGTGTCGAATACTAAAGCCTAGCCAACCGCCAAAATGGACTTACGCAACGCCTCCACTAATTCCGCGATCTGGGCTTCGGAGATGATCAGCGGTGGCGACATGGCGATGATGTCTCCGGTGCAGCGCACCAGGGTGTTTTCTTTCCAGTAACAATGGTGGAACACCTCGTAACCGCGCTTGCCTGGCTGACCGTTGGCCTCGAGCTCAACACCGCCGACCAGGCCGATGTTGCGGATGTCCTTCACGTTGGGCAGGTCGCGCAAGCTGTGTAACGCCTCGGCGAAGGTGTCTTCGAGTTCCAGAGCACGCTCGAACAGCCCTTCGCGTTCGTAGATGTCCAGGGTGGCGATGCCTGCTGCGGCCGCCACCGGGTGTCCGGAATAGGTATAACCGTGGAACAGTTCGATGACCGAGTCCGGGCCGCTCATGAAAGCATCGTAGATGAAGTCGGCCGCGAAGACAGCACCCATGGGAATGGCGCCGTTGGTCAGGCCCTTGGCTGTGGTCATCAGGTCTGGCGTGACGCCGAAACGGGTTGCGGCGAAGGGGGTGCCCACTCGGCCGAAACCGGTAATGACTTCGTCGAAAATCAGCAGAATGCCGTGCTGTCTGGTGATATCGCGCAGGCGCTGTAAATAGCCTTCTGGTGGCAGCACTACGCCAGCGGAACCGGATACCGGCTCGACGATTACGGCGGCGATGGTTTCTGCGCCGTGCAGTGCGATCATGCGTTCGAGGTCATCGGCCAGGTCTGCGCCATGTTTTGGCAGGCCTTTGCTGAAAGCGTTTTCCGGCAGCAGGGTGTGGCGCATGTGGTCGACGCCGTTGAGCAGGGTGCCGAACATCTTGCGATTGTTGACCAGGCCACCGACAGAAATGCCGCCGAAACCGACGCCGTGGTAGCCTTTTTCGCGGCCGATCAGGCGGGTGCGTTCGCCCTGGCCTTTGGCTCTGTGGTAAGCCAGCGCAATCTTCAAAGCAGTATCGACCGACTCGGAACCCGAGTTGGTGAAGAAGACCTTATTGATACCTTCCGGTGTGTGCTTGATCAGGCGTTCGGCGAACTCGAACGGCTTGGGGTGGCCCATTTGAAAAGTCGGGGCATAGTCCATTTGATCAATCTGATGATGCACGGCGGCACTGATTTCTTTACGGCCATGGCCGGCATTCACACACCAGAGACCAGCTGTGCCGTCGAGCAGGGTGCGGCCTTCTTCATCGGTGTAATGCATACCCTCGGCCGCCACCAGTAGACGGGGTTCGGCCTTGAATTGGCGGTTGGCGGTAAATGGCATCCAGAAGGCATCGGTTTTCATGGCTCGCTCTCACTCACAAAACACTGAACCAGGCATGGTACCAGGCTCGAGGTTGTTTGTTATATTGAACATACTGCTGCCAGTGTATGTAAAATAAATAAAACATCAACCCCTCCGTAAGACTCTGACCCTCCCTATGACAACACAGCTTCTCTGGCTAGATAAAAACAGGCTATCGTGGATATTGTAGGCATACAAAATCGCGGCCAGGCGTTCAATATATTGAAACTTTGAGGGTGCTTGAGGTAAGGTGTCACCCTCTTCAGATTGACCATTTAAGGGGGTGCCATGAGCCACTCAATGAGCCTGAACGACTGGACACAAAAAGCCGAGCAACTGCAACCAGAAGGTCGCGCCTGGATTCAGGGTGCTTATACAGACAGTGCTGATGGCGCCACCTTCGAATCACGCAGCCCAATCGACAATCGCCTGTTGACGGAAGTCGCCAGTTGCGATGCGGCCGATGCCGATCGCGCCGTCAAGGCAGCGCGGGCCGCCTTTGACAGCGGCGTCTGGTCGCAAATGCCGCCCGCCAAACGCAAACAGCGGATGCTACGCTTTGCCGACCTGATTGAACAAAACAAGGAAGAGCTAGCGCTGCTGGAAACGCTCGATATGGGCAAACCCATCAATCATGCCCTGCACGTCGACTTGCCCTCCACTGCGCGCAGCCTGCGCTGGTCGGCCGAAGCGATAGATAAGCTGTACGATGAAGTCGCCCCCACCGCTGCCAACGAACTGGGCCTGGTTACTCGTGAAGCCGTGGGCGTGGTCGCGGCCATCGTCCCGTGGAACTTCCCGCTGATCATGGCCAGTTGGAAAATTGGCCCGGCCCTGGCCATGGGCAACTCGGTGATCCTCAAGCCGTCCGAGAAGTCCCCACTCTCGGCCTTGCGCATTGCTGCCTTGGCCAAAGAAGCCGGCATTCCCGATGGCGTCTTCAATGTCTTGCCTGGCTTCGGTCACACCGTCGGCAAAGCTCTGGCGCTGCACATGGACGTCGACACCCTGGTCTTTACCGGTTCCACAGCCATTGCCAAACAGCTGATGATTTACGCTGGCGAATCCAACATGAAACGCGTCTGGACCGAAGCCGGAGGCAAGTCACCCAACGTGGTCTTTGCCGATGCACCCGATCTGGATGCCGCCGCCGAAGCCGCCGCCGAAGGCATCTGCTTCAACCAGGGCGAAGTCTGCACCGCCGCCTCCCGCCTGCTGGTCGAAGACAGCATCGCCGACACCTTTATGGAGAAAGTTCGTCACGCCATCGCCAAGTGGCGGCCTGGCCACCCGCTGGACCCGAACACCAACGTCGGTGCCATAGTGGACGAAGCCCAGATGAACCGGGTGCTGGGCTTTATAGACAGCGGCCAGAAAGAAGGCGCGCGCATGACCCTGGGCGGACAGCGCCAGAGCACCGTCGATGGCGGTTACTTCATCGAACCTACCGTCTTTGAAGACGTTCAGCCCGGCATGAGCATCTGTCGGGAAGAGATCTTCGGCCCTGTCCTCTCCGTGGTGCGATTCACCGACGAAGCCGACGCCCTGCGCATCGCCAACGATTCCGTCTACGGCCTCGCCGCAGCCGTCTGGACCAGCAACCTGAGCCGTGCCCACCGCTTTGCTCGCGGCTTGCGGGCTGGCTCGGTCTGGGTCAACCAGTGGGATGGTGGCGACATGACAGCGCCCTTCGGTGGCTACAAGCAATCCGGTAACGGTCGTGATAAATCGCTGCATGCCTTCGATAAATACAGTGAGATCAAGGCCACCTGGATCAAGCTGTAAAAGTGTGGGCCAGATAGCATCTGGCCCACGACTTCACCAACCCTGTAAGACATAATTTACAGCCAGCTTTAATTATACAACCGTGTCTAAATTGACAGCCATTCGAACAGCGCCCTAGGGTGGCCCTTCCTTGCACATAAAAATATGAGAAAAGGAATGGCCATTATGAGAGTCAATAACACACTACTGTCGACCGCCTTGGTCGGTGTATCCCTGTTAGGGATTACGGCAACCCCCGCCCTCGCTCAAGAACGAGTCCCTGCAATCAACCTCATTACCACCACCGAATCCTACGACCCTATTCGCTACGAAGCCGCTTTCATGGTAGCCGAACGTTGGCGCGAGCTTGGCCTTGACGTCACAGTGTCACCAACTGAGTTCAGTACCGCCCTGGAACGCTTTTACGATCAGCAGGATTTCGATGCAGTAATTCTTGGCTGGAGCGGTCGCACAGATCGACTCGACCCTCAGTTCTTTCTGAATACTCTGGATTCGCGTCAGGCAGGCCTCGGTGGCAACAATCCGGGCGGTTACGAGAACGCTGAGTACGACGATCTCTTCGATCAACAGTCCATGGAGTTTAACAACGAGTCGCGCCAGCAAATCGTGCAGCAAATGCAGGATATGTATAAAAGCGATATTCCCGTTGTCGTTTTATTCCACCGTGATGAAGTGGTCGCCTATAACCAGGACGCCTTCGAAGGTTTCCAGGTCATGGCAGGCGAAGGTTTATACAGTGAGTGGGGCCCCATGGAAGCCGTTCCTCTGGGTGATCGACAAACCTTACGCATCGGCGGGCCACAAGAACCCGACAACCTTAACCCACTCGACTCAACATCGGTCTGGGGCTGGAAGTGGATGCGCTTGTACTACGACCGCCTTGTACGTCTGAGTGCCGATGTCGAACCTTTGCCATGGGCAGCAGAAAGCGTTACCGCTCTTGATGAAACGACCATTGAAGTGGTTCTGCGCGACGGCATGACCTTCCACGATGGTGAACCGGTAACCGCAGCTGACGTCGCTTTTACGTTCAACTACTACCTGGGGCAGAGTTACAACTACTTCAACTCTTACCTGGCAGTACTCGACAATGCAGAGCAGGTTGATGACCGCACCGTACGCTTCCATCTGAGCCAGCCTTCCGCATCGTTCGGGAGTATCACCCTGTCGCAGTTGCCGATTCTGCCCAAGCATTTATGGGAAGGCATTGAAGACGCCGGCGCTTTGGCCCCTTCCGATATCCCCATGGTCGGGTCAGGTCCCTTCAAGTTCGAGCGTTTTGACCGCGGCGAATACATGTCGATCAGCAAATTCGACCAGCACTGGTACGCCGATAACATCGCCGTTGATGGTGTTGAATTCATCATCTACGCCGATATGGAAGGGGTGTATACCGGACTGCAGACTGGTGAAATTGACATGACTGCGTGGCGCATGGAACCTGGTCAAATTGGCCTGGCCGAGCAGCAAAGCCATTTGAACGTTGTCAGCGTGCCAGACTTTGGCTACTTCCACATGACGTACAATCTGCGTCGAGCTCCTTTTGACGACCGCGCCGCTCGTCGAGCCTTGACGCGTGCCATCGATCGCAACCGCATGGTGGATGTACTGCTGGAAGGCCGAGGTGAAGTAGGCTCATCCGTGATCGCCCCCGTCAACGCTTTCTGGCACGAATCCTTTGTCGAGCGTTTCGATTTTGATATGGAAGCCGCTCGGGAAGAACTGCGCGCAGCAGGCTATAGCTGGAATAGCGACGGCCATCTGATGCGTTAAGACCAGTTTGAAAAATACAGGGCCACCACTCGGTGGCTCTTTTCCCTCAAGAAACAGCATACCCCGTCCGACGTTCTCTCGGATGCTGTGAACCTTTGTTAAACGGAACCCAATATGTCGTCTGCACGCAGAAGTTACATGATGCGCCGGGTGCTGCATGGTGCCATGGCGCTTTTTATCATTGCGACGCTCCTGTTCTTTCTATTTCGCCTGGGTCTTCCTGATCCGACTGCGGCGTTAATCACGGAAGGTTTAAGCCAGGCAGAACGCGAGATGGTTCGCGCACGCTTTGGCCTGGATAAACCTTTGTGGGAACAATACGTCATCTACCTGGTCAACATTGTTCAAGGCGATTTCGGCTTTTCCTTTCACTACCGAGCACCGGTAGCAGATATTATATGGGAGCGTCTGGGCAATACCATGGTGCTGATGATTCCCGCCATCATTCTTGCCTATGGCGTTGGCGTACCTCTGGGCGCCTGGCTTTCGTGGCGGCGCGGTTCGCGTACCGACACCGTTGGGGTCTTTATTGGCCTGATGTTCCGCTCCGCACCCATGTTCTGGACTGGCATGATTGCCATCCTTTTCTTCGGTATTTTTCTCGGCTGGTCTCCTACCAGTGGGATGCGCACCTTGCCGTATGAGGCCAGTGGTTTTCTCGACAAGATTTTCACGCTCGACTTTCTGGCCCATTTAATATTACCGGCCCTGATCGTAGCGCTCTACTATCTTGGCTCCCCCTTGCTGATCATGCGCAATACCATGCTCGAAGTATACGGCGAAGACTTTATCGAAATGGCACGCGCCAAGGGGTTGCCCGAGCGCAAGATTCTCTACAACCACGCGGCACGTAATGCTCTGCTTCCCGTCGTTACCCAGTTGGCGGTCACCATTGGCCTCGCTGCGGGTGGCCAGGTCGTGGTCGAGGTGGTCTTTTCATGGCCCGGGTTGGGCCGAGAGATATTGAACGCGGTACGTACTTCAGATTTTCCTCTGGCACAGGCCAGCTTCCTGGTGATGGCGGCCTTTGTGATTACCTTAAATCTACTGGTTGATCTTCTCTATACAATGCTGGATCCAAGGGTGAGCTTCAAATGATAGGACTCTCTGCATTCAAAGGCATGGCCGAACCACTGCGAGCCATTGCCAGTGACCGTATGTCTCTGTTGGGCTCTGTTGTTCTTTTCGCCATCATCGCAATGGCCATTTTTGCGCCCTTCCTGGCTACTCATGACCCTCTCCATATCAATGAACGAGAAGAAGGTACCTTGCTGGTACGCGCTGACGGTGACCCCGAAAGACGCCAATGGCAAAGCCAGACGCCACTGGGAGATCGCACCCTCTATGCTGCGGACTATCACCAGGGCCTTGGCCTTGCCGTCGCCAGAACCGGGCTGATCTATCGCTATCAGGATGGCAATTGGCAAAGACTGCCGGAGATCAGCGACACCAATTGGCATGCTTTGGCGTTGAATAGCCAGCAAAAAGCCATTCTGGTAGGCGAAACTGGTCAATTGGCTGTTTTGGAAGGCGAACAGCTTCAGTCCCTGAATAGCCCGGTCGAGGCGTCCCTTAACAGCGTCGCCTGGCTAACGGATCAGGTAGCACTCGCAGTAGGTGATGATGAAGTCATCATCCGCATCGAGTTTCAGCCTGACCAGGCGCCGATTATCGAAACGCTGACCAGCCCCGTTAACCGAGGCATCTCATTGAATGCGGTCGCCCGAGACCACAACGGCAATGCCTTTGTCGTTGGCGACCGAGGCCTGGCGTTAACCTTTGATACGCAAAGCAGTGACCTGACTTTGATTCGGCTGCCGTCCAATCGCAGCATGAATGCGATCAGCATTGCGGACAATGGCACGGCACTGGTGGTGGGTGAACGCGGCACTCTGCTTGTTCGTGAAGGCCCGGATGGAAGCTGGGCTGCCGAAACAGCACCCGACAGCCGGGTAATGAACGCCGCCTGGATCAGCGACGATGGCTCAGCCATAGCCGCTGGTCGACATGGCATTATCATGGAGCGCGAACCCAATGGCATCTGGCAGATGGCTGACACCATCGGCTCTCGGCATTTACGCAGCCTGATGGTAACGCCACAAGGCTATTATGCCCTCGGCTCAGACCGATACGTGAACCGCTTGTCCGCACCCACCCGAGAGCACTGGTTCGGAACCGACCACCTGGGGCGAGACCTGTTCAGTCAGAATGTTCATGGCTCACGCATCGCATTGCTGGTTGGCTTTTTAGGCGCGACTCTGGTGGTGTTGATTGGTGCCAACGTTGGCCTGGTGGCTGGCTATTACAGAGGTCGCACAGAAACTGTGCTGATGCGCACAGTGGATGTCATGTACGGCATTCCCTTTGAGCCATTCGCGCTAATTCTGGTGCTATTGTTTGAGCCCAGTCTGCTGATTGTTATCCTGGCGGTATCGCTACTGACCTGGCGTACAGTGGCTCGCTTGATTCGCTCACAAGTTCTCTCATTGCGTGAACGGCCTTTTGTGAAAGCGGCACGTGTTTCTGGTGCCTCGAATTTGCGCATCATGTATCTGCATATTTTCCCCAATGTCTTACCTCTGGTGTTCCTGGAGCTGGCAATCATCGTTGGCGTTTCCATCATCGCAGAGGCGACTCTATCCTTCCTCGGTCTGGGTCCACCCCAGTCGATTTCATGGGGTGGCATCTTGCATAACGCACGGCTGTCTGGTGCCTGGCGTGAAGCCTGGTGGTGGAACATTCCACCCGGCATATTCATCATGATCACAGTGCTGTCTGTGTTCTTCATCTCCCGTTCACTGGAACTGGTTGCCAACCCGCGTTTGAGGGCTCGTCGATGAGTGCAGATACCATTTTAAACATCAACAACCTGAGCATTCATTACGATACCTCTGCCGGGCCAGTGCAGGCGGTAGACCAGGTCAGCTTTCACGTAAGACCTGGCGAAGCCCTGGGGCTGGTAGGAGAATCGGGATGCGGTAAAACGACAGCGGCCAAAGCCATGCTTCGGCTGTTGCCGCCCAATGGGCGTACCCCAACGGGTGACATTGACTTTATGGGTCGCGATTTACTGAACATGGATGAAGAGTCCATGCGGCGCACCCGTTGGAAAGACATCGCCTGGATATCTCAAGCAGCCATGAATGCGCTCGACCCTGTCTATCGGGTGGGTGATCAGATGCTGGAGGCAATGCAGGCCCACATCACCATCAGCCGTGAAGAAGGCCTGAACCACGCCGCCGACTTATTCCGAGCTGTTGGCATAGACCCGGATCGACTCAATGCCTTCCCCCACGAAATGAGTGGCGGCATGAAGCAGCGTGCGGTTATTGCCATGGCTTTGGCGCTGAACCCGAAATTGATTGTCGCTGACGAGCCAACAACGGCTCTGGATGTGGTCACCCAGGCACAGATTCTGGCCAGGCTCAGCCGGTTGCGCAAAGAACGCGGCCTTGCCTTGATGTTCATCACTCACGATATTTCTGTCGTCGTGCAGACTTGCGATCGTGTCGTCGTCATGTACGGCGGCCATGTAATGGAAACGGGGCCTGTGCGTGAGGTGTTCGCAACGCCCTTTCATCCTTACACCATGGGGTTAACCAACGCCTTTCCGACTCTCGAAGGTGCCCAACGTGAGTTGATTTCCATTCCTGGCACCCCACCTGACTTGCTCAATCCACCTTCTGGCTGTCGTTTCGCGGAGCGCTGCCCCTTTGCAACCGACCTCTGCAGGAGTAAAACGCCTGCTTTGCAATCCGTCGGAGACGAGCGGCAGGCGGCCTGTCACTATCCTGATCAGGTCGAGGACTTTCGCACTCGCGCCGCTCTTAACGCGACCTGGCAAGCGGTGGGTGATCGGCTCGGTGAGACGGTTCAGGCCAACGTCTCTCTCGAGAAAGTCTTGTCTGACAAGCCTCTGGTTCAGGTTGAAGGCCTGAAGAAACACTTTGGTCAGGAACCCGGCTTTCTGGCCAGCCTGATGCCCGGCAAACGCAAAGCCAGCACGGTTCATGCCGTCGACGGTATTGACTTCGAATTGTTTGAAGGTGAAATACTGGGATTGGCGGGCGAGTCCGGCTCTGGCAAAACCACAACGGGTGAGTTGCTGGTGCGTCTTCAAGAACCGACCGAGGGCGTCATTCGCTTCGACCACCAGAACATCGCCGAGCTGGATGGCCCGGGCATGAAGGCTTTTCGACGGGCCGCCCAGATGATGTTTCAGGATCCCTATCAGACCCTGAATCCGCGTTTTACCATCTACGACATCGTTGCCGAGCCGGTAAAAATTCACCGTCTGGCGCAGAAAGAGGCTATCGGTGAACGAGTAGTGCAGGCGCTTGAACGCGCTGGTTTAAAACCGGCCAGCGTTTACAACGATCGCTTTCCTCATGAGTTGTCGGGCGGCCAACGCCAACGAGTTGCCATTGCTCGGGCCATTGTCACCGAGCCACGTTTCATCGTAGCCGATGAGCCGGTTTCCATGCTGGATGTTTCGATCCGAGCTGGCGTGCTCAATTTGATGCGCTATTTCCGCGACCAGTTGGGCATTTCTTTTGTCTATGTCAGTCACGACCTGCCCACCATTGCCTACGTCTGTGACCGGACCGCCATCATGTATCTTGGCGAAATTGTCGAGATCGGGCCAACCGAAAAAGTCGTGCGCGAGCGCAAGCACCCCTACACCCAACTGTTACTTGATGCCAGCCCGGAGCCGGATCCCTCTATCGTTAAGCCGCCACTGGAGTCCGCTGGTGAGATACCCAGCGCTATGGAGCCACCCAATGGTTGTAATTTCCATACCCGCTGCACAAAAGCCATGGCGCATTGCGGCTGGGAAGGTCGGGATGTGATGACCGCGATCAGCGAATGGCGCATCCAGGATGGACAGGTCAATGCCGTCGGTGCAGGTACAGTGGAAGGCTTGAACGTGCACTTTCAGCCGCAAGCGGGCAAAAGCCTCGAGGAAGTCGAAGCAGAGCTCAAAACCATTATGGTCGCCCGGCAGCCAACACTGGTTGAGGCCGCTCGCTTTGCACACCAGGGCGAGGCACTTTGGGTGCATTTTGCCGAGGCTGAATCACCCAGCCGGAAGTTAATCGCTTCTGATCACGGTGTTGCCTGTTTTCTGTATGAGTAATAAAAGCGGTTAAACAAAGTCCTTGAGGCGGTGATACAACATCCCCACCGCCAGCAAGGGCGAGCGGAACCTGGGGCCGCCGGGAAAGGTGATGTGCTTGATGCGCTCGAACAGGTCCAATCGTTCACTCTCGCCGTGGATATGTTCGGCAATCACCCTGGCCGCCATGTGCGTTACGTTCAAACCATGGCCCGCATAGGCTTGAGCGTAATAGAGGTTGGGTTCCAGCCGCCCGATCTGCGGGTAGCGGTTGGCGCCGATGCCGATCATTCCGCCCCACTGGTAGTCGATGTTCACCGATGCCAGTTCTGGAAACACCTTGACCAGATGCGGTTTCAGCACCCCGGCGATGGAGTCCGGGTCACGCCCTGAGTAGTTGCACAGGCCGCCAAACAGCAGCCGCTTGTCGGCACTTAACCGATAGTAATCCAGTGCCACGTTCTGGTCGCAAACGGCCATGTCCTGGGGTAAGAGGCGTTGCCAGACGTCTTCCGCCAGGGGTTCAGTGGCGATCAGATAACTGCCTGCGGGCAGCACCTTGCCCGCCAGAACGGGGTTCAGCCCAGCCACATAGGCGTTACCGCACAGCACGGCGCGGTCGGCGGTCACTGATCCCTGGGCTGTCCTGATAACAACGCGCTTGCCGGGTACTACCTCGGTCACCAGGCTCTGTTCGAAAATGCGCACACCCCGATCGGAGGCGGCTTTCGCTTCACCAGTCACCAGGTTCAAGGGGTGCAAATGGCCGCTGCCCCGGTCAATCAGGCCGCCCACATAGCGGTTGGAGCCCACCACCTCGTGCATGCGGTGCTGTGGCACCAGTTCGGTCTCGGCTTCGTAACCCACGGTGTCGAACCAGCGCTTCAGGGCTTCGAGGTCCTTCATCTGCCTTGGTTTCAGCGCCAGGTCGCAATAGCCAAGTTTGAAATCACAGTCGATCTGGTAGCGTTCGATGCGCTCACGCACGATGCGCACCGCTTCGAAACCCATGGCCTCCACCGCTTTCACGCCATCCTCGCCGAGAATATTGGCGAACTTGTCCAGGCCATGGCCAATGCCCTGAATCAACTGCCCTCCATTGCGACCGGAAGCGCCCCAGCCTATGCGCCGGCCTTCAACCAGCACAACAGAATAACCGCGCTCGGCCAGCTCAAGGGCGGTATTGACGCCACCAAAGCCGCCACCCACCACACAGACATCCGCCTCCAGATCGGCTTCCAGGCGCGGGTAGGTTTCGGTATAACGCCTTGTGTCCTGATACCAGGAAGGCGGATGCTCGTCAGTATGGGTTCTGGGGTTCAAATACATGGGGTTGCTCAGTAAATTAATCGGCATGTTCGGTATTTTTGACATAATTATCCGCTTATTTCAAGCCGCCGCCAGCCTTCTTGGCAAACTCTTTGGAGCATTGCTCAAGATTTGCTACTCTATGTAAAAAATAATGAAACCATCAGACGCACATCACTTGGAGGAAGACGGTATTGGACGTCGGCGAACGCCTTAAAGTCATTCGAAAGCAAAAAGGCCTGTCTCAACGGGAACTCGCCAAGCGAGCCGGGGTCACCAACAGCACCATCTCGATGATCGAGAAGAACAGCGTCAGCCCCAGTGTCAGCTCGTTAAAAAAGGTACTCCAGGGCATTCCGATGTCTCTGGTAGAATTTTTCTCCGATGAAGGCGAAACCAGCGCAACCCAGCCGGTGGTGTATGGCCCTGCGGATTTCATGGACCTGTCGGTGGACGACGTCAAACTCAAGCTGGTCGGCAAGGCCTTTGGCCGTCGTGCCATGGCGTTCATGATCGAAACCTACGAGCCGGGTTCCGATACCGGAGAGGACCCCTACCTCCATGATGGAGAAGAAGCCGGGTTGGTCATTCGCGGGCAGTTCGAGCTGACCGTCGGTGATGAGATCTACCACCTCAAGGAAGGCGACGCCTATTACTTTGATTCGACTCGCCCGCATCGCTTCCGCAACCCTTACGACGAGCCCTGTCAGATTGTATCAGCCACGACACCGGCCAACTTCTGATTAGGCGGGCCCAGCGATCTGGTTAACCCTTCATTCGTGGTCAAACAGCAGGTTCAACCCCCAGCGTTGGGCCAGCTCGGATAAATCCCCTTGTTCAAACAGCCTGTTAACCTGCTCTTCAAACCACTCTATTGCCAGGCCCTGGCCTGGCCGCACACCGATACCAAGCTCATAGGTATGGTCTGCTTTCTCGGAAATCAGATGTGATTGATCGATCCGACCCTGGGCGGATAACACTCGAATATAGCTTTCGTTTATCAGAGTCAAATCGCCGCGCCCACGCTCGAGCATATTCAAGGTTGCTTCAAGCGTCGGCGCAAAGGTAATTTGAAATCGCTCCTGCAACGCGGCCTCGTCGGTCACATAGCCAGCAAAGCCATAATGATAGCCGCGCGTGCCGATGATTCGCAGCTCGTCTATTGCATTGAACACTGTCTGATCTCGACCGGGTTCAGCCAATGCAATATAAAGGTCTCGATCCACGGCGAAAGGCTGAGTGAAGCCAATATCCTCTTGATGCCATTGCCAGTGGGGTGATTCGAACAGAATGACGTCGTAACGTTCATTTCGCCAGGTGTGCTGACGACTATGGGCAGCGATCGAAATGAATTCAAAGTGAAAGGTGTTCTGGCTCTGGTTCAGCAGTTCAATCAGCTCCAGCGTTGCACCACTGTACCGCTCAGGCGCCTCTTCAATGACATAGGGTGGAAAGATATAGCCGCCAACCAGTACGGCCCTGGATTCGGTCGCCCAAACCGTGACAGCACTCAAGGGTATCGTCAGAACGAAGAGGGCTCTGACCAGAGCAGACAACATGATGGTGCTCACAAGCAATGACTACCATGACTATAGGAAAGAAATACCGCACTCTCCAGCCCCTATTTCATTTTTTGATCTAAACTGGACACCAGGCCGTAATTTGAGAGCACCCACTGCGCATCAGTGGCTAGAGTTCACTCGCATCCGGCAATGCTGATTTGCCCATTTGTTGACCATTCCTGACACCCTGAACATTCCACACAATCGGGAGGGCGTATTATGATCGACAGCCTGGCTGTACGCTCATTCCTCCGAGTTTTGTTGTACAAATCGCTGATGATTGTCATGGCGACCATCGCAGCCCCCTTGACCCTGGCCGACCAGAACGACGACCGTCTAGACCCCTTGTTTACTGCCCTGAGAAACACAGGCAATGCCAATGTCGCGCTGTTTATAGAGCAGCAGATCTGGAGCATCTGGATGGAAGGCCCCAATTCGAGTGCAAACCGCCTGATGCGGCGTGGCATGAGAGCCTTTCAAAGCGGTGAACTGGATCGGGCGCTCACCCACTTTGACGAATTGGTAGAGTCGGAACCGCAGTTTGCGGAAGCCTGGAACAAACGCGCCACCCTGCACTTTGCGCGCGGCGACTACGCCCAGGCCATGCTCGACATCGAGCAGACACTTGAACTGGAGCCACGGCACTTTGGCGCCTTGTCCGGGCTGGGCATCATCTTTATGGAGATGAACGAGCCAACTGCGGCCATCCGGGTTTTCTATCAGGTACTGGAGTTACACCCACTTTCGCGCAGCAGCCAGCGCAATGTTCGTCGGCTGGAGCAACAGTTGCTGGACCGGGCGACCTGAGGCCGGCTTGCTCCATAGTAAATCCAGGCTATGCTTAAGGTATGCCTGAATGAATCAGGAGGTATCCATGCTGACTGAACAGCCGACAATGACCACCCTCTTTGACCAACTCGGTTTGGAAAGTTCCGACGATGCAATAGAGCGCTTTTTTGAGCGCTATCACCTCGAAGCGGAAGAGGATGTATCCGAAGCCGACTTTCTGAGCTTTGAACAACGTCTGGCACTGGCGAGAATGCGAGACGAAGACGCCGAGTGGGCCGAGCTGGTCGATACCATGGAGCAGCTATTACACCGTCACTAGCGTCGCAGAGTGAATCAGCGCCAGGGTCGAGTACTCCGGTACTCGATCGGCGGTGAAATCAGGCCAACTGCACCCACCCGGCTACGGTGAACGCACCGTCCCAGCCCCCGATCAGCTCATCTTGATCCAGATCAATTTTTCCAGCCGATCTCCCCCCTATGGTTAGCTCACCTGATTTACGGAGCTGACGACCATGACCGTCACGAGACAGCCAGCCCCGGGTACCGTCAAATTCGACGGCCCTATGGCAACAGCAGGCTATGCCCTGAACAAGATGTGTTACTCCTTCAACGCCGCCTCCGCTCGTGAAGCCTTTAGCCAAGATGAGCGCGGTTACTGCGAACAATTCGGCCTGACCGAAGCTCAAACCAAAGCCATTCTAGAACGCGATGTACTGGCGCTGCTGAAGCTCGGCGGCAGCATTTATTACCTGGCCAAATTTGCTGGCCTGCTTGGCTTGAGCGTCCAGGACGTTGGTGGCTTACAGACCGGCATGAGCACCGACGAATTCAAAGCCAGACTGCTGAAGTACGGAGAAAACTGATGGCACGCATCATCGGAGGCATTACCAGTTCGCACATTCCTGCCATCGGCATGGCCATGGACAAAGGGCTTGAACAGACACCCTATTGGAAGACATTTTTTGACGCCTACCCACCGGTCAGGCACTGGTTGGAAGAACAAAAACCCGATATAGCGGTGATCTTTTATAACGATCACGGTCTGGAGTTTTTCCTCGACAAAAAACCCACCTTTGCCATTGGCACCGCTCCGGTTTATCACAATGCCGACGAAGGCTGGGGCATCAAACCCATTCCGCCGGTAACGGGTGAAACCGAATTGTCGTGGCACATGGTCAACACCCTGATTGACGATGAGTTCGACATCACCGTCTGCCAGGAGATGCGCGTAGACCACGGCCTGACGGTACCGCTGTCACTGATGTGGCCCGGTCATAATTACCAACACATCAAGGTAATTCCGGTGTGCATCAACTGCGAGCGTCACCCCATGCCATCACCGAAGCGCAGCTTCAAACTGGGCCAGTCGATCGGCAAAGCGATCGAAAGCTGGGACAGCGATGAAAAGGTCGTGATATTCGGTACCGGTGGCCTGTCGCATCAACTCGATGGCGAACGTGCCGGCTTTATCAACACCGGTTTCGACAAATACTGCATGGATCAGATCATCCCCAACCCGGAAGCCTTAACGCGTTACAGCAACGACGACCTGGTGGATATTGCCGGTGCCCAGGGTGTTGAGTTGAACATGTGGTTAGGGATGAGAGGCGCTTTGACTGGGGATTTGAAGCTGCTGCACAGTAACTATCATGTGCCGATTTCTAATACTGGGGCCGGGTTGATGTTGATTGAGAATAAGTGACGTGGAGGGTCGATATCACCATCGACCCTGGCCGGCATCGCCGGCCTTGCTTTAGCGGGCTTTGCCCACTACGTCGAATACAATTCGACGCTCCATTGCCTGATTACCGATCCAACTCAATAATCCGAGTCAACAAATCCAGCATCTGCTCCTTCTCCCCCTGCTTCATCACCGCTTCAAAATGCGCCTCATGTGACAACACCTTCTTGTGCAGTGCTTTGGTAAAACGCTCCCCCTCTTTGGTCAGGTAAAGCGCATAGGAGCGCCGATCCCGCTCCGACGGACGCCGTTCGATCAGGGCCATCTTCTCCAGCTTGTCGACGGCCGCCACCATGGCCGAACGATCGGTATGGATGGCCTGGGCTACCGCCGTTTGTGTCAAACCAGGGTTGTTCAGGACGATCGCCAGGATACCAAAAAGGCCGGGGGTAATCCCCTCTTCGGCGCAGGTGGCGGTGAAATTCTCGAAGTAGGCGAGCTGGGCCCGCCTCAGGCGATAGCCGACCAGTGAGTTCAGCATGGAGTAATCAATGTCGGTATTCGCTTCTGTCATCAGTCCGTCGCTTTATTCAGATTATTGTTGGATGCCAGACCGAAGGCCATCTGGCTCGTCAGTTCACCAGCAGTAATACGATCTGCGGGAAGAAAATGATCAATGCCACCACCACCAGATCGGCAATCAGGAAATAGCCTACGCCTCGGAAAATGTCTACAAGAGACGCATATTTGGACGCTACCCCTCGAATCACGAAGATGTTCATGCCCACCGGTGGGGTGATCATACCGATCTCCAGCAGTTTGACCAAGAGCACCCCGAACCAGATCAGGCTGAGGTCATAGACCTCGAACACCGGAAGAAAGATCGGCAGGGTCACCAACATGGCACCGAATGGCTCCATAAAGAGCCCTAAAAATAGATAAATCAGCACCACGATCAACATCAATTGCAGGTAGGTCGGATCCCAACCGGTCACCATGGAGGAGATGGCGCCAGCCAACCCACTCAAGCTCAGGAAGATGGTAAACATGGTAGCGCCGACACCGATAAACAGCAGCGCTGCCGTCGTCGACAGGGTTTCCAGCAGGGCCGCGCGCATTTTCAGCCAGGTCAGCCTGCGCAGTACCAGGGAAATCAGCACGGCACCGGTTGCGCCAACGGCGCCGGCTTCGGTGGCGGTAAAAAAGCCACTGAACAGGCCACCAAAAACCATGAAACCCAATACCAGCACCGGCCAGATTTCCTTGACCGCCTGGGCGCCGGAAATGTGTTCCACATTTTCTGTTCGGCGCGGCACGATGTCGGGCCGTAACCAACTGACCACCAGAATCACGATGATGTAACTCAGAGCCGTCAGCAGGCCGATGGTGATGCCCCCCAGGAACACCCGGGTGATTGACACCTGCGCAAAGACACCATAAACGATCATCAAAATACTGGGCGGTATCAAGGCACCGATAGTGCCGCCAGCGGCTATGGTGCCGCAGGCAAAACTGGGTTTATAGCCATTGTTGACCATTTCAGGAATGGCAATTCGGCCCATGGCCGCAGCGCAGGCAACGCTGGAGCCGCTCACCGCCGCAAAACCGGAGCTGGCAAAAATGCTGGAAATGGCGAGGTTACCCGGCATCCAGCGAAACACCACCTTGGACGCATTGAACAGGCCTGCCGTCAGGCCGGTGTGATAGGCAACAAACCCCATCAACAGGAACATGGGGACGGCGCTGAGCGTCCACTTGGCAATGAAGTCGTAGGGGGTACCAGCAAGCAGACTGAGGGCTATTTCCATATCAAGCATGATGGCCAGGCCACCCAGAGATACGGCCATCAGGGATAGCGCTACCGGTATGCGCAACAGAAGTAATATGAGCAGGACGATGAGTCCATAAATTCCAATATCTACCGCCATTATGGGATCAATCCTGAGCTGAGTTCAGAGGTCGGCCTGTCATGCTCTGAAGTATGCGCACAACGCAGACAAAGGCAGCCAGACCAAAAGACAGGGGCAAAACAAAATAGGTTGGCCAAACCGGCAATCGCTGGTTCAGGGTGGTCACATAGGCACCAATATTGTATTGGTCAACGGCCTTGTCCCAGGTCGCCCAGGTAAACAACAGATACAACGCCAGGGAAAACAGGGCGATGACCACATCCAGCCAGCGCTTGAAGGCAGCACCGAACAGATCCGTTACTACCTCGACCGAGATCATCCGGTTTTTCCACTCTACCCAACCCAGTGGCATCAGGGCGAGTAGAATCATGTAATAGCGTGTCACCATTTCCAGAGTGGCTGGCATGGAAACGCGAATGGTGGTGCGCATCACAATGTCCAGCGAGATATGCAACACGATTGCGATAATGCCCAAAGTACCGAGCAACGCCAGAGTCATGACAATCCGGTCGGTCAGACGTTCAAGCCACTGCATAGCAACCCTCACAAGAAAGAAGGACGCAGAGCGGGGTCTGCGTCAAAAGTACAGTCGAACAATGCAAAGAGAAAGGATCAGAACGTCCGTGTTCTGAGAATGAACCTATATTAGAGCCCGTAGGTTGAGAAATCGACCTTGTCCCAGATCTCGCGATCCATCACCTCGGCGATGGCCGCTGGGTCGTTACCAACACCGTCCGCAATGCCTTCCCACTTGTTCACCAGCAACTGGAACTGAGCCACCTTGGCGGCCGCATCGCTGATGCCGTCACGCTCGGCGGCCATGGCAGGCACTGCCGCCAAATCAGACGTCTTCAGCCGCTCGGAAGCCTCCAACAACTCTGGGCTTGGCTGCAGGAACTCGACGCCTTTATCGCTAGCGTTATTAATGGCGATTTCAGCCAGCTCGAAGCCCCAGCGTTGGGTGGCCATGGCACTGGCATAGGAGGAAGACTCCGCTACCACACGGCGATGCTCAGGCGACAAGCGAGCCCAGGTGCGTGCACTGAAGGCATGCGAAATGCTCGACTGGTAGGTTCCCAGTGGCAGGGTCGTTACATAGCCCACCACATCGTCCAGGCGGAAAGACAACATGTCGGCCGAGGAGGCGACACTGCCATCCAGTACGCCCTGTGAAATGGCCTCAAATTGCTCACCAACCGAGGTATTGGAGGGCGTTGCACCCATGCCTTCTACCCAGCGAGCAAACTGTGGCCCACCTACACGTAAACGCAGACCGCGCAAATCATCTGGTGTGCGTACCGGCGTGGTGGTCAGAAGCTGATAGATATCCGAGGCATGCGAGCTGGTATAGACCACACCCAGACGCTTCAACTCAGCCTGACAGTCGGCACAATTGACAATGTACTCCGTCATCGCTGCGGCTTGAGCGTGAGGGTTGCTGCCCATAAAAGACAGATCGCCCACCAGGTTGATGTTCGGCAGATCGGACGGGAAATAGGCGGGCAGGAACATGCCGGTATCGGACAAGCCAGAGGTAATGGCGGTGCGCATGTTACCGATATTGGCGACTTCCTGACCCAGAATACGGCCGGTCAAAGAGCCACCACTGCGCTCAGTCAGTTGCTCCTGGAAAACGGTAAAGAGCGGCGTGTGCCCTGGGTGCGCGGGCGGCAGCCCAGGGGTCAAGCGCAACTCCTGAGCCATGGCTCCAGCACTGAACAGGGTAGCGGCGGTGGCTGTGGCGATCAGGCCACGAACCAATGATTTCTTGAGCATGATAGCGTCCTCTCTTGTTGGATTTATTATCATCGGGGCAGAGGTGGCAACCTCTTGATCTCTATCATTCATATTTTGTTGATTCTTACAACTATTAAATTGATTAACTATGTAAAATTCAACAGTCTACTCACCAATCCGCACTGCCCTTGAGCTCGAACTTACAATGTTAATTAAACAAATTGTTTGCCTTTACAACAATAATCCGTATGATTTTCAGAAAACAACGATCGCAAGGCGCAACCATGACAGACAACGCACTGGTGACCTGGTCGCTGGACAACGGCATTGCCAACGTCCGATTAAACCGTCCGGCCAAGCACAACGCCATCAATGACTCCCTGATTCTGGAGCTCGAACAGCTGTTCGATGCTCTGACCGACGACATCCGCGTCATCGTACTGACAGGCGAAGGCGACAACTTCTGCGCCGGCCTCGACCTGGCCGAACATCAGGCTCGTGAACCCTTCGAGGTGGTCAAGCACTCTCGCATGTGGCATCGAGTGTTCAGCAAGATGGAACAATGCGGTGTGCCCATTGTCGCCGTACTCAAGGGCGCCGTCATCGGCGGTGGTCTGGAATTGGCTGCCACAGCCCACGTGCGTATCGCCGAAGACAGCACCTATTTCCGCCTGCCGGAAGGCCGCCACGGCATCTTTGTCGGCGGTGGCGCCTCGGTGCGCGTGGCGCGCATCATCTCGCCAGGTCGCATGGCCGACATGATGCTGACCGGCCGCACCCTGGATGCCGACGAAGGTGAGCGCCAGGGCCTGGCCCACTACCGAGTCGCAGTGGGTGAAGGGGAAGCCAAGGCACAAGAACTGGCCGAAAGCATCGCCCAGAACTCTGCCATCTCGAACTGGGCCATGGTGACTGCCATCAGCCGCATCGCCAACATGGCCTCTGACGATGGCCTCTTCACCGAAGCCCTGGTCGCCGGTATGACCCAGACCAGCCCGGAAGTTCAGGCCCGAATCGGCCAATTTCTGAACAGGAAAAAATCATGAATACTGCCTATCAGGATTCCGAACAGCACGCCCTGCTCGCTGACTACGACGACATCTACCTGGTCGATGGCCGTCGCACCCCCTTTGCCGATCTGGCCGGGGTATTGCGTGACGTATCGCCAACAGACCTCGGCATCTACGCCAGCCGCGCCCTCTTTGAAGCCACCGGCCTGCCCCCGGAAGACGTCGACGCCATCATCGCCGGCAACGTTGCTCAGGCCAGCTACGATGCTTACCTGCTGGCGCGCCATATCGGCCTCTATTCAGGCGTTCCGCAAAGCCGCCCGGCACTCCAGGTGCATCGTCTCTGCGGCACTGGCTTCGAGACCATTCTGCAAGCCGCCGACCAGATCAAACTCGGCCGCGCCAAAGTCGTGCTCTGCTCCGGCGCCGAATCCATGTCGCGCAACCCCATAGTGGCTTACACCCATCGCGCCGGTTTCCGCATGGGACAGGTCGAGTTCAAGGACTTCCTGTGGGAAGCGACCATCGACACCGCACCCGGAATCGGCATGGGCAACACCGCCGAGAACCTGGCCCAGCGCTACGGCATCAGCCGGGATGAGGCCGATGAATACGCAGCGCGCAGCTTTGCCGAAGCCAATGCGGCCTGGGACAGTGGCTATTTCGATAACGAAGTGGTGCCAGTCGAGAACGCCCACTGGTCACTCGATGGCTACAACGACCGTGGCCTCAAACTGGCCGACAAGGCCAGCCGTTTGGACCGCGATGGGCACGTGCGCAACAGCTCCTTTGAGGTACTGAACAAGTTGCGCCCGGCATTCGGCGGGGTTCAAACGGGTGGCAACTCTTCCGGCATCGTCGACGGGGCCGCTTCTGTCCTGGTTGCCTCGGGCGACTATGTGCGTGCGCATGGCCTGAAACCTCTGGCTCGTATCGTGGCCGGTTCCACCGTGGGTGTGCCACCCGAAATCATGGGCATCGGCCCGGCACCGGCGATCAGCGCCCTGGTCACCCACAAGCAGATGGCGCTGAACGACATCGGCCGCTTCGAAATCAACGAAGCCTTTGCCGCCCAGTACATCGCCTGCGAGCGCGAACTTGGCCTGGATCGCAACAAGGTCAACGTTCACGGCGGCTCCATCGCCTTCGGTCACCCTCTGGCAGTGTCTGGCGTGCGTTTGACTCATACCGTAGCGCGCCAGTTGCAAGAAAGCGGTGAGCAGTTCGGCATCTCCTCGGCCTGTGCCGGTGGCGGCCAGGGCATTGCCATTCTGCTGGAAAACCTCAACTAAGCCGGAGCCATCATCATGGATTTACAACACAGCCATTGTCTGATCACCGGTGCCGCTTCAGGGCTGGGCGAAGGGGTCGCCCGCGCCCTGGTGAACCAGGGCGCCAAAGTGGTATTGGCCGACCTGAACGAAGAGCGTGGCCAGGCCATCGCCAACGAACTGGGCGACAACGCCCTGTTCATTCGCACCGACATTACCGATGAAAGCCAGGCCAGAGCCGCCATAGACCTGGTGCAAAGCCGCTGGGGCCACTTGAATGTGCTGGTCAACTGCGCCGGCATTCCCGGTGGCGCCCGCGTGCTCGGTCGCAAAGGCATTCACGACCTGGCCCAGTTTCAACAGATGATCAACGTCAACCTGGTCGGCACCTTCAACATGATTCGGCTCGCCGCCGAAGCCATGCAACACGCTCCGGCCAACGACGGCCTGGAACAGGGCGTTATCATCAACACCGCCTCGGTCGCCGCCTACGACGGCCAGATCGGCCAGGCCGCCTACTCTGCCAGCAAAGGCGGTATCGCTAGCATGACCCTGCCCATTGCTCGCGAACTGGCCGCCTTTGGCATCCGTGTCATGACCATAGCCCCGGGCTTGTTCAAGACACCGATGATGGCCGTGCTGCCAGAAGACGTGCAGAAATCTCTGGGTGAAGCCGTGCCCTTCCCGGCACGCCTGGGCGAAGCCAGCGAATTCGCCGGCCTCGTGCAGCACATCGTGGAAAACCCCATGTTGAATGGCGAGGTGATTCGATTGGATGGGGCCTTGAGGATGGCGGCACGGTGAGGGGAAAACCAAACAACAACCAAACACCAGGCAAAACCGAATGACACACTACAAAGCCCCAACACAAGACGTCCATTTCATCCTGCGCCACCACCTTGGCAAGGGTCGCTTGTCGCAGTTGACGGCTTTTGAAAACCTCGACGAGAGCCTGGTTAACGCCATCATCGACGAAGCTGCAAAGTTCGCCGAACAGGCATTGGCACCACTAAACCAGAGCGGCGATCTGCAAGGCTGTCGACTGGAAAACGGCCAGGTAACAACACCGGATGGCTGGGTCGAGGCTTATCACGCTTTTCGTGACTCCGGCTGGACCGGCCTGTGCTTGCCCGAACGCCTCGGCGGCCAGGGCCTGTCCAAGGTTTTGGCCATGCCAGTCGCCGAATTCTGGCAAGGCGCCAACCTGGCCTTCAGCATGATCCAACCGCTCACAGAAGGCAGTGTCGAAGCCCTGCTGGCCAGTGGCAACGAGGCTCTGATCGAGCAATACGGCGAAGGCCTGGTCAGCGGTGCTTGGTGTGCCACTATGGCGCTGACTGAACCCTCCGCCGGCTCCGACCTGGGCCTGCTGAAAACCCGCGCTGAACCGGATGGCAAAGGCAACTACCGGCTCTCTGGTCAGAAGCTTTATATCAGCTACGGCAGCCACGACCTGAGCGACAACATTCTGCACCTGGTGTTGGCCAAACTGCCCGACGCACCAGCCGGCAGCAAAGGCATCTCGCTCTTTGCCGTACCCAATAAACTGGACGATGGTTCCGCCAATGGCGTGCTCTGCACCGGCATCGAACACAAGATGGGCCTGCACGGCAGCCCAACCTGCTCGCTGACCTTTGGAGGCAGTTGGGGGCAGATCGTCGGCGAGCCCAACCAGGGCCTGCGCACCATGTTCGTGATGATGAACGAAGCCCGGTTAAGCGTCGGCCTCCAGGGCGTCGCCATTGCCGAGCGCGCTTACCAAAGTGCCCTGGGCTGGGCTCAGGAACGCAAGCAGGGCCGTTCGGTTACCAGCGGCGAGAGCCCGGTTGCACTGGTCGATCACCCGGACATCAAACGCTTATTACTGCGCATGCGCAGCCAGATACTCGCAGCACGATTGCTCGGCTCTACTCTGAGCCTGCGTGCCGATGAAGCACGCCAGCAAGGCCACCGCCACCAGGCCGAAGCTCAACAGGAACTGGACTTGTTAACTCCTGTGTTCAAGGCCTGGTCGACCGAAACCGGCTGCGCGCTGACCGCCGATGCCATCCAGATTTACGGCGGCATGGGGTTTGTTGAAGAAACCGGTGTCGCCCAGTTTTACCGAGATCTGAAAATCAGCACCATTTACGAGGGCACCACGGGCATACAGGCGCAGGATTTCCTGTTCCGCAAGATACTGCGTGACCAGGGTGAGGCGTTCTTCGCCTGGCTGGGCCGAGTAGAAAGCAGCATAGCCCCGCTGACCGGCCACTCGGTATGCCAGACGCAATGGGCAGCCATCACCCGTCAACTGGGTGCCCTGCGCAACCATGTGCAGTGGCTGATTCAGGACAAGGCCAACGACCAGCCCTACCTGCACGCGGCCAGCGTAGCCCTGCTTCAGGCAACGGGCACTCTGGCTGGTGCCTGGCAACTGGCCCGTGCCGTCATTCAGGCCGAGGATGACACAGTCAACCCGGCCTACAGAGACAATCTGAGGGCCCTGTTACAGTTCTACTGCGGGCACTGGTTGGCCGACATCCCGGCCCAACTGTGTCGCATAAAGCAAGCCGACAGTGGCTTACTGAGTTACCAATTTTGAGTTCGTCGACGGCCTGGTTTTAGGTTTCGATATAACCCGCGAGAGGTGGGGGTAGCCCTTTTTGAGGGACGCCGTAAACCCTTCCATGGGGGCTCGGCTGCAGACTTCCTGTCTGCAGACGCCCTCAAAAAGGGCTACCCCCACCTCTCGCTAGTCAGCAACGACGAACAAAGTTTTACGACTATTTAAAGAGCTAGAGCAGAGGCAGGTCTCTGTACTGGTTTTTTCACACAACCGAAATAGCAACTCTGTTGGCATTGGTTAGTGAGTGGTGCCGGAGGTGGTTCTGAAGGGTGTCGATTCCCATGGATGGGAATCGCCAAGCCTACATGGATGTATTTACGGCGTCCCTTCAGCACCACCTCCGGCACCAGTCACGGGTTCAACCACCAAACCAGGGTAAACAACAAGAAGGCGATACCATGAGTGTAGGGTTTAAAGATGTGAATATTGGTGTCGGCACTGTTGAGTTAATCACTCAGGCCGACGGCAGTCAGATACTGCGCAACAAGGAAGCATTGGGTGACTACCCCGATGCCATCATGTCGTGCCTGGACCGCTGGGCTGAGCAGGCACCGGATCGAGTGTTGGTGGCGCGGCGCAATGATGCCGGTGAATGGATTGAAGTGACCTATGCACAAGCGCTGGGTCAGGTTCGGTCTCTGGCACAGGCCCTGCTCGACCGTGGTTTAAGTGCCGAGCAGCCCTTGGTGATCTTGTCGGGCAACAGTATTGAGCACTTGTTGCTGGCCTTTGCCGCCATGTATGTTGGTATTCCCTATGCGCCCATCTCTCCTGCCTACTGTCTGGTCAGTAAAGACTACGGCAAAGCGCGCTACATCTGCGAATTGTTGACACCCGGGCTCTACATGGTCGACAACGCCAGTGAGTTTGCGCCCGCCTTGAACAACTTTGCCGAGGGCAACGAAGTCATTGCCGTCGATCCAAAAGGCTATGACGGCAAAGTGACCGCGTTCACCGAACTGTTGCAGACACCCGTTACAGAGACTGTCGATCAAGCGCATGCTGCAGTAATGGGCGACACCATTGCCAAGTTCCTGTTCACCTCCGGCTCTACCGGCATGCCCAAAGGGGTGATCAACACCAACCGCATGTTGTGCTCCAACCAGGAAATGCTGGCGAGCAATATGTGCTTTATGCGCAAGGAACCGCCGGTTCTGGTCGACTGGTTGCCGTGGAACCATACCTTTGGTGGTAATCACAATGTCGGCATAGTGTTGTACAACGGTGGGTCTTTGTACATTGATGATGGCAAGCCCGTGCCTGCCCTCTTTGAAAAGACTCTGCAGAATTTGCGCGATGTCTCTCCGACCATCTATTTCAATGTACCCAAGGGTTTCGAGATCCTGGCGGATCAACTGGAACAGGACGATGCCTTGCGCGAGAAGTTCTTCCGTGATCTGAACCTGATGTTTTTTGCCGGCGCCAGCCTGGCACAGCATGTCTGGGACAAGCTTGATGCCATGGCCATCAAGACCATTGGCGCCAGGGTTGGCATGTTGACTGGCCTGGGCGCAACAGAAACAGCGCCTTCGGCGATGTTTGCCTCGCTGGAGGAATCCCAGTCTGGTGTGATCGGTACTCCGGCGATCGGTGTTGAAATCAAGCTGGTCGAAAACGGTGGCAAACTGGAAGTTCGGGTTAAGGGGCCCAATGTCACGCCCGGGTACTGGCGCCAGCCGGATGTCACCGCCAAGAGCTTTGATGAAGATGGTTATTACAAGCTTGGCGATGCCGCCAAATTTCTGGATCCGGATAATCCGCAACGCGGTATGCGCTTTGATGGTCGAATATCCGAAGACTTCAAACTCGATACCGGCACCTGGGTCAGCGTTGGCCCATTGCGAGCAAAGGTTATCGAGGCCGGGGCTCCACTGGTCAAGGACGCTGTCATCGCCGGCCTGGACAAGCCCTTTGTCGCCATGATGGTGTTCACCGATGAAGAACAATGCCGCAAGTTGAGTGGCCTGGGTGCTGAAGCCAGCCTGGCCGAAGTGTTGGATAGCACTGCAGTACGCGATCGCTTCAAGGCGGTGCTCAAGCACCTGGCCGAGACCAGTACCGGAAGCTCCAACCGAGTGCGCCGCGCTGTCTTGCTGGATGAACCGCCACGCCTGGATGCACACGAGATCACCGACAAGGGCTCCATCAACCAACGTTCTGTGCTGGAGAACAGGGCCGACATTGTGGCCGATCTGTTCAGAAAAACACCCTCTGACCGAGTCATTTCAAATGAACAATAAAATCGAGAAACAACAGGAGTCCATCATGCTGGTTAACCGCCATACCCGAACCATTGAATGGGGCGATTGTGACCCGGCAGGCATCGTGTTTTATCCACGCTATTTTGCCTACTTTGATGACTGTACCGGCCGACTTTTTGCTCTCGCTGGATACCCGAAATACGAAATGACGCAGCAGTTCGACAGCGTCGGTATTCCCATGGTGGATACCCGCTCCAAATTCTATATTCCCTCGCGCTACGGCGAGGAAATTGTCATCGAGTCGCAGGTCACCGAGTTCCGGCGCAGCAGTTTCGACGTTCAACACAGGGTGTACAAAGGCGACCAACTGGCCATCGAAGGCTTCGAAACCCGGGTCTGGGTTGGCCGTGATGACAGCAAACCCGGTGGTATTGCGGCTCAGCCCATTCCTCAGGAGGTAATAAGCGCCTTTAAAAAGGGGTAAAAAAAGGGGCTGAGCCGTCTCAGCCCCGTAAAAAGCCAGGATACCCGACACAGAAAGGCACTGAATTAATGCTTGTGCCCACAACTCCCGCCGGAACCATGGCTGTGCCCACAGCCTCCTCCGTGACCCTGTCCATGACTGTGCCCACTGCTTGACCCGGTAGTAATACCGCCATGCACTGTTTTTTTGCTTTGTATCGAACCAAAGAGCGGCGTTTCACGGCTATTGGTGTACATCTGTTGAGCAAGTGCGACATTGGATGCGCAACCACAGGCCGTTGCTGCCGGGCTTTTATAATCTACCCGGACATGTTTCTTGAGCCCCTTTATATGCAACGCAGGAGCACTCAAGATGATTCGCTCTATGGTTTCCCCTGTTTCCGGGTGCTTCTCCAGGGCTGTGTCACTCATGCCTTGAGAGATCTTGAAAATCTCCCCAGATTCGATTGCGCGATAATTGTAAGTGGGCATCATTCTTCCTCGAGTTGCTGACTCAATAGGGGTTGGCGACGAAAAGGTCTTGCGCCGGGAACAGAGTCAAGACCCGGCAACCATCGGCTGTTACCACGACTTCTTCTTCGATGCGTGCAGCACCATTACCATCTGCGGCCGGGCAGTAGGTCTCAAGCGCGAAGACCATGCCTTCTTGCAATTCGAAAGGATTATCAAACGACACCAACCGACTGATGATTGGACGCTCATGTAAAGCAAGACCCAGCCCATGTCCAAACTGAAGACCGAAAGCTTCCATTTCACTTAGAAACCCGAACTCATGGGCCGCTGGCCAGACCGCCGCTATTTTATCGGTCGTCATACCAGGGCGAACCAGATTAATGGCTGCATCAATCCATTCTCGCGCCTTGCGATAAGCATCTACCTGAGCCGGCGTTTTACTACCAACATTCAAGGTTCTGTAGTAGCAGGTACGGTAGCCCATATAGGATTGAATAATATCGAAGAATGCCTGATCCCCCGGCCGATACATACGGTCGGTGAAATTATGAGGATGCGGGCTGCAGCGCTCGCCAGAGACCGCATTGATCGCCTCGACGTCATCTGAACCATTGTCATAAAGAAACTTGTTAGCGATAGCAACCAGCTCATTTTCCCGTTTCCCGGGTTTGAGATTATCAGCAATCAGTTGATAGCAACCATCGACCATAGATGCGGCCTGATTCAGCAGAATAATTTCATCCATGCTCTTTATCTGACGCGCGTTCAGCATGACCTGCTGTACATCCCGAACATCCAGCCCCTGCTTTTGCAGTGCGAACAACATCGGAGGTTCACAGATATCCACGCCTATTGGCATATCGGCAACGCCTTCACCTTGAAGAATATCGTAGATTTCTTTGGCCGCGTTCTCAAAAAGCCCTGCTTCTTCTGCAACCGATCCGCGCAAACCAAGCATGCCTGCGCGCCAATGATCATTATCAAACCACGGATTATGAATCCGATGGTGGGCTGCAGCACTACCGAAGTCCCAAAGATAAGGGTCGGAATTACCGGTGAACAGCGCATAACGACAAACCTTGTCTCTACTCCACTCACCAATAACACTACTGGTCAGGTAACGAATATTATTGTTATCAAAACACAGCATGGCACCAAGGTCGGACTCTCGAAGTGCTTGTCTTGCACGTTCGACGCGATACTTGTGCAAGCGTCGGAAGTCCACACGTTCTTCGAAATCGACATTCATTCTGCCCGGCGCGGGAATGGGGCGATCCCAATTCCAACGCGGATCCAGTGCCTCCGTATCAATGATGCTTGGCTCGACAATGATGTTCTTGCTCATGGTTTTCCCCTTAATTCGGATACCCTGCCTGACTCACTCACGCCGGGGCACTGGATATTTCTGTATTTTTGGGTTTAATACCGGATATGGCCTGAATCAGTTTATCTTCGGTAACTTCTTCAGAAGAAAATGTCTGAATAATTTCGCCTGAGTACATGGCAACTATCCGGTCAGAGACGTGTAATATTTCTGGCATCTCCGAACTGATAACGATAATGGCGTAACCAGTTGCCGCCAGTTCACGAATCAGTTTGTGAATCTCGGACTTGGAACCGACATCGATACCTCGTGTTGGCTCATCTACGATCAGCACCCTGGGGTGCATCGATAGCCACTTTCCAATGACAATCTTCTGCTGATTCCCACCGGAAAGGTTACCTACGGCCTGCTGCCAACCCGGTGTGCGAATGTCGAGTCGATCGCGATACAAATCAAAGAGTGCAATCTCCGCTCCATCAGATACAAAAGGCCCGGCCGTCATATCAGTGACTTGAGGCAAAGTCATGTTGTCACGACAATTCATACCAAGCACCAGTCCCTGGCTCTTGCGATCCTCCGGCACCAGAGAGATGCCTTCCTTGATCGCTATTGCAGGAGATCTGATGTGGATTTCTTTTCCATCCAATAAAATAGAACCAGAGCTCGGCTGACGAAGCCCAAAAAGGGTTTCAGCAATTTCCGTGCGACCAGCCCCAACCAAACCGTAAAAGCCAAGGACTTCGCCACAACGAACATGAAAACTTACGTCCTTGTATGAAGAGCCACAGCTGAGATTTTTGACTTCTATAGCGATCTCTCCCAAATCGTGCTCGACAATAGCCCGGGAAAGATCCAGCTTACGCCCTATCATCATTTGCGTAATGTTTTCTTCAGTCGTCTCGGCTGTCAGCAAGGTGCCTTGGTACTGTCCATCACGAAGCACACTGACCCGATCAGTCATCTTGAAGATTTCTTCCATTCGGTGCGATATATACACAATGCCAACACCCTGGCTTTTAAGATCTTCGATCACATCAAAGAGGACACGCTTTTCAGCGTCGGTCAGAGAGGCTGTCGGTTCATCAAAAATCACGGCTTTTGCATCAACTGTCAGTGCCCGCGCAATCTCAACCATCTGCTGGTTGGCTATCGACAGGTCCGCTACACGTGTATCAGCCTTGAAGCGTACTTTTAGCCTGGCCAGAATGTCATCGGTTTTCTTATACAGAGCCTCCCAATCTACCCTACCAAAAGATTTTTGGGGCAACTCGCCGAGATAGACGTTTTCTGCCACCGAAAGCTCTTCAGCCAGACTCAACTCCTGGTGGATAAACACGATACCTTTTTTCTTTGCATCAATTGGGTTCGACATGGAAACGGCATTTTCACCGACAAAAATTGAACCTTCGTCTGGTTGATAAAGACCACCCAGCACTTTCATCAATGTCGACTTTCCAGCGCCGTTTTCCCCCATTAGGGCATGTACTTCACCTGGCATCACGGTAAAGGATACCTGGTCGAGTGCCTTGACACCGGGAAAGGTTTTTACAATGCCCTCGAGTCGGAGAGCAGGCATTAACTGAGTCATACTTTTAACTCCTGCGCACCCTTCACATTAATTTGCCGATCAATGTACAAAACAACAATCAGAATCAAACCAATAGCCAGGTTCACGGTTGAAGTATCAGCACCGATATACCCCAGGCCTTTACGCAATAACTGAATTGCCAAAACCCCACCCAGGGTACCAATGATCGAGCCCGAACCACCGGCCAGCTTGGTGCCTCCCAAAACAACGGCAGTGATCACCCAAAGCTCATAGAGCTGGCCATCATTGGGGTTGACCGAGCCACTTTCCGAGTAGAAAACCACAGCGGAGAGCGCAGCAAGAAACCCTATAATCGTAAAATTGATCAACATGTGAGGACCAACCCGAATACCAGCATTGACCGCCGCTTCCCGGTTGTTGCCAATGGCATAGGCATTTCGACCATGAACGGTGTAGCGAGTGATTAACCAGACCACTAACACAGTCATCGCCAAAAACCAGGTAGCCGTATGGAACCCCAGGAACTGGGCTTCGGCAAAGTCGACCAGAGTCCAATTCAGATTGGAGGTCGGGTTTTCTCCATTGAACATGAACACCAGCCCGCGATAACCCAACATGGACCCCAGAGTGACAATGAATGCATCTACTCCGGTCTTCCAGACAATCAGACCATTGAGTGCCCCCAATAGTGCACCCGCTGTAAGCGCCAATGCCCAACTGACCGGAATGACCCAATCGCCCAGACCGGAAAAGACAGCCCAGGACATGCTGTCCAGTAGAATAATGCCCGCGATTGCGAAGACGGCTCCAACGCTCAAGTCAATGTTGCCGTTGACCATGATCAGTGTCATACCAACAGCGATGATTCCGATGGGTGCAGACTGCTTAAGCAACAACAACATGTTGCTGGTATCCATAAAGGCGCTGTCGGTTATGGAAAGAAAGCTGCCAACAACGCTGAAGAAGATCAACTCAAAGACAATGAAGATCCAGATTGCACTGCTACTCAGATGGCGTTTGACGTTGATTGAATTCATTACCTGCTCCTAAATCGAGGCCCAGAACTTGCCACGTTTGACTGAGATATCGAGCCATACCGCAAGGATGATAATGATCCATGTGATAACAAACTGAACGTAAAACGGATAACCCATCAGCAGAAGACCGTTTTGAATGAATCCAAGCATCAAGACGCCGATGACGGTCTTGAATACCGTACCGGATCCACCGAGCAATGACGCCCCACCCAGAATAACCGCCGCCAGAACCTCAAGCTCCATTCCCTGGCCAACGGTATTCTGGCTACCCATGGATCGGCTAGCCTGGATCAAGCCCGCCGTTGCAACGCAAAAGGCAGAAATGAGGTAGCAGGTAAAGACAGTACGGGCTCGGGGAATACCGGAAAAGACCGCCGCCGTAGAGTTGCCACCAACCGCGTAGACTTTTCTGCCAAAGGGGGTCTTGGCCAGAAGAATGCCGAGAAATGCAGCGAGCAATACAAAGAGCAGAATGGGTACCGGAATGCCCAATACCTGCCCTTGACCGAAAAAGTCAAACCAGGTATTGCTCTTGTCGGCAATGTCCATGTTCTTGCCGCCGGAATACAGCAGCGTCAAGCCGTGTATCGCCGAGAGCATGCCGAGGGTGACAATCAGAGAATTCAGTCGTAAATAACCGACCAGGAAGCCAATAAACCCTCCCAGGCCGAGCGTCATCAAATACATGGAAGGAATGGCCAGCCCTGCACCGAGTTTATCGTGCAGGTCCAGCACCACTATTGTTGAAAATGACATCATGGATCCAACCGACAAATCGAGATTGCCGCTGATGTAGTAGCCCCCATTTAAACCAGACACCTTGGTAAAAACAAAGACCTAGGCATAGACCTAGTGCAAAGGAGTATCCAAGGTGGAGAGAATCGAAGTCATAACGGGCGTTCAGCGCCGGCGCAGGT
>JAIUML010000017.1 GCA_022565595.1 Saccharospirillum sp. | reverse complement strand
GCCAAGATCAAGTTGATTAAGGTTCGCGCTAAGGGGTTCCGGAACAAAGAGCGAATGAAAACAGCCATACTATTCCATTTAGGCGGGTTACAGATGGTTCCTCACCCACACGAATAGATGAAGACCCTTAAATATACAGCATTTCTTTCTGATAATGCCACCCCAGCCATCATTTCCCCTCACCCCTTCCGCGCCAACGCCATCCGGCAATCCGCTTCAGCCTTTTCCAGATCCAACAAAGTACGCTCAAGATCCGCTTTCTGCTGCAATAGCGTCTTCCGGTGAGCCACCAGGGTTTTCAGGTATTGCTCCAACTGCGGGATTTCATCGTCCGGTGATTCATAAGCCGTCACCAATTGCTGTATCTCATCCAAGGTGAAACCAAGCCGCTTGCCACGCAGTATCAACTTGAGCCGAGCGCGGTCGCCTTTGTGGTAGATGCGTTTCTGGCCGGAACGCTCAGGCGTGAGCAAGCCCCGGTCCTCGTAGAAGCGGATGGTGCGTGTGGTCAGATCAAATTCTGTGGCCAGGTCTCTAATCGTGAAAGTGGTCTCAGATACAGTCATGGTCTGGGGTGCGGTTCCTCAGTATGGCGGGTGTGTTGTGCTGGCTTTACGCCTGGCTCTGCGGCCTTGCGACCTCTTCACACCCTTACAAGTTGACGTTAACGTAAACGAAAACTAGCCTGTCTTGCCTATAAAAACAACTTTTTCCAGCAGGAGTTCCTTTATGACCCTTCGCACCATCGGCGTTCTGGGCGCTGGCACCATGGGTAATGGCATTGCTCAGGTGTTTGCCCAACAGGGCTTCCCTGTTATTTTAGTCGATAAAAACAGCCAGCAATTGCAAAAGGCCCTGGCCACCATCGAGTTCAGCCTGAACAAGCTGGCCGAGAAGGGCAAACTGCCCGATACCACCCCGGCCGAAGCGCTGGCCAACCTCACCACGGCGGAATCCATGGCAGCGCTTGCCGGCTGTGATCTGGTGGTGGAAGCCGTGACAGAAAACGAGGCGGTGAAAACCAGTCTGTTCCAGCAACTGGACCAGGCCTGCCCGGAGCACACTCTGCTCGCCTCCAACACCAGCGCCATCTCGCTTACCCGGTTGGCGGCCGCGACCAGCAGACCAGACAAGGTCATCGGCATGCATTTCATGAACCCGGTGCCCTTGATGCAACTGGTCGAGCTGATTCGTGGTTTGCAGACGTCCGATGCCACCTTCGATGCCATTCACCAGCTCAGTGAGCGCATTGGCAAAACCCCCGTCACCGTTCGCGATTGCCCGGGCTTTGTCTCCAACCGCATTCTGATGCCGATGATCAACGAGGCCATTTTCACCCTCTATGAAGGGGTCGCCAGCGCCGAGGACATCGACACCGTGATGCAATTGGGCATGAACCACCCCATGGGCCCGCTGAAACTGGCAGACATGATCGGCCTCGATACCTGCCTGTTCATCATGCAAGTGCTCTACAACGGCTTTAACGACCCAAAATACCGCCCCTGCCCACTGTTGCAGCAGATGGTGGATGCCGGCTACACCGGTCGCAAGAGCGGCCGGGGTTTTTACCATTACTGAGGAGTTGGGCATGAGCCAGGAGACCACCGCACCGCTGCGCATTGTCACCGCCGCCAGCCTGTTCGACGGCCACGACGCGGCCATTAACGTGATGCGCCGCTTGATCCAGGACCGGGGCTGCGAAGTCATCCACCTCGGCCACAACCGCAGTGTGGACGACCTGATCATGGCCGCCCTGCAGGAAGACGCCGATGGCATTGCCCTGAGCTCCTACCAGGGCGGCCATATGGAGTACTTCCGCTACCTGGTGGACCGGCTCAAAGCGGCAGGCGCGGGCCATATCGCCATTATTGGCGGCGGCGGTGGCACCATTACGCCGGAGGAAATCAGCGAACTGGAAGCCTACGGCGTTACCCGCATCTACCACCCGACCGATGGCATGAAGCTCGGCCTGCCGGGCATGATCGACGACGCCGTTGAACACATTCGCAAGGCGCACGAAGCACGCCCGGCAAAACTGGCAAAGGATGCCCATGCTGACCTGCAAAAGGCGCGGCGCCTATCGCAACTCGAACAAGGCCTGGTAGACCCGGAACACGGCGACCGCCAGACCCCGACCCTGGGCCTGACCGGTACCGGCGGTGCGGGCAAATCGAGCCTGACCGATGAGCTGGTGTTGCGTTTTGCCACCGAATTCCCGGACAAGCAGTTTGCGGTACTGGCAATCGACCCGACCCGGCGCCGCACCGGTGGCGCCCTGCTCGGCGATCGTATTCGCATGAACAGCCTGCGCTTGCCCAATGTGTTTTTCCGCTCCATGGCCACCCGGCGCCAACACCTCTCGACAAACGCCATGCTTAGCGCGGCCGTTATCGAATTGAGCCAGCAGGGTTTTGACCTGGTCTTTGTCGAAACCGCTGGCATCGGCCAGAGCGACAGCGCCATTGTTGACCTGGTCGATGTCTCCGGCTACGTGATGACGCCCGAATACGGTGCTGCCAGCCAGTTGGAAAAGATCGACATGATTGATCTCGCCGACTGGATCGCCATCAACAAGTTCGACCGCAAGGGCGCCCAGGATGCGCTGCGCGATGTGCGCAAACAATGGCGCCGCAACCGCATCGATTTCGACAGCAAGGACGAACAAATACCCGTCTTTCCCAGCATCGCCAGCCACTTCTCGGACCCTGGTGTGAACCGCCTGTTCAATTACCTCTGCCGGCAGCTTTCCGAACGCAGTGATGACGACTGGACCGGTAACCTGATCGAAGGCGACCCCGAAGCCCATGTGCTGATACCCGGCCAGCATCAACGTTACCTGGCCGAAATTGCCGAACAGGGCCTGGCGCAGCGCCATCAGCTGCGCGATCAGGCCGACCTCGCACACAACCTGCAGCACCTGCACGAAAGCCTGGTCCTGCTCGGTGCCGAACGACCCGAACAACTGGCCCCACTGGACGTGGCAACCCTGCCCGCCGAGCAACAACCACTGGCAACGCGCTACAACGAACTGCTGAACCAGTTGCTACCGGAAAGCCGCGAAGCCCTGCTCAACTGGGATAAACGCATGGACTCGGTACAGGCCGACCAGTTCGCCTACCAGGTGCGTGGCAAGACTATCAGCGGCGACAATTACCGCGAAACCCTGAGCGGCAACCGCGTACCCAAGGTCAGCGCCAACCCGACCCGAGATTGGGGCGAGCGCGTCTGGTTCAGCGGCCAGGAAAACCTGCCCGGTCACTTCCCCTACACGGCGGGCGTCTACCCCTACAGACGCAGCGGCGAAGACCCGACGCGGATGTTTGCCGGCGAAGGCCCACCCGAGCGCACCAACCGCCGCTTTCATTACCTATCACTGGGCCAGCCAGCGGCGCGGCTGTCCACCGCCTTCGACTCGGTGACCCTGTACGGCGAAGACCCGGCCGAGCGGCCCGACATTTACGGCAAGGTCGGCAACAGTGGCGTCTCCATCGCGACCCTGGACGACATGAAAAAACTCTACTCGGGGTTTGACCTCTGCGCGCCCAGCACCTCCGTCTCAATGACCATCAATGGCCCGGCACCGATCATTCTGGCGATGTTCCTGAACACCGCCATCGACCAGCAAGTCGAAAAACACCTGAAAGAAAACGGCCAGTGGGACGCCGTACAAAAAACCATCAAACAACTGACTGGAAAACACGCCGTCCAATACCAGGGCGACCTGCCCGAAGGGCACAACGGCCTGGGGCTGGGCCTGCTCGGCATCAATGGCAACCAGTTGGTGGATGCCGAGACCTACCAGCGCATCGCCTCTGCCACCCTGCAGCAGGTGCGCGGCACGGTGCAGGCCGATATTCTGAAAGAAGACCAGGCGCAAAACACCTGCATCTTCTCCACCGAGTTTGCGCTGCACTTGATGGGCGATGTGCAGCAATGGTTTATCGACAAGGGCGTACGCAATTTTTACAGCGTCAGCGTAAGCGGTTACCACATCGCCGAAGCCGGGGCCAACCCCATTACCCAACTGGCCTTTACCCTCGCCAACGGCTTTACCCTGGTCGAGTACTACCGTGCCCGGGGCATGGACATCAACCAGTTTGCGCCCAACCTGAGCTTTTTCTTCAGCAACGGTATGGACCCGGAATACGCCGTGATCGGCCGAGTTGCCCGACGCATCTGGGCGCGCGCCATGAAATACCGCTACGGCGCCGATGCCCGTTCGCAAATGCTCAAATACCACATCCAGACCTCCGGCCGCTCGCTGCACGCCCAGGAGATCCAGTTCAACGACATTCGCACCACCCTGCAAGCGCTCTATGCCCTGTTCGACAACTGCAACAGCCTGCACACCAACGCCTTCGACGAAGCCATCACCACCCCCACCGAAGCCAGCGTGCGCCGCGCCGTTGCCATACAGCTAATTATTAACAAGGAACTGGGCCTGAACCAGAACGAGAACCCCTTGCAAGGCGCCTACACCATCGAGTATTTAACCAATATGGTGGAGGATGCAGTGTACGAAGAATTCGAGCGGCTCAGCGAGCGCGGTGGCGTGCTCGGCGCCATGGATTCCATGTACCAGCGCAGCAAGATTCAGGATGAATCCATGCTCTACGAGCACAAGAAACACAGCGGCGATTTACCCATCATCGGGGTCAACACCTTCAAGTCCGACAAGGACGACACCGAAGGCGGCACCCTGGAACTGATGCGCTCCACCGACGAAGAAAAACGTCAGCAGATCGACCAGGTCGCGCGGTTTCAGTTGCAACATCAGGCGCAAGTGCAGGACGAACTGCAACAACTCGCCAGGGATGCCCGTGAGCGCAACAACCTGTTCGAACGGCTGATGCAGACGGTCAAGGTCGCCAGCCTGGGGCAGATCAGTCATACCCTCTATGAGGTGGGTGGGGAATATCGGCGGAATATGTGAGGGCCCATTCCGCTGGCAGTTTCAGGCCTATACTTGTGCTAAAATACTATTGTCGCTGCTCAGTTTGAGGCCAATATCGTGGAAATACAATCACTTACAATCTCTGAAAGAATCATGCTCGCCGAAGCACTGTGGGATAGCGTCGTCGCAGAAGATGTGGAGATTGAACTCACAGGCCCCCAAAAGGAAGAACTGGATCGACGACTTGCAGCCTTTGAGGTCGATCAGGATAAAGGATCTTCCTGGTCAAGGGTTAAAGCACGCATACTGAACCGGTAAATGAATTACGCGCTGACTGTCCGAGAAGAGGCCGAGCTCGATATTGGTGAACATTTCGACTTCTACGAAGCGAAAAGGTAGGGCCTGGGTCACGACTTTCTCCTCTGTGTTGAGGAAGCACTGGATAAGCTACAAAGAAACCCGTTGATTTACCCCAGTATTCATAAAGAGTTAAGGCGGATTCCAATACGCCGCTTTCCATATCGTGCATTCTACATCGTTCACGGGCAGGCAATAATCGTCACAGCGGTTTTTCATGCACGTAAAGATCCTGCTACCTGGTCAGACCGAAGCAATCTATCTTAGCTTTCAGCAGAGCCAGCCATTCCAGCCTATGGCTTCTAATAGTGACAAACTACTCACCGTCGCGACCATCGTTGTATTGTCGCAAAGCAAACGACGGCAACCAGGGCGAAGGATCGCCCATGGGTCATACCCCTGTGCGAGATCACGCTAGTCGGTAGCCATAGGTTCAGTGGGCATTTATTCATGGTGGCACAGGTGATGATCCTGCAGCACTTCTATTACCTTGCAGTGCGCCACCGTTTCGCAGGCGCACTGCTCAACCATAGTGGCCAATTCGGTTTCCAATGCTTTCAAGCGGCTAATCCGCGACCGGACCTGCTGCAGCTGTGCCCTGGTGATTTCGTCCGCCATGGCACGGGGTTGTTCGCTGTGCGCGGCCAGTTTCAGCAACTCGGTGATCGCCTCCAAAGAAAACCCGAGCTCCCGCCCATGTCGAATAAAGAGTAAACGCTGCAGATGCTGTTCCCCGTACCGACGCTGATTCCCTTCGGTTCTCACCGGCGGCGGAATCAGACCCTCTTCCTCGTAATAGCGCAAGGCTTGATGGAGAGCCTCTTCCTGCGCTCCGCCTTTTTGATATTGAACCAGGCATTCTCGGAGTTACACCAAGCGCAGCGCCACTATCAATAATTGCAGTGCAAAAAAACAACCGATCTGCGATTATTATCCTCTACAACTATCTCCCCGCAAGGGGAATGACAAAGAATGACGGACGTTACCAACCAGGAGTAATTCGAGCGGGCCATCTCGGAATGCACAGCCCTGCTGGTTCTGCTCGGCGGTGAGCACTGCGGCGTTTGCCAGCCGGTGAAGCCGCAGCTGAAGCAAGCGCTCGCTAAAGGCCACCCCAAAATGAAGTTGCTCTATCTGAACTGCCAGAACGAGGCTGAATACATGTGTGCATAAAAGCGCACCCACACACAGTCGGTGGTAGACCTCTGGTGCAAAGGGCAGTAGTTTGATGAATGGGTACGCACCTTTTCCATCGGGCAGGTGCTTACGGCCATCGAGCGGCCCTACGGGATGATTTTTGGAGAGTAGCCAGAGCATCTGGCTAATGTTGACCACTGTTAGCGCACATTTCGTTCGAACGCTTATAGCCGCTAAAGTGACTGCCTACAAATACTTGATGTTGATATATATGTGTCTATATTTTGCTGAGGGTATATTAAACTCCGCTACCATGAGGCTTGTCTTGTGAGCAAAGATGTTCTGGTGAGCTTTATAGGTGATACAAGCAGCCAATGTAACGATACTTTAGACATACCGAACGAAGTCTGGAACGTGCTCATTGTAGACGACGATCCACTTGTACACAGCTCTACTCGAATTGCCATTCAAAATGTCCAGTTTGAGGGGCGTCTACTGAATTTCATCAGTCTCTATTCAGCGAAGGAGGCTGAGCAGTTTCTTGAAAAATCTGAGCTACCAATTGCAGTGATTCTGCTTGATGTAGTCATGGAAAGCGACGATGCGGGGCTCAAGTTAGTATCAACCATCCGAGACATCTTTCAACTGAAGCTCGTTCGTATCATATTACGCACTGGCCAGCCCGGGTATGCTCCCGAAATTGAAACCATTAAAAACCTGGACATTAACGACTATAAGTCTAAACCTGAACTGACACGCAATGGACTTTATACTGCCCTGGCAGTAGCGATACGCTCTTACTCCCAACTTCAGCAGCTAGAGCAAACTCGCCGGGGCCTTGAAAAAATCGTAGAGGCCAGTTGTGATTTAAGCCGTTTACACGGCCTGAACGCTTACTCCGAAGGCGCTGTACTGCAGATCTGCTCACTTTTAGGTGTTGCGGAAGAGGGATTGGTTTGTGTGCGAAGACACTCAGATAACCCAGCCGAACCCTTTATCATCGCTGCCGCAGGCACCTATGCGAACCTGATTAACCAGCCATTGAACAACCTACCCTGCCCCAGCATGCGGAAAGCACTGGACGAATGTCTGGATGGAGGAGAATCGCGTATTGGCGAGTTAACAACCTTGTATTTTAAGCTCAGTGATGACCGAACTGTTGCAGCTTGCATTCGTTCCGATCGCGAGCTATCGATGCTGGATAAACAGCTTTTACAGGCCTTTTGTGCCAGTATCTCAATCGGCTTTGACAACGTATATATGACCGAACGGCTCGAGGAAGAAGCCTATGTAGATCCTCTACTCGGAATACCGAATCGCAATGGTTTCGAGCGGGTGATTGTCCGCCAGCAACAACGTTTTCGGCCATCGCTGCTACTTCTAATTGATATCGATGATTTTTCTGCCATCAATGCTACTTTGGACCAGCACTATGGTGATGACGTGCTTAGAACAGCCTGCCAGCGCGTCCAATCACTAGTCAATGAGAGCACGGTGCTAGGCCGGGTTTCGGGTGACTGCTTTGCACTCATAGGGCCTATGACGGAATCCGATTGCGATGATATTGTACAAGCCTTTCATGAACCCTTCGAAATCAATGGCAACAAACTATTACTTTCGGTTACATGCGGAGTCGTGAAGTTGGGAGGCTCTCATTCTGCAGTGAGTGCAAACGAGCTGCTTAAGGATGCGAACATAGCGCTCAAACAAGCAAAAGAATTCAATCGTGGTAAAATTAGATATTTCGATGCCAGCCTGCGCAAGGCTGCCGAGAACCGAATCGCCTTACTTGGTGGTCTCAGAGAAGCTTTTTCAGCTCGCCAACTGTTTCTTCACTATCAGCCACAGATCGAACTGGCCACAGGCCGATTGATTGGTGCTGAAGCCCTTTTACGATGGTGCAATCCTGCGGGCAAATTTATTCCTCCAGACCTGTTTATACCTCTGGCAGAACAATCGGGTATTATTTTGCCTATAGGAACCTGGGTGTTAAGAACGGCTTGCTTGCACGCCAAAAAGTTGCTGAATCAAGGCCATAAGGACTTCCGTATGGCAGTGAACGTGTCTCATGCACAGTTGCGTGATCCGGAATTTATTGAGCAATTGAGGAGCATCCTGTTTGAAACCGGTCTACCAGGTAGAAATCTGGAAATAGAACTTACGGAATCCATCGTCGCGGAAGACATTAATCTGGTCAATCAATTGCTAAAACAGGTACATGCACTTGGTGTCACTGTTGCGCTAGATGATTTTGGTACCGGATATTCGTCGCTGAGTCTGTTAAACAAGATAGCAGTAGATCGACTAAAAATCGATCGAGCTTTTATTTCTACTCTCGAGCAAGACGCTGTGGATAGTCACCTCGCTAAAGTTATTGTTCACTTGGCAAAAGATTTCCATTTAATGACGATTGCAGAAGGTATCGAAAATGATCGTCAATTGCAGGCTCTGATTTCTGTGGGATGTGATGAAGGTCAAGGCTACTTCATCGCGAGACCGATGGATATCGACGCACTCGAGAGGTGGATTCTTGACCATACCGATTTCTAGCAATCCCCGACTATTGTCCAGTCTGATTATTTTACTGGTGATTTGGTTGTCAGGCTGCCAACAAGCCCCAAACCAGGTGACTATTGGCGTCGTCAACTACCTGACACCACTTGAACCGGCCCTTGAGGGTTTGCAGGCTGGCTTGATTGAGCAAGGCTTTACCACAGACCTGGAAATTCTCTACGCTGGCGTTCAAAGCCAGGACCTGGAACAACTGCAGAAAGAAGTATATCGACTATTGGACCTGGGTGCAGACCTACTGTTCACCATGGGTACGGTTCCGACAGTGGCAGCCAGGAATGCTCTGGAGCATACAGGCCAATCTGTGCCTGTGGTGTTCGCGCCGCTAATCGATCCTGTTGGTGCTGGGCTAATCACTTCCCTGGCTGAGCCAAGTACCGGTATTACCGGCGTGCATAATGCCAATTTGATTGATAAGGCCATGGAGTGGTTGCAATTGATCATACCTCAAACCGAGTCGGTGGTGGTTTATTATCACTTAAAAGATACCGTCTCAGTAGGCTTAATCCGAGATTTACAGGCTTTGCCTATAGCCGACACGCTAACCATTGATGCGATCGCCGTCGCCACACCAGAACAAGCGTTGGATCATCTGCAACGGCAGCCACCTCACACCACATTATTGGTGATACCCACGCCGCGCCTGGGTAACCAACGAACTATTCAGCGGTTTGCACTTGGCATGGGAATTCCTGTTTTTGGATATAATGCTCCCATTGAAGATACGGTTGTAAGCTATACGGTTGATTGGTTTGATCAAGGTCGGCAAGCCAGTTACCTGGTCAGTCGTATTCTGGCTGGTGCAGACTCTCGCAACGTATCCGTCGAGTCAGCGGAGAGCCGACTGCTCATCAATTTAGCCAACGCCCGTATTAGTCAAACGTCAATTGACTACCGTTGGTTGGCACTGGCACACGAGGTTGTCCGGTAGCCATGTTGAGATTTCGTCGTTTGCAGAAAGAGCTGACTCTTGCATTGATTTTACTGACGATACTGATCTTGTTTGTCGTTGGTGTTGCCGGCGTCTGGATTATTATAGAGGGGCAGCAAAGGACCGTTCGCTCTATTCAACAACAGGTCGCACAGCGTGTTAGCCAGGAAGTTGAGCATATTCTGAGTTCAGCGGAAAGGAACCTACTGCTTACAATACAGAGTACTGGCTTTGTTGGTCTGTCGCCAACAGATCAAGAACGGATTTTGTTTGACTTTCTGCATGGACAACAGTCATTTTCATACATCGCACTCTACAATGCTGACAATAGCCTTCTTTTCCAGACCCACCGTACCCAACCGAACTATGCGATGACGCTGTCCGAGCAAGAACATGCCACTGCGTTGGCTGCCGTACTTGAAACGGGGCACACCTACTTTGGCGAACTAATCTACGACAGGGTTACTGGAGAACCCAGCGTACAAATGGCTGTACCGGTATTTCAGCATGAACTGGGTCGTACCGTTCAGATAATCGTCGGGTCCCTGAGGTTTCGTATACTATGGCAAATCATGGCACGTGAAGCCCAAAGCACTGAACGATCGGTTTTTCTGGTTGCAGATGACGACCGTGTCATTGCTCACCCAGACCCAGGCATGGTTATAGCACAGCAAAAGTACCCTATAGAGTTAAGTCAAGACGGATATGGCTTGAAGGGTGATTCTGTCATCGTTGCTGAGTGGCCCTTGCAATTGGGCGAAAAAAACTATCGAGTGATATCTGAGCAGCCTTTAGTCAGTATTTTCCAGGCTGCTTACATTCATGGCTTTGCACTGGCATTCGCTTTGCTATTGACCCTGGCTGCTGCAGTTTTCTTTGGACGCTGGATGAGTCGCCGTATTACTCGCCCACTCGACCAGCTGGTTGCAGGTGTACAGAAAATTACTGCGGGGGAACTGAATCAGGAAGTCAGAGTTTCCGGGCGTAATGAACTGGCTATTTTAGGAGGTCAGTTTAACCAGATGCAACGTCAATTGCGCGATCTGATTGCACAGTTACGCAACAATGCGTCAATTCTTGAAGAAGAAGTCGCGTCACGAATTGCCGCAGAACAATCTCTTACGGAGTTGAATTATGAACTGGAACTCCGTGTTTCCGAACGCACTCAACAGCTGGAGCAAAGCTTAACTGAGCTTGAGTCGGCTCAAGCCAGCCTGGTACAGAGTGAAAAGCTGGCGGGGCTCGGATCGCTTGTTGCCGGTATTGCGCATGAACTTAATACGCCTATTGGTAACTCCTTGATGATGGCAAGTACTCTGCAAGCACGCACGCGTGAGTTAACCAAGCTAATGGCCGAGGGGCTGAGAAAGTCTGACCTTGATAGCTATCTGTTAATGGTGAATGAGGCGGGTCAAATACTGACTGCTAGCCTGAATCAGAGTGCTCGCTTGATTTCCAGCTTCAAACAAGTGGCCGTTGATCAGACGAGCTATCAGCGTCGTATCTTCAGTTTAAAAGAAATCATAGAGGAGGTCATACTCACCATGGCTCCCTCGATTCGGCACCAGCAATTAAGAATCGAACAAAAAATTGATGGCTCCATTGAACTCGACAGTTTCCCGGGGCCTATTGGACAGATTCTGTTGAACCTGGTCAATAACGCCATGGTACATGCCTTTGATGGTAAAAGCGGTGATCTGTGGATCACGTCTGAAGCAGATTCTGAAATGGTGGTGTTAGCGGTGCGAGATAACGGACAGGGTATAGCTCCAGACAACCTCAAACGCATATTTGATCCGTTTTTTACTTCCCGCCTGGGCCAAGGCGGCTCTGGCTTGGGACTAAACATTGTTTACAATCTTGTCAATGGCCTTTTGGGTGGCAGCATCGATGTTACGAGCACTCTGGGCCAGGGAACTTGTTTCACCATAAGCATCCCCCTGACCGCTCCAACCATATCCAAAGATAAAACCAATTAAGTGGCCCAATAGGATAATTTTTGGGGACTAGCCAGAGCATCCAGCTAAACTTGCACTAGCAACGGCTATTGGGTGATAGTAACCAACCCTGTTTACCGAGCCATTTGCCATGATGCAACCCTTCATCAAAGCTGCTCAGCCGGACAACGAATATTACTTCGATGAAGGCTGCTACATCATCGAATATTCCAACAGCGATGCCGACCCGGACGTCTCCATTGCCCGAGCACTGGTAAAGCCGGGCCAAACCACCCGCTGGCATCACCTGACGGAGACAACTGAACGCTATGTGATTACCGAAGGCCGTGGTGTTGTCGAAGTGGGTGACCTGGAACCTACAGAAGTTGGGCCGGGCGACACCGTCATTATTCCACCCGGGTGCCGCCAACGCATTACCAACAACGGCTCAACGGATCTTGTTTTCCTCGCTATCTGTTCGCCGCGGTTTCTGCCATCCTGCTACGAAGACATTGACTCATGACATTACAAAAAGGACACCCGATGAGCCACCCCATCCTGATGGATTGCGACCCCGGCCACGATGACGCCATCGCTCTGATTCTCGCCCTGAGCAGCCCCGAGTTGAAGCCACTGGCGGTCACAACCAGCGCTGGCAACCAGACTCAAGAAAAAACCCTGAACAACGCCCTGCGCATTCTGACTTTGCTTAATCGCAGCGACATTCCTGTCGCCTCCGGCGCGGTCAAGCCACTGTCGCGTGAGCTGATTATTGCCGACTCCGTGCACGGCGAAAGCGGTCTGGATGGGCCCGAGTTGCCGGAGCCCGGCTTTGCCGCCCAGTCTATGAGCGCGGTGGCGTTGATGGCGCAAAAACTCGCCGAAAGCCCGGAACCGGTTACTCTGGTGCCCACAGGGCCGCTCACCAATATCGCCCTCTTGTTGGCCAGCCACCCTGCCCTGCACGCGAAGATCGAACGCATCGTGCTAATGGGCGGTGCGGCCGGTGTCGGCAACTGGACACCGGCAGCCGAGTTCAATATTTTTGTCGACCCGGAAGCGGCAGACATCGTATTCAAGTCCGGCGTTCCGATCACCATGTGTGGCCTGGATGTCACTCATCAGGCCTTGATTCTCTCGTCCGACATCGAGCGCATGCGGGCCATCAATAACCCCGTTGCCAAATGTGTCGCCGAGTTGCTCGACTTTTTCATGATCTTCCATCAGGATCCCAAGTGGGGCTTTGCTGGCGCACCCTTGCATGACCCCTGCACCATAGCCTGGTTGCTCAAGCCCGAACTTTTCAGTAGCCAGGATTGTTGGGTGGGTGTTGAAACATCGGGCGAGTTGACACAGGGCATGACGGTTGTCGACCGCTACCACCTGACGGGCCAAGCCGCCAATGCGACGGTATTGTTTGATATCGACCGGGAAGGTTTTGTGGATTTACTGATTGAGGCATTGTATCGATACAGCGCCTGATCGAACTGCTGACTACGCCTGAGGTGAAATCGATGGAAACACTTTTAACGACAGAAGAACTGAACCGGTTCCTGGAGAACAATGCAGCCGTTATCCTGTTATTTGGCGGTGCCCAATGTGGAGTTTGCCAGGCGATCAAACCGCAACTCGGACAAGCTGTTTCGGCACGATACCCTCAGATGAAACAAGTCTATCTGGACTGCCAGGGCAGTGCCGAGTCTGTCTGTGCGCAGCAACGCCTGTTTTCCATTCCGGTAGTGCAACTCTGGTTCAATGGTCAAAAATTTGATGAGTGGGTTCGGACATTTTCGATTGGCCAGGTAATCAATGCGATCGAACGACCCTACAGCATGGTTTTCGACGGATGAACTCAAGGCAGCCATGGTCTACACTGAACTCACGCAATCCGGTTTTTCCGGTTTAACTCAAGGGAGACTGCAATGTTCAAACACATCCTGGTAGCAACCGATGGTTCCAAAGGTGCCAACAGAGCACTGGATACAGCCGCAGAACTGGCCAAACAATTTGGCGCCAAAGTCACGGTGACGCATGTTCTATTGCACGGCCGTGCCGCTCAGGATGTCAGCCGAATGGCCGAAACCGAGCAACTGGTGAAAGCGGCCACACAGTCCTTTTCTGACCTGGATCACGGCCCGGGTAACCTGCCCGCCGCCATGAAGTCGCTCTCCAATAAGGTTGGCAACAGCCGCCTGGTCGCAGTAGTCGGTGATTTGATTGCCGAACGCGCCGCCAACCGGATCAAGAAAGCCGGCGTCAAGAACGTGGTCACCTCCGTTCCTCAGGGCGACTACGCAGAAGAAATTCTGAAAGCAGCCGAAGCGGCTGGTGCTGATGCGATCGTGGTCGGCCGGCGTGGTTTGGGCACACTCAGAGGCCTGTTACAGGGCAGCGTATCGCAGAAAATCACGGCCCTGGCTCCTTGCACAGTCATTACCGTCGTCTGACGCTCAACAGGGGGTGTTGGTCAGGCTGTTCAGCCGTGTAATTTCAGCCCTTTATCGACGAAGTGCCGAACGTCTATGCCGGCTGTCTTGTTTGGCACTTCGGATTGAATCTCCCAATGGCTGCCCTCCTCTGTGGCCAATTCCAGCAAGCGCTCGTGCTCAGCCTTGAGTGGATTTTTACCGTCATCGGTCACCAGCAGTACTCGTGGCTTGCGGAAATCACTCCTGTTGTCGCGAATGATAATGGCCAGTGCACCAGACGTCATCTCCACCAGGGCCCCGGCACGATAGATGCCCATGCTTTTAATGAACTCGGTGGCTAGCTTGTGGTCAAAGTGACTGCCGCGATGTTTAAGTATTTCCTGCAGAGCCTGCTGCGACGATTTACAGGTGCCGTACACACGTTCACTGGTCATGGCATCGTAGGCGTCCACTATGGCAACAATGCGCGCATAGTAGGAAATATGGCTGTCACGCAGGCTGCGCGGGTAGCCCTTGCCATCGACGCGTTCATGGTGCGAGTGCGCCACATCCACCGTAAACAGGTTCTCGGTAGAAGCCGACATCAGGATGTTGCGCCCATGGGTGGTGTGCTCGGCCATGATGTGCGCTTCTTCCCGGGTAAACCGGCCAGGCTTGTTCAGTATTTCCAGCGGGATTCGGCTCTTGCCGACATCGTGCAGCAGCCCGCACAAGGCCAACTGCCGAATCTCGAACTCTTTCAAACCCAGGTGGCGCGCAAAAGCAGCCACCAGCACACAGACATTCATGCTGTGCTCTGCGGTGTACTCATCCCGGTTCTTTATCAGAGTCAGAAAGCGCAACGCATCCTCATGCTGCAGTACACTGCTGACCACCTCATCAACGACCTCACGACACTCATCCATATTCAAGGCATGACCAAGTCGCAGGCCTTCCAGAACGCTTCTGGACAGGGAACGGGCGGACTCAAAGGTCATCCGCGAGGCTTCGACCCCTTCCTTGAAGCTCACCTGGTTCAGATATCGGGTTCTGGTTGCACTCTGTGGGCCTCGCATCGAAGCGGGCAGTTCGCGTTCAACTTGACCTGGGACTCTGCGTTGCGCGAGCTTTTTACGAACCGCAGGGGCAAGCTCCCGCCTGACCTGTATGGTTACCTGCTGACAATGCAGGCGCAGCTCGTCCAGCTCGGTAGCAGACTGAATAATAAAGCCCTGCAGCAGAAAGGGGGTTTCGGACCAGGGGCGATCCAGCGCGACGACATGCATGCCAATTTCCAGGTCAGAAACCGGGATTTCTATGTCTTCGTATGTGGTTTGAACCATGCTGACCTGAAACCCCTCAAGTACTACATAATCTTATATGAGAAACAGCTGCTACACTGAGTTTAGCGCAGTAAAGCCAACTCAGCACACCGAACACACAAGGAGGCCAGTATGCCCTTTGCTTTATCAGATATCGAACTGACCAGCCCATCCTTTTCTGCCCATGGCGACATCCCCACTCGCCATACCGGCAATGGCAAGGACACTTCACCCGAGCTCAACTGGAAAAACCTGCCCGAGGGCACCAAATCCCTGGCCATCATCTGCCACGACCCGGATGCCCCCCTGGTCAGCCCCGGCGGCACCTACGGCTTCGTCCATTGGGTGCTTTACAACCTGCCAGCAGACCTTCCCGGCCTCGCCGAAGGCAGTACTGAAGGCACCCCAGGCAGCAATAACTTCGGTAACCTTGGCTACGGCGGCCCCATGCCACCGGCAGGCCACGGCGACCACCACTACTACTTCTGGCTGCTGGCGCTGGATGCCGAACCGGAGATGCCCGAAGGGCTCTCGATGTGGCAACTGCTGGGGCGGATTGAGCCGCATATTATTGGAATGAATCGGTTGATAGGGCGGTATCGGCGGGATTAAAGCAACCTTCACGGCAGAACGCTCTCTGACTGTCGAAATCGTTCTGCTTCTGAATTAACCCTGGCTAGTACACAAGGAAAGCCGACCCTTGCCCAAAACAGCCCTATTCGTAGACGTCCAGAACGTCTATTACACTACCCGCGAGGCCTATGGCCGCCGGTTCGACTACAACCGGTTCTGGCGGCAAGCTACGGCTGGTCAAGAAGTGGTAGCAGCCTTTGCCTATGCCATTGATCGGGGCGATGAAAAACAGCGTCAGTTTCAGAACATTCTGAGCGCCATAGGTTTTACGGTACGGCTAAAGCCCTTCATTCAGCGGCAGGATGGCTCGGCGAAGGGGGATTGGGATGTCGGTATTACCATCGATGTGATGGAGGTGGCGCCCACTGTCGATCGGGTGGTGCTGGTCTCTGGCGATGGTGATTTTGATTTGCTGGTCGACAAGGTTCGGCGGGACTATGGCGTCCATGTCGATGTTTATGGCGTACCCGGCTTAACGGCGCGGTCGCTGGAGCAGGCGGCCAGTTGCTTTGTTCGCATCAGCAGTGATCTTTTATTGCCGCTTCCCGGACGTAATTGAGGTCTGAAGGCGGGGGTAACGATCGAAACGTTCATCAGGAGCTGTCGAGTGTGTGATGTTCTGAGAGCCTTACATTCTCATCGAAGAGCACCAAATAACCGGATCAGGAGGCACCCATGGCCGAGGACAAGCGCAGGCGTTATTCATCTCAGGTGGTGGATGGTTTAGGCAAGTCCGCCAGCCGCGCCATGTTGAGAGCCGTCGGTTTTACCGACGACGACTTTAAAAAGCCGCAAGTGGGCATTGCATCCACCTGGAGCAATCTCACCCCCTGCAATATGCACATCAACCGACTGGCGGAGGAATCTGCAGCGGGTGCCGATGAGGCAGGTGGCAAGTCGCTGATCTTCAATACCATTACGGTGTCGGATGGCATTGCCAATGGCACCGAGGGCATGAAGTATTCACTGGTATCGCGCGAGGTCATTGCCGACTCGATAGAAACCGTGGCCGGGTGCGAAGGCTTCGATGGCCTGGTGGCCATTGGCGGCTGCGACAAAAACATGCCCGGCTGCATGATGGGGCTGGCGCGGCTGAACCGCCCGGCGGTGTTCGTGTATGGCGGCACCATCCTGCCCGGCGAGAATCACACCGACATCATATCCGTATTCGAGGCAGTAGGCGCCCATGCGCAGGGCAAGTTGGACCTGATCGAGGTCAAGCAGATCGAGCAGACAGCCATTCCCGGTGCAGGTTCGTGCGGGGGGATGTACACCGCCAATACTATGGCTTCGGCCATTGAGGCCATGGGCATGAGCCTGCCGGGCAGTTCCGCGCAAAATGCGGTGTCGGATACCAAGGTGGCGGATTGCCGCGCCGCCGGTGCTGCGGTGCTCAACCTGCTGGAGTGGGACATCAAACCTTCGGACATCATGACCCGCAAAGCTTTCGAGAATGCGATCACCGTGGTGATCGCCCTGGGTGGCTCAACCAATGCAGTGCTGCACCTGTTGGCCATGGCCAGCACCATCGGCGTTGAGTTGACACTGGAAGATTTCGCCGAGATCGGCAAACGGGTGCCCGTGCTGGCCGATTTACGCCCCAGCGGCCATTACATGATGTCTGAACTGGTCGCCATAGGCGGCATTCAGCCGCTGATCAAGATGCTGCTGGAGCGTGGCCTGATCCATGGCGATTGCCTGACCGTGACCGGCCGGACCCTGGCCGAGAACCTGGCTGATTTTGCACCCTACCCCGAAGGCCAGGACATCATCCACGCCTTCGATAACCCCATCAAGGCAGACAGTCACCTGCGCATTCTGTACGGCAACCTGTCCCCCACCGGGGCCGTCGCAAAAATCACCGGCAAGGAAGGCACTCACTTTACTGGCCGGGCGCGGGTATTCCATTCGGAAGAAGAAGCCCAGCAGAAGATACTGGATGGCACCGTCGTCGCTGGCGATGTATTGGTGATCCGCTACGAAGGCCCCAAAGGCGGGCCTGGCATGAGAGAAATGCTCAGCCCAACCTCGGCCATTATGGGCAAGGGCCTTGGCAGCGACGTCGCGCTGATCACCGACGGTCGCTTCTCTGGCGGGAGCCATGGTTTTGTGGTCGGCCATATCACCCCAGAGGCAGCCGAAGGCGGGCCCATTGCGCTCGTCGAAGAGGGTGACACCATCACCATTGATGCGGTGAACAACAGCATCGAGCTGGATGTTTCCGAACAGGAACTCGAGCGCCGGCGTCAGGCCTGGCAGGCACCCGGCCTGCGATACAGCCGAGGGGTGTTGGCGAAGTATGCGCGGACGGTAGGATCTGCTTCAAAAGGGGCCGTTACGGACTTGCCCTGACTCAGGCTTTAAAACCTCTCCACCGTAAACCAGAGCTGGTCCGACTGGCCGCTCTGGTCCAGCACGCGGAACTGATAACGCTCCGGCTCTGGCACGTCTATTGCTATCTGCCCTTTTGATCACGCAGTCTTCCTTTCAATAACCAGTCCATCTCAAGATAAAAACTGCACCTTATTCTCAGGGTGTCTACCCGCTACCTTTCAGCTCGCACATTTTCCGCTACATAGACTTACATCGGACATTAATAATAATCTCGACATTTTTGAAAATAGCAGATACATTACGAGCTCAACACAAAAAAAAAGGAAAGAACTTATGACTCGTCTGCATTACACATCTCTTCTCGCTGGCCTGACACTTTCAGCTGTTTTACTAGCTCCGTTAGCCTCAGCTCAAACCAACATGAGTTTCTCTCACACACTGCCGGCTAACCACCCAGCCCACACAACAGGCTTTACCGTTTGGGCTGAGTCCATTGAGCAAGCGACAGAAGGCGAAGTGTCCTTTAGCTTCTTCCCAGCAGGCCAAATGGGTGTTGGTAGAGACCAATTCGAGATGGTTCAAAATGGAATTGTTGACGTGGCCTGGTTCAATCCAGGGCACACTCCAGGAAGATTTCCTATCATCTCCGCAGTAGAGGTTCCATTTCTAGTTGGAGATGGTTTAGCCGGGTCAAAGGCCATTGATGAGTGGTATCGTGAGCATGCTGCGGTTGAAATGCCAAATGTTTATTACTGCTTAACTCACACGCATGAGCCTGGAATTATTCATTCCCGTCAAGAGATCAAAAGGCCAGCCGATCTTAGAGGCATGCGCATCAGGCCAGCCAACGCAACCCTGGCCCAGGTATTACAGGCCCAAGGTGGCTCATCCATTCAGGTAGGCCCATCTGAAGCAAGAGAAGTTCTAGCCAGAAGAACCGCTGATGGCATTACCTTTCCATGGAGATCGATCTTTGTGTTTGGTATGGAAGACTTTGTTAAATACCATATCGATATCCCTCTTTACGCACCCACTTTTGTAATTGCCATTAATCAATCAAAGTACAATAGACTCAGTGATAAAAACAAAGCGGCTATCGATGCTCATTGCAATTCAGAATGGGCCGTGGAGATCACCAAAGGCTGGTCCGAGTATGACCTGGAGGGTAAAGATATTCTCCTGGAAGCGGCTGACCACAACGTCTATACACCAACCGATGAGCAAATTGAGGAGTGGAGGCAGATCAGCAATCCTATCATTGCAAGCTGGAAATCTACAGTCAATGCGACAGGAGCTGATGCTGATGCAATATACCAACAACTGTTGGACTCCTTAGAAGCGAGCAACGCACTTTACTAGAAATATTTTTGATGAACTCGTTTTCTCAATAACGATTAATTAGCCCAGTTTTCTGGGCTAATTTTAGTGCAGGTTGTTATGGATAAATTTAGCTCAACTATTGAATACATAGCAGCAATACTTTTTGCTGTAATTACTATACTTCTTTTCACGTCTGCGGCATTACGGTACACCCTTAATTACCCTATTCCTGACGCCTTTGACTTTTCACGACTCCTTCTTGGAGTCGCTATTTTATGGGGACTAGCAAGTGCCAGTTACAGAGATGAGCACATTCGTATGGATATGGTTTGGTCACTACTTGGCGAGCGTGGAAAATATTGGTTAAACGTCGTTTCAGGGTTTTTCGTATTGCTTTTTCTTATTCTAATAAGCTGGCAAATGCTTTTTCAAGTAAAAGCCATTTATCAATCAGGCGATGTCACCTTTGAAACATTAACACCGATGTGGCCGTTTTATTTTTCAGCATGGCTTGGAATCGCTTCAGCTGTTGCACTCGGAATGATCAAATACATTCAGATAATCAAGAATTCGAAGGATAACAACAATGGATAGAGAAATCATTGCAGCTCTCGGTTTTCTAGCACTAATTATAATGCTTATAATAAGAGTTCCTATTGGTGTCGCAATGGGCCTGGTTGGAATTGGTGGATTTGCAGCGGTTGTCAACTTTGAAGCCGCCTTACGTCTTTTAGCTTTGACACCCATACGAACTGTAACCGACTATAATCTCGCAATGATTCCACTTTTCATTCTGATGGGAACCTTTGCAAATGCTACCGGCATGAGCCGTGAAATGTTTCGGGCCGCTTATGCATGGCTAGGCCACTATAAAGGCGGCTTGGCAATGTCGACTATCGCCTCATCTGGTGGGTTTGCTGCTGTTTCTGGCTCATCAATTGCCACTGCCGCTACAATGACCAAGATCGCCTTACCCGAAATGCGTAAATATGGTTATTCTGATGCTATATCAACAGGAGTAATAGCTTCAGGTGGAACCATTGGAATTCTTATTCCTCCATCCATAGTACTTGCTGTTTATGGCATTGTAACCGAACAAGATATTGGGCAATTGTTTATTGCTGGTTTAATTCCTGGTATTTTGTCAGTTTTACTCTACCTTGTTACTGTTAGAGTTTTAGCACACTTCAGGCCTAATACTATGCCAGCTGCTGAAAGAAAAAGTTGGCAAGAGAAGTTCGAATCCCTTAAAGGGATTTGGCCAATGCTATTATTATTTTTAATTATCGTAACTGGTTTATACACTGGGTTTGTTACTCCTATTGAGGCATCAGGGTTGGGGGCAGTTGGTGCGTTCTTTATTGGCGTAGTTAGACGAAGACTGGACTTCAAGACCACCATGGACTGTTTAGTTGAAGCTTTGCGTACATCGGTGACAATTTTTTTCGTTTTTATCGGTGCTGCTTTATTTGGTTATTTCCTGACAATTACGCAGGTACCTCAAAACATCTCAGATTTCTTGGGTGGCCTGCCACTTAGTCCTACTGCAATCATGCTGATTATTCTTGGAATATACCTGTTACTAGGATGCTTCCTTGAGCCTGTCTCGATGATTCTACTGACTGTTCCGATAATGTTCCCTATTGTTACGGGTCTTGGTTTTGACCCAATATGGTTTGGTATCGTTGTTGTTGTTGCCGTTGAACTAGGGTTGATTACTCCACCTATAGGGATGAACGTTTTCGTTATGAAGTCAGTAGCTCCTGATGTGGAGCTTGGTACTATCTACAAAGGGGTTACCCCTTTTGTTATCACCGACTTTATTCGATTAGGCCTGCTAATCGCTTTCCCTTCAATAGCACTTCTACTGCCCAGTATGATGTAGCAGTATAGTGGTCAACCAATATCTGAATGCTGAAGTGGGGCATATTTCCATGCCCCTTCACGTAAGCTCGCACTCAAACAGTCACTCAATGAGTTAACAACCATCTCAAAGCAGCTCCCATAACCGCCACATCAAAACCCCTCCACCGTAAACCAGAGCTGGTCCGACTGGCCGCTCTGGTCCAGCACGCTCAGTTGGTAGCGCCCAGGCTCCGGTAAATCCAGGGAGAGGCGCCGCCCTCTGTGCTCCTGCAGTTCTCCGTTGATAAACCAGAACCAGTCCGGTTGGCCGCCAACCGCTTGAACGTTTAGGCGGGGAGCCTCTGCTGTGCTGGCGTGGGGGCGCAGTTGGGCGCCATCGGTGAGGCCCTGGATGCGTACCCGGCTTTGTGCGACCAGGGTTTCGGCGACTGGGCAGCGCGGGTCTGCTTGTGGCAGGCGTTGTTGGGTGCGCCAGTCGAGCGGTAGCCAGGCCTGGAGGGGGTCAGGCCAGATGGCGATGCGCTGCTGTACCGTGGTGGTTGCGCAGCCGAGGCTGGCTCGCAGGCCAGTATCTTCCGCTACGGTTACGCTCAGCCAGGGGGCTGTGCGTCTGTGTTCGAAGGCCAGGCTATGCATCAGGGTAGCGGGGGTCTGGCCGGCCAGGGTCCAGGCCTGGAAGGCCTGGTCGCAGTTCGGGTCGTTTTCACTCATGCGTTGGCCGCTTGGCCAGCAGATGGTTACCTGTTGTACGTTGCCGGGCCTGTCGTGCCAGCGTGCTGAGCCGCGCGGCAGCCTGGCGGCTACGGCGCGCAACAAGGGCACGGCAGTGGTCTGGCCGTGGTGTCCGACCATGGCGGTGTTGTCCGGCTGGCCAATCCAGACGCCGAGAGTGTGATACTCGGTTACCGCCAACGCCCAGGTGTCACGGTAGCCGGAGCTGGTGCCGGTTTTTATCGCCAATTGCGGGTTCTCTGGCGTCTGTAGCATCTGCCGCACGACCCAACTGCTGCCATCACTGAGCAAGGGCTGACGCACTATGGGGTTAGCGGGGGTAAAGCGGGGTTTGAGGGTGTGGCCAGCATTGCCCAGGGCACTGAACATTTGCACCAGGTGCTCCAGGTTGGTGGAAACGCCGCCCAGTGCCAGAGCGAGGCTGGGCTGGGCGTCCTGTGGCAGTTTCAAGCCGCCACTGGCCTGTTGCAGGGCGAGGTAGAACCGCCTTGGCTCTACCTGTTCCAGCATTTGCACGGCAGGCAGGTTGAGGGAGGCGGCCAAAGCTCTGCGCGCGCTGACCGGGCCACTGAAGCCGCGCATGAAATTGACCGGCCTGTAGTCACCAAAGGGCAGGGGCACGTCCATCAGCAGGCTTTCGCTGTGGATGACGCCCTGGTCGAGCGCCATGCCGTAAATAAAAGGCTTGAGCGCAGAGCCGGGTGAGCGCCAGGCCTGCACCATATCGACATGGCCAAAACGCTGGTCGTTGAGGAAATTCTGGGAGCCGGTGTAAGCGATCACTTCGCCGCTGCCATGCGCCATAACCAGTACAGCTACAGAGGCACCGGCTGGAAGGCTGGGATCCAGATCCCGAGTCAGGCGCTCTATATCCTGTTGCAGGTCGCGTTGAATATAGGTGTGAACCAGGCCATCCGCCGGGGCAGTGGGTGCCAGGCGGCGTGCCAGCAAGGGGGCAACAAGCGGCGGTGCCCTGCGCTCTGCCAGTATTGGTTCCAGCCGGGCCTGCTCGCTCTGAGCCTCGGTCATCACTCCGTAGCGGACGAGGCGTTCCAGCACCTTGTCGCGCTGTTGTTGAGCCCTTTCCGGGAAGCGGTCTGGTCGGTACAGGCTGGGGGCCTGAGGCAAACCGGCAAGCAAGGCAGCCTGGGCATCGGTCAATAGTTCTGCCGAGTGGCCAAAATAGCTGCGGCTGGCGGCTTCGATGCCTTCATAGGGGCCACCAAAGGGGGCGTGGTTCAGGTAGTAGGCAAGAATCTCGTCCTTGCTGTAATGGCGCTCCAGTTGCAGGGCGCGCGCCAGTTGCTGCAACTTGCCGGACCAGCGGCCCTCGGTTGGGTAGCGTATGCGTGCCACCTGCATGGTAAGGGTGGAGCCGCCAGAGACGATGCGCCCATGGCGTGCCCACTGGCCGGCAGCGCGCACCAGTGCCAGGGGGTTGATGCCCGGGTGGTGGTAGAACCAGCGGTCTTCATAGGCGACCAGGGCAGCCAGGTAATTGGGCGAGACCTGCTCCAGGCTGACCGGGTAGCGCCACACGCCCTGGTCGTCGGCAAAGTGGCGCAGTGGCTCGCCATGGCGGTCAACGACCACCTGGGTCTGGCTGCGCGGTGCCAGGTCGACCGGCGACCAGGCATCGAGCAACCAAAAGGTGCCCTGCCACAGTGCCCAGAACAGTAATGGCAAGGCCAGCCAATAGCGGCGACGCCAGGCTAGCACCATGGCATCAGTCATTCTGTCCGGTGACGACCAGAACCCCTGTCTCACTGCCGATGGCGTGGTAGTAGGGCCGGTACATGTCTTCTACAAAGGCAGGTGGTATGCGGTATTCGCCCGGCGTTACTGCTCGAGCCAGGTAGTAGAGTTGGGTCCGATAATATTGCCCCAGTTCTACGGCAGCGACGAAACGATCATCCCGGTATTCGACATGGCGAATGCCCTGGGCGGAACGCCAGTCTCCGAGTGGTTCACCCTCAACACTCAATTGGGCGATGTCGACCGAAGCCTGAGCCAGGTTCGGGTTTTCGAGCTCCAGGCCAGCGGGCAGGAAGTCGACCACCAGACCATCAGGAATCGAGCGTTCGGCACCAACGGTCAGGCGCACTATAACGAGTGATCCGGTTTCCAGCCTTCCCAGGCTAGTCGGCTGGCCGTCCAGATCATAGAGATCTCGCTGAATCCAGAGGCTGTTCTGCACCGGCTCTGGCGGCTCCAGACTCTCGCCGATCCACTCCAGGCTGACGTAGAGGGTGTCGTCCTGGGCTTCGATGCTGTGCAGCGACGCCATCTGGTCGAAATCCAGCAGGGTGCGGAAGGCGTCAGTCTGGCTCAGCGTCTGCTCGAAGTCGGCGGCCAGAATTCGGCCGCTCCAGGGTTCGTCTCGGCCAAACGAAGACGCCATGGCCGCCTGGAACAGGGCGTTACGCTCCTGGGTGCTGAGCCAACGCCGTTCCTTGACCTGATCGAAGAGGCGCAACAGTCGGTCCGAATCCGCAATGCCAGCGCGGGCCAGAACGGCGATGGTGAGGGCGTTGTCGCGCAGGCCGCTGCCATAGTCACCGTAGTAAACACCTTCCGGGTCATCCAGATCGGAGGCCAACTGCAGCGCAGCCTCTGCCAGAACCGGGTCGCCCGCCTGCTGCAGGGCATAGCCGAGGTGTGCCCAGGGCAAGCCGCTTTGGTCGAGTCGGCCTTCCATACGGCTGTGCAACCGGCGCAAATCCGGCAGGCGGGCTTTGCCGGAACGGGCCAGTACATAGGCGGCGTAAGCGCGTGTGGCCAGGCTGTAGTAGCTGGCATTGTCCGACCAGCGCTCATTGACCTGAACCTGCTCACGCAAATAGGCGTCGAGGCGGTTCAGTGCTCGATCGAGGTCGGCACTTGGCACCGGCGTGCCCACTTTTTGGGCTTCAACCAGGAAATCCGTCGCGTACACACTGAGCCAATAGGTCTCACCATCGCTGTTGCTCCAGAGCCCAAAGCCGCCATTGCCGGTCTGGCGTGCCAGCACCCGGCTGACGCCATGCTCAAGTTGTTCGCGGCGCAAGCCTTCGGTGAAACCCGCCCTCAGGCGATGTTCAATGCCTTCGCGCACGCCCAGTTGGTCGGCCAGGTTGGGCGTCATCCACACCCAGGGAAAGGCCGCGCTGGTGGTCTGTTCGGTGCACCCGTAGGGGTAGCGCAGCAGGGCATCGAAATGGCTGGCCAGATCAATGGGCGGCCGGTCGGCGATGATCAGTTGCCCTTGAACGGTACTGTTGATCAGGTCCGCCAGTTCCAGCTCGGGTTGCCAGAGGCTGCCGGGCTCAATCACGCTTTGCAATTTGCGGGTGATCGAGGGGTAGGCCGAGCGGATGCCCAGCCGCCATTGGCGATCAATATCGATCAACTGATCCCGGTCATCGTTGACGATGCGCAGCGATATGTCGCCCGGCTCCAGCGCCATGGCATGCACCGGGAAGGTCAGTACTTGCCGCTCGCCTTCTTCCAGAGTCAGGCTCTCGTACCATTGCTGGGGTATCAGGCCGCCGCTGGCTGTCAGCTCCAGGGAGATCTCCTGGGGGGCTTCACTCTGGTTGACCAGGTCGAGCGTCAGGCGGGATTCATCGCCCAATGCCATAAAGCGAGGCCGGGAAAGTTGAGCGATCAGCGGGTCCGCCACCCGGGTTTCGGCTTCGGCGGAACCATAGCTGCGGTCACTCCAGGCAACAGCCATCCAGCGCAGGCGGCCGTTGAAGTCGGGGACTGCCAGGCTGACGAAGGCTCGGCCATCTTCGTCGAACTGCACCGGTTGGGCCTGTAGCGAGACGATCTGTACTTCGCTGTCGGGCCGTTGCCCGCCTCGAGCCAGCTCTGCCTCGCTTGCTTCAAAGCCGCCGCCAAAACGCTGTCGGCTGGTGGCGAAGCCGGCGTTCTCGATGATCTGGCCGTAGATATCGTACAGTTGATAGTCGTAGCGGCGTGCGCCATAGAAATAAGCGGCCGGGTCTGGCGTCTGGAAGCGGGTAATGTTCAACACCCCCACATCGACAGCGGCAACACTGACCCAGATGGGTTCGTCGCTCGACCACTCACCGCTCAGTTCCAGTTCGGCCATCAGTGCCTGCCTTGGCTGGCTGCGCTCGGGCACCCTCAGTTCCAGCTCGAGGCGCGCATCGGCGCGTTCGATGGGCAGGTGGGCGAGGCCCAGGGAGCGTTTGGGTGCAACGGAGTGTGTCATGTCGCCCGGCGTCAGTAGGGTTACCGTCAGGTAAAGGTCGTGACGGTTCCAGTTTTCACCAATGGGCAATTGCAGTTCGGTACCGGCGGCTTCCAGTTGCACCAGGTCGTGCCAGTAAACGGCCTCGTTACTTTCGACGGTGATACGGGCCAGGCCATCGGTTGGGGGTGTCAGGTGGGCGGTTGCCGTATCGCCTGGCTGGTACTGGCTGTCTTCAAAGGCGATCAACACCTGGTCTGGCCGCAGTGAGTCATCACTGACTCGGCTCCAGCCACTCCAGCGAGTGCTGAAACGGTAGCGGTTCTGCAAGCGGTTTTCCGCATCCCGTACCTCAAGCCGGTAGTTGCCCCACTCTACCGGTACATCTATTCGGGTGGGGCTTTGTGCATCGAAGTCGAGACGGCCGCCAAAGACTTCGTAGTTCAGAGGGTCGTAATGCCAGCGCCAGCCTTCATTGTCGCTGTAGGTCCAGTAGTAATTGCGGTCTTCGCGAATCAGGCTGACGCGGTAATTCGAGCCTTCAAGTCGCTCGCCTTCAGCGTTGGTCAGAATGGCATTAAAAGCGACCCGGCTGTTGTTGCCTGGGCGGCCACGAAATTGCGGTTCAAGCCCGACCAATTGCTCGGCCAGGATATTGGTCACGGTAGCGCGGCGCGTAACCGGTCGGCCACCACTTTCGTAGAGGCTGATGTTGGCCGTCAGCGCCAGCGGCGATTGCACCTGGGACCAATGACTGACCGGCAACGGAATCTCCGCATACCCCTCAGCGTCCAGAATTTGAGGGGTCAGGTTGAGCCGAGTCGTCGACAGGGATTCACCATCGATACCGAAGTAATAACCGGACCAGCGCTCAAAGGGGTGGCGATCCAGTTCGGCGATGACAAAACCATCCAGCCGGTTACCGGCCGCCGGCGCTCCGTAGAGATAGTCGCCCTGCACCGGCAAGGCGATGCTGTCTTTACTGGCAAAGCGGTGCCGTTGGCTGACATCGCCGTCGAACAGGGTCAGGCTCATGCGCTCCGGCAGGAACTCTTCTACCGAGAAACGGTACTCGTGCAGCAAGGCCGACTGACCGGGTATACGGTACTGCAGCCGCCAGCCGCCGGTTGGCGAACTGGTTTCCAGATCAAATCGGAAACGGTAGCGACCAGAGGCCTCGGGGTGCAGGGTGCGCACAAAGGCCTGGTTGCCACTGGCGTCGAATAGCTGCGCCTGGATCGGCAGCGAAGCCTGAGCGACGCCGTCATAGTCTCTCAACAAGGCCGATACCTCGACCGACTCACCCGGTCGATACAGGTCTCTCGGCCCCCAGGCAAATACCTGCTGGGCGCTGTGTCGGGTGGTGGCGTTATCGTAGCCGGATAAATCCAGGGGGTTACGATCGTAACGCAGCACCGTCAACTCTTCGCCCTGTCGGGCCAGCAGGGTGTGGCCCTGCTGGTGATAATGGCCGAACACGGCCTCCCCTGTCTCCGAGACTTCTGAACTGGCGACCAGGCCATCGCTACCATAGAGTTCGACGACCACATCCGAGCGCACGTCACCGCTGACGATGGAGCGGGTGTAGACCCGCATCTGGTCGGCCTGACGCCGCACCTGTACGCCGATGTCACTGACCGTAAAAAAAGCCGTCTGCAGGGCGTATTCATAGCGCCCGGGCTGGCGTAGCACCGCCAGGTAGGCACCGACGTCATCGAGCTCTGCTATCTCACTCAGATCGAGGTTCGTAGTGGTGCGTTGATTGCGGCGGTGATCGATCTGGAAACGCGCGCTGTAGACCAGGGGGTTGGCTCGAGTAAAACCTTCCAGTTGGTAGTAATAGCGACGCTGATTATTGGTGTAACTGCTCCACTGACTGATACGCTCCGGGTCTATGCGGAAAAAATCGACCTCGACGGCGTCTATATTCAGGGTGGTGACCGGCAGGGCTCGGCTCAATGCAGTCGAAAGCACCTGGCCACTGCTGGTAAAACTGAAGGAGGGCTCAGTACGCCTTGTCGTCAGGTTGTGTTGGCCAGCCGGAATCAGTCTATTGCCATTGATGGCTGGCAAGCCTGGTTGAATCTGGATTCTATAGTCGGTGCTGGGTTCTACAAAGGGATAGATCAGTGCCCTGCCGCTTTCGTCCAGCAACCAGAGGTCCTGTGGCTCCGCTTCACCGGCGCGGGTAACTCTAAGGAACTGTCGCCAGTCGGCATTGGCATCTACGGGGACATTAAGGCGTACCACCAGGGCCGCTGCGTTGTCCCAGCCTTCCTCCTGAACCGAGACGACAGTCACGGCCTGGCCTTCGTATTGCAGTGCCAGCCACTGTTGGTTTAATTCGGCCAGTCGGGTTTTGTAGGTCGCCAGCAAACAGATTTCATCCGCGCAATCATTGCGCTGCTGCAACCATAGGCGCTGCTCTGCACGCAAAGACTCCTGGTCGGATGACGACAGATCATCCCTCAGGCTCTGGTAAAGCTCCCCCAGTTCGCTATCCAGGGCAGACAACTCCGGGTTGGTGCAGATGCGTTCCTCCGTAGCTGTGAGGTCAGCCGAGCAGTCAAAACTGGCCGCATTCACAGTAAAGGGAGCAAATAAAATGAGCCACCAGAAAGACAATACAGAAGGTAACAAGCGCAGTGTAGGCATGAGCGAATCCTTTTTATTTCGCTTTTTGTTTTTAATTGATCGGGGCAGATCGGCCCTAAATCAGCATATGCAGGCTCTGATCGGCCCACTTGACCGCCTCAAAATAGGCAGAGGATATGACCTGTGGTTCGAATTCAGATTCAGCTAAACGCTGGGAATCCATACGCTCATAGGCCAAAACGGTGTTTAACACAGCCCCCTGAGGGCCTGCATGTTCAAGAAGCGCCAGTTTGATGGGTGTGCTCAGGATAACGGTGTCCAGAAGGTCAATCATGGGCTGGTCCATCAGGGCATCCAGCACCGAAAACAGACCAATAATGAACATCTGCCGGCTGAACTCCGGGTGTGAATCCTCGGCCAGCAGTTCGCACATGCGTGCCCGGATCATGGCGACAACGATCAGTTCGCGCGGTTTGCTCTTGTCGAGCCGCGTCATCACAATCAGCGTCAGCCAGTTGCGCACGTTATCCAGGCCAAGCAGTATAATGGCGTCCTTGATTGACTCGACCTCACGGCGCAGACTGAAAGCAGCGCTGTTGATGTAACGCAACAGCTTGTAGGACAACGCCACATCCTGGGCGAGTATGCGTTCGACCTCTTCGAGGCTGGTGTCATCCTGTTGCAGTTTGGCGATCAGGTTGAGAACCACGGCCTTGTTGGCCGCCACGTTGCGGTGTGTCAGGGTTTGCGGTCGACAGAAAAAATAGCCCTGGAAATAATCGAAACCCAACTCCTCACAGAGCTGCTTCATCTCCTGCGTTTCGACTTTCTCGGCGATGAGTTTGACAGACATGGCGCGTAGAAAGGTGACTTCTCGAGTCAACTGGCGCTTATCCTTGCCCAGCACATCGACCTTGATGAAATCTGCCAGTTTCATCAGCGGCCGGAATTTATCCTGATACTCGAAATCATCGAGCGCTATCTTGAAGCCCAATTCTTTCAGTCGTTTGACGCCAGCAATGACTTCCTCTGTCGGCTCCACATTCTCCAATACCTCGAGCACACACTGTTCCCGGAACATGGGAGTGAGCGCCTCTTTGGTGATAAAGCCCTCCGGAAGATTGATGAATACCAGGGCGCTGCCGGTGAGGTTATCGATGCCAATATGTAAGAAGGAGTTCAGAATGGCCTGACTGGACGCCAGATCGCCATCACTGAAGACGGCTCGATCGGTGTCGCTGTCCCGATACAACAATTCATAGCCGATCACCTTCAGTTGACGGTCGTATATGGGTTGTCGGGCTATGTAGAGGTTTTCCATGCAATTCCCTTAAGGAGATACCGGGGCAAGACCCATTCCACTATATTAGCAAGATATCAGGTTTCGTTCTCGCCAAAAAGCCAGGCTGTTGGTTAATACCATTCTGATTGCCTATACTCCCCTGAAACCATTGATGGATAGCTCCTTTGGCACTGTCGACAAGGTTAATACCGCTGTTGTTGAGCGGGTTTTTACTTAGCACCTTGGCAATTGCCGAGAACATGGTTGTGCGTTACAACGCACCAGCGGCTGCAGAGGACCAGCGCTCCAACTACCCCCTGACTCTGCTGGAAGCAGCACTGCAGCGCTCTGGTGTTGCCTTTTCCCTGGAACCCACCGAAGAATGGCTATTCCAGAACCGAGCCATGACAGAAATCGCAAGGGGACAACTGCTGGATGTGATATGGACAATGACATCCGACGACCGTGAATCGATGCTGAGACCCATTCGCATTCCTCTGTTCAAGGGGCTTATAGGCTGGCGGCTGCCCCTGGTTGAACAGACAAGCGAACAGGCTTTGGCAGATGTAGACAGCTTGTCGGATTTGCAAAATCTGGTTGCCGGGCAAGGACATGATTGGCCGGACACGGGTATTCTGCTCCATAACGGTTTGCCCGTTGAAGGGGTTGCAAGCTACTCCCTGCTGTTCAGAATGCTGGCTCAACGCAGATTCGATTACTTCCCTAGGTCCATTCTGGAAATATGGGACGAAGCAGAGTACCACGCTGATTCTGGCATAATAGTCTCACCTTATCTGGCAATCTATTACCCTGCAGCGGTGTACTTTTTTGTCTCTCACCAAAACGATGCCTTGTACAACGCCATTGAATCTGGCCTGGAAGCAATGATTGCAGACGGCAGCTTTGATCAACTTTTTTTCGAGTGGCATCGAGAAGCTATTGTACAAGCCACTCTCGATCAAAGGACGATTATCCCCCTGGTGAACCCACTTCTTCCAGAACAAACACCTCTTGAGCGCAGCGAGCTTTGGTTTAACCCTGATCGTTAACTGTAGAGAAACAAAAGGTCAACATTGATCCGATTGTTTAGCCTTCACCGAACCCCAACCTATGACACTACATCCATCAGGAGCACAACCGCATGAGCAGCGACGCCATATTAGCTGTAGTTGACCTGGGCTTCCCCTGGCAAACCGCAGACCCCTTTCTGTTTTGCGTGCACCACAACGACGCCTACCCCGTGGGTAACGAACAGATGGGCCCAAAGGCTTCTCTGGCAGGCCGGCAAATGGGCCAGGATTTTGACTGGAGTCAGGACTGGCGCATGTACCACGGGGACACGGTGCCCGGCTTTCCCGCTCACCCACACCGGGGCTTCGAAACCATTACGGTGGTGACGGAAGGCTATGTCGACCATGCCGACTCGCTGGGTGCCGCCGGTCGCTACGGCGGTGGCGATACCCAGTGGATGACTGCGGGCAAGGGTGTACAGCACTCGGAGATGTTTCCGCTGATCAGCGATTCGAAGCCGAACCCGATGGAGCTGTTCCAGATCTGGATCAACCTGCCGGCCAAGGCAAAAATGGCCGAACCGCACTTTGCCATGCTGTGGCGGGAAGACATTCCCAGGCTTACCCAGACAGACACTGCTGGCCGCAACACCCTGGTCACTGTGGTCGCCGGCGAACTGGCGGGCGAGCGCGCCCCGTCGCCCCCACCGGATTCCTGGGCGGCAGACCCGGCCAACGATGTCGCCGTTTGGGTGATCGAGATGGACGCTGACGCTCAATGGACATTGCCGGCTGCGCTGCCGGGTGTGAACCGGGTGCTTTATTTTTACGAGGGCGACCAACTGACGCTGGCAGATCGCAAGCTCAAGCCGCGCCAGGGCGCTCAGTTGCAGTCGGATGTCGCCATGGCGCTGAAGGCCGGTGCCAAGGGTGCCTGCTGCCTGTTACTGCAAGGCAAACCCATTGGTGAGCCGGTGGCGAAGCACGGCCCCTTTGTGATGAACACCGAAGCCGAGATTCGCGAAGCCTTTGAAGACTTCCGTCGGGACGAGTTCGGCGGCTGGCCATGGCCCCGCTACGATCAGGTACACGACCGCCCGCGTGGGCGTTTTGCCCGCCATGCTGACGGGCGTGAGGAAGAGAAGGAAGCCTGATAGCTAAGCTCTGTGGAGGTGGTCCGCGTCGGCTACCACTAAACAGCGTGCGCTGCATCTGGCGCACGCGGACCCACCATTCTTTCTGGCCTCAGGATCTCGGCGAGTTGTTCGGGTTCAAGCAGGCCTTCTTCCATCACCAAAGTAACCACGCTCTGGCCATTGGCCAGGGCGGTTTTGGCAATGCGTGTGGCGTTGTCGTAACCGATGTAGGGGTTCAGTGCGGTGATCAGGCCAATGGAGTGGTGCACCAGCTCGCTGCAACGCTCGCGGTTGGCGGTGATGCCGACCACACAGCGCTCGCGCAGCATGTCCATGGCGCGGCGCAGCAGGCGCATGGATTCCAGGATCTTGTAGGCGATCAGCGGTTCCATGACGTTGAGCTGAAGCTGGCCGTTTTCTGCCGCCATGGTGATGGCCAGGTCGTTGCCGATAACCTGATAGGCCACCTGGTTGACCGCTTCGGGAATCACCGGGTTGACCTTGCCGGGCATGATGGAAGAGCCGGGCTGGCGAGCAGGCAGGTTGATTTCATTGAAACCGGTTCGTGGCCCGCTCGACAGCAGGCGCAGGTCGTTACAGATTTTCGAAAGTTTCACCGCCAGACGCTTGGTCATGCCCGAGAACAGCACGAAGGCACCCATGTCGGAGGTTGCTTCGATCAGGTCATTGGCCAGTCGCATGCGGTGCCCGCAGACGCGAGACAGATGCTCGACCGCCAGGTTGGCGTAGCGCGGGTGGGCGTTGATGCCGGTACCGATGGCGGTGCCACCGAGGTTGACCTCACGCAGCAAGTCAAAGTTGCCGGCAATGCGGTCGATGTCTTCGCCCAGGGTGGTGGCGAAGGCGCCAAACTCCTGGCCCATGGTCATCGGCACAGCATCCTGCAGTTGGGTGCGGCCCATCTTGATGACATCAGCAAACTCGTCCCGTTTGTCGGCAAAGGCATCGCGCAACAAGGCGAGGCTGTCGACCAGTTCGGCATGGGAGAGTTGCAATCCGACGCGTATAGCGGTCGGGTAGGCGTCGTTCGTCGACTGGGACATGTTGACGTCGTTGTTGGGGTGCAGGTACTTGTATGCGCCCTTTGCATGACCCAGGTATTCCAGACCAATATTGGCAATGACTTCGTTGGCGTTCATGTTGGTCGAGGTGCCCGCCCCGCCCTGGATCATGTCGACTACAAATTGGTCGTGAAACTCCCCGGCGATGATGCGATCACAGGCGTATTGAATGGCTTCGTTGCGCCTGGCTTCTAGCAGGCCGAGGTCGGCGTTGGCATGGGCGGCGGCCTTTTTGACCATGGCGAGACCAATGATCAGTTTCGGGAAGTGAGACAGCAACACCCCGGTCAGGGCAAAGTTGTCGACAGCGCGCTGGGTTTGCACGCCGTAGTAGGCATCAAGGGGGACCGGGCATTCGCCGAGGAGGTCTTTTTCAATGCGGACTGGGTTAGGCTGGCTTTGGTCGACGCTGGACGCTGTCTGGGTCATGATGAGGTTATTGCACTCGCTGCTGGTTGGAAAGAATGCGCCATTCTGCCTGCATCACGACTTGACTGACCAATGCCGATTTCGGCTATAGTATGCATATATTGCATACCATAGGGTGCTGACCGGATGGACTTTGAAACTCGCTGGCTGGAAGACTTTCTGGCACTGGCCAAAACCCACAGTTTTTCTCTGGCTGCGGAGCGACGTCATGTTACCCAGCCTGCTTTCAGCCGTCGGATCAAGGCGCTGGAGGCGGCTCTTGATGTCACCCTGGTGGATCGCTCAACCACACCCATTCAGTTGACGGCCGAGGGGCAGTTGTTCCTGATCACGGCTCGCGATGTGATGTCACAGCTTCATGATACGGTGGGTCGCTTGCGTGGCCTGCACCCTAATCGGCAGCAGATCTTGCGCGTGGCTGCGGCCCATTCATTGGCTTTCGGCTTTTTCCCGAACTGGGTCAGCCAGCAGGAGGACCTGCTCAAGGACTGGTCGATGCGCCTGGTGGCGATGAATGTGGAGGAAGGCGTGCATGCGCTGCGCGAAGGGCGTTGCGACCTGTTGCAGGTCTATTTCGATTCCTTTGCGACGCTGCAACTGGATGCACGCGACTTCCCTTCCCTGTCGCTGGCACAGACCACCTTGCTGCCCGTCTGTGCGCCCTTGCCAGGCACAACCTTGCCGAAGTTTGATTTGAACTCACCGAGTGACGAGCGCATTCCGTTACTGGCCTATACGCCTGGCGCTTTTCTCGGTCGCACGTTGAGACTGATGCTGAAGAACGACCCCCTGACCATGCGCCTGCACACCCGCTACGAAACCGCCATGGCCGAAGGTCTGAAAGGGATGGCATTGCAGGGCGCCGGTGTCGCCTGGATACCGCAACTGTGCATTGAGCGGGAACTGGCCGAGGGGCAATTGCTGATCTGCGGTGGTGAGCGCTGGCACGCGCCGCTGGACATTCGCATGTACCGATGCACCCTGGTCAACAAGACGGCAGTCAACCGGCTTTGGCGTCGCCTGGAGCGTTCACAGCAGGTCGAAACCCCCTCTCCTCAACCTGATGCTGGTGAGTGAAACTGCAAGTAGAGGTTGACCTGATTGGCGATCAACTGAAACTCCTCATACTGACGCTTGCTCAAACCACCGCCCATGGCATCTGCGTAGATCACACCCAATAGTCGCTCTCGAGTGCGCATGGGTGCCAGCATAACATCGCCTCCATCAGCGAGATCATTCAGCACACCGGTGGCACCCTGCCCCCCTGCTGCCTGAAACCAGACGGCCTCTTGCAGCTGCAAGAAATCGTGCAGAGATTCGCCCTTGCGCAATTTATTCAAATCCAGCTTCAGGCTATCTCGCCAGCCATTGCCACCTTCACCATAAACAATGGCAGGTTCCAGGGTTTTCGCCTGAACCGATAGCAGGCTCACCGCCACTCGTTTGAAACCGGAACCCAGGTTCAGTGCCTGCACACTCAGTTGCAACAGCCGCGACAGGCTATCGCCATCCATAATGGCTTCGCTGATGCGGTTCATGTAACGCTGAAAATCGTGATCCGTTTTTTCCGGCGCAGCTTCACCCTGGGTCAGCGTTTCGTGATTGGGCATGGCGGGTAACAAGCGCTCGGCACCGTAGGTTGCTGCCACCGAAGAGGCTTCTTCCGCATTAAGCACAATCAACTCCTGCACCTCAGCAACCGACTTGCCGAGCAACTGGCTGACGCTAACGCAGAGTTGTTGCATGTCGGTGTGGCCCATACCCTTATGCACGGTCAAGCTGATGCGCGAGCCGAGACTGATAGCCTGAATCTTCGGGTCCTTGCTGTCGGGCTGTTCGGCGGCCTGTTGCACCAGGGCACCCAGCCCCCACTCCTTGATCAATGCTTTGTTAAGGGTACTGATGCCAACACCCAGATGCTCCAGTGCCAAGCTGTGTTCCTGATCCGGATGTTCGTCTCGCTCACGAATAAAACGCTCGGCGACCGTTCGGCCAGTCGCCAACAATGCCAGCTCGGCAACGTGGCGCAACAGGGCACCAATAAACACCTCTTCGCTGTCCACTATACTCAGTTCACGCGCCATCGCTCGCGCCTGAACCGCAGCATGAAAGGACCTTGCCAATCGCTGGATGAGCATTTCACGAGGTTTGCCACCCAGAAAGGCGTCAATCAAACTTGAGGCGAGGGCGATGTTTTTAAGATCAACATAACCTATCTGCACGATGGCACGGGAGACGGTTTTGATGGGGCTGTAGGAGCGGTTGTAGTGCACCGAGTTGGCGACCTTCAATACCTGGGAGGTCAAATCGGCGTCGCGCAGTATAATCTGCGTCAAGTCATCAGCATTGCTGTCGTCGTCATCACTGAGATCACAGATCGCTTTGATGACGGTGTCCAGTGAGGGCAGTTCCTGCTTGGCGATCAATTTCAGCCAGGCATCCAGACCACGTGGGTCAGCCATAATGCTTACCTTATTGTCTTTATCATCATTGTAGTCTTTCGTGGCAGAAACCCGGAATCGCTACCGGGTATACCCCTCCGGGGTCGTGCGGGATGCCGCCCACTCAATACATCCATGTAGGCTAGCCCGCAACATCCTTGTTGCGGACTCCCCCGGCAGGGTATACCCGGCATCGATCCCTAGTCCGTAATGCACAATTAGAATCCAACCCCATGTTTAAAGGATATGCGGATTGCCCCTCATTGGCTAGAGCATGGTACCGGGTGCATGTTTGGGCGGTCGTCGGTAGCCATGGAAGGCTACCGCCGAGCTTACATGGACGTACTTGCAGCGTCCCGCCCGGGCATGTACCCGGTGGCAGGCTCGGGTTATAACCTCATGTGGCGACCACTCGGGAGTATTCCCGGTAGCAGGCTCGTATTCCGTCGAACATCACATTAAGCCATCAGAACCGAGGTGTCAGTGACTCATCGTCTCGGTAGCGACGGGCGTTTACTACCTCATCGTACATGGGGGCCAACCTGGCCAGGAGGTCGTTCTGGGCACCTACGGGTACCTTGGCATCGGTCATGGCTTTGACCAGATCCGTTACCAGTGAATTGAAGTGACGATCGTCCATCTCCATGCCTGCGTGGGTGTCCACCATCGAATCACCCGTGTATTCGCAAGGGCCGTCGCTGACGTTGCATAACTGCTCTATCAGCTTTTCTCGGAAGCGATCTATGTTGGTCTCGGCGAAGTATGGCAGCAGGAGGTTATTGTCGCCCAGCTCGAAAAGGAGGTTATCGACTACCGTGGTGATGCCTTCCAGTTCGCCCAGGCGCTCGTATAGAGTTACATCACCACTGATCATTCGATTGGTCGGGTTGTTGGCACAGGCGCTGAGTATGAGTGCCAGCAAGAGGATCGACAGGGTTTTCATGGTTGGGGCCCTCAATTCGTAATCTGTACAGACAGGTACCAGCCTTGCTGGTCATCCCAGAGCGCTATGTTGCCGAGGTCAACCCAGGCTGCGGCGACGGCGAGGCGTTTGTTCGGAAACCAGGCGACGAAGACATCAATCCAGTCGTCCTCCTGGGTTCCGAGGCGGTCCGGTTTTTGTCGGTATTCAGCGCCGACAGCCCATTCGGGCGTCAGCAGGAGGCCTGCGCTGGCCTCTACCATGAATTGATAGTCCGTGCCGCTCTCGTCGCCAAAACCGAGCAGGCCGGTCTGGTTGGCGTCGGTGTAGCGCAGCGTCCCGTTAAGTAACAGGTTACGTTCGAACAGGGCGTGGAGATAGAGTTTGCTGGCGCTGAAGTAGTAATCGGTACCGTAGCCCCGGTCTGCTCCGAGGAAGGTGCCTACGCCATCGTTGAGGTTGATCTTGTGTTGTATACCAACGCTCATTTGCGGCCAGTGGCCGTAGATCAGGTCGCCATATAACCGGGCTTTTACGCCAAAGACGTGTTGCTCGATAACGGAATCCACTGGCGTTGTGCCCAGGGCTTCGGCGAGGCTTTCTACTTGCAGGGTTTGCTGCGCAAAACTGAGTTCGAGGCGGTTATCGAAGCCACCGGTGACGGCGGCAGTACCCAATCGAAAATCGCTGACGACGGTCCGGCTGAGCGAAGCCGCAGCGGCCCACTCGCTCGTACTGCCATAACCGCCGATGACGGCCCAGGGTACCAGACCGCCGCCTGCCGCACCCTCGATCTGGGTGAGGCCGGAGGTGGCCAGGATGCGACTGGCCGCAACACTGTGGCTGGCCATCAGTGCACAGATCACGAAGATCAGACTACGCATGGGTGTTCTCCTGTTGATGAAAAGCCTGAACCCAGGCTTTCAGTTCGTCCAGCGGCATCGGCTTGCTGAAATAGTAGCCCTGGGCCGCATTGCAGCCCATATCTCTCAGCAGGTTGAGTGAGGCTTCGTTTTCAACGCCCTCTGCGATAACGCTGAGGCCCAGGTGGTGTGCCATTTCGATGGTGGACAGCACAATGCGCTGGTCGTCCTGGTCGGTGTCCATTTGCAGCACGAAGGATTTGTCGATCTTGAGTTCATGAATCGGCATGCGTTTCAATTGCGCCAGGGAGGAAAAGCCGGTACCGAAGTCGTCCATGGCCAGGAAGAAGCCGGCGTCATATAGACGCTTCAGGTTTTGCAAAGCTTTCTGGGTGTCAGTCATCATGGCGCTTTCGGTGATCTCCAGTATCAACCGATCCTTGCGGATGCCTTCCTGCTCGATTCGGTCGATCAGGCCCTCGATAAAGTCCGTCGCCAGGATGTCGTGCGCCGAGAGGTTGATGCTGACGCCCATGTCCAACCCTTCCTGTTGCCAGCGTTGCATCTGCGTTAGTGCTTCGTTTATCACCCATTCGGTGATGCGGGTAATGACGCCGGATTGCTCCGCCAGGGGAATAAACTCATCCGGGAACATGGGGCCCAGTTCGTCGTCACGCCAGCGAATCAGTGCTTCGCAACTGTGAATGATGCCGCGCGCCATGTTGTACTGCGGCTGATACAGCAACTGAAAACCGCCCTGGGCGATGGCCTGCTGCAAGCGATGGGTCACCTGCAAGGTACGCAAGTGGCTGGTATCGCGACCGTCTTTATAGAGCTGCCAGCGTATACCCTCTTTGCGGGCGTCACTGAGAGCGATGTGCGCCCGGCGTAGGGCATCGTCGGCGTTGTCTGCCTGAGCCGGGCAGCGCAGCAGGCCCAGCCGCACGTCGGCCTTGATGGCGATGTCGTTCACCTGAATGGGCTCGTCAAAGAGGGCCACCAGGTTGTTGATCAGGTCATCCTGGGCCTGAAGGCCAGAGGATGGCAGCAACAGCAGAAACTCGTTCGACTCGACTCGGCCGAGGTGGTCGCCCTGACCGCAGTGGCATTGAAGCCGGTGACCAAATTCGACGACAACTTCGTCCAGTACGGCCATACCATAGACATCGGACAGGGCTTCGAAGTTGCTCAACTCGATCAATACCAACTGACCGTTGAGGCCCTGTTGCGCCAGGCAGTGGGTCAGGGTGTCGCTGATCTGTTCGCGATTGGGCAGGCCGGTCAGCAGGTCGTGCCTGGCCTGATAGACAATCTGCTGTTCACGTTCCTTGATGGCGCCTTGCATGGTGCTCAGGGTGTCGGCCAGGACGCCGAACTCGTCCTTGCGTTGCAGCGTCAGGGGCGCACTGTAATCGCCCCGACCGATGCGCCTGGCCGCGCGCACCAGTTCACCTATGGGGCGGGTGATGCGTCGGGCGATAATGGCGGTGGCCAGGGCCGCCAGCAACAAGGCGATCAGCCCGATGACCAACATTCGAGTCTGCAACGGCTGGTAAGCAGCCAATGCTTCATCCAGTGACACAGACACCATCAGCGCCAGTTGTTGCTGCTCCGAATCCAGCGGCCAGGACACTCGGCTGAGCCAGCCGTCGGCCACTATCTGTGCTTCCAACGACTGTTGTACAGCCGGCATGGTGGCTCCGCGATTCAAATTGCTCCAGTCTGTCGCCAGGGTTGACTGAATTTGTGCCAGACCTGAATCCGTTTCCCGGTAGAGCAAGGTCATATCGGCTTTGGTGATCTCACGGAAACCATCGAGCAGTGCCTGATCCAGTTCAAAGCCCATGCCCACCCAGGCGATCAACAGTGGTGCTCGTACCGGCACCATCACCAGTTGGTAGGCAGCCCCCTCGGCGATCATGAGCATGCCGAATGGGCTGCTACTGCCAGCCAGTTCAGCCCGCAGCGACTCAATGGCGGGCAGGTAGTGTGTACTGATCTGAATGTCACCCTGGGTGTCGGCGAGCACGATCAGGTCTGCACCTATACGGTCGCCGTGGTTGGCGAGCACGCTGATAATGGTGTCTTCTTCATTGGTGGCAATGGCCTGTTTGAAGCCAAAGTCCTCGGCCAGCAGGGTGGTACGGTCCGTCAGTTGACGTCGGTTATCCTCCAGCAGCGTTTCCACCACTCGCTCGGCCACTTCCAGTTCACGTTCGGCATTGGCACGGGCATTGGCGTCGGTCGCGTTGATCACAGAGTACAGCGTCGCTGACAGGGTCAATCCCAGCAGACAAACGAAAACCAGCAACAGGCTGGTGCGAAACCTAAGAGCCACTGCTACGGAACCTCTGCAGGCGGTTGCGCAAGTCGGTACCGGCCGGGTTCTGGCCGGGGGCCTCAAAGGTGAACGGCAGTGGGATGATCAGCTCGGAACCCTGTGCATTCGGCAATGACATCAGCGGCAGTTCCAGTGCATCCGCCATTTGCGGATGCCAGAACATTACCTGAGCCCCTTCATGTGCCGTCAATGGTGGCAAGGTGACCCGACCATGCTCGTCGGTTACACCGTAAAGATGACTGTCGACCACGTAGATAAAGCCACGCATGCCATCGTGGATGTTACAGCCAAGCACTACCAGGCCGGTTCTGTCGAACTCGATGGGTGGGGCATCGTCGCTGCGATACAGCTGTATTTCGAAGGTTTTGGCATCCGAGAAGGAGTAGACGTGATGGCGGGTATCGTCGCTATTGGGAAAACGCACCATGGCGCCAGCCTGAACTACCGTCACCTCTGGCACAAAGGCCAGATTGAGCTGGTCTACAGCGGCATCTGCAGGCTCAGGAAGGGGCGCACCTTCGGCCTGTTTGATCACGACTACCGCATCAGACAATGGCTGCCCTTGATCGTCGGTCAAAACAAACTCGGGCAGATTGGCCGCCAAAACAGGCAGGCCAAGGCTCCAGGCGACTGCTAGCATTAGGCCCTGGAGGGGGCGTTTCATACCGACCATTATGACCTCTTCAGGACCGGATAGATGACAAACTAAAGGCAAGAGTATAGCCGACTTTTAGCGGGCGTGTTGTCGCGGATCTGCTGGCAAATTTCACTGTGAACTTTAAACTTCGACAAAAATTAGAAGGTTTGTCGAATTACAATATATGGATATTTGATAATTAGGCACAAATAACCCCTTTATTTGCAACTTTTATGAATCACTGCTATACAACTACCTGGTTTACAGTGCTTTAAGGCACCCCCCCCCTGATGTCGAGCAGTAAAGGCAAAGAACAGGAGAGGCTGGCCAGCCTCGCTGGGCTGAACATTCTGGATACACCACCAGAGGAGCGATACGATCGTATTACGCGCCTGGTGAAGCAGTTGTTCCAATGCGAGATCGTCCTGGTTTCGCTTGTTGATGAACATCGCCAATGGTTCAAGTCGCACCCCGGCCTCGCCGTTCGTGAGACGCCAAGGGCGCACTCCTTTTGTGCCCATGCGATTGAGCAGGACGCGATCTACATTGTTGAAGATGCCCGCGAGAATCCTGCTTTTGCCAACAATCCTTTGGTGACAGGCCCACCCTACATTCGTTTTTACGCCGGAGTCCCACTGCACGCCATGGATGGTTCCGATGTGGGTACCCTGTGCCTGATCGATCCAATACCGCGTTCTTTGCCTCCGGAAGACCAAAAAACACTGTCGGCCTTTGCCAGCATTGTTGAAGAACAACTGCACCAGGATGACGTTCGCAGCAAAATCAGACAGGTTGCTTTACGAGAAGAACAAGCCAAGACAGCATTGTTGGCAATGCCGGATATGGTATTCATCGTCAGTAAAGAGGGAATCTTCATTGGCTCAAACGAACGCCCCGGGACTTTGCTGAAAACCGAAAAACTGATTCACCGCTCATTGCAAGAAGTGCTGCCAACAATCCTAGCTGACAATGTCAGCACGGCCATAAACCAGGCCCTGGATGCACAGGAGCAAGTAACCTTTGAATACCGACTGGACTCAGAGCGGCCCACCTATTATGAGATCCGAATCAAACCAGTAGACCACAGCCAGGTCGTTCTTCTTATCAGGGACATCTCACAGGAGGTGCAGACAGAGGTCGAACTGACTAAAAATCGCATTCTATACAAGACCATTTTGCATGCGCAATCACTGTTCATTGATGAAGGCAGCTCTGATGGTGCCTATCAATCCTTGTTGGATGATTTGCTCGCCCTGACCAGCAGTGAGTACGGGATGATCGGTGAAGTGCAATATGAAAACCAGCAGCCTTACATTATTGCTCGAGCCATCAGCAATACTGCTGAGCATCATAGCTTTTTTGATGACCAATTGAAGAACGCTAACGGGCAGCTGGAGTTCAGAAATCCGAACAATTTACTCAGTGCGACGCTCGCCGAAGAACATTATCTCATTTCCGGGTCGCCGGAAACGGACCCTCGCCGTGGAGGTTTACCCTCAGGCCACCCAAGGCTGGCTTGTTATATTGGAATTCCGATCCGGTTCAAAGGAACCCTATGTGCCATTCTCGCTCTCGCCAATCGCCCACAGGGTTATCGGGAAGAGGACTATCTTTTCCTGGAGCCATTGCTCAACACCATCGGTCAGTTCATGGATGCCAACAGACGACGCGAAGCTTACGAGTGGGCCAATAAACAAAGCCGATTATTGTCAGAAGTCAGCCGGCAAACCTCCAATGGCATCGTCATCTCAGATCTCGAAGGTCGCATAGAATGGGTTAACTCGGCGTTCGAAAATATCACAGGTTATACTGTCGATGAGGTCGTAGGGAAAAAACCAGGGTCTTTTTTGCAAGGGCCTGATACCAATCCAAATACCATTGAGTTCATGAGTTCCCAATTAAAGCAGCGAGCTGGCTTTGACGTCGAGTTGATCAACTACCGCAGTGACAATACGCCCTACTGGATCAGGCTGAGTTGTTCCGTATTGAAAAACGAGCAAGGGATTCCTGGCGGATTTTTAGCGATTCAGAACGATATCGACTCACAAAAGCGCAGCGAGTTTGCAAGAGAAGATAGCCTGAGATTACAGGACGCTATTCTGGAGACGATGGTCGATGGGCTGGTCACTACCAATGTCCACGGCACAATATCCTTGTGTAATTCTGCGGTGGAAAAAATATTCGGATATGCGCCAAACTGGCTTATAGGCAAAAACATCAAGGTCCTGATGCCGAAAAAATACGCTCATAAACACGATGCATATATGAAGGACTATCGAGTCAACCAGCCCAAGCACAGCATTATGGGACGAACCCGAGACTTGACCGGCAGGCGGCAAGATGGAACCTTCTTTCCTCTGGAGATATCGGTGTCAGAGACAGTGGACAAAGGTGAATCACTTTATGTTGCTTTAATCAGGGATATCTCCGATTCCAGAGATCAGCAGATAGCAATAGAACGGTTGGCCTACTACGACCCGTTGACAAATTTGGCAAATCGTCGATTACTGGACGACAGAATTCAGCAAGTCATGAGCCTGACCAGTCGCTCAGAAAGTTACTCGGCGATGTTGATCATTGATCTTGATGACTTCAAGAACATCAACGACTCGCTCGGCCACAGAGTGGGTGACGTACTTTTAAATGATCTGGGCCAACGCATTTTATCCTGTATCTGGCATGCCGACACAGCGGCTCGACTTGGTGGCGATGAATTTTGTATCTTGTTGACGTCTTTGGGAACCGATCAGTTGCAAGCCATGGAGCGCGCCAAAGTTGTATCAGATCGAGTGCTCGCACAGATCTCCCAACCGTATTTGATCGAGGGGCAAAGTCTGAAAACATCCGCCAGTGTTGGCATTACCATCTTTAAAGGTGAGAATACCTTGAAAGATGAAATCATGAAGCAAGCCGACATTGCCATGTACGAAGCGAAACAGGCAGGCAAGAGCAGGGTCTGTTTCTTCAATCACAACATGGAAAAACGCATTCTGAATCGATTGAAGCTCGAAGCCGATTTGCGACATGCGATAGCAGAAAAACAACTTTCTGTGCACTACCAGCCTGTTGTAAACAGCGAATCCCTGACGATAGGGCTTGAGGCTCTGGCCAGATGGAATCACCCTGAGCAAGGCTGGATCAATCCAGAAGAATTCATCGCCATCGCTGAATCTCATCAGATGATCATACAGCTTGGTGATTTTGTACTGAACAAGGCCATGGAAGACTATGTCCGTTGGAAGTCCACGGCACCCGAGCTGAAGTGGCGAGTGGCAATCAACATAAGTCAATACCAGCTCGCGTCTGATGCTTTTCTGGAGCAAGTCAAATCGGCCCTGGCTCGTCATGACATTGACCCTGGATCACTCATTCTTGAGGTCACCGAGAGTACGGTCGCTGAATCCATCGAAACCAGCATCCGTATGATGGGTAATTTGAAAGAACTCGGACTGACCTTCTCATTAGATGATTTTGGCACGGGGTATTCCTCCCTGGCCTATCTAAAACAATTGCCGATCAGTGAGCTGAAGATCGACAAGAGCTTCGTCGACGATGTACCCAATGGTGAGGAAGACGTCAAGATCGTCCAATCCATTCTGTCATTGGCAAAAGCCATGGAGCTCGAAGTTGTCGCTGAAGGCGTAGAAACCAGCGAACAATGGCAGTTTTTAAAAGCACAAGGTTGCGACTTTTTCCAGGGGTACCTGTTCAGCAGGCCTCTGCCCGCCAGGGAGGTCGAGGCATTGATCCAAAACAGACGACACCCTCTCGGAGACCAGTAAAGGTATCAGTGATTGTGCCGAAAACTCTTTTACAGCTAGATTGCTGGCGAGGTCTTTATGCGCAAAAATGAACCCGTTACCAACAATGAAGTTTTGTTTTCTAAGAATGAAAAACTGGTTTCTTCCACTGACCTAAAAGGCATCATACGGCATTGCAATGATGAGTTTGTCCGAGTCAGCGGTTATCAACGACAAGAACTGATTGGCCAACCGCACAACATGATTCGCCACCCCGATATGCCTCAGGTGGCGTTCAAGGTAATGTGGGATCACCTTCAAACCGGCAAGCCCTGGATGGGCCTGGTCAAGAACCGTTGCAAGAACGGTGATTACTATTGGGTGGATGCCTACGTCACGCCGGTAACAGAAAAAGGGACGGTTATAGGTTACGAATCTGTGCGAAGCTGCCCAACACGAGAAGACGTCAAGCGCGCTGAAAAGGTCTACGTAAAATACGCAGCTTTCAATGGCAAGAAACAGGCCGAGCAACCCGTTATTCGAGATACAACGCGACGCTTTGATCCAATTTTTGGCGTCTTACTGCTATTGGCTCTGGTTGGCTTTGTTGCAGGAATCTGGATATCGCCCTTCCTCGCAGCCGTTGCGGTGCTTGTGCCAATTGCGGCGATGGCTTTTCTAGCCTTGAAACAGCTCAGCCAATACCATAGCGTGATAGAGGATAAACTGGCGTACGCCTTCAGTCACCCCATTGCACAAATGACCTATGACAGCAAAATCGGGCGATTGGCCAAACTCAGTGTTGCCTTGAAAAGTGAAAAAAGTCATCTCGATGCCGTATTAACTCGCATCGAAAACGCTTCAAACGATTTCGTTCTCAAAGCCAATACCGTTGGCGATCTTGCCAGAGTCAACGGCGAAAACCTGGAAAGTCAGCAGCTGGAAACCGACAGCGTTGCTACGGCCATGAACGAGATGACAGCGGCCATCCAGGACGTCTCGGCCAACGTTACCAGAACGGCCCAAAGCGCAGAAGAATCCAGAACCCTGGCGATCGACGGTGAAGGCATTGCCGAAAACACCATGACCTCGATCAGCCAGCTGGGAGCAACGGTAAAAAGTATAGGTGCAGCCGTCACGGCCTTGTCCGAGCAATCGAACCGTATCATCAGTGCAGCCAAGATCATCGATCAGATAGCCGAACAAACCAATTTGCTGGCGCTCAACGCGGCCATCGAAGCCGCCCGTGCCGGTGAACAAGGTCGTGGCTTTGCCGTAGTGGCAGATGAAGTCAGAAGCCTGGCAATGCGCACTCAGGATTCCACCAAGGAGATTCACACTATTATTAACGAGTTAAGTCATAAATCCAATGAGGCTGTTTCAGCAGCACGAACCGGCGACGAGGAAGCACAAAAGGGCCTTGAAAAGGTTGAAAAATTGGAAGACGCCCTGAAAGAGATTACCCGAGCCATGCACGACATCGCGACAATGACAGATCAGATGGCTACCGCGGTGGAAGAACAAAGCCATGTTGCAGAGGACGTCAACAAACAAGTCATCAACATTGCCAATCTTGCGAACAGTTGTCTCGATACCGGCAAAGAGACCTCCACCAATGTTGATGAATTGACAACAATCGCAAACGACTTGAAGGAAGTTGTCGTGCGTTTTAAACGAAGCTGAAACCGCAAGTAAACCTATGGTTTCCAGAGAGCTCGGACTAGACCTTGTGTTACCGATGACCGTTTGACGAATCTTGCTTTAGGGCATTAGTCGGGCGCCTGATGAACACAGTACCCGAGCTCCAGGAGGGAGGTCAAATGTGGCATTGGCCAGGGCATGCTTGTCAGTTACATCCTTACAGGGGGCATTTGCATACCGACTTTATGACTAATCACCCTCACTCTGCATAGCGATTTCGTATCTCAATAATTGTCGGCAATTCACGCATGAAGACCTCAACCAGAGCCGGGTCAAAGTGCTTCCCGGCATTCTCTTCAATCAGATCAACTGCTGCTTCGACGGACCAGGCTTTCTTGTAGGGCCTCACGGAGGTCAGTGCATCGAAAACGTCGGACAATGCGGCGATACGACCGGACATGGGAATTGCGTCACCAGCCAATCCACTGGGGTAACCACTCCCGTCCCATTTTTCATGGTGTGTCAGTGCAATGTCCCGGGCCATGCACATAAGGTCGCTGTCGTCACCTTCGAGAAGCCTGGCACCAACAGTGGCATGGCTTTTCATGATCGCCCACTCGTCCGGTTCAAACCGACCAGGTTTCAGCAAGATGGCATCAGGAATGGCAATTTTACCGATATCGTGCATTGGGCTGGCATTCAGTATCAGATCACACTGCACCGGGTCCCAACCGATCTGCTTCGCCAATAAGGCACAGGTATGACTCATGCGCAAAATATGGTTGCCTGTCTCTTCGTCGCGATACTCGGCCGCCATGCCAAGCCGCTGAACCACCTGAAGGCGGGTGTGATAGAGTTCTTCGGTTTGTTCCTGAACCAGGCTTTGCAGGATGGACTTCTGGTCATACACTAAACGGTGAGCCAAATGCGCATCCAGCAGATTGCGAACGCGCATCAGCAACTCGTTGCGATCAAACGGCTTGGAGATGAAGTCACGAGCACCACTGGCAAGGGCGCGCAGCAGGTAATCCTTGGTGTGTTGTGCCGTTAACACCACGACCGGTGGCAGCAGCGGGTCATCCAGCGCCCGCAGTTGAGACAGTACTTCATAACCATCCAGGTGTGGCATGTTAATGTCCAGCAGAATCAAATCCGGTCGTGCTACTTGATACTGCACAAGCACCTCTCGTGAATCATCGATCAGGATCAGGTTTTGATACCCCTGCCCTCTCAGCATCCGGTCGATCAGCTTCAGGTTGGATGCTTCGTCATCGATAACAAATATCCGTGCATGCTGCTGTTGTTCAATCCTCATGGTTTACCTCCTGCCGGGTTCAGCAATGCATCGATCGCTGTAAACAGATCCCGCACCTTGAATGGTTTGGTGATGTAGTCGGAAAAACCGGCGGCTCGTCCACGCTCTATGTCCTGTGGCATGGCATTGGCGGTAATAGCGATAACCGGTATCGATTGCAAGCGATCGTTGCGTTTGAGCGCTTCCAAAGCATCATAGCCACTCATATCGGGCAGGTTGATATCCATCAGTATCACATCTGGCACCCTCTGCTCTGCCAGTGTTAACCCTGCCTTTGCGGTGACGGCGGTATCAAGCACCCAATCTCTTCGTGTCTTGACTGCCCGCTGAATCAATAATAAGTTGGCGGGGTTGTCTTCAATGCACAATAGCCTATAGAGCCCGCCACTGCTTACCGGTAGACGAACTTCGGCCAGGGTTGCATCGTCCTCGGAATCTGTATTCGATGTCGCCCGATCGATGCCAGGCTTTTGCAGTGGCAGTTCGAACCAGATGGTCGTTCCCTGACCTTCGGTACTGCAAACGCCGATACGCCCGTTCATGGCTTCTACCAGGTATTTGCAAAGTGACAGGCCAATGCCGGTGCCATCTATGCCTTCATAGGGTGAAACAAAACGTTCAAAGGGTCGAAACAACCTCGACTGTTGCTCTGCACTCATCCCCCGCCCGCTGTCGGTTACACTGATGCGCAACCAGCCTGTTGACTGCTCCGAGCATTCCAGCTCAATACGGCCACCCTCCTGATTGTATTTCACGGCGTTCGAAAGCAGGTTGAGTACCACCTGGCGAAAACGCAATGGATCAGCCAGAACCCTGAAGTGCTGACCATCAACCACCTTAATCCGGATGTTTCGCTTCCTGGCCATCAGCTCAATTTGTTCAACGCACTGTTGTATTTCCGATGCTACGAGCATCGGCTCCAGTGCAAGCTCCAGCCTTCCGCTTTCGATGCGCGCCAGGTCCAATACCTCATTGACCAGCTCCAGCAAATGCACGCCTGCCTGATGGATTTCATGGGCATAATCGGATTGTTGATCGCGTTCGACGTTCTGATCCGTCTCCTGCAACAACTGACTGAACCCTAGAATAGCATTGAGCGGCGTGCGCAATTCATGACTCATTCGGGACAGAAATTCACTCTTGGCTTTGTTGGCACGTTCAGCGCATGTCAGGGCTTGCTTGAGGCGTCCCTCGGCAGCCTTGCGCTCGGTAATGTCACGTGCAAAAACATAGAAAATGGCATCGTTAATCAGGTTGACTCGACTGACACTGATCTCCACATCAAGCACAGCCCCTGATTTGGTCCGGTGCCGGGTATCAAAGCGATCGTGACCCAACTGCATGACTCTATTCATATGGTCAGCGATGTCTTCAGGCGTTTCCTGAGCTTCGATATGAGACAAATGCATTCCCAATATTTCTGTTTGTCGGTAGCCGAGCATCCGACAAAAGGCTTCATTGGTTTGCAGAACTACCCCTTCGTCGCTTATCGCAAAAAATCCGTCAATTGCTGTCTCCAGAACCGCCATATTACGTCGAGTTGCCTGCTCCAACTCTGAGGTTCTCTGTTCGACTCGCTGCTCCAGAGACTGGTTGAGTTCGCGCAGTTGTGCTTCCAGTTGTTGACGCTGAGTGACGTCCATTCCAATGCCCAGCATGCTGCTTTGGCGGCTTCCTGATTCCTGCAGAAGCATTTCATTCCATTCGATTTGCCTTACTTCTCCAGTCCGAGTCAGAATGGGGTTGACGCTACCTCGAACAGGTCGATTATTCATTGAACTGGTAAAATGTTCACGAATGCGAGCCTGATCACGCTTTGGCAAAAAGGTATCGAACCAGTCCTTTCCCTCCACCTCTTCCAGTCTGTAACCCGTCAATGATTCAAAAAATGGATTGACGTATCGAATACTGCCCTGGTCGTCCAGCAACAATATGATCACCGGCGCTGTATCAAGCAAAGTTTTGGCAAAGTCCCGCTCTTGCTGCAATTCACTTTGAGCGGTGTGGCGAGCGTCGTCATTGCGCACCAGGCCTTCCAAAAAACGAAGTTCACCCCTGGTATCAAATACACCATGCCCTTCGTCCTGACACCAGTGCACGTCGCCTTTGTGATCAATAATTCGGTACTGCAAACAAAAAGGCTCCCTGGCGTGCAAAGCGGCCTTTACAGCTTGCCAAACCCACTGCCGATCGTCCGGGTGTATCAACTCACCAAAATGCCGTTGACCGGACAGGAAATCCGCAGCGGGGTATCCTGTCAGGGCTTCACCACCTTCAGACATAAAGGTCACGGCCCATCGGCGATCATTGCTGCACCGGTAGACAAAGCCTTGCAGATTATCGGTTACCCGGCGCAACGTCCGGGTCGTCAGATTACCTCGGCTCTGGTTGATAACCGCCAGGGCCATCGCCATGCTCGATGACAACAAGGCTTGCACCCATTCAAGATGAAAGCCTGTTCTCTCGAAAAATCCTTCACGCGTTGGCCAGGGCCCAGACAGCACTTGCCCAGCCTGAACAGATAGCACCAAAGCGGTTAACGCATAGACCAACATTGCGATCGCGGCGACTTGCAGCCAAAAGTATAATCTCCGTGTTTCCGGCCACTGCACAGCCAGCTTTGCACGCCGATTCAAACCCAATGCGGCCAGCACAGCGCCCGGGAATAACATAAAGTAGCGAGCCGTCAGCTCAAGCGAAAAATAGGCGCTGGTAAAAAACACTGCGAAACTGAATGCAACAGAAACCAGGAGTGCGTAGAGAGGTAACGCCCGTATTTGAATGCCACCAGAGCGTTCATTCCAGAGCCGGCGACCAAACTCGAGCAACGCCAAAGCCGAGGTCAAAAACAAGGCACTGCTCGGCGCTTCAAATCGAACATCCAGGTGGTGTAGCCGCTCCCCCTCAATCAGAGCATAAAGACCATGCAACAGCCCAAAGAAACCAAGCCAACCCAGTTGCAAACTGTACTCGGGTTTTCCATACCAGCGTACCGTCAGCAAAGCAGCAACACCTAGTATGAGCAAAGTCAGGCCATAGGCCTGAATAATCAGGCTGAGTTGAGTAGTTTCCCAGCTCAGCATCATGACTCACCACCGTCCAGACAACTGTGAACAGTCGTTAGCAGTGCTTCCACGTTCAAAGGTTTGGTCAAATATGCATGAAAGCCAGCAGCAATGCCCCGTTCAATATCTCTTGGCATGGCATTGGCTGTGATAGCGATAACCGGCGTTCGCTGCAAGCGCAGGTCGGCCTTGAAAATGTCGAGTACCTTGTAGCCATCCATACCTGGAAGGTTAATATCGAGCAGGATCAGATCGGGTTGGCGAGCCATCGCTAATTCGATACCAAGTGACGGCGTGTGCGCGGTCAGTAGATGTACACCAGGTACGTGCCCCATGATCAGCGATATCAGCTTCAGGTTCGCCGGGTTATCTTCAATGTAGAGCACGGTTTTTTGTCCAGTCTCTGAAGCCTTCGCCAGAGCATCTTCCGTATCGGCCTCACCAGCATATCGCCCATCGCCCGATGCCGTCATTGCTTCACAAGGCAGCTCGATCCAGAAGGTGCTACCAACGCCCGGTTCGCTGTTTACCCCTACGGAGCCACCCATCAATTCGGTGATGCGCCGGGTGATGGTCAAGCCGATACCGGTACCTTCTATGCCTGAGGTTTCGGCATCAAGCCGATGGAAAGGCTGAAACAACTCCGCCTGCCTGGCCAGGTCGATGCCTTGCCCCGTATCGGTTACTTCTATGCGTAGGCGATCACTGGATAGAGAGCTGGCGTTCAGGGTAACTCGGCCGCCTTCTCGATTGTACTTGATGGCATTGGACAGCAGGTTCAATAACACCTGTTTGAGCCGGGTTCGGTCTGCCTTTACCGTGAGGCCAGCACCCAAGTCGTCCCTTAGTGTAATATTTCTCGTTTCTGCCAGCGACGAAACGAGCGACAAGCACTCCTCAGCCACTTCAAGCAGCGCTACAGGCTCCAACGATAGCTCAATTTTCCCGGATTCGACTTTGGCCAGATCCAGCACTTCATTGATCAGAGTCAGCAGATGTTCACCGGCCTTCAAAATTTCCTTGATGTTGTCCTGGTGATCATCCGACAAGGTTTCGTCATAGGCCAGTAATTGACTGAATCCGAGAATGGCATTCATCGGCGTGCGCAGCTCATGGCTCATGCTGGACAAGAATTCCGACTTGGCCTGATTGGCGCGATCGGCCTCTTCGCGAGCAGAAACCAGTTCTGCTTCAATTCGCTTGCGTTGATCGATGTCACTGTGAATACCGACCAGGCGGAGTGGCTTACCATTGATGTCACGCTCGACAACCCGCGCCCGACTCAATAGCCACTTGTAGTCGCCGTTCTTGCAAAGCAGGCGCAGTTCAACACTATATTGATCCAGCCGACCTTCCAGGTAATTCTGCAATTGTTGGCGAGTTGCAGCAATATCATCCGGGTGGACCAGGCTTTGCCAGGCGTTAATGGTGGTCGCCATTTCGGCACCCTCATAGCCAAGCATCAGATCGTAGTGGCCGGTCAACTGCAAGGTACCGGTGACCATGTTCCATTCCCAGACACCATCGCCAGCACCTTCGACCGCAAATGCAAAGCGTTGTTCGGTTTCACGCAAACGCTGTTCCGACTCGATACGTTCAGTGATGTCTTGCACAACACCCAGCATTTTCAACGCCTTGCCATCCGCATCGCGCACCGTTGCACCACGCTCCAGCAGCCAACGGACTGTGCCATCCGGCCAGGCCACCCGATGTTCGATCTCATAAGGAAGATCCAGCTCGACGCAAGCGTTAACAGCCTCAATCACCGCTTGACGATCATCCTGATGAATCGCAGACAGAAAGTTATCGTAACTGGTTTCCAGATCACCTTCAGGGTAACCAAACAAGGGTGCAATGCGGTCCGTCCAGAACAATTCTCCGGTAACGATGTTCCATTCCCACGTACCGATGTTGGCGAACAGCTGGCCTCGGCTCAGCCTTTGCTGGGCCACTTCAGCTCGCCGTTCGCTCGACCTTCGAGCCAGCGCGCTACCAATCAGGCTTGCCAGCAAGCCCAGCATGTGCACATCCGAGGCTTGCCAGTCCCTGGGGGTATCCACTTGATCAACTCCCAGAAAACCTTGAGTCTGGCCAGAGTAACTGATCGGAAATCCGCAAAGTGCGCGAACACCCAAGGCAGCAAATACCTCACGCTCCCGCACTGCTTCGGCAGGCAAGTTTTCGATATCCGGTACCGATACAGCCTGGTCATTCAGTATCTGCCCCCACCACCAGGGGGTCATCGATAGTGGAAGATGTTGCAACTGGTCTTTCTGAGGCTCCGTTCCAGTGGCACACCACTCGTGGGAGTTACTCATATGCAACCCATCGGCCAATTGCTCGAACAGGTAAACGCGATGCACTCCCATTTGCTCGCCCACTCGGCCCAATACCGACTCAATAGCAGCATCGACACCGTCGGTCGGGGCCGCCATCAAATCAGCTGCGGCTTCGGCAACCAGAGCTTTCATTCTCGCTTCAGATCGTTGCCTGGCCTCCTCTTCTTTCAAGGCGGTGATATCCGTACGAATGGAGACATATTGATAGGGTCGGCCATCTTCATTGAGAAAAGGCGTAATGGTGCTCCACACCCAGTAAAGACTGCCGTCCTTACGTCGGTTGCAGATCTCGCCTTGCCAAACCATACCCCGCCCAATGGTTTTCCAGAGATCCCGGTAAAAGTCCGGCGAGTGCCAACCGGACTTAACAATACGATGGTTCTGGCCGAGCAACTCATCCCGTGTGTAGCCACTGATTTCACAGAACCGATCATTGACACTGATGATGTTGCCCTGAGCATCCGCCGCACTGACAATGGCATGGGAATCCAAAGCCAGATGCTCACGTTCGCGCTCGTACAACGTCGTCTGCAAACGGCGCTCTATGGCCGCGCTTTGGCGAGCGCGTTCTGCCTTTGCTCGGACAACAGACACCAGAAGTGTTGGTTCAACGGGCTTTACCAGAAAGTCGTCCCCGCCAAGGTTCAACTCCAGCAGTTGATGGCTCAGGTCGGTTTCTGAAGACAAGAACAAGATCGGGAGTGTCAAATAGTCATCGCGTTCACGGATTATGGCTGCCAGTTCCGGGCCGCGGACATCCGGCATTTGCACATCCAGCATCAGCAAATCGGGCTTGAAATGATCCAGTGCATCCAGGGTGGCTCTGGGATCGGTGAAGGCCTCAACGCTCATGCCGGCGGCTTCCAGGATCAAGCTTTGAGCCTCGAGCAGCAGGGAGTCGTCACCCACCATCAATACGCGGTAGGGCTCGGACGGTATGCTTCCGGTTAAGGCATTGAGGGCATCCGCCAGTGCGTCGGGATTAACCGGCTTAAGCATATAGCGGCTGGCACCAGCACGGTAAGCTTTAAGGCGTGCATCAAAATCATCTCTGGCCGAGACAAACACGACTGGCGAGAAATCCTGTTGTTGTTCACGCAGCCGTGTTAACAAGCTGGCGCCGGCATCGCAGCCCTCAGGAAATACCATATCGAGCACGATGGCACTGGGCACCGCACCCTCATGGATGACTTCCAGAAGCTGCTCCGGGCAGGAAAACACACGAACCTGATAGCCAGCATCGCCTAGCGCCTGTTGCAGATACAGAGCCTGGCCAGGGTCACCCTCAACCAGATACACCTCGCCAACCTTTGTTGGCGCCACCCCTCTCGATTCTACAAGGTTCGTTGCATCCGGAGGTATCATGTCAGTCTTGTTAAAGTTCACCATTTTGACTTGCCAACCTCTGTAAGCCTTTGCCCACCTGACAAACCTGGTGTGGACCAAAAGTTCATGCCAAACCGCTAACCGCGTGTACGCAACCGGGTTACCAGGCGTTCGATCTCGGCGATCTGATCAACCAGCACCGCGATCGCACCTTGCGAGGCTTTGACTCTGTCCATCGCCGTCTCGCCAAGATCATTGATACTGAATATTTTCCCGGAAATTTCCGTCGACGCATTGTGCTGCTGTTCCGCAGCCGTAGCCGTGTTGTCACAAGCCACTGCAATGCTCTCGATCGCTTTGACCAACTTCGATAGGGTTGATTCGGACTTCTCCGCATTGACTTCCGTTTCACCGGCAATGGTTTCGCATCGGCTCATCGATTGCGTCGCCCTATCAACGGTGTGCTTGAAGCGGCTGATAGTTTCATCGATTTGCAATGTTGTGTCCTTGGTGCGCGATGCCAGGCTGCGCACCTCGTCTGCCACGACAGCAAAACCACGTCCGGCTTCACCCGCCCGAGCCGCTTCAATGGATGCATTCAGCGCCAGCAAATTGGTCCGCTCGGTGATATCGCCAATCACGCCCAGTGCCTTGGCCACATCAGCACTCGACTGCGTCAACTCGCTGATGGCAGTGACAGCCGAGCTCAGCTCTTTCGATAATGCGGTCATGCTGTGGCGCGTGGCCTGGGTCAGTTCGCGCCCACTAGAAACACCTTCTGAGGAAGCCTTGACATGATCCAGCATACTCACGGCGTTAGAGGCCACTTCTCTGGATGTGGACGCCATTTCCTCACTGGCCGAGGCAATGGTGTCGGTTGCCGCCTGTTGTTGCTGTACCGACCCCAACGCCTCTTCACTCTTGATGTTTGAATCCGCAGCGCCGTTTCCCAGCTTGCCGATGACATCATCCATACGCTTAACGATGGCATCCAGTTCTGATTCCTGTTGGATTCTGGCCAACTCCAGGCTGGCGATGTCATCCACTCGACCGGTAAAAATCAGCTCGGCTACGGTGTCGTCAATTTTGGCTCTAGCTCCATTAACAGCGCGTTGAAAGGGTCGCATCATTCCCAGCAAGGTTGCGGACGCGGCGAAAAGAGTGGCTGCCCCCACCGCCAGGGTCATGAACACACTGGCGGCAAAGAGTTGAGCCACCGTGCCAAGAATCAGCAAGCCACCCATTGCCAGTATCAACTGCAGAGGCAGAGAGGGGCGCCGCTTCAGACGATCTTTTTTGATATGACCCGTCATAGATTGCTCGTTACGCAACTGAGCGTAAAGAGCCTCCGCTCTTCTTTGCGCAGCCTCGGGCAAATGAGAACGGACCGATTGCAGCTCGGCAACCTCGCCGTCCTTGCCAAGAATCGGGATGGCATAGGCACGCACCCAGTAGTGGTCGCCGTTCTTACACCGGTTCTTGACCGCCCCGAGCCGGGACTGTCCATTCTGCAAGCGACGCCACATCTCCTGATAGGCCACCCTGGGCATGTCAGGGTGGCGGATGATATTGTGCGGCTGACTCAGCAACTCTTCACGAGAAAAGCCACTGATCTGAACGAACTCATCGTTGATGTGGGTGATTCTGCCCTTGGCATCGGTTGTTGAAAGGATGTTTGCATTTGGCTTGACGTCAATGCTTCTTTGGGTGACCGGCTGGTTAATACGCATTGTTCTATTGCCCATGGTTTCGAGACGAAGTTGTTCATGCACGTTAACTAGTTAAACGGTACCCGGATCGGCCGAGATTACTTATGGTCGCAATTTCATTCTTTTATATGGACAGGATTCGACAGACTTTCAATTTTTGGACATTGCCCAGGTCACCCGTTGAATGCAGTCAAGAGCAAGCCAGCAAAAAGAGAACGAGGACTTACGTCTACTCCAGGATTAATAGCGAATAGCCCTTACCGTAATGCGTCAAAATTAGGTCTCTTTGGGGATACAGTTTTTTCAGCTTTTTGCGCAACCTGCTGATGACCAGATCAATCGACGATTTTGGATCAATTGCTGCACCCTCGGCATCGAGCTCCTCGCGGATCAATTGCTCATAGAGTGCACCGCGACTGACAATTTCACCCCTTGCCGACGCCAAAAGTCGATAGGCTTGGCTCTCGCGCTCTGACAGTTGCACCTGTTTCTCACCCGCCACCAGAACACTGCTGTGCTCAAGGAGCGTCGGCAAATCAATGGCACCCCCCTGTTTGTAACGCCGAGTCACTGCGGCCAGGCGTGCGAGGAAAAGGGTCTTTTCCACCGGTTTGACGATGTAATCGTCTGCGCCGGCATAGAGGGCTTCGGCTATATCGTCTTTGTAATCGTAGCCGGAGCAGAATATGACGGGCACATCATCAATCGCACCATCCTGGTGCAATCGCTGAACCAGTTCCAGTCCAGACAGACCGGGCAAGCCTCGATCAATCAACAAGGCATGGGGCGCACCCAGCTCGGGCCATGCATCCAGAAAAGATTCTGCACACCCAAATCCCGCTACTTTGTAACCGTATGGCTGTAGCCAGAGGTTATAAAGCCGACACTGTGACTCGTCATCCTCCACTACGAACACTTGCTTCATTGTTATCACTACATTATTGATGACTGAACCTGGTTGCTCGCCATGATCTCTTATAGTGACCAGAAATAGAATGAGCTGCATCAATGGCTCGAACGCTTTACCAAGCGCCCGGAAAATCTATCAGAACCTATCCAGTCACCAGTTGTTTTCTTTGAAATTTTCTCATCCACGCTGGACGATTACCGCTATAGCCTACGTAAATGAAATGAAATGACTGAGTAAAACGGCTTCATGGGAACCCCTGGAGCTTAATTGAAACCATAGCGGAGGCGTTGAGCGTTATGATCAAGACACTGAAAGCAAAGTTGATGTTCTCTTTTGCGGTTATCATAGTTTTTAACGCCATTGTCGGCGTCTTTACTATCACACAGCTATCGGCCATACGCGATGATGCCCGTGATCTCATTGAAGTGGATTTGCCACTACTCAATGGCTTTGAGCAATCGACCAAGGCTGTCAATGCGGAACTACTGGCGATGCGCGAGTATCGGTATTCGGGGAACCCCCGTTACCGGGACGAATTCGCCGAGGCGCATCAGGCCTGGCTTGCCAGCCTGGAAACCCTGAGGCCATTGTTGGCCAAACCCGGGTTGCAGGCCTATGCCGAAAACCTCGAACAGGCCGCCCAAGTCGAATCGGAGTTCCATGACCTCTTTCAATTATTGGTCGAGCAGAACGACAACCCGGAAACCACAGCGACCCTTCGAACCCTGGACTCAGAAATAGATGCAAGTTACGAAAGCCTGATTGGCCTTCTGGACGATCTTGACGCCAGCATAAAAGGGTATATAGCGGCTGATGCTGAAGGTATCTACGAAAGCGCCAGGTTCCTGTCTTCCTTGCTGATTATCGGCGCCCTGCTGGCGGCCGTAATCGGAGTTGTCGCAGCGCTCTGGATGATTCGCAGCACCATGCAGCAACTCGGGCTCGACCCGGCCGAGCTCAATCAGATGGCAAAACGTCAGGCCGAGGGGTACCTCGATGCGGATAACCAGCAACATAAAGGTGTGGCCGGAGCCATGCAGGCGGTGAGCCTGAAGCTGCGCGATACCGTCGGCGTGGTACAACAAAGCACAGAAGCCGTGTCCGCCGTATCCGACCAATTAAGCAGCGCCTCCGAGCAGTTAAGCACCGGCATGGCGTCTCAGGCTGAACGGGTCTCCATGATCGCCACAGCATCGACCGAAATGGCGCAAACATCTGGCGACATCGCCCGTAACGTCAACACCGTACAACAGAATTCCGTCGAAGCCCTGGAACTGGCGCAGGCCGGTGGCGCCAAGGTGAGCCAATCGGCCAAATCCATGAGCGACATTCTGAAACACGTTACGGTGGCGTCTGGCCAGGCCACAGAGCTGGAAACCAAAGCCAATCAGGTTCAGGAGGTGGTTGGCATCATCTCCAGCATTGCGGAACAAACCAACCTGTTAGCCCTGAACGCCGCCATTGAAGCCGCCCGAGCTGGAGAAGCTGGCCGGGGCTTCGCAGTCGTTGCTGATGAAGTCCGCAGTCTGGCCGAGCGCAGCACCAAATCCACACACGAGATCAATACCATCATTGGCAGCATGCAGGAAGGTGTCGGCCAGGTGGTGGCTTCCATGTCGCTGGTGAGCAGCAGCGCACAGCAAGGCAATGAGATTGCACAGGAGACAGCCATCTCCTTTGAACAGATCGTTGCTGCCATGCAGTCACTTCAGGAGCACGTCACCCAGAACGCGGCTTCCATCGACGAAATGTCGTCCACCGCTGAGCAGATCACCACCGATATTCAAGCCATTTCGGAGGTGTCGCAGGAGTCTTTGGCATCTGCCGAGCACATCGCCCAGTCGTCCGGGGAATTGGTTGAAAACATGCACAACCTGAACAGCAGTATCAAGTTTTTTAAACTTTCCTAGTAACAAGTACCTCTGTACAAGGCCAGGTAGGGGAAGCTCTCCGCCTGGCCACTATCGGTAACCAGGAGGCCTCTGATGCGTTCAAAATACTCCGACCTACCCAGCATTGACACCCTAATCACCCTGGCAAAAGAGCAGCCGGATGAACTGGAACGAATCCGGATTAAATTGACGCAGGAACTGATCGAAGGCGCCTCAAGTGCTGTCCGAAGACGGCGACTGGAAGGCCTGAACTTTACCATTGAAATGAAGCGAAAGACCGCCAGCAACCCCATGCATAGCTGCCTGAAGCTCTCGGAGTTGATGTGGGACAGCGCGATCGCTATGGCAGAGAGGATAAAACAGAACTGAATGTCGGCCTTGCCGACCCCAAAAAGCGCCTATTTATGGCCGCAATACAGTGGCCGTTGACGACTTGCAATTCAATTAGAGATGTCATGAATTTTAAAACGGTCTTCGATTCTCATCCAAGAGCAATGATGGTGACAGACTCAGAGCCACGAATTGTCTACGTCAATCAGGTATTTGAGAAAATCACCGGTTACAAAGCTGAACGGATCATTGGCGAGAAGCCATCAGTACTGAGTTCTGGCTATCATGACCAAGGGTTTTACTCAGTTTTGCTTGAGGGTCATTCAGTTGTTTCAATCGGCCATACAGGTTGAGGATCAGCGTCACTACGTCTCTGTCTCCATCGGCGTCAGTATGTTCTCAGCCGGGGCCGGGGGCTCAGCCACCTTGCTGGGCCAGGCAGACCAGGCGATGTATAACGCCAAAAAGACGCTGGGCTCGAGCTACCAGCTATTCAACCCCATGCTGATGGCGGACACTTTGCAGGAGCAGCGTATCGCTGAACGCTTGATTCATTCGATCAACGAATCACCGAAGGAGTTTTCCGTCCTGTATCAGCCACATTACATGATCACCACCGGCGAGTTGACTGGTGTGGAAGCCCTGGTGCGCTGGCACCACCCTGAGTTGGGTGAGATATCTCCAGGCGAGTTCATTCCCATCGCCGAAAAGCGCGGTTGCATTGCGCGCTTGACCGAATTGATCCTGAAACACATTCAGGCAGATCTGCAAACCAGGCTTGCAAACTTTCCAATGGGCATTCGGCTGGCCATTAATGTCTCAGCACAGCACTTGTTGGAGCCTTGTTTCATTCCCATGATGCAACAGATGCAATCAGCGGTCGAAGGTGTGAATTGGGAACTTGAAATCGAAATAACGGAAACAACGCTGGCTGAGCTCGGCGAGCAACTCAAAGACCAGTTAAAGGTTTTGCGCCTGGCCGGTATACGCCTTGCCATTGATGACTTCGGTACCGGCTATTCATCACTGTCCTATTTGCAGGAAATGTCCATTGATGTTTTGAAGATCGACCAGCGCTTTGTCGACCAATTAGACCAGCCCGGTGCGGATACGCGCCTGGTGGTTGCCATTCTCTCTCTTGCTCAAGCCCTGGATCTGGAAGTCGTCGCGGAGGGCATTGAAACCAGTAACCAACGCCAGATTTTGTGTGAACTCGGCTGTCAGCATGGCCAGGGTTTTGGCCTCGCCAGGCCTCAGCCGTGGAGTGACTTATTGTTCGACTCCTTGCACTGAAGGCCGTTCAAGTTTGACTCAGCTTGCCTTTTGTCCTCATCTGGAGAGGGCTCTATCAGAGCTCGCGTCAGCTATTTCGTCTGGATTGCACTGAACCCGTCAACATGGTCAAAAAGTGCCCCGCCAACAACTGGGCTCGCTCCACAGCCCTGGCCAGTCGGTCAGACTCTTCACAAGCCGACTCGCTGCGGCTGACTGAATGTTCGCCCAGTGTGTTCAGGTTTCCGCCTTGCTGCTTGACCTGAACGCTCAAGGCGGCTTGCTGCTCGGTGGCACTGGCGACCTCCTGAGCATGCTGCTCTATCGTTTCAATCTGCTGCAATACATCCTGCAAGCTGGACTGGGCATCGGTAGTCATACTCAAGGCCCGGGTCGAGGCGGTACGGCCACCCTGAATGGTGGTGACGACGGCATCGGTGGTCTCGCGTAAGTCGCCAATGATGGCGCCAATCTCTTGCGTGGAAGTGCGCGTTCTTTGTGCCAAACCACGAACTTCGTCAGCAACGACGGCAAAGCCGCGCCCAGCTTCACCAGCACGGGCGGCTTCGATGGCCGCGTTGAGCGCCAACAGATTGGTCTGTTCGGCTATGTCGGTAATCACATCCAGCACCCGATTGATGTCGACGCTTTTATTGGCGAGGACTTCGATGCCATCAGAGGCGCTCTCGAGTTGCTCCGTTAAAGCGACGATAGCCTCGGTCATTTGTTGCATGCGGCCGTCACTGGTTTGTGATGCTTCCCGAGCAGATTGAGTGGCGCTGTGCGTCACACTGCTGAGTTCACTAACGCGTTTGATGCTGACCTCCAACTCATCGAAGGCCTGAATCATTGATGCGATATCGGATCGTTGTGAGGCAATGTGCTGCATGGAGTGGCTGATGCACTCCATGGTCTTGTCTTTGGAGTGCCCCATCATCGAGACGTTTACATTCATCCGCGCCGCTATGGCTCTCATGGTGGAATCCCGTTTCAAACGGTCGTACTCCAGCCAGGCCGAATCCCCTCGTCGCCCTGTGTACAAATAAGGCATAACCGGGTGCACACCATCACGAGCTTGAGAGGCCAGCCGAACCTGAGGCCAGACAGCGATCAGAGTGACAGTAAACAGCAACGTCATCGCCAGCACGGCCAGTGATGCTGCAAGCCAACCCACCAGCATAGTGCTCAATGCCATCACGGTACAAATCACCATATAGGTCAGAGATATTTTCCAGTGCAAGGGTAAGGCAGTTGCCTGATAGCGCTGTGGCAAATTCCCCTTGCGCCAGGCGGCATACACTTTTTCGGCTCGTGCCACCTGAGCGCGTGTGGGTTGCACACGAACAGATTGATATTCCAGAGTAGTGCCGTCTTTCTGTATGGGGGTTACAAAGGCGTCAACCCAGTAATGGTCACCGTTTTTGCAACGATTCTTTACCAGGCCTTTCCAGGATCCTCCATTTTGAATGGTCTGCCACAGGTTGGCAAAGGCGGCTTCCGGCATATCGGGGTGACGGATCAGATTGTGCGGTTGCCCGATCAGTTCCTCTTCGGTGAAACCGGAGATGCTGACAAAATCCTCATTGACGGCAGTAATGTAGCTATTCAGATCAGTCGTTGTGATTAAGTGGCTGCCCGGGCTGACTAGTTGCTCTTGACGGGTAACGGGTTCGTTGCGACGCATTCCCGGCTCCTGCAATGTGAGGGTATTCGTCACTATGAGAGCCTGATTCAGGAAATACCATCCAGATTTTGCACAGTTGGCAAGGAGTGTACCCAGTGTAGAAAGACATCTTAATTGTTGAGTGTTCAAACTTTGCAGTATATGGATAGGCCCGACCAAAAACTTCTCTAGCCTGTTCGTGACCTCTTCACTTCAATCTGTGATCTTATGCCGAGCAATATTGCTGAAAAGGATTTCAAAGCCCTGATTGATCAGTATCCGCGAGCCATGATGCTGGCGAACGCTGAGCCGCGCATTCTTTACGTCAACCAGGTATTTCAGCAAGTCACCGGCTACAACCAGGCTGACGTCGTCGGCCAGAAGCCTTCTGTTTTGAGTTCCGGCTATCATGGCAAGTCGTTTTACAAGGCCATGTGGCGTGAGCTGGATGAAAAAAAGCGCTGGGAGGGGCTGATCTGGAACCAGCGTTCCAATGGAGAAATCTATCCGCAATGGTTGTCTATTTCTGGCATCACCTTGCATGAAGAACCACACTTTGTTGGCACCTTTATGGATGTGGGCGACCTGGCCGCCCTGGATGAAAAAATTGCCAGCTACGCTTATTACGATGTTCTGACGCGCTTGCCCAACCGGCATCTGTTTCAGGCCTTTCTGGAATCCCGTGCCAACCAGCAAGACAACGCCGGTCAACGCTTTGCCGTCCTCTATCTGGACCTGGATTTTTTCAAGGAGATTAATGACCTGCACGGCCATGCCCAGGGCGACGAGTTACTGGTTAGCGTTGCCAGGCGATTACAAACCTTGCTCGGGCGGGGGGATGTTCTGGCACGTCTGTCTGGCGATGAGTTTGCGGCCATCCTTGAAGTCGAGGAAGAACAACAACTGGAGTCGTTTTGCCTGCGCATTCTCCGGTTGTTCAAGGAACCGTTACTGATCAACGAGCAGGCGCACTATGTCAGTCTGTCCATTGGCGCCAGCTTCTGTCCGAAGCACAGCCAGGATGGTAGCGTGCTGCTGGAGCAGGCCGACCAGGCAATGTATTCGGCCAAACGGCTTGGGCGTTCCTGCTACCAGTTATATGACCCCCTGCTGACCGAGAAAACACTTTATGAGGAGCGCCTCGCGCAATGCCTGAAACAATCGATCTCCGAGTCACCGGAGCAGTTCAGTGTCGTCTACCAACCGCACTTCATGATCGACACGGGCGAGGTTACGGGTATTGAAGCACTGCTGCGCTGGCAGCACCCACAGCTTGGTGCCGTACCTCCAGGTGAGTTCATTCCCATTGCCGAACAACGTGGTTGGATCGCGCGGTTGACGGAACTGGTCCTGGAGTACATTCAAATGGATTTGCGCACCAACCTGCCCAATCTGCCCATGGGCATTCGATTGGCCATCAACGTCTCGGCCATACACCTGATGGACGCCAATTTTGTACCGCTGGTGAGCCAGGTTCGTGCCATGACAGACCAACTGAACTGGGAGCTGGAACTGGAAATCACCGAAACCTCTCTGGCCGAACTGGGTGAACGCATGAACACCAAGTTGACCGTCCTTCAGCAAGACGGTATCCGCATTGCCATTGACGACTTTGGTACCGGTTATTCCTCGCTGGCCTATTTGCAGTCACTGCCCATCAACGTACTCAAGGTTGACCGCAGTTTCGTCACTCGACTGAGTGACTCCGGGGCCGACATTACACTGGTACGCGCTATTCTCGCCATGGCCGCAGCATTGGGCCTGGAGGTGGTTGCCGAGGGTATAGAAAGCGAAGAACAGCGGGCTATCCTGAGCCAGATGGGCTGCAAACACGGCCAGGGCTACGGTTTCGCCATGCCCCAACCCTGGGGGCCTCATTTGTTTCGGTCTTTTGATCCAGATCAAGGAATTAACGATTTTTCCTGAAAAAAACGCGACTTCCAGTGGCCGACGCCCTATTTTAGCTCACTCTAATATGTGAGCTGAATCACATTATTTCAACAAGAGACCCCCATGTTCTGCGAACCCATCCTCGCACCCTATCAACGAATCCTTCGAGCCAGCCCGGAGGAATGGCTGGGCAGTCTGAGAACTCTGCTCGAACTGCCTGAATTGCGCTTTGTCAGCCAACCAACCTCCATTGAGTATTCCTCCATCGCCCAACTGGAAGCGCCCAGCGCCCGCTTGACCAGTCTTTGCGTACCTGAAGCCTCTTCGGTCTTTTCCGTGAATACCAACAGACCAGCCCTGATCTGGGTACGCTCAGGCCTGATTCAGAACCGCAAGGATGTGTTTATGATCCCCAGCGCAGAGCCAACAATGCTGACCATCGAAGGCCACGCTGCTCTGACGATCGTCCAGTTTGAACCAACTGACCGCTGGCCAGATTTCGACTTTGCTCTGACGCCCCACCAACGGCAACAGATTCGCTGGCTGCTAGAGCACTACCAACTCGGCTCTCACTACTTCGCCGATCACAACACCACGGTGCGGGAAACGGAGGCGATGCTCACCCAACTCGCCGATTGTTTGTCCAATCCGAGTTTGGCGTTGAGCTTGCCAAGGCGTCGGATGGTGGATCCGCGCATTGACCGGGTAACGCACTTTATCTGTAATAACCCGGACTGGGAGTTCAATCTGAACGACCTGGTGGAAATGACTCACAGCAGTGAGCGTACCCTTTACAATCGAATGAAGCGCGCCACGGGCATGACGCCTTACCGGTACTATCAGCGCTGCAAACTGCTACGACTGCGTGCCGCGCTGCTGCGGTGCGAAGCAGACTCTCCCAGCATTTCCTGGCATGCCCTTGAGCACGGCTTCAATCACCTGGGCAGACTTCCCTCCCTCTATATGAAACTGTTTGGCGAGAAGCCCAGTGATACATTGGCGCAACGCAAACGCCTGCGCGCTAGCGCGCTACAGGATCAACACCAGCCAGAGCCAGACTCACTGCGGCGCAGCATCTAAAGCGTTCACGCTTTCGTGTAAGCCATGCTAAGGTAACGGCACAACAAAAACGTCGAGACACTCACTCTATGGATTCCAAAGAATTCGGGCTGGTCTTTGCCCAGCAATTGACCGGCATGGAAGATCTTCACTATGGCTACTGGGACGACAGCGTCCCCGCCATCTCTGTGCTGTACATGAAACAGGCGCAGCAACGCTACACCGAACAGTTGATCGACACCCTGGAGCAACATGGCAAGCCATCAATGAAGGTGCTTGATGTCGGCTGTGGGACGGGTGTGGTGTTGCAGGCGTTGAGCGAGCGGGGCCATCAGGTCGATGGCGTGATTCCGGCACCGCATCTGGAAAAGCAGGTGCGTGAACGCGTGCAAACCCAGGGCTACAATAGCCAGGTCTGGGGGTGCACCATGGAAGCTCTGCCAGTAGTCTCGCTGGAAGGCCAATACGATGCTGTGCTGTTCAGCGAAAGTTTTCAATACATCCCCTACCGCGTGGCGCTTGAGCATGCGTGGCAGTTGCTGAAACCCGGAGGTGTGGTGCTGGTCTGTGATTTCTTCAAGACAGAGCACACAGGCGATGGCCAGCCCGGGGATCGCAGTTTTGGCGGTGGTCACAAGTACCAGGAGTTTCTGGAATGGCTGGGGCAGAGCGATTGGCGCTGCGTGCAAAACGATGATATTACCGCCCACACCAGCCCGAACATACGTCTGCTCGATGAGTTGCTGACGCTACGCGTCGCCCCAGCGATGACGACCCTGAACACCTATCTCTCTGGTCGTCACCCCTGGATCCTGGCCTTCGTCAAGTGGCTGTTCCGCAAAAAGCTGCGCAAGCTGAAGTTCAAATACCTCAGCGGGCATCGCAGCCAGGCGGTGTTCGAGCGCTACAAGACCTACAGGCGACTGGTATTGATCAAGCCTTCCTGAGTGCCTTTATCGCCAAAGCGCACCAATGGCCCGATGCCCGAGTACCGGTTCATCAAAAACAATCTCGGCTGCTGCACCCTCTGCAGCGCCGAGGCAGACGTGCAGCGGCAGCAGGTGTTCTTCACGCGGGTGGCAGAAGCGTGCCATGGGCGCCTGCTGCCACTGTGCCAACCGGTCGAAGCGTTGCTCTGCACTGAGGTCCGCGTCCGTCAGGCTCTCGACCAGCCAGTCGTGGAAGGCGACGCTCTCGGCGCCACTGCTGTTTGAGCCACCACGAAATGCCTGCATGTTGTGAAAGGACAGACCGGAACCCAGAATCATGACGCCCTGAGCACGCAAGCTGGCCAGTGCTCGGCCCAGCTCGATGTGTTTTGCCGGGTCCAGATCCTGCGTCAGCGACAGTTGCAGAACGGGCAAGTCAGCCCGGGGTTGCATCAGCAACAGGGGCACGAAGACACCGTGGTCATAACCTCGGTTGGCATCGGTTTCCACTGCTATACCCTGCTGTCGCAAAGCGGCCAGCACCTGCTGCTGCAATGCCGGCGGGTTGTCTGCCGGGTAGTTTAGCTGATAGCTCTCGGGAGGGAAGTTGTAGTAGTCATAATAGAGCTCTGGTCTGGTTTGCCCGAGCAAAGTGGGTTGGGAGGCTTCCCAGTGCGCACTCACCACCAGGATGGCTTCAGGTTTGGCATAGGCCTGGCCAATAGTGCGCAAGAACTCGGTCAGCGAGCGATGTTCGGGGTCTCCCAGCAATGGTCTGGGGCCGCCACCATGGGGTATGAACAAAACGGGAGCAGGGGCTGCGGTATTCATGATCGCAATCAAACTCAATCAATTAATGTCCTACAAGCTTAGCCGACAAACCCCATGCTTTTCAGAGAAAAAGACTGAGCAACCCCTTCAATTGAATTGATGTCACACCTGGCTTGATGTAATCAATTCTGCCGGCGTCGCGGTTTCAATTCCATTTCGAGTTCTCGCACCCGGTTGACCAGTTCACGGCAAAACCGCTGCACGTCATCGGGCCAGGTGGCCATTAACTCGAACATGGGCAGATACTGGTAGCGATTGAATTGGACCAAAGCTTCGTCGTAATTGGGCAGATCCGTTGCCATAGTTTGCATGGCTTTTTCGACCGTCTGGCGAGCTTCTTGAATCTGGTTTTCTGGTGTTTTGCGAGCCTGTTCGATTAGCCGACGCAAGGCACCTGATACCCCGCCAGATTGAGCTTCCAGCCATTCCCAATGGCGCGGTAACAAGGAGACCTCTCGTGAGACCACACCCAGCTTGGGTCGGCCTCGGCCTCGCCTGGCCGGCTCGGGTGGGTCGCCATTTTGCAATGCAACCTCTTGCTTCAACTTGTCCATAGACTGATCGAAATCCAGTTGAATTGCCCGGGCAGATACGGCATTTAAAACGTGCAACTTTGCATCGGGTGTTTTCTTTAAATATTGATAGGCCAGTTCCAGAGCAGCACTGACCTCTCCCTGGGCTACCAGGTGGTGACCATCGAAAATGACTAACGACATCCTGCGACCTCTTATCTGCGGGAATGGCTCGTTTTACCCGGAAGTTTTTGACTTACGGTTGATTCAGATTCAAAAATAGATTTATCCCAGTTAAAAAGCAATCGTCCAGAAGCAGCGGATTTACAGCAGTGGTACACTGTCAGCCAGACGCCACAAGAGCTAGAACACTGTATGATTGCTAATGCATTGGGCCCAGTATTTTTACTTATATTGATCGGCGTCATCTTACGACGTCTCGATTTTCCAGGCGCGGCCTTCTGGCCCGGCATTGAACGTCTGACCTATTATCTGGCTTTTCCGGCACTGTTGATTCACCGCCTGGCTCTGGCAGATTTTAGCGAAGCCAATTTCCTGCCCTTTTTTCTGGTCATCGGTGGCAGCCTTTGTCTGGTCAGTGCCTTGATCTGGTTATTAAAAAAGACACTTGCCCTCAACAGCGCCGACTTTACCTCGGTGTTTCAGGGTGGCATCCGCTTCAATACCTATATTGGCCTGGCCGCTGCCAGTGCACTCTTTGGCGATGCCGGCCTGGTTGTGGCCGCCATCGCTGTTGGTATCATGATTCCGCTGGTCAATGTTCTGTGCATCCTCACCTTCGCCCTGGCCAATGAGGAGCAACGACTAAGCCTGCCCGGCCTGATAAAAGGTCTGGTCACCAACCCACTGATCATTGGTTGCCTGGCCGGCATTACCCTCAACCTGACCGCTATTGGCCTGCCGGGCTGGACGGCCGAAGTGTTGGCCCGCCTCGGTGCCACGGCTTTGCCACTTGGGTTGCTGGCCGTCGGTGTTGCACTCAGCCTGGGCACCGTTAAACAGGATTGGCTCGCCATACTGAACAGCAGCCTGCTCAAGTTTCTGGCATTGCCTGGCGCGATGCTAGTGTTGTCCGCTCTGTTCGGTCTCGATGCCATGAGCCGCCAGGTTTTGCTGTTGCTCGCCTGCTTACCCACAGCCTCTTCGGCCTATATTCTGGCTCGCCAACTCGGTGGCAATGCACCCATGATGGCGAACATCATCAGCGCTCAATCACTACTCGCTTTCGCAGTCATGCCGCTGTGGTTGTCTTTGGGCATGAGTTGGTTCGGCTGACGGGCCAGCCTTGAGGGATTTGCTGATTTCTGACAAGGGCTTTTCTTGCCTCTGACGAGGCAGCCCCCATAATAAGCGCCAAATACTGTTTCAACTTGAGGGTCAACATTCTATGCGCATGTTACTGTTTCTGGGTACCAACTTTGCCATTGTCATTGTTCTGGGTTTGTTTCTGAACGTGATTCTGCCAGCTTTTGGCATTCAGTTAGGCAATACAGCAGGCTACCTGGTCATCGCCTTTGTCTTCGGTATGGGTGGCAGTTTTATTTCGTTATGGATGTCCAAAGGCATGGCCAAGCGCGCCACTGGCGCCCAGGTCATTGAGCAACCCAGAACTCAGGAAGAACGCTGGTTGGTCGAGACCGTTGCCCGCCTCGCCAAGGGTGCCAACATTCCCATGCCCGAAGTCGCCATCTACCCGGCGCCGGACATCAACGCCTTTGCCACCGGCGCCAATAAAAGCAATTCATTGGTCGCCGTCTCTCAGGGCCTGTTACGCAACATGACAGCAGACGAAGCGGAAGCCGTGTTGGCCCATGAGGTTGCCCACATCGCCAACGGCGACATGGTCACCATGGCGCTGGTTCAGGGGGTGTTGAACACCTTCGTTATCTTCCTGGCCCGCGTTGTTGCTCAGATTGTCAATTCGGCCGTCTCTCGTGGCAGCTCCAGTGGTCAGGGTCTGGGTTTTATCGGCTACTTTGCAACGGTTCTGGTTATGGAGATGGTGTTCGGTATCATCGCCAACATCATCGCCATGTGGTTCTCGCGCAAACGCGAATTCCGCGCGGACGCCGGCTCTGCCAGCCTGGTCGGCGCACCCAAGATGATCGCAGCCCTGCAACGCCTCAAGGGCAGCGCCGAGCCAGAGCTCGACGGCCAATTGGTCGCCTTCGGCATTAATGGTAAGCGCAAAGAACTCTTCGCCTCCCACCCCAGCCTGGACGATCGCATCGACGCTCTGCGTCGCTTGTAATTCTATTGACAAGGTTTCGTTTGTCGGCAACTGGCCCTGATCCAATTCAGGGTCAGTTCAGTGGCTGGCCTGACGGCGACCTGGAGCTGGCACGGAAAAACCGGTCGAATATTTGCCGATCAGCCTGAACGGTAGCGATGTCAGAAAACTCAAAGCTGACTACTGCACCCGGGCCGCGCTGACTCAGGCGGCTGCAGTCCAGCGATGTGACACAGCCAATTTTCGGGTAGCCGCCAATCGTTTGTCGATCGCGCATCAGCACGATTGGATTACCATCCTGAGGTATCTGAATGGCACCCAGCGCTATTCCTTCCGATATAACGCCGCTTTGTTCAGTTGAGACAGCCGGCCCTTCAAGTTTATAACCCATACGGTCTATACGATTACTAACGCGGTATTCGCTGGTTGTAAAACGCAGCCGAGAAGCATTAGAGAAATCCCGATACTGATAGCCTGGAACGACCTTGAGTGTCAGCTCTGCCTGATAGTCTGGAATGTAATTGGGTGCAACACAGCGCCGGGGCGCATTCAGGTTGGGCAGATAGGAGAGGCGATCCTCGGCTCTCAAGGGGCCGCCATCCAGTCCGCCCAATCGTTCACGCATGACCACCGACCGACTACCGAACCGGACCGGAGTTTGCCACCCTCCTGCCACCGCCAGGTAGGCTCTGAGACCGTTCCGTGGTTGTTTGAACGCAATACGGTCACCGGCTTTTACCGGGTGAGTACTCCAATGCTTAACCTCCCTGCCATTGATACGCGCATCCAGGTCAGCGCCGGTAATGGCAATTGTTGTGTCTGCATCGAAAACGGCTTCAAACTGCCCCATCAGTATCTCAATACAGGCACTGTCCAGATCATTTTCCAGCAAGGTGTTTGCCCAGTGGTAAGCATGCTCGTCCATGGCTCCACCTTCGGACAGGCCATCGCGAAAATAGCCACGCCGACCACCATCCTGAATGGTCGATTGCCAACCGGGCTTAATCACTTGCAAGTTACTCAAGGTGACCTCCCAACTCGACGAAGGTTGATCGTTCGATCGGCTTGAACCGAACACGGTCTCCTACCTGCAACAACGCCGCCTGATGATCGCCTCGATCCGGGTCAAACATTCGTTGTGGGCTGCGCCCGACTATGTTCCAACCGCCGGGAGACTCTATGGGATAAATAGCCGTTTGAAAATCGGCAATGCCCACACTGCCAGGGGCGACTGCGGATCGAGGTGAGCTATGGCGAGGTGCTGCAATGCTTTCATCGACACGGCCAAGAAAGGCAAAGCCCGGACTAAAACCAAGAGCGAACACCTGGTAATCCTTGCCGCTGTGCTTGTTGATCAACACCTCGATACTGAGGTTTTTCTGGTCTGCGAGTCGCTCCAGGTCATAACCCACTTCCGGGTCATACCAGACCGGAATCTCTACTCGCTTGCCTTCAGCCGACAAGGCCGGCTGTGATTCTATCTGGTCAAGGACTTTGGTCAGTGCTTTGAGCATCCACTGGTAATCGACCTTGTTCAGGTCGTACACGCAAAGGAGTGTTGTGTAGGAAGGAATAAGGTCCACCAACACCTCACCGAGCGCCTGTTCAATAGCATGCTCGACTGCGACCATTCTGGGGATGAGTGACTCGCAAATCGCGTCTCCCAATTCCACCAGAATGGCATTCTCGGAAACAACATCGAGTTTCATTTCAGACTACTCAGGGCGTCCTTGATCTCTCGAGCCGCTTGCAGCGAGCTGTCATTGTCACCATGAATGCAAAGGCTGGCTGCGGGCAGGTCCAGCCATTTGCCGGTTCTGGAATAAACACCACCGTCCCGAGCAAAAGAAAGTGCCTGGCCCACTATCTCCGCCGACTGATGATAAACACTCTCTGGTTCTGATCGCGGCACCAGCAAGCCCTCATCGGTATAAGCACGATCGGCGAACGCCTCCAGTACCAGTGACAAACCCAGTTGTTCAGCCATCTTCAAGTGCTCTGGGTAAGACCGGGAGATTGGAATCATCAGTTTCAAACCACCGTAGGCTTTGGTGGCCTGCATGACGGTGCTCAACAGACCCAGGTCGTTCATCATATCGTTGTTCAAGGCGCCGTGGGGTTTAACGTACGTCACCTGAGTGCCGTTCGCCCGGCAGACGCCCTCCAGAGCGCCAATCTGATACCAGATCAGCGATTCGAGCTCTTCTTTGGTGCACTTCATGGAGCGGCGACCAAATCCCACCAGGTCGGGATAAGCCGGGTGAGCCCCTATTTCAACATTGTATTGTTTGGCAAGCCGGACAGTATCAAACATCGTTAAGGGGTCGGATGCATGAAAGCCACAGGCCACATTAGCCATGTCGATTAGCGGCATAACGGCTTGATCCATGCCCATTGTCCAGGCGCCGAAGCTCTCCCCAAGATCGCAATTCAATTTCATGACTACCTCACCCAAACAGATTAAGGACTGCCATTGTATGTTGAGCAGGCCTGCCCAATCCACAGTGTGGATTCCCTCATATCATGTCGGGTTAAGACGTTAAGCTGAGCATTCACCCCCTATTTTGTCTACACTGAGCAGTACGACCGCTGTTTCATGCCTACGTGCGTTGCGGTTTGTTCAGATTGACAACAATAAAGGTGCTTTAAGCTTATGGAAAATGCTGTTCAGGAACTCGCCGATCGCCTCAATCTCGCTCTCGAAGCGCGCCCTTTCGAAAACCTGGGCCCTCAAAAGACCAAAGCGGGCTGGACCATTCGGGTATTCATGCCGGGAGCCCGCAATATCACCCTGGTTGACCTGAAAACCGGCAAGCCCCTGGGTGAGATGAAACAGGCTCACCCCCATGGCCTCTTTGTACTGAACACTCGCCGCAAAGCCTGCCCGGTTTACCGTATGAATGTAGAACAATCGGACGGCTCGAGCTGGAGTTGCCTGGATACTTACCAGTTTGCTGAACGCACCTATACCGACTTCCCTTGCGATTCCGCCACCCTCTATAAAACCATGGGCGCACAGCTGTGCCAGGCCGAGACGAATTCCGGGCCCATAGAGGGCGTGCGTTTTGCCGTCTATGCGCCCAATGCACGCTCAGTCAGCGTGATTGGTGATTTTAACCAGTGGGATGGCCGACGCCACCCGATGAGCAGTAGCGAAGACGGCATCTGGCGGCTCTTTGTACCCGACCTCAAAGCGGGCGATCGCTACAAGTTTGAATTGAAAGACGCACGCGAACACATGCTGCCGCACAAGGCAGACCCCTACGGTTTTCAGTGCACCCAGTATCCGGATTTTCATTCCGTGGTCGTCGATCACAGCACTTATCAATGGCAGGACACGGCCTGGCAACAACGCCCGCTGAAGGATCCTCGCCGCCAGCCGATGTGCATTTACGAGGTGCATGCCGGCTCCTGGCGCATGCGCGATGGGCAGCCGTTGACCTTCAGACAGCTGGCCGATGAACTGATTCCGTACCTGATCGACATGAACTTCACCCATGTCGAATTCATGCCTGTCTCAGAGTACCCTTTCGATGGCAGTTGGGGTTATCAGCCAATTGGCCTGTTCGCCCCGACCAGTCGCTTTGGCTCGCCGGACGACTTCAAGTACCTTGTTGATCAATGCCACCAGAACGGGATCGGCGTCATTGTCGATTGGGTTCCGGCTCACTTCCCATCCGACACTCACGGCCTGGCGCGTTTCGACGGCACACCGCTGTACGAGTACGAAGACCCCCAACGCGGCTGGCACCCGGACTGGAACTCCTTCATCTACGATTTTGGCCGATACACCGTATGCGATTTTCTGATTTCTTCGGCGATGATCTGGCTTGAGCACTTCCACGTCGATGGCATTCGTGTCGACGCGGTGGCCTCCATGCTATACCTCGATTACTCGCGCGAAGAAGGCGAATGGACACCAAACGTCGACGGTGGCAACCATAACTACGAAGCCATTGCCTTTGTTCGCCGTTTCAATGAAACCGTTTATGGGCGTTTCCCCAACGCCATGACCATCGCCGAGGAGTCCACTGCCTTTGATGGCGTTACCAGACCTGTGTTCGCCAACGGGCTTGGTTTCGGCTTCAAGTGGAATATGGGTTGGATGCACGACTCGCTCGAATACATGAAACGCGACCCTGTATATCGCCGTCACCACCATGGCGAGCTGACCTTTTCCATGGTCTATGGGTTCAATGAAAACTTCGTGTTGCCGCTGTCTCACGACGAAGTCGTGCACGGCAAAGGTTCCATTCTGGACCGTATGCCTGGCGATGAATGGCAGCAAGCAGCCAACCTGCGCGCCTACTACGCCTTCATGTATGCCCACCCCGGCAAGAAATTGAACTTTATGGGCAATGAGCTGGCTCAGGGTCTGGAGTGGAATCACCGCAGCCAACTCGACTGGTACCTGTTGGAGTACCCACGCCACAAGGGGGTGCAGTCCCTGTTCAGAGACCTGAACCGGTTGTACCGTGAACAGCCCGCCATGCATGAGCTGGATTGTGAGCCTGAAGGCTTCCGCTGGATCAATCACGACGATGCAGAACGCAGCGTTTATAGCCTGGTGCGGTTCAGCCAGGGCAGTGGAAAACCGGTGGTCGCCATTGTCAACCTGACACCCACCCCCCAATCACACTACCGACTGGGTGTGCCCGAAGCCGGCTACTACGACATTCTGCTCAATACTGATTCAACCTTCTATGGCGGCAGCAATTACGACATTGGCCATGGCCATAACAGCCAGGAAGAGCCCTGTGACGGCTTGCCGCACAGTCTGGAAGTGACATTGCCACCCCTGGCAGCGATCTTTTTGCAACCCAGGTAGGGTATAATAGGGTCATTAATCAGGCCGTTCTCGGCCTGAACTCTTTGACTTGAGGTCGTTACATGATCACCCGTATCAACCCCGACTCTGACCTGGAGCCGGGCAAACCCTACCCTATGGGTGCCACCGCTCACGACGCTGGCATGAACTTCGCGGTCTACAGCCCGCGTGCCACCCAGGTGTCACTGTGCCTGTTCGATGACCAGGATAAGGAAACTCAACGCCAGGCACTACCCGCCCGCACGGGCGATGTCTGGCACGGCTTTATGCCCGGTCTGGAGGGTGGGGTGCGTTATGGCTTTCGAGTTGATGGAGATTTCATCCCCGAAGAGGGATTGCTGTTCAACCCCAATAAGGTACTGTTGGACCCTTACGCTAGGGCCTTGTCTGGCCCGATCCTGCCTCACCACAGTCACTATGCCCATGACCTGGCCGACCACCAACACCTCAGTGCCAGCCCAACGGATAACGCCTTGCATGTGGCCAAGGCGCTGACGCCACTCAATCAACCGTTCGACTGGCAGGAGACCACCCGCCCAGCAACACCCTGGCCGCAGACGGTGCTCTACGAACTGCACGTCAAGGGGTTCAGTATGCTGAACCCGGCCGTACCGGAGAAGTTGCGCGGGACCTATCTGGGGCTGGCACATGAAGCCAGCATTCAGTACCTCAAGGATCTCGGCATTACCGCCGTCCAATTGATGCCTTGCCTGGCCTTCATGACCGAGCCTCGTCTCGCCAAACTGGGGCTGGTCAACTATTGGGGCTACAACCCGGCCTGCTTTTTTGCACCGGAACCGCGCTACGCGATCGAAGACGCCATCACCGAACTCAAGACAGCAATACGCGAGCTGCACCGGGCTGGTATAGAGGTCATACTGGACGTGGTTTACAACCACACCGCCGAAAGCGAGTTGCTCGGCCCGACTCTGAATCACAAGGGGCTACATGCCGCCGAGTTCTACCGCACCCATCCGGACAACTTTCTGCGCTTTATCGACAATACCGGCTGTGGCAACTCGGTTAACACCTACAATCAGTACCCCCTGACGCTGGTCATGGACAGCCTGCGCCACTGGTTAAGCGAATACCAGGTCGACGGTTTTCGCTTTGACCTGGCAGCCTCCCTTGGGCGCGAAGAATGGGATTTTTCCGCCGAGTCGTCTTTTTTCAAAGCGGTCGCCCAGGATCCCGTTATTCGACACTGCAAACTGATCGCCGAGCCCTGGGACATCGGCCGTCAAGGCTACCAGCTGGGTCATTTTCCCGAGCAATGGTATGAATGCAACGATCGTTATCGGGATTGTGCTCGCCATTTCTGGCGCGGCGATGCTGGCCACCTGCCCGAGTTTGCCACCCGCCTGATGGGCTCTCGTGATTTGCTCAAGAAGGGGTCACGCTCTTTTTCCACAAGCGTAAACTACGTCACCTACCATGACGGCTTCACCTTGCATGATCTGGTGTCCTACAACGAGCGTCACAACGAGGCCAACCAGGAACGCAACCTGGACGGTCACGGTCACAACATCAGTTCCAACTGGGGCGTGGAAGGACCCAGTGACGATGACAAGGTGTCGGCTTTTCGTCGGCAGATGAAGCGCAACTTCTTTGCCACCCTGTTGTTGTCGCAGGGGGCCATACACTTGCTCGGGGGCGATGAAGTAGGCCGTACCCAGCGAGGCAACAACAACGCCTACTGCCAGGATAACGCCATCAGTTGGCTTGATTGGGAAAATCAGGATAAAAGTCTGTATCGCTTCGTGCAGCAATGCATTCGCATTCGCCAGAGTTGCAGCCTCTTCCACGATCTGATCTTCTCGGCCGAACAGCTGATAGACCGGCCGACATCGTCAGACAAGGTGCATTGGTACAGCCCGTCAGGCTACGCCATGGAGATCAAGGAATGGCAGGACCCGGACAGCCGCTGTGTCGGCGTACTGTTATCGACGGACATCGACGACCCGGCCATCAATCTGCACCAGTGTGATGACTACTACCTCATTCTGATCAACGCCAGTACCGAGGCTGTGGATTTTACTCTGCCTGCAAACCCCATCACTGGCTGGAATCGGCTATTCGATACCAGCCGGAACGACGGGATGACCGAAGACACGCCAGAATCGGTGCGCAGGCACTACTCGCTGCAGGCCCACTCCGTTGTGCTGTTGGGTCGACCAAACACCTGAACTCGGAGGTCGTTAATCGAGGGCTTGCGCCAGGTCCGCCTGGATGTCCGCACAACCCTCAAGGCCAACCGAGAGCCGAACAAGACCATCAGTAATGCCATGTGACGCCCGCTCCTGTTCGGTATAGGTCGAGTGCGTCATGCTCGCCGGATGCTGGCAAAGAGTCTCGGCGTCGCCGAGGCTGACCGCCCGCTTGATCATCGATAGACGATTCATGAAACGCGCACCAGCGCTATAACCACCTACCAGTTCAAACGCCAACATACCGCCCGGCAGAGCCATCTGCCGCTGTGCCAGGGCAAAGTCCGGGCTATTCTCGAGGCCGGGGTAATATACGGACTCGACAGCCGGATGTGCCTGCAAAAAACGAGCGATGGTCAGCGCGTTCTGACTGTGACGCTCCATTCGCAGAGCCAGGGTTTTCAGCCCACGCATCACCAGAAACGCTGTCATCGGAGACATGACAGCCCCCGTCATGTCCTTGAGACCAAAGCCTCGAATGTCATCCATATCCTGCTGGCTACCCGCTATAACCCCAGCAATAAGATCACCATGCCCGCCCAGATACTTCGTGGCCGAATGCACCACAAGGTCTGCTCCCAAAGCCAAGGGCTGCTGTAGGGCTGGTGTGCAATAGGTGTTGTCGACGATGATTCTGGCGTTTTCCGAGCGCGAGCGCACCGCTTCAGACAGGGCCTTGATATCCACCAGGCGCATGTTCGGATTGGCTGGTGTTTCGAAATAGACCACCCTGGTCGCTTTGGTGATCGCCGCAGCAACCGCGTCGAGCTGAGTAAAATCGGCATAGACGACCTCTATCCCGAATTTGCGTAGTCCGTGCTCCAGCAGTGAAAAAGTGCAGCCGTACAGTGTCTTGTCGGCCAACACCTGATCGCCCGGCGACAACAGAGTCCAGAGAGCAGAGCTGATAGCGCCCATGCCGGAAGCGGTAGCGACAGCTGCTTCAGCGCCTTCCAGCGACGCAAGTCGCTGCTCCAGAATGGCCACGGTCGGGTTCGACAGCCGGCTATAGACATAACCACTGGCCTCTCCAGTAAAACGCGCCGCGCCCTGCTCAACCGAATCGAAACAAAAGGTAGACGTCATATGGATGGGCGGCGTCAAGGCACCCTGCTCGGTCATGGCGTCATAGCCGGCATGTATGGCTCGAGTCGCAAAATCAAGTTCAGAGTGATCAACCATCGTTCAGACTCCTACAAGGGGATAACCTCATCTTACGCGCCTGACAGTACCTGCCGTGGTCAAACTGAGGCCAGGCTCCGCCGAAAATTGGCATGTTGAGCTAATACAACACCACAATAGCCCAATGTCTGCCAAAATATGAGTGGATGACTATTAGCGGATATAAAAAAAGGGGGGCTCAAGGAGCCCCCAAAAGTCGAGGAGTACTCGAGAACCCCAAAAAGCAGAGGGGTCTCGGCCGACGATGGCCTCCGTCGGCGGGAGGTCTGCTGCCATGGCCCCACTGAGGCCAAAGGGAAAACAATCAGTGCGCCACAGTGCGGCTGTAGCTGTAGCTGTGGCCCTGGTTCGGGTTCAATTCAAGATGATCGCGCTGCGCCCAGGCGTCTTCGAATAGCTGGGCCTGCTGCTCCGACAGCGGCAACCAGGTAGCATCCGGCCACTGTTTTAACCACTGGTCCAATTCAGGAACGATGCAATCCTTGCCTTTCACTGCGCCCCAACACAATACCGTCTGCTGTGCCGCCCTGGAGACGATGACACCCATGCAGGCGCGAAAGCCCGGGTTTTCCCGAACAACTTGATAGATAAGTGATATTCCATGATGTGACATGACGATGCTCCCCTTGTCTGTGTCTGGGACCCACTATAGGGATTAGACGCAGGCTGTGAAGCTCTATCTTCAAAGTCGCACTATACTCGACCTTCAGTAGCGTATAGTGCGACTTCTCCGGTTTTTTCTATTTTTTTGCGTGTGCGCGATAGTCGTCAAGGCACTCGGGGTTCGCCATGGCGGTGAGGTTTTTTGGCTCTTCACCTCTCAGGATCTGGGTCACCGCCAGCTCCACTTTCTTGCCACTGCGGGTATAAGGAATGGCCGACACCTGGATGATCTCGGCTGGCACATGGCGTGGTGTGGTATTGTCACGAATGCGCTGACGCACAGTCTTTACCAACGATTCAGTCAGGCTCTGGTTTGCTGCCAGCGTGACAAAAAGGATCACCTCCACATCGCCATCAACAGGTCGACCAACGACCAGAGAATCCTGTATTTCTGCAAGCGTCTCCACCTGTCGATAGATTTCGGCCGTACCGATGCGAACCCCGCCCGGATTTAGAGTTGTATCCGATCGGCCGTGAATAACCACCTGGCCTTCGGTATCAAACTCGATAAAGTCGCCATGCGCCCAGACACCCGGAAAGCGTTCAAAATAAGCCGCACGATAGCGCTCATCATCCGGGTCATCCCAGAAACCAATGGGCATGCACGGGGCCGGCTGGGCACATACCAGCTCTCCTTTCTCGCCAACAACGGCCTGTCCTTCATCGTTCCACGCCTGGATGTCCATGCCCAGATTCGCTGCCTGGATCTTGCCCTTGACTACGGGCAGCCAGGGATTGCCCCCGACAAAACAGGACACAATATCGGTACCGCCCGAAATGGAATGCAACATGACATCGGGCTTCACCCATTGGTAGACCCAATCATAATCCTCCGGCGCCAGTGGCGAGCCAGTGGAGAAGATGACCCTCAATTTGTGCAAATCCTGCTGGCTGGTTTTCACACCCAGTTTGCGACAGGCGCTCAGGAACTTGGCACTGGTGCCAAAATGGGTGACCCCAAGGCGACCGGCCATTTGCCAAAGCATGGATGCGTCCGGGTAAGTGGGGTTGCCATCGAACAGCACCAGGGTAGCGCCCGTCATCAGGCCGGAGGCTAACCAGTTCCACATCATCCAGCCAGTAGTGGTGAAATAGAAAAATACAGACCTTTGGTCAATGTCGCCATGTAACATCAACTCCTTGGCATGTTGCAACAGGGTACCTCCAGCACTGTGGACAATGCACTTGGGTTTGCCTGTGGTACCCGACGAATACAGAATGTAGAGCGGATGATCAAATGGCAATCGAAGGGGCTCTGTCTCACCCCAATGCTGTGCCATAACGTCCGACCAGGCGGTACAGCCGGGCAACGCTTTCCCCTGCACCAGACAATCCACAGACAGCCAGGACGCTACACCATCCAGACTCTGCTGGAGCCGAGAGACGACAGACGCTCGGTCATGCTGCTTGCCACCGTAGCCATAGCCATTGCCAACAATCACCGCCTTTGGCTGCACCTGCCCGAAACGGTCAAAAACCCCCTCATAGCCGAAATCCGGGGAGGCAGACGTCCATACCGCACCAATTCGACTGGCGGCCAACATGCCGATAATGGCTTCGGCTGTGTTGCCAAGGTAGGCGGCCACTCGGTCGCCGGCCTGGACGTCGCAGTGGTGCTTCAAATAAGCCGCTAGACGCTCTACCTGATCTGCTAGTTCCTGATAGCTGTAACGAATTTCTGAGCGGGACTCGGACAAAGCAATAATCGCAGTGTCATCAGGGTTGCCTCTTGCCAGCAGGTTTTCGCTGAAATTCAGGCGAGCCTCCGGGAACCAACGAGCGCCGGGCATAGTGTGGCTTTCGAGTACAACCTCTCCCTTGTCACCTAAGACACCAGCGAAGTCCCACAAATGACTCCAGAAAGCTTCTATATTAATGACCGACCAGCGATGTAAAGCGCTGTACTGGCTGCGCTGCTCGGGCCCGAGCTCAGGTATCGATTTGGCAAAAGCAGTCAACTGAGTGCGTTCCCGGACGCTCTCCGAGGGGCGGTAGAGTACGGTCATGATAGCAAGCCTGGCCTTGTTATTGATTGTTTCGGCTAGACTAGCGTGAGAGATTGAAATGGCAATCCGGTAACCGTGATTAGATTGTTGAAAGGGTGTCTGGTTTGGCTTCCAGAGGTGTAAAGTAATTCTGTGGTTGAAGGCCCCCCCTCACCCAATCAGAACCACCCACCCACAAAAAAGCCGCGATAAACGCGGCTTTTTTCAAAAACTCAGTCGACTGAACTCAGTCTTCTGCGCTCTCTTCGACCACCTCGGCTTCTTGCACCGGACGATCGACCAGCTCAACAATGGCCATGGGAGCGTTGTCACCAGCGCGGAAACCGCACTTGAGCAAACGCAAGTAACCACCTGGACGCGCTTGATAGCGTGGGCCCAGTTCGTTGAACAGCTTGCCTACGGTCTCTTTAGAGCGCGTGCGGTCGAACGCCAGACGACGATTGGCGACAGAATCTTCTTTCGCCAATGTGATCAGAGGTTCAGCGACACGACGCAACTCTTTAGCCTTGGGCAAGGTCGTTTTGATAACTTCGTGCTCAAACAGCGAGTTAGCCATGTTCTGGAACATGGCCTGACGGTGAGCACTGGTGCGGTTAAAGTGACGACCACTTTTACGATGACGCATTATTACATTCCTTACCAGCCGGAATAAGGTTACGAAAGAACCTTATCGTCGTTCTTCAGACTTGCAGGTGGCCAATTCTCCAGGACCATGCCCAGAGAAAGCCCCTTGGATGCCAAAACGTCTTTGATTTCAGTCAAAGACTTCTTGCCCAGGTTCGGGGTCTTCAGCAGTTCAACTTCGGTGCGCTGAATCAGGTCACCGATGTAATAGATGTTCTCTGCTTTCAGACAGTTGGCCGAACGCACGGTCAACTCCAGGTCATCAACCGGGCGCAGCAGGATAGGATCGATCTTGTCATCTTCCTTCTCCGGCTCGCTTTCAGCGTGATGATCCAGGTCAACAAAGGCCGCAACCTGCTGCTGCAGGATGGTCGCAGAACGACGAATGGCCTCTTCCGGGTCCAGAGTACCTTTGGTTTCGAGCTCAATAACGAGCTTGTCCAGGTCGGTACGCTGTTCCACACGCGCGGCATCAACATTATAAGCTACACGAACCACCGGGCTGTAGGTTGCATCCAACTGCAGTCTACCGATGGGTTTAGTCTCGTCTTCACCACTGCTGCGGGCTTCTGCAGGAACGTAACCACGACCAGTAGTTACGCGCAGCGTCATAGACACACTGGCGTTGTCGCCCAGATGCGCAATCACGTGTTCCGGATTGGCCACTTCAACACCATGATCCAGCTGAATGTCACCAGCGGTAATGGTGCCAGCACCGCTCTTCTTGAGAGTCAGGTTGGCTTCTTCACGGTCGAACAATTTGACCGCTACATCTTTCAGGTTGAGCAGGATTTCCTGGACGTCTTCCTGCACACCTTCGATCATGCTGTATTCATGCAAAACGCCATCAATTTCCACTTCGGTAATGGCGGCGCCGGGCATGGAAGACAACAGGATACGACGCAGCGCATTACCCAGGGTGTGACCAAAACCACGCTCAAGCGGCTCGAGCGTAATTTTGGCCCGGTTGGCGCTGATTTCCTGCACGTCAATATGACGCGGCGTCAAAAAGTCGTTGGCTGTACGCTGCATAGATGCCCCTAATTAGCAGTGAGATTACTTGGAGTACAATTCCACGATCAGGTTTTCGTTGATTTCCTGACTCAGGTCAGCACGATCGGGCTTGGCCACGAACTTGCCTTCCATCTTCTTGGAATCAACTTCAACCCAGGAGACAGGCGAGCGTGAAGCCGCTATGTCAAGGGCGCTCTGAATACGCAGCTGAGCTTTGCTCTTTTCGCGTATAGAAACGACGTCACCGGGCTTGACCTGGTAAGACGGAATGTTCACCGCCGCACCGTTGATCAGGATTGCTTTGTGAGACACCAATTGACGCGCTTCTGAACGAGTGGCGCTGAAACCCATGCGGTAAACCACATTGTCCAGACGACCTTCGAGCAGTTGCAACAGGTTCTCACCAGTAGCACCCTTCAAACGGGCCGCTTCCTGGTAATAGTTACGGAATTGCTTCTCGAGCACACCGTACATACGACGTACTTTTTGCTTTTCGCGCAGCTGTACGCCGTAATCAGACAAACGTCCGCGACGGGCGCCATGAACACCGGGTGCTGTTTCGGCCTTGCACTTGGAATCGAGTGCACGCACTCCACTCTTCAGGAACAGGTCTGTGCCTTCACGACGAGACAGCTTACACTTTGGACCAATATAACGTGCCATTCAATCTGTCTCCTCTTTTACACGCGGCGCTTCTTGGGCGGGCGGCAACCGTTGTGCGGGATGGGCGTCACATCGGTAATGTTGCTGATTCGATAGCCACACGCGTTTAATGCTCTGACCGCAGACTCGCGACCTGGACCGGGGCCTTTCACCTCGACATCCAGATTCTTCAAACCATATTCCAGTGCTGCGTTGCCGGCGCGTTCAGCGGCAACCTGAGCAGCAAAGGGAGTGCTTTTACGAGATCCACGGAAACCGGAGCCACCAGCAGTTGCCCAACTCAGGGTGTTGCCTTGGCGGTCCGTTAACGTCACGATGGTGTTGTTAAAGGAAGCGTGGATGTGTGCAATACCATCCGCAACTTGCTTTTTCACCTTTTTGCGCGACCGGTTCGTACCTGGCTTTGCCATCTTCGATTTCCTATTTAAAAACTTGTGTCAATAAACCAAACTTAACGTTTGATCGGCTTGCGGGGGCCTTTACGAGTGCGGGCGTTCGTTTTCGTACGCTGTCCGCGCAAAGGCAAGCTGCGACGGTGGCGAATACCACGGTAGCAACCCAGATCCATCAACCGCTTGATGTTCATCTGTATTTCACGACGCAAATCACCTTCTACGGTAAATTTGCCCACCTCGGTGCGGATTTCGTCCATTTTTTCATCGGACACGTCCTTCACCTTGATGTTGGGTTCGATACCAACCGCGGCACAGATCTTCTGAGCAGTGGTGCGACCAATACCATAGATATAGGTCAGCGAGATCACCGCATGCTTGTTGTCAGGAATATTGACGCCTGCTATACGGGCCATTCAACTTACTCCGTTATTAAACTTTAATAGAGCCGGTTGGCCCTATTAACAAACCCCTGAACGAGGGGCGCGAGATAATAGCGCCTGACTTCATAGAAATCAAGCGCTATTCAACCGTATCGAGCTGGGCACCAGACCGGGTTGCAATGCACCAGGTTTGGCGACCGGGCCCGGCTCCATCAACCCTGGCGTTGCTTGTGCTTGGGATCTGTACAGATCACACGAACAGCGCCGTTACGACGGATGATCTTGCAGTTACGGCAGATCTTCTTGACTGACGCACGTACTTTCATGCTTCACTCCAATAACCGTTAATCACTCAGTAGCCGCCTTTGAGGTTGGCTTTCTTCATCAGAGACGAATACTGGTGGGACATCAGATGACTTTGCACCTGAGCCATAAAGTCCATCACAACCACCACCACGATCAGGATGGATGTACCGCCAAAATGGAAAGGAACGTTGGCAGCAATCACCATGGCCTGGGGCAGCAAGGAAACCGCAGTAATGTACAGTGCACCAAAGAAGGTCAGACGTGCCGACACCCCGTCGATATAACGAGAGGTCTGCTCACCCGGCCGGATACCCGGGATAAAGGCGCCAGAGCGCTTCAGGTTTTCCGCTACATCCTTCGGATTGAAAGTCACTGCAGTGTAAAAATAGCAAAAGAAGATCACGGCGGCCGAAAACAGAATCAGGTAAAGAGGCTGTCCGGGGCTGAGCAGCAAAGCGATGTCCTGCATCCAGCCCATGCCTTCACTGCTGCCAAACCAGTTCCCGAGGGAACCCGGAAACAGCAGCAGGCTGGAGGCAAAAATAACCGGAATGACACCCGCCATATTGACCTTCAATGGCAGGTGGCTGCTCTGCGCCTGAAACACCTTTCGGCCCTGCTGACGCTTGGCGTAATTGATGGTTATTCGACGCTGGCCTCGCTCAATGAACACAATGAACGCCACAATCGCGATCGCCAGTACGGCAATCAACAACAGCGCTATGATGCTCAACTCACCCTGACGGGCACTCTCGAAGCTCTGCCCGATCGCACCGGGCAAGCCCGCTACGATACCGGCAAAAATCAGCATGGAAATACCGTTGCCGATGCCCCGCTCAGTAATCTGCTCACCCAGCCACATCATAAAGATGGTACCGCTGGTCAGAGTGACCACGGCAACAAAATAGAATGTAAAGCCGGTATCAAACGCCACGTTTTGGCTAGCCAGACCAGCCGACAACGCGAACGCTTGAATCAGAGCCAACAACAGAGTGCCGTAGCGAGTGTACTGCGTCATCTTGCGACGCCCCGCTTCGCCTTCTTTCTTCAGCTGTTCCAGGTGAGGACTTACGACCGTCAGCAGCTGCATGATAATCGACGCGGAGATGTAGGGCATAATGCCCAACGCGAAGATACTCATGCGTTCGAGTGCACCACCAGAGAACATGTTGAACATGCTGATAATGGTGTCACGATTGCGCTCAAACAGTGCCGCAAGACTGTCCGGGTTGATACCTGGAACAGGAATGTGAGCACCGATACGGTAAACCAGCAATGCCAACACCAGAAACCGCAGACGAGCCCAAAGCTCTCCGAGTCCTGCATTTGCACCGCTTGGTAGTCCTTGTCTGGTCATGGAGAATTATTCCTCTACCTTGCCGCCAGCCGCTTCGATCGCTGCCTTGGCACCTTTAGTGACTTTCAGCCCCTTGACGGTAACCGCCTTGCTGATTTCACCAGAAAGGATAACCCGGGCACGCTTGATTTGGTGGCCGATAATATCGGCCTTCTTCAGAGCTTCCAGATCGACCACATCGACACCGGCCTTGACCAGTTCGTGCAGACGGATTTCGGCAACGTAAGGCGCTTGGCGAGAGGTGAAACCGAATTTCGGCAGACGACGCTGCAACGGCATTTGACCGCCTTCGAAACCAGGCTTAACGCTGCCGCCAGAGCGTGATTTTTGGCCTTTATGGCCCCGGCCACCGGTTTTACCCAGACCAGAACCAATACCACGACCAACACGCTTGCCTTCTGTGCGTGAACCCTCAGCAGGGCTCAGAGTATTCAAATACATGTTACTCACCTTCAACCACGCGAACCATATAGTTCACTTTGTTGATCATGCCGCGAACAGAAGGGGTGTCTTCCAGCTCACGGACCTGGCCCACCTTGCTCAACCCCAGACCCTTGACACAGAGTTTGTGCTTGGGCTGAGTGCCGATGGGGCTGCGAAACAGTTGAACCTTAACGGTTTTAGCCATGTCAGTTACCCCACAATCTCGTCGACGGTTTTGCCACGCTTGGCCGCGACGTCTTCCGGTGCGCGAACCTTGGCCAGACCGTTAACAGTGGCACGTACCACGTTTACCGGATTGGTTGAGCCGTAGCACTTGGCCAGTACGTTTTGTACACCGGCGACTTCCAGAACGGCACGCATCGCACCGCCGGCAATCACACCAGTACCATCGGAAGCTGGCTGCATATATACCTTGGATGCACCGTGACGCGCGGTCACAGCGTATTGCAAGGTCCCTTCGTTCAGTTGAACCTGAATCATGTTACGGCGCGCAGCATCCATCGCTTTCTGGATCGCAACAGGCACTTCACGCGCCTTGCCACGGCCAAAGCCGACTTTGCCATTGCCGTCACCAACAACCGTCAGTGCAGTAAAACCGAAGATCCGGCCGCCTTTAACTACCTTGGCGACGCGGTTGACCTGTACCAGTTTTTCCTGCAGATCGCTGCCAGCTTGAACTTGATCGTTATTCGCCATCATTCACACCTTAGAATTTCAGGCCACCTTCACGGGCAGCATCCGCCAAAGCCTTCACGCGACCGTGGTATTTAAACCCGGAGCGATCGAAAGCCACCTCTTCAATGCCAGCCGCCTTGGCGCGCTCTGCAATCAAAGCACCTACTTTGACCGCTGCATCGATGTTGCTGGTCGCACCATCACGCAGCGATTTGTCCAGAGTAGAAGCCTGTGCTAGCACTTCGCTGCCGGTTGGCGCGATGATCTGCGCATAAATGTGCTGATTTGACCGGTTTACACACAGACGGTGCACGCCCAATTCGCGAATCTTGATGCGGCTGCGGCGAGCACGGCGTAAACGGGAAACTTTCTTTTCGTTCATGACCTATGCCCTTACTTTTTCTTGGCTTCTTTACGACGGACGTATTCGTCAGCGTAACGAACACCCTTGCCCTTGTAGGGTTCTGGCGGACGGAAGGCACGCAATTCTGCGGCCACCTGACCCAGCTGTTGCTTATCGGCACTTTTCAGTACGATTTCGGTATTGCTGGGTGTTTCCGCTGTCACGCCCTCTGGCAGGGTGTAGTCGATCGGATGAGAGAAGCCCAATGTCAGGTTGACGTTCTTACCCGCCGCTTTGGCACGGTAACCAACGCCGTTCAACTGCAGACGCTTTTCAAAACCTTCAGTGACGCCAACAACCATGTTGTTCACCAGGGCACGCATGGTGCCGGACATCGCGTGGGCGATCTTGCCGCCGTCGCGCGCTGCGAAGGTCACGGTGTTGCCGTCTTGCTTGATCTCTACAGAGTTATGCAGGTTTGTCTCAAGAGTGCCGTTCTTACCCTTGACAGAAATCTTGTCGCTACCGAGTTTGACTTCTACACCCGCTGGAACTGTAACAGGAGCATTTGCTATTCGAGACATCGTTTCACACTCCTTAGAAGACTTCGCAGAGGATTTCACCACCAACGCCAGCAGCGCGAGCAGCCCGGTCAGTCATAACACCCCTGGATGTGGAAACAATAGCAATACCCAGTCCACCAGAAACCTTGGGCAGAGCCTCTACACCACGGTACTGGCGCAAACCTGGACGGGAAATCCGCTTGATTGACTCAATAACGGGTTTACCCTCAAAGTAACGCAGCTGGATGTGCATTACTTTTTTTACATCACCCTCAACGGAAACATCATCTACGTAGCCTTCTTGCTTCAGAACCGAAGCAACGGCCAGTTTCTCTTTGGAAGCTGGCAAGCTGACAGTAGCATGACCCGATTGTTGGGCGTTGCGGATGCGCGTTAGCATATCCGCAAGTGTGTCTTGCATGCTCATTTAGGTATTTACCTCACAGTGTGCAGCGCGATGCGGTAGCCGGAGCATTAAACCCCGGCCCGGACCACCGTGCTTACCAACTCGCTTTTTTCAAACCCGGAACATTACCCAGCATGGCCTGTTCACGAAGCTTGATACGGGACAGGCCAAACTTGCGGTAAACCGCATGTGGACGACCTGTCATTTGACAACGGCGCTGCATTCTAACAGGACTTGCGTCTCTTGGCAGCTTTTGCAGCGCTTGTTGTGCTTCCCACACCTGCTCATCAGAGCTGGACGTGTCTTTGATTATCGCTTTCAGCTTGGCGCGTTTCTCGGCGTATTTAGCAACCTGCTTGCTACGCTTTGCTTCGCGAGCCTTCATACTCACTTTAGCCATGACCTTTCCCCTTAACCCTTGAATGGGAAGGACAGCGCTTTAAGTAGAGCGCGACCTTCATCATTGGTACGAGCAGTGGTGGTCACGGTGATATCAAGACCACGCAGTTTATCCACCTTGTCGTATTCGATTTCGGGGAAAATGATCTGCTCCTTGACGCCCATGCTGTAGTTGCCACGGCCGTCGAATGACTTAGGATTGATACCCCGGAAGTCGCGTACACGCGGCAAGGAGATATCGACCAGGCGGTCCATGAATTCCCACATACGTTCGCCGCGCAGCGTGACTTTGCAGCCGATGGGCCAATCTTCACGGATCTTGAAGCCAGCAATTGACTTGCGAGCCTTGGTAACGATGGCCTTCTGGCCAGAAATCGCTTCCATGTTGGCTACGGCATTGTCGATCTGCTTCTTGTCGCCTATGGCTTCGCCCACGCCCATATTCAGGGTGATCTTGGTAACGCGCGGGATCTGCATGACGTTCTTGTACCCGAACTCTTTCTGGAGCGCAGGGACAACGTCTGTTTTATAGAGCTCTTTGAGTCTAGACATAGTAAATCCCGCCCTTATGCACCAATTTCTTTCTTCGTGGACTTAAAGATGCGAGCCCGCGAGCCATCTTCCTTCACCATGAAGCCAACACGGTCACCCTTGTTGGTTTCAGAGTTGAAGATCGCTACGTTGGACGCCGCAATCGGAGCCTCTTTCTCGATGATGCCACCCGGAACATTCATGTTCGGGTTTGGCTTCTGGTGCTTTTTAACCATGTTCACACCAGACACGAGGTACCGAGGGCCCTTCTTGGCATCAGCGGCGAACACCTTGGTGATCTTGCCGCGCTTGCCCTTGTCTTTCCCGGCAATGACAATGACTTCGTCGCCGCTCTTGAATTTGTTCATTTTTTACTCCACTTCCTGCTACCGTCTCATACTGTAAGCCGAGGCTTACAGTACTTCCGGCGCCAGGGAAATGATTTTCATGAATTTTTCGGTACGCAGTTCACGAGTTACTGGGCCAAAGATACGAGTACCTATAGGCGCCAGGTTGTTGTTCAACAAAACCGCTGAGTTGGTATCAAAGCGGATTACTGAACCATCGGGACGGCGTACACCCTTACGAGTACGTACAACAACGGCGTTCATGACCTGACCTTTTTTGACCTTGCCGCGAGGAATTGCTTCCTTCACGGAGACCTTGATCAGATCGCCAATGCGGGCATAGCGACGGTGTGAACCGCCCAATACCTTGATGCACTGGACGCGCTTAGCACCGCTGTTGTCCGCAACGTCTAGTACGGTTTGTGTTTGAATCATTTCTCAAACTCCTCTCAAACGCTGACGCGGTGTTAAGCGACGGTTGTCGCACGTTCATCGATGCGAACCAGACGCCAGGTCTTTTGCTTTGACAGTGGACGACACTCTTCAATCGTCACCATGTCGCCGATCTGGCACTCATTGTTCTCATCGTGTGCATGCAGTTTCGTTGAACGCTTTACGATCTTGCCGTAAATCGGGTGAGTCACCCGACGTTCAATACGAACAGTTATGGTCTTGTCAGCCTTGTTGCTGACGACTTGACCAGTCACAGAGCGAGCAGTTGTATCAGTCATTTCAGGCACCTGCTTTTTCAGTCAGCAAAGTTTTGACACGAGCGATGTCCTTGCGGACTTGCTTCAGCAGATGCGTCTGAGTCAGCTGACCCGTCGCTTTTTGCATGCGATATTTGAACTGATCGCGAAGCAACTCCAACAGGGTGTTTTTCAGCTCGTCTACGGATTTTTCACGAAGATCTTTAGCGTTCATTACATCACCTGCCGTTTAACAACAACGGTAGACACCGGCAGCTTGGCAGCAGCGAGGCGGAACGCCTCCATTGCCACTTCTTCTGCGACGCCTTCCATTTCATACAAGACCTTGCCAGGTTGAATCTGAGCAACCCAGTATTCCACGTTACCCTTACCTTTACCCATACGAACTTCCAAGGGCTTCTTGGAAATGGGCTTGTCCGGGAAAACGCGAATCCAGATCTTGCCACCACGTTTTACATGACGAGTCATTGCACGACGCGCCGCTTCGATTTGACGAGCGGTAATGCGTCCGCGACCAGTTGCCTTCAGCGCGTACTCGCCGAAGCTTACTTTACTTCCGCGAAGGGCCAGACCACGGTTGCGGCCTTTTTGCACTTTGCGAAATTTCGTACGTTTAGGTTGCAGCATCTACGTACCCCTTACCGTGAAGCCTTTTTCTTGGGCGCCTTGGCTTGAGCACGAACTTGCTCGATACCACCCAGGATTTCGCCTTTGAAAATCCACACCTTAATGCCGATCACACCATAAGTAGTGTGCGCTTCGGCAGTGGCGTAGTCGATGTCAGCACGCAGAGTGTGCAGAGGTACACGACCTTCGAGGTACCATTCGGTACGCGCGATTTCGGCACCACCCAAACGGCCACTGACCTGAATCCGGATACCCTTGGCACCGTTGCGCATGGCGTTCTGCATGACGCGCTTCATAGCGCGACGGAACATCACACGACGCTCCAGCTGACCGGCCACGGACTGGGCTACCAATTTGGAGTCCAGATCAGGTTTGCGGATCTCTTCGATGTTGATGTGCACCGGAATACCCATCATTTTGGATACGTCCTGGCGCAGCACTTCCACATCTTCACCCTTTTTACCGATAACGATACCGGGGCGAGCGGTGTGGATCGTGATTTTTGCGTTCTGTGCAGGACGCTCGATCACGATTTTACTAACCGAAGCTTTTTCCAGTTTCTTCTCCAGATAGCTGCGAACTTCAATGTCGTTCAGCAGCTTCTTGGAGTAGGTACTAGAGTCGGCATACCAGACCGAACTGTGGTCTTTGGTGATGCCGAGCCTAATCCCATTGGGATGTATTTTCTGACCCATCTGTCATTCTCCCCTTAATTCTCGGCAACCTTGACCGTGATATGACTCGTACGTTTGAAGATACGGTCTGCACGGCCTTTGGCACGCGGACGGATACGTTTCATGGTCATACCCTCATCGACAAAGATGGTGGCGACCTTGAGTTCGTCGACGTCAGCGCCGTCATTGTGTTCTGCGTTTGCAATAGCCGATTCGAGAACCTTCTTGACGATCGCAGCGCCTTTTTGGGGGCTGAATGTCAGCAGATCCAGTGCTTCTGCTACCGACTTACCGCGAATCATGTCTGCAACCAGGCGAGCTTTCTGGGCAGACAAACGCGCACCGCGTAATACAGCTTGTGTTTCCATGTGTCTACCCTCTTAACGCTTAGCCTTTTTGTCTGCAGCATGACCCTTGTAGGTACGAGTCAGTGCGAACTCACCCAACTTGTGTCCGACCATGTCTTCTGTGACATAGACGGGAACATGTTGACGGCCATTATGGACTGCAAAGGTCAACCCGACGAAATCCGGGAAGATTGTGGAGCGACGCGACCAGGTTTTAATGGGCCGCTTGTCACCTTGTTCCAGTGCAGCCTCTACCTTCTTCATCAAGTGCAGGTCAACAAATGGACCTTTCCTAAGTGAACGTGGCACAGCCTTTTCCTCTTATATAAATTACTTCGAAGAACGACGACGTACGATGTACTTGGTCGTACGCTTGTTCTTGCGAGTTTTGTAGCCCTTGGTCGGCACACCCCATGGTGTAACCGGATGACGACCGCCGGATGTTTTGCCTTCACCACCACCGTGTGGGTGATCTACCGGGTTCATGACCACACCGCGAACGGTAGGACGAACACCGCGCCAGCGTGAAGCACCGGCTTTACCAAGTTGCTGAAGGCTGTGCTCAGAGTTGCTGACTTCACCCAAGGTGGCGCGACAATCAGACAACACTTTGCGCATTTCGCCAGAACGCAAACGCAATGTCGCGTAGCGGCCTTCACGAGCAACCAGCTGAGCTGAACCACCAGCTGAACGGACCATTTGGCCGCCTTTGCCAGGCTTCAACTCGATGTTGTGAATCACAGAACCCACAGGGATACTGCGCAGTGGCATGGTGTTACCGACCTTGATCGGTGCGTGCTCACCAGAAACCACTTTATCACCAGCGCTCAAACCAGCAGGCGCCAGGATGTAACGACGTTCGCCATCTGCGTACAGAACCAGAGCGATGTTGGCGGTACGGTTCGGATCGTACTCAAGACGCTCAACGGTGGCGTTGATGCCATCCTTGTTGCGCTTGAAGTCGACCTTACGGTAATGAGCCTTGTGTCCACCACCGATGTGACGAGTGGTGATTCGGCCCGTGTTGTTACGACCGCCCGTTCTGGACTTTTTCTCTACCAGAGCCGCAAAAGGCTTGCCTTTGTGCAGCTCAGCGTTGTACGACTTGGTAACGTGACGACGCCCAGCTGACGTCGGTTTTGCTTTTACAATAGCCATTGTTCGCAACCCCTACCTTATTCTGCCGCCAGGAAATCAATTTCTTGACCTTCGGCCAGACGAACATAGGCCTTTTTCACATCGTTGCGCTTACCAGTGCCGCGCGCGGTGCGTTTGACCTTGCCTTTCTGGACCAGAGTGCGAACAGACTGAACTTTAACTTCGAACAGCTGCTCAACGGCCTTCTTGATTTCGGGCTTCGTTGCATCTTTAGCCACACGAAAAACGTACTGGCTATTGCCTTCCGCTACGATCGTCGCTTTTTCGGAGATATGCGGACCGTAAACGACCTGATAGATACGTTCCTGGTTCATGCGAATACCTCCTCGACTTTCTTGAGAGCGGCGACAGTGATGACGACCTTGTCGAAAGACACCAGATTGACCGGGTTGATACCCGCCACGTCCGATACTTCAACATGAGGAACATTGCGAGCAGACAGATACAGGTTCTGATCAACTTCATCCGCAACGATCAGCGCATTGGTAACATCCAACTCTTTCATTCTGGACAGGAAGGCCTTGGTTTTTGGCTGCTCGACCGACAGGTCTTCAACCACTACCAGGCGTTCTTGACGCACCAACTCAGAGAGGATGGACTTCATCGCACCGCGATACATTTTGCGGTTAACTTTCTGCGACCAGTCCTGAGGACGGGCTGCGAAAGCTCTACCACCGCCAACCCAGATGGGCGAACGAATGGTACCGGCACGTGCGCGACCCGTGCCCTTCTGGCGCCAGGGCTTTTTGCCACCACCAGCGACATCGGAACGAGTTTTTTGAGCACGAGTGCCTTGACGAGCACCGGCCAGAAAGGCGTTAACCACCTGATGGACCAGAGCTTCATTGAATTCTTTACCAAAGGTCGCATCTGACACTTCAACCTTGGTACTGGCCTTGCCTGCAACATTGATATCCATTGCTTACCTCTCAGCCTTTGACCGCGGGTTGAACGACAACATGCGCACCGGTTGCACCGGGCACAGCACCTTTGATGAGCAGCAAATTGCGCTCGGCATCAATACGGACGATCTCGAGGGATTGAACTGTTTTGCGTTCAGCACCCATGTGACCTGCCATCTTTTTGCCTTTCCAGACACGACCGGGTGTTTGACACTGGCCGATAGAACCGGGGGCGCGATGCGACAGAGAGTTACCGTGAGTGGCGTCCTGGGTTTGGAAGTTGTGACGCTTGATCGCGCCAGCGAAGCCTTTACCCTTGGAGCTTCCAGTCACGTCGACTTTCTGGCCGGCTTCAAAGAGCGCAACCGTCAGTTCTTCACCTGCTTTTACTTCCGCCGCGTCCGTCAGAGTGAATTCACGAGTGAATACTCCGGCTTCCGTGTTGGCTTTCGCAAAGTGACCTGCTTGTGCCTTGACAACGCGATTGGCACGACGCTTTCCAGCGGTCAGCTGGATGGCGTTATAACCATCGATTTCGAGGCTTTTTACTTGAGAGACCCGGTTGGGCTCTACTTCAATGACCGTAACCGGCACCGAGACACCTTCGTCAGTAAAGACGCGCGTCATACCAGCCTTACGACCAATCAGACCTATTGACATCTATTTCTTCCTCTATGTACGGGGCTACTACCCGCTATGGCCGCCCAATTACGACTAGTGTCTTCCTGGGCTGTTACATTAGAGACTCAGCGATTAACCGAGGCTAATCTGAACGTCCACACCTGCCGCCAAATCCAACTTCATCAACGCATCAACCGTTTTTTCAGTGGGTTCGACGATATCCAGCATGCGCTTGTGAGTACGAATTTCGTACTGATCACGCGCATCCTTGTTCACGTGCGGAGAGATCAGTACGGTGTAGCGTTCTTTGCGCGTCGGAAGCGGAATAGGACCGCGTACCTGGGCCCCAGTACGCTTCGCCGTGTCGACGATCTCCTGAGTCGAAGCATCAATCAGTCGATGATCGAACGCCTTCAAGCGTATTCTGATCTTTTGGTTCTGCATGTGACCAAAGCTCCAAGATTGTTAAACAGCAATATACCCCCGGAAATCAGGGGACGCGTATTGTATGTATCCTGGGCAGGTGTGTCAATGGCTTAACAGAAAGGGATTAACGGAAGAAGGATTTGACAGGAAAGTGCAGGAATTTCAATAAATTGGGAAGCTGGCCGGTCGCAGATGCGACCGGCCATGATCGAGATTACTCGATAATTTTCGCGACAACGCCCGCACCAACGGTACGGCCACCTTCACGAATCGCAAAACGCAGACCTTCGTCCATCGCGATCGGGTTGATCAGAGTGACGTCCATCTTGACGT
>JAIUML010000016.1 GCA_022565595.1 Saccharospirillum sp. | reverse complement strand
GAGCACGCAGTTGATCGGCCAGGTCATCCAGTAAAGGAGTGGGGTCAAGAGCAAAATCGGTTTGCAAGGGTCAGCCTCCGGAGGGGAGGGCAGACCATAACGATTAATCGAGTTCGGTAAAGCGAAATATATTCATCGAAAGGAGTAAAATCATCTTATCGGAGATGAGTCCATTTTCCTTGGGGTGTTGCGACAGAAGGCTTTGTCCAAAACAGACCGTTGTTTGCGCTCAATGCATCCCTGGCCAAACAGAGTGGTATCAAGTCATCACGACGAACATCACATTCTGGCAGTGTTTGGGTTGGTTCTGTAGAGTGTCGAGTCCAGCTGTATTAATCGAGGAGCATTATCAGTGAGCAGTGCCTTTTGGTGAACCCTTTGGGAATCTCTGGTATGACCATTTCTTTTGACATAGTACAGCAGTAACCGATATGAATGGCTTTGCTGCGGCTTCTTGTTGGCGCGTCGAGGCTTTGGAACTTACCCATTGATGAACGCTACCGACATTCCACCGCAACGCACTTGGTCCGCACTTTGGCGCCCTACAGCGACCTATTATTTGTTGATTATAGGCATCGGGATGGTCGCGGGTATTATCGGTCCGGCCCTGCCGTTTCTGGCAGAACAGAGTAATTCGACCATGAGTCAGATTGCCATTCTGTTTGCCGTCAGAGCCATGGGTAACATAATAGGGTCGATTGTCTCGGGACAATTGTTCGACCGTTTTCACGGACATCGTGTGTTGTTGGGTATGATTACTCTGGCCGTGATTAGCATGGTATTGCTGCCTGCCAGCCCTTTATTGTGGTTGATGGCCCTGACGATTTTTGTTTTGGGTTTTGCCGAAGTTTCCATGAATGCCGGCTCTAATGTCATGATCATGTGGTGGTATCGCGACCAATCCGGGCCAATGATCAGTGGATTGCATTTTTGCTTCGGTGTGGGTGGAATGATAGTGCCGCTGCTGGTGATGTTGACTATCAGCAGTGCTGTTTCAGTGATATGGGCATTCTGGCTAGTGGCTATTTACCTGGTTCTGATAGGCATCCTTTTGGCGCCACAGGGTAGCCCTATCAGCCCCGCTAATGATGATCATGACTATGTGGAAAAAGTCTATGATCGATGGGTTTTTCTCGGGCTGGTGATTTTGTTTGGCCTCTATGTTGGTATGGAAATAACCTTTGTTGGCTGGATCACCACCTATGGTGTTCTCAGTGGCTTGTCTCAGGCGGACTCGGCTTTTTTGGTGTCGATCTTCTGGTTCAGTCTCTCGGTGGGGCGCTTGTTGGCAATCCCCATTCTGCGCCGAGGGCATACGACAGCTCTGATTTATAGCTGTCTGTCCCTTTGCGCTGTCGTGATGTTGGCGCTTTATACAAATGCCTTGCCTTTGACCGCTTTGGCGTTCATTACTGGACTATCGATGTCAGCGATATTTCCCACATTGTTTACTCTTGGTAACGACCTGGTCAGCCTGAACGGGCGTCGTACCGGGCTGATTTTTTTTGGTATTGGCCTGGGTGCGATGGCCGCCCCCACTTTGGCCGGCTCTCTGATTGAGAAGTTTGGCACGAAAGCCCTTCCTTTGTGGATACTGCTGATACTGGCAATCATGGGTATTGGACTGGCGCTGATTGTGTTACGCCAGCGGCGTTGCTCTAAGTTTAGGTGAGGCCCCTATCCCTGCCAGGTTTTCTTGCCTATGCTGTCTTGTTGAGCGTTACTTTTCGTAAACTGGCAAAGGAGACACTATGTACACCGTCCGAGCGGTGCGAGGCATATTCAAGGGCGTCAATCCCAGAACAACCTTGATCACGAGCCTCTTGATATTAGTACTAATGTTACTCGGTACTCTGTGGTCGGAAGGTACCGTTGTTGCCATAGGCAGTTTCCGTACTCTGCTGAACCCCTTCCTGGAATGGTATTACGTTTTGCTTGTCGCCTTCATGCTGATTTTCATGATCTGGCTTGGCGTCGGTCGCTTCAAAAATGTTCGTCTGGGCGATGACCGTGAAGTGCCTGAATTTCGGTTTTTTTCCTGGATATCGATGTTATTTGCCGCCGGCACCGGTGTTGGCATTCTGTTTTGGGCAGTCGCTCAACCAATCATGCAGTTTCAAGGAAACCCTTTTATTGAGCAGGGAGGAAATGCGCGTGCGGCAACCGTCGCCATGCAGATTTCGTTTTTCCACTGGGGGCTTCATGCCTGGTCTATCTTCTCCTTTGTTGCCCTGGTATTGGCTTATTTTTCTTTCCGCAAGCGGCAGCCTTTGACGGTCAGTTCGGCTTTGTACCCGATGATCGGAAAGCATGCCTATGGGAAAGCTGGAGAGCTGGTCGATATCCTGGCGGTTGTAGCGACCATATTCGGTATAGCCACTACACTGGGACTCGGCGTTCAACAGATGAACACTGGCCTCGGTCAGGTTTTTGGCCTCAAATCGTCGGTGCAGCTGCAACTGTTGATTGTTGCGATTCTGATGGTGATCTCTACTCTGACTTTGGTGTCGGGGGTTGAGCGTGGCATGCGGCTCATCTCGGAAGGGAATTTCTGGCTTAGCCTGGCCGTGGCAGCGACAGTTTTGGCCTTCGGTCCAACTCAATACCTGATTGCTTCGACCCTTGAGGCCTTTGGGCTGTACCTTCAGGAGCTGTTGAGCCTGGCTTTTTACACTCATGCCAACATAGAAAGTGACTGGCAGTCCAACTGGACCGTCTTCTTTTGGGGGTGGACTATGGCTTGGTCACCTTTTGTGGGCATGTTTATCGCTCGTATCTCTCGTGGCCGAACATTTCGCGAATTTGTACTGGGCGTTTTGGTGGTGCCAACCCTGATCAGTACGGTCTGGATCGGGCTGTTGGGCGGATCTGCCTTGTACCAGGAACTCTTTGGTAACGGCGGTATTGTCGAGGCCGTGAATGACGATGTCACCCTGGCCCTGTTTGCTACCATCGAAGGTATGCAACTAGGGGTAATCGGTTTGGGGTTGTCTGCAGTGATGACCTTATTGATAGGGACTTACCTTATAACGTCGGCAAACGCTGGCACTTTAGTGGTCACGACCATACTGGCCAGCGGTGATCCTGATCCGCCAAAACCGCACCGTATCGCCTGGGGCATCATTTTAACCTTGCTGACTGGGGTGTTGTTGCTTGCCGGAGGGCTGGAATTGTTGCAATCGGCGGTGGTAGCGGCAGCCTTGCCTTTTTCGGTTGTGTTGATACTGATGCTGGTTGGTACGCTGAAGGAGCTGCATCAGGAGCGATTCGCCGAGGGGCCAGGGGTCAAGTTTGAAGCTCCGCATGAGCCCTGGGCCGTTGATGAAGAGGCCGGTAAACGCGCTCTGGCATACGATGTTCATCGTGGCCAGGAGTCAGCAGAAGAGACACCGGTAAAGCCCTCTTGAAATGCGGCAGAACGCCCTGAAATACTGTACTATTAATAGTTGACTGTTTTAGTCAGGTATTTATAATTCGCGGCCATCAGGAGACTGTCGTTAGATCTCGACCCCGACAGGCTGCCGGAACCCTCAATTGAGGAGTCGACCGATGAAATTGACCACTAAAGGCCGCTATGCGGTCACCGCTATGCTGGATTTGGCCCTGAACCAAGCGCATGGCCCTATCAGTCTGGCGGATATCTCCGAGCGTCAGGGCATCTCCCTGTCCTATCTGGAACAGCTGTTTGCCAAGTTGCGTCGCTGTGAGCTGGTAGTGTCGGTACGGGGCCCTGGTGGAGGTTACCAGTTGGGGCGTCCGAGCGAGATGATCAGTGTGGCCAATGTGGTCGATGCCGTTAACGAGTCGCTGGATGCGACACGCTGTCAAGGTAAGGCTGGTTGTCAGCAGGGCGAAGTTTGCTTGACCCATCATCTTTGGCAGGATCTGAGCCAACAAATCCATGCCTTCTTGAACGACATCAGCCTGGCCGATCTGGTCCGCCGTGGCGATATTCAGTCGGTTAGCAAGCGCCAGAATCGTTATCTGGAACAAAAAATTGCGGAGACGGGGTCGTCAGAGACCATCGTCGCCAGCCAGTTGTTATGAGGCACGCATGAAACCCATCTATTTCGATTATGCCGCCACCACGCCAGTCGACGACAGAGTCGCCGAGGTGATGATGCGCTATCTGACGCGAGACGGCGATTTTGGTAACCCGGCTTCTCGTTCGCATATGCTCGGCTGGCTGGCCGAAGAGGCGGTCGAAAACGCTCGTAATGAAGTAGCCGACCTGATTGGCGCTGACAGCCGCGAGATCGTCTGGACCAGCGGCGCCACGGAGAGCAACAACCTGGCCCTGAAAGGCGTAGCAGATAATTTTGCACCGGAAGATTGCCACCTGATCATCGGTGCTACTGAGCACAAGGCCATTCTGGACCCGGCGTTGCATTTGCAGAAAAAGGGCTTTGGTCTGACCATTTTGCAGCCCGATGCCGATGGCGTCATCAGCTCGGATGCTGTTGCCGAGGCAATAGAGCCGAATACCCGCCTGGTCAGTATAATGGCCGCGAATAACGAGACGGGTGTACTTAATCCGGTCGAAGCCATTGGTGCGCTCTGTGCTCAGCGTGGCATCTGGTTTCATACCGATGCAGCCCAGGCTGTCGGTAAAATACCGGTCGATGTTGCTACCTGGCAGCCGACTCTACTGTCTATTTCAGCTCACAAGTTCTATGGACCCAAGGGCATAGGCGCGCTCTATGTTCGCCGCCGGTCCGATTTGCAATTGAAGTCGCAGATTCATGGCGGTGGCCATGAGCGCGGCATGCGCTCGGGTACCCTTGCGACGCATCAGATTGCCGGTATCGGCGAGGCGGCGCGACTGGCAGCGACAGAGCTGAATGAAGAAGCGATGCGTATTCTAGGGTTGAGAGAGGCGCTTTGGGCCGGGATAAAGGATCTGGGTGATTTGCAGATCAACGGCGGTGGTGCGCGAAGAACGCCTGGTCATCTGAACATTGCCTTTGGTGGCATCGATGGCGAAGCACTGATGATGGCCTTGCGCAATCTGGCTGTCTCCACCGGCTCGGCCTGTACCTCGGCGACAGTAGAGCCATCTTTTGTATTAAAAGCCATGGGGCTGAGCGATCAGGCCGCCCATGGCTCCTTGCGATTCAGCCTGGGTCGCTATACCACGCAAACAGATGTAGACCAGGCCATAACCAGTATCCGTGAAGCCGTGACAGCGCTGCGCAAGCAGACTGCTGCGGCCTCCTGACCATTATGGGTGATTGCCATGAGTGAACACATTGAAGAGTATCTGAAGTCCGAGTATTCGGCTGGCTGGGTGACCGACGTTGAGTCGCTGACCATACCGCCGGGCCTCAATGAAGACGTCGTAAGGCTGATTTCGGCCAAGAAAGAGGAGCCGGAATGGATGCTGGAATGGCGTTTGAAGGCCTTCCGCTCCTGGCTGGAAATGACCGAACCTCAGTGGGCGCATGTAAAGTACCCCAAGCCGGATTTCCAGGCCTTGTCTTATTACTCTTCCCCCAAGAGCATGGAAGACCGACCCAAGTCGCTGGATGAAGTCGACCCTGAACTGCTGCGTACCTATGAGAAGCTGGGCATTCCTGTCCATGAGCAGGAAGTGTTGGCAGGCGTGGCGGTAGACATGGTGTTCGACAGTGTCTCCGTCGGTACTACCTTCCGCGCCAAGCTGAAAGAAGCCGGGGTGATCTTCTGTTCCATTTCCGAGGCGGTGCATGAATACCCGGAGCTGGTGAAAAAATATCTGGGTTCGGTGGTACCGCAGAAAGACAACTTCTACGCCGCTCTGAACTCCGCCGTGTTTTCGGATGGCTCCTTTGTTTACATCCCCAAGGGTGTGCGTTGCCCAATGGAGCTGTCGACCTACTTCCGCATCAATGAAGCCAAAACCGGCCAGTTTGAGCGTACTCTGGTCATTGCCGACGAAGGCAGCCACGTCAGCTACCTCGAAGGCTGTACTGCGCCGATGCGCGATGAAAACCAGCTGCACGCAGCCGTGGTCGAACTGGTAGCACTGGACGATGCCGAGATCAAATACTCGACCGTGCAGAACTGGTACCCGGGCGACAGCGAAGGCAAGGGCGGTATCTTCAACTTCGTGACCAAGCGCGGCTTGGCGCACAACCGCGCCAAGATCTCCTGGACGCAAGTGGAAACCGGCTCAGCGGTTACCTGGAAATACCCGTCCTGTATTTTGAAAGGGGACGACAGTATCGGTGAGTTCTACTCCGTCGCGCTGACCAGCAATTACCAGCAGGCCGATACCGGTACCAAGATGATTCACCTGGGCAAGAATACCCGCTCGACCATCATCGCCAAGGGCATCAGCGCCATGAAAAGCGAAAACAGCTATCGCGGCCTGGTACGGATGAACCCGGGTGCCGAGGGTGCGCGCAACTACACCCAGTGTGACTCGTTGCTGATTGGTGATCAGTGCGGGGCCCACACCTTCCCCTATATCGAGTCGAAAAACCCAACAGCAGTCATCGAGCACGAGGCCACCACCTCCAAGGTGAGTGACGACCAGTTGTTCCTCTGTCAGCAGCGTGGCATCGATGCCGAAAAGGCGGTCTCCATGATCGTGAACGGCTTCTGCAAAGAGGTGTTCAAGGAGCTGCCCATGGAGTTTGCCGTGGAAGCCGGCAAGTTGCTGGAAGTGAGCCTCGAAGGTGCCGTGGGTTAACCGGTTAGACCGGCCTGAATTGAATTCATGAATACTGAGACTGATACCATGTTGAAAATTGACAATCTGACCGCCCAGGTTGAAGACCTGACCATTCTTAATGGCCTTAGCCTGGAGGTAAAACCCGGCGAAGTGCACGCCATCATGGGCCCGAACGGGGCCGGCAAGAGTACTCTGGGTAATGTACTGGCAGGGCGCGATGGCTACACCGTCACCGGTGGTACGGTCGAGTTCGATGGCAAGAATCTGTTTGATCTGGAAGCGGAAGAGCGTGCCCGTGCCGGCATTTTCCTGGCCTTTCAGTACCCGGTGGAGATTCCTGGCGTGTCCAATATGGAATTCCTGAAAGCCAGTGTGGATGCCATTCGCACCGCCCGTGGCGAGGAGCCAATGAGCTCGATGGACTTCATCAAGCTTGCCCGAGCAAAGTGCAAAGAGGTCGATCTGCCGCAGGATTTCCTCAAGCGTGGCGTTAACGAAGGTTTCTCTGGTGGTGAGAAAAAGCGCAACGAACTGCTGCAGATGATGCTGCTCGAACCCCGGCTGTGCATCCTGGACGAAACCGACTCCGGCCTCGACATCGATGCCCTGCAGGTTGTTGCCAAGGGCGTAAACGACCTGCGTAGCCCGGATCGCGGCATCATAGTGGTCACTCACTATCAACGCCTGCTCGACTTCATCATTCCCGATTACGTGCACGTTCTGGCCAAGGGGCGCATCGTCAAATCCGGCGACAAGTCACTGGCACTGGAACTCGAAAAACACGGTTACAGCTGGATCGACGAGGAGGTGGCCTAAGTGACGCTGCCATTGCGGGCGCACAGGGCGCATCAAACCCTGCAGTCTGATACCGATTGGTCCTGGCTCAGCCAGTGGCGCAGTCAGGCCTGGTCGACCTTCGCCGACACGCCCTGGCCGACGCGCAAGACCGAAGACTTCAAATACACGCCGTTGAAAAGCCTGACCAATACCGACTGGGAATTGCCAACAGGATCGGCTAAAGGCACCGGCCGAGGCGTTGAATTCGAAAACTGGCCACGTACGGTGCTGACTTTGATTGACGGTCGCCTGACCGACCACGATGAGTTGCCCGAGGGCGTTACCGTCAAGTTGCTGTCCAAAGCCAGTGCCGAAGATCGTGTGCGTTTTGAACAGCGCCTGGAGGCTGGCCTGGCCGACAACAAGCAGTTGTTCTCCCTGGTCAATCAGGCCTTGTTGTCGGAAGTGGTGTGGATCGAAATCGCCGCCAACCAGCAACTTGAGAAACCCCTACACATCAACCAGATCATTTCCTCTGGCGCGCAGCAGCGGGTAATCCCCGTGCGGGTGCTGGTCGATGTCGCCAACAGTGCTCGGGCGACTCTGGTCGAAACCTTCAGCAGCGAAGCCGATGGTCCGGTGTTCATCAACCCCATCACCGAACTGATGCTCGCCGACAACGCGCGGCTGACGCATTATCACCTGTTGATGGAGCAGGGCGATGTGCGCCACCTGGGCGCAGTCCAGGCGCAATTGGGTGCCTACGCCAACCTGAATGCCTTTCATATGGCTTTGGGTGGGGTGCTCAAGCGCAAGGACATTACCGTTTACCACCGTGGCAGTGGTGCCGAACTGAACCTGAACGGCGTCTACCTGCCGCGCGGCAAAGAGCACATTGATTACCACACCTGCCTGGAGCACGAAGTACCGCATTGCACCTCCCAGGAAGTGTTCCGCGGCATCATTGGCGATCAGGCCAAGGCCGTTTTCAATGGCCGCATTCACATCCACAAGGATGCTCAGAAAACCCTGGCTCAGTTGAGCAACAAGAACCTGCTCACCAGCCACCAGGCCGAAGTGGATACCAAACCGGAGCTCGAAATCTATGCCGACGACGTCAAGTGCGCTCATGGTGCGACCATTTCGCAGCTTGAGCAGAAATCCCTGTTCTACTTCCTTGCGCGTGGCATTTCCAGGCCGGAAGCCGAAGTGATGCTGAGCTTTGGTTTCATCAACGAACTGCTCGAAGGCCTCGAAGATGAGCCGGTACGGTTGCTGTTGCGACCCGTGCTGGCGAATCTCTTCGCCAAGGAAGACATCTGGGCGAGGCATCTGCTATGAGTTTTGACGTCAACGCCATTCGTGCCCAGTTTCCGATTCTGCAGCAGAGCATCAACGGCAAGGCGCTGGTTTACCTGGACAATGGCGCGACTACCCAGAAGCCGGATGCAGTGATCGATGCCATCAGCCATTACTATCGGCACGATAATGCCAACGTGCACCGTGGCGCCCACACTCTGAGCGATCGGGCCACAGGCCTGTTTGAACAGGCGCGTGAAGACGTTCGCGGCTTTATCAATGCCCAAAGCACCGAAGAAATCATCTGGACCAAGGGCACGACCGAAGGCGTCAACCTGGTTGCCTTCAGTTGGGGGCGTGACAATCTCAAGCGGGGCGACCGAGTGCTGGTCTCCACCATGGAACACCACGCCAATATCGTGCCCTGGCAACTCCTCGCAGCGCAGACGGGTGCTGAGCTGGTGCCCATACCGGTAGACGAAATCGGCCAGATCGATTTGCAAGCCTACGACGACCTGCTCGATGAGCGCGTCAAGCTGGTTTCGGTGGTGCATGTGTCGAATGCTCTGGGCACCGTCAACCCGGTCAAGGCCATCACCGACAAAGCCCATGCTGTTGGTGCCAGGGTGTTGATCGACGGCGCCCAGTCAGTGGCGCATTGGCCGTTGGACATGCAGGCGCTGGATTGCGACTTTTACGTTTTCTCCGCGCACAAGATGTACGGCCCCATGGGCATTGGTGTGCTCTATGGTAAAAAGGCCATACTTGATGCCATGCCGCCCTTTATGGGCGGCGGCGAGATGATCGAGACGGTCTCTTTCGCCGGCACTACTTTTAACCGCTTACCCTTCAAGTTCGAGCCCGGTACCCCCAACGTTGCCGGTGTCGTCGGCCTGGGTGCGGCCGTACGCTTCCTGCAGTCGCTGGATCGGCAGGCCGTAGCGGCACATGAGCAGGCGGTACTTGATTATGCGGTCGATCGCGCCCATCACTATGAAGGACTGAGATTGATTGGTGACTCGGACCAGCGTGCAGGCGTACTCAGCTTTGTACTGGATGCCGGGCATCCATCCGATATTGGCATGCTGTTGGACCAGCAGGGCATAGCCGTACGCACCGGCAACCACTGCGCCATGCCGATCATGGAGCGCTATGGCGTGCCCGGCACCGTGCGCGCGAGCTTTGCGCTGTACAATACCCGAGAAGAAGTGGATGCACTTTTTAACGGGCTCGACAAAGCCAAAACCTTTTTGCTTTGATTGGTTTTCATCCTGAAATGGCAATCTGTCGTTTCAAGATAAGACCTGACTAACCCAAATACTGGAGGCAGGCCATGAGTGTGGAATCCTTTGATCCGACCCAATCGCCCGCAGTCACCATGACAGCGGCAGCGATAGAACATGCTCGTCGGCAGATTCAACAGGCCGGTGCCAGCGGCATTCGCTTGACTGTCAAAGAAAGCGGCTGTTCTGGCTACATGTACGTCGTGGACTTCGTCGCTGAACCGGATGCTGAAGATGTATCCTTCCCGGTCGCAGACGATGTCACCCTGTTTGTCGAACAGTCAGCGCTGCGCATCGTGCGCGGTACAGAGATCGACTTTGCCAAAGACGGCGTCAATCGCGTCATCAAGTTCCGCAATCCCAATGTGACGGCGGAGTGCGGCTGCGGCGAGAGCTTTGTAGTGGAGTCCGAGGCCTGATGGAAAAACGCATGGTGGTGACGCAAAGAGACGTCACCGCAAGGCTGGTACCGGTGGGCACACCGGTCACCATCCCGAAAGACAGTTTTGTGACCTTAACGCAGTCGCTCGGTGGTAACTACACCGTTGTCCACCACGGCAACATGGCCCGAGTGGACGGCACCGATGCAGACGCTCTGGGCATGAAGCCGCTGGTGCTCAATTTCGAGCCAAGCCCCGATGGCAAGCCGCAAGAAGCCCAGGTCTGGGAAGCCCTGAAAACCGTTTTTGACCCGGAAATCCCGGTCAACCTCGTCGACCTCGGCTTGATTTACCAGGTAGAACTGAACAACCAGATCGTAGATATCAAGATGACGTTAACCGCCCCGGGTTGCGGCATGGGGCCAGTACTGGTGGACGACGTAAAGTACCGGGTAGGCATGGTACCAGGCGTCGAAACTGTCAACGTCGATCTGGTCTTCGACCCACCCTGGAGTCGGGACAAAATGTCCGAAGAGGCACAGTTGGAGACGGGGTTGTTCTTCTGACAACAACTCGGCGTCAGGGTTTAATTTATCGACAGAATCCGCGAACGGTGGTGGGTATGCCTCTGGAGGGACGCCGTGAATACATCCCTGTAGGCTCGGCGATAGCCATCCGACCGCCAGGGATGGCGTAGTGCCGGCGTTGCAGGAGCAAAAAGCCGGCCTTGGCTATCGACGCCCACCAGAGACACACCCACCACCATTCGCTCGCCAATTCGACTTCATTTGGATGAAAGCAATTCGAGAACTGGTTGACGGTGTATCAGTTATCGGAAATGTTTAAAAAGTTTTTGTTGCTGGCGGTGACTAGCGGTGGATGCTGGGTAGACCCTTTTGGGGTAGTCCGCAGCATGGATGCTGCGGTCTAGTCTCCATGGATGGATTGAGTGGGCGGCACACCGCACGACCCCAAAAGGGTCTACCCAGTAGCCATCGCGGGTTAGAATCGAGTAACCAAACCTAAGAGTAAACCATGAGTACAGAATTCGGTGTTGATGTCACCGCAGACGACATCGTAGAGACCTTGTCATTTTTCGACTCCTGGGAAGATCGGTACCGGTACATTATTGATCTCGGGAAAGAGTTGCCGGAAATGGCTGAAGCATTGAAAACGGACGACCGCCTGGTGCGGGGTTGTCAGAGCCAAGTGTGGCTGGAGCATGAGCGCGACGGCGACGGCCATTTGCACTTGCAGGCCGACTCGGATGCGCACATAGTGAAAGGGCTGCTGGCTGTGGTGCTGGCCGCTTACAATGGTAAAACCGCCAAAGAGATTCTAGACTTCGACGTTGAAGACTACTTTTCACGGCTGGATCTGGTGCGACACTTGAGCCCAACGCGGGGTAACGGACTGCGGGCGATGGTCAGCCGGATCAGGGAGACCGCCGTTTAATCCGTCCAGGGTTGGTCTGCAGGGGCGCGAACAGGGTGCACAAGGTCTGGGTGTCCAGTCTGATTATCCTGATTGGCTGGCAAGGGTTGGTCTTGCTGGCAGTGTTCTGGTTGCCTGCTGAACTGACGCTCTGGGTTGCCCTGGCCTCAGGTCTGGTTTGCGGCTCTGCCTTGCTGATGGTGTTTTATTCTGCGCAGAAAAAGGCCAGACGCAGCGCGGATCATAAAGTCCTCAATGTCCTTAACGAGCTCGACTCGGTTCGCCGTAAGGCTAACAAGGACGACCTGACCGGCCTGAACAGCCGTATATACATGTATGAGCGGCTGGGTGAGTGCATCACCGTTGCCGTTGATCGCGGGCATTCCTGCGCCGTTTTGTTGATGGATCTGGATTTCTTCAAGGACATCAACGACGCCCTGGGCCATCAGATGGGCAATCAGGTTCTGGTAGCAGCAGCGAATCGGTTGAATAGCCTGGTCAAAAAAGGCGACCTGCTGGGTTATGTCGGTGGCGACGAGTTCATGATCATCTTGCCGCAGATCCACGACAGCATGGCTGCTGAGCTGGTTGCTCGGCGCATCCTGACAGCCCTGTCAGAACCCTTTACGCTGGAAGGTCGAACCCTGGTCATGTCCGCTTCTCTTGGCGTCAGTATTGGCCCTCAGGACGGTGACGATGTCGAAACGCTGATCCGCGAGGCCGAGAGTGCGCTTGCGCAGGCCAAATCCCGCGGGCGAAAAGGTTACCAGTTTTTTACTCAATCGATGAACCAGCAAGCCACGGAGCGCTTGCAGATTGACCAGCAACTGCGTGGCGCTCTGGAGCGCGGCGAGATGAACCTGGTCTATCAACCCATTATTCACAGCAAAAGTCGCCAGCTGAAGGGCATGGAGGCTTTGATGCGCTGGACCAACCCGGAGCTTGGCCGAGTGCCGCCAACACTGTTTATACCAGTGGCCGAGCAGATCGGCTTTATCTCCGAACTGGGCAACTGGGTGTTGCGCGAAGCCTGCGCCCAGTTGAAGTCCTGGCAGCAAAAATATGAACGGCGATTGGTTATGTCGATCAATGTTTCACCACGCCAGTTCCATGAAGGAACCATCGTTTCCGAAGTCAAATCGACCCTGTCCCGTTTGGGCTTGCAAGCCGGATCTTTGCAGGTAGAGGTGACCGAGAATTTGCTGATCAACGCCTCAGAGCGGCTGATTGCCGATTTGCATACCTTGAAAGCCAGTGGCGTCCGCCTCGCCCTCGATGACTTTGGAACTGGCTATTCATCCCTGTCTTATCTGCAACGCCTGCCTTTCGATGTGCTTAAAGTCGACAAGAGCTTCATCGACTTCATCGCGATTCGGGCGCAGGAGGAATCCATGGTTGGGGCCATTGTCAATATGGGCCATAGCCTTGGCATGGCCGTGGTCGCGGAAGGTGTCGAGACAGCCGAGCAAACCTTCAGTCTGGATCAACTGGGTGTCGATGAACTTCAGGGTTTCTATTTTTCACAGCCGTTATCTGCTCGGGAGTTTGAACATCGGTTTCTTGAGGGCGGTCTTCAGACCGGTGCAGCACTGGATGACTCCATTTGGGATAGGCTCTGAAACGGCGTTCAGAGCCCTTGTCTGAATCTTTTCCCCGGTTTCATCACCTCCCTGGGTACAGAAGGCGGGTGGCTTTACAGCCGAGTCTGTAAAAGCAGCGTCGGGCCCATGGCAACCCGTCTCCAAGCCGCGTATAATCCGCGCCCGTCTTATTTTTGAACCCAATGGAGACTTTTCAACATGGCGAATGAACGCACTCTGTCCATCATCAAGCCCGATGCCGTAGCCAAGAACCTGGTTGGCGCCATCATCAACCGTTTTGAAACCGCCAATTTGAGCGTTGTAGCCGCTAAAATGGTCCACCTGAGCCAGGAACAAGCCGAAGGCTTTTACGCTGAGCACAAAGAGCGTCCCTTCTTCGGTGCGCTGGTTGAATTCATGACTTCAGGCCCTGTTGTTGTTCAGGTTCTGGAAGGCGAAAACGCCATTGCCAAGAATCGTGAAATCATGGGTGCCACTAACCCGGCTGAGGCGGCGGCAGGCACTCTGCGTCATGACTACGCCAACTCTATCGATGCCAACGCCGTTCATGGTTCAGACTCTTCCGCTTCAGCTGAGCGTGAAATTGCCTACTTTTTCCAGGCTGACGAAATCTGCCCACGCGGTTAAGTCGATAACACCGGAGCCCAGCGCCAAAACATCGGGTTCCTGTCAGCGGGAGCGCACTCTAATGCCTCCCGCTCTTTAGCAAAGCCATTACTCAAGGTGCCGCTCATGGCCATCGAACAAAACACCAAAGTCAATCTGCTGGGGATGGGGTTGCCCGCTCTGGAGCATTTTTTCGTCGAAGAATTGGGCGAGAAGAAGTTCCGTGCAACGCAAATTCTCAAGTGGATACATCAACGCGGTGTCGACAACTTCGATGACATGACCGACATCAGCAAGGTTCTCAGAGCCAAGCTGCACGAACGGGCAGAGATTCTGGCGCCCGAGGTCACCTACCGCAAGTATTCCAAAGACGGTACCCGTAAGTGGGTAATGAAGCTGCCCGGTGGCAGCGCTGTCGAGACCGTTTACATTCCCGAAGACGACAGAGGCACCCTCTGTGTCTCGTCGCAAATCGGTTGTGCGCTGGATTGCTCATTTTGTTCGACTGGCAAACAGGGCTTCAACCGAGACCTCAGCTCCGCCGAAATCATCGGTCAGGTCTGGGTGGCTGCCAAATCCTTTGATGAGCCTGACAAAAAGCGCGAGCGTCGCATCACCAATGTGGTGATGATGGGCATGGGCGAGCCATTACTGAATTTCGATAACGTCGTCGAGGCCATGGGTCTGATGATGGACGATAATGCTTACGGCCTTTCCAAGCGTCGAGTGACACTGAGTACTTCTGGTGTGGTGCCGGCCATTTATGAATTGGCGAAGGTCACGGATGTTGCTTTGGCGCTGTCTTTACACGCCCCTAACGATGAATTGCGCAATACCCTGGTACCATTGAATCGTAAATACAACATCAAGATGGTGCTGGATGCGTGCAATCACTACATGTCGCGCTTTTCCGAAAAACGCGTTACCACAATTGAATACACCTTGATGAACGGCATCAACGACAAGCCAGAACACGCACATGAATTGGCTGACTTGTTGCGTGAGACGCCGTGCAAGATCAACCTGATTCCGTTCAACCCTTTTCCGAATTCGGGTTATGAACGACCAAGCAATAACCGCATTCACCGCTTTCGCGATATCTTGCTTGCAGCGAATTACAATGTCACCATCCGCAAGACCCGTGGCGAAGACATCGATGCGGCCTGTGGTCAGTTGGTCGGGCAGGTAACGGATAAAACCCGACGATCTGAACGATTTATTGAAGCAGTACAGCTAGGGCAAACGGCAGCTGAACTTGCCAGTGCCCGCTTTGAACGGAGCAGTCAGACATGAAAGCCCTGAGGATCGCCGCCAGTCTCTTGATGTCAGTCGTTCTGGTCGGCTGTGTGACCACCACCACTGGCCCCTTTGCTGAGAAGAAAGACCTGGATCAGGCCGTCGATACCTATACCCAAATAGGCTACAGGCATTTTGAGCGAGATAACCTGTTCGAGGCCAAGCGAGCGCTGAACCAGGCGCTGGAACTCGACCGGCGCGCCGCTGGTGCGCACCTTGGTCTGGCCCGTGTCTTTGAGCGCGAACGTGAAGTTGAGCTGGCCGAAAAGCATTTCAACGATTCCATCCGATTTGGCGGTGGTACCGAATCCCGCTTTCAATATGCGGTCTTTCTGTACAACGAACGGCGTCTGGACGATGCCCTGTCTCAATTTCAACAGGTTACGCAGGATACCTTTTACGAGCGTCGAGCGCAGAGTTTTGAATTTCAAGGGCTCACCGCGCGCCGACTAGGGGATGCGGACCTGGCCATCGCATCCTATGAGCGAGCCGTTACGTTGAACCGGAGCTTGCCCAACAGCCATCTTGCATTGGCTGAATTGCGACGTGAAAAGGGGCAAGTACGACAAGCCTACCAGGCTTACTCAAACTTTATAGGGCTGGTTCGAGCCGGGCAAATAAACCAGACTGCCTCTTCGCTTTGGCTTGGCATTCGTTTGGCCAGTGCCATGAGTGACGTCGATATGCAATCTTCTTTGGAGCTGCAGCTGCGCAACCGCTTTCCTGAATCGAATCAATTTCGAGAATACCAGCAGTGGCGGCAGGATCAGGGGCTATCATGAACAAGCAACACCAGAGTCCGATCAAGCGCCGAGTGTCCCGCAAAATTTGGGTTGGCAAGGTTCCGGTAGGGGGCGATGCGCCCATTTCAGTGCAAAGCATGACCAATACCGAAACAACCGATGTGGCGGCGACCGTAGAGCAAATTCAACGTCTTGAGCAAGCCGGGGCCGACATTGTTCGAGTTTCGGTACCAAGCATGGAGGCGGCGGATGCCTTCGGTGCCATTCGCAAACAGGTATCAGTGCCGCTGGTGGCAGACATACACTTTGATTACCGTATTGCCTTGCGCGTGGCAGAGCTTGGTGTCGATTGTCTACGCATCAACCCTGGCAATATTGGGCGAGAAGATCGCGTCCGGGCGGTCATATCAGCCGCGCGCGACAAGAATATCCCGATTCGTATCGGTGTGAATGCAGGCTCATTGGAAAAGGACCTGCAGAAAAAATATGGCGAGCCTACACCGGAAGCCCTGGTCGAGTCGGCCATGCGTCACATCGACATCCTCGATCGCCTCGACTATCAGAATTTCAAGCTGAGTTTGAAAGCCTCCGACGTGTTCATGACCGTGGCGGCTTACCGTCTGATTGCAAGCCAGATTGAGCAGCCCCTGCACCTGGGCATCACCGAAGCCGGTGGCCTGCGTTCAGGCACGGTTAAATCATCGGTAGGCCTGGGCATGTTGCTGATGGACGGCATTGGAGACACCCTGAGGGTGTCTCTGGCAGCCGATCCGGTTGAGGAAGTCAAAGTCGGCTTCGATATACTCAAGAGTCTGCGTCTGCGCAGCAAAGGCATCAACTTCATCGCCTGCCCGAGTTGTTCACGGCAGAATTTCGATGTGATCAGCGTCATGAATGAACTCGAGAGCCGCCTCGACGACGTGCTGGAGCCGCTCGACGTCGCCGTCATCGGCTGCGTCGTCAATGGCCCCGGTGAAGCCAGGGAGGCCGACCTCGGCCTGACCGGTGGCAGCCCGGCCAATCTGGTCTATGTGGATGGCAAGCCAGACCACAAGGTGAAGAACGACGAACTGGTGGATCACTACGAGCGTCTGATTCGCGAGCGTATCGCCAGAAAGGCGGACCAGGAAGCGGCTGTTATCGTCAAGGCCTGAATTGCCTGGGTTCATCCTGAAACGACCGATCAGGATGACGACAAATCCGATTATAAGGGAGACCCCATTGTCCAGTTTACAGGCCATTCGTGGCATGAACGATGTATTGCCTGACCAGAGTCCAGTGTGGCAGTACCTGGAACGCCAGGTGCGCTCAGTGCTGGACCAGTACGGGTACCGCGAAATTCGTATGCCGGTGGTTGAACCCACAGCGCTGTTCAAGCGTGGTGTAGGCGAGCACACCGACATCGTCGAAAAAGAAATGTACACCTTTGAGGATCGAGGTGGCGACAGCCTGACGCTTCGTCCTGAAGGTACCGCAGGTTGTGTGCGGGCGGCCTTGCAGCACGGCCTGCTGCACAACCAGGTACAACGTTTGTGGTATCAGGGTGCCATGTTCCGTTACGAACGCCCTCAAAAAGGTCGTTATCGCCAGTTTCATCAAATTGGTGCCGAGACCTTTGGCATAGCCTCGGCCGACATCGATGCCGAACTGATACTGCTGTCTGCCCGGTTGTTGCGCAACCTTGGCCTTGCGGACCACGTCACTTTGCATCTCAATACCCTGGGCAGCAACGAGGCGCGCGGACGCTATCGCAAAGCGCTGGTCGATTACCTGGAAGCCGTCAAGGATAAGCTCGACAGCGACAGCCAGAATCGCCTGTACAGCAACCCTCTGCGCATTCTCGACAGCAAGTCAGAAAGTACTCAGGCCCTGCTGAATGAAGCACCAGCCTTTGACGATTTTCTGGATGAGGCATCGCGAGAGCACTTCTCAACTCTGTGCTCACTGCTCGATCGGGCCGGAGTCGCTTACGAGGTAAACCCGCGTCTGGTACGAGGCCTGGATTATTACTCGCGTACCGTTTTCGAGTGGATGACCGACAGCCTGGGTGCCCAAGGCACAGTCTGCGGCGGTGGCCGCTATGATGATCTGGTGCCTTTACTGGGCGGCAAGCCGACACCGGCAGCTGGCTGGGCATTGGGTGTAGAGCGTCTTATTTTAATGCTCGAGACACTTGAAAAGGTGCCAGCATCGGTTCATGACACTGTGGATGCCTACCTGATACTCGCTGGTGAAGCCGCTCAGCCCTTCGGCTTTGTTGTCGCCGAGGAGCTGCGGTCTAAACTACCCGGTTTGCGCTTGATCACCCATTGTGGTGGCGGCAGTTTCAAGAGTCAGATGAAAAAAGCCGATAAATCCGGAGCCCGATTTGCCTTGATCATCGGGGAAGAAGAAGCCGCTGCGAAGCAGGTAACCGTCAAGGATTTGCGCACCGAGACTCAGCAGGTCACTCTGAATACCGAGGATCTGATGGCAGAATTGGGTGCCAAGCTCGCGTAAAATCTCGCTAAACGGTTTAAATTCCGTTCAACAACAACGACAATGTCCGGCAATTACGGGACTGTGGGCGTGTAGCAACGCCTAATTAGGAGCTAACAGGTGTACGAAACAGAACAGGAACAAATTGAAGCGATCAAGAAGTGGTGGAACCAATATGGAAACTGGATTATCGGTGGTTTCCTGATCGCCTTGATCAGCTATTTCAGTTGGAATTACTACCAGAGTTCAACACAGTCTCGCCTCGAAGGGGCCTCGGTAAAGTATGATGAACTCCTGACTCTGGTAGACCAGGGTGCGCCTTCCAGCGATCGAAGAGCCCTGATTGATCAACTGAAATCCGACTACAGCAGAACCACCTACGCAGTCTATGCTGCCTTGCTCGGCGCGGCTGATGCCGTTTCAGAAGGCAACCATGAAACCGCTCTGGCGGAGCTGGACTGGGCCCTGTCGCAGGCGGCCGATGAGTTGCGTCCTGTCATACTGGTGCGTAAGGCGCGGGTGCAATATGCCAGCGACGAACTCGACGCCGCTATGGCGACACTGGATCAGATCAGTCGCCCCGGTTTCGACGTCGTCATCTATGAGCTGCGTGGTGATATTCTGACCGATCAGGGTCAGCACGATCTGGCACGCTCTGCCTATGAAACGGCGATGGCACGGTCTCAGGAAGAAGGCATCAGTACGCCATTTCTGGAAATGAAGTTAAACGATCTGGCCACCGCGAGCGACAGTTAATGCGTTATTCAGGATTGCTCTTGACACTGATGGTGGCCGTTCTTTTAACCGGCTGTGCTCAGGGAACCTTGCGCGAAGCACCGGCTCCTTTGCCACCAGAGGAAGAGCGCCCGGAATTGATGCGCATGGACATCGACTGGTGGCACATACTGGTCGATTTCAACACACGCGCGCCCTTTCATCGCATTGCACCCACTCTGACTGAGCAAGGCATTCTGACGGCATCTCCGTTAGGGGAGCTCGTGTTGCTCAGTGAGGAAGGTCGGTTTATCTGGCGAAGACAGGTAACCGACCATATCACGGCACCGGTGGGTGCCGATGCCAGAAACCTGTTCGTCATGACGGGCGATGGCGATTTGCTGATGCTGGATTGGGAAGGGCAGCAACGCTGGTCTACCGCTCTGACCGCCATTGCCACCGAGGCTCCTCTGGTGCTTTCGGATCGCATTATCGTCCAGACGGTAGATGGTCGAGTAACCGCCATTGAACGCAATACGGGCAGGGCGCTCTGGGTGTTTCAGGACGCCGAGCCCAGCCTGACCATTACCGGTACAGCGAAACCCGTCAGAGTTGATGATCTGGTGGTTACAGGGCTGGCCAATGGCAAGCTGATAGCCCTCAACATCAACGATGGCGCGACCGTCTGGGAATACCGAATCGGACGCGCTCAGGGCAAGACAGATGTCAGCCGCCTGGTGGATGTTGACGCTGCCGTTACTGTCGTAGATGGTCTGATATTAGCGACCGGCTATCAGGGCGACTTGATGGTCATTGAAGCTCGCAGTGGGCGAGTGCTTGGCGCTAAAGCCTTGTCGAGCCATCGCTCGGTGACAGTTGGTGAGCAATACTGGTTTGTGGTCAATGCAGACAGCCATGTGTTGGCGCTGGATCCAAACACTCTGGATGAAGTCTGGCGGCAAGAGCAGTTTACCTTCCGTCGTCTTAGTGAGGCCGTTGTCTGGCGGGACACCCTGGCTGTCGCTGATGGCAAAGGCTTTGTGCATCTATTGGATCAGGAAAGTGGCGAGTGGCTGGTCACACGCAGTGTCGATTGGACTGGTATCAGCACGGCGCCAATAGTAGTCGGGGATTATCTGATACAGCAGGGTAACAGCTCGCGCATCAAGCGCTTGTCGCATCGGCCTTACCGTTTTCCGATTCGCTGAGTTCGCAATTGAAACACCCGGCGACGAATCGTCGCTCGGGCAATGAATGATTTGAGCCCTCCGGGCCGTGGAACAACCTTAGATGATCCCAGTAATTGCCCTGGTCGGGCGTCCCAATGTCGGTAAATCGACGATTTTTAACCGCTTTACCCGCAGCCGGGACGCCCTGGTGGCCGATTGGGCAGGCCTGACCCGTGACCGAAAATACGGTGATGGCAAGCTGGGCGAAAAACCCTTTATCGTGATTGATACCGGTGGTATCAGCGGTTTTGAAGAAGGGCTTGATGCCGAAATGGCGCGTCAGAGTCTTGCCGCCATCGAAGAGGCCGACATCGTATTGTTCATTACCGATGCCCAGAGCGGTGTCACCGCAGCAGACAACCATATCGCCCAGCATTTGCGCAAAAGTGGCAAGCCGGTCATCCTGGTCGTCAACAAGACTGATGGTTATGACACTGATCAGATTCTGGGTGACTTTTTTGAGCTGGGTTTGACGTCCGATCCTTTTCCTATCGCAGCTGCACATAATCGTGGTGTACGCTCTTTGCTCGAATTGGCGCTGGAAGATTTTCCGGAACCCGAGGCGGTTGACGATGAAGAAGTCGAGGGTGAGGCCAATATTCGCCTGGCCATTATCGGGCGGCCGAACGTTGGCAAGTCGACCCTGGTCAACCGTATGCTGGGCGAAGATCGTGTTGTGGTATATGACCACCCAGGCACGACCATGGACAGCATCTACATTCCATATGAGCGCGACGGCCAGGCCTATACCCTGATCGATACCGCCGGTGTGCGCCGTCGCCGCAGTGTCTCTGAAGCGGTCGAGAAGTTCTCCATCGTCAAATCATTGCAGGCAATTCAGGATGCCAATGTCGTGGTGTTGGTGATGGATGCACGCGATGGCCTGGTTGAGCAGGACATGCACATGCTGGGCTTTGCGCTGGAATCAGGCCGCGGCCTGGTGGTCGCCGTCAACAAGTGGGACGGCCTCGATGGCGAGAAGAAGGATGCCATCAAGGAAGCCATTGACCGGCGCTTGCCGTTTCTCGATTGGGCCGACATCCATTTTATTTCTGCTTTGCACGGTACCAATGTCGGTCATCTCTACAAGTCGGTGAACCTGGCTTACGAGTCTGCTCGGCGCAAGTGGAGCACCAACCAGTTGACGACGATCCTCCAGGGGGTGACGGAGCTTCACCAACCACCGATGGTGCATGGTCGACGCATCAAGCCGCGCCTGGCGCATCAGGGTGGCTCCAACCCACCGCTGATTGTGGTACACGGTAATCAGTTGGATAAACTGCCCGGCAGTTACAAACGCTATCTGGAAAATGCCTTTCGCAAGGCCTTGAAAGTGCGCGGTACCCCTATCCGTTTTGAGTTCCGCATGGGTGACAATCCCTTTGCCAACAAGGGAACTGGCAAGAGCGGTGGCAGTGGGCGCAGTAAGACCCGTTCAGGCCAGAAGGGTGGGCGAGGTGGCAGCGGCCGTCGTTGATGGCCGCAGTTTGTCTGTGTTCAAGCCTCTTTTGTGTCCGTCTGAGTCACAACCACCTGGCTGGTGATCTGTCCCTGTCGTAACAGGGTGATGATCTGGTCACCCGCTTTTACCTGCTTTGCTTCCTGCAACACCTGTCCTGCTTCATTTCGGGTGATGCTGTAACCCCGTTGCAGGGTGTTCAGGGGCGACAGGGCATTCATCTGGCCTGCAAGGGCGGCCATGCGGCGGCGTTGGGTGTTCAGGTGGGTCGTTTGAGCGCGGGTCAGGCGGCTGTGCAGTTGTTGCAGGTCGTGTTGGTCCTGGCGCAGACGTTGAACGGGGCTGGCACGTTTGAAGCGTTCGCTCAGTTGAGCCAGTCGTTCTCTTTGACGTTGTTGCACGTTGCCGATGGCGCGCTGCATTCTGGCTTCGCGTTCGTCCAGCCGTTGCTGCCACTCGCGCACTCGTTCGGCCGGGTTGCGCAGGCGCTGACTCATGTGCAGTACGGTCTGTTGTTTCCTGGCCAGCAGCAGATTGATGCTTTGGCTCATTCGGCTAAGCAGTCTGCTTACCCGTTCGCGATATTCCCACTGATCCGGGCTGACCAGTTCGGCCGCCTGAGATGGCGTTGCCGCTCGAATGTCTGCGACAAAATCACTGATGGCGACGTCGACTTCGTGACCCACGGCCGAGACGATGGGCAGTTCGGAGTCGTAAATGGCGCGGGCGACGGCCTCTTCGTTGAAGCACCACAGATCTTCGAGTGAACCACCGCCACGCCCGACAATGAGGACATCCACCTGTTTGAGCCGGTTGGCTGTTGCAATGGCGTCGACGATTTGCGCGGTCGCTTCCTTGCCCTGTACTGCTGTCGGGTAGAGTATGACTTCGATCGCGGGGAAGCGACGTTGTAACACAGTGCGGATATCGTGGAACGCAGCGCCACTGCGTGAAGTAACCACACCGACGCGCCGAATGGTGGTGGGTAGGGGTTGCTTGTGTGCCGGGTCGAACAGGCCTTCCTTTTCCAGCCGCGCCTTTAGTTGGAAGTACGCGGCCTGGAGGGCGCCTTCGCCTTCCGGCTGTATGCCGGAGACGATGATTTGATAATCACCCCGGCCTTCATAGAGGCTAAGCTTGCCACGTAACAATACCTTGTCGCCCTGTTGTGGGCGGTAACGCGAGCGAGCCAGGGTGGATTTGAACAATGCACAACGGATCTGGGCGCCCTGATCTTTCAGGGTGAAGTAGAGATGGCCAGAAGCCGGGCGTGACAGGTTGGAGATTTCGCCGGTTACCGGAACCGCTGGGTACTGGCTTTCGAGTAGAAATTTGACCTGGTGATTGAGCTGGCTCACGGTCAAAGGTGCGTTGGCTTCAAAGGGGTTCATCGGGCGACGGTCAATCCATTCGGAGCGTGATTGTCTAGGCGAGAGGTTGGCTCTGGGCAGTGCGATTATCTGCTGGTGTGCTTTTGTGTGGCCCGCAAAACGGCACACTATATAAACCACCTATTTGACCACAAAACTTTGTTCTGAGTCAAAACTCATTATAATGCCGCGCCAACTCAGCCAATCGCTTTCTGCGGTTGCTCACTCTATCTCCCGAGCCCCAGGAGGGAAGACCCGCTATGTTGCGCATTGCCCAAAACGCCCTGACTTTCGACGATGTTCTGCTCGTTCCCGGCTATTCAGAAGTACTACCAAAAGACGTCAGCTTGAAAAGCCGTGTCAGTCGGAATATTCCGTTGAACATCCCGCTGATGTCGGCAGCCATGGATACCGTGACTGAAGCTCGCTTGGCCATTGCCATGGCGCAGGAGGGTGGGATCGGCATTATTCACAAGAGCCTGACCATCGAGCAGCAGGCCCATCAGGTGCGTCTGGTCAAGAAGTTCGAAGCAGGCGTCGTGCGCGACCCCATTACCATTGCCCATGATGCAACGGTTAGAGAGCTGCTTAACCTGACGCGAGACAACAACATTTCAGGTGTCCCGGTGATGGACGGCGATGACCTGGTCGGAATCGTTACCAGCCGGGATGTCCGTTTCGAGAAGAACCTCAACGCCCGTGTCGACAGCATCATGACGGGTCGAGACAAGCTGGTTACAGTAAAAGAAGGCATCAGCCCGGAAGATGTGCGTGATCTGTTGCATGAGTATCGCATTGAGAAAGTCCTGGTCGTGGACGATGATTTTCGACTGCGCGGACTGATGACCGTCAAGGACATCAACAAGGCTCAGGCTTATCCCAGTGCCTGCAAGGATAATGACGGCAGCCTGCGTGTCGGCGCGGCGGTAGGCACTGGCCCGGAAACACCGGACCGAGTCGACGCTCTGGTGCGTGCGGGTGTCGATGTCATCATCGTTGATACGGCTCATGGCCACTCCAAAGGCGTGATCGACCGAGTGCGCTGGATCAAGGAAAACTACCCTCAGGTGGATGTCATTGGCGGCAACATTGCTACCGCTGAAGCCGCCCTGGCGCTGGCCGAGGCTGGCGCCGATGGCGTGAAGGTGGGGATAGGGCCTGGTTCGATCTGCACCACTCGTATTGTTGCGGGCGTTGGCGTGCCTCAGGTATCAGCCGTCGCCAATGTAGCAGAAGCGCTCAGAGACAAAGACATTCCTGTCATTGCCGATGGCGGTATCCGCTTTTCGGGCGACATCGCCAAGGCCATAGTGGCCGGTGCTTCAGTGGTTATGGCCGGCAGCATGTTTGCGGGTACGGACGAATCTCCCGGCGAGGTGGAACTGTTCCAGGGCCGCGCCTACAAGGGCTACCGGGGTATGGGTTCCCTGGGTGCTATGGGGCATAACCAGGGCTCCAGCGATCGCTATTTCCAGACTGTAGAAAGCGGTGTCGAAAAGCTGGTGCCGGAAGGCATAGAAGGCCGCATCGCCGTCAAGGGCCCCTTGCATGCCGTGGTGCACCAGTTGATGGGGGGCTTGCGTGCCTCTATGGGGTACACCGGTTGCCGCACCATTGAAGAGATGCGCACCAAGCCGGAGTTCGTACAGATTACCGGTGCCGGCATCAAGGAATCTCACGTTCACGACGTGCAGATTACCAAAGAAGCCCCCAACTATCGCCTGGGCTAAGCGCTTTCGTTAGCTCGGCTGCGGCACACCTTATCCCTGTGCCGCACTAAGCAGGCAATGTTCAATTGCCGAATTCTGCATTCTTGATCAGGACCGACCATGAGCCAACTCGACATCCACGCCCAGAAAATTCTGATACTGGACTTTGGGTCCCAGTACACCCAATTGATTGCCCGTCGCATCCGTGAGCTTGGGGTTTATTGTGAGATTCATCCTTACGAGATGGATGCCGAGGCGATCACGGCATTCAAACCTCAGGGTGTGATTCTCTCTGGTGGCCCCGAGTCGGTGCATGCGGACCAATCGCCACGGGCACCTGAATCTGTGTTTGAACTGGGTGTGCCGGTACTTGGTATTTGCTACGGCATGCAAACCATGGCTGAGCAATTGGGTGGGTCGGTTATTGGTTCCGATCACCAGGAATTCGGCTATGCCGAAGTCAAAGTCAATCAGGCCTCTCGCTTATTGGACGGCCTGTCGGACCGCCATACAGAGGGTGTCGACTTTCTCGATGTCTGGATGAGTCACGGCGACAAGGTCAGCGCCATGCCTGAAGGCTTCGCTCTCATGGCCTCCACCTCCAGTTGCCCCATCGCTGGCATGGCCGACGATAACCGCCGTTTCTACGGTGTACAGTTTCACCCAGAGGTCACCCACACCCTGAAGGGGCTGGAAATGCTGGAGCGGTTTGTGCGCTCACTCTGTGGTTGCGACGCACTCTGGACAGCCGCCAACATCGTAGACGACCTGACCGCCAGAGTGCGAGATCAAGTCGGCGATCGCCATGTGCTGTTAGGCCTCTCGGGTGGTGTCGATTCGTCCGTTGTTGCGGCCTTGTTGCACCAGGCCATTGGTGATCAACTGACCTGTGTTTTTGTCGATAACGGCCTGTTGCGCAAAAACGAAGGTGACCAGGTGATGGAAACCTTCGCGCGCAGCATGGGTGTGAAAGTCATTCGCGTAAACGCCGAAGACCGTTTTCTGGATGCCCTGGCCGGTGAAAACGACCCCGAGAAAAAGCGTAAAATCATTGGCCATCAATTCATCGAAGTGTTCGATGAAGAGGCCAGCAAGATTCCCGATGTCAGCTTTCTGGCTCAGGGTACTATTTACCCGGATGTGATCGAATCGGCCGCCGCCAAAACCGGCAAGGCTCATGTGATCAAGTCCCATCACAACGTCGGTGGTTTGCCGGATGACATGGCACTGCAACTGGTAGAACCGCTGCGTGAACTGTTCAAGGATGAGGTGCGCCGTATCGGCCTTGAACTGGGACTGCCCTACGATATGGTCTATCGCCACCCCTTCCCGGGGCCTGGCCTCGGTGTACGCATACTTGGTGAGGTCAAACGCGAATACGCGGCACTGCTGCGTGAGGCCGATGCCATCTTCATCGAAGAACTGCACCGCGCCGATTTCTACCACAAGGTCTCTCAGGCTTTTGCCGTCTTTCTGCCGGTAAAATCTGTAGGAGTAGTGGGTGACGGCCGCCGTTACGAATGGGTTATCGCTGTGCGTGCGGTAGAAACCATCGATTTCATGACCGCGCGCTGGGCGCACTTGCCTTATGAGATGTTGGAGCGGGTCAGCAACCGTATCATCAACGAAATTTCCGGTGTTTCCCGGGTTGTTTACGACATTTCAGGGAAGCCACCGGCGACCATCGAGTGGGAGTGACCTCTCTGTGGCCGGGGTCACCGGCTTTAGGTCGCCTGCTGCAGGCGGCCAGGAATGGTCTGTTTCTGATGTTTTTCTGCGCCGCTGGAGTATCGAGTGAGACGGAGGCAAACTTGGATTCGACCGATGCGGAAGGGTCTGCCGATGGGCCGGAAGCTGTTGTTCTAACACCCTATAAACTGTGCATGTTGCAACTGGTCGAAAGTGCTTCCAATGTGTTGACCGCGGGCCAACTGCGTAACTATTGTAGCCTGCAGAGCACTGCCGGTAGCGGTGTCAGCAGTGAGCGATCCCCGCTGCGACAGCGCATTGCGCTGGAACAGTATTCACTGAATAATCCCTTCAGTTTGTTACCAAACCGACCCAACTACATATTGCCGCTGGCCTATTTAACCGACCCGGACCCAATCAACGAGATCGACAACGAATTACTGCCGATTGAGGTCGAGTTTCAGTTAAGTCTCAAAGTGGTGATTCTGGAAACTCTGTACCGGGAACTTGGTTCCTTGTCGTTTGCATACACCACCCGTTCTTTTTGGCAGGCCTACAATGTCGACCAATCAACAACCGGGTAGCGGCAGGATGCAGTATATTCATGGCTACGGCGAGAACCTGATCGATTACAACCGTTTCAATCAGACTCTGGGGTTGGGCTTTGAGCTTAGTGGCTGGCTGTAGATTAGCGCGCCCCTGAACTGACCGCGACGGCCTAACCCCCGTTGATCATCAAGCCATCGAAGCCTGCGCCGCAGATCTGGCCGATAGCGATCAGGTCGGTATCACGCCTGTCGCTCGGTGCTGCTATTACTCCGATCAGGCGGCCCTGCGTCAATTGTCGGCCTGTGGCGATAATGGCTTCGTAAGCCGCCACATTGTGCGCGTAGTCCATCAAAAGCGTGACGCTGCCTACGTGGTAGAGACTAAGGCGCCGAGGGGTCTGGCTTTCACAAGGTCAGAAGCTCGCGAGCCCCGCCGCTATAGGGTCTTTCGGCACGGCCAACGCAAGCTGCACGGCATCTAGAGTAGAGCGCTTGACAAAGCTTTGCTGCCAATGATCGTAATCGTACCGGTCGAGCAAGTGTTTGTAGAGTATTACAAGGTTTTGTGGTGCAGTACCACAGCCGAGTTCTTCGAGATAGATTCGAGTCACATCGACTTTACCCTTGAGGGGGCAAATTGAAGGGTGCCCGTACACTGGTGTGTAGTGATCAGAAAAACTGGCGCTATCTTACTCTGAATCCTGTAGTCGCCTCGGGATCAATAATTTTCGGTAGTATCACCTGGGGCATTGTCAAAGGTATTGTCACGGGAGTTATCGAAAGTGTCGTCGATGGAATCACGCATGTCTTCAATAGCCTCGCCCGCGTCTTCCATGGCGTCGTCAATTCTCTCACCTGCTTGCTCCGCTGGGCCATCTCTGTCGCAGCTGGATAGCGCCAGCACCAGTATGCTTGCGAGCAAGGTGGCGGTTGTGATCTTGAATTTTTTCATGGTACTGCGATCTCCCGTTAAATGTTTTGATTGTGCGTAAATCAATGCCTAATCCGAGTAATCTGATGGTAAAGTTTTCCATAAGATGCTCACAGTGATGGGTTTCAATGAAAGTTCCTCGCCTCCCAACCAATACGGAAAAGTATGGTCAATTACTACAAACTGCACCGTGCGCTTGCGCACACCCCACTGGAAACATATGGGTAATTGGCATATTGGTATGGTAAAGATTAGGTGTTTTTGTCAATGACAGCGTTGAAGGTGTAACTATGTTCGTTGCCGCGCAGACTGTTTATGCCAGGTACGTGAGACTTGCCTACTCATATTGGTGGAAGCCTTCCGGTGCCCACCTTGTTGCCACAACAGCATTGGAGAAACACATGAGTAGCTCAAGCCAGACCGACCAAACCACCGCCGATCAACTCTCGAATAAAGCCCGTGAAGCGGCAGAGCACATTTCCAATAAAGCAGGTAACGCAAAGGACCGAATTCAGGACGAGGCAGAGGAAGTGCAGGCCAAAGCGATGGAGGCAGGTGAAAACGCCAAAGAACACTATGATGACACCCTTGAGGCCGTTGGCGCCTTTGTACGCGAGAATCCTCTGGTAGCGATAGGTCTCGCCTTTGGCGCGGGCGCCTTGTTGGCAGCCATGAGACGCAAGGCTTAACTCCAATGGTTGTTTGATTCAAGTTATGGAATCCTGTAGGCCACTGAGGTGATGATTTCAGGGTTCCGGGTCAGGAGTCACTGGATGCTCTTTAATGGTTGGGATAATCTATTTCGGACATTAATCGTGGGCCTATTTGCCTATGTCTTCCTCATCGTGTTTCTCAGGGTTTCCGGGAAGCGGACACTTTTAAAGATGAACGCCTTTGATCTTGTCGTAACGGTTGCTCTTGGCTCGACATTGGCAAACATACTTCTATCGAGAGATGTTGCTTTGGCTGAAGGTGTGCTGGCTTTTGCACTGCTCATCAGTCTTCAATTAGTTGTTACCTGTTCCAGTGTTCGGACTCGTTGGGTCCGGCGACTGGTGACGGGTGAGCCTTTGATGTTGTTGTACTCTGGTGAGTTCTTGCCTTCAGCTTTGCGGCAAGCTCGGGTAACAGAAAATGAAGTAAGGGCGGCCGTACGTTCTTCCGGAATAGATTCCCTCGAAAAGGTAAGAGCAGTGGTTCTTGAAACAGATGGTTCCTTTAGTGTTGTCAGGCCCGGAGAGGGAGTGAATGCTTCCAGTCTCATTGGGGTTATCCGGCCTCCCTCTAAAACCTGAGTCTTTCCTTTTCCTTTAATTGTAAAGTAGCCTGCTACGCCTTCCTTTTGCTCAGCAGGCATAATGGTCAGTGTGTCGGATTGCGACTGCGTTGAAAGAACCCTACGATTGCCAGCAGTATGACCGCGCCGATCAGAGACACAATAAAGCTCATCAAAGTGATGCCTTCATTGATGGAACCGGCCCCAAGAAGCGGGCTAATAAGCCACCCACCGATGACAGCACCAACGATGCCGACCACAATGTTGAGGATGATGCCTTGCTGGGCATTGGTGCCCATAATCATACTTGCGACCCAACCAACCAGACCCCCCATTATAAGCCAAACGATGATATACATGATTAGTTCCTCCATTTGTAAATGACGCACTGGGCGCCGGTTAAAAAAGCTTATACCGCTGGTTTCACAGTCACTGTGCGATAACGCACCCATCTGAGTCGATGATCACTGCTTTTTCTGTTATTCCCCCTTCTCGATCTTTTCATCGACTCGCTTCTCTTCTTCCTGGTTTGTTTCAACTTCTTGCTGGTCGTTCTTTACGCCCGGTTCGAGGCTCAGTTCGATATAGAATGGAAAATGATCTGAACCCCAATCGGGTCCAGTTTCCATCTGGACAAGTTTGAAATGTTCGGAGTGATAAACGAGGTCGAGTGGCCAGCGCAGCAGTGGGTTTCTGGCGTTGAAGGTATTAAAAGTCCCTCTCCCTATGCGCGGATCCAGCAAGCCACTGGCGTTTTGAAACAGTGTGGTGGTTCTGGACCAGGGTACGTCATTGAAGTCTCCTGCAATAATCGTTGGTACATCCCGTGACGCCACCTCACGGGCGATAATCAGCAACTCTGCATCGCGTTGCGTTGTCTCAGTTGCGTACTTCGGGTTGGGTGGGTCAGGGTGTACGAAATGCAGATAAACCAGGTCACCAGACGTCAATACCACTTGCATGTGCATCGAGGGAATACCGTCTTGAACAATAAAGCGGATTTGCGGATCAATCATCTCAAGTCGGCTGTACACGAGCATGCCGTAGGTGGTGTCCAAGGGGTGTTTTAGTGTGTGCGGATACTCAACTTCCAGTGTGCCAAGTGCGGCTTCCCACCAGTCATCAGTTTCCATGGTTAAAATGACATCCGGATCCAAGGTGCGCACGATCTCGAGGAATGCTTCCGACTCCCGGTTTTCCAGTAGCACATTGGCAATCAGCAGCTTAAGGTTGGCCTCTTCCGAACGAAATTCGGTTGCTTGCACCTGCTTTGGCATCAGAGTGGTATATGGAAAGATTTTCACTGCCTGATGGCCAACTGCGAGCACTAGCAGTCCGAGAGTGACCGTTTCGAAGAAGTGGTAGGGCTTCCAGAAGTAGAGATAGATGGCAAGAACAGCGGAGCTGGCGATGGTGATTTTCCCGCGAGGAAAATCAAAAACGCGAATCCACCAGTGGTCCAGCCTCAACAGCGGCAGAGCCGTGGCCACTACCAGCAGCAGAGCGACAACGATCAGACCAGTTTTCATAAGATTGGATTGGGCTCACAAAACGGGCCCAATTCATCACTTCTGCTCGAGAGCTTGAGCGAATCAGACACCCTGTCCTTGGGGTTTGATCGCTGTAGTTCAAGACTCAAGCTAAGTAACGAGATGTACCTCAATTGCCGTCAGTAGCATCGTCAATTGCATCCCAAGTTCTATCGAAGGCATCATCCATCGATTCACCAGCGTCCTCGAACGGGCCCTGGGATTCGCATGCCGACAAGCCAATTATCATGACGCTGGCGAGCAGTAAGGCTGAGATGTGTTTAAAAATACTCATGGTGGTTTCTCCTGGTATTTATCCGTGTTCGAGTAAAAATGACAACTGCACTCAGGTATAGAATGGCACAGACTGCTGATGGAAAACCCGCCTCGCCTGGATTCCTGAAAATTCCTTGCAAGGTTGAATTGATTATGACATTCGTTGTCGTCAGGGTCTGCGCGGCGGCGTACACCCGGAAGGGGTGTTTTCTTCAGTCACCTTTGGTAGCCAGGCTGCTGAATAGCTTTAACACAAGTTGGTTGGTGACTATAGGCGCGCTTCTGTTCGTTGCCGCGCAGACGGGGAACCCTGTCCAGGAGAGAATTCCTATTGCATACCAGTGGAAGCTATTCGGCATCCACTCATGTACTAGCAAAGCAACGGAGAATATTATGAGTAAATTAGCCAATGGTGAACACACTACTACAGATCGCCTTGCCGAGAACGCCCATGGGTCGGTAGATCAGATCGCAAAAACTGCGGGAAGAGCGGAAGAGCGGATACGTCATGACGCTGCCGAAGTGAAGCAAAATGTTCGTGAAGCCAGTCATAAGGCCAGGGAGAAAACGGATGAGAGTTTGCACGCCATCACTGTTTTTGTAAGGGATAACCCTTTGGTTTCCCTGGGCCTGGCTTTCGGTGCGGGCACTTTGCTGTCGGCCCTGAGACGTCATTGATCATGTCCCGTCGCAAGCAATTGAGACAGGAAGCTTTGAAAGTGAGTGGTCGAATTGATGGTTATGCTACGCTGGTTCATGAACGTATAGACAACCTGGTGCTTCGAGTAAGAGCCCTCGCGCGAAAACCCGAAGCGCTGGCCCTTGCTTTCGTTTGTGGCATAGTGGCTGAGCGTCTGCGGGTGCCTGGCATTAAAAACGTATACGGGCTTTTGGTGGATCAGCTCAAAGGCTTGAAGGTGGCTTCAAGCCTGCTTGGCTTGCCCATACGCTAAAAGGTTCAGTTTTCCTTTGGCGATTGCTCCGCAGTATCAACGAGGGACCGAGCGTGGGTCAGTAAATTACTGGCACTTGTTCGGCTCTCGTTAAACTTCAAGTCCCTGGTTATGTGCTTCAAACGCCAGTAACCCAGGGCTGCAAACAACAGGTGGACCAATGCCACGACCAGTAAAGCGCCGGTCAAGTTGAAGAACTGCAGACTAGCCATGAACATCGCTAAAGCTGCTCCCGCAAACAGCCAACCGCCAACCAGCATCAGGGCAATTATAATTGTTAGCCAGATCATCGCCAGCACTGTGTGGCCAAACAGCTTTGCCTCCACGACTACCAGGTGTGCCAGGTCAGACGACATTTTGCTCAGTATATGGGTGATGTCGTGTTCAATTTCTTTGTCAGCTAATGCTTCTTCAATAAGATTTGGATTTGTCATCTAGTGGTATCCCGGTTGCTAAGCATGGTTTCAAGGCTGTACTTTATTTCACCCCAGATAGCGACGAAAAACGCCGTCAAAGGAACCGCAAGTACCAGGCCGATTATTCCGTTAAAAGCCGTACCCCAAAAGAACAAGGAAATGATGACGACGGCAGGGTGCAGGCCAGAGCGGTTAGCCATGATGTTCGGGGTCAATAGGCCGCTCTCTACCATTTGTACTACTGCAAATACCAGAGCTGTAAAAACAAGCAATTCCATACCGCCATCCACTTGAAAGTAGGCCATGGGCAGTACTACCAGAAGGCCGATTAATGAGCCTAGAAAAGGTACAATATTCAGCATGCCAAGTATCAGTCCGACCAATACGCCGAACTCCAGTCCCACTAAAGAAAAGCCAAGAGCATAGAGGGCCCCCATACAAATGGCGATCATCAACTGGCCCTGGAAGAACGCTGTGACGTACCCGACAAAAACATCCATGAAGTATAATGCTTTCTTTTGTGTCGGTTGGTGAAAGATAGACAGCAGTTCGGATACCTTGCCGCGCAGCGCGTTTCCAGAGAGTAATGCAAAGAATAGAAACAATGGAACGAAACTGATACCCACCAATATGCTTAGATAGGACAATAGGGTCCTCCCTGAATCTTCAAGTCCCGGTAGAATTGATTGGGACTCTTCACCATTACTGTTCTCCATGTTGTCTGCGATCATGGCGCTGATCCCCGGGAATTGTATGGCAAAGTACGCTTGCCAACTGGCCAGTGTTTCGGGTAATACAGTCATCAGTTGCACAATCTGGCGGACGAGAATGGGAACAAGCAGGAAAATCAAACCACCAATGCTTATACTGAGGGCTACTAGCAATAGGACGATAGATAGCAAACGGGGCATGTGAATTCGGTTCTGCAGAAAATCCACGACTGGATAGAGTACCAGTGCAAGAATGCCGGCGATGGAGAGTGATAATAACAGGCTGTAGAAAATCTTCAGAAACAATCCGAACGACCACAGAATGATTAGAATCAGAGCCGTTAGCACGACCAGCGACAATAGTACCAGGGTATATCGAAACAGGCGAAGTTCAAAGGAGTTGAACAGTCTTTTTTTTGATCGATAGCCAGGTGAGGGTTGACTGGCAACCCTCGCCCCTGCAACTAACGATTCCTGCGTATTTTGGGACATTACAAGTTCCTGCGTCATTGACCTGGCAATGAAGTATCACCAGGTTAACACGACACATGCCTGGATGTGCCGTCGCCGGGCAACGCCCAGTCGCAATATTAGTTGATCAATTTAGTGCCTTCGTGAGGAACCACTAAAAATCAGCATACCAATTCCAGCTACTGTCGATGCGGCACCGATAATCAGGAACCAGGTGGTAGAATCGGTGAATCTTCCAGTTACGGCCTCTGTAACCTGATCCCCCAAACTTTGAGACGATTGATACGCAAAGAAAAGCAGGATCAAGCCGACTACCAGCAACACAAGAGCAAGTACTCTATTACCAGCCACGTCAGTCTCCTTATGATTTGTAAGAGAAAACTACATTCCATGAGTGGTCCATGCGCCTAGTGAATACTGTCAGATTTCGCGCATAGACCATGGGTGCTATACTCCTTTTCGGGTTTCCCTATGGCGGCTTCCCTGATAATTCGACTACCGAACGTAGTATGATTCGATGCTCGAATGCCACGTAGAGTCCGTCATGTCAGGCCAATTATCCTTGTCAAAGCCCGGGGCGTCCTTCAAGCGCTCGGCGTTGATGTCGAGTTTGAAGCGACGGTTTTCCTTGTCGAGCTTCAATGCTGACCATGGAATCGCGAAAAGGCGATCGCCCATGCCCAGAAAACCACCCGATGCCAGCACGGCGTACCGTACCTTTCCCTCACCTATATCGAGTACAAGGTCCTGAATTTTCCCGAGTTTCTCTTCCTGCATGTTACAGACTTCGTCGCCGGTGATGGTACCGGCACTTAACAATACGGCGCCAATCTGATTGTTGGAAGTTTCGTTGAATCGAGTGTTAGAGTCTGTTGTTGAAAGGTTCATTTCGACTCCTTTTTGGCATCGTTGTTGATGTCTCCTAACACGGCTTCAGCTTTGCCGCCATGTTTCTTGGCTTTCCCTTTGTACTCCTCACCTTTATCGCCCGTCACCTTGCCGGTAACCTCCTGGACTTTCCCTTTTGCCTCGTTTTCGCGACCTTTGACCTGATTCTTGTTCATGAGTTGATCTCCTGATGATTACAGCATTAGGTCTCTGCCTCTTACCGTGAATTCCAGTAGATGCAGGGTGAGTTATAAGAATAATTTAAGCTCTGAGTCTGGTCTGTGCGTTGTCCAACCAAAGTTACGCCTTTTTTCCCGGCAAACATCGAATGTGGAAACGCCATGAAGCCCATCAGCCGTATTTGCTCAAAGATGGGACTTTATCGGGCGCAACATTATCTCGACGAGCGTTTCGTTCAAGGGTCGGGTGATAAAGGCGGATTTCGGAACCTTCTTTCAGCAGTTGGCCCCATTCAGACCTGGAGGAGATCCTGGCTTTAGCCGAATCCGTATGCGGCCCAGGCAAGCGGATACGAACGCGAGCGTTTCGACCACGAGCGGCAATCAGAGCCTGGATTTATGGCCTGTCGGGTATAAAGAAGAAGGCCGCAAGGTCAATTTTTGATTCGGCCACTGCTATAGCAAGCAGATACATCAAGTGTAAGCCCTCACTTCCACCAGATGGTAATCAGCATTGTGAACTCAACAGTCCACAGCATGGTTTTCCTGCGCCCGGTCACTCGCAGTTTCTGGATAGCATTCTGTCTTTTTTCGCTAGCGAAAGGACTTTCTCCACCTGTTGTTCTATCTCGTCAACGACGGCCGTTGCCTCTCGGTTCTTGGCGACCTCTCCCACTCGGCGGAGCATTTGCAACAGATGGCGGGTTGTTTCCGGATCGCGCACGGCAGGTTCTCGTAGTCGCTCCACACACAACTGTACAAGATCGACGGCGTCCCAGCCGGCCCCGTCGTATATTCGGCGTCTGTTTTGGTCTTCATCGTGTAGGCGCGGTAAGCCGCGGTCAACGATTTCCGCTAGCACTACTTCGAGGTGGACCAGCATCTCGTGGGCGGTTGAGCTGTCCGCGCGCGCTTCAAGCGCAAAGGTTCCAGGCCCAGGCCGGCTGCAAGGGCCACACTCATCGTTAAAGATATCTCCGCGACGCGGAGCTTGGCCCCGCGCTTGCGAGCCATTCCGCGATCCGTCTCCCTCATGCTTGTACCTCCGGGTGTTTTTAAGCATCGGAGAACGGTTTTTCAGTTCATCTGCGACCTCATGTTCCATTCAGTATGAAAGGTAACGATGGCTGTGTCGGTGCGATGGCACACTGATAAGTGCGTTTTCGCACAGACAGGTAGACGATCTGAGGTAGAACATGAAAGCCTGGATCAGCAAGGAGCGATAGCCATCAACACATTCGTATTTACCGGCCGCAAGCGGAATGAGCTGAACCATGATCAGGGCACAGAACTGTTGCGCTCGGAGTTGTTCAGCATTGAACAACTGAAACGCCATGGGGTTCATCTTGGCGATCAGCACCGTATCGAGCTACGTTCGGGGGTAGATAGATTACTGCCACGACTGGCGGAAAATGCTCGTGTCCTGTTGGCGGCCTATGAGGTCGTTACTGCTGCTTCGACTGCGGGGCAAAGAATAGTACCCACCGAATCCTGGTTGCTGGACAACTTTTACCTTATTGAGCAACAGATAAGCCAGGCCCGTCGCCATCTCCCGCGCGGCTACAGTCGGCAGTTGCCGCGATTAGCCAATGGTCAGTCAGCTGGGCTGCCTCGCATATACGACCTCTCGTTGGAGTTGATTTCGCACATGGACGGTCGCGTGGACAACGACAATGCCACTCAGTTTCTGGCAGCTTATCAGACCGTGGAGCCTTTGAAGCTGGGCGAATTGTGGGCCTTTCCAATTATGTTGAAGTTGGCGCTACTGGAGAATTTACGTCGCGTTGCCGTACGTATTGCTCAGAAGCGTGAGGAACGCGATGCGGCCATCAGTTGGGCAGACCGCATGCTCGCTGCCGTTGAGAGCGATCCGAAGCAGTTGATCCAGTTGCTGGCGGAGTTTGCCCAGGCGGATGTACCCCTGACCGCACCCTTTGTCGAAGAGTTTTACGATCGGCTTCAGGCTCAGGGGCCAGCCATGGCATTTGTGCAAACCTGGGTTGAACAGAAGCTGATCGAGCAGGGCGTAACCGCAACGAAGTTATCTGAGGCGGCCGGGCGAACTGACGCTACCAATCAGATTTCTATCGCGAACAGCATCGGTAGCCTGCGTTTTATTGGCACCAAGGACTGGACGCTCTATGTTGAGTCATTGAGTGTCGTCGAAAAGGCGCTATGCGAAGACCCTGCAGGCATGCATGCCAATCAGGATTTCGCCACTCGCGACCGTTACCGGCATGTCATAGAGGATGTAGCGCGGAGCAGCAGCCAGAGCGAGCTGGCGGTGGCACGCCAGGCCATCTTGCTGGCTCAGGCTGCCGCTGATCATCACGGACTGAATGACCGCAGAGCCCATGTTGGGTACTACCTTGTTGACCGGGGAAGGCCGACTCTGGAACGCGCAGTCGAGGGCCAGCCACCGCTAAAAACTCGAGTAAAACGTACGACCCAGCCTTACCAACTGCACCTTTACCTCGGGTTTATTCTGTCTTTAACCTTGATCATGACGTTTGCAGCGCTGTATGCCTTTAATGGACTCGCACTGAATGACTGGCGATTCTGGTTTTTTTCGGTCACCAGTTTGCTGGCCTCATCGGCGTTGGCACTGGCGCTGGTAAATCTGGCGATTACCCAGTTGTTGCCACCACGTGTCTTGCCAAGGCTGGATTTCTCCGTTGGCATTCCAGCCGCTCACCGAACGATGGTGATTGTGCCTACCTTGCTGAGCAGTGAGCAGGAGGTTGATGCATTGCTGGAGGCCCAGGAAATTCGCTACCTTGGCAATCGCGATCCCAACCTGTTTTTCGCCTTGTTGACAGATTTTCGAGACGCATCTGAGCAACAGTTACCCCAGGATGCAGCCTTGCTTGCATACGCGCGTTCTGCCGTGGAGGCACTCAATCGAACCTACAGCGATGATCGACACTCTGTATTTTTCCTGTTTCACCGGCCCAGGCTGTGGAATCCGATTGATCGAGTATGGATGGGCTATGAGCGTAAGCGCGGTAAACTGGAACAGTTCAATGCCCGATTAAGAGGTCAGGCACTCAATGCCTTTTCTGACATCGTCGGTGATGAGACTCTCCTTTCGACAATTCAGTACGTCATTACTCTGGATACCGATACTCAATTACCGCGTGACGCCGCACGCACCCTGGTTGGTAATCTGGCGCACCCACTCAATCGACCAGTCTTTGATGCCGAAAAGGGACGAGTTGTTGAAGGTTACGCAATCCTCCAACCTCGCGCTTCCATCAGCCTGACCAGCGCGAGTCAATCACCTTTCACCAGGCTCTATGCTGGTGATTCTGGCCTTGACCCATACACGCGCGAGGTATCGGATGTCTACCAGGATGTGTTTGGTGAAGGATCTTTTATCGGCAAGGGAATCTATGACGTCGATGCGTTTCGCCAGGCTGTCGATGGTCGCTTTCCCGAAAATCTCATCCTGAGCCATGACCTGCTGGAAAGTGGTTTTGCCCGATCAGCCCTGGTGACTGATGTTGACCTGATTGAGGAGCTACCGGCCAGTATCGCCGCAGAGTCCAGCAGGCGGCATCGCTGGATACGTGGCGACTGGCAGATCGCTGGCTGGTTGTTACCACGTGTACCAGGGCCCGATACCGACAAAGGCGATCATTCGAGGTGGCGAACGAATCCACTCTCGGCTTTGTCTCGATGGAAAATTTTTGACAACCTCAGACGCAGCCTGGTGTCTCCAGCCTTGAATTCTCTGCTGATCATAGGTTGGCTGGCAAGCCCGGTGTTCGTTTGGATCTGGCTTTTTCTGGTCCTGGCGGTCTTGTTTCTACCTGCTTTGGTATCTGCACTGGTTGAGTTGATTCGCAAACCACAAGAATGCGACTGGCTGATGCACCTGAGCCTCACCGCTCAATCGGCGAGCCGCCCCCTGGCCCTCGCCTTGTTGGCTCTGGTTTTTCTGCCTTACGACACGCGTATTGTCATGGGAGCCATTTGGCATTCCGCTTTACGCATGCCGTTTACGCGACGTGGTTTGTTGCTCTGGCAGTTGCCTGGCTACGCACGCCGCAATGCCTGTACCTCGCTGCCTGACTTTCTTCGGGAAATGTGGTTTGCACCAGCACTAGCGTTAGTGGTCAGCGCTGCTCTGGTTATTCCAGGGAGCCCACCGGTAACTCTGGTTAGTGCCGCGCCCATTTTATTGCTGTGGCTAGTGTCGCCGGCGATTGGGTGGTGGATCAGCAAACCTCTGGCCCCTCCAACACCGGGTTTGAGCATCGAACAACGACTGTTCCTGCGTACCTCGGCCCGTCGTACCTGGCGCTATTTCACGGACTTCGTCGGTCCGAATGATAACTGGTTGCCGCCGGACAACTTTCAGGTCAATCCAGAGCCAGTTATCGCTTCCCGAACCTCACCGACCAACATTGGCATGTCGCTGCTTGCCGACCTGGCCGCTGTTGATTTCGGGTATCTTACGGTAGGGGAGTCTTTGCAGCGAATCAATAAAACCTTCACGTCAATGGAAAAGCTGGAACGCTACCATGGGCACTTTTTAAACTGGTACGACACCCATACACTGCAACCCCTTCATCCGTCATATGTCTCCTCGGTGGATAGCGGCAACCTGGTGGGTAGCCTGCTGACACTTGAGGCAGGCCTGGCCGAGATGAAAAGCAGACCGGTTTTTCTATTCAGTGCGGTACAAGGCCTGGAAGATACCCTGAACATTATTTCTGAACTGCTGATCACCTCACCCTGTCGCACACTGGCTGAGGACATTCGAAGGTTACAAGGGACACTTCGAGCATTCAGACGTGAAGGCCCGCCACAAAGCCTGGTTGGTGCCTTAAGAGTTCTCGAGCAGATTGACGTCACCGGGGGCGAAATCTGTACCTCTTTGCCGAAGGACATCGACCAGGAGGGTGAACTCTATTATTGGACGCAAGCATTTGACCAGCAATTCCGTTCGCTTCGCGATGAACTGGGCTCATTGGTATCCGAGTCATGGCAAGGCAGTGCGCTCCCGACACGGGCAGAACTGGCAAGCGCAGCAGGCGGCGAGGGCGCACGAGCGCAATTCGAGCTCATTGACGAGTTGATTGGTCGTTGTCGCCTTTTGGCGAAAATGGATTTTCACTTTCTCTACGATTGTGAAAGTTGTTTGCTGAGCATCGGTTACGACGTCAGTGAACGGCGTCGTGATCCAGCCTGCTACGATCTTTTGGCATCGGAAGCGCGTCTGGCGAGCTTCCTGCTGATCGCTCAAGGGCAACTTCCACAGAAGCATTGGTTCGCGCTCGGTCGCCTCCTGACCAGCCAGGGCGGTGACCTGAGTCTGATTTCATGGAGTGGCTCCATGTTTGAGTACCTGATGCCGCAGTTGATCATGCCAAGCTACACCAATACGCTGTTGGCACAGACCTGCAAGGCTGCCGTTTCGCGCCAAATCGAATACGGCCGACAGCGTGCCGTGCCCTGGGGCATTTCGGAGTCCTGCTACAACGCCACAGACCTCAACCTGGTATACCAGTACCGGGCTTTCGGCGTTCCCGGTCTCGGCTTCAAAAGAGGACTGGGCGAAGATCTGGTAATCGCACCTTATGCCAGCGCCCTTGCGCTGATGGTTATGCCACAGGAAGCCTGCCGCAACCTGCAGCAAATGGCCGATCTGGGCTTTCTGGGCGAGTACGGTTTCTATGAAGCCATTGATTACACTCCCACGCGCGTGCCCAGAGGTAAGTCGCACGCCATCGTTCAGAACTTCATGGTGCACCATCTGGGCATGAGTCTGCTGTCTTTCGCGCATGTACTATTGGATCAACCGATGCAGCGCCGCTTCCTATCCGATCCACTGGTACGGGCCACTGAACTGCTGCTGCAAGAGCGAGTGCCCAAAAAAGGGGATACCCTCTATCCGCATGCAGCCGAGGTCAGCGCCTCCTCCAGCCCACCGAGTTCAGAGGTTGGCGAGATCATGCGCGTCTTTACCGACCCTTGTACGCGTCTCCCTGAGGTTCATCTGCTGTCGAACGGTCATTATCATGTTATGGCGACCCATGCAGGTGGTAGCGCTAGCCGTTGGCGCAATCTCGCCATTACTCGCTGGCGTGAAGACGCCACTTCAGATGGCTGGGGCACCTTTATCTACCTGCGCGATCGTGACAACGGTAACTACTGGTCGGCGGCTCACCAACCGACCCTTCGCAAGGCAGACCATTACGAGGCAATATTTGTACAGGCTCGTGCAGAATACCGGCGGCGCGACTACGCGATAGAAACTCACACCGAGATCAGCGTGTCTCCAGAGGACGATGTCGAAATTCGTCGTGTCATGCTCACCAACCAGTCTTCGCGCACTCGACACATCGAAGTAACGAGCTTTGCAGAAGTGGTATTGGCACCATTGACGGACGACCTGGCACATCGTTCGTTCAGCAATCTGTTTGTACAGACCGAGATCCTCCCCGGCCAGCAGGCCATACTTTGCACTCGGCGTCCACGCACGCCGGGCGAACAGGTACCCTGGATGTTTCATTTGTTGGCCGCACCGGGCTCGGTGTCCGACGAACCGACTTATGAAACCGATCGTGCCCGCTTCGTGGGGCGTGGTCGTACGGCGGCCAACCCGTTGGCACTGGACAGCCCGAGTCAACCGGCGGCTCTGTCGAACACTGAGGGTGCCGTGCTCGACCCCATAGTGGCGATCCGCAATACCCTGACCTTGTCGCCCGATGAATCGGCAAGCGTGCAGATCATCTCCGGGGTGGCAGAAACACGAGAGGCGGCAATAGCATTGCTTGAGAAATACTGCGACCGCCACTTTGTCGAGCGCGCATTTGAAATGGCCTGGTTTCAGAGCCAGGAGGTATTGCGTCACCTCAACGCTACCGAAGCTGACGCCCAACTCTTTGGCCGCCTGGCCAACTCTGTCATCTACACTAACCCATTGCGCCGTGCAGAGTCTGATATCATCTCGCGCAATCAATTGGGGCAATCCGGGCTTTGGCGCTTTGCCATCTCGGGCGATTTGCCCATCGTTCTACTGCTGATTGGTGACGTCAACCGTATCGAACTGGTCAGACAGGTGGTTCAGGCACATGCTTACTGGCGCATGAAGGGACTGGCCGCCGACCTTGTGATTGTTAATGAGGGCTTCTCGGGCTATCGAGCGGTTTTGCAGGATCAGATCATGGGGCTTATTAATGCTGGGCCTGAAGCTCAGGTAGTCGATAAGCCTGGTGGGATCTTCGTGCGACGCGCAGAAGAACTCTCTGAAGACGAGCGCGTGTTACTGCAAACCGTTGCCCGCATCGTCTTCAGCGATACCGCCGAGACACTGGTTGAGCAGGTCGACAGACGTGTGTCGCCTGAACGAAGGTCGGACTTGCTGGTGCCCTCACATCAGGCCGCCCTGGAGCAAATTGAGCCATTAGGGCAGCACGATTTGGTGTTCAACAATGGCCTGGGTGGCTTTACTCCGGATGGTCACGAATATGTGATTAGCCTCGAACCTGGCCAGAACACGCCAGCACCCTGGGCCAACGTAATCGCCAGCCCACACATTGGTACGGTCGTGAGTGAGGGCGGTAGCGCCTACACCTGGGTAGAGAATGCCCACGAGTTCCGGCTGACCCCCTGGTACAATGACCCTATCTCCGATAGCAGTGGTGAAGCACTCTACATCCGTGATGAAGAAACAGGCGAATTCTGGTCGCCGACGCCGCTCCCGGCCCGAGGCCGCTCGGGCTACCTGTGTCGCCACGGCTTTGGCTACACTGTTTTCGAGCACCTGGAGGCTGGCATCGCCTCAGAACTCCATACCTATGTCGCCATGGATGCGCCGGTAAAATTCCTGGTAGTCAAGCTGCGTAACCAATCAGAACGATCACGTCGTCTGTCACTGACCGGCTACTGGGAATTGGTGTTGGGTGAGTGGCGACACACCAACATGATGCACATTGTTACCGAAATTGATCTGCACACTGGTGCCTTGTTGGCGCGCAATAACTACGGTCATGAATGCGCCAATCGGGTATTTTTTGCGCACTCCAGTGAGCGCGAGTCTACGGTGAGCGGCAACCGCACTGAATTTATTGGCCGCAACGGTTCGCTTGGCAGTCCATCGGCGATGCGCCGAAAGTGCCTCTCGGGCAGAACCGGGGCTGGCCTCGATCCCTGTGCCGCGATTCAGAACCAGATCGAACTTGCTCCTGGTCAGGAGCGTGAGATTGTGTTCATCCTGGGCGCAGCCGCTAACGCTGACGAAGCGCGACATCTTACTCAGCAATACGGTGGGCAGGCAGGGGCTCTTCAAGCGCTGGAAGGGGTTTGGGATTATTGGAATCGTACTCTGGGTGCAGTCAACGTAGAAACACCGGACAAAGCGCTGAACCTGCTGGCTAACGGTTGGCTGGTTTACCAAACGTTGTCGTGCAGGCTATGGGGGCGTAGCGGCTACTACCAGTCTGGCGGAGCTTACGGTTTCCGTGACCAGTTGCAGGACACCATGGCGTTGATCCACGCCACACCCTGGCTTGCCCGTGAGCAGTTGCTTCGTCATGCCGGTCGCCAGTTCCTCAAGGGCGATGTACAACACTGGTGGCACCCACCCAATGGTCAGGGCGTGCGTACTCATTTTTCTGACGACTATTTGTGGCTGCCCTATGCCACCTGTCGATATGTGCGAGCGACGGGTGATACGGGTGTACTCAATGAGCCGGTCCACTTCCTGGAAGGCCGCGAACTGTATGTGGAAGAAGAAGCTTACTACGATCAACCGCAACGATCCTCCGAAGCGGCCAGCCTCTATGAACATTGCGTGCGTGCCCTCAAGCACAGTGCACGGGTTGGTGCTCATCAATTGCCACTGATGGGCTGTGGCGACTGGAACGATGGCATGAATCTGGTTGGCAAGAATGGGCAAGGTGAAAGTGTCTGGCTGGCCTGGTTTCTGGTCGAAAACCTGGAGTTGTTTGCCGGTCTGGCAAGGGACCATGACGACCTGGCCTTCTCCGACTTGTGCCACGCGCGAGCGGATCAGATGCGCGACAATATCGAAGCTCAGGCATGGGATGGAGACTGGTATCGGCGCGCTTACTTCGATGACGGTACGCCTCTGGGGTCGAGCAGTAACGAAGAATGCCAGATTGATTCAATCAGCCAGAGTTGGGCGGTTATCTCCAGAGGTGGCGATGTGCACAGAGCTCGCCAGGCCATGAACGCAGTGGATCAGCGCCTGGTGCGGCGAGAGAAACAGATTATACAGTTGCTTGACCCACCCTTTGATAAAGCAGACCTCGAGCCCGGCTACATCAAAGGCTACATTCCAGGAGTACGCGAGAACGGTGGGCAATATACCCATGCCGCCATATGGACGACGATGGCATTTGCCATGCTCGGTGACTCTGAGCGCGCCTGGGAACTCTACGCCATGCTGAATCCGGTAAACCATGGCAGCACTCCAGAGGCCATGGAGCACTACAAGGTGGAACCCTATGTCATGTGTGCAGACATTTATGGTGTTGCTCCACACACCGGTCGCGGCGGCTGGACATGGTACACCGGTGCAGCTGGGTGGATGTACCGACTGACCGTGGAAACCTTGCTGGGATTGCACCTGGAAAGGAACCATTTACGCATCGCACCCTGTATCCCTGCAGATTGGGGGGGCTACAAAATTCATTATCGCTTTCGCGAAACGCTGTACCACATCAATGTTCGAAGAACGGGCGATTTAGCGATGAAGGAAGTCCACGTAATGGTCGACGGTACCGAGCAAACCGATGATCGCATTCCATTGATAGACGACCACCTGGAGCACTTTGTTGAAGTAGAGCTGTAGAGATCTTTTAAGAATCTGGTGTGCGCTTACGAACAGACAACGCTGCGGTTCAGCAACGATCATGACGTCATGCATTTTCCAGGGCCGACAGCTCTGGCAATGGCTTCGACACGGTCCGCGCAAAGCGTCTGTTAGCGCAACTCGGAACATAAATGTGATTTATACAAGCAAGGAACTTCTCATGAACAAAGTCAACACAACGGCAATCGCTCTCTGTCTTCTTGGTGCATTGCCCATGGCAGTAACAGCACAGTCTGAGTTCGGTCCACGTGAGGGCGAACGGGAATTCTCCATTTCCGGAACGGGCAGCAGTGACCAGAACTTCAACAGTGGCAGTTTCGGCGTGACTGGCGATATGGGCTGGTACTTGAGCAGCAGCCTGGTTCTTGGTATCCGCCAAAGCATCAATTACGCCAGCATTCGAGGTGAAAGCCTCAGGGATGACTTCTGGAATGGTACAACCCGGGGTTATGTCAATTATCAATTCCTTGAAGATCGCGCACGGCCTTTTGTTGGTGGCAGTCTGGGTGCCATCTATGGTGATGGCGTCAACAACAGCGCCTTCGCTGGGCTCGAAGGCGGGCTGAAATACTACGTGCAGACGAAAACATACTTCCTCTCTCGCGTCGAGTATCAGTTCCTTTTCGAGAGCACCAGTGATGCTGGCGACGCCTTCCAGGATGAAGGCGTTTGGGCTTATACGGTGGGTCTTGGTTACAACTATTAATCCATTACATCGTGCTGAAGGGGTGCGGAGCAATCCGCTACCTCCATGGAGAGTACCATGTCCTCAAAAAACAAAGCTGGCGGGCCTTCACCCGACAAGAGTAAAGGCGATAAAACGGCCACGGACACCCAGGCTGTGCTTAAAACCAACGACATCGTCATACTGCAAGCCATGGCAACGGACGACCTGGTTGCCGCCTTGCCTTTCAATCCGATCAAAGCACTCGACCAGGGTCACGACAACGCAATTTCACCCCCTCCCGGCAAAACGGTTAAACCTGATTCAAGCGAGTTGACGGCGAGTACCCGAACGGAAGAAGCTGGCACGGCCAAAACGGGCCGTGCAGCACCGGCTGGAACAAACGCGACTGTCGCATCGCTTGAACGAGTTCGAGTCGATGCAGGCGGTGAGCCCTTGACCACAAACCAGGGGGTTCGCATTGCGGATAACCAGAATTCCTTGAAGGTTGGACTACGAGGGCCGACACTGCTCGAGGATTTCATTCTTCGTGAAAAAATCACTCACTTCGATCACGAACGCATTCCAGAACGCATCGTTCATGCTCGCGGGTCGGGTGCACACGGTTATTTTGAAGCCTATGACTCACTCAGTAAATATAGCCGGGCAGCACCCTTCGCCAGGAAAGGGAAAATCACGCCAGTTTTTGTCCGCTTTTCCACAGTAGCTGGCGAGCGGGGCTCGAAAGATACGGCCCGAGATATCCGAGGTTTTGCTGTGAAATTCTATACGGACGAAGGTAACTGGGATCTGGTGGGCAACAACATGCCAGTTTTTTTCATTCAGGATGCGATGAAATTCCCGGACCTTGTCCATGCCGTTAAGCCCGAACCGCATCATGGCATGCCACAGGCAGCATCAGCCCATGATACATTCTGGGACTTTGCTTCATTGATGCCGGAATCAACACACACCCTGATGTGGTTAATGTCGGATAGAGCGATTCCGCGTAGCTACCGGATGATGCAGGGTTTTGGCGTCCACACCTTTCGCCTTGTCAACGAAAGTGGCGAATCCGTTTTCTGTAAATTTCATTGGAAGCCAAAGCAGGGAACTCATTCACTGGTCTGGGATGAAGCGGTCAAGATATCTGGTGCGGATCCCGATTTTCATCGACGAGACTTGTGGGAAGCCATCGAATCCGGTGAATTCCCGGAGTGGGAGCTGGGTTTACAAATTTTCACTGAGGAACAGGCAGAGGGCTTCAGTTTTGATGTGCTCGACTCAACCAAGCTCATACCAGAGGAACTGGTACCAATGACACCAGTAGGACGTATGGTACTCAACCGCAACCCCGACAATTTCTTCGCCGAAACCGAACAGGTTGCGTTTTGTACAGCGCATGTCATTCCCGGAATTGACTTTTCGAATGACCCATTACTGGCAGGTCGTATTCATTCTTATGTGGATACGCAGATTACTCGCCTCGGCGGCGCCAATTTCCACGAGATTCCGATCAACTCGCCACTGGCGACAGTGCAGAATAATCAACGCGATGGCATCCATCGTCAGGGAGTCAATCGTGGCTGAGTCGCTTATGAGCCCAACTCATTGGCTGGCGGCTGTCCTTTTCAAACCGGAACGGGCGGGTTCGTGTCTTTCCCTGAAGCCATTACTGAAGACAAACTTCGCGGCAAGCCTGAGAAGTTCGCGGAGCACTATGCACAAGCCACCTTGTTCTTTGAAAATCAGTCGGATAGTGAAAAAGCACATATTGTGGATGCTTTCCGCTTTGAACTGAGCAAGGTTGGTGTTCCTGCTATACGCGAACGGATGCTGTCCTCACTGGTGAACGTTTCAATGGAGTTGGCTACCGAAGTTGCAACTGGCCTCGGAATGGAAGTGCCTGAAGCCATGCCCAGAGCCGGCATTGATCATCAGCCGCCCGAAATCACAGTTTCACCGGCATTGTCGTTAACAGCTCTTCCGGGTGAATGTGGTATTCGCACGCGGCAGATAGCGATACTGGTTGAAAAGGGTGTTCACCATGCTTCTCTCGTCGAGCTTTATGCTGATCTGGTAGATGCCGGTGCAGTCGTTCACTTTGTAGGGCCACGGGTTGGCGCCTTTGTTGGTGACTCTGGTGCAGGAATCGAGGCAGACAAATCCATGGAAAATTCTCCAGGTTTTCTGTTCGATGCACTGGTGTTGCCCGATGGGAATGAGGCCGTCCAGTCGCTTGCAGGCAATGAACACACCATGGCATTTATAAAGGACATTTTTATGCACTCTAAAACGATTCTGGCGTTGGGTGCTGGGAGAGAGTTGCTGGACATGGCCGGCATCGATGCCGTTGTTGATGAGGATGAAGGTATCTTGCTCGCGGAAAAAGATAAAGAAAGCGAAATTGCGTCGGCATTCATTAACGCGATTGCAGCCCATCGTCATCCATCTCGCTTTCTGGATGCAGCAGCACATTGAAGCAGGGTGACACTCATCCTGTTACCGACTTCATACATAACAGATAAGGAGTACCTAATGTCAGAGTACATCAGAGGTGCGGGTCAAGGTGGCTTGCGCAACGGCGCGGGCAATCTGGAAGGCTTGCCAGGTGAGGGCAGTGCCATCTCCTGGGCGGCGATCCTGGCTGGTGCGGCTGGTGCCGCAGCCTTGTCGCTTCTATTGCTGGTTCTTGGAACCGGATTGGGGTTCTCGGTCGTGTCCCCATGGAGTATGGAGGGAGTTGGTGTGGGCGCGCTCGGTTTCGCTGCAATCATCTGGTTGACGGTTACTCATTTTGCCGCTTCCGGCTTGGGTGGTTATTTGGCGGGGCGATTGCGAACCAAATGGGTGTCGGTACAGAGTGACGAAGTGTTTTTTCGCGATACGGCGCATGGTTTCATGACCTGGGCGGTCTCATCGCTGTTGATGGTGGTCGTAACGGCAACGGTCGTTGGTTCAATCGTCAGGGGTGGTGTTCAAGCAGCAGCTGAAATTGCCGATGGCGCAGGCTCGGCAGCAACAGAGTTTGCAGGTGATTCAAGCTCAGATGAAAACACAGCTACCATCGAATACTTTGTTGATTACTTGTTTCGAGGCAGCGCCACTACCGGAACAACACAACAGAACGCTGAAGCTTCTGCAATCCCCATTGGCGAGGTCATGAGAATCGTCACGCGAGCACTGCGCACCGGTAGTTTGCCTCAAGGAGATGAACGCTACATTGCTCAACTCATGGCGGAGCGAACAGATCTAAGCCAACGTGAAGCCGAACAGCGGGTCTCGGATGGTTTTGAGGAGGTCCGAATGGCCCTGGACGAAGCGGAAACGGCAGCCCGAGAGGCCGCCGACGAAGCACGTAAAGCGTCAGCTTACGGAGCACTCTGGATGTTTGTGGCATTGTCGATAGGCGCATTCGCTGCAAGCCTGATGGCCGTCTTCGGTGGACGCCAGCGCGATGCTTGATTGGTACCCTATTCATTAAGAGGAGTCTGTTATGCATGCCATATTGCTTTGGCTTATTGGGGTTCCTATCCCCATTATCATCCTGATTGCGTTACTCTTTTAGAGTGTGTAGCCAACCTTTACCGGTACTGCTGGTAAAGGTTTTTTAGACCAAAAAAGGGTAGGGGCTTTCGCCCCTACCCTTTACCTTTTTCAGGTCAGTTACGGCTTCCGGAATCAGTTATTTCTGCGGTATTCCGGTGCGTTCTTGAGTTCTTCACTGCTACGGTTAATACGCAGTTCCTGGTCATCACCATCGCCTGAACGTGTAACGTCATCCCAGCCTACAGCGACTTCACGGTCACCAATGCCGAGAAAACCACCGACACTCACGATGATAGCAACGATCTGGCCGTCACTATCGACGATCATATCGTCGACTGAACCAATGTCTTCATTGTCAGAGGCACGAACGTTGGAACCCATCAGATCGCTTACCTGCATGCCATTGCTGGGAGTATTGTCCATGAAGCCCAGGTTCTGGCCGCGAGACTGCTCGTTCATATGGTCATAGTCAGTACCAAGCTGCGAATCCTGATCTGTACCAAACTGTGAGTCCTGGTCTTGCTGATCTACACCCATAGGATCCTGCTCAGAGCCGATGCCAATACCAGTTCCAGCACCCGTTGTACCGGTACCCTGGTTAGTCTGAGTACTCTGCTGATTTTGATCCATATCCTGATCAGTAGATTGCTGAGCCAGTGCAGAACCAGCACCCAACGCGATTACGGGTGTGATCAGTGCACTATAGGCTATTGAATGTAGCTTTTTCATATAAAGTTCCTTCGAATCGAGAATGTAAGTCGGACAAAATGTCCTGTTTACCGCCTCATCAAGGCCGTCTTTCCCGGCATCATTGTCAGGTAGGAAGCTGAATTACCAAGAACTATGGAATTCAGGATGAGGTTGCACAGTACGCTTAGGGTTAAGCACAGTCGGTTCGCTGACGCACCAATAATGGGTCAAGCATGTGGAAGATATGTAACAGAGGGTAGGTATTGGTCTGGCCGATAACGAACTACTGGAATCCTCAGGTCATGAGTTTTTCGATATAAGGGTAAAGTTTTTTAGACATAGGATGTATTAAATATTGTCCGCTGCTTGTTTTTTAACATTTAATAACAATACAAAACTTGCCTAAAGCCGCTAAACTTGGCAATTGCTCATAGAGCAGCTGTCATGATATCCAACAACCTATTCTATAATTCTTATCACAGACAGCCATATTTCTGGTTTTTTAACTGGACAGGTGCCTATTTAAATCGATCGTCCATATCTTCCTGATGCTGTTGGAGTTTGTCCAGAGCCTTACCAATATTGTTCGAGAATGAATTCAAGGTAATTGGGCGGCTGATCCCGGTTCAGCCTATACAGGACGGTAAGCCAATAAGACAGATAGGAGGATTCCAGAATGGTAGGCATGGCTAAGTTGTTTGTTCGATGGGGACTCGGTTTTTTGGTAGTACTGAACATTGCCGCATGTGGAGGCGGTGGAAGTGGAGGTTCAAGTGGCAATGATGGTGGTAATGGCTCGGTTGCCAAAGCGCTTGCCGATCGCTTCGTTGTCTCTGGTCATTCCGACGGTACACTCAGCATCTCGCGCGTTGATCCGGTTGCCGGTTTTACCAGCCCAATTGCGTATTCGAAACTCTCTGCTTTCCAGTTCCGGGAACTATTGCACGATACGGCTAATGATCGTGTTATCGCGGTTACCAGCAACGAAATCTTTCTACTTTCCTTTGACGCATTGACCGGTGCTATCTCCGAAGTTGACTCACGCGATACCAGTGGCAATACGTCCCATTTTGCCTTAAAGGATGACGCCTCTGTCGCCTATGTTGCAAGCGGTACGACCTCGGGTGCCATCGACGTTTATACGATTTCCGGAGCCGGTACCCTGTCCCCCCGGGTGTCTGTGTCGCTTGAGGTTAACCCTTATTTTGTGACGCTGAACCCGGCGGGTGATCGCCTATACGTGGTCAGCCGCTCAGATGACCAGATTCATATCCTGGACATCAATGCCGACGGCAGTCTGGTGCCGACGCCCATCTTCATGGATACCGACGAAAACCCCACAGCGCTGGTTTTTAACGAGGCTGGAAGCCTGGCCTACCTGAGCTTCTCTCATACCAGTTCGGACATGATACAGGTCTATAGCGTCGGGGATGACGGGGCGCTGGAACATAGTACTTCAGTTGACGACAACACTAACGTTCTTGATCTGGTGCTGGATGAAAAGGGCGAGCACTTGTATGCCATAACCAGCAACGATCGTGTTTACCATTACCGTGTCGAGGATGCCACGGGCGAATTGACCATGATCGATTCGCACAGTCTGTTTTCCAGTTCAAGTGATCTGACCCTTAGTCCGACCGGTGCCGAGCTCTATGTCAGCCACAACAATAGCCCGGCGGTCTCGACTCTGGCTGTCGACGAAGTGAACGGTACATTGAGGGTTATGGGATATGCGCGTGTCTTTAACAATGCCAATACCGTCACCGCCATCGGCGGAGAAGGCGCCCTGGTACCGACACCGAAGTTTCTGCTGGCCCCTGATGTTTCGGGCCTGAGAGTCTTCGAGATCGGCGTTGATGGCGGCTTGAACCTGCAGGATACCCTGGCCGGAAGTCATGCGCTGATTGACGGGCAAGTCGCGGTGCAATATGTGTCAGGGCTGCTATTGGGGGCAGGCCGTAATAACCTGAGCCCCAAACAGGATTTGTTGACGAGCTATCTTTTTGATCCCACAGGCGGTGATCTCACCTTTATCGAATCGGCGAATGCGACTGTTGTGCAAAAGGACTCTGTTCCGGGCTTTCAGCGAATTGAGCTGGGTCGCGCTGGTCAATTCCTCTATGTCCTTGATCAGGACGATACCGCAGAGAAGGGCAACCTCAGAACCTATGCCTACACGGCGGACGGTGAGATCAACACAACGGCGGTAAGCAACTTTGCTGTCGGCGATGGCCCGGAGAATCTGTCGATGCACGCCGCAGGGCGCTATCTCTATTCGATCAACAGCTTCTCTGACCGGATATCCCGTTTTCAGGTCAACCCGACCACAGGAATACCAGAAGGAGGCCAGTTATACCTGCCAGGTAACCAGGGTGCAGGTGTAGGCCGACCGGTTGACATGAAGTTCCACCCGAACGGCTTTTACGCCTATATTAGCCTGGCGAACGACCATCAAGTGACACGCCACGTGATGACTGCGACCGGCGCTCTTGATAATCCTACCCGGCACACGCCACCCAAGGTCGGTGAATCTGATGTCCGGCCGGGGCCAATTGGCGTGCATCCAACGGGCCAGTATCTCTACGTAGGTGAGGATGTCATCGATGGCCCACCGCATAAAATCGCGATTTACGACATTAACCAGGCAAACTTCAGCCTGGCTTATCGCTCGCGTGTCAATGTGGCGGGTCTCCCTTCCTGGATTGAGCTTGATCCGTCCGGGCGCTTGCTGTATGTCCGTTTTCGCGATCAGCGCATCCAGGTGTTTACCATTGACGACTCTGGCGGTCTGACCGATACCCAGCAAGTCGTCGACGCCGGCAACGATGCTGGCTTCCTGCCGACCTTTACCCTGGTAGCGCCCTTACTGGTGGAATGAGGTTTGGGTCATGTTTTAAGGGGTTTGCCAGCGGTGCCTGCGGCGTCCTGGCCTACCTGAAGCGATAGGTTTAACGAGATAGGTTTAACGAGAGAGGGGGCAGTTATGACGATGTCCTGTTTTCAAGCTACTCATGGCCTGGCCAGCCAGGCAGGTCTTTTGTCGGTGGTCATTATTGTGGGTTTGTATGGCTGTGATGGGGGAGGCAGTAACGGTGGTAATGGCGCCGGTGGCGGACTTCCCCCGGGTACCTCTCTGCAGGCGCCGACGTCTGTGATAGTGCTGCCCGGCGATAAGCAAATTAACTTGAACTGGTCCGAAGTTGCCGACGCCAGCGGTTACAATATCTATCTAAGCGAATTCGCCGGTATTCACCCGGATACGGCCGCATCCTACTCTGAAATGCAGTCGGTGAGTACAGCCTCTCATGCCTTTACTGATCTGGAGAATGGCACTCGTTATCATTTTATCGTCACCGCTACCGCCGGATCCGTTGAAAGTGAGGCTGCTGACGAAGTCTCGGCGACCCCGGCAGCACCGGCGCCTTTTAATCCAACCAGCTTGCTCAATGATACCGGGATCGACTGGTGTGCCAGTAGTGTGGCTGCCATTGCAATAGAGGGCGCAACAGCCGAGAAGCGCACGGGCTGTCAGAATCTCGCGGCCAGCTATCCTCGTCAGGATGCGCACTCCGGCCGCGATGCCCGTTTTCGCGATGGAGACTTACCCAAACACGGTGGTGGCTCGGCAGGCTTTGATTTCAGCAAGATCTCGAACAGCGGCGAAGTCGTCGGATTTGCAGCTCAACTGGGCAGTGGGCCGGACGATTGGGCTTGCACACGAGACAACCACACAGGTCTGGTCTGGGAAGTCAAAGTCGATGACGAAACCCATCTACGACACCGTGCCTGGGCTTACAGCTGGTATGACAGCGTCAACAATTTTCAGGGAAAACCGGGTGTCGAAAGCCATTCAACAACCCTTTGTCTGGATGCATCCAAACAACGCTGTGATACCGAGAAATACGTTGAAGATGTCAATGCTGCCGGGCTCTGTGGTGCAACGGACTGGCGCATGCCATCGGTACAGGAGCTGTTTTCCATTGCACATCTCGGGCTGTCGCAATCAACACTGGGCCCGCGAACATCACTGGATCGGGACTACTTCCCCATACTGCCAACGACTGCGCAAAAACGATACTGGAGTGCGACACCCAGAGCATCCTTGGGTAATAGCGCCTTCAATGTCGACTACGGCAGGAATGGTGCCGTTGAGTCGAGCCTCAAAAGTACCCCCTGGTATGTGATGCTGGTCCGCGGGCCGGTTTCACCTTGATGCTGGAAGGAGGCGTTATGATAAAGCGAACTGGCTTGCCCCTGGCGTTTACTGCTGCTTGGCTGGCAGGCACCGCCATTGCGCAGGAAACCGAATGCGTTGACAATCTGATCAGGGTTAATCCGGCAGCGGCCTATACTGTCGACGGTGCCCTGGTGACTGATAACCGGTCGGGTTTGATGTGGAAACGCTGCGCTGAAGGTCAGACATTGAGTATGGACGGTACCAGCTGTGAAGGGCCTGCGAGCACTTTTGACTGGTCGCAGGCCCTGGTGCATGCCGCTGGCAGCTCATTTGGCGGGTATCAGGACTGGCGCTTGCCGAATGTGAAAGAGTTGTTCAGCCTGGTGGAAACCTGCCGCAGAAATCCGGCCATTCATACCGAGATATTTCCCGATACACCGGCCGAAAACTTCTGGTCAGGTTCACCTTCAGGGCGTTTTGACGGGCGCGCCTGGCCTGTGAGCTTTGATTCAGGGTCAACGAGCAGCTTCTCTTTTGTGACCAACAACATGCATGTGAGATTGGTCAGAGACCCGTCTTAGTCGAATAGAAGCCGAGCTTTCCGGTGCCACAGTATTGATGATGCCGACATGCAGGGATGCTATGATGCGCAGCTTCAAGCCATCCGGACAAGGGTGCTGTTACTCAAACGATGTACAAAACTGACGATATCTGGATGCTTGCTGCGCTTGAGCAGGCACACTGCGCCTATGATCTGGGGGAGGTGCCTGTTGGCGCGGTTCTGGTTGTAGAAGGCGAGCAAATAGCCGCAGGATACAATCAGCCGATCACATCCCTCGACCCTAGTGCTCATGCCGAGGTGGTGACCTTGCGCGCGGCCGCCCGGGTGGTTGGCAATTATCGGCTTCCGGGCAGTACCCTTTATGTCACTGTTGAGCCATGCACCATGTGTGTGGGAGTGATGGTGCACAGCCGTATTGAACGGCTGGTATATGGTGCGCCGGAGCCCAAAAGTGGGGCAGTTCGTTCGCATCTGCAATTGCTCGACCAGGGCCCCTATAACCATCACATCGAAGTTACGGGCGGTGTGCTTGAGGCCGACTGTGCTAAGCTGATGTCGCAATTTTTCAGTGAGCGTCGTCAGCGGCGGCGCGCGTTGAAGCAAAGCAATCAAGGGTCTGCCAGCTAATCCTGGCGATTAAACCATTTTCCTGATTCCAAGGATTTCATGACCACGATCAACGACATGCCGTTTCGTGAAAAGGCACTGCGCCTGTCACCGATGTACGCAGCCTATTTCACGCTTTTTGGTGTCTTCACGCCCTATCTGGCCCGCTTCCTGACCGCTCAGGGGCTCACCGCCCAGGAGATTGGTGTCATTGTCGCCATGGTGTTCGGGGTCAACATTTTTGCCCCCTTTTTGTTCAGCCTGATCAGTGATCGCACCGGTCAGCGTTTGCCGCTTATCCGCCTGGGTTACTTGCTGATGGGCGTCTTCTATCTGCTCTCGTTGCAACCCGGTGGTTTTTACTGGTACCTGATGGTCTTCGGGTTTTATGGCGTCTTCATGTCAGCGGTTTTGCCGCAAATGGAAGGTGTAGTCATGCACGTACTGGGGGCTGACAAAGCCCGTTACGGCATGATCCGTTTGTGGGGCTCGGCCGGTTACGTCGTGGTGGTCTGGCTGCTCGGTGCAGCGCTGGACCATTTCCCGGTCACCATTCTGCCCATTATTGGTGGAATACTCTGTGGCCTGATGTGGTTGGCCACTTGGCTGGTACCAAAGGAGACGCGCCTGAGTGCCAGTGATCGCACTGCGAGGAAGGTAATGCCGGCGGTGCCCATCGACTGGTTTCAGGTGGTGGTACTGCTGTTGGTGGTGTTCTTCTGGCAGGTTGCCATGGCTCCCTACAATACCTTCTTTGACTTGTTCCTGAAGGAGCGGGGCTTTAATGCCAGCACTATTGGCTTTCTGATCAGCTTTGGTTCCATCTGTGAGATCGGGGTCTTTATTGCTATAGCCGGTTGGTTCAATCGGTTCAGCGAACGCCATTTGCTGCTGATTGCCCTGGTGGTAACCATAGTGCGCTGGTCGTTGCTGGCGTCCTTGCAAAGCAGTTTTGTATTGGCGTTGCTGATTCAATCAATGCATGCCTTGACCTTTGGCGTCATACATTCCGTGGCCATTCATCGCATCGGGCGCCTCTTTCCAATTCAGCGGCAGGGCCTGGGACAGGGCCTCTATGTGTCCGTGGGCATGGGGCTAGGGCTGATTTGCGGCAACCTGCTGGCCGGTTATCTCTGGACAGGGGCGGGCACCGTGTTCTGGGCAGCGGCAGGCTTTACGGTGCTGGCAACGATTATTGCCTGGTTCGGTTTTGGGGCGATCCGAGGGGTGGATCGCCCACTGGTTGCCGCTGATGAGGCAGAGATCAGTCAGTCGGAAGACAGCATGGACCGATAGAGCGACACATACTGCTCGGCGGCACCTTCCCATTCAAAGCGTTGTTTCATGGCATTGCGTTGCATGCTCAGCCACAGCGCTGGTTTTTCTCTGTAGACTTTCAGCATCCTGCGAATTTCCGCTTCCAGTGCCTCGGCCGTTGGCTCTTCAAACATGAACCCCGTTGCCGAGCGGCTGTTGCGGAGTTGAGTGTTCAGCGGCACAACGGTGTCTTTCAGGCCGCCCACCGCCCGTACCAGAGGCAAAGTGCCATAACAGAGGCTGTAGATCTGATTGAGACCGCAGGGCTCGAAAATCGATGGCATCAGAAACGCATCACCAGCCGCTTCGATGCGATGTGACAGGGCCATGTCATAGCCTTCCACGAAGGCGAAGCGTTTGTCAAAATGCTGATTCAGACGGTGCAAATGCGCTGCCGTATTGCGGTCGCCCGAGCCCAGAATAGCGACCTGAACGTTTTCGTCTCGCATGACTTCCCACAATGCGGGTATCAGCAGTTGAAAACCCTTCTGGTCGGCCAACCGGCTGATGCACACCATCAAAGGTGTATCCGGCTCCGGCGCCAGGCCAAGCTCCAACTGAAGGTGTTTCTTGCAATTGGCCTTGCCGCCTTCATCCGGCTTGCTGTACTGAGCCGGAATCAATGGGTCTGTCACCGGTGACCACTGGCCATAGTCACAGCCATTGAGAATGCCATGCAAATCCTTTGATCGGTCGCGAAATATCGGTGCCAGGCCATGCCCGCCCAGGTCCGTCACCAGTTCACTGGCATAGCCGGGGCTGACGGCGTTGATGGCATCGCTGAAACGCAACCCGCCCTTGAGCAGGTTAAGCTGGCCGTTGTCTTCAAAAGCACCGGGGTGAAAGAACTGATCATGAATGCCCAGAGGTTGCAGCCAATGGCTCGGCGCCTGACCCTGGTAGGCCGCATTGTGCAGTGTCAAAAGGCTTCGGGTACGTTCAAAGATGGGCAGCTTGCGATAATGCTCCTTGAGATAGAAGGGCGTCAATGCCGCTTGCCAGTCGTTGGCATGAACGATGTCGGGTTGCCATTGGTGATCGATACACCATTGCAGAGCACCTTTGCACAGATGCGCAAAACGCACCGGGTTGTCGGAGTAGGGGTACTCGCCATCGTCGTAAATGCCGGCTCGGCCGAAGAAGCCCTCATGTTCCAGCAGGACCAGGTCCAGGCCATGTTGACGACCGCGGCGACTTGCCATCCAGGTTTCGCTGAACGAATTCAGATGCACGCACAGGGGGGGCGCAGGCCAGCTTTGCCAGAGAGATTTGATTCGGCCATAGGCGGGTGTGACCACGATGACCTCGTGGCCGAGCCTGGCAAGCGTTTCCGGCAGTGCCCTGGCGACATCCGCCAGGCCACCCGTTTTCACCAGGCCTTCGACTTCGGATGCGATCAGCAGAATGCGCAAGGGGTGATCAGTCGAAGCCAACTTTTGCTCCTTTGGGTATGACAACAATGCCGTTCGGCGACACGTGAAAGCGCTGGCGATCGTGTTCCGGGTCTTCTCCGATGACGGTTCCTGGCGCCATGGAAACATTCTTGTCGAGCACAGCCCGGCGAATTCGACAACCACGACCAATGTCGTTGTTGCCCATCAATACGCTGTTTTCAACATAGGAATGGCTGTGCACATGGCAGTTGTAACCCAGAATGCTGCGATGCACGAAGCTACCGGACACAATGGAGCCACCGGATACAATGGAGCTGATGGCCTGGCCGGTTCGGTTGGCTTCATCGTGCACAAATTTGGCCGGTGGTACGGCCGGGTGATAACTGCGCAACGGCCAGAACTTGTTGTATAGGTCGATGGGCGGAACCACGGCCAACAGGTCCATATTGGCTTCGTAGAGGGAATCCAGAGTGCCCACATCGCGCCAATAACCGTTGGTGTGCTCCAGTTCGCCCCGAATGAAGTTGGTCGAAAAGTCGTATACATAAACAACACCGGCCTTGAACAGGTCTGGAATGATGTTGTGACCAAAGTCGTGAACGGAGTCAGCGCACTCGGAGTCGGCTTTCAGGCTATCGACCAGAGTTGGCGCATCGAAGACATAGTTGCCCATGCTGGCCAGCACGTAGTCTGGCCTACCGGGAATGGTTTTCGGGTCTTTTTTCGGCTTTTCCTGGAAGCCGATCATCTTGTGGTTTTCATCGATTTCAATCACACCAAACTGGTCGGCCTGGCTGACATGCACCGGAATGGCCGCAACCGTGAGTTTGGCGTCGTCATGACTGCGATGAAACTCGATCATCTGGCGCACATCCATTTTGTAGATGTGGTCACCACCGAACACACAGACGATTTCAGGGTCCATGCCTTCGACCAACTCGATGTTCTGATAAATGGCGTCCGCTGTGCCCTGGTACCAGTGTTTACCCATTTGCATCTGGGCAGGAATGGGGTCGATGAAACGATTGGTCAGACCGGTGACACGCCAGCGGCGACTCATGTGCTTCATCAGAGAGTGCGACTTGAACTGCGTCAATACGAAGATCTGCAGCAGATCGGAGTTGACGAAATTGTTCAAAACAAAGTCGATAATGCGATAGTTGCCACCAAAGGGCACGGCGGGTTTGGCTCTGACTGAGGTTAACGGAGCCAGGCGGGTGCCTTCACCCCCGGCCAGAATCATTGAGAGAATACCGGACATAGTCTTTCCCTTTTTTCCTCGGAGTCGCGACTCAAGGTGGCTGGCCTGCCTCACGGGTGGCGCGACTGCAATGATTGTCTAGGCAGAGAAGCGGAGCGATACAGACTGTTATTGGGTGTCTATGTGCCTGGCGCCTGTGGCTTCCCTGGGTTGTGCTCGTTGAGATTTAGACCAGGGTCTTTGGTGTTTCGACGATCCTCCTTTGCTCATGCGTCACTGTGGCGTTCAATGACGTCAGTGGTCGGTTGGGGTGTAGTTTGACCAAAAAAGACATCCGAATCCCAGGGTTGCTGTCGTGTACGTTCAAAATAGACTAAAAAGGTGACAAAAACGACGACAATCAGTAAAAAAATCAAAAGCTTGAGTTTCATTGCTGCTTTCCTGACCCTGTCAACTTGAGACAGAGCTTTGTCTTGTTGGGCGTCACCGTCAACCAGGGCGGCCTGGTATCGAGGCGTAAAAAACTGACTGGCCACTTCGCCTCTCACTGACGGTACAGGCTGCTGTTCGCCCATTGTGTACCTTTTAAATCAAGCTTGGCAAGAAGCCCTTTTCCATCAAGATATCGGGAAAGATCTGTTAAACTGTAAGAAATTTATTCTTTGGTCATCGAGGTAGCGTATGAATCCAGGTATGGCAGTCAAGTTGTCATTGGTATTGGGTGTGTTGTCCGTGCAGGTCATGGCGGAGGATGCCGTCTTGACCGTTCCTGCTGGCACGGAACTTTCACTGAAACCGGTCATGGAGGAACTCATCGCTGAGCCGACTGAGGTGTCTGTGCAACCGCTGCTGTCAGGCGAAGAGGTCACCTGGCCAGAGCATTGCCTGCTGTCATTGACCATTACGCCGGGAGAATCTGCCGACTTCACAGCCGGGAACATGGTGTGTATTACTGCAGAACGTCAGATAATCGAAGCGGTACCGGTGGGTGAGATTCAGTTGGGGCAATGCGCTGCAGGTCAGGATGTCGACTGTGCGACCCTCAGTCTGGATACAGAGCAGTATGGCACTCTGTTGCTCAGCGAGCCCCTGGAGTTGACGCTGCAACCGCGCAACCTGTTCTGACGTTCGAGGTCAGGCACATCAGAGGGTGTATTAAAAACGCCGAAGGCGAATGTCCTGGGGGTAGGGGAAAATGTCCGCTACCTTTCCGGCATTAAGGTCTTCCTGCACCTCCTGCCAATAGGCGGCTGTTAGCAGGTCGCCGTGATGGCGGACAAACAGCTCCTGCTGTCTGGCGTCATTGAAGATAAAGGTAGCGAACTCTTCCGGAAAGATGTCGTTGGGGGCGACACTGTACCAGGGCTCGCTGGCAAGCTCATCCTCCGGGTAACGCGCCTTGGGGATGGTGCGGAAATGACAGTTGGTGACGGCGTCAATTTCGTCATAATCATAAAAAATTACGCGGCCATGACGGGTAACGCCGAAGTTCTTGAGCAGCATGTCGCCCGGGAAGATATCCGCTGCTGCCAACTCCTTAATGGCCTGGCCGTATTCCATCAGCACCGCCTCCTGGCGATCTATATTGGATTTGTCTTCAAGGTATAGATTGAGCGGGATCATTCTGCGTTCGATGTAGCAGTGCTTGATAATCAGCTGATTATCCTCACGCTCGATGCTGGATGCAGCCACGCGCTCCAGCTCTTCCTGCAAGCTGTCAGAACAACGGTCCAGCGGCAAAGCCACCTTCGAAAACTCCCAGGTATCGGCCATACGGCCAACCCGATCGTGTTGTTTTACCCGTTGATATTGATTCTTGACGTGCTGCCGCGTCATGTCTTTTTGCGGTGCGAAGCGATCCTTGATGATCTTGAAGACATAGGGGTAGGACGGCAGTGTGAACACCGTCATGACCATGCCTTTAACGCCCGGAGCCACGACAAAGTTGTCATCACTGATGGCCAGGTGCTGCAGCAATTCTCGATAAAACTGAGTCTTGCCCTGCTTGTGCAGGCCAATCGCGGAATAGAGCTCTGCTCGAGTTTTGGACGGCATCAGTTGCAACAGAAAGGTGACAATGGCCAAGGGGTTGTCGGTATCGACAAAAAAATAGGCGCGTGCGAAGCCGAAAACAATGGCCATGGCATTGGAGTCGACCAGCAAGGTATCGGCGTAGAGGAAACCCTGTTCATTATTGAGAATAGGCACAATAAAGGGCAGGGTTTTGTGTTCGAAATTCAGTCGGCCGATCAGGTAACAGGCCTTGTTGCGGAAAAAAGGCGTGATGATCAGATCAATACTGTAGGGCTTCGCCTCGCGTGCCAGTTCCGGGGCTTGCTGACTGAAACGGTGAATCAGGTGCCGCACATCACGGTGCGCGTCCTCGAGCGGCAAGCCAATGTCCATATCCTGCAAGAGCTTGAGAATCACCGCTTCCAGGTTGTCGTGCACCTCGTAACGCTTCAGGATGCCTCTGTCCAGCTTGGTATGACGCCACAGGGCGTCGGATTCGACGAAAATGTATTCATTGTTGAAGTATCGTCGATCAAATAGCCGGCAGAAAACGGAGTTATAAAAGGTCTCAGCCAGATCCGGCTGGGGGTGGTTGAGGAGGCGTTCCCGATAGATCTGCTTGACGTTTTGCCACCGCTCGGCATTCATGCAACCGTAATTCTGCTTCAAATGCTCTATACAGCGCTCAACCTGCTCATCGTAGAGATCGACCCGTTCGCGATGGATGTCTTGTAGAAATCGCCATTGAGCTTCAAGGAAGCCCTGATGCGCTTGTTTCGAGTAATTACAGAACAGCCGATAGTGTTGGTCGAACCCCGCCAATATGGCTTCAGACAGTTCCTCGGCCCAATTTTCAGTCGTAGACATTCTTTTTCTTCCAGCTTTCTTGATCGTCAATCAGGCTGCCCACGCCTTCCGCCAATTTGGCTGCCTGGCCTTTGGACAGTTGTGCCCGGTGTGCTCGCCATTTGCTGACAACATTATCCAGGCGTTTGCGCAAGCCGATTTCTTCCTGTTTGAAAAGCGTTGCGTGTTTTGAGGTTTGAATGGCATCCAGAGCTTTCTGATAGGCGATGCGTGCCTCTCGATAATTCTTCTCTTTTTCGGTTTGCTGACCGCGCTGGCGGAAGAAATCCACAGCGGTATCAATCAACTTGTATTCCACCTGATGCATCAGTTTTTCAGCGTTGGTTGCGTTCAACCGCCCGGCATCGTAATTGCGTCGTATAAAGAGGTGGAGCGATTTCAGCGTCTGGCGATGAACGCTGGCTTCGTCGGCATTGGTTGGGCCCGGAACAAGCACGCTGCTCGCCTTGTTGCGCATGGCAATGCGCTCTGCTGTCAGTTGTTCAATGTCGCTCTGAAGCAGGGATTTCTGATCCGGGTTGAGCTTTAGTTGGGCATGGAGGTTCTGCAGTAAGGCCTGATACAGAAAGTCTTTTAACTCCGGGGTCAAATAACTGGTGGGCAGCGTTCTCAGAGTGTTGTTGAGCTTGCGATACTGAGTCGACAGTGCGTGCAGGCGATCTCTGGCGGCGGCCATCTGTTTGTGCCTCGCCTGCATGACCAGCATGGCGATGATCATGGCGCTGATCAGAGTCACCATCAGCACCGTCAGTGTCGTTGTATTGAATGCACCCATGGGTTAACTCATCATTGCCATTGTTGTCCGGCTACCGGTCAGCGTTGAGTGTACTGTAACGGCTCACTTAAACCCACTGCCATGGCCTGTAGCGCTTACCTCAGTGGTCTTCCTTTTTCCTTTCTTTGTTCATCCACCTCTGCTTTAGCTGACGCCATTGGGTTCGCAACAGATCAGCGAACATGACCAGTACCACCAGGGCAACAAAGGGGATAATGAGTATTTCCAATGGGTTCTCCTGTCTGTTTCGGCAACCCTACGCAAAGCTTGAAGTCTGACCACTATTCCAGGGTGGGTAATCAAGTTATCCGAGTCTTTAACTTTTTGCCATCAAAGGGTTACACTTCGTGCCAGTAACCATAGCATGACAGGGAAAACAGTCGTTTCGATGCCGTACAGGACATTGCAGTCTCATTCTTTGGTGTTACCACCTGACACCGCTTCTTATCACAGCCTTCCTGAGTCACGAGGTCCTCTGGCGCATTTTTATGCTGCCAATGGCTTTCCTGTTGCTGCCTATGAGCCGTTTCTGACTCTGCTGGCACCCGATTTCGAGTTGCTCTCCCTCGACAACAGGGCTCTATGGCCGGGTCGCCGGCTGCCAGTGGCCGGCCAGCGTTGCCAGCAATATGCGCAAGACCTGGTCGCGTTTCTGCAGCACACTGCGCCTTGCCCTGTTATTGGCATTGGCCATTCGATGGGCGCAACCACGACCTTAATGGCTGCCATCGATCACCCCGAGTTGTTCCGGCGCCTGATACTCATTGAGCCGGTTTTTCAAACCTTGTCGGGAGAGTGGTTGACGCGTCTGCTTCCCTGGCCTGTGTTGCGACGCCTGCAGCCATTCAAGTCCACTCTGGTGCGTGCTGATTCCTGGCCTGATATTCAAGCTGTAGAGCGAGATTTTCGGGCAATGCCCATGTTTCGACGGCTCAGCGATTCGGCGGTTGCCAGCCTTGCCGGCGCGCTGACCATTGAAGAGGGTCCGGGTTTGCGGCTGGCTTACCCATTGGTGTGGGAACGGCACAATTACCGGACACTGGATGCCATCTGGCATCGGCTCGAGGAGTGCACTGTACCGGTCACCATCCTGCATGGTCGTCCCTCCTTGTTCCTCAACGAGACGAAACTGTCACGCTTGCAAAAAAGATTGCCCCATTGCCAACTGATCTCTCTGCCAGACCATGGTCATCTGCTGCCCATTGAAGCGCCAGAGGCAGCGGTAAGTGCCATTGTGGCGCAAATGTAATCAAGAGTTGGTGATTCCTGGTACCTGATTCACAAATCTTTTATCCGATGATGGCTTAAATTCGAGCCGTTTTAGGTCACAATGGTGACTTTAATCGAAGCAAGTACAGGTGGTGTTCGTGTTCCTGGATCCTTATCACAGCCAGAAAGATGGCCTTATTCTGATCAGTGCCGACCAGGGTAGTCAGTTTGCCAGGCAGGTAGCGGGTGATTTCAACCCCATTCACAACCCGGACAACAAGCGATTTTGTGTCCCTGGAGATCTATTGTTTTCATTGGTTCTGGCGAAATACGGCCTGAGTCAGCGTATGTCGGTGCGATTTTCCGGTATGGTCGGGGCCGATACACCCCTGGTGTTTCCTGAAATCGATGAAGGCGTGATAGACATCAAGGACACCAGTGGCAAGGCTTACCTGCATGTCGAACACAGTGGTGAAACCAGCCATGACCCGGCCCTGATTGAAAGCCTGGCGCGTAACTATGTTGCCTTCTCCGGCCAGAACTTCCCTTACATCATTGTACCCTTGCTGGAAAAACATCAGGTCATGTTCAACCCCCGACGGCCCCTGGTGATTTACGAAAGCATGGCATTTGAGCTCGACGGCATTGATCTCAACGAACCCACGCTGGAACTGGCAAACACCAGCCTGGAGGTCAACGGCAAGCGTGGTGATGCGCTCTTTGAGTTTGTCATCAAGTCCGATGGCCGCGTGGCAGGCAAGGGCACCAAAAAACTGATCGTCAGTGGTTTGCAGCCCTACGATGCCGAGTTGATGCAGGTCGTCATCGACGACTTCAACATGGTCAAGGCAGCCAATCAGCCGAGCTGATGGGGTTTCGCACTTCGGTGGCCGCTCAGGCACTGTTTTGCGTCACGGCAAGGTCTCTTCTGGTGCGCTCTCAGCATGGCGCACCTTAATGGTGCGTATCTCTTTCTCTGTGCCCTTTCTATCGGGGTATTTCTCTCCTTCCTTTGCTTCAACTTGGCGCCCACTGGGTGGGCTCTTTCAGGTTTTGTCATGTGCGGCTGGCTAACTGGCCAGTTTCTTGCTGAACTCTGACGAAGGTTTGAACCTGCCGCTAGTGGACAGGATGAGAGGATGCAATGACGGATGACTCTTTCCAATCGATGCTGAACCGTCTGGGCCTGCCAACACAGTTGGCCGATTTCAATGACAGCGTCTATGAGCCGTTGCTTCAATGGGTATTGAAACGGTCTCCCGGAATTCTGGGCATTCAGGGCACCCAGGGGTCTGGCAAGTCTACCCTGGCGCAACTGCTTCAAGCTCGGCTGCAAAGCAAGGGGCTGTCGGTCGCCATTTTGTCGCTGGACGATCTGTATCTGGACAAGCAATCGCGGCAACAATTGGCACAGCAGGTTCATCCGCTATTCAGTACCCGTGGCGTACCGGGCACTCACGATACAGAGCTGGGCTGCGCCGTACTGGATTGGGTCAAAAACGGTCATGGGCCCATCTCATTGCCCCGTTTTGACAAGTCGCAGGACGATCGCAGCCCGACCTCTCAGTGGCCTCAACTTCCCGAACCACCAGATATGCTGATTTTCGAAGGCTGGTGCCTGGGCGTGCCTGCTCAGGCCCAGGCGCAGTTGTCATCACCGATCAATCGTCTTGAAACAGAAGAAGATCCCGACGGGCTCTGGCGCAGCTACGCCAATCAGTGCCTGGAAGCCTATCAACGTCGGTTGTTCAACCACCTGGATGCACTGATAGTGCTCCAGGCCCCGAGTTTTGATCAGGTCTTTCATTGGCGGCGCAAACAGGAAGAGGCCTTGCGTCAGAGTCGGCAGGGAGCTGGCGTGATGAATGATGCGGAACTGGAACGATTCATTCAGCATTACGAGCGATTGACTCGCCACGCCCTGGTCGAACTTCCTCAACTGGCCGATGTGGTAATACCCCTCAATGCTCATCAGGAGCCGGGTGCTCCGATATGGCGTAGCAGTGAGGGGCAGAAACAATGAATCACTTCGCCGTGCTGACCGACCTGGACGGCACCCTGTTGGACCATCACAACTACGACTGGCACGCCGCGGAGCCCGCTCTGCAAGCCCTGGTGCGACAACAGATTCCGGTCATCGCCGTCACCAGCAAAACGGCTGCAGAAATGCCCGCTATCCTTGCTGACATTCCCTACCTGAGCCCCCTGTACAGCTGCGAAAACGGTGCAGTGCTGGCGGATGCACGCGGTGCAGAATCTCACCTGGAGATATTGGGTGCCTCCATGGCGCAACTGATCGAAGTATATGGCCAGGTGAAGCAACAACATGGGTTCAAGTGCATCGCTTTTCATGAAGTCAGTGCCGAGCAAGTAGCCGATTGGACCGGGTTGACGCCTGTGCAAGCCAGGGCGGCGCAGCAGCGCCATGCGACCTTGCCAATCTACTGGCCTGATATTACCGAAGCGCAGCAGGCAACGTTTATGGAGGCCGCAGCAAAGAGCGGCTTGCAGGTGCTGATTGGTGGTCGCTTTCTGCACTTGTGTGGTGAGGCGGACAAGGGCACGGCTGTAACGGCCATTCGAAACAAATTGTCTACTGGCGTGCGCATTATGGCGCTGGGTGATGGTGGTAATGATGATGCCATGTTGGCCCGCGCTGATTGGGGCGTGAGAATTCCGGCCGCCACTGGGCTCGATCGACCCGAGCCGGTACAAGGGGTGAGCCGGGCGTCTCGGCCCGGGCCAGAAGGCTGGAACGAATCTGTGCTGTCCTGGTTGGAGACACTGGCGTCACCAACAGGATCAGGCAAACGGGAGGATTAAACCATGAGTGATTTTTTTCAAAATGGGTTGATTGCCAACCTGCATAACCTGGTCGATAGACCGGTTGAAGCGCTGGAGAAGGAACTGATCGGCTTTTCACACCACAACCCCATGGCACTGGTGTTGCCGTCCCTCTATTCCGAACTGGAGCAGCCAGCGCTGGAGAACATTGTTCAGGAACTGCGTTCGGTGCCTTACCTGAATGAAATAGTGGTGGGCCTGGATCGGGCCGAGCGCAGCCAGTTCGAGCACGCCCAAAGCTATTTTGGCCGCTTGCCTCAACCCGTTCGCATACTCTGGAACGATGGCCCGCGCTTGCAGGCGATCGACAAGCTATTGGCCAGCAAGGGCCTGGCGCCCACCGAGCTCGGCAAAGGCCGCAATGTCTGGTACTGCTACGGCTATATCCTGGCCGCCAACAGAGCCAAGGCCGTCGCCATGCACGATTGTGACATCAAGACTTATGATCGCTCGCTGTTGGCCCGTTTGATATACCCGGTGGCCAACCCCTCATTCAGGTATCAGTTCTGCAAGGGTTACTACTCCCGTGTGGCCGACAATAAAATGAACGGCCGGGTCTGCCGTCTGTTAGTGTCGCCCCTGCTGCGGGCGCTGAAAATGGTCAAGGGGGAAAACGAGTTTCTCGAATACATGAACTCTTTTCGCTATGCCCTGGCAGGAGAGTTCAGCCTGAGAACGGATGTGATTCGCAACCTCAGAATCCCCAGCGACTGGGGGCTGGAAGTTGGCGTATTGGCGGAGCTGCACCGCAACTACAACCCGCGCAGCATTTGCCAGGTGAATGTGGCAGATATCTACGACCACAAACACCAACCCTTGAGTGCAGATGATGCCAAGCGCGGCCTGTCCAAAATGTCGCGTGATATCGCCAAGGCTGTCTTCAGAAAGCTGGCCACCCAGGGCCTGGTCTTCACTGAAGAGCATTTCCGTACCATCAAGGCGACCTACTATCGTGTGGCTTTGGACTATATTGAAACCTATTACAACGATGCAGTGATCAATGGCCTGACGCTGGATCGGCATGCCGAAGAGGAAGCCGTCGAGCTCTTTGCTCGTAACGTCATGGCCGCCGGACAGGAGTTCCTCGAGAACCCCATGGCGACGCCCTTCATGCCAAGCTGGAGTCGGGTTCAGTCCGCCATTCCGGATATACTTGAGCAAATTTTTGATGCCGTAGAGCTGGATAACCAATAGCTGACCATAAGGAATAGGTCTGCTCGCCCAAGGAGGGTAGAATAGGAGGGTCGACTGTTCAGCATAAGAACGGCGACTGACCCTCTATCAACAAGGACTCAATATGAAAGAACCAATACTGCAAACCCTGGGCGAATTCATCATCGCTCACCAGAAAGACTACCCGGAAGCCAGCGGCGAGCTTTCTGCGCTGTTTTCGGCCATTCGGCTGGCCGCCAAAATCATTCATCGCCACATCAACAAGGCGGGCTTGATCGATATCGCCGGCCTGGCCGGTGAGCGCAATGTGCAGGGCGAGGAACAGGCCAAGCTGGATGTTATGGCTAACGATACCTTCAAGGCTGCTTTGGCCGCGCGTGGGGTAGTGTGCGGCATCGCCTCCGAAGAAGAAGACCATTACATACTGCTCGACGATGGCCTGAACAAGGAAAGCAAATACATCGTGCTGATGGACCCGGTAGACGGCTCCTCCAATATCGATGTCAACGTCTCGGTCGGCACCATCTTCTCCATTTACCGTCGCAAGTCGCCTGTGGGCACCACCGTCACCGATGAAGACTTCTTCCAGCCTGGCACCGAGCAGGTTGCCGCTGGTTACGTCATCTACGGTTCCTCAACCATGCTGGTCTATACCACCGGCAATGGCGTCAATGGCTTTACTTTCGACCCGACTCTGGGCGTGTTCTACCTGTCTCACCCTGACATGCGCACACCAGAGACCGGTCAGATCTATTCGGTGAACGAAGGCAACTACGTGCATTTCCCGGATGGTGTGAAAAAGTACATAAAGTACTGCCAGGTCGAAGACGAAGCCAGCAACCGGCCCTATACTTCGCGTTACATTGGCTCCCTGGTGTCGGACATTCACCGCAATCTGATCTACGGAGGCATCTACCTCTACCCCTCGTCTTCGCGTTACACCAACGGTAAATTGCGATTGTTGTACGAGTGCAACCCCATCTCTTTCCTGGTCGAGCAGGCGGGCGGGCGAGCTGTTTGCGAGGCAGGCAAAAGGGTGCTGGAAATCAAGCCGACCTCCTTGCACCAGCGCGTGCCTTTCTTCGCCGGGTCGACCGCCATGGTGGCGGATCTGGAAAACTTTCTGTTGGAAGACCGCTAACCCTGTGCACCAGGCTCAAGCCACCCTCAGGTTGCGGGTGGCTTTTCCTCACTTCATGACAATTGTACCGGCCCCGGACGAAAAATAACAAAAAGTTACATTTATAACTGATTGATTTGCAACGACGCTGCAAAAGTTGACCGTAAAGGCACAAAAAATCGGATGCAATTTATAAGGGCTTGCTTATAATCCGCCGCCCTTTCAATGCACAGTCTTTCGTTCGATGAGGTGTTTCTTTTTATGCAAAACTCGATCAGTTCAAGACAGAATGATGGCCATTTGTGTCTGGCATCCAGTCTGATTCTGAATGAGCGTCCCCTTCCCATAAGGTTCTTTTATAAAGAGGCGTCACAACACGCGAACGACACCGGGTTCCGTTTTTACAGCGGCCTGGAGACGGACGATTTTCTGATGGAAGAAGACGCCGCCTGCGTAGCGCCGCTGGATTGCCTGGAGCGGCTGGACCCGAGTATTGTCGAGTTGCTGGATAAATCCGAAGTCGGCAGTGTCTGGGAGCGTCTGCCAGACAGTAACGATTGGGTACCCGTCTACGATTACTGTATTCCTGAGTGATCAAGAAACCAGTGCGTTGGTCGGCATTTCGAGGCTTTGGCCCGCGCCGGCTACCGGTGGTGCCTCTGCAGGGTCGGCGTAAATCCGTCCATGGAGCCTAGACTGCAGCATCCATGCTGCAGACTCCCCTGCTGAGGCACCACCGGCATCCGTCGCTCGAACCCCACCTTAATGAAAACTCGGCTTAAAGATTCTACAATTACTCTGAAACCACCACCCAAGGCTGCGAATACCAGTAAAAGAAGTTGCCGGTACGTGAGCGGCTGGTGCAGTTGAAGCGGTTGCGCCCGTCGCGCAGTGGTTCCTGGGCAGCCAACCTGAAGGTATCGCTGCTCACCCATTCGGCGTCTGTCCATTCACTGTTGACGAAGCAATTGAGGTTTTGCGTCATGTCCGACATGTCGCGCACGCGAATGGTCATGGAAGGTTGCCGATCAGTGGTGAGCATTTCGGGTACGGTGTCGTAGTCGACTGGCATGGGCTTGCTCGCCAGTTTGGTGGGCAGGGTATTCAGGCTGGCGTAGATGCCATCGGCGCTGAAGCGAGGTACGCCTCGGAAATCGCTGCCGGAATAGACCCCACCAGAATGCTGTGCAAAGCCAATGTAGCCTTCTTCTCTGATCATGTCGGCAATGGCTTCAGTATACTCGCCATAGGGGTAGGCGAAGTAGGGCGGAGCTTCGCCAATCTCTTCTTCTATGCGACGCTGAGCGGTGCGGATGTTCTCGGCGACGGCATCCACCCAGGCTTGCTCGTCCTCGTCGTAATAATTCATCAGGTTTTCATGATCGGTGGTGTGGTTGGCAATCACTATGCCCCACTCGTGCATTTCGCGCGCCTGATCCCAGGTCATCCAGAGGCTGCGGCCAGCGTCCATCGGTTCGGTATTGATGAAAGCAGTGGCCGGCATGTCGAATTCTTTAAGCAGAGGAAAGGCTTCGGTATAGACACTGCGATAGGCATCGTCAAAGGTAATGACCAGGGCCTTTTCCGGCAGGGTGGCATTGTTTCGACCGAGTACGGCATCCACAGCCTGGTCGATGGGTACAACGTTGAAGCCGTTATCGCGGAAATATTCGAGGTGTTCTCTGAACTGGGCTGGGGTAACACTGGTGCTGGGCGGTGTGCCGGTATCAACATGATGGTAAATCAGAACATTGAAGCTGGGGCTCACTGGAGAGGCCATAGCCTGAGCGGCCAGGCCAAGCGTCAGTGCTAGCAATACTGCGATTCGAGTCATCATACAGGCTCCTTGGGTATGCCGGTTTCTATTGGCCGTTGGCTGTCGGTTATCCACTCGCTCCAGGACCCTGGGTAAAGGCGAGCGCCCTTTATGCCGGCCATCTCCAGCGCCAGCAGAGTGTGGCAGGCACTGACGCCGGAGCCACAATAGCATACCAGTTGTTCAACGTCTGACACCCTCCGGTAACGCTTTTGTAAGGCTTCTGCATCGAGCCAGAGGCCCTGTTTATCGAGGTTTGCAGTGAAATCGGCGCAGAATGCCGAGGGGATGTGGCCAGCTTTTGCATCCAGCGGTTCAGCTTCACCGCTGTAACGGTTGAGCGCTCGAGCGTCGAGCAATGTCAGTTGCGATTGCTGCGCGACCAGTTCATCGACTCCCAGCCAGAGTTGGTCGTTGAATTGAGGCGTGATGCCCGATGCCTCGGGGGCCTGGGTAGGGGCGGTGGTAGTCAGTTCCGGGTACTGGCGCTGCCAGTTCTCCCAACCGCCATCCAGAAGCTGCACCTGAGTCAAGCCAGCCCAACAGCAGAGCCACCAGAACCGGGCGGCAAAAACACCATTACCCTGGTCGTAAACGACGATGGGTCGGTCTTCGGTGATGCCCCAGTCGGATAGGCGTTGTTGCCAGTCAGATTTTGAGGGCAGGGGATGTCGGCCACTTTTGCCTGGGACAGGCGGGCTGGATAAATCCCGATCCAGGTGGGCATAAAGGGCACCTGGCAAGTGGCTGTGGTGATAGTCGCGCTCGCCGGCACTGGGGTCGGTCAGGTTGAATCGGCAATCAAAGATAAGAGGGGCTGTCGCGCCGTCGTCAAGGCGTTTTGCCAGAGCATCGGCGCTGATTATGGGGGTGTTCTGTGTCATGGTGATGGTCCGTGTCTTGATGAAGGCCAACACCATACCACTGATCGAATAAAAGAGAGAGTGGCTGGGCCGGAAGGATTCGAACCTTCGCATGACGGGATCAAAACCCGTTGCCTTACCGCTTGGCTACGGCCCAACAAGGACTGAATGACTAGATTGTTTCGCCCCGATAACGGGACCGATGCATTCCAACAGGAATGATGGTGCTTAAAAATGGCTGGGCCGGAAGGATTCGAACCTTCGCATGACGGGATCAAAACCCGTTGCCTTACCGCTTGGCTACGGCCCAATAAAGAAGTGGTGGCTATGGCTGGACTTGAACCAGCGACCCCAGCATTATGAATGCTGTGCTCTAACCAGCTGAGCTACATAGCCTCCGTAACGGCCGCGTATTATCCGCATATTTGCTAGTCTGTCAACACAACCTTCAAAAAATTTTTCTGCCATATCAATGGCTTAGAGAAACCTTCCGAAACGAGTGTCATACCGCTGTCACCCAACTCAGCTAGCTTGAGCATTCTGCCTTGTTTTTGGAGTAAATGACATGCTTTCAAGACGTTTTTCACCCCTGTTGTCTCTCTATACCATCAACCGGTTAGCAGCGAATCGTCGCACCAGTTGCTTTCTCTTTACTGTCAGTCAGGGCTGGGGCCGGGTTGGTATGGCACCCATCACCATGCCCTCCAGGGGGTAATTATTTGTGATCTGGTTCACTCTTTAGCAAGGCTATGGTGATTCCGGACGGAAAGTCGGCCTGTTGATGCTAGGTCTTTTCCTGGACAGAAGATAAACTGAGCCCTCTTAACAGCGTTCATAGATGGAGTAAGCTGATGGAATCATGGCTCAGTACGGCGATCACCTGGGGCATTCCCCTGCTGATTATTGCGTTCCTTATTGTGGTCTACAACCGCCTGGTGGCCTTGCGGAACCGGTTCAAGAATGCGTTTTCACAGATCGACGTCCAATTGCAACGTCGACATGACCTGATCCCGAATCTGGTCGAGTCGGCGAAAAAGTACATGTCTCACGAGCGTGAAACACTCGAGAACGTCATCGCGGCTCGTAATCAGGCCGTTTCGGCACAAAAGGCTGCCGCCGCAGACCCGGCCAATGGCGGCCTGATCGAGAAGCTTGGCTCAGCGGAAGGCCTGCTGACCGGTGCACTGGGCCGGCTCTTCGCGGTATCCGAAGCGTACCCGGACCTCAAGGCCGACGGCACCATTCGCGATCTGATGGAAAGTCTGGAAACCACCGAGAACAAGGTGGCCTTTGCGCGTCAGGCTTATAACGACTCGGTCATGAACTATCAGACCTACAAAGAATCCTTCCCGAACAATCTGGTGGCCAATGTCACCGGCTTCAAGAATGCGTCCCTGTTCGAGATCGAAAACCCCGAGGCGAAACAGGCCCCCAAAGTTCAGTTCTGATTTGAGTGCAGTCCATGGACTTTTTTGATTATCAGGACAGAGCCAGGCGCAAGACCTGGCACCTGGTCACGGTCTTCGTGATCGGTGTGCTGCTGACGGTACTGTTGGTTAACCTGCTCGGTTATGCCATCTACTATGCGTTCTTTCTGTATGTCGATGGCCGGCTCGATGCCTCACTGATGGGGTGGCTGCAGAGCAACTACAGTTGGCAATTAAGCCTGGGAGCGGTGCTGATCATCCTTGCCGGCTCACTGGCGGCCTATCTGCAATTGCGCCAGGGCGGCGAAGTCGTGGCGCGCTGGGCCTCGGCTCGGCTCATAGACTACGACAGCAAGGATCCGGCTGAACGCCAGTTCGTCAATGTGGTCGAAGAAATGGCCATTGCCTCCGGGTCACCCGTGCCGCAGCTGTACGTGATGCATAACGAGCCCGCCATCAATGCCTTTGTGGCGGGTTATCGGCCAGATCAGGCAGTAATGGTGGTGTCTCAAGGGACCCTGGAGCATCTGAATCGGCAGGAGCTTCAGGGTGTCGTCGGCCATGAATTCAGCCACATCCTGAATGGTGACATGCGGCTTAATGTGCGCCTGATGGCGGCATTGGCTGGCCTGATTCAGATCGGCCAGATAGGGCGCTTTCTGTTTCGCAGCGCCTTTTATCGGAGCTACGGGCGGCGTCGCAATTCGCGGGATTCCGGTGCCCAACTTGCCATACCCGTGCTTGGCCTGGGTTTGATTCTGATCGGTTACATCGGCGTACTTACCGGCCGTCTGATCAAGGCGGCGGTTTCGCGCCAGCGTGAATACCTGGCCGATGCCAGCGCAGTGCAGTTTACCCGCGATCCGGATGGCATTGCCGGTGCCCTCTACAAGATCCGCGAACACCAGTTTGCCGGTCAGTTACAGCATCGCCATGCGGAAGACATGTCGCATTTCTGCTTTGCCGACAGCATCAGTTTGTCGGGCATGCTGGCCACCCATCCGCCATTAGATGAACGCATCAAGCGCGTCAACCCCACCTATATAACCCGTGCACGGCACCGGAAGGTTCGTGATGAAGCGCCCGAGGCCGCAGTATCCAGAACGCAGCCAGCGGCCTTCGATCAGGTCATGGGTGTAGCTGCCATCGCCGCCATGGCAGGCACGGTAACACCCGCTCACCTCGACTACGCTCGTCAGCTTTACCGGCACATACCGGAGCAGGTGCGCACCCTGGTGCACCAATCAGCAGGTGCACGTGCCTGGTGCTACGGCCTGGTCATGTTGTTCAACAAGGGCCATGAGCAGACCATTCTGGATGAAATCAAACAGTCTGACCGTGAAGCAGCCATTGCACTGCAGCGGCTCTGGCCCTTTTGCCAGCAACTGGATGCCCAGCTCCGCCTGCCAATACTTGAACTGGCGATGCCGATGCTCAAGCGGCTCGACGAACGCGCCACCCTGGTGTTTCTGGACAGAATCGATCGCTTTATCAAGGTCAACAACCAGACGGTATTGCAGGAATGGGTGCTTTACGCCCAGCTCAGGCACCATTTACTGACGCCAGAGGGCCGCAAGCAGCAGGAGTCAATCAGCATCCATGCCTGTGCTCAGGCACTGCGCATTCTGTTGTCTGCGCTGGTGTATCAGAACCGTGAAACCGAACGGGCGGCTGCACGCTATGAGCAGGTGGCGGCCCCCTTTGATTGGCCCGAAAAGTCATTGTTGCCTGAAGCAGAAGCCGGCTTTACGCAGGTGTCTGATGCCCTTGAACAACTGGCGCGAGTGCCGTTTTTCTGGCGTCGGTCCATTATTCAGGCATGCGTTGATATCATCCAGGCCGACGGCGACATCCACCAGGAGGAGTACGACCTGGTGCGCACCATTGCCGACTGCCTTGGCTGCCCCATGCCGCCGCTGATCGAGCGTGAATGGCAACGGAGCCTGGACTGACGGCTTTACGGTCTTCCCTGCTTGATCTCCCCTGGTGCTTTCTATATTATGCCGGCCCTCCTTCCCGTTACGGGAGGGAGTCTTGTGCCTGAGTGATCAGGCTGAGTTTCACTCCTTACCTTACAGTGGTGCAAACCCGCTGGAGGTTGTTTAACCCGCAAGGAGATCCTATGCGTCATTACGAAATCGTTCTACTGGTCCACCCCGACCAGTCTGAGCAGGTCCCTGCCATGATTGACCGTTACACGTCAGTCATCACCGAAAAGGGTGGCAAGGTACACCGCCAGGAAGACTGGGGTCGCCGTCAATTGGCCTATCCAATCCTCAATGCTCACAAGGCTCACTATGTTCTGCTGAACATCGAAGCTGACAACGACATCATTGAAGATCTGAAGAGCACCTTCCGCTTCAACGATGCCATCATCCGTAACATGATCATGCGTACCAAAGACGCTGTGACTGAAGCGTCTCCGATGATGAAGAGTGTCGAAGCCAAAAAAGCCAAAGATGAAGCCCAAGCTGCTGCTGCCCGTGCTCGCACACCTGAAGAGCCCGAGACAGAAACCGCAGAAGAAGCTGACGAAGAGTAATTTAGAGGAGCATAGACCATGGCACGTTTTTTCCGTCGCCGTAAATTCTGCCGTTTCACCGCAGAAGGCATTCAGGAAATCGATTACAAAGATGTAGACCTGCTCAAGGGCTACGTCACAGAAACTGGCAAGATAGTTCCCAGCCGGATCACCGGTACTCGCGCTCGTTACCAGCGTCAGCTGTCCAGCGCGATCAAGCGTTCTCGCTACCTTGCCCTGTTGCCATACACCGACAGCCATCAGTAAGTTGTAAAACGGATGAAGGAGACCCAGGCATGATTGGCTTTGCACGCTTCGCGATGAAAAGCCGCCTGCACGCCGGGGCTCTTGCAGCAGGTTTGGCTGCACTGCCGATGCTCTATGCCGTCAGTGCGGCCCTGGTGGCTCTGGTCACCTTGCGGCAAGGCACGAACGAAGGCACAAAGTTACTGGTATACAGCATGGTGGGCGCATTGGTGGCCTGGCAGATGTCTGGCGCCGTGCTGCCTTTGTTGGTGCTGCCCATTACGGTCATCCTGGCCAGTGTCATGCGCGAGTTTCAGGACTGGCGCATCACCTTGATCAGTGCCGCAGCCCTTGGGCTCGTGCTGGCCTTTGGTGCGCAACTGGCATACGGAGACCGTTTTGCTGCAGTCGTTGGCCAATTTCAGCAAGTGCTGACCGGTGGTGAAGTCGAAAACCCCGTCTGGCAGATGCTGGAGTCGATCAAGCCCAATGCGGCCTATTTGATCCTGACCGCGCAGATGTTCGAAGTGATTCTCTGCCTGGTGCTGGCCAGATATTGGCAAGCGGGCCTCTATAACCCGGGCGGCTTCCGTGCCGAGTTTCATGCCTTGCGCATGAATGGCCGACTGCTGTTGGCCCTGGTGATAGCGGCGGTGCTCATGTATGTCGTCAAACCTGCTGGGTTGTTGATGTTGCTCATTCCATTGCTGTTTGCCGGTGCGGCACTGGTGCATGGAATGGTGGCGAAAGCGAAATTAGGTGGACAGTGGTTGGTGGCCTTTTACATAGGCGCCATTCTGTTCAATCAGTTTGTGTTACCGATTCTGGTATTGGTTGCGATTGCTGACGGTTACTTCAATTTTAGAGGAACCCAGACCAATCCACCCGACCAGAGTAATGATTGAGGTAAGCGAGATGGACGTTATCCTGCTTGAAAAAGTTGGCAAAATGGGTGTTCTGGGTGACACCGTTGCGGTAAAAAGTGGTTATGCCCGCAACTACCTGATCCCTCAGGGCAAAGCCGTTCCTGCCAGCAAAGACAATGTTAAAGTGTTTGAAGAGCGTCGTGCTGAGCTTGAGAAAGCCGAAGCCGAGAAGCTGTCTGCAGCTCAAGCTCGTGCCGACCGCCTGTCAGAGATTGAACTGACCATCGCCGCCAATGCTGGCGAAGAAGGTAAACTGTTCGGCTCTATCGGCCCGCGTGACGTTGCCGACCTGGTAACGGCTGCTGGTGTCGAAATCTCCAAAGCTGAAGTAAAAATGCCAGAAGGCCCTCTGCGCGCAACCGGTGAGTACAACATCACCATTCAGTTGCACCCGGATGTCGAGTCTTCCGTGCACATCATCGTGGTACCAGAAGCCTGAGTGCTTGTTGGTCACGTTAAAAAGGGTGCCTCAGGGCGCCCTTTTTTTTATGTCAAGGGATGTACGATACCCTGTAAGTGCAGGCGTAATTTTCAGGGTTTCACTGCTTCTTCGGCTCCCAATTGAGCCCATTAACCGCTACCATGAACGCTTTACTCAACTGACCTGCCTTCACCATGACCGAGACCCAGGAAGACGATCTGTTCGTCGGTAACGATGCCCCCGCCGTAAAAACACCCCCTCATTCACTTGAGGCCGAACAGTCAGTGCTTGGCGCCCTGATGATCGACAACAGCCAGTGGGATTCCGTTGCCGAACAACTGATGCCGGACGACTTCTATCGGAACGAGCATCGGCAGATCTACCGTATGATGGTGAAGCTCTCCGAGCAGAGCCAGCCACTGGACGTCATTACACTCAGTGAAGCGCTGGAAAAAGAGCGTCAGCTCGAAGCCGTCGGTGGTATGGGCTACCTGAACGACCTGGCCGAAAACACACCCTCCATTGGTAACCTCCTGGCCTATGGCAAGATCGTTCGTGAGCGCTCCGTATTGCGCCGCTTGATCAGTGTTGCCAACGACATCGCCAGCAAGGCCTACGACCCGGGTGGCCTGGATGCCGATACCATCCTCGACGATGCCGAGCGTCAGGTCTTCCAGATCGCGGAAGAACGCCCCAGCGAAGGCGGCCTGGTCCACGTAAACCCGCTGGTGGACAAAGCCCTCGACAAACTCGACGAGCTGTTCAACTCCGACGGCAGCCTCACCGGGCTTTCAACCGGTTTCTCCGACCTGGACGAAATGACCACCGGCATGCACCCGGGCGACCTCGTCATCGTCGCCGCCAGGCCGTCCATGGGTAAAACAACCTTCGCCATGAACCTGGTCGAAGATGCCGTGTTGAACCAGGACAAACCCGTCGTCGTGTTCAGCCTTGAGATGCCTTCGGAGCAATTGATCACCCGTTCCATCGCCTCCCTCGGTCGCATCGACATGGGGCGCGTCAAGAGCGGCAAACTGAAGGAAGACGACTTCCCCAAACTGACCAAGGCCGTCAACCTGCTCAAGGACCGCAAGCTCTTCATCGACGACACCGCAGGCCTGAGCCCCTCGGAAATGCGCAGCCGCATCCGACGCCTGGTGCGCGAACACGGCGACGTCGGCATGATCATGGTCGACTACCTGCAGTTGATGAAAATCAAAGGCTTCACCGAAGGCCGCACCAACGAAATCTCGGAAATCTCAAGAACACTCAAAGCCATCGCCAAGGAATTCGAATGCCCCATGGTGGCGCTTTCGCAGCTCAACCGCAGCCTGGAACAACGCCCCAACAAACGCCCCGTCAACTCGGACTTGAGGGAATCCGGCGCCATCGAGCAGGATGCCGACATCATCATGTTTATCTACCGGGATGAAGTCTATAACGAAGACTCCAAAGACAAGGGTATGGCAGAAATCATCATCGGCAAACAACGTAACGGCCCTATCGGCACCACCCGCCTGGCCTTCCTCGGTCAATACAGCCGCTTCGAAAACCTCGCGCCGGAACAGTACGGTGATTGGCAGGCTGAATGAACCCCAAAAGCTACTCAATAATACAGTGATCAATGTTGTGAAAGTGCGACATCACTTTATGAATGCGCGTATAGGAACATAGGAAGCTTGCACTGAAGTCACTGTCCAGATAGATTAAAGGAGCTCGATACGCATCAACGAATGCGTTGGCGATAACATAATAAGGCTCAAAGAAGCCAGTATAAAATCAACACGCCAAATAAATAACGAGGAGTCCCGGTGCACCCCAGGCACTGACCACAACTATGATTACCCGCAATCGCGGCCACTTTATGGCCTTCTCATACAAGCCTTTCTATTTAAGCGAGTGGTTCGACGAATAGCCACCACCTCTGTGTTTCTCCGAAAAAAATAAAATGAATTTCAATATGACGTTGCTCGTTTAACGAACGCGCGCAGCGACGCAGAGGTATTGTCATGAATAAATTAAAGACGTCCCTGAAATGGGGCACGGCCGTGCTATGCGCCGGTTTTTTGGCCGGCTGTGAACAGGATAATGGTAACGGGTCAGACCCGATCAACGAAGCATCCATCGAACTTAGCCTGCGCAGCCAATTGGTTGGTGGCGCCACCAGTGTTTGTTCCAGTGTGGTGCAATCGGCCTGTAACGACTGGGATACCTGGTGGGCTGCCAATGGCGATGCCGAAGCGAATGTCGCTGTAGCGGTATCAGAACCCGTTGAGTTGTCAGAGCAAAAGATCTCTACACTGGTGAATGATCCTGCCTGGGAAAGTGATCCTGATTTTAAAACAGGCGTCGAATTGATTTTGAATTACCTGAGAGATCAGATTCTCGATGAGGGTGTAGCTGAGTACCCTGATTGGCAGGACTTCCGTTCCGCCTTTATTGGCGTAGCCAATGAGGATGTTGCCGGTCTACCAGAAGATATTGACGGTGATGTCATCTGGTTCGACAGTACTTCAGCTCAATATGGAACCTTTGAAGGCTTGAAAAAAGCTGATGAGCGTTTGAACTATGAAGTCACTTCAGCCAAAGCTACAACGGTTACCAGCCTGATCGACGGCCTGCCTGAAGAAACTTTGACAGAAGAACAGCAAGTCATTTCCGATGTCATTGCCGATCTTGTTTCTCCTGATTCGTTGACTCCTGATGAACTGCTGGACGCCATGGCAGCCGTAGCGCTCGAAGGTGAAACCCTGGCGGATGGCACTGCACTCTGGAATGATGAATTGAGCAATGCGGATTGGGATTTGCTCGTAGATACTGTCGAAGACAACAGCTATGTGGTCGATGCAGCAGTGATTGCAGACCTGGATGCCGCCACCTGGGAGAGCGATGAAAACAAAGCCGGCGTGCTGCTCGTGCTGGATGCCTTGCTCGAAGACAATGCAGAAGTCGACTATGGGAGCTTCAATGATTTCCGCACAGCCTTCAGAAGTACTCTGCTGACCGATGGCTTCGAAAATGGCCTGCAAGTCTGGAACAGCCTGCCCAGCCTGGTGCGCTTCAAATTGCTGGAAATCCTCCTGATCGACCTTGAAGATTACGAACGTGCCATCGAATACGTCGCCGTAGACGATACCGCCAACGCTGACGCCGTAGCGATCTACCAGGCCTTTGTTGATCAGGCACGCGATGCCGCCGACGACGAAACGCCACACATCCTGGTGATGACCTCTTCCTCGGCAGACAGCTATGCCGTAGCAGACTACTACGTTGGTATTTTCGAGCAACTGGGTGCTACCGCTCAATGGTTGCCGGTGGATCGCGCCTATCGTCAGGCCAGAGACAGCAATCAGTGCGACTGGCTGGCGGCTTATCACAGCGACTTTGCCGCTGTACCCCACCTCGATCAACTCTACCCGGACTACTTCCAGGCACACCTTCAGGCCTGCGAACAGGGCGTTGCTGACCTGATCGAAAACGCCCATGGTGTCTTCATCAACGGCGGCGACCAGGTACGCACCTTTGACGCCCTGGTCAGCTTCGACTCTGATCTGCGTATCGACAGTGCCGAACTGCTGCACATTCAGTCTCGTCAACAGGATGGACACCTGGTCGTCGGTGGTACCTCTGCCGGTGCCGCGGTACAAAGTGGTGGCCTGGCCGACAACGGCAACACCAACCCCATGATCACCGCTGGCTCCAGCCACGGCATTCTGGTTAATGGCTTCACCGCGAATAACCACGAAGCGACCGGTGGTATAGAGACCTTCCCCTGGGGTGTGGTCGATACCCACTTCTCCGAGCGCGCTCGTGAAGGCCGCCTGATCCGTCTGTTGGCTCATGCCGATGTCCGCTTCGGTTTCGGTGTTGACGAAACAACCGCCCTGAACGTCGCCAAAGTTGAAGCCGAAGATGAAGCAACAAGAGTCGTCATGCAGGTAACTGGCGAGAACGGCGTCTACATCGTGGATATGGCCTCGGCTCACATCCTCCAGGAAGCGCCCTTCGAAGTGCGCGACGTCGTGACCCATTTCCTCAACGACGGTGACCGCTTCATCTTGTATCCAGAGACTGGCGAGTACGAAATCGAATTCGCTGAAGGCGGCACTGCACTGGATGTCGGCAGCGACGCAACGGCTGAAGTGACCAACGACGACATACTCTACGAGGATAACTACCGGTCCATGGCCGCCGAAATGATGACCAACGGTGCCACTGAAGCCACAGGTACCTCCTGGGAGAGCGAGCCCGAGTACAGCGTTACCCTGAGCCTGGACGACGACACCGCCGCCCAAACAAAGGACGACAAAGTCTCCTACCGGAACCTGAAAGTCGAGTTCCTGCAGGACGGTAATAATTAACGAGATCTCGGCGTTGTCGAGGTGCAAGCGGCGGATGCCGGTTATACCTCAGCAGGGGAGTCTGCAGCATGGACTAAAACGCCGGGAGCGTTTTAGCATGAGCGCAGCGAGCCCGAAGGGTGAATCCCATGGAAGGGGTTCATATCCTGTGGTCCAGGCCCGACACGTCGGACCGCCAGGACGGATTGAGTGGGCGGCACCCCGCCCGACCCCGCAGAGGCTCCCCCGGTAGCCGCCGCGGACGACAACTACCGGACCCGACAGCCCGGCCAGCCCGGGCTTTTTCTTGCCTTTCCCCCCTCGTCTATAAGCCAAATGGATGAGTAAATTCCTGGTTTATATTCAAGACATTTATAACGAAATCCGTATAATGCGCCCCGATCTGCCCTCTATATGGTGATAACCAGGCAAGGCCCGGCACCGCAGTGGGATGATCCCGATTGATCGCAGCACCGGTAACGCAGTGGCTGCCACCTCTTTCCAATTCAACGGGTGACGATCCTGATGAGCGTAACAACCGCAGACGTAGTACTGGTCGGCGCGGGTGCCATGAGTGGCACACTGGGCATGCTATTAAGACAACTCGACCCTTCCCTCAACATCGTGATGATCGAACAGCACGACGCTGTCGCCACAGAAAGCACCGATGGCTGGAACAACGCCGGCACCGGTCACGCCGCCTATTGTGAGTTGAACTATACCCCGGTGAATGCCGATGGCAGCATCGACACCACCAAGGCATTCGCCATCAACTCCGCGTTCGAAGTCAGCCTGCAGTTCTGGTCGTACCTGGTTGAAAAGGGCATCCTGCCCGAGCCATCCGCCTTCATTAATCGTGCACCGCACAAAAGCTTCGTCTGGGGTGATGAAAACGTCCGTTTTCTGAAAAAACGCTTCGAAACCTTGAGTCAACACTCCCTGTTCGAGGGCATGGAATACAGCGAATCGGAAGACACCATCAAGCAATGGATGCCCCTGGTCATGCAGGGCAGGGAGCCGCACCAAAGAGTGGCAGCCACCCGCGTCAAACACGGCTCGGATGTCGATTTTGGTGCACTGACACGGCTGATGGTGCAACACCTCGAACAGCAAGACGGCTTTGAGCTGCGCATGCAGACTCGGGTTATTGACCTGAACCAGAAAGACAACGGCCGCTGGGCGATCACCGTCAAGAACCTCAAGACGGGCGCTATCGATGCCATCGACACCGATTTCGTCTTTCTTGGAGCCGGCGGTGGCGCGCTGCCATTGCTGCAAAAAAGTGCAGTGCCTGAAGGGCGTGGTTATGGCGGCTTCCCCGTCTCCGGTCAGTGGCTGGTGTGCCGCAAACCGGAGATCGTCGAGCAGCACCATGCCAAGGTATACGGCAAAGCGCCGCTTGGCGCACCGCCGATGTCGGTACCGCACCTGGACACTCGCATCATCAATGGGAAAAAAGCCCTCTTGTTTGGCCCCTTTGCCGGCTTTACCACCAAGTTCCTCAAGCAGGGCTCCTTCCTCGATTTGGCCTATTCGATCAAGCCCAGCAACATCAAACCGATGCTGATAGCCGGCTTGAGCAACATGGACCTGACGCGCTACCTGGTCAGCGAAGTGCTGCAATCCCACCATGCCCGCGTCGATGCCCTGCGCAAGTTCTACCCGGACGCCCGCGATGAAGACTGGGAACTGGCCATAGCTGGCCAACGCGTTCAGATCATCAAGGAAGACCCGGTCAAGGGTGGCAAGCTGGAGTTCGGCACCGAGGTGATCACCACCGGAGATGGCACCCTGGCAGCGCTGTTGGGCGCTTCTCCCGGTGCCTCGACCGCCGTGCAAACCATGATCGGTATCGTAGAGCGCTGTTTCGTCAAACGCAGCAAGGGCGAAGCTTGGCAGGCGCACCTGCACGACCTGGTGCCTTCCTATGGGAAATCGCTGGTTGACGACGCCGAACTGCTCAAAGAGGTTCGCCAGCGCACGCTGAGCACCTTGAACCTCTCGGAATAAAGCCTTTCCAGGGGCAACCTTTCAGGGTGCCCCTGGGGTTTCGATCGCCAAAACCTTGACTCTGCCTTTTTGCCAGACTCTGGCACGACTCCTGCTCCTGATAAACCTGACCAAATGGTCCAGAGGTGTACAGCACCGTAAAGTCTGCGAAAATCGTACGCTGGAAGGGAGGTCAGGAGTGGCTGCGAGCCAAACCGCAGTGCAATCAATAATAACCAAGGCGTGTCCGACGGGACGGAGTGAGCGAGAGACAGGCCACCACACTGGGAAAGACCATGCTGGAAAAGTATTTTAAGCTCAAAGAGCTGGGAACCGATGTCAAAACCGAAGTGCTGGCAGGCATTTCGACCTTCTTGACCATGGCTTATATCATTGCCGTTAACCCGGCGATCCTCTCCGAAACGGGCATGCCGTTTAATGCCGTTTTTGTGGCAACCTGTATCGCCGCAGCCCTTGGCACGGCCATTATGGGCCTTTACGCCAATTATCCGGTCGCACTGGCACCGGGTATGGGTCTGAACGCCTTCTTCACCTTCGGCGTGGTGTTTGGCATGGGCTACAGCTGGGAGGTCGCCCTCGGGGCCGTATTCTGGTCCGGTATCGTGTTCATCATACTCAGTGCCTTCAAGGTGCGGGAGTGGATCATCAATGCCATACCTGCCTCGCTGAAAACCGGCATCGCCGTCGGCATCGGCTTGTTCCTGGCGCTGATCGGTTTGCAGAATTCAGGCGTGGTTGTGGCATACCCGGCCACCATCATCACCCTGGGTGATGTCACCTCCATTCCGGTCATTTTCACCTTTATCGGCTTTGTGCTGATTACCGCTTTGCATTACCGAGGTGTGACCGGCAGTGTGATCATCGGCATTCTGGCCATGACCGTTCTGGGTGCCTTCTTTGGCCAGGTCGAATACGCCGGCGTCGTCGCCTTGCCGACAGGCCTGGGTGAGACCTTCCTGAAACTGGACATTCTCGGTGCGCTCGATGTCGCCCTGCTGGCGGTCATTTTTGCCTTCCTCTTTGTCGACCTCTTTGATACCTCAGGCACCCTGGTCGCGGTCGCCAAAGAGGGCAAACTGCTCGACAAGGATGGCAAACTGCCTCGCCTCGGTAAGGCTCTGATGGCAGACAGCACCGCCTCGGTTGCCGGCTCTCTGCTGGGTACCTCCACCACCACCAGTTACATTGAAAGTGGTGCCGGCATTGCTGCCGGTGGTCGTTCTGGCCTCACAGCGGTCACTGTTTCTGTACTCTTCCTGCTGGCGCTGTTCTTCTCGCCACTGGCGCAGATGATTCCGGCCTACGCCACCTCAGCGGCGCTGATCTTCGTCGCGGTGTTGATGATTTCATCCATCGCCAGCATCGACTGGAAAGACCTGACCGAAGCCGCGCCCGTGGTGGTAACCGCCATCATGATGCCGCTCACCTACTCCATTGCCGAAGGCATTGCACTGGGCTTTATCACCTATGCAGCCGTGAAGGTATTGGCAGGGAAGGGGCGCGAAGTGAATATCAGCGTCTACATCATTTCGGCCTTTGCGTTGGTCAAGTTCATCTGGGTTTAACCCGCTTACAAGCCGGCAGGCGCATCATGCCTGCCGGCTTTAATCCTGTGCCTGATCCGCTACAATGGCGCTTTTGCCGCCGAGACATCGCCCATGTTTGATCCAAAACCCCATATCCGGACCGTTCCAGACTGGCCCAAGCCCGGCGTCCAGTTTCGGGACATCACCACGCTGCTCTCGGACGCCAGGGTGTTCCGGGAAATGATCGATGCCTTCGTGTATCAGTTCTTTCATCACGACATTGATGCTGTCGTCGGCATCGATGCACGTGGCTTTATCATCGGCTCGCCCCTGGCCTATGAGCTCCGCACCGCCTTCGTACCGGTGCGCAAACAGGGCAAACTGCCGTTCGATACCCTCGAAGAAGCCTATGAGCTGGAATATGGCCAGGCCGTCTTGCAAATGCATGCCGATGCACTGAAACCCGGCCAGCGCGTGCTCGTGGTCGATGACCTTATCGCCACCGGCGGCACTTTGATGGCCGCCTGCAAGCTGGTTGAGCGCCTCGGCGCAGAGGTGGTCGATTGCACCGCCATTGTCGACTTGCCGGATCTGGGTGGCAGCTTTGCTTTGCGTCAGGCCGGCTATTCGGTATCGGCACTCTGTGAATTCGCCGGCGATTGAGGTCTAAACCATGACAACGGCCCAGCACTGGTTACAACAATCGGATTTACCAAGCGACTGGATGACGCAGTTGGCGCCGGAATTTGAACAACCCTACTGGGGCAAGCTCCAGGCCTTTCTGGGCCAGCAAGCCGCCGCCGGTGAGACGCTGTTCCCGCCCTCGCACCAGGTCTTTCGCGCCTTGCAGTTAACGCCATTCGAAGGCGTCAAGGTGGTGATCCTTGGGCAGGACCCATACCACGGCCCGCAACAGGCCCAGGGCCTCAGTTTTGCCGTCGCCAAAGGGCTACGCTTGCCGCCCAGTCTGGTCAATATCTATAAGGAACTGGAGCAGGATTTGGGCATTCCAAGGGCGACTCATGGTGATCTGACGCCCTGGGCAGAGCAGGGTGTTCTGCTGCTGAATGCCGTGCTGACAGTCACTCAGGGACAGGCCGGCGCGCATCAAGGTCAGGGCTGGGAAGCATTCACTGATGCCGTTATCGACAGTCTCAACCAGCACCGGGAAAACCTTGTCTTTATGCTGTGGGGCAGCTACGCCCAGAAGAAAGGCCGCATCATCGATCGCGACCGACATTGTGTGCTCGAAGCGCCCCATCCTTCACCCTTGTCGGCCCATCGTGGTTGGTTCGGTTCTGGCCATTTTTCCAAAGCCAATGTCTACCTCAGAGGGACAAAACAAACGCCCATTCAATGGCGCCTGGAATAACTTCGACACAGCTTTTTACTTTCCGCGAAACTGAACCCGTCCTGAATTCCGCTAACGTAAAGAACACAAAAACTTCGCTATTTTTCAGCAACTTTCCTGCGTCTGCGCTAGTCTTATAGACGTACAAACAGTGGAAGGTAATTGATCAACCTGAATACAAAATAGGTAACTGGCCCGAAAATGGCATGGGCTTAACCTGGTGTTTTGGGTGATCAAAAAACCAGACTGTTTGATCGCGTTTTTGCCTGATTTTGAACAAGGAATCGTTCAGTCGAGCGTTTCATTGTAAGGGGGTCTTGATGGACATCTTTAAGCATTATCAGTCACGCTATGAAGCTCGCCAGTTGGAAGAATACAGCCTGGAAGAGTACCTGCAACTCTGCAAAGACGACCCTATGGCCTATGCCTCCGCACCGGAACGCATGCTCCAGGCCATCGGCGAACCCGAAGTTATTGATACCGCCAGAGATTCCCGGCTGAGTCGGATATTCTCCAACAAAGTCATTCGTCGTTATCCGGCGTTCAAGGAATTTTACGGCATGGAGGACCCGATCGAGCAGATTGTGTCCTATTTTCGTCATGCCGCTCAGGGGCTAGAAGAGAAGAAGCAGATTCTGTATTTACTTGGCCCGGTCGGTGGCGGCAAGTCATCCCTTGCCGAACGATTGAAGCAATTGATTGAACGCGTTCCCTTTTATGCCATCAAGGGCTCTCCGGTTTTCGATAGCCCACTGTGCCTCTTTGATCCCGATGAAGACGCCGCCATTCTGCAGGAACGTTATGGCATTCCCGATCGCTACATTCGCACCATCATGTCGCCTTGGGCGATAAAGCGCCTGCACGAATACGGGGGTGATATTTCCCAGTTCAGGGTGGTGAAACTCTTCCCCTCCATTATTGACCAGGTGGCTGTGGCCAAAACCGAACCCGGCGATGAAAACAACCAGGACATTTCCGCCCTGGTCGGTAAAGTCGATATTCGCAAGCTGGAGGATTACGCCCAGAACGACCCGGATGCCTACAGCTTCTCAGGTGCCTTGTGTAAATCCAACCAGGGTTTGATGGAATTTGTCGAGATGTTCAAGGCACCCATCAAGGTTCTGCACCCATTGCTCACCGCTACTCAGGAAGGCAACTACAACGCCACCGAGGGCATGAGTGCCATACCGTTTTCCGGCACCATTCTCGCGCACTCGAACGAATCCGAATGGCAACAGTTCCGCAACAACAAGAACAACGAAGCCTTTCTGGACCGGGTTTATATCGTCAAGGTGCCTTACTGCACCAGGGTGACGGAAGAGATCAACATCTACCGCAAGCTGATCGAAAACAGCTCACTGAGCGAAGCCCCCTGTGCGCCCGATACGCTGCGCATGATGGCGCAATTCTCTGTGCTGTCTCGGTTAAAAGAGCCAGAGAATTCCAACATCTATTCCAAAATGCGCGTCTACGACGGTGAAAACCTGAAAGACACCGACCCCAAGGCGAAAACCATTCAGGAGTACAAGGATGCCGCCGGGGTGAACGAAGGCATGGACGGGTTGTCTACCCGCTTCGCGTTCAAGATCATGTCCAAGGTCTTCAACTTCGACGCAACCGAAGTGGCCGCCAACCCGGTGCACCTGCTTTATGTGCTGGAAGAACAGATCGAACAGCAGCAGTTCCCGCAGGAAGTGCACGACCGCTATCTGGCGCATCTGAAAGAATTCCTGGCGCCGCGTTATGTCGAATACATCGGCAAGGAAATTCAGACCGCCTACCTCGAAAGTTATTCTGAGTATGGCCAGAATATCTTTGACCGTTACGTCACCTACGCCGATTTCTGGATTCAGGACCAGGAGTATCGTGACCCCGAAACCGGTGAAATTCTTGACCGGGGTGCCCTGAACGAGGAGCTCGAAAAAATCGAGAAGCCGGCGGGCATTTCCAACCCGAAAGATTTCCGCAACGAGATCGTCAACTTTGTACTGAGGGCACGCGCCAACAACGAAGGGCGCAACCCAAGCTGGCAGAGTTACGAGAAACTGCGGGCCGTGATCGAGAAGAAAATGTTCTCCAATACCGAAGACCTGCTGCCGGTTATTTCCTACTCGGCCAAGTCGTCCAAGGACGACGAGAAGAAGCATCAGGACTTTGTGCGTCGCATGACCGAGCGTGGCTATACCGAGAAGCAAGTCCGGTTGTTGAGCGAATGGTATCTGAGAGTACGTAAATCGTCCTGATCAGACGAATGACGGCCCGGCTGTATTGTGCCGCCGGGTCTGGCATGAGGTCGTAATATGATCAACACCTATGTGATAGACCGTCGTTTGAACGGGAAAAACAAAAGCGCAGTCAACAGACGGCGCTTTCTGGAGCGCTATCGCAAGCACATCAAAAAGGCGGTGAACGAGGCCGTGAACAAACGCTCCATTACCGATATGGAGCATGGTGAATCGATCTCGATTCCGTCCGAAGACATTCGTGAGCCTTCTTTCGGTTCCGGCCGTGGCGGTCGGCGTACCATCGTCAACCCCGGCAACAAGGAGTTCACAACGGGTGACCGGGTGCGCAAGCCCCAAGGCGGTGGCGGCCAGGGGCAGGGCAGTGGTGATGCCTCCAATTCCGGCGAGGGGATGGACGACTTTACCTTCAACATTACCCAGGACGAGTTTCTGGAATTCCTCTTTGAAGACCTCGAACTGCCCAACCTGGTACGCAAAGACCTCAAGGAGATGAGCGACTTTGTCTATCGCCGTGCCGGCTTCAGCAGTCAGGGCGTACCCAACCGCATCAACATCGTTCGCTCCCTGCGCAATGCCCATGCACGGCGCATCGCACTCAGTGGTAAATCGCGCAAACGCGTCAAGGAATTACAGGCGCTGATCGACGAAGAAATGGCCAAGGACGAAGTGCTGCGCAATGGCCAGAACCTGGCGGACTGGGAAGAAGAGCTGACCCGCTTGCAAGCCAAGATCAAGCGGCTGCCCTTTATTGACGACTTTGATTTGCGCTACAACCGCTCCGAGAAAGTGCCCATTCCCAGCAATGCGGCGGTCATGTTCTGCCTGATGGACGTCTCCGGGTCCATGACGCAATCGACCAAGGACATCGCCAAGCGCTTCTTTCTGCTGCTCTACATGTTTTTGCGTCGCAACTACGAGAAAATCGAAGTGGTCTTTATTCGGCACCACACCAGCGCCAAGGAAGTGGACGAAGAAGAGTTCTTCTACAGCCGGGAAACCGGTGGCACCATTGTCTCCAGTGCTTTGCGCATGATGCACGACGTGGTCAAGGACCGTTACCCGCCCAGTGCCTGGAACATCTACGCCGCCCAGGCATCGGATGGTGACAACTGGAATGACGACTCGCCCCAGTGCCGCGAGTTGCTGAGCAAGGCCATCATGCCTTTGGTGCAGTATTACTCCTACATCGAGATCACCCCGCGTGATCACCAGGCGCTGTGGCACGCCTATGAAGAGGTGCAGGCCAACCACCCCGACAGCTTTGCCATGGAACAGATTATTGATGCATCTGACATTTACCCGGTGTTCCGGCAATTGTTTCAGAGGAAATCCGCATGACTCAAAAACCGATCTCCACCGGCAGCGAGTGGACCTTTGCACTGATCCAGGAATACGACCAGGTGATCAGCGAGATCGCCCAGGAATTCCGGCTCGATACCTACCCGAACCAGATCGAGATCATCAGTTCGGAGCAGATGATGGACGCCTACTCCTCTATCGGTATGCCGGTGGGCTATCATCACTGGTCCTATGGTAAGCAGTTTCTGCAAACCCAGCAGAACTACAACCGGGGCTTTATGGGTCTCGCCTACGAGATCGTCATCAACTCCAACCCCTGCATTGCCTACCTGATGGAAGAAAATACCATGCCCATGCAGGCGCTGGTTATCGCCCATGCCTGTTATGGCCACAACTCCTTCTTCAAGAACAACTACCTGTTCAAGACCTGGACAGACGCCTCCGCCATCATCGACTACCTGGTCTTTGCCCGTAACTACGTGACCCAATGCGAAGAGCGTTACGGCGTCAAGGAAGTCGAACGCATCCTGGATTCCTGTCATGCACTGCAAAATTATGGCGTAGACCGCTACAAGCGCCCATCGCCAATCTCCGCCGCCCAGGAACACGCCCGCCAGGAAGAGCGCGAAGAATACATGCAACAACAGGTCAATTTGTTATGGCGCACCATCCCTGTGCCCGAAGACCGCAGCGAAGTCAAACAGGAACGCCGCTTCCCCGCCGAGCCACAGGAAAACCTGCTCTACTTCATCGAAAAAAATGCCCCCCTTTTGGAGCCGTGGCAACGCGAACTGGTGCGCATCGTGCGTAAACTCGCCCAGTATTTTTACCCACAGCGGCAAACCCAGGTCATGAACGAAGGCTGGGCCAGCTTCTGGCACTACACCCTGATGAACGAACTCTACAACCGAGGCTACATCACCGAAGGCTTCATGATGGAGTTCCTCTCCAGCCACTCAGCCGTTGTCTACCAACCGCCCTACGACTCCAAATACTACTCCGGCATTAACCCCTACACCCTCGGCTTCAACATCTACCGGGACATTCGCCGCATGTGCGAACACCCCACAGACGAAGACCGAGAATGGTTCCCCGACATCGCCGGTAAAGACTGGTTAGACACCCTCCACTTCGCCATGGAGAACTTCAAGGACGAGAGCTTTATCCAGCAATTTCTCTCACCCCAGGTCATGCGCGACATGCACCTCTTCGCCGTCTACGACGACGAAGCCGAAAGCGAATACGAAATCAGCGCCATCCACGACGAACCCGGCTACAGACGTCTGCGCTCACTGCTCGCCGAGCAATACAACCTCAGCAGCCGCGAACCCAACATCCAGGTCGTCAACGTCGACTTGAGAGGCGACCGAGCCCTCACCCTGCGCCACGTCAGACACAACAACATCCCGTTAAACAACGAAGTCGACGACGTCCTCAAACACTTGCACCGCCTATGGGGCTTCGACGTCCACCTCTACTCCTACGACGGCGACACCATGCAACAAAGCTACCACATGCCACCCAAAGACAACCCCCAGGAAACCAGCCTGGACGAAAGCCTGAAGTACGTGTGAACCACGGAGCGTCGATGAGGACATCGACGCTCCAAAACCCCTCGGTGATGCTATGAATGTACGATGGAGTGTCGATATCACCATCGACACGGCGTGCGCCAGCACGCTAAAGCCCCCGACCCAGCCAGCAAGCTCCCGCTTGCCACGTCGATGATGATATCGACGCTCCAAAACCCTCGCAGCCGTCGCGGACCATTGTCGAAAAGTTAACCCCAGGAAAATTTAATAACAAAAAGTTTGCGCCCAATCACCCGTTATACCCCAAAAGATATAGCCCCCTGATAGCCTCACCTCCCTGCCTGAGCTATAGTACCAACCACATACACCGAGTCTGGCAGACCTAAGTTTCACAATAAGGTTGCCAGACCTCGCAGGCACAACCAGTGCCCGCGACAGGGTTGACCGGGAAACCGTTCAGCCTCCCGACTTTGGAAAGGTGAACATCAATGCTGACCGACGCACTGGGTCGACGCTTCTACTATTTGAGGCTTTCGATTACCGACGTGTGCAACTTCCGTTGCACCTACTGCCTGCCTGACGGTTACCAGGGCAAGCCCAACGAATCCTTCCTGACGCTGCCCGAAATCCGTCAGACCATCACCGCCTTTGCGGACCTCGGCACCGAGAAAATCCGCATCACCGGCGGCGAACCCAGCCTGCGCAAGGATCTGCCGGACATCATCGCCGCTGCCGCCCAGACCAAAGGCATCCGCACCCTCGCCATGACCAGCAACGGCTACAAACTGCCCAAACGCATCGACGGCTGGGTAGAGGCCGGGCTCAACCAACTGAACGTCTCCATCGACAGCCTCGACCCACGTCAGTTTGCCTCCATAACCGGCCACGACCGCCTGCAGGAAATTCTCACCGGGCTCGACCGTGCCGCAGAACTCGGCATCAAGGTCAAGGTCAACGCCGTATTAATGCGCGGCCTGAACGACCAACTCAGCGAATTCCTCGGCTGGCTCAAGCACACCCCCGTGACCTTGCGTTTTATCGAAGTCATGGAAACCGGCGACCACTCGGACTTCTTCAAAAAGCACCACATGAGTGGCCAATCGGTCAAACAGCAACTGCTGAACGAAGGCTGGCAACCAGTGCTGCGCGCCAAATCGGACGGGCCGGCCGAAGAGTTCTGGCACCCCGACTACCAGGGCCGTATCGGCCTGATCATGCCCTACAGCAAGGATTTCTGCGCCAGTTGCAACCGCCTGCGCGTCTCCAGCCTCGGCAAACTGCACCTCTGCCTGTTCTCCGACCATGGCCTCGACATCCGCCCCTGGATGGCAGCCGAACGGGACCCGGCCGAACTTCAGGAAAAACTGGTCAGCCTGCTGCAACACAAGGCCCCCAGCCATCTGCTGCACGAAGGCAAGAGCGGCGGCACCCAGAACCTGAGCATCATCGGAGGCTGACCATGACCCGGTTCGCCATCCTCCTGCTGGCCGGTGGTCGCAGCTCCCGTATGGGGCGCGACAAAGCCGAATTGTTGTGGCAGGGCGTGCCCTTGCTGCATTGGCAGGCCGAACGCTTCGCCCCTTTGGCCGAGGTCGTCATCAGCGGCCCCCAGGGCATACCGGACGACTGGCACGACCACCGCGGCCCCCTGGCTGGCATTCTCGCCGCCAGCACCGCCCGTCCGGACGTGGACACCTGGATCGTCATACCGGTCGACATGCCGGCTTTATCGACCGCCACAGTGCAACGCCTGATGGACGCCAGCGAGGGCAGTGCGGCGGCTTTGTCGTTCGCCGACTATCCTCTACCCATGTCGCTGCCGATGACACCGGCCACCCAAAAAAGGCTGAAAGCCGCCCTGGCCGACCCGGAAGGCCCCAGAGCCTTGCGCTGGCTGCACCGCCAACTGAATGGCCAATGGCTGCAACCGGCCCCGCCAGCCACCGAAATGATGAACGCCAACACGCCCGAAGAATGGGCCCAGTTTCAGCAACTTGATGGTCTTTCCAGTGGAGACACCCATGAGCAAACACAGCAGTAACGACTTCCAGGCCCTGAACCTGGCCATATTAACGGTGTCGGATACCCGCGACTTCAGCAACGATACCTCCGGCCAGTTGTTGGTCGACAAGGCCACTACCGCCGGCCATGTAGTGGTCGACCGCGCTCTGGTCATCGACGACATCTACCAGATCCGCGCCAGGCTTTCGCAGTGGATCGCCGACCCGGAAACCCAGGTCGTGCTCATTACCGGCGGCACCGGCTTTACCGGGCGGGATTCCACCCCCGAAGCCGTGGTGCCGCTGTTCGACAAAACCGTCGAAGGCTTCGGCGAGCTGTTTCGCCACCTGTCGTACCAGGAAATCGGCACCTCCACTGTGCAAAGCCGCGCCCTGGCCGGCCTCGCCAACGGCACCCTGGTGTTCTGCATGCCCGGCTCCACCGGCGCCTGCCGCACCGCCTGGGATGGCATTCTCGCCGAGCAACTGGATGCCCGCCACAAACCTTGCAACTTCGTGCCGCACGTCAAACTGACCAACGCACCAGCCTGCGACACCCGGGGGTGAGCGTGACCAAACTCAGCCATGTCGACGCCAGTGGCCAGGCCAATATGGTGGATGTTTCGGCCAAGAACATCACTACCCGCACCGCCACGGCCGAAGCCTATGTCTATATGAACGAAGCCGCCTTGACGGTGATTCAGGAAGGCAGCCACCACAAGGGCGATGTGTTCGGCGTAGCCCGTATCGCCGGCATTCAGGGTGCCAAACAGACCGCCCAGTTGATCCCCCTGTGCCACCCGCTGATGCTCTCCAAAGTCTCGGTGGAGCTCGAACTGCAGCCGGAACAGGGCAGGGCACGCATCGAGACCCTGTGCAAACTCGACGGCAAAACCGGCGTCGAGATGGAGGCTCTGACCGCCGCCTCCGTCGCCGCGCTCACGCTCTTTGATATGGTCAAGGCTGTCGACCCCGCCATGCGCATCGAAGGCATTCGCGTGCTCTCCAAAACTGGCGGCAAAACCGGCCAATGGCAACACCAGGAGGCCAGGCATGACTGACACCTTCAAACTCAAATTCTTCGCCCGCCTAAAAGACGAACTCGGCACCGCCGAACTGGACGTACCCACCCAGCAGGTTACAGACACCGACGCCCTGAAAACCTGGCTTTGCGAACGCTTCCCCGAGCGCCAGGCCGCCCTGCAAAGGCCTTTGCTTACTGCCGTCAACCACGACATGGTCAACGGCACCACCCGCCTCAAGGCCGGAGACGAAGTCGCCCTCTTCCCGCCGGTCACCGGAGGCTGAACATGCTGCACATCGGCGTTCAAACCAGCGACTTCACCGTCCAACAGGAATACGACGCCCTCTGTGACGCCAACACCGAAGACGGCGCCATCGTCTTCTTTGTCGGCCGGGTGCGTGACCTCAACGAAGGCGAAGCGGTCAAACAACTCAGCCTCGAGCACTACCCGGGCATGACCGAAAAAGCCCTGACCCAGGTGGTAGAGCAGGCACGCGAACGCTGGCCACTGCACCGGGTGCGCGTCATCCACCGCGTCGGCGACCTGTTGCCGGCGGACCAGATCGTCTTCGTCGGCGTCAGCAGCCCGCACCGCCAGGCCGCCTTCGACGGCGCCGCCTTCATCATGGACTACCTCAAAACCCAGGCTCCGTTCTGGAAAAAAGAACGCAGCGACCAGGGCGAGCGCTGGCTGGATGCCCGAGACAGCGACCGGGCCAGTCAGGAACGCTGGCAGTCAGACTCCGAGTCTCATTCTTAATGCATTAAGAGTGGTAAAATGGGCAGTTGGCGACTAGCCTTTGCGGTAACTGAGAACCGGCGAACAAACCGGGACCTTTAACCTTAAGGAGTTGGAATTGGACCAGAACATCACCGCCCTTTGGCACAAAGTCTACGGCGACCAGCACCCCCAGGCGCTGGCACAGCTGACCGAACTGCTAGAAGCCAAACGCACCATCTTTGAACACTTCCCCGCCATGGCCGACCCGGACTGGTATCGCGATGCCATCGTCTACTCGCTCTACGTCGACGCCTTCGCTGACGATTTCGAAGGCCTGGCCTACCGACTGGATTACCTCGCCGAACTAGGCGTCAACACCCTCTGGCTGCTGCCCATACTGGATTCGCCCATGCGCGACCAGGGCTTCGACATCCGCGACTTCCGCGCCATACGCGAAGACCTCGGCGGCAATGAGGCGTTTCAGGCCTTCATCCTCAAGGCGCACGCACGCGGCATTCGCATTCTGTTCGATATGGCCGTGAACCACAGCTCGGACCAGCACCCCTGGTTCCAGTCTGCCAGCGCTAGTAAGGACTCACCCTACCGCGACTACTACATCTGGAACCCGGACCGCGAACGCTACCAGGACGCACGCCTCATCTTCAAGGGCATGGTCAACTCGAACTGGTCGTGGAATGAAGCCACGGGCGATTACTACTTCCACCGCTTCTACTCCTTCCAGCCGGATTTGAACTACCGCAACCCGAACGTGCTCCTCGCCATGGTGGAGAACTTCCTCTACTGGAAAGAGCAGGGCGTCGACGGGCTGCGCCTGGACGCCATTCCCTTCATCTGGAAGGAAGAGGGCACCAACTGCGAAGACCTGCCCACCACCCACCAGTTGATCAAGCTGATCCGCGCCGCCCTGGACTACTGTCAGCCCGGCACCCTGCTCATCGCCGAAGCCAACATGAAGCCAAAAGACGTCGTCAGCTACTTCGGCAACGACGACGAATGCCAGGCCGCCTACCACTTCCCGCTGATGCCCCAGTTCTATATGGCACTGGCCGAAGCCGACCGGCGCTACATAGAGGCCGCACTCTCCCGAGCGGTCACCCCGGCCATACCGGAAAAATCCTGCTGGATGTCCTTTTTGCGCTGCCACGACGAACTGACGCTGGAATTCGTCTCCCCCGATGTGCGTGAGAAAATGAACCGCCACTACCTGCACGACCCGGAATGCACCTTCCGCGAAGGCGAAGGCCTGGCTGGGCGGCTGTTCTACCTGGTACAGGAAAACGTCGACAAGGCCCTGCTGCTCAACTCCATGCTGTTCGCCACTGAAGGCTCGCCCATCCTCTACTACGGCGACGAAGTCGGCATGCTCAACGACCGCACCTTCTACCAGGAGAACAGCGAACGTACCGGCTACAAGGACGCCCGCTTCCTCAACCGCGGCCCCATGGACTGGGAGCGAGTCGAACGAGCGCACAGCAAAAAACGCTCGGACGAACATAAACTGCTCACCGGCATCCAGACCCTGACCAGGCTGCGCACACGCTTCGCGGACTGCTTCTACGACAGCGCCAGCTTTATCGCCAACGACGACCCGGCCATTTACGGCCTGGAACGCCAGGGCAAGGAACACAACCTGACCATTTACCACAACCTCAGCGACAGCGCGCGCAAGGTGGTGTTAGACGCCCCCCTGCACGATGCCATAACCGGTGAAGCCGTAAGCGGTGTGCTCAAGCTACCGGCATACAGCTGGCGTTGGCTGATTGACTAATCTCCTTCCTGAAGCGACATCCTGTGGGTGATTCACACCATCCATGGTGTTCACCCCTCTGGGGCGCCCCATGCGGGCGTGAAAAATCGCTCCGGGCGATTTTTTCGCGGAGTCGCTCAGGAAAAAACGTGGTTTTTCCTGGCTCGCAAAATGGAACACTAAAGCGCTCCATTTTGGCGGTGCATCCGTGCACCGCACCCTCCTGTGCTAGAATGCCGCCTTTGAATGATTGAAAGGTAGAACGTTTTGGCCAAGATCAACTGGTTCCCCGGCCACATGGCCAAAGCCAAGCGGCAAATCAAGGAATTGATGCCGACCATCGATGTCGTCATCGAAGTGCTGGACGCGCGCCTGCCGCGCGCCAGCATGAACCCCATCCTCGCCGAAGCCCGTGGCGACAAAGCCGTGGTGCGCCTGCTCAGCAAAGCCGACCTCGCAGACCCGGACGTCACCGAAGCCTGGCGCCGCTACTACGGCGAACAATCGAACGTCACCGTATTCCCCCTGGTCATGACCGATCGCAAACAGATACTCAAAATCCCCGACCTCTGCCGCAACCTCGCCCCCAACCGAGGCGGCATCGGCAAACCCGTGCGCGCCCTGGTCATGGGCATCCCCAACGTCGGCAAGTCCACCCTGATCAACGGCCTCGCCGGCAAACGCATCGCCAAAGTCGGCGACGAACCCGCCGTCACCCGCCGCCAACAACGCATCCAGATCGCCGACGACTTCACCCTCATGGACACCCCAGGCGTAATGTGGCCCACCCCGGAATCCGAAATCAGCGGCTACCGACTGGCTGCCTCTGGCGCCATTCGCGATACGGCCGTGGAGTATGAAGATATTGCGCTCTTTGCCATTGATTATTTGATGCAGCGGTATCCTGAGGCTTTGATGGAGCGTTATAAGCTCAAGGAGCTTCCTGACAGCGCCATGCCTTGTATGGAAGCCATTGCGCGGCAGCGGGCTTGTGTGCGGGGTAAGGAAGTGGATTGGCATAAGGTGAGTCAGATTGTGTTGAAGGAGCTGCGTTCCGGGGTGTTGGGGCGGGTTAGCTTTGAAGAGCCGGATAATGAGGTGCCTTATCGGGAGTTGGATGTTGATCCGCATCTTTGATTGGGGGTTTTAAGGGAGAAGTGGTTGAAAGGTGGGGGAAGACCTGATAATTGTAGGGTTAATCGGCAGGTGAGACCCCAGTGACAGTGACAGTGGCCGGTTCTTTGGTTTGCCAAGTATCCGGATGGGCGGTAGCCTGCCCAACGCCCTTATAGCGAAAAATTATCGAGCGGGCTCGTTACACCTCGTTCATGTATGCCTATCACATGGGTGTATATCATTGTTGTGTTAATGTCATTGTGCCCCAGTAGCTCCTGTATATTGCGAATGTCCGTGCCAGAGCGCAGGAGGTTGGTGGCGAATGAATGCCGAAAGGTGTGACAACTGGCCTTTTTACGAATGTTCGAATCCTCTAATGCCCGCGCCACCGAACGTCTGACTTGTTGCTCGCCAATGTGATGCCTTCGTATAACATTGCTTCGCGGGTCTTCCGCAAGGTTGGGGGCAGGAAAAACGTATTGCCACGCAGGGCTCGAAGCCGCTTTCGGAAACTTTTTCTCTAGCGCATAGGGTAAATACACTTCTCCATAACCGTCGTTCAAATCTTGCTTGTGAACAGCTAAAGCGCAATCGACCTGAGCCCGCAAGGGCTCAACAAGGGACTTGGGAAGTAATGTTCGTCGCCATTTATCGCCTTTTGCTTCACGCACGACCAGACACTGCTGAGCAAAATCGACATCCTGAACCCGTAAGCGAACCGCCTCCATAACACGAAGACCAGAGCCGTACATCAAAGCTGCGACGACTTTATGATCACCCTTCATACAACCCAATACCTGCATGGCTTCTTCGTGGGTGAATACAGTGGGCAATCTTCGGCCTTTGTTCGTTCGATTGAACGAAAGCTGGCCAAGCTCTCTGCCCAGAAATTGGGTATAGAGGAAAACGATGGCGTTCAGAGCGGTTTTCTGGGTGTTAATGGCGACACTGCGATTGTTGGCAAGGTGGCTTAGCCAGGCATCAACCTCAGGCGCACCCATTTCGCTAGGATGGCGCTTCTGATGAAAGTGAATGAAATCTTTCACCCAACCGCAATAGGTTTTTTCTGTTCGGTAAGCCAGATGGCGAGTACGGATGAATGCTCGCAATTGGTCCATGAACTTGACGGGTTTTGCAGGAAGTGGAACAGGAATGTCATTCATCGCAGGCCCTTGCGTTGAAGTGAATTTAACTGGTTTTATATACAGTTTTCTGTTTTTGGTCAAGTTTCTCATTCAAAAACGGCCTCATGGGCTCATATCTGGAGGAAATACATAAAAAATCGCAATAAACCAATAAAATCAGTAGGTTAGGTCATCTGCTCAAAAATGGGATAGTAGCTTCGGTGATCGTTTTGCAGGTGATAAGAATGCAGAGGAACCCCCACTGAGCATTGACCAGGACTGGCTTTCAGCTTATTTTGGGATGAACTTACAAATTGAGATAGTGTCCTCGGGCAAAACGGCCTTGGAGGCTACGATATAAATGTTAAGCATCAGGATGACCATGAGAAATTTCTTGATCAACATGGCTGAGGTTCATCACCAGCTTGGAATGATTAGCCATGATGAATTTTGGGAGCGTGTCGAGGTGGCTCTATGGCTATCGGATAACGTCGAGGTGAGTTCCGATCCCAGGCAAAGCCGAGGAGATGGGGCTGATCCAGAAGAAGATAGCCATGAGGACGTCGGTGAGAGTGATTCGATGATCTCAAAGATCAGTGACGGGAACGGAGGCTCTAGTAAAAACGACGAAAACTGGATGGAGTTTCTCTGCCTTGGCGTCTGGGTTTTCACAAAATCGGACCCTGATTCCTATCCTTCCGTACCTCACGGCCATCACAAGAGCCAGAATAAAAAATGGCCGAAGCTAAACCCTTATACGGGTCGCGTATTCAAAGCAAAGCATCAAGAAGACACAAGTAACAGGCTTTCTAAAAAACAGATGAAAATTATATGGCAAGACGAGAAGTTCAAAAGCTTCTGTAGAGAAATGGTGGTTTGGTATCAGGAACAATTCCCGTACTTTGAATTTTCAGTGCGTAGGCCATTACGCATGCCTCGGTGGTGAAAATGCTTAACAAACGCAGGCACTGGGACAAAATTTCCGCTGCGCTCGTGTGTCATGACGAAAGGCAATAGCCTTTCTTGCTGTATCAAAGATGAGGGTAGGCCCCTCGGTTTCGACAGCCAGATGTTGAAATCAAACCACCCTATGCGGCTGGTATTAAGAGTGCTGG
>JAIUML010000015.1 GCA_022565595.1 Saccharospirillum sp. | reverse complement strand
TCGCTCTCCCGCGGGCTTGGTGTCCCAGAGGGCTGTCGAGCTACTGTGCCGCAGTACAGAACAGAAATTGCCTTACTTCTGCCATCTCTGTCCAGTCCTACCAAACATACAAGGGTTGGGTGAGGGGGAGACTACCCTAAGATAGAAGCCCCGCCCAAATCACTTGAAAGCAATAGACGCCAGAATACTCCTCTCCCCTTCAAACGGCTGGCGAGCGTGCAGGACGGTGTAATTGCTGATCCACAACACATCCCCTTCCTGCCACTTGAAGTTGACACAGAGTTCGTCCATCGCTTTTACCGTTGCTGCCATCACAGCCGGGTCCATGAACTCACCCTTGCCCGTCATCACGGCTTGTTGTCCGTCGTTGCGGCTGTCGTTCCAGCCGGTATAGACAGCAATCACCGCATTAAAAAACACTTTCTGTTGCGTTTCTTCATCCCATTGAATGGCCGGCAAAACCTGAGTGATGGTCTTCAGATTACCGTTGTCGAGCCATTCCCACTCCATGCCGGCTTCGCGCATGACCCGTTCGGCGTCATCACGGTTATCGACCTGAAAGGTGTCTTTCCAGGATCGGCCAATGGCAGATGACCGATCCGTCACTTCCGGCATGATACGCACATAGCGGACGCCGTCCCGCTCGATCTTGTCGGCAGACTCCGGGTCGATCTGATAAAAGCGGCGGTAAATTTCACCGGAGTGCAGAATCGACGTCGCCCCACCCTCTTCTGCTGCCTTGTCACAGTAAAAGAAGATATAACCTGGCGGCTTTGGTGTTTGCGCCATTTCATGGTGGAAGGGTATTTTCTCACTGGCAGGTGATTCATTGGCCGTGACGATACGCGACGCCGTTACCTGGTTACGCGGCGCAGCTCCGCCTACGTAGGGCATGTTTTCGAAAGCGGTATGATTCAGATGCGCTTCAAAGGCATCGGCACTGGAGACCGGAAAGCCACGAAACAGTATGGCTCCGTGTTTGATCAACAAGGCTTTCAACTCAGCTTTGTGTTCAGCCACCCAATCGTTGAAGGCGCTGAAGTCTTCCGCCACCGCTGCCTCATGGGGCCTGACCACCAGGGGAAAATCCAACCCCTCTACCTTCTTCTGTTCGGTGATGGAATCAATTTTTATTGTCATAGCGCCTCCGAGTAGTCGACTTGCTATACCATAGCAAGACTGAATGAATAATGAATCATTTCACCTTAGCACCGGCCTGGAAAAATGTAAATCAATAGTGAATGAATTTATCAGAAATGAGTACCTGAAGAAATTTTCTTTCGACAGGAAGATCGTAGAATTAGAGTATTTTTATTTTTAAAATCAAATACTTAAAGCTATCCAAAAAGATCGAGCCAATATCAAACAGCGTTTGAACCATTAAATTCATACACTATTGATTTACATTGTAAAAAGACACTGCTAGTGTAGTCATCGGTCGACGAATAAACGCATCGGTTCGGCCCGGTCAGAGCCCATCGGCTTGGCCCACATTACAAGAATGACAGCCACAGGCTGTGTTGAAAGTGCAGACAGCAGGGTCCAACAATGACATCGAATCACCCAACTGTGCCCACTCGGTGCGCGCAGCATCCGGAAGTCCATGATAAAAACCCAGGCAAAGTCGTGCTGCCTGTTGATTTGAGACGCCAGAAGCAGTGAGCGTTACACTGCTTGTTGCGCACCATCAACAGGTGCACAGGTGCTTACATGACATCCGGAGGTAATTTTGACATTCATCATTCATTGGCTTGACCAGATCAACGGCTGGACTACACGCCTGACAGGCTATGCCGCTACCGCTCTATTGGCCGGTATGCTGGTGATCATGGTGACCCACGTTTTTTTCCGCTATGTGCTGCGTGACAGCTTCGGCTGGACCGAAGAACTGGCGCGTTACATGATGGTGTGGATGACCTTTCTGTACTTTCCGGCTGCACACAAGAAAGGCATGAATGTCAGTCTGGAAATCATGACGGCCTGGTTCAAGGGCTCCATCGCATGGCGCCTGCTGCAACTGGCCATCGAGATCCTGATCTTCATCATGCTGCTGTGGTGCATGAAACTCGGGTTCGATCGCATCGAGCGAGCGGGCAGTTCGGTCAGCCTCTCTTTGGGCATTCAAATGGCGAAGGTGTACTGGATACTACCAGTGGCCTTTGGCTTGACGGCTTTGTGTTCGTTCGAGCGCATTCTGCGTCTGGTGGGTAGTTTGTTTAAACCCGAGTTTTATCCAGTAGAAACCGGCCTTGCCGGTGAACCGAAAGTGGAGCACTGAGACATGGCCTTTGCCTATCTGTGGATTTTTGTTGGGCTTCTGTTCATCGGCATGCCCATCGTCTTTGTCATGCTGATTGCTCCGGGAATCAGCATGTTGCTGGAAGGCCGGGAGATTTTCCTGAACCTTCTGTTTCAACGCCTCTTTGCCGGCATCGATAGCTTTCCGTTGATGGCACTGCCATTTTTTATTTTGGCCGGTGAATTGATGACCCATGGTGGTGTCACCACGCGCATCGTTCGTTTCGCCGAGACGCTGATCGGCCATCGCAAGGCTGGCCTGGGCCAGGTATCGGTAGCGTCCTCCTTGATGCTGGCGGGGGGTTCCGGGTCGGCTGTGGCCGATGCCTCGGCGCTGGGTTCGGTCATGATTCCGGCAATGAAAAAATCCGGTTACACCAACCGTTTCTCGGCCTCCATCACCGCAGCCTCGGCAGTCATTGCCAGTATCATTCCCCCCAGCGGGCTCTTTATCCTTTACGCCTTTATCATGAACGTATCGGTTGCTGGCATGTTTGCTGGCGGGGTTGTACCCGGCATTCTGATTGGCATCGGCCTGATGATCACCATCGCCATTCTGACCCGTTTCCGTGAATTTCCGCCTACCCTGCCCAAGGCCAGTGCAAAAGAGAAATGGGATGCCTTTGTCAGTGCCTTTTTGCCCCTGTTAACGCCTGTCATTCTGATCGGCGGCATTATTGGCGGCATTTTTACACCAACAGAAGGCGCAGCCATCGCTGCCTTTTACGCGCTGATTCTCGGGCTCTTCATAACGCGCGAGATCAAGCTCAAGGATCTGGCACCCATCTTTGGCAAGGCCGCATTAAGTTCGGCTGTGATTCTCTTGTTGGTGGGGTCTGCGGTCGCCTTTGCTTCCTTGATCAGCCTGAAAGGCACGGCGCAACTGGTCAGTGGTTTGGTGCTGAATATTACCGACAACCCCCACATGCTGTTCTTCCTTGTGGTTGTCTTCTTGCTGGTGGTCGGCACCATCATGGATGCTGGTCCCGCCATCCTGATTCTTGGGCCCATTCTGGCACCGGTCATGGTCGGTGTCGGGGTAGACCCCATACATTTTGCCGTGGTGATGAGTATTACTCTCATCATGGGCCTGATTACGCCACCCCTGGGGTTGGTGTTGTTCGTGGTCAGCAGTATCTCGCGAGAACGCATAGAAAGCATCGCGCGGGAAATGCTGCCACTTTTTCTGGTGGAAGTCGCCATCCTGTTCGCTCTTGTGTATATCCCTGACCTGGTGCTCGCCTTGCCCCGGGCTCTGGGCTATGTCTCTTGAACGAACTGTATTAACTGAGGAGCTATATAATGACAAAAAATCGGTCATCCCTTAAAAAAACGCTCGTAGCCGGTGTCATGAGTGCCAGCCTGGGTTTCGCCAGCCTGGCCAATGCTGTAGACCTGAACCTGGTGTTTCTGGCCAATGAAGAAGACCAGGAATACGATGCGGCTCTGGTGTTCAAGAATTACGTTGAGAGTCGTACCGATGACATCAATGTAAACATCTTTGTCGGTGCTCAACTTTGCGGCTCTGCCCCGGAGTGCTTTGAGGCCATGCAGGCTGGCATTGTGGATCTCTACACTGCCACCGCAGGGGGTGCCGCAGGCATCTACCCACCGATACAGGGTATGGACATTCCCTACTCCTTTGGTGACGACCGCATCGCCAAGGAAATTCTCACAGATCCGCAATTCAACGCTTTCTTGCGGGATGAAATTCTGGCTGCCTCCAACAACGGTGTGCGCCTGATGTCGATGACGCAAACCGGTGGCTGGCGCAATTTTGCCAACGGTACTCGCGAAATTCGCAGCCCAAGTGATGTCGCCGGCCTGCGCTTCCGCACCATTGAGTCGCAGATTCAACAAACTCTGGTCCGCGCCATGGGCGGCTCGCCCACCCCTCTGCCCTGGCTCGAGGTGTATACCGCCCTGCAAACCGGTGTTGTGGATGGTACCAAGAACTCCATTTCCGACATCGCCAACATGAACTTCCAGGAAACCATCAACTACCTGACACTGGATGGTCACGGCTATATGGCCTCCATGTGGTTCATGGGTAACGAGAAGTTCCAGTCACTGACACCTGAGCAGCGCCAGATCGTTGCTGACGGTGCCGCCATGATGTCGATGGTGCAGTTCGGTATTCAGCCTCGCAAGGAACTGGATGCATACGCCAAATGGATCGAATCCGGCGGTCAAATTTACCAGCCAAACGAAGCCGAGATGGAAGAGTTCCGCTCTTACGCCGCGCCGATTCGTGAATGGTACCTGGAGAACTTTGGCGAGCGTGGCGAAACCTTCCTCGCCGAGTTTGAAGCCGCTCAGGAACGTGCCCAGGCACGCGTAGGTGCTGATCGGGCTTCTGCGACTCAATAAGACTGAGATTTTTCGATACCAAACCGGGCATCCTTACCCGGTTATTTATGTTCAGGGATGAACGGTATCCTGAGAATGCAGGAGCAATTTTCAGGGAATGTTCAGGGATGAACGGTATCCTGAGAATGCAGGAGCAATTCTCAGGGCATGCCCAGAAACACCCAGTTCAAACCCAAGCCACCGACCATCAATACCACAAACAACAACAGAGCCAACAACATGGGCTGAATGCCCGCCTGACGCACCGTCGCCCATTGGGTCTTTATCCCCAGCGAAGCCATCGCCAGAGCCAGAGCCGCCTGTGACACTACCTTCAACGTGCTCAACACCATCTCCGGCAACAACCACCAGGAGTTCAGCGCCGCGGCCAGTATGAAGCCGAACACAAACCAGGGCACAGGCACCACTCTGCGAGCCCCTGTATCGCTCTGACGAAACACCACTGCACCAAGAAAAATCACCACGGGAGCCAGCAGCATGACACGAATCAGTTTGGTCACGACCGCGGTTTGCATCGCCTCTGGCCCAATGGTCTGGCCTGCGGCGACGGCCTGAGCCACTTCGTGAACAGTGCTGCCAATATAGATGCCGAACACCGCCGGATCGATGTCGAGCCAATGGTAAAGCAGGGGGTAACTGAACAGGGCCAGGGTGCCAAAGAGCACAACGGAAGCAACCGCCACGGTGACATCGCGTTCGCGCCCGCGCACCACCGATTCCGTTGCCATAATGGCCGCAGCACCGCAGATGGCACTGCCGACCGACGTCAGGACGGCGGCTTCTTTCGATAAACCGAACCAGCGCACGCCAAGCCAGACGCCCAGGCTGAGCACCGTCACTATGATGATGATATCAATGATGATGGCCTGCCAACCCACTGCGACGATCTGCTGCAGGCTCAGGTTAAAGCCGAACAGCACGATGCCAAGACGCAGCAAGCGTTGTTGGCAGAACGCCATGACTCGCGCATCCCTCAGCGTCAGTTGGGGCCTGAACAGGTTACCAAAAACAATGCCCAGCAGAATCGCCAGAGGCAAAGCACTCAGCCCCAGGGCTGCCATGCTCGGTAGCTGCGACAAGGCGATCGCTATAGCTGCCAGCAGAGGAATCACAATCAGCACGGTTTTTTTCTCAAAGGTGTGAACAGGCTGTTACTCTACGGAAAGTCAATACATTAAAATAATGGATAGTTTTAATATTTATATTAAGATATTCCGATGAATATCAGCCTAAGACAACTTCGCCTCTTCGAAGCCATCGCTCGCCTTGGCCGCCTGACGCTGGCCGCCGACGAGCAGGCCATCAGTCAATCGGCCGCCAGCCAGTCGATCCGCGAACTGGAACGCCAACTCGGCTACAGCCTGCTGCAGCGTCAGGGACGAGAAGTGCACCTGACGGAGGCCGCCACCCAGATCCTGCCCCGGTTACGGCAGATGTTGTTGCTCGCCGAGAGCCTACAACAACCAGACCAGAACCGGGTCGCAGGCCCATTGCGGCTGGCCGCCAGTGTGACCATCGCCTGTTACCTGCTGCCGGATCTGCTGGCACAGTTACTCGACAGACACCCCGAAGTAGACCCCAGTGTCAGCATACTCAATACCGATGCCGTGCTCGAAGCCCTGAGCAAAGGACAAGCCCATTTTGGTTTAATAGAAGGGCCGGCCCTACACCAGGAGTTGCTGATCGAGCCCTGGCGCAGCGACGAACTTGCGTTGTTTTGCCATCCTGAGCTGGCGCCCGATGGCAACCAGGCTTCCCTTGCCTGGTTGGCCGAACAGTTCTGGTTGGTGCGCGAGAGTGGTTCAGGTACCCGGGCGGTTTTTGACATAGCCATGCAGGCACAAGGCATCCAACCCAGAATCCGCCTGGAAATGAGCCGGCAGGAGGCGATCAAGCGAGCTGCCCAGGCACGACTCGGTATTGGCGTGTTGTCTCGATTGGCAGTCGTCGAAGAAGTCCGCACCGGGGCTTTGTGTGAATTGAGTTCACCACTGAACCTGCGCCGTCAATTCTCGTGGATTTGCCCGGTCGAGCGACTGGAGCTGCCCACTACTCGAGCTTTTCTGAAACTGCTGAAGGAGAGCGATTCATCGATAGACAATAGACGATGAACGATTTCCATTTGCTATCCGTATTGCCCTCTAACGCCACGAAAACAGGAAACGCCTTTTGCTTGACCTTAGCGAATTGCAATTGCCCTCATGCCCGGGGGTCTATCGCTTCTATAACGAACGAAACGCTCTGCTGTACGTCGGCAAAAGTATCAATATCGCTCAACGTGTGCGCAGCCATTTTCAAGCCGCCCGGCAGGACCCCAAGGAAGCTCGACTTACCCGCCATACCACCCACATCGACTGGACCCTGACGGCCGGAGAGATCGGCGCACTGCTGCTGGAAAACCGCCAGATCAAGACTCTGCATCCACTCTACAATCGCCGCTTGCGCAAGACTCGTAAGCTGTGGACCCTTCAACCCAGGCAAGTTGCAGGCAGCGAGCAAACTGAAATCGCACTCTGTGCATTGAGTGCAGACCAGGCTCAACCTGAACTCTTTGGTCTGTTCCCGGGCAAAGCCATGGCACTGAAGCAACTTAAAGCTCTGATTGCCGAGTACCACTTGTGTGAACGACTGCTCGGCCTTGAACGCGGCCAGGGCCGTTGCTTTGGTCATCAGATAGGACGCTGCTTCGGGGCTTGTTGCGGTGAAGAGCCTCTGCAACAGCACAATCAGAGGCTGCACCAAGCACTCGCCAGCAGACAACTGGCCGCCTGGCCATGGCCTTCCAGCCTGGTCATCGAGGAACGCAATCAGATGGATCCGACTCGGTCGGACTGGCATCTGATTAATCAATGGGCTTACCTCGGTACCGCCTTTTTGCCGAATGGACTGACCCCGATAGAGCAACAGAGCGTTCCGGAGTCGTTCGATCTCGATGCCTATTTCATCTTGCAGAAGGCGTTGAAGCAGCCTGGTTTGAACATCTATTTATATCAAAATCAACGACTTACAGCCTTGCCAAGCCGGTCGACTGCGACACCCAGGATCACACCCAAAGTCCGAAATAAAGGCCGGGCGCTTTCTTGACCTGCATCAACTCCCGACTAACCTGAAAGTGACATGCTGACGGTGTAAGAAACAGCAATCACAGAGTCTGTTGGGAGGGTAGTATCATGAGTAAAAAAACCATAGTTGTGCCGGTGGACGGCTCCGAGCATGCCAAAAAAGCCGTTGAATTCGCCGTGGACTGGGCCAAGGTACACGACGGTCACATTCACCTGGTACACATACCGGAACCACCGGCAGGAGATGAAGTATTGGTGATGGGCGGTGCCTCTGTGACCATCTACGCGACACGCGAAGAGCTGGAGCAGATCGGACAAACCATCATCGACGCTGCCACCAAAATGGTCAAAGACCTGGGCTTGAACGATGTGGACGGCTCCATCTCCATTGGCAACCCGGCCAGACAGATCGTCAAGAAAGCCGAGGATCTGAAGGCAGACATGATCGTCATGGGCACCCGCGGCCTGGGCGACTGGAAAAGCCTGCTGGTCGGCAGTGTGTCTCACAAGGTGATGCAAATGGCGCCTTGCACCTGCGTCACCGTGAGGTAAACGACACGCATTTTTTGGCGTGATTCGTGGTCATCCTGCGCTGAGCTTTGTATGCTTTCAGGTCCAGCGCAGGAGCCTTGACCGAATGACCGATAAAGACCTCACCGTCAAATCCAGCTCGACCGACATCGAAGCCTTTATCAAAACGGCGGCGAAAACGCCCGTTGCTGCCCGCCAGACTGGTCGTCTGATGTTCGCACTCGATGCGACGGCCAGCCGCCAACCCACCTGGGACACCGCCTGCCAATTGCAAAGCGAACTCTTTCTCGCCACCCGGGATCTCGGTGGTCTCAGCATTCAGTTGTGCTACTACCGAGGGTTTCGGGAATTCCACGCTTCTCCCTGGATCAGCAACACCGAACGTTTGCTGCGTGAGATGAATCGTGTCTCCTGCCTGGGAGGCCATACCCAGATCGCCAAGGTCCTCAAGCAGGGGCTCAAGGAAACTCGCGTTCAGGCCGTACGCGCCATCGTGCTGATCGTCGACTGCTGCGAAGAAAAAGCCGATGACCTCTGTCAGTTGGCCGGTCAACTGGGCCTGCTGCGCACTCCGGTTTTTGTGTTCCAGGAAGGCAATGATGGCGCCGCACGCCAGACCTTTGAACAAATCGCCAGCCTTTCTGGTGGGGCCTACGCTGCCTTCGATCATCGCAGCCCTGCAGTACTGAAAAACCTGCTCGCTGCGGTGGCCATTTACGCGACCGGCGACAAGGCCGCTCTGGAGGATTTTTCCCGACGACAGTCGGGCGATGTCAAACGTCTGACCCAACAACTGAGGTCCTGATCCCGCTGTGAACCCCTTTACTCTGGCTCTGATTGGACTGGTCATCGCTGCCCTCTGGGTGCTGTATCGACGCCAGCCCGCTGCCCAAAAAGGCCCTTATCTGGTCAAACTGGCTCTGATTTCCCTGGTTGCGGGCCTGATATTCCTGGCGGTAACCCGCCGCTTCTATCTGCTCGGCGCCTTGCTGGCCGGTTTTCTTCCCTTCATCAGACACCTGATGCCCTGGCTTATGCGTCTGTTGCCACTGTGGATGCATTGGCGTATTCGCAAAGGCGGCGCTGCCGGGAAAAAGGGAAGCACCGGCAACAGTGGCCAGCGCTCGGAAGTCAAAGCCGACATACTGGAAATGGAACTCGACCACGATACAGGTGTCATGTACGGCACCGTCGTTGAAGGCCCCATGGCCGGGCGTGATCTGGCGGACCTCAAGGACGATGAATTTATTGAGCTGTTGCTGTATTGCCGCGAGAAAGACACCAATTCGGCGCGCCTGCTGGAGACCTATCTGGACAAGCGTTTTGGCGAGAAGTGGCGCCAGGACGACCCCGGCCAAACCCGGGCAGACGAGAACGATGACGAGGCACCACTGAATGAAACAGAGGCCTTGAATCTATTGGGGCTGACAGCCGAAGCCACCCGGGATGACATCATCAAGGCCCACCGAAAATTGATGCTGAAGCACCACCCCGACCGTGGCGGCGACCCGAAGATGGCCGCTCGATTGAACGCAGCACGCAGTTTTCTGCTGGGAGACTAAGCGGCCCTATTGTGGCAAGGCATTAAACCGGACTAAGCTCAATGTCGATCGACTCGGCCGAAACACCGCTCCATTGCTCCAGTTGCTGCCAGTGGTCATTGGCTAGCGAAAGAATGCGCTCGAACGCCCCGGGCCGGTTGAGATCGGCAAAGGTGTAGCCGGTCTGGCGCTCAAACCACTGCTGGCCAGAGTGTCTCAAGCGTTCAGCCTGAGGGTGATCCGCCAGCTCAACACGAATGCGCACTGCGACCTGCCGAGAAGGCTCCATATTCGCCTGAGTCCCCACCCATTGCACACGCAGTTCTGGCAAGCGCCGATGTTGTTGCCCAACCGAGCGCCTGGCCAGGCTGGCTGCATCGGCCAGCAAATCAGGGTCGAGTCGCAACAGTTGCGACCATCTGGCCAGAGCCGAGGTATCCTCGGTACCTTCCAGAATAAAAGCATCGATTTCAGCCTGGCTGAAACCATGGTCCGGAACGAAGACCAGATGGCTGCGCACGCGATTGTGCACCGCCTCGATGCTGGAACAACCCAGGACCTGGGCAAGAAAATGAGAAAAAAGCGTCGTCATGGCGCACCTCGAATGGTGAAAGGTGCTGATTCAATGGCGGGTACAGGCTGAAAAGCTTCGGCGCTTTAGCTGCATTTATATACCGCTCGCAAGTTACACATTAAATCAGCGGGTGATTACAGAAACTATATCAATATAATTTGATATAGCAAGATGCAGCGTGGAAATTGGATTCTGCACCGGCGCCGAGAGTTGCGCTTTGGCTGACGACAAGACCCCTCGAAAAGACACCGTAAACCCTGATGCAGTCTCGTCTTGGGGGTGAAATACTTGACGTTGAACATTGTTTTCGACTTTCCACCTGACCGGGGTCGGCAATACACCGTGAAATTATTGGTCGCTCATTTGGCTTTTCACAAACTGCGCCCTGTCCTGCACAGCGTGCTGGTTGTGCTGATGATGCTGAGCCCATTGCAAGCGGCGGTACACAGTGCCTTGATGTCGAGCCAGGAACTGATGGATGCCACGCCCAAAGCGCCCATGGCGATGGCCCATCACGCCCATGAGGGGAGTGCCCACGCTCAGCACATTGCCGACCACCCAAAACACCATCATCACTCGGACTTGCCCTGCATGGAACTTTGTCTGATGGTGACCATAGTGCCTTCAATCCCCCTGGTCGATTCACCGACAACTGGCCTTTCCCCGACGGCCCTGGCGGACGGCAAGCCACTGAATCCGGGACAACCAACCGCGCCACCCCCCAAACCTTTCCTGCTCTGACTGCACCTATTCTTTTTTCAATTTTGATCATTGATGCAAGGCCACGGTGACTGAACACTTGAACCGGGCACCTTGCACAAACAGAGCAGGACACCACCATGTTTATTAAACCTATCGTTACCGCCGGGCTGCTGAGCCTTTCTACTCTGGCCCTGGCCGCTTGCATGCCAGGCAACCACGAAAGCCATGGCATGGCCACTGGCGATCATGCCCATGGCGATCACAGCCCAGCTCAGGGCCATATGGACCACCAGGGCGCAACCACCCATCAGCACGGGGGCCCTTTTGCAGAAAGCCACCAACGCATGATGGATGACATGCACCAAATGACCCTCAGCGGCGACGCCGACCATGACTTTGTGCGCGGCATGATTCCGCACCACCAGGGCGCCATTGATATGGCTGAAGTGCTTCTGGCTCAGGGGTCGGACGCTCAGCTACTGGAACTGGGTGAAGAGATCATCACGGCACAGCAAGCAGAAATTGAGCAAATGGAGCAATGGCTGGCAGACTACGGCCCTGCTCGCCCGGGGCCCAACAGCAACGCGATCCGCGCAGGTTACGACCGGATCAACCAGAAAATGATGCGGGATATGGACATGGCGCCGACCGGCAATGTCGACCGTGATTTTGTGCTGGGCATGATCCCTCACCACGAAGCCGCCATCGACATGGCCCGGCTCTTGTTGCAATACAGTGAAGACCAGGAACTGCGCGAACTGGCCGAGGCGGTGATTCGGGAGCAGGAACGGGAAATTCACTTCATGCACAGCTGGCTGGAGGACAACCAATAATGAAAGCGTTCAATCAATTCAGCCTGGGAGCTGCTGTTCTGAGTGTTGCGGCCATGGGGGGTCTGGCATGGTTCTCTTTCGGGGCCGGCCAGAACGCGGTTGCCGATACGACAACCTTGGATGCCGCTGTTCTGGAAACCCCGATGATGGCGCGGGAAGTCACCATGCACAGCGACCCCAACTGCGGTTGCTGCGGTGACTGGGCCGCGCATCTGGAAGCGCACGGTTATCAGGTCACGACCGACCACAGCGTCGACGTCTTTGCATTGAAAGCCGAGCAAGGCATTCCTGCGATGATGCGCTCCTGCCATACCGCCCTGATCGATGGCTATGTCGTGGAAGGCCATGTTCCGGCCGAGGCCATTGAAGCCTTTTTGGGAATGGCGCAAAAGCCCTTTGGGGATCGCACCATCGGTATTTCTGTTCCGGGCATGCCGCATGGGTCTCCGGGAATGGAGACCGGCTATTTCAATGACTATGATGTTGTGGCTTTTACGGCTGATGGGGAAGCGGCCGTGATTCATGAGGTCAGGTTTTAGGGGTTTGTAAAGCTCCCTCACCTTGAGGTGAGGGGGCTTTAAAAGGCGACCCCTAGCCAAACCAGGCCACATTGCAGTAATCTGCCAGTAACAGCCCATTTCGAGAAACCTCCAGCCATGGCTCACTTCGACGACTTTATCGACCTGCTGAAAATCCTGATTCGCGAACCGAGTGTGGTTGGCGCGGAGCATGCCTTTTTCCGCGTGCTGCAACGCGAACTGGAAGAGCGCGGCGCCAAGGTCACCTGGTACGAAGGCCTGCTGGTGGCTCAGGGTAACAACCCCGAGCAGAGCTATTTTTCCGCTCATATCGACCGCCACGGCCTGGTCTGTACCGGCCCCAACGAGTTTCAGTACGCGGCCTTTGTCGCGGGCAGCCGGTCCGACCTGCTCGGCAACTCCGTCTCGGAAGAATTGATGCTCAAGATCGTCGATCGTTTCCCGAAGACACCGCTGATGGCTTACGAGCCATGGTCCGGCGCTTATCGTGGCGCGGGCACCATCGTCGACGCCCGCATCTGCGAGTTTCGCAACAACCTGATCTTCAATGTTGAAGGCATGGAACACCTCGTCGCTGGCACCCCTGTTGCTTTTCGTGATCGGCTAAAGATCGACAACCAGTTGATCAGCGGCCAGCTCGACAACGTCTTGACTGCCGCCATTCTGGTGCACCTTTTCACGCTTGGCTTCAGTGGCACCGCCTTCTTCACCGCCCAGGAAGAGGCCGGTAAAAGCTGGCGCTACCTGCTGGAGTGGTTCCGCCGCTTTGGTGGCTCAACCAACCGCCTCTTTGTGGTCGACACCAGCCCCTACCCGGATCGCGATACAGCCGATACGCAACAGGTGGTATTGCGCCACAGAGATGCCAATGCCGACTTCCACCCGGACACCACAGCCGACATTGAACGGCTATGCACAGAATTGGGCGTAAAATACAGCTTCAAGGATGTCTACATCGAAGCCAACAATCAGGCCGCCATCGCTGCCGGCCAGAAACCGGCCTCCCTGGGGAGCACAGAACTCGGTCGCATTACCGCCGCTTCCAACGGCCTGGTTCACGGCACAACCTTACAAATACCAACCACCGGCTATCACACCATGGAAGAGACCGCCCGGGTGGATGCCGTTGTTGCATTCATCGATCTGCTGTTGGCCATCGATCGAAGCCATTGAATATCAGCGCCTGCGCATCAAATAATGCTTGCCAGATGCCTTGCGCTGATTAAAATTCCGCCACCTTGTTTTGCACCTGTAGAGTGTATGCGGCTGATCTCCTTTGATGTGTTTCGCACCCTTCATTTCCCTGATACCAGGTCCCTGAAACCAGAGCATTTTTTTCGTCACAAGGAGGCGTTATCGCAGGCCGACTGGGTTCTGTTCCCTCATTATTGGCAACTCAATGCCCTGCTCTACGGCGTGAATTGTCGAATTTTCCCCAGTGAGGCGACCTATCGCATTGGTCACGACAAGGTCGAAATGACTCGTGCGTTCGAAATGGTCGCCCCCGAGCACACGCCGCTGACCCTCATTGAAGCCAATGGCCCGGTTCAGCAAGACACCTTGTGGGACACCATGACACTGCCTTTTGTCGCCAAACACCCGAAAGCCAGCATGGGGGAAGGTGTCTGGCTGATTCAATCACGAGCCGACTGGTCTCGCTACTGCGCTTCAAGTCCGGTGCTCTACGTACAGGAGTATCTGCCCATAGACCGGGATTTGCGAATTGTGATTATTGGCGACAAGGTGGTAACGGCGTACTGGCGTCATCAGGCACCGCAAGGCTTTTACAACAACATTGCCCGCGGTGGCTGGGTAGAACACAGCTCTGTACCCGAGTCGGCCATAGAACTGGCCCTGAAGGTAGCCCGCCAGTTGGGCGTCAATCATGCCGGCTTCGACATTGCCATGGTCGGTGGCCACCCCTACTTGCTGGAATTCAACCGGCTGTTCGGAAACCAGGGTCTGAGCCAGGGCACCGCCATTCGCGATGCCATTCTCGACTTTTTGCTGCAACAGGACATACCAGAAGACCCGAACCGGCCTCAAGGACCAGCCGGAATCCTGACTGTTGCCGTATGAGGTTCCTAATTGACTGTTTTTTAACGCTTTTTCAGCATCTGCCATAGGCAGGCAGGCAGCGCCATCACCTCCCAGCTTGCACACAGCCTTATCCACAGCTTCTGTGGGTAAGGCCGAACATCTTTTCAGGTTGTTCACGTCGCCAGGTCTTGCAACCCGGAGAGCCAACCCCCAAGCTTGGCCACTGACACTACTGGAACCCGTTGCATGAACCTGTTCACTCCCCGGCCCGGCTATTGGCTCACACCGCTCATCATCTACCTGAACACCGGCATCTTTTTATTGGTGGCCTTGATGACCCAGAGCATCCTGTGGTTTCCGGCACGAGAGTTGATCATTCTCGGTGGCAACTTTGGCCCTCTGACGGTCGATGGTCAGTGGTGGCGTTTGCTGAGCAGCGTCTTCCTGCACGGCGGCCTGCTGCACCTGGTATTCAACGCCATTGTACTGGCCAACATTGGTATTTTTCTGGAGCCGCTGCTGGGGCGTCGATCCTTTGCTGTTGTCTACTTGACCACCGGCATCCTCGCCAGCCTGACCAGCCTGATGTTCAACTTTGGCGTGGTCAGCGTCGGGGCATCCGGTGCCATTTTCGGCATGTACGGTTTCTTCGTGGCCTTGCTGACCACCAACCTGTTCAAACCCGAATTCCGCAATACCTTTTTACGCAACACCCTGGGCTTTATTGTGCTGAACATTGCCATTGGCTTCTTCGGCCCAATCGACAATGCGGCCCATATTGGTGGCCTGGTCAGTGGCTTCATTCTGGGCTTTGTCTGGTTGCCAGCCATCCGCAAGCGTGCCATCCGTAACCGAGGCGTGCGTTTCGACTGAGCTAACACCTTTCCCGGGTATCGCCATGGCCACGCCCACAGCACCGATGGCCGTGCGCGACAGGCGCTCGCCGAACCAGAAGCGAGGCCCATTGCGACACACTTCGAGTTGACACGAGCGCCTATTCTTTGCCATTGTTTTGTAATAAACTGTTGGCTCTTTCATCAGCGTCCTGCTGAAACTGTGTTGGCGCAATGCCTGAACACGATCGCTCAACCCCCCTTTTCAGGATAGTAAAATGATACTCGGGTATATTTCGATACTCCGATCGTATTGGCCCATGCTACTTTTTGGTCTGGTGACCGTCTTTTTCGGCAATTTTGGTCAGTCGTTCTTCATCAGTTGGTATGGCGCCAGCCTGCAAGCCGAACTGGGTCTTTCCGCCTCTGCTTACGGCACGGCCTATTCAGCCGCGACCCTGGTCAGTGGCCTGATCATCATGGCCATCGGCGGCCTGATCGACCGGGTATCAGTGCGGTTGTTTGCGACAGTCGTCGCCTGTGGTCTGATTCTGGCCGCGTTGCTGATGTGGCAGGTCAACTCCCTGTTCAGCCTGGTGATCGCACTCTTTTTGTTGCGCTTCTGTGGCCAGGGTCTGTTGCCACATACAGCCATTACTACCATGGGTCGCTACTTTTCTCTGAACCGGGGCAAGGCCATCAGCCTGGCCGTCAATGGGGTGCCTTTGGGGGAGATGATACTGCCCAGCCTGAAGTGCTGATCATCGCCTGGGTTGGCTGGCAACAAAGCTGGCTGGTCATCGCCCTGGCCATCGGCCTGATTTACTTGCCCCTGGCTCACTGGCTATTGAGCCATGCCGGGCCGAGCGAGGTCGAACTCCAGGGGATGGAAAAACGCCTGCGCAGTGAAGACCTCCCCGATGGTTCGCGCCGCACCGTGCTCAAGGACGGTCGTTTCTGGCGCGCCTTGCCTTTACTGCTGACACCAGGCTTTGTGGTCACCGGGGTCTTTATTCACCAGGGCTTTATCCTGCCGGAGAAGAGCTGGTCACCCGCCCTTTTTGCGACCGCTTTTATCGCTTACGGGGCCGTTCACTGGCTCGGCGCCATGGTCACCGGCTCTCTGGTAGACCGCTTCAGTGCTGTACGGCTGATGCCCCTTATTGGCGGCCCCTTTGTGCTCGGCCTCGGCCTGACCGCCTGGCTTGAAGGCCAGTGGGTGGTCTATCTGATGATGACACTTTTTGGCATCGGCTTTGGCATGATCGGCACCATCATGAATGCTCTCTGGGCGGAGGTGTATGGCACCACTCACCTGGGTGCCATACGCTCGCTGATCACCGCCTTTGGCGTGGTCAGCACGGCCATGTCGCCGATCCTGTTGGGTGTGATGATTGATGCCGGTGTTGGCGTCAACACCCTGCTGCTGAGCATGGCTATTCTGGCCTTTCTGGGCAGCCTGCTGGCGTTGTCATCCTACCGGTACGGGCGCCTCTGAGGTTTCAGCAAGCACGGCCAGGAAAGCCTCGCCATAGTGCTCGAGCTTGGCCGCACCGACGCCGGAAACCTCAGCCATTTCATCCAGCGTCCGAGGTTTGTTGGCCAGCATCTCCCTGAGGGTGCGGTCATGAAACACCATAAAGGGTGCGATGCCCTGTTCATCCGCCAGTTGCTTGCGCAGAGCACGCAGCGCCTCCCACAGAGGCTGGTCAGCTTCGTTAACCGCCGCCGGCGCTGCTGCACGGCGTGGTGTTTCGGTTTTCACGGGGCGCGCATCGCGCCGCAAATGAAGGGTTTTTTCGCCTTTCAAAACTGGCCGGCAGAGTTCGGTCAGCCGCAGGCCACCATAGCCTTCAGGATCAACCTCCAGCAAACCATTGGCCACCAATTGGCGCAGCACCGAGCGCCATTCGGTTGTGGAAAGTGAAAGGCCAATACCATAGGTCGACAACTGGTGATGGCCAAAACGGCGTAGCTTCTCGCTGTCGCTACCGCGCAACACATCAATAATGTGGTTGGCACCAAAGCGCTGGCCGGTACGGTAGACACAGGACAACGCCTTGCGCACTTCTTCGGTTCCATCCCAGGTATCGACCGGCTCGAGGCAGGTATCGCAATTGCCACAGGGCTCCGGCAACTCATCACCAAAATAGCGCAACAGGGCCTGACGCCGACAGTGGGTAATTTCACACAAACCGAGCATGGCGTTCAGCCGCTGCTGCTCGTAACGTTGATGTTCGTCGCTGCCCTGAGACTGGGCCATCATCTGGCGCAGTTTCACCACATCTTCAAATCCATACAGCAGCATCGCCGTAGCCGGTTCCCCATCGCGCCCGGCGCGACCGGTTTCCTGATAATAGGCTTCGATGCTTTTCGGCAGATCGAGGTGAACGACAAAACGCACATCGGGTTTGTCGATGCCCATACCGAAGGCGATGGTGGCGACCATGATGACGCCATCTTCGCGCAAGAACCGTTTCTGGTGCTGCTGGCGCATCTCCGCCGACAAACCGGCATGATAGGGCAAGGCATTGAAGCCTTGCTGCACCAGCCAGTCGGCGGTCTGCTCAACCTTCTTGCGCGACAGGCAATAGACAATACCGGCCTGCCCTTCGGCCTCGCGCTTGAGAAAGGCGAGCAACTGCTTGCGCGGCGTCTGTTTGGCATGAATGCGATACTGGATATTGGGCCGATCAAAGCCGCTGACAAAGGATTCCGCTTCAGTCAGGCCCAGGCGCTGCTGTATGTCGAGGCGGGTGCGCTGGTCGGCGGTGGCGGTCAGGGCGATGCGCGGAATGGCCGGAAAGCGTTCCTGCAGGATGTTCAGTCGCAAATAATCGGAGCGGAAATCGTGCCCCCATTGTGAAACGCAGTGAGCTTCGTCGATGGCGAACAGTGCCAGCCGGGCTTCGGATAGCAACGCCAGGGTGCGATCCTGCAGAAGGCGCTCCGGTGCGATGTAGAGCAAATCGATCTCACCCGCCAGCAAAGCCGCTTCGGTCTGCCGAACCGCATCGAAACTCAGGGTAGAGTTCAGAAAACCGGCTCGAACACCAAGCTCACGCAGAGCGTCGACCTGATCCTGCATCAGGGCAATCAACGGTGAAATAACCACGCCAGTGCCGTCTCGCACCAGAGCCGGAATCTGATAACAGAGCGATTTACCACCGCCGGTTGGCATCAAAACCAGAGCGTCGTTACCCTGAACCAGGCTGTTGATAATGGCTTCCTGAGGGCCACGAAAGGCGTCGTAGCCGAAAACCTGCTGTAAAACACTGAGGGGAGTCTTTTCCATCAAGACAGTATACCGGATCCTTTGTTCGCCTTCAGTGTACCAATAGAAAAGGAAGGATGTGAATGGGAAACCCTTCCTTCCACTAATTGACTATACTGCCAGGACACTAGATGGGTTTGTTGAGCAGCAATCGCCCGCGACGGCTACCGGTGATGCCTCTGCAGGGTCGGCGTGAATCCTCCCTGGAGCCTAGACCGCAGCATCCCTGCTGCGGACTCCCCTGCTGAGGCACCACCGGCATCCGTCGCTAGTGTGGTGCCCACCTCGAAACCCAAAAAAAACCTTACACCTCAGGCAGTTGGAGACGAGCCATGGGATTTGCAGGCGTAGCGTTGATCATGATGGTACTGGTCCTGATGATCTACCTGCGCATGATCGACAAGCGGATGAAGCTGCGCAACCGTGAGGGGCGTTCCGAGCAATTGCTGATTGAGCAGGCAGATACTCTGGCTGATTTCGGCCGAGAGGCCGATGCCATCGCCTTGTTGCAGACGGCCTTGCTGGAAAAGCCGGATGCGAAGCGTATTCGTGCCCGTTTGGCACTGTTTCAGGCTCAGGCTGACGAACGAGCTGCGCAACCGTCAGAAGATGATTAGTCTGTCGTCTACCATCCTGAAAATGCTTTGAGGTCGACATGACACAGGATTTCGATTTTAACGAACATTTGTCTCGGGCCGATACGCACGAAGTGTTGAATCAGCCCGGGGCGCTGACCCCCTATAACCCCTGGCGCTGTGATCAGGCGCTACAGCACTGGGTCAGAACCTTTGATGGGGGCTGGGCTGAGGCTCAGTTGGATGCCTATGGTGCTGATTGCGGTGGTGATCTGGTCGATGCCGGTATAGCGGCCAACGAGGTGCCCCCGACCTTTCATTCCCATGACCGCTTTGGCCATCGCATTGACGAGGTCCGCTTTCACCCGGCTTACCATCGGCTGATGCGCACGGCGGTTGAAGCCGGGGTTCCCTCCCTGCCGTGGACGGACCCCCGGCCCGGTGCTCATGTCGCCCGAGCCGGGCTGGAATACCTGCATATGCACGCCGATGCGGGTTCCGCTTGCCCCTTGACCATGACCTTTGCCGCGGTGCCGGCCATTGCCAGCACGCCCAGTGTGGCTGATGTCTGGCTACCCCGGGTGACGTCTCGGGTTTATGACGGTGCCAACAAACCCTGGTTCGAGAAAGCAGGGGTGACCATCGGCATGGCCATGACCGAGAAACAGGGTGGCTCCGATGTCCGCGCCAACACCACTCGAGCTTACCCATTGGCAGTTCGTGGCCCTGGCGAATCCTATCGATTGATTGGTCATAAATGGTTCTGTTCTGCGCCCATGTGCGATGCTTTCCTGGTGCTGGCGCAAACCGAGGCAGGTCTCTCCTGTTTTCTGTTGCCTCGCTGGCGAGAGGATGGCCGCAAGAATGCGTTTTTTATTCAGAGACTGAAAGACAAGCTGGGCAATCGCTCCAATGCTTCCTCGGAAATCGAGTTCCGAGGTGCCGAAGCCTGGTTGCTGGGCGAAGAAGGAAGGGGCGTGCGCACCATCATCGAGATGGTGGCGATGACGCGTTTCGATTGCATGGTCGGCTCAGCAGCGCTGATGCGAGCGGCTACGGCAGAAGCACTGCACCACACCAGCGGCCGCAGCACCTTCGGCAAACCATTGCACGACCAACCCTTGATGCAGAACGTTCTGGCGGACCTCGCCATCGAGTCCGAAGCAGCACTCGCATTCAGTCTGCGCATCGGCAAAGCACTCGACAGCACCGGCAATGAAACGGAGCAACAATTGGCCCGAATGGCTACGGCCATCGGCAAATACTGGATCTGCAAACGAGCGCCACACCTGAGCTATGAAGCGATGGAATGCATTGGCGGTGTCGGCTATGTCGAAGAAAACCCGTTACCACGCATCTACAAGGAGGCACCCGTCAATGCGATCTGGGAGGGCTCTGGCAATATTCAGTGTCTGGATGTCCTGCGCGTGCTGAACAAGGAGCCCCTGGCTCTGGAAGCCCTGCTGAACGAGATAGGACAGGCCAGGGGGCACTCGAACACCTTCGATCAGGCGATTCAGGCATTGCCAGCGCTGTTCAAGGACACCAATACCCTGGAGTACCGAGCGCGTAACGTCGTCGACCAGGTCGCCATGGCGTTTCAGGCGAGCCAGTTGATCCAGCATGGTGACAGTCGGGTGGCCGATGCTTTTGTAGCATCGCGCCTGGAGCGCCTGGGCAGTGTGAATTATGGAGGATTACCAACCTCGGTCGATTGTCGGAGCATTATTGACCGGGCCATGCCAAGAGTTTAACTATTTTGGTGACAGGGTTGCCTGCTCAACAATCGTCGCCCGATGATCGGCAGCCTTGTAAGCGAGCCCTTGGACTGAACAGTGATGGTCAGCCATGGCCATCGGATCAGGCACATCAGTGCGTTCCCTTGTTGCCGGATCTGCTGAGATGATCCGGGTCGACGATATCTGACTGGCCACCGAACCACTGAATGCAGGCACGAGGCCCGACAAGGCACTGGCTCGCGTTATCCAAGCCTTTGGTTCAACGAAACCTGGCTGCACCGACCTGCTCGCCATCAAAGAGAGACGACCCCATGACTGAAAGCCCTTTCTTGCTGAGAAGGCATGATCACTGTCCGAAGGCCATTCAGTTCATGTTCAACTAAACAGGCACAAACTTATTTGCAGAAATTATCATTATTCTCGAAATTATTTGTTTGACATTTCAAGTGATTGTGATAGTTTCAAATAAAGTGAGCAAAACAGCCACTCGACAGGATCCTAGACAAGGGCCAAAGAATATTAACAACACCAGGGTGAAACTTATGTCGTACAAACTAAAAACGCCAAAACCAATAACAAAGCTGGCTAAAGTCGGTGCATTTGCACTCTTAACCAGCCTCTCGAGCGCAGCCCTTCAAGCCCAGGAAATTAGACTGACCTATTCATTTTTTGCACCTGCTTCAACCTTTCCAGCCAAACAGATGGAAAAATTTGCCGAGGAGCTGCATGCGCGGACTGATGGCCGCGTCAGGGTAAACACCTTCCCGGGCGGCACCTTGCTGACAGCTCCGAATACCTATGATGGTGTTCTCGCTGGTTTAGCGGATATTGGCCTTTCTGCTACCTCTTACGAGCCCGGTCGCTTCCCGCTGTTAAACCTCGCTGGCAGTCTCACCGGCATTGAGGTTAACTCCACGGTAGCCAGCCAGGTGGTTTACGATCTTATTCAGGAGTTTCCGGCTGAGTTATTAGGTCTGGATGAATTCAAGGTCATTACAGCCTTTACCTCTGAGCCGGGCTATCTACAAACCGCCGCCCCAATCCGCAGCCTGGAAGATATGCCAGGCAAGCAAATCCGCGTTGCTGGTGATTCTACCGCCACCGTGCGCGCCCTGGGCGCCACCCCTATTGGCCTGAGTCAGGCTGAAACCGGTGAAGCCTTACAAACCGGTATAGTGCAAGGTTATGTAGCCTCTCGCGAAGTGTTAATGGATTTGCAATACGCTCGTAATGTCAGCTATATGACAGACTATCCACTGAGCAACGTGGTTTTTGTTGCCGCAATGAACAAGCAACGCTGGGAATCTCTGCCTGCAGATGTCCAGGAAATCATTGATGATCTCGGTCGTGAAATGGCATATTTTACCGGTAATTACCTCGATAACCACGTGCAGACGTCGCTCGAGTGGGCGGCTCAGGAGCATGGTTTTGAGCAAATCACTCTCAGTGATGATGAAGCAGCCCGTTGGGGTGAAATCCTGGCACCGCTGAATGAAGCCGCGTTGCAAAGTGTCGTCAACCTGGGCTTGCCTGCCACAGACTTTCACGAACGCATGATGGAACTGATCGAGTACTACCAAGCGCAGTAAAAATGCGTAAGGTACTTGTGTCGTTCCAATAAGTGCAAGGACGCACTCTGCCGTTTGACTGCTGTCTTGACGAACAGGACCCCTCTGCCTGAAGCAGTTGACTGAGCATTACCTTTTCAACGGGGGTTTACCGTGCCTTTCCTTGACCGAATTAACCAGATTATCTGCAGAGGTCTGCTGTTTTTTGCCGGCCTGGCGCTGGTCAGCATGGTGTTGCTGGTGTTTGTGAATATCGTACTGCGGCAGTTTGAAGCATCTCTGACAGGTGTTCCTGAAATTGTTGGTTGGCTCACCGCTGTCATCATTGGCTTTTCATTAGCTCATGCCCAGAGAACGGGGGCACACATAGATCTGGATGTCGCCACAAACCATTTACCCATGCGAGTGCAACAATTGCTGCTGCTCCTGGTTTCGCTGCTGAGTTTAGCCTTTTTTACCATGGTGAGCTGGAAGCTATACGAATATGGTATGGCGATCGGTCGCCGAGGTGCCGTATCTCAAACACTTCGTTTTGCCTACCATCCATTTATTCTAGCCGTAGCTTTAGGTATGGCGGCCTTTTGTCTGGTCCTTCTCAATGATGCCCTACGACACCTGCTGGCATTATTTCGGCCGTTAGAACAACAAAGTGATCAACCATCATGAGTTTTACAACCCTTGCCTTGATTGGCATCGCCATTTTATTTCTGCTGATTCTTGTTCGGGTACCCATCAGCTTTGCCATGTTCATTATTGGCTTTAGCGGCGTTATGTACATTACCACGCCGATGGCGGCCTATAATGTCATTACCTCGGGGATGTGGGAGCAGGTTTCCTCCTATTCACTCAGTGTCATTCCACTCTTTGTTTTTATGGGCGAGCTGTTGTTTCGCTCGGGTATTACCGAAAAAATATTTGCTGCAGCCTATTCATGGATTGGTCACCGTCGTGGCTCCATGGCCACAACCACCATTCTAAGCAGTGCCGGCTTTGCTGCCGTCAGCGGCTCCAATACCGCTACTGCCGCCACCGTGGGTACCATTGCCCTGCCAGAAATGAAACGCTTTGGCTACGACCGTAAACTCAGTGCCGGCAGTGTGGCCGCAGGTGGTACTTTAGGGGTGATTATTCCACCCAGTGCTGTGTTGATTTTGATCGCTTTACAAGCGGAGCTGGCGATCAGAGATCTTTTTGTTGCCAGCATTATTCCGGGCCTCCTCCTTGTGGGTCTCTTCGCCGGTACCATAGGCATACTTTGCTCTCGCAACCCGGATATTGGGCCGGCCGGTGGACGTTCAAGCTGGACCAATCGTTGGCGTTCTTTAGGGGGTGTGATTGAGGTCTTTGTACTCTTTTTACTGGTTCTCGGTGGCCTGTTCTCGGGCTGGTTCACCTCGACCGAAGCGGCAGCCGTAGGCTGTGTCGGTGCCTTTATCATTGTTCTGTTGCAAGGCAAGTTCAGCCGCAAAACCTTTGCCGAAGCCGTCGTCAACAGTCTACGCTCTTCAGCCATGATTTTATTCCTGGTCGCTGGCGCTGTTATTTTTGGCCGATTCCTGACCATCACTCGCCTGCCCTTTATGGTCGGCGAATGGGCCGCAGCACTACCACTGCCGGCCATCGTCATCATGGCCTGTGTCCTTCTGATTTATGTGATCGGTGGCGCCATTATGGATGCGATGGGCTTTTTAGTGCTGTCCATACCCATCTTTTTCCCGGTGGCACTCACCCTGGGTTATGACCCTATCTGGTTTGGAATTATGATTTGTATTGTTACCAGCATGGGCGCCATCACACCGCCGGTGGGGGTGAACGCCTTCATTGTGAAAGGGCTTGATCCGAGTTTGTCTTTTAAGGATATATTTACCGGAGTGGGCTATTTTCTCATTCCTTATCTGATTTGTATTAGCCTGCTATTGGCCTTTCCGCAAATCGTTTTATTTGTGCTTTAGTTCGTTTTATTGATCAAGCATCAGGCGATCGAGTTACAGATTCGCACGCCTATTTACTTGATTTTTCATGTGATTTATATAGCATTGTTCAGGCGTTAGGGCATAACCTCTGAGGAGAGCGAATAGAATGACCGTCTTTATTCAGACATGCACACTCGGTTCTGGGTCTAAAACAGTAGCTGTCAAAGACACCATTGATATTCAGGGCCTGCCCACCCGGGCCGGCAGCGCAGCTCTGGCACAGACTGAACCCGCAGCACAGCATGCCCATGTCATTAAACGTCTTTTATCACACTCGGATTTTTGCATTAACGGCAAAACCAACCTCCATGAGTTTGCTTTTGGGGTCACCGGTATTAACCAGGCCACAGGGACACCCACCAATCCAAAGTACCCACATTTGATTCCAGGCGGATCCTCCAGTGGCTCAGCCGTGGCCGTCGCCTCAGGCCAGGCTGACATGGCTTTGGGCACAGATACTGGCGGCTCCGTCAGAATGCCAGCGGCCTGTTGTGGTGTGTTTGGACTTAAACCCACCTTTGGTCGGGTCAGCCGCGAAGGCGTATTGCCCAAACACAGCTCGTTGGATTGTGTGGGCTCCTTTGCACGCACAGCCGACGACCTTTGGCATATAACAAAGGCGATGTTAGAAGATCTGCAGGATGTTCAGTTGCCCAGCACCATTAGCCTCGGCCGTTTAACTCCGAGTTGCGCTGATGAAGTATCAAAAACTCTGGATAATGCTTTAGCCAAACTGAGCTATGTTCAATACCCCGTTGAATTACCCTCTCTTGATGAAGCGTTCAAGGCCGGCCTGACCATTATTAATCAGGAAACCTGGGCCGCTTTTCATGAATATGCCAACAATCCCCTTGTAGGTGCTGATATACGCAAGCGCTTGCTGATGGCCAGCAACACTACCGCTGAAGCCGTTCAGGAAGCTGAAGCCGTGCGAGCTCACTTCACGGCAGAAGTGGACCAGGCACTGAATAAAGTAACGGCCCTGGTATTGCCTACCCTACCGCGCATTCCTCTCGCGTTGGCGGATGCCCTGGCTGGTAAAACCGACCTCACGCTGACCGCTTTGATACGTCCGTTTAACTTATCCGGACACCCAGCACTGACCTTGCCATTAATCAGTACCGATGGAGAACCAGTTGGACTGCAACTGGTTGGACGCAAGGGTGACGATGAACGCCTGTGTCTCCTGGCGCAGCAGATTCAACAACAACTAGGTGACTAACAATGACGATGACCATAGACAAATCATTATGGGGTGGTACGGAAGCTTTCGATCACCTGCTGTTGGACATTCGTAATCGACGACAGGAATTTGAGTCGCAACGCTATATTTCACAAGACATCATAGAACGCTTTAAAGAGATTGGTGTCTACCGGGCCATGGTGCCCAGAATATACGGCGGTGATGAGAAAAGCCCACGCCAATTTCTGGAAATGGTAGAAGCTGTAGCCGCCGCCGATGGTTCTGCAGGCTGGGTAGCAAGCTTTGGCATGAGCCCGGCCTACCTGGCTGCTCTGCCGGAAGCCACAGTCACCCGGATCTGGAGAGAATCTCCCGATATAGTTTTTGCTGGTGGAATTTTCCCACCTCAAAAGGTCAAGCGTGTTGACGGCGGCTTTAAAGTGACGGGCCGTTGGAAGTTTGGCAGCGGTAGCCCCGGTGCAGACTACATAGGCGTTGGCATTATCCCTGAAGGTGATGAGCAACCATTGCCCAGAATGGCCGTCATGCCTAAAGATAAAGTCACCATCGACCCGGTTTGGGATATGGTCGGCATGCAAGGCACCGGCAGCCACGACCTGGTGGTTGAAGAGGTATTTGTGCCCGAAGACTGGACTTTTATACGCGGTGCCAAACCCAATGTGGATACGCCCTTTTTTAAATTCCCTTCATTGTCTTTTGCTGCTCAGGTATTAAGCGTTACCAGTCTGGGAATGGCGCGTGAAGCCCTGGATGAAGTACAGCAAAGTGCGGCGGGTCGCCAATCAGTCACCGGCGCCCCCAACCTGGGCGAACGTGAGTATGTACAAATTGAAATAGCGAAAGCCGAAGCCAAGGTTCGTGCCTCCCGCGCCTTCTTTTACGAAAGTGTCGATGCCGCCTGGGAGCAAATTATTCAGGGTTCCGCACCCAGCCGCGAGCAAACAAACCTGCTCAGGCTCTCCACCACACACCTGACCCAAGCCTGCTCTGAAGCGGTACAGGCCTGCTATCAGGTATCGGGCATGACCAGTGCCGAAAATGCGAACCCTTTATCTCAGATAAGCCGCAACACCATGCTCTGTACACAGCATGCCTTTATGGGTGCGGTCACCTTGAAAAACGCCGGAGCCATGTTCTTTGGCCATGACCCTTTACCGGGCTACCTGTAACCCCACGAACCCACCAGGATTCGAGACGACAAACCCAAACGGAGAACAACAATGAGCGAGAAAAAAAACCACCGCGTCTTATTTTGCATTGGTGTCAACCAGAACTTTATGGACTCACCAGCCGACGAAGCGAAACAAGTCTGGCAAGCTTTCTCAGCCATGCTGCAAGGCATTGACGGCTTACCTGGACTGAATGTACTGGGCATTATGGATGATGACTGCATCATGGTTGGCCCCTCTCAAACCGCTCCCTGGACCGCTTATATCATGGCCGATGTACCCGATATCGAGACCGTCACAGCGGCCTGTAATTTTTTCCGCACGACGCCTGTGGGAGATGGCACCTATAAGCTATGGAAGTACTGCCGTGTTGAAGCCCGTATCGGGCGCGAACTGGTTGTTCCTGCATAAGCCACATTTAACGCAAAGGAGACGTTCATGACCGAGATCAACGAGCCCACTCTATTAGCGCGTTTGACCGAACTGGAAGATGAAAAAAAAGTCCGTGCCTGCATGAACCGGTATATGCGCTTGTGCGATGCTCTGGATGTGGGTTTTGATCTTGACTTGCTGATGGAGCTCTTTACCACGGATGCAACCTGGCAGGGCAAAGGGGGGCGCTATGCCAAAACCTTTGGCCGTCATGTAGGCAAGGAAGCCGTGCGCGCCCTGTTTTCAAAGTACACCAAAGCACCCGGCCACTTTGAGCTAAACGTCCATTTCTTGACTTCAGAAGTCATCAACGTTACCGGCTCCAACGCTCAGGGCAAGTGGCTTCTGCTGCAAACTTCCAGCTTCAAGGATGGCCGCTCGCAACTGAGCAGTGCACAAATCACAGCTGAATTTCGCAAAGAGGCCGGCGGCTCATGGCGCATCAATTTTTTTCAGACTGAAAGCCTATTTAACCGGCCTGTTAGCACGCCCTGGGATCAACCGGCCGATTTACCCGTACCGGATAAACCCAAAGCGTAATCACTCTGCTTCATGAGTTAAATATTTGAGGACTGAACCATGACTGAACTCATCAACAGCCAAGCCATTGAAATGAGCCTGGAAGAACGCGTTAAAGAAGACCGGGTTCATAAATCACTCTATTCCGACCCCGAAATCTTTGAGCAAGAACTCGATCGTATTTTTAACAATACCTGGGTTTGGGTTGGCCACGAGAGCGAAGTGCCCGAAGTTGGTAGCTACAAAACGGCCACGATCGGCCGTCAGTCGGTTATTTTAAGCCGTGACCGAAAAAAGGAACTCCATGTACTGGTTAACCGTTGCAAGCACCGTGGTGCCACCGTATGCGAAGGCAAAAAAGGAAAAACCCGTGCCTTCACCTGCCCATATCATGGCTGGGGCTATGCCCTTAATGGTGAATTACGTGCCTTGCCCAAGCCGGAAGAATACGAGGGCGTGATCGATAAGAAGGATTATCCGCTCGATAAATTGCGTCATGAAACTTACAACGGCATGGTCTTCGCTACCTTTAATGATCAAATTGAATCACTCGAAGATTTTCTGGGCGGAGCCAAAAAATGGATTGACCTCTTTATGAAGCAAGGTGGTGGTTATCCGGTTAAAGTGCTGGGTGATCATCGTTTCCGTTTTCCGGGTAACTGGAAAATCCAGTTGGAAAACACCACCGATGCATACCACTTTCCAATCATTCACAAATCCTTTATTTCTTCGCTGGATGATCAGACATCCGATATTTTTGACTTCCTGGATGGCGCTGGCTATGTCGAAGACCTGGGCAACGGCCACAGTGTTATGGTCATGATCCCCGAACTGGTTAACCTGGAAGATAACCTGGATGAACCCATACCTGAACGCTTTGAGCAACTGGCTGAGGCCCTGCGCGCAGAAGGCCATGAGGAAGCTGAGGTGCGCAAACTGGTTCGTGCCGCACATGGCACCGGCTTTAACCTGAACCTGTACCCCAATGTCGCCTGCTCGATGGCCTTTTTCCGCGTTCTGAACCCCGTTTCAGTCGGGGAGACTGAAATTCATCACGTTGCCATTGGTGGTGAGGGTGCCCCGGAAGCCTTTAATCAAAAACGCATGCGTTTGCATGAGCACTTCCAGGGCCCTATGGGTTTTGGCACCCCCGACGATGCCGAAGCCTGGGAGCGAGTGCAAAAAGGCGCTCAATCCGGCACCGATGGCTGGATTTTGCTCAACCGAGGCCAGGCTAATCTCCATACTTCAAAAGACGGCAATGTGGCCGGTGCCGTTTGCTCTGAAACCGGCATGCGCGCAGCCTATCAACAATGGCTCCGTTCCATGACGGCTGATTCCAAGGAGGCTTGATCATGACCCCTAACCCAACTCTTTTTAACGCTGTGGCTGAATTCATCAGCTACGAAGCCGACTTGCTGGACCACAAAGAGTATCAGGACTGGCTTTCTCTTTGGTCAGATGATGGTTTGTACATAGTCCCCATTGACCAGAACACCACCGACTATGCCAGCCATCTGAATTTTGCTTACGACGATGCCGAAATGCGTGAACTGCGTGTTAAACGCTTTATGGGCGGTGAGTCCGTATCCAGCAATGCCATGGAGCGTACCATTCGCAGCGTATCACGCTTTCGCATCACCGCGACCGAAGGTGACCTTGTGGAGGCCCGTTGTGCCATGCAGCTGAGCGAAGTGCGTCACGACCAAACCATTCATTACTCAGCCGACCTGGAATACCGACTCAAGCGCCAGGGTGACAGCTTTGTTCTGCACCAAAAAGTCGTGCGTTTGCTCAATTCCAACGCTTATCTGCGTACCGTAGCCTTTGTTTTCTAGGAGCCTGATATGACACAACCAATCGAACCCGTTGTTGTCATCACCGGGGCAGGTAAAGGTTTGGGCGGCCATATCGCCCAGGCCTTCCTGAATGCAGGCTTTCGCGTCGCCTTGACGGATAGAGATTTACAAGCCGTTAAAGACACTGCGCAAGCCATAGACCCCGAAGCCAGCCGAACCCTGGCCCTTGCTCTGGACGTCACTGAAAAAGCTCAGTTTATTGAAGTCCTGGACTGCGTCAAAAACACCTGGGGCACTGTACAGGCCTTTGTTAACAACGCTGCCTTAACACTGACTACAGCCCCTATGGACATTACGGCTGAAGAGTTTGACCAGGTCATTGCCGTTAACCTGCGCGGCCCCTTCTTTGGATGCCAGGTATTCGGTCAATACTTTGCCGACCAGGGCTATGGTCGCATCATCAACATTGCCTCTTTGGCAGGCCAGAATGGGGGCACCGCAGCCGGGGCCCACTATGCCTCTGCCAAAGGTGGCGTTTTAACCATGACCAAAATCTTTGCGCGCCAACTGGCCGAACAAGGGGTCACGGTGAACGCCGTGGCACCCGGCCCGCTCGATTTACCCATCGTTCGTGAAGCCGTTCCCGAAGAAAAGCTCAATGCCATCATTAATAGCATTATCCCGGTCAAAGCCCTGGGTAACCCAGCCTGGGTTGCTCAAACGGTACTGCATTTGGCACGGCCCGAATCCGGGTTCATCACCGGTGCCGCCTGGGATATTAATGGCGGAATTTTTATGCGCTGACCCGTCAGCGCTTTTTTATGAAAGGTTGAGAATAGCAAGATGAGCACAAAAACACTCAAGGTGAAGGTCACTGACCGGCAAATGCACACCCCTGATATTGTCGTACTGGCGTTAGCAACGGCCGATGGTACAGAACTGCCCGCCTTTGAAGCCGGTGCCCATCTGGATGTTCAACTGGGGGAAGACTTGAGCCGTCAATACTCCCTCTGCAATGACCCAGCCGAACGCAATCACTACCGTCTGGGTGTGTTAAAAGACCCTGCATCCCGAGGTGGCTCGGTTGCTGTCCATAACCTGTTACAACCTGGAACCGAAGTGCTGATCAGCGAGCCGCGCAACCAGTTTCCGCTTCATGGTGAAGCCAGACACAGCCTGCTGTGCGGCGGCGGCATCGGGATTACTCCCATGATCGCCATGGCTTACAGCCTAAAGCGGGCCGGCTCCTCCTTTGAGTTACATTACAGCATGCGCTCGCTCGGCACTGCCGCCTTCCTGGATGAACTTAAAAACCAATTTGGCGATCAGTTGGTGCTTCATCCCGATGACGACCCTAACGCCCGTTTTGACCCCAAACGCCTAATCGAACAGGCCCCCAAGGATACCCATCTTTATGTATGCGGCCCTGGTGGCTACATGGACTGGGTGATGGCTCAAGCCAAAGCCGCAGGCCTTGATGACTCCGCACTGCACTATGAATACTTCAACGCCGAAGTGGATCTTTCCGGAGGTGCCTTTGAGGTGGTCGCTCAATCCAGTGGCGTAACCGTTCAGGTTGAAGACGGCCAATCCATCGCTGACGCCCTCAAAGCCGCAGGCATTAAAGTGGATGTCTCCTGTGAGCAAGGCGTTTGCGGCACCTGCATTTGCGATGTTATTGAAGGCACCCCCGACCATAAAGACCACTTTTTAACCGAAGAAGAAAAAGAAGATAACGACCAAATGGCCATTTGCTGCTCAAGAGCACTTTCTGAACGTTTGGTACTCGACATCTAGGAGAACACCATGAATTTTGATGCAAAAGACTTTCGCCGAGCGCTGGGCAAATTTGCCACCGGTGTCACCATTGTTACCACTCGTGATCAAAATGGTGAAGATTTGGGTATGACCGCCAGCAGCTTTAACTCGGTTTCAATCGATCCAGCGCTTATATTGTGGAGCATCGATAAAAACAACTACGGAGCCGATACCTTCCGCACAGCGGAGTTTTTTGCCATCAATGTACTTAACGACAGCCAGGTTGAACTCTCCAACCGTTTTGCAAGGCGTGGCGAAGATAAATTCAGCGGCATCACCATCGGGCGCGGCAAAGGCGACATTGCACTCATTGATGGCGCCGCCGCTCAATTTGAGTGCCGTACCTGGAACGTGTACGAAGGGGGTGACCACTACATCATTGTTGGAGAAGTGCTCAACTACCACTATGCCGAAAACGTAAACTCCCTCGTTTTTCATAATGGGCGCTATGCGGTATCAGACATGCACCCCACCATGAAAAACAGCGACTCAAGCCGAATTACCGATGGCGGCCTACTGAACGACTACATGTTGTTTTTGTTGCGGCAAGCGTTATCGGCTTACTGCGACCACTTTTACCCCAAGCTGCAAGCCTTCAACATAACCGCAGAAGAATGGCGCGTACTCACTTTATTGACCGACAAAGCCCCACTGGACGCCCAAAGCATAGGCCAAAGAGTCTTCCAGCCGCCGCAGGAACTGTCCGACACACTGGACTGGCTCAAAGAAAAAGCCCTGATCAATGAAAACAGCCAAGGCCTGGTAAGCCTAACCGACAAAGGCCAGGAACAAGCCCAAAAGCTACTGAACATGGCCTTTGAGCATGAAAAAAGCGCCCTGAGTGGACTGAGCAATGAGCAAGTGGATGCGCTAAGAAGCGGCCTGAAAACACTGATTCAATCTGTTGGCTGAAAGCCTCAAAAAGCCCTACGCAAGGACGCGCAGAGGCACACTTCCATTCAGGTCAAATTGTGGAAAACTTTATCCAGAGTTCGAGTAAAAACAGCTACTTCCTGGTCTGAAAGATCATCCAAAGCACTGCTGATCAAGCGCGTAGCGGCCTGACGTGCTTCTGCCAACTTTTGCACACCCAAATCCGTTAGATACACCTCGGTCACACGCGCATCCTGGGCAGAAGGCCGGGTTTGTAGCAAACCATCATCCTGCATACGGTAAACTGTTTTAGTGATGGTTGATAATTTAGCCACTACGTGAGTTGCAATATCCGACATACTGATTTGCTGGTATTCATGCACAATCATCAGCACACGCCACTTGGCCGAATTTAAACCCAAAGGTTTCAATATCGCATCCATCCTGGCACTGTATTTCGCACTTAAGCGGGCAACCCAATAAAAGGGAGACAGCCCGGGCTTAAAATCAGGTGAGGCCGGCAAATAACTGGCCAGCTCCTGCTCTCTACTGTTAAAGACTGTCATATCGGCTCTTACATAGTTTTATAGGTATAGAGGGTACGCCAAAGCACAAAGGCTTGATGATTGTTCAATAAACAACCAAGCATACCAACAGTTTAGTTGAATTATAACATAATTTCTAAACTTGCCAGCTCATCCTTCTTTGCATCAACCACACTTCACTACCCCCTTTACCGTGATTGCAGGTCAATCACCATTTGGCGTTCAGGAGGCGGCCTCAAAGCCTTTTTGACGACGCAGCCTGAACCATCGTTTTTATCAAGACTCAACGTGACTCGCTACAGACACTCGGTGCGACAATGGATCGAAATATATCTACGGAAAGCTGATCAGTTGGGCGAAACGGTAGAATAACGAGCGGCGGCCCGGTCTCCGGGCAGGAGTAAGTTGGCGGTACCCCGCCCGACCCCGAAAAGGCATCACCGGCAGCCGACGCGGGAAATCGCCTGTGGGTTAAGCCTGAATTTGTATTCAAAGTATTCAGACCAACCCCTTATAGAGCCTTGCTACCTCGTACAGGTCGTCGTCGGTCCGCCGTCTTCCGGCTGCTCTACCAGTCTGGAAGAGGTCAGTTCAACAATGGTGCTGCGGCTCTCGACGCCGACCATGTCTTCGGACTCGAACTGGCCGATCATCATGTCTGCGAAGGGGCCGGGTTCACCCAGGTTCTCTACATCAAAGCTGTTGGTAGTAACCAGGAGTTGATCACCGTCCAATTGCCAGCTGCCATCGCCGATCATGCCGATTTTCAGGGCCTGCCCCATGGCGGGGATGTCGATGTCCAGCACCATGTCGAAGTTGGCGCTGCGATCTGCCGCGTAGGTGACCTGGGACGTCATTTCCATGGTCATGTCGTCGCTGCGCTCGGCAAAATCGCACTGCCATTGGCCTACAAGCAAATCAGGGTCTGCGCTCGCCATTGCAAGCGTTGAAGCAGATGCCAACAGGCTGGCTAGTATTAGCGCTCTCATACTACGTCCTTATCGTGAATAGTGAGTCGGCACTATAACACTCTTCAACCAGGGCTTCATTGAGCAGGGGCTTGAAGCACCAGAAAAGTGATGGCGCTCACAAAATGAGAGCCTGGCGCTGCCAACGGCAGCACCAGAACATCAGGAAGACTAATTCACAGTCGACAGATCAGCGACCAATAACTCCCGGACATTAGCCGGAACCTCTATTGGTCCTATTTGATAGTATGAGTGATCAATGCCCGCCAGTACCCTGGCTCCCGCCTTTGCAGCCTTGACCATTTCAGCCGTCAATTCAAACCGCATGAAGTGGACACTGGAGGTTTTCTCATCCGTGCTGCGCTCGAGGTCTTCATTGGCAATGGGCTTGACCGGTTCAAAGCCTTCTACCTGCATCCAGACGGTATGCTCAATGCCGATCATTTTAGCCAACTCCTGCTTGCGCAATACCGGGTCGCCAAATTCGATCATCATGGTGCATTTCCAGTTGCTGCCGTCCGGCAACAAGGGGTTGTAAGCGTCGAGTTCGTCCTGAATGCCCTCGGCTTCAAAGACTTTCTCGATGCGCAACATCTCCTGAATCTGGTAGCGGATGGTCATTTCATCTTCGAACAACAAGCGCACATGGTCGCCCAGGGCCAGCTGACGGTTCTGCTTATGCTCGATCACCGTCTTGCGGAACTCGGCGCGCTTCTGGGCGTATTCTTCAAGACTCCACAAATCGGAACGGGATAGGTGAGCCATGGTTGTCTCCTCAGTTGATTCCGTAGGCCATTCTCAACAGGGTCATCGGATGCTCGGCGGCGTCGACGCTGTCTGCCAGATGGGCAATGTGTGTGCCTGCCATGGGGCAATCGCTGGAAAAGTGCTTGGGCTTGTGATCATTGACCTTGCGCACCACTGGCCGAGCAATTTTCACGGACTTGTCGCGGGTTTCTTCTTTCACCGCATAGGTACCATCGTGACCAGAGCAACGCTCTATGGCGTCGACTTTGGTATCTGGCACCAGTTGCAATACATCGCGGGTTTTCATACCGATGTTCTGTACCCGTTGATGGCAAGCGACCTGATAGCTGATGTCGCCGAGTGCCATCTTGAAATCGGTATTCAAGGCGCCGCCTTTGTGACGAAGCCAGAGATATTCGAAGGGGTCAAAAAACGCCTTCTGTACTTTTTTGACGTCCGCATCATCCGGAAACATCAAAGGCAGTTCCTGCTTGAACATCAAGACACAGGAAGGCACAGGAGCGATCAGGTCATAGCCTTCGTCCACCAGTTTCGCCAGCATGGGAATGTTGTTTTCCTTGAGCTTGCGCACCGTTTCCAGATCACCCAACTCCAGCTTGGGCATCCCACAGCAGTTTTCCTTAGGCGTTAATTCAACCTGAATGCCGTTGTGCTGATAGACCTTGAAGAAGTCCTCTCCAATTTCCGGGCTGTTGAAGTTGCCATAGCAGGTGGCAAAGATCGCAACCTTGCCGGTCGTACCGTTGACCGCTTCCGGGCCAAGGTCTTTGACATATTTCTTGCTCCGCTTGCGCAAGGTGTTGGCGTGGTATTTGGGAAGCGGTGCTTCCTTGTGAACGTGCAATACTTTTTCCAGCACGGAGCGGAATGCCCCCACTTCGTTCATGGCATTGGCGGTGACGTCCATCAGGGGAATCGACATCAAACCACCCACGGTATCTGTGCTGGTCAGTAGTCGATCTCGAAAAAGGGATTTTCCTTCACGGAAATGCACCGCCTTGGCCCGTAACATCAAATGCGGAAAATCCACAGCCCACTCGTGTGGTGGTACATAGGGGCATTTGGTCATGTAACAGAGGTCGCAGAGGTAACACTGTTCTGCAACCTTGTAGTAATCCTCTTTGGCGACACCATCGACTTCCATGGTGTCGGATTCATCCACAAGATCAAACAGCGTCGGGAATGAATCGCACAGGCTGACGCAACGCCGACAGCCATGGCAAATATCGTACACACGTTCTAGTTCAGTATTCAGTGAATCCTTGTTATAAAAATCGTCACTTTGCCAATCAATAGGGTGGCGCGTGGGCGCCTCCAGGCTACCTTCCCGGACAGTACCTTTCGCACTCATCGAAACACCTCTGCTTCAGCAAACCAGTGAATAGATGCGGGCCCCAATAAGGGGCCCGCTCACCTCAACTCCCCTCTGTCGCTATTTCATCAGGCGTCAAGATTGTCCAGGGCTTTCTGGAAGCGGTTGGCGTGGCTGCGTTCCGCCTTGGCCAGCGTTTCAAACCAGTCGGCAATCTCATCGAAGCCTTCCTCGCGAGCGTCTTTTGCCATGCCGGGGTACATGTCGGTGTACTCATGCGTTTCGCCAGCGATGGCCGCTTTCAGGTTGTCGGCGGTGCTACCGATGGGCAAACCCGTCGCCGGATCGCCAGACTGCTCGAGATACTCCAGGTGGCCATGAGCATGGCCCGTTTCACCTTCTGCGGTCGAACGAAATACAGTAGAAACGTCGTTGTAGCCTTCAACGTCCGCTTTTGCTGCGAAATACAAGTAACGACGGTTGGCCTGGGATTCGCCAGAGAATGCGTCTTTCAGGTGTTGCTCAGTACGAGTGCCTTTTAGAGACATAGTCCACCTCACTTTGACTGTTGTAGGTTTAATGGTGTGGAAATCAGGTCCAGTCGGAGACCTCGGTATAAGCTAGTCGCTGAAACACTGTCAGGCCAATTAAAAATTTATGGCAAGCTAATAGGCCTGATTAATGGACCCGATACAGCCTATAAAATTGACTAATGAAAATAAGAGTCGTTCTCTGTTGAAGAGACACCCTATTCGAAGGGGTAGCGCGGGCCGAACTCGGTTCTGATTCGATCCAGCAGTCGCATCAGGCGCAAGGAATCGGCCTGGCTATGCTCTTTACAGAACAGATCGCCACGAGCGATGGCCTGGTTGGCGGCGGTGAATTCGTAGTGCCAGCCTCGACCGATCAGCTCGTATTGTTCCCAGCGCACCGCGCCCTGGCCTACCTGCCAGCGTGCGGCATTGGGCGCAAACCAGGGGCTTTGCATTTCCACCCAGCCATCCATACCACTAATGGTGGCCTGATTTGGCATCACATTTCTCAGGCTGTAACTGACCACGGCGCGCTGACCACCGGGGTAACTCAACACCAGATCGGCGGACTCATCGACACCGCTGCTGCCGATGGAGACGCGTCCATCAATGCTGTCCGGCTCCCCAAAAAGATCGAGAGGCAATAACAGGGGGTAGAGCCCCATATCCAACAAGGCACCACCGGCCAGTTCTGGATTATTCAGCCTGTGGGCCGGATCTGCCGGCGCGACAAAGCCAAAGTTCGAGTGGCTGTGGCACAGCCGCCCGAGTAAACCACTGCGTGCCTGCTCCAGAATGGTTCGATAGACCGGATTGAAACGGGTCCACAGGGCTTCCTGGCAAAAGAGACCGCAACGTTCTGCCGTCTGATACAGCCGTTCGGCCTCCATGGCGTTGACGGCTACCGGCTTCTCGACCAGTACGGCTTTGCCGGCTTCCAGGGCCGCAATGGCTTGACCGACATGAGCGGTATGAGGGCTGGCGATGTACACCGCGTCGATGCTGTCATCGGCCAGGAGGGCATCAAAATCATCATGACTGTGTTCGAGCTTGTGCTTCTGAGCAAAGGCATCGGCGCGCTCCTTGTTGCGCGAATAGGCCGCAATAAAACGGCCGCCCTGGCCATGTTGCGCATCCGCTACAAAGAGGTCGGCCATATGGCCAATGCCCACTGCTGCCCATTGAATCATTGTGTTGTCCTTGTATCGGCGTCCTGTCAAGGCTTTAACAGGGAATCAAAGAAGACGGCGGCCCGGCTGGTATGGCCATCGTTTTCGGCACGGTACAAGGCTGACACCTTGACCCAATGTCCGTCCAGTTCAAATAACCGATGGTGCTGAATGCGGTTTTCGACATCCTCAAGGCTGTATCGATAATGCCCCTCCTGCCATGTCAGGGGCTCACGGACAAGTCCCGCTACGCGCCGACGATCATTCTCCAGCGCCTGCTCCGCCAACTGGTCCAGAGGTTGATTCAGGGCACTGCGCTGTACCAGGAACTCCATACGCGCTCGCGACAGCGACCAGACCTCAGTGCCGCCCTCGGCCAGGTATTCGGGTTGAGCTTCCCATGTCAACACCACACCGGGTGGTGTCTCCAACGAGATATAGTCGATGGGCGGCGGTGTGCGAACCCGCGTCGGCCATTGCAGATAGATGAAACCGAGCAGCAGAACCAACACCACCCAGAAGGTCGGGCGGCGCGCGGTGTCACGCCAACCCGTTGTAGAAGATGCCACTGTATCGAGACTCTTTCTGGAAACCGAGGCGCAGTATAGACGCTCAGTCCTGGATTTTGGAGAATTCCTTGTCCAGATCGTAACGTCGAGAGGTTACGTAACGCTCCATTTTCTCGACCCGTGCCAGCACCTCATTCAAACGCTCGCGGGCAGTCTGCAACCGCTCCTTTGGGCTAGCGGGGTAGCGAAACAGATTCCGGGGCCGATCGGCATGAATGGCTTCATCGTAAGCCGTCTCCGGCCGTTTTGCTTTTTTGGGGCGCTTTGCCAACAACACACAGGCTGCCAGGTAGGCGAAAAACGCCAGTGAATTGAAGAACATCAAGGCGCCCACTGCTATCAGCCGCGCGACCCAATGCTCTATATTGAAATGGTCCGCCAGGCCAGCGCAGACACCGCCCAGCCAGGCATCCTTCTTGTTACGGTAGAGGTTCATACCATAACCGTTTCGGCGACGCTCCCAAAAATCTTCATACTTGGCCATGGTCAGCCTCCTGTCATTCCGCTCGACGACGCCAGTTGGGCTGGCTGTCATCCAGTATGGATTCCAAAGTGTCGATACGCCCAACGAGCGTATCGACAGTACGCAGCAGTTCGTCCAGCTGCTTCTGTTCATCGTCGCTCAGGCCACCGGCCAGGCGCGATTTATAGCGGTAATGCAGGGTGATCCAGATCGGCATCACCACCACCATAAACAGAATGCTTGGCACAAACAGAAACTCGAAAAAATGCATGCTCTACTCCTTGTTGAATCGATTCGCCATTCGCAGGTGCGTCATCATTACTCCTGCGCAGACGACTTGTCACGTTGCATCTCGGCCTTGAGACGATCCAGTTCTGCGTTGATGCCATCATCCTGCGCCAGGCTGTTGATCTCATTGGCGAGGTGGTTGCGGTCATCGCCACCGAGACTCATCGACTCCAGTTCACCTTCCATGGAATCCATGCGCCGTTCGTAATGCTCGAATTTCTCGAAGGCGTCCTGGAGGTTGTCCTTTTGCAATTGACGACGTGTCTTGAGCCGCGAGGACACCGTTTGCTGACGCATCAGCATGGACTTCTGCTTGGCTTTGGCGTCGTTCAGTTTCTGTTGCAACTGGCTGATCTCGGACGACAATTGCGCCAGATGATCGTCCAGAGCGTCAAACTCCTGCTCCACCAGGGCGTATTCATCCTGCAACGCCTGCTTCTCGGAAAGCGCCGCTCGCGCCAGGTCTTCACGCCCCTTCTCCAGCGCCAGACGCGCCTTTTTCTCCCAGTCACCGGCTTCCAGTTGCAAGCGGCCCAGCCGGCGCTGCGCTTCTTTCTTGTCGGCGATGACCCGAGCTGAGCTGCTGCGCACCTCAACCAGGGTTTCTTCCATTTCCTGAATGATCAGGCGGATCATTTTTTTCGGATCCTCTGCACGGTCCAGCAGAGAGTTCAGGTTACTGTTGATAATATCGGTCAAACGAGAAAAGATACCCATGACGGCTCTCCTTCAATTAATGATTGCGGAACAACTGACTCAGCGCTTCAAACACCAGGGCAACGGCTGCAAAGGTCAGCATACCGGCCCAGAGCTGTGTCAAGGTCGCCAGGACCGCGCTGAGTGTGATCAAGCCCATATAGAGCGGCACCTTGCCATTCATTGATAACATTTCATGCTCCTTGTTGATGGTTCTACGACAGCTAATCCACGAACTGTGCCAGGTCTTTAACGCCTTGATTTTTATCGTTTTTTTTAAAAGGAACCCTGAGTCAGGAGTAATTTTTAGCAATTAGCACTATTTTATTTAGCATTTTTTGCTAAATTACGAGTCATGACTGAATCCTCCAGCCAAAGGCTGATCGGCGAAAGCCCGGCCCTATCAGAATTGCTCGACCACACCTCACGGGCGGCCGCTTTGAACCGCCCGATTCTGGTCATGGGTGAACGAGGCACCGGCAAGGAACTGATCGCTCAGCGCCTGCACTTCCTCTCACCGCGCTGGCAAAACCCTTTCCTCAAGGTGAACTGCGGTGCACTGAGCGACACCCTGCTCGATGCGGATCTTTTCGGCTATGAACCGGGCGCCTTCACCGGCGCCAATCGTTTGCACAAGGGGCGCTTCGAGCGTGCCCACGAAGGCACCCTCTTTCTCGACGAAGTCGGCAACATGTCGGCCCAGGTACAGGAGAAACTGCTGCGGGTGATCGAATATGGCGAATTCGAGCGCCTGGGCGGCCAGGCACCGATGCAGGTGGATGTGCGCATCGTCGCCGCTACCCATGAAAACTTGCCTGCCCTGGTCGACCAGGATCGCTTCCGCGCCGACCTGCTCGACCGTCTGTCGTTTGATGTACTGGCCGTGCCGCCACTACGCGAACGACAGGAAGACATCCGCATCCTGGCGGAGCACTTTGCCATTGCCATGAGCAGCGAGCTGGGTTGGGACTGGTTTCCTGGCTTTACCGAGAAGGCCCTGAATAAACTAAAGAGCCACCCCTTCTACGGCAATGTTCGGGAACTGAAGAATACGGTAGAGCGCAGCGTCTATCGTTGGGCCAGAGCCGACACCCCTATCGATGAGGTGATACTGGATCCGTTCGAAACCTCCTGGCAAACTGCCAAACTAGGGCATTCGAACATCGACCTGCCTCTGCAGTTCAACGACGTCATGGCCAAAAAGGAAGTGGAACTGTTACAACAAGCGCTGGACGCAAACGGGCACCACCAGGGCCAGACTGCGCAAAGTCTGGGGCTCAGTTATCACCAATTGCGTAACCTGCTGCGCAAACATAACCTGTTGAAGAAATCACAGTAACGCACGTAATAGGCGGGGCAACACCACTATTATGCCGATCAGGCAGTGTTTTAGTGCCGCCTGAGCAATGCGCACCTTGTCTATTCACGTATAGTGATCACACAAGGTGCATTTTTTTACACCTCGATCGCCCAAGATGATAAAAAGAGTAAATATCCTGAACTTGAGCTTTCGGCGTCAGACTTGATGGCAACTTCTTGACGCCGTATCCGCCCTAATAGGGACGATGGAATGACTTCGCTGTACTTTTCAACCGACGAGATCCCAGAGGAAGAACGAATTGAATTGGCCGAGGCCTGTTACTCCGCAGTGTCGCCGGTGACGATCAAACCCCTCAATCAGACAACGTTCGAAGCCCATGGGCGCTTCAATTTTTTGCCTGACGTCAGCATAGCTGCCGTCAAACGCTCAGCGGTCAAGGTTGAAAAATCCCGATCTCAAGCCAGAAACGACGCTGAAAATATTGCGCTCTACATCAATACCGCAGGGCAAACCGAGATTACCATGGAGGGCATGGGCACGGTCAGTTACGGGCCTGGCTGTGCCTTCTTGACCCCGACCGATTGCGCCGGCACGGCCCTTCCTTCTCACCAGGGCATAGACATCGTCTTGCCCAGACGGCGCCTGGAAGGCGCCATCCTTAATCTGGACAGAAAACTGAAGCAGGCCTTACCCGACACCCCCGCTCTGGGTTTACTCACCCACTATGCCTACAGCCTGACGAGAGAAGAACGAGAACTGCCTGCTGAGCTTGAAACCATGTCTTCAACACATCTGACTGACCTGTTCGTCAATCTCCTGGGCGGCACCCCCGATGCCAGGCACCTGGCGAATCAGCGAGGTGTGCGCTCCGCGCGCTTAGGGTCAATCAAGCAATACATTCAACACAATTTGACGCAACCCCAGCTCAATGCCGGCCTGGTTGCCAAACAACATCAAATTTCTGAACGATACTTGAGAGCATTATTTGCCGACGAACATTGCCGTTTCTCGGACTATGTATTGGACCAGCGACTGGAACGTGCATACCAATTTCTGACCGACACTCGCCTGCGCCACATTACCATCAGCGCCATTGCGCTGGACAGCGGCTTTGAGGATTTGTCATGGTTCAACCGAGCGTTCAAGAGAAAGTATCAATGTACGCCGAGCGAGGCGCGCCAGCTGACACAGGAGAATCAGGAGCGGCGCCACCGCTGCGATTAGTCATTCACCTGCGCTAATGGCAAAATGGCGTAAGCCTTTGCCACCCCCCTTTTTTCACTGAAATCGAACTTGCCTCCCAACTCTGTGGCGCGAGTCAACATATTGTTCAATCCTCGCCCTCTGTCGACACTCCTGCCCTCGGGGACGGCCGCCACTCCATCGTTTTCGATACGCATTGTTATGGCGGTGTCACTCACCTCTGTTTGCACTATGATGTAGCTAGGCTGTGCATGCTGCAGTGCGTTGCTCACACTTTCGGACAGTATTCTGCCAATATTGATGGCCTGCCGGACGCTGATTTCAGTATCAGAATCCGCGACTTTAAGGCGCCACAATAAATTGATTCGGTGGTCATTCACCCGTTGCTCAAGCTCCACACGCCAATCCTCCAGGCAATCGATCAAGCGTTGTTGAGCCTGGCTATCCATGGCCTTCATGGCTTCACGCAAGGCCTGAAGCGCATTACGAGTAAGTTTCTCGTAACTTTCGGAAGGGGCTTGCCTGAGCAAGGTTAATAGATGCCCGCCAACATCATCGTGCAAATCCCGCACAATGCGTTGCCGCTCCTCTTTGACCGCCTGTATTTCAACCTCATGAACCGCCAGAATTCGCCTTGAAATCTGCAACAGGCTTTGCACGTAGTCGACATCCGACAATGAGAACAGTCGCCGTCCATAATCCGGGTAAGTCAACCTGAGCGTACCGACACCGGCTACCAATGGCACCGCCATCACTGCACCATTGTGCTCTAGATGAACTGCATCAACGACTTCTTCATCATAGTCAACGCCAGCAGGTGAAAACTGGTTAACGAGGACTTGCTGCCACCGACTGTTCGAATCCCGCCCCGGGATGGTTTGAGCCATGGCTTCGACCTGATCGACAAGCCGATGATCATCCGTCCCGGTCAGCCGGGCCAGTCGATTAAGCAATACCTGGCGAATCGGAAAGTAAATCCAGCCTATAGAAATAACGGCCACACTCAAGGCGACGAGGGGCTGAACCTTCAGCACCAGGATCATCAACAAGTCGAGACCCACAATGGCGAGACCCACCAGAAACCAGCCCCAGACTTTCAACCACCAACGCTGAACGTCAAAGAGCCGATAGCGCACAATGCCAAAGGCGAAACCAATATAGAGGAGCGATGCAATGCCCACCATTGCCCATTGCGGGAATATCTCAGTGCCGACCAGTGCAATGGGTACAAAGTAGATCGACAGGCCTAATCCCATAATGATAAAAATGGCCAGCAACATCCACTTCAATGCCGCTCTATCCAGTGGATTAGAGCGAGACAGCCGCCACTGATAGATGGCCACACCGACGCCTGCCATATAAAGAATAAAGATCGGAAGGTAGTAGGCATGCACTGGCCACTGGAACCACTGCTGCCACTCATTCAATTGAATAACAATGCCGACTGGAAAGATCACCCACAAAGGCGAGAAACGACTGATCCTTCTCGGAAAATAAGCCATCAATGCCAGCAGGGCGAACAGCATGACGCTTAAACCGAAATGATTAAGCCTCGACAAGACCAAAAACTCTTGTTGCGGCAAGGCAAACTCTCGGCTCAAATAAATGCTGTTGAACAAGGTGGCCAGGTAAAACCCGAACCCGGACAACGCAAGCAGCCTTGCTGCAACAATGGCAGGTCGTACAGCAAACACCGCGAGCCCGATGCTCCATGCCAGCAAACCAAAGAGGTTAAACAGCCAGAACTCATAAGGCAGGCTCGACAGGGGTCGGCTTTCCAGCAGGCTAACGGATACCGACCTGCCATTTTGAAGCTCAAACAGCACGTCGTTACCAGCCAATATCCTGGCAATCGAATCTTCTCGAGCCAGATAATCGTTGTGCTCCTGAAAAGTGGCAAAACTTGGTGGCTCAATACCCGGGACAAAACCAAAGAGGTAGACCTCCCGGAGGCGATCCTTGCTCTTGATTGAGCGAATGATATCGCCTTCGTTCAGATGCGAAGCCAGATCTGAACGGTGCACCCGGGTAATCAAGGGGCGCTGACTGACTTCATCGTAATCGAACGATAGGCCAAGCCAGGGATGGGAAACCGCATAGGAAGCGGCCAATACGACCAGTACCATCGAAACAACCATACCCAGCAACATGGCGGGAACTGGGGCCAGTGGTTTCATCGTTTTTAGTGAAGAAAAAATGGGTCTCATCTATTTTTTATATTGCTCGATACCAGACCCATCTTGACCGCCTGCAGAGTCGCCTCTGCTCTTCCGGATACATTCAGTTTGCGATAGATCGATTTGATATGGCTGGCGGCCGTATTAACAGAAACCTCCAACAAGTCTGCAATATCATTACGACCCATGCCCTTTGCCAGCAAGGTTAAAACCTCGGCCTCACGCTCTGACAACGGCGTTTCCTTGCTCGCACCACTATCCTGCTGAAAATGCCTCAGCATGCGCCGAGCAATGGCCGGACTGAGCGGCGGCTTACCGGACATGATGCCGGACAGGCTCTCGACCATGGAGCGGCGCGGCTGATCCTTCAACAAGTAACCGCTGGCACCAGCGCGCAAGGCGTTAAACAAATGGCGATCGTCATCGAAGATGGTAGTAACAACGATGTAATTTTCCGGGAAATGCTCATTTAAGTACTTGATCAGGTCAAGGCCGTTACCATCGGGCAGGCTTAGATCTACCAGTGTTAACGAAGGGGTGTTCTGCTCCAACCAACGATAGCTCTTCTCTACGGTACCTGCTTCGGCGATGTCCGGGTTATCAAAAGACTCTTTTACGATCGACACCAGCCATTCCCTGGTTTCCAGATGGTCTTCGACAATAAATACTTTCTGCATTCCAGGCTCCTGATAATCGAGAATTACGTTCGCTGACAACTTTAACAGAATCTATCTCACACCTGCTGTTGATAACAATAACATATTGGGGGTGAGAGAAGGGTTAGCCCAAAGGGGTGATTGCCTGAAGTAGTGAGAATAGCATTACATAGCTGTACCAGTTAATCGAGTCCAGCGCCTCATGCCAAGCCAGATAAGCTGCGTTCTGATACCGATTCAGCACAATAATTCAGATTATTTTGCCATCTCATAACTGAAAACTATGGAAAGCAAGAATCTGATTGTATTCATTACTAGCAAGGGATGACCAGAATGACCTCTAAACGATCTTCTTTACCTCTCTACATCTTACTTTGTAGTGCTTTAACACTGGCGGGATGCAACAGCAGCAGTGGTGGCGAAAACAATAGCGGAACAGGCACTGGTGATGGCTCACAAGACAACGGCCATACCGACACCGATAATGGCCAGACGGACAACGATACAGGGAACCAGGACAACGAAGACGGCAGCACAATCCTTGCCGCAACCTGGATACATCCACTGCCTCAAGGTTACTCGCTCAATGCTGTCATTGAGCACAATCATAAACTGGTAGCAGTTGGTGCCCGTGGCACTGTGCTGATATCTTCAGACGGCAGTAATTGGACGACTGCAGAAACCGCTTCAACCACCTTGAGAGACATCGTCAGCAATGGACCCACGCTGGTCGCTGTCGGTGGTGGAAACAACCCCAATTCTGGAGCCAGAGCCTTTTTCAGTGAAGACGACGGAAACAGCTGGGAAAGTGCGACTCTACCTGACGATGTCGGCGGCTTGAATGCCGTTACCTGGACAGGCAACCATTTCATCGCACTGGGCGCTCAAAGCAATGCCCACATCAGCAGTACGGATGGCAAAGTATGGACCAAGGTAAACGCTGGTCCCTCGCGGGCCACGTCAAGCGTCGCCTCCAACGGTGCAAGATTGGTAACCGGCAATGGCCATGAAATCCACCTGAGTGAAGACGGAGGAGCCACCTGGAACCGTGAGGTGTCGATAACGTCGGGTGTCAATTCGAATGTAACCGATGTCCATTTCAATGGTTCTCAGTTTGCTGTATCGGGCGGCTACAACCAGTACGGTTTCCGCTCTAGCACAATAGGAAAGAGCTGGAGCGATACAGGTGTTGACTTCAACTACGCTTTCGCACTCGCGGGCCCGGCTCAAGGCAGTGCCATCCTGAACTCCCTGACGTTTACTGATAGCTCATACTGGTTTGCGGACAATAAAGGCTCTATCCACAAGAGAGCCGGGGACGAGGCCACCTGGGAGCGCGTCACCACCGTAAACTCCGATGCGCTCAATGACATTACCCACACCTCCAAAGGCTTTTTTGCTGTGGGCAACAATGGCGCTATCGTCTCCTCTACCAATGGCACTAGTTGGAGCACAGACAGCGAAACGACGCTCACCGCCAACGGCTGGCAAAAAATGGCGAAAGACGACTTGGGCCGGATGGTTGCTATCAGTGAGAATGGTCGCGCCGTCTACAGTGATAACGGTACCGACTGGAGTGAAGTCACGCTCACTGGTTCGCCCTACCTTACCGACATCGCCTGGACGGGAACACGTTTTGTTGCCAGTGGCACTAACACCGTAGCCCACAGCCTGGACGGAGAGAGTTGGTCTGTAGTAGATCCTCGAACTGGAGGACTCAATGTTTTCTTCTCTCATGTAGCGGGTCGAAATGACGTCTGGATGGCCATGGTTGGCAACAATCTCGCAAATGATGTTCTTGCCATCTGCACACCCTCCGGCTGCACCCTCGATGAGGCGCCCGATGCCTCCAGAAGCCTGGTCGCCACAGATAACGGCTACCTCGTCATCAGCTTTGGCGGTTGGGCAAGACTCAGCTCGGATGGCGACGAATGGACGACGTCTCAACGTGCCATAAATACGACCAATATGGGCTTTGTACGGCTTTCTTCTATTGGCAACAAGGTTGTCGCAGCTGCGCCTACAACATCTCACAGTCGCACGGCTTACAGTACTGACGGTGGTTTAACGTGGTCTGCTTCCGAATTCCCTGAGGAAGCAGTCGTCACCGCCAGCAATATTTTTAACGATGGTGAAAGGTTCTACTTGAAAGACGATGGCCGCAACACACTCTGGGTAAGCGACAACGGCGAATCCTGGCAAGCCTATGAATTGAGTCACCCCTTGAGAGGGCTGGCGAGAAAAGATGACACGCTTTACTTGCTTGGCGAGGGTAACCACATTCTCAAAGTACAAATGCAGTAGTGATAAAGGGTTGAACCTTGCTGTCAAACCATACCGCCTGAACAGGAAACCTCCTTTCAGGCGGTTTTGATGTAAAGAGTACAACTGATCCTTATCTCAATACTCATGGAGAAACATCAATCATGAACACCCACTATGTAAAACCCGCATTTCTTTCTATTCTGACAGCGGCGGCTGTACTTCTGTCAGGCTGCAATAGTTCAAGCAGTAGTACGGATCCATCGGATACAGACAATGGAAACGGAACGACTCCCGACGCCGATGTCAGAAGCTGGACGCTAATCGATGCAGACAAGACACCAACCTCTTCACTCTACAGCATCTTTCAGCTCGATAAGAATACCCTCTGGGCAGTGGGACAGGGAACACCCAGCGAGTTCGGAGGAATCGGTGCCCTCATTTTAAAATCTACGGATGGTGGCGGCACCTGGACGCAGTATGTCAACGACTATTGGAACAGGCTTACCGGCGTCCACTTTGTGGATGAAAACAATGGCTGGATTGTCGGCGGACTCTCATCGGGTAATCCTCCCATGATACTACGAACGCAAAATGCGGGAGCAACCTGGAGCGAACAAAGCCACCCAATCTCCGATGAAGGCACGTTTTTCGATATCGAGTTCGTCAGTGCTACTCATGGATGGATAGCAGGCGGCCACAATGCCCTCACTGTCGAGGAAAGTGACCGCTTTATCCTGCACACCACCGATGGTGGCAACACCTGGAACAAAGTCGCATTCGACTTTGGCAATGGGCTTCCCTTTCTGAGTGTCTCCTTTGTTGACACCATGAACGGCTGGGCTGTAGGCCGAGACACAGAAGACGAGACCAACGACAGCTACTATTACACCACCGATGGTGGTGTGAACTGGCAGACAGGGAAAACAGGTGTTTACGAGCAAATCGGCCCTTATGCTGACCGCTTTGATCTCGTTCAATTCGTCGACAACAATCATGGCTACCTTGCTGGCGTTTCCAGAGTAATGAGAACTACGGATGGGGGTTTGACATGGAGTCTGGCTTTCCAGGACGGTGGCATGAATATCTATGATATGGCCTTTGTCGATGCGCAACGTGGCTGGCTGGTTGGTAATGGCATAGGGTCCGACAACGCAGTCGCCAAAATCTTCTACACAGAAAATGGTGGTATCACCTGGTACGAAGAAAGCGTGACGGACTTGCCGACTGGCTTCAACGAGAATACGGCCTTGAGAGGTGTCCATGCCCTGAATGCCGACAACGTCATCGCTGTCGGTAATCGTGTAACCATTCTGGCTCGCGAGTCAGACTGATAGATTCCTTCGAACTGACGCTGGTACCAAAGATACCAGCGTCGAAGCTTCCTTTATTCAAGCAACCTGAAGTACAAAGCGGATTGACCTGTACTACTGCCTGGTGTGCCACCATGTCTCATGGCGAGACTGAGGCCAGTCGGATCATCGTCCCACTCACCTGACGCCTCATCAAAGTGTGACGCCCAAATAAAAGGAGACGTAGAATCGTCTAGTGAGTCCAACGTATCCAATCGCTGCCCCCAAACGACAGCTGCAGAGCCGCTATCATCCAGAGCCACACGCGCCGACCGGTAGTAACCATTAGCATCAAATGTTGATTCAATACTATCTGTTGCGATGATTGTATCACTCCAATCAACACCATCCCATTGATAAACGATCATGGACTGGCCAGTCTCGTTATTGCTTGGGTACGCAACCAGGATGTCACCACCTGCGTTGATCGCGATGCCAGGGCGATAAGCCCCACCGTCACCACTATCCCGAAACTCATGCCGACCCAATACCTCCGGAGACGACCACTGTCCGGTACTTGAATCAAAAAGCCGAACAACAAGGTCTGTCTCTATCACACCAGAGTCAAGGCTTAAAACACTGGACCATGCGACAACGGCGTCACCCTGCACATTCATCGCGATTTCGGGACCATCATAACGATCACCTGTTCTGCTGTTGTTTTCACCACGACTGAGATAAGCGGCTTCAAGATCGGCCGTTAAGGAGGATTCTGTCGTCCAGTCTTTCGCCAGCGTTCGAAAGGTCCAGTTGTAATTCACACCGAGCTCATTGAACTCATTGTCTTCCAGGTCGGCAAAGAGCGTAACACTGTATTCGGTGTCTTTTTCTAGCGGGCTTGCTGGGGTAAAGCGGATCTCATTATAGGGTAAATCGGTACTCCGGCCCTGGCCCGACACTTCCAACGCGCCCTGGTAAAGCTTGATCAACTCATCCTGAAACGACTCGTTAATATCATTATTCAGTTCGGCGCGAATGATGGCATTCAGGGGCACCAGGGTCGCACCATCTGTTGGATAGGTTCGAACAACACTGAGGGTGCCACTATCACCACCGCCATCACCGTCGTTATTGCCGTCACCGCTACCGCCTCCATTACCATCGCCGTTACCGTTACCATTTCCTGTGGGCGGATCGTTTGAGGCGGCGCCACCGTCGCTACTGCTGTTACAGCCAGACAATGTCAGGCTGGATACACAAAGCAAGGTGGCCCAAAAAAGGGGAGATTGAGCGCTCATTTTGCTGTCATTTGTCAGAGTTATTTCAGGGGAGATGCCTCTGTAAAAAAGGCATTGAGAGAACTCCTTTATATAACGCCATATAACCTCCCTTCTCAATCATCCATTTAAGCTAACCCATAGCAAAGTTTAATCTATTCGAACAAGCAGCGACCTGATATATTCCTACCTCATTAAAAGAAACCATGGAAATTCCGGTTAAACATGAGATTCATACCGAATAAACGCAGTTTTCACAATATAAAATAACGAAAGTGGTATACCGCTCGCTGGATGTGCAGCACCCAGGCTCACCGGTTTCAGCAAGATTGCTAAGGCATTACACAACAAAAGTACTGGCCTCTGCGTGAGTGTGGGTGAGGCCAGGGCTAACCCGAATGGGTAATTGTATGACCCCGCTTTTGTTGCATTATTAGGCTGGTAAATTTAATGGATAGTGGTGATCGGCGCTCTCTAAATAGCCGGCCATGAGCAATGCCCCTTGCTTGGGTCTTTGAGAAGCCCATGTCGAGTCACAATGCATACCAGCAGTCAACAACAGGGCGTTACTCCTTGAACAAACATTTCCCTTCAGTAGCCGGGTAAAAGTGCTTTTTCTCTCAAAAAAGCATTGCCGAATTTTATAAGGCAATTTAGAAGGCAACGGAAAGTTTTTGATGGCGATTCTCAGTTGCCATGATTCGAAAATAGAGAAGGTACCGACAATGACGTTAGACCCGTGCATGATCATCGCACTATTACTGACCCTGGCTCTTGAAATCGGCTAACCCAAACAAGGGATTGCGTCATGGACGTGTAATAGGGTTCCATGGAGTAGTCTTGGACCTGGCGGCCTAATTTGCTGCCTTCAGTTCCGAACCAGCACCCATTCACTGCCGGAAAAACCTGAACCATAGGTGGCTCTGTTTGTTTCAATCAATTGCGCAAAGGATTTGAACAAAATTTGCAGTCTCTACAATTAAAATCTATAGAAGGAAAGAATCGATGAACAAGTCCATTCACAGTAAAGGGTTGATACTACTCACCAGCGCAGTACTGCTGTTGACAGCTTGCAACAGTGACAGCGAAGGAAGCAGTGGTGATGACCACAGTACAGGCGATGATCAGAATACCGGAGGTCAAACACCCTCTGACCAGCTGCGCGCCATCACTAAAGACAATAAACTGTTTATCGCTCAATTTGTCTATCGGAGGATGTACTGGAATGATCTTGGGTCATGGGGGACAACTACCGATGATCGTGACGCCTACCTTCTGGCCAATCTTGCTCGTTTGCACAATGACTACACAACACAAAGCCCGGATGCCACTTTGGCCGAAGGAGACTCACTGGCATCTTTGTGCCCATCTTCCGGCGATGTGATTCGCTCAGAGACAGAAGAAGGTGGTTTCCTTTTCACCTACGATGATTGCCGCTGGACCACCTACTTCGGAAACAATCGTCACATGGACGGTACCCTAAGCCTGGAACCTTATTCCACTGAGTACAACGAAGGCTGGATCGTGGGTTTATTCTTCGACTATGGAACCGGAACACAGTATCGCGGTGAACTCACTTACGAATACAACAGCGATAGTGACTACCGCATCAGCAATATTAATGTCACGGTTGAGGGAGAATTTGGATCAACCCGCTATGACGACGTTGAACTCGAGCGCACGCCAGCATCTGCATTTTTCTCTGGCAACCTATATTTTGAAGATGAATACACCAATGAAGAAGACAACGGCACCTTAACCGCTAGCACCAATGGTATCAACCGTTTGGACTCTCCAACGACTGGACAGTTGATCATTGAAGGGGCTGATGGCAATACCTTGACGATTCAGTTCAAGCAATCGGGCGTTGATATTCAGTTTAATGATGAAACACCCGAGTCCTACTCGGACTCTGCCTTCGATCCACGGGCTTGATCCAATCGTCATTCAATAAGCACGCCTTATAGCCGTCTCGGATGACTATTCCGCAAGCATGGATGCTTGCTCTACAACGCTGACAAAAATTATCCGGCGTCACTTCAAGATCTGAGTAAAACAATGAATCACAGTAGCCCTTTCCTTAAAGTCTCGTTCTCCCTCTTAATTGGTGCGTTGCTCTCTGCCTGTGGCGGACCGGGCAATTCAGACAACGAGTCTGAAATCGATCAAAGCAGCTCCCAGCTTGAGTTGCTGTCCGTTGTACCCAACAACAACGAGACCAGTGTGCGACTTGACACATCAGTAGAAGCCAATTTTGATCAGCCCATCGATGCCAGCATGCTTAACGGTGAATACAGCTTTGTGCTGAGCCCGGAAGATCAAAGTGATGCAGTCAATGGAAGCCTGGCCTTAACTGAAGACGGGCAGACACTTCGGTTCACACCATCAACCCTTCTCCAACCTGACACCACCTACGAGGCAAGGGTTTTGTCGGGCCTTGCCAGTGAAGCAGGAACCTCCCTCGAGACTGCGGCTGAATGGCGCTTCACAACAGAAAATCTCGAAGCCCTTGGGCACACTCAGGATTTCTGGATTTTTGAGCGCTGGCGACGCCTTAGCCCGCACGACGCAGAGAAAAACATAACAAATGCCATTATTAACCATCTGGCGACCCTGGTTTTTCCTGAAGACCGCATCGAATTGATGGAGGGTGTTAACTTTACGCCTCTGTCAACGGTGTTGCAGCCAGAGTTACTGCAACCTCAGTCAGGTTCCGCCGACTTGCAACCTCGTACCGACATCGAACTTGTCGCTGGATTACTGGAGTATAATGGCAAGACTGCAGTGGCAGTGCTGGCCACCCCACGCGCAGACGCTAACCGCGGCATTTCCTTTGACGATGAATTGAGTATTGATTTGACCTTCCTCGATGCCTCCGTCCTGGCGCCTGGCGATGCCTTGCTGGTCGATTACGCCTTCGCTCAGGGCGCTCCGTCGCAACAGGATCCGGACACTGAAGACGGCATCGCCTTATTACAGGCGCGCATGGCAGCCAACCAGATCAGCTTTTTTGGACTAGAGCGACTCGACGGACCAGAAGTACTGCTTTACACCAACCAGCTCGGCGTAGCACGCGAGGGCAGTACCAAAGGCATGGTGCCTGCGAAGGCCAGCGACATGATCGACGGCATGAAAGATGGCCTTGAAGGGTGCAACTTTGGCAACCAATGCGTTGCCGACTTCTTCAAGGAGTTTGGTCAGGGGGCGAAGAGCAGCTTCGACCAGGCGCTGGAGAACATGACGCCCAAACCACCACCGCCAAACTACGGGCTCCCTAACGAGAACAACCGACGTCGGCGCCCTCTCTGTGTGACTCCGCGTTGTGGCGAAAACAACGGGGACCCGCACATGACCACTTTCGACGGTAGCAAGTACGACATGATGGCCGTGGGTGAGTTCACCCTGGCAAAGAACACTGACATGGAGGTTCAGATTCGCACGCAGCCCTGGCGCAATCTGGATAACGCCTCGGCCGCCGTAGCCGCCGCCGTGCAATTGGGTGATACGCGGGTCACCTTCACACAGCAAGCCCCCTGGGCTGAGCGCATTCGCATTAATGGCGAGATCATCGACCCGTTATTGCTCGGGCGCTATCCGATTGAACAAGCCGATGCGCAAATCTCTCTGGTCGGGAACACTCTTCAGATCGCCGGGCGAGACCACCTGATTTCCATTGTTCAATACCCGTCTAGACAGTTCCTGAATGTCTATGTCGATTTACCGGACATTGAGAACGTACAGTTGTTGCCCGATACTCGAGGCCTGCTGGGTAGAGTCAGCGATAACCCAATGGACGACTTCACCCCGCGGAGTTCGGACGCGGCCATTGATCCTGACAACCTCGACGCCTTATACGATGACTTCATCGACAGTTGGCGCATCACCGATGCCACCTCATTGTTTGATTATGCACCTGGTGAAAACACTGCCAGTTTTACCGATCCAGCCTTTCCCGAATTTCGACGCACCATTGATGATCTTGCAACAGAAGAAAGGGCCTTTGCCGAAGCCGTCTGCGAGGCGGCAGGAGTAACCAACCCCAGCGTCGAGTTCAACAACTGCGTCTTCGATGTCGGATTCACAGGCGAGCCAGACTTTGCCGCCACCGCGCGCAGCGCTCAACTGGCCGAACGCATTCGTCAGGGTACTTTTGATCCAGGCCTGATGGCGTTGGGCGGTCGCATTCCACTGGACAACCCTCTCGATATCGATTGGGTAACGACTGGCGCCATGGTCCGCCAGGAGCTCGGCGACCCTGGCATTGCCATCGTCCAATGCCCACCCTTGCCCGCCTCCTACAGCTTTTTGAACCGTCAAGTCTGGGGCAATGAACTCTATCGTGAAAACAGCAACCTCTGTCGGGCTGGCGTCCATGCCGGCGCTGCGAGTTATGATGAAGGCGGCACCTTTGCGGTTCGCTTTCTCTCAGCCTCAGCCGGCGACGGCTCGGACGCTGCCAAATCCGCCTTGAACCGCAATGGTGTGCGCTCCATCGGCTATACCAGCAACGAGCGGAGCTTTGACATTCTGACTACCGATGCCAACCGTAGCTGTGGGGTCAACCTCGAAAACGATACCGTCAACCTGCCATCAGACCTGGCAGAGCTGTTTACCCCTGGATTGATCGAAGAACTCCGGACTTTGGGCGCCAGCATCCACCCGGGAACAACACCCCCTGCCCTCAGTGGTACCTATCAGGCAGACCACCTGTCCCTGGTTTATGACGACGATGAAACTCGGGACCCGAACGACACCATCAGCGGCTATCAATATCAGTTTGACAATCAGAACCCCGACGGTTCCATAGACTACGAATACCGGGGCCTGCACGATAGTGAAAGTGATACAGGCATAGCCAGTAGAGCTTATATAACCGGCAACCGGGATTGCTTCAGTGTCTTTGCTAGCTTTGAGGACGTCTCCCCTGGTGGTTGCACCCGCACCGGCTTTGAAATTATTTCTGGCCGATTGAATGGCGATAGAATTCTGGGGTTTGATAATGCCCTGCAGTTTTACCGAGCTTTCTCAGGAACCAACTGTACCGGTGAATCTCCGGGTACTCGAACCGTAATAACCAATACTCAGGCAGTTAACCGACACTGATAAACAATGAGCACCTTTCGGTGCTCAGCTAATGGATTTACTAAAAATCAAACAGGTAGGTAGTAGCATGACACTCAAATTAAAGTCGACTCTATTCGTTCTAACGACCGTGCTGGCACTCCAGGGCTGCAATGACTCTGCCAGTTCGTCGTCAAATGATACAGAAGACACTGATGATAATACGCAAGCGGAAACCGTGCCGCCCGGGAATGAAGATTCGGAAAATGATGATAGCGGTTCAGACACGAATGTTGACGACACTGAACTGGCACAGGGTATTCTCTTCGTAGCCAACGTACCAGGGTACGGCAGCGAATTCTGGGTCAGTGTAGACAGTACCGCGAATGAGCTCTATCCGATTGACCTCTTCGCTGGCAACCGTGGCGGCGTGTCTACAGCCACTCAGCCCGTTGAATTGGCACCAAACGTTTACCTTTTCGCCGGCAGCGAGGACGACGATACCGGAACTGAACTTTTCCGTACAGATGGTACATTGTCTGGTACATACCTGGTAAAGAATATCTACAACAGCAATGGGTCCTCCCCCAATAACCTTACCCAACTCGATGACGGAAAGGTTGTTTTTACAGCCAGAAGCACAGGAGGCGACTCAAAACGGAGCCTTTGGGTGACTGATGGCACGGATCAGGGTACTAATGTACTCGCTGAAGACATTGATCCAAAGTTTCTAACCCCTCTGGGGAATGGTAAAGCTGTTTTCAGCGGTTTATTTATTCCTGATACCGAAACCGGGTTTGAATTTCAGGGGTTGATGGTCACCGATGGTTCCGTAGCCGGCACACAGGTCATATACAGTGAAAGACTATCGCCCCAAGGATTAACCTCTCTCAATGATGGCAGAGCCATTTTCTACTTTCAGGATGCAGAAAATGGAAAGTGGGGTCCATGGATAACCGACGGTACGAGTGAAGGCACCTATAAAGTCAAGACCATCAGAGATGATTACAACCGGGAAGGTGTTGACGCACAGTTCACAAAAATTTCAGACGAACTCATTCTGTTTCGAGCCCAAACACCCAATGAAGGCATTGAGCTCTGGGCAACCAATGGTACTGAAGCAGGTACCTACCTGGTCAAAGACATCAATCCGGGTGAAAACAGCTCAAGCCCGTTCAGGATTACGGCCATCGGTGACGGTAAAGCCATCTTCCGAGCCGATGATGGCGTAAATGGCCAGGAACCCTGGGTAACGGACGGTTCTGCAGAGGGAACCTTTTTGTTGAAAGACATTCGTTCGGGAACCTTCAATAACAGTGATCCTCAATGGTTTGTTGCAGTAGAGGATCGCGTCTATTTTGTCGCGAACGATAGCACTCATGGCCGAGAGCTCTGGGTAACGGACGGTACAACCGACAATACTCGACTCGTCAAAGACTTGAACCCAGGCACAGGTGGCAGTGGCTCCACCACAAATAGTGGGCCAGTACCGCACTTTGTGCTGCCAGATGGTCGTTTGCTGTTTTCCGGAAATGATCGTTCAGGTATCGGATTTGCATTATGGGTAACGGATGGTACCAACGAAGGTACTGAGTTATTCTATAACCTTGAAGCCGAAAGTGCGGCAACAGGCTCTGTCAGTTTTCCTGGTAATATCTTTTTACCGATTAGTATTGAGCCGTAGTTCTATTGGGGTCGTTCTGACGACCCCTTCAACCCTTATGAATTCAATCTATTCCATTCGCAACTGCTAGAAAACACCTCAACAAGACTCTGGGCATCATGGAAGATCGAACACTGACCTGTTTGTGCGGCAGCACTGTTGCCGGTAAAGCCGATTGAACAGCTGGCCACTGAAATCCATGCATGCAAGTAAGGTTTTTCTGGCTTGGTTACCATTGCTGTGAAAAGAAAGCCTTACCACCGCGCACTATAAACAGCCGATCGCTCCTCAGTGTAATCAACCGGTCCAATTAAAGTCGCCCGATTGCCATTCACTCTGAGCCCTGCAGCAGCCATTGATGATGAGTATTCAAGTGGATCCATCGTATAGATAAGAAAGGACTTATTCTCTACTACATCACCAGGCACCAATAGGTCCGATGGGACATCCGGCATTACCAATGGCTCAGGCGCTCCCTGTGCCATGTAACCATGAACAACGTTGCCATAATCAATCTGGCCCAGGGTGAATCCGGTTTGGTCTACAGAGGTCCAGTAGTAAAACCGATTATCCGCCAACGTGACACTTTGCAAATCGCTGTTGCGCGCTTCAAATACTAATTCAGTAGCCGTCTGTGCATCACCGAATACGGATTCGTCGACGCGAGATGGATCTTGTATAGATTGACTGTAAATCGCCACTCTGCCCGGCTCATCCAGAGTATCTACAGTCACAGATGGACCGAAAGAGCCCGTACTGCCCAGATTGAAGCGGTGACCCGATTCGCTGAACCAATAATTGCTGACTGTACCAGGATTCACATCGGCATTGGCAGTGACATCAATCTCTCGCATCGCTTTGTCAAGTGAGATTTCGATTTCATCACCGGCTTCCAGGGTCGATATATCAAGCAGCGCGTAGCGCCTGCCACCACCGGAAATATTGCCAATGATGACGGCTTGATCCCCTTCAAGGCCAATCGTCAGTGGAGAGTCTGGTGGGCTATCATTAATATTGCCTGTGGAATATCTGTAGCTGGAAAAGTCCGCAGCATTCTCTATGACCACGGTGATTGCTCCAGCATTGGTATTCGAATCTTCCTCACACTCAGGTTCGGAACCAGCAAAATGGATGGTCGAAGCGTCACCAAGCACGGCGACGTCGTAGTGTTGAATGGCCGTTAGTGTCCTGGTTCCGCTAAATGTCGACAACGTCAGTCTGCGTACAACCCCCAGACTTCCCTCTTCAGGTAAGTCATTAAGATCTAGGCGACCCTCCTGATCAGTGGTTCGCTCGCCAACGAGGGCCCCCTGGTCGTTGTTCACAAGCACCCTCGCACCTTCAATCGGGCAGAGGTCACCCGAGTAGACTCTCAGCCACTTGGTTTCCGGCAGTGAGGCGGTTTCCTGCTCTGTGTCTTCCGGTGTCACGTTCGCGTTTTCGTTGGAGCTTGAAGAGCCATTGTCACAACCGACAAGAGCGCCAATCATGATAGCCATCATCGACAATTTAACGGGGAGGTGATGTTTCATGATTTCGCATTTCCTTTTTCCGGATATCGGAGCATCCAGTATTTTGACCACGCCATGCATGTTTATCCGGCGCTTTCTTTAAGACTATTCGGATATTAGAAAGATGATTTTTATAATCTTAAGATTATACTGCGAGACATCCCCCTGCCAATCAATCCCCTTTTTAGGCTAACCCAAGACAGCGGTTAATCTAATAAAACAAGCACTACCCTGAAATATGTTTTCGCCCGCTCAGAAGCATGCATAAAGCATCCTGAAAAGCATGAGGTTCATACCGAATAAACGCGACCTTCACGATCTCAAGTAACGAAAGTTGTGCATCGCTCACTTGAGGGTCAGCGACAATATGCTACTCAATATCAGCAAGATACCCACGCATTACACAAGAAGTGTAAAGCCCTCTGGGTGAGGGCTGGGCTAACCCAAACGGGTAATTGTCTGCCCCTGCTTTTGTTGCATTATTAGGCCGGTGTATTCATAGAAAGGTGGCGACAGACTCTCTGCAGAAGGTCGGCCATTAGTACCACCCCCCGGCTTGGGCCTTGCTGAAGTTCCTGCGGGGCCAAAATGCGGACCAGCAGTAAACATAAGGACGTTATTCCTTGAGCAAACTTGTCCCCTGATAAGCCCGGCAAAGGTCCTGCTTTTCATTAAAAAAGCATTGCTGCAGTTTATGGAGCTATTTGAAAGGCCACGACAAGATCTTTTGATGGTGATTTTCAGTTGCCATGATTCTACAAAAAAGGTACCGACAATGACGTTAGACCCGCGCATGATTATCGCATTACTACTGACATTGACGCTTGCTGCCTGCAATGGCAATGGCAATGGCAATGGCAATGGCAATGGCAATGGCAATGGTGACACCACAGAAGATGAAATAGAAAATGGTACTGACCCTGATCCAGATCCAGATCCAGATCCAGATCCAGATCCACTTCCGAGTCTGAGCATGAGCCTGTCAGAAGGCAATGCAACCATTACCGTCGATTGGAATCAGGCAAGTTTCACAGATGTCACATTCAATCTCTGCCTGGCTGAAGAGCCATTGACTGGGGGCGTGGAAAACTGCCTTGTTCACAATGGTGCTCAATACAAGGACGACATTACCTCACCCTACATCCTGGCCGACTTGACCAACAATCAGCCCTACTGGGTGCAACTTGAAGCCGCTGCGGAAGATGGCCGAACAAGGCTCTCCAGCATTCTAACAGCCATGCCGGAAGACCCGGATGCAGCACCGGGCACTGCAGCCGATCGTGTGCTTGAGCGCAGGGACCTTGGATTTGAAAATCCCAATCGGATTTTCTCTGCGGGCGCCTATGCTATCGTCAAAAAGTTCTATGGGCTGGAATTCTGGGCTAGCCTGGGGAGCCTGGAAAGCACCACCGAAATTGCGCTTGACGACGAAACCTATACCACCATTCGCAGAAATACAAACCAGGTACACGAACACAATGGCAAACTCTACTTTATGGTAGATCGGACAAGTGATGCCGGAGGCGGCGCCGATATATGGGTGACGGACGGAACCCCCGAAGGTACCCAGCTTGCTGTTTCAGGCAATACCCTGGGGCTGAGCACTAACCCGAATGTGCGCCAGTTCGCTTCGGTCGGAGATCGCGTGGCTTTTGTAGCTTACTACCCAGCAGATACCCGTGACCGGATCTTCTTCATTGACGCGGCGTCCGATGGAGGAGCATTCAGACTGCCCTCCTTCGAACCTTACAATGGCGGCGTGGGTAACAAACTCATTGGGCATCAGGGGGCGTTTTATGCTTCCAGCACGGAAAGCGGCCACAGAAGTTTGCACCGCATCAACCCGGAAACCGGCGCAACCACCGAAGTTTGGCGCATGGACAGCGGCTCAACGAATCGTCGCGCGCCGTCCGAAATGATCAGTGTCGGCAACAGTATCTACTTCAAGGCGATCGACGACGATGGCCCGGCCCTGTGGCGGTACCTGTCTGGTACAGGAGCAACAACACGGCTGTTCAATCCCGACCCGGATCAACCTGCCAACGCCGACATTCGCAATGCCTATAACGTCACCGTCGCCAATGATCGCCTGTATTTCTTCGCCAATCACTATGACGAGGACATGACCACCAATAATGGCTGGCGTTTTGATGCCAGGCTGGCCTACAGCGACGGCACAATCGGGAGCACCGCTGGCTACTGGAAAAGCAGTTTGGGTGCTGGCTGGACCGTTCAGGATATTCTGAACCGGAATACGCTAGCTGTCGGTGATCGCTTCATTTTTCAATCCCCCAGCAATGCTGACGAGGAATTGAGAAATCGCTGGTGGATCAGCAATGGCACCGTCAGTGGTACCCTTCCGGTTCTGGTCGACGATGAAACAGTATGGGCCGAATCAAACCGCGAGCGTTCGGTATCCGCTGGTGAATTTGCCTGGGTCACCGATTCCGCTCGCCAAGGAATCTACGCCATTTCGGGGCAAAGTAGCGGTAATCTTCGTCTGGAGCAGTCCTTTCGTTTTATCGACAACCTGACGCTGGTGGGCAATGCGCTCTGGTTTACCGCCAGCCCCGCAGGAACTTGCTCCAATTGCACCGCAGTGTGGAGAGTCATACCGGACACCGACGAGCAGGAAGACGACTAAGAGGTGATACCCCTAACGCAGATGCAGCCCATAGGCCTCTGCGTTAGCGCAAGCAAGCCTAAGGCACCTCCCGCCAGCATGACGACTCGCTGGTAACGCCTTTCGCCCCACAGCAAATATCGCCGTGCCAGAGCGTTCCTAACCGTCGGGATGTCAAAAATGGCAACCTGGCGGTGCAATGCTATACTTTCAGCAGTTACCCCGAACTGAGTGTCGGCTTCAACTCCAGCAGGCTCCTGTTGAATTGTTTCTGACGTGCCACAAAGGATCTGAAGGCGTTGGATCTGAGTGGAAGTACAGCGATGAACAACGATGTCATTTCAAGTACCCTTCTGGCCATCCTGTTGTGTTTGGCCTTGCCCGTTGCCAGTCATGCCAACTCAGACTTTCCTGACCGTCCATTGACTCTACTGATTGGCTTTAACCCCGGCGGCAGCACCGATGTGCAGGCCCGAGTTCTGGCGCCCATCCTGGCAGAATTATTGGGCCAGCCGGTCAATCTCTTGCATCAACCCGGCGCTGGTGGTGGCATTGCTGCGGCCATGCTCGCCAGCAGCCCAGAGCAGGGCTACCTCTTTCAATATGGCTTGTCACTGCCTTTCACCTTCGCACCTCTGGCGACTCCAGCTTCCTATGATTACCAGAGTTTTCGCTATGTCGCGGGTATTACTCTGGATCAGCCCGCTCTGGTGACTGGCCCAGACACGCCCTTTTCCGATTGGCAGGGTTTGCTGGACTACGCTCGCGGCAACCCGAACATGATTTATGCCTCACAGAATATTCAGGATCGTTTCATGATCAACCTGATCGCAGATCAGGAGGGCCTGTCTTTTCGAATCGTGCCGACCACTGGTGGTGCTGGTATGGCTCCACTCATCATATCGGGGGATGCTGACGTTGCTTTCAGCGGCGGCACTCATAGCGCCTACACAGACTCCGGCCAGATGCGGGTACTGGCTAGCCTCGCAGACGATCGCCTCGTCTATTACCCGGATGTACCGACCTTGCGTGAGCTGGGCTATGACGTCAGCATGCACGCCGTTCGAGTCGTCGCCGTTCCCGCCAATACACCGGACTCACAGGTCGAAATCCTGTCACGCGCACTGGAGACGGCAACAAGAGACCCGAGATTCATAGAGGTCACCAATGACGTTATACGCATGCCTGTTGTCTATATGGATGAGGACGAGTTGAATACGCTCTTTGACAGCCAGGTCGAAGAGTATCGGGGGCTGATTGAGCAGTACAAATAAGGCTGACCATCAGGCAATATTGAGGAGATGTAGCATTAAGGCGCAAGGGCATCGCTGACGCCCCTGCTAACGGATCACGCCCAGGTTATACAGCGTCTTCGCCGGTTTCACCGGTACGAATACGAATCACCTGTTCTAGAGACGCAACAAAGATTTTGCCATCGCCAATCTTGCCGGTATTGGCGGATTTGGAAATGGCATCGATCACGGCTTCGACTTTTGAGTCATCAATGGCGATTTCCAGCTTGATCTTGGGCAGGAAGTCGACCACATATTCGGCACCCCGGTACAGTTCAGTGTGGCCTTTTTGACGACCGAAGCCTTTGACTTCGGTCACTGTGATGCCCTGGACACCGACCTCAGACAACGACTCGCGAACGTCGTCGAGCTTGAAGGGCTTGATTACAGCAGTTACCAGTTTCATAAGTTACCTCGGAGATAGGCCAGTCAAAGGGGTTCACCCCAAGGATAGCGCACTCTGGGCAGTGTTCAAAACGGGAATATGAGTCCTGGGGCATAAAAAAGCCCCGAACGAGTCGGGGCTTTTTGATCGTTTACCTGTCGGTCAACTTAGTTGCCGCTGGTAGTAAACTCAGGATAGGCATCCATACCGCATTCGGCAATATCGACCCCTTCGTACTCTTCCTCTTCGCTGACGCGAATTCCCATGACCGCCTTGATAATACCCCAGACGATGAGCGAGGAAACAAAGACCCAGATGAATATGGTTAGAGCACCGATGATCTGGCCGAAGAAGCTGGCATCAGAGTTGGTGATTGGCACCAGCAGCAAGCCCAGCAGACCCACCACGCCGTGCACGGAGATGGCACCAACGGGATCGTCGATTTTCAGTTTGTCCAGGGTAACAATACTGAACACCACCACCAGACCACCAATCATGCCGAACAAGGTCGCAACGAAAGGAGTAGGCGTTGAAGGTTCAGCAGTAATGGTCACCAGGCCGGCCAGGGCACCGTTCAGGGCCATGGTCAGGTCAGCTTTCTTGAACCAGAGGCGCGCCAGAATCAGGGCAGCAACAGCACCACCAGCGGCGGCCGTATTGGTGTTCAGGAAGACGATGGCCACTTCGTTTGCAGTATCGATAGTGGAGGTTTGCAATACAGAACCACCGTTGAAACCGAACCAGCCCATCCACAGGATGAAGGTACCCAGGGTCGCCAGCGGCAGGTTGGCACCGGGGATGGCGTTGATCTGGCCATTCTTGCCATACTTGCCTTTACGAGCACCCAGCAACAGAACACCCGCCAGAGCCGCAGCCGCACCGGCCATGTGTACGATGCCTGAACCGGCAAAGTCACTAAAGCCAAGATCACCCAGGTTGTACATACCGAACACGTCCAGCTCACCCCAGGTCCATGAACCTGACATTGGGTAAATAAAGCCAGTCATGATCACGGCGAATGCCAGGAATGCCCACAGCTTCATACGCTCAGCCACGGCACCAGAGATGATGGACATGGCGGTAGCAACAAAGACCACCTGGAAGAAGAAGTCTGAAGAAGGCGAGTAATAATCATCACCGGCATCGGTGATACCGGCCAGGAAGAAGCCGCCTTCGTACATAATGGCGTAACCACAGACCAGGTACATGATACAGGCGATGGCGTACAAGGAGATGTTCTTGGTCAGGATTTCTGTGGTGTTTTTGGCGCGTACAAGGCCAGACTCCAACATGGAGAAACCAGCGGCCATCCACATGACCAGAGCACCGCAGATCAAAAAGTAGAAGGTATCAAGCGCGTATGACAGTTCGGCAATTTCGTTCATTGTTAGGACTCTCCCGTTAATTCAATCGGCTTAAATCGCGTCGTTGCCGGTTTCACCGGTACGGATGCGAATCGCCTGTTCCAGCGGGGTTACAAAGATTTTGCCATCACCGATCTTGCCAGTGTTGGCGGCCTTGGAAATGGCTTCGATGGCCCGGTCGAGCAGCTCGTCGGCAATGCCGACCTCCACTTTGACCTTGGGCAAGAAGTCGACCACATATTCCGCACCCCGGTAGAGTTCGGTATGGCCTTTCTGGCGACCAAAGCCTTTGACTTCTGTCACCGTAATGCCCTGCACGCCGATTTCAGACAGTGCTTCGCGGACGTCGTCCAGCTTGAAGGGCTTGATAATGGCTGATACGAGTTTCATATCGTTCGCTCCTTTCTGTTACACCGAAACACTGAACGTCAGCGCCGGCCCGAAGGGTGACTGCAGAACCAGTGCCACTGGCTTGCAGCCGGGTTACAATGACCAACGCAACGGTTGGTCGCGATTGGTGTCACTTGTCTCGGGTTCTATAGCGAAGCGCGTGCCAACTCGAAATATTGATTTATATCAATAAGTTAGGCGGTACTGCATAGCGATTGATCAAAACTTGCGCACCAATAAAGGGCGACGCACAATTAGTGTGCGTCTTCTGTGCACTCATATGGGTCGAATCCACTGACACTGTCCTGACTCAAATCAGACGCGGATTCGACAGACCTTATTAGCATCGACTTGACGAGGAAGCAGAGATGAAATTACCCGAAGACCTGCTCGACCAGATCAGCCAACAAGCCACTGACCTGCTAGGCCAGGGGCGCCAGGCGCGCGAAGACATTCGCAACAACATGCGCAGCCTGATTCAGTCGCAAGTCAGCAAACTCGATGTCGTCAGTCGCGAAGAATTCGAAGCACAGCAGGCGGTTTTGCTGCGTACTCGCGAGCAACTGGAACGACTGGAAGCGCAGCTGAAGAGCCTGGAAGACAAAATGAACAATTCCTCACAGCCATGACTTCCGTCTCTGGTGCGGGAGCAGCGCAACGCTCATAATGCAAACTAAAATAGCAAGGGAGAGACTCGGCATGATTCGGCGTTCAGCACTCTGTACCACAGCCATCCTGGCCTTGATGGCGGCGACAACTCCTGCATTGGCCAAAGACACCCTGATCGATATGGACAACGCCAGAGCCGGTGGCTTTGGCGGCCCCGTGGTCAAAATAGGGCCTATCCTGGATACCAGTTCCGTGATGATCGGCGGCGAAGGCGCTGCTACCTTTACCGCTGGCGACCACTCGCTGTTTATTGGCGGCGGCGGTTACGGTCTGGTGAATGAGCCCGATTTTGGCAACAACGAGAAACTGGAGCTGGGCTACGGTGGCCTGATCCTGGGCTACACCCATAGGCCAGACCAGTTGGTGCATGTGGAAACCAAGCTTTTGCTGGGTTTTGGTGGGGTAACCATCGTTGATCTCGACGGCAATCGTCAGGACGATGCCGCCATTTTCGTCAGTGAAGTCAGCATTATGGGCGAGGTCAACCTGACCGACTTCTTCGAAATCGGCGTCGGCGCGGCTTATCGTCAGACGACACACCCCAATATCGATGGACTGAAAGCTCAGGACCTGTCCGGCCCGAGCCTGGTGATCACCTTCCAGTTCGGTTCAATTTGATCTCGACCGGTTCCATCAGACTCAAGCCAATGTGGCGGTCGTAATAGGCCGCCTCGTTGATAAAGGCACCATACAAGGTTCTGTCGCTGTCAAAGGGAATGGCTTTGCCATCCAGTGACATGAACAAGGGTTCACCTGGCTTGATGGGTTGATAATCGGCATCCTGCAAATTGGGATGCACCATGGCGGTCAACTCGCCGCGTTCGTTTTCCGGCAAGTTCACCTTGCGTACAAAATGAAAGCCACTTTGAACCTCCGGTAATTCCGGCAGTTCTCCAGTCTCGTTAACCTGCTGCACGTAATCGAGGCAATGCAATGTCGCCTGACGGGTATTCTCGTAGGCATCCCAACGCAGCAATCCCTGGGGCACCGGCCCGACTTCGACCAGTAAGCCGAAGTGCCGACCCAGAGACACCAGAAAGTTATCAGCCATGCGTTCCGCTGGCTCAAAAAAGAGCGTCACCTCGGGCATTTTCTGTTTCACATAAAACGCCATGCCGACCAGGAAGGGGTCATCTGTTTTGATGACGAGGGTAACGCCCATGTTGGCGGTGGTGGTATGAAGGTCAAGCACAAAGTCGACCCGAGGGTCATCCTTGGGGCCCAAAAGGGTATTCAGCGACTTGGCCCGGTTCTGCTCGTAACCACAAAGCGCATGGTCATTGAGATCATCCCACCCAAACTGCCGATTCAGGTCTTCATCCAGGTACCGTCGATTACACTGGTTGGCCTTGGGGTTGGCCAAATGCAATTCAGTAGTAAAGCTGTCCCGACAGATCTCTTCCGGGTTGTTCCGCCAATGCTTGAGCAGGTGCACCCCGGTGAGTTCGTTACCGTGCGTGCCGCCCGTAATGGCAAGATGCTTGATCCTCTGCATTCCATGAAACTCTCGTTGCGCTTTGCTTCATCATAACGAATCCCCGGTGGAATGTTCCATTGTCTATTCCGGTTTGTCGACTGTGGTCAGTTCTGATGTTGCTTTGTGACTGCGACAGTGGTCCGTGCTGGCTGCCTCATCTCCCTTGGCGGAGCTTTTTGACTATGGTCCGTGCAGGCTGCCCGGTAGGCCTTTCTGAGGTCGCCGTAGATACATCCATGTAGGCTCGGCAGCGGCCATCCAGGCCGCTGACGCCCTCAGAAAGGCCTACCGGGCATCCGGCACTTACAATTTCGGCTTCATTAAATTCCGAATCGTTAAAATTTAGGGGTTGCACAGAGATTCAATTTGAAGGTTCTTGTTTGAACACTGACTTGTCGAGAGGATTAGCCATGGGGCCCGGGTAAGTGTTTTCAGGGACGTCAGCGGCCTGGATGGCCGCTGCCGAGCCCCCATGGATGGGTACACGGCGACCCTGAAAACACTTACCCGGGTGCCATGGCGGGTTAAGCCGCAATACTAGCCCATCACTTGACCAACCCAATCTCGCGGAGCCGCTCCATCAGGTATTCGTCGCTGGTGATGGGTGGGTAGCGCTTGGGGTTGTCCGCGGTGACGCACTGCGGTAGGGCGTCGAGTGAGGTGCCCGGGTTGGGGTGTACGAAGTAGGGGATGGAGTAGCGGGAGACCTTACCGGCTTCGCCTTTGGGGTTGACGACCCTGTGGGTGGTCGAGGGTAGAACGTGGTTGGTGAGGCGTTGCAGCATGTCACCGACGTTGCAAATGATGGTGCCTTCGATCATTGAAATGCCAACCCACTCGCCGCGCTTGTTCAGCACCTCCAGGCCTTCCTGTTCGGAGCCGACCAGCAAGGTGATAAGGTTGATGTCTTCGTGTGCGCCAGCGCGAACGTTGGGCAGGTTCGGGTCGGTGATGGGCGGGTAGTGCAGTGGCCTCAGGATGCTGTTGCCAAAATTCACTTTCTCGTCGAAATAGTGGCGATCTTCGCCGATGAAGAGTGCAAAAGCTTGCAGCAGCGTGATTGAGAGCTTATCCAGCGCGGTATAGAGCGTCAGCATGGCGTCTTTGAACTCGGGCACTTCTTCTGGCCAGATGTTCGGAGTCAGGTTCTTGAAAGGGGGTTCGCCCTCAATTTCACGGCCGACGTGCCAGAATTCTTTCAGGTCGACATGCTGGGCGTTCTTGGCGATTTCGGTGCCGAAGGGGGTGTAACCTCGGGTACCGCCGTTGTCCTTGAAGTAGTGTTTCTTCACCTCATCGGGTTGAGAGAAGAGTTTTTCGCTGGCGCGCAGGGCGTTGATGGCAACGGATGGGTCGATGCCGTGACCCTGGATGCCGGCAAAGCCCCAGGCCTGGTAGGCGGCACCGAGTTCAGCGACGAAGGCTTCCGGGTTGGTTTCAAAGCGGGACACATCGAGTGTGGGAATGGCATTAATTGACATAGGGATGAATCCTGAGCAATGGAGAGTCGGGCGGGGTTCATGCCCCGCCCTGTTGTGTTACTCGCGTTCCTTGACGTAGGGCTTGCCGATTGCCTTCGGCGCGACAGCGCGGCCTATGAAGCCACCGAGCAGTACCACGGTCAAAATATAGGGCAAGGCTTCGACCAGTTGCACCGGTACCGCCATACCGAACACCTCGGCACCCTGACTCCGGTCGGCGATGGCCTGCAGGAAGCCGAACAGCAGACAGGCAATCAGTGTCGGGCGCGGTCGCCATTTACCGAAGATCAATGCCGCCAGTGCCATATAGCCTTTGCCTGCGCTCATGTTTGGCGAAAATTGAGCAGTCAGCGCAACGGCAAGATAGACCCCCGAAAAGCCGACCAATATGCCGCACATCAATAACGCTGCATAACGTATTTTGGTGACAGAAATACCGGCGGTGTCTACCGCCTGAGGGTTCTCACCAACGGCACGCAAACGCAGACCAAAACGTGTGCGGAACAGGATAAACCAACACAAAGGCACCGCCGCAAAAGCCAGATAGACCAGAACGTAGTGGCCGCTGATCAGCTCAAAATAAATGTAGCCGAGGTAGGGAATGTTCTGGTTGGCCCAATCGGCCAGTGGCAGGGTAATCGGCTGAAAACGGGCATTCAATTCTTCGGCCCGGTTCACCAGGTTAGGGGTGTTGCCGCCCTGCCCGAACCAGTAGTTACCCAGGGCTGCCGTCAAGCCTGCCGCAAGAATGTTGATCGCCAGGCCAGAGACCACATGGTCGCCATTGTGAGTCACAGTGGCGAAAGCATGGAGCTGAGCGAAGACGATGGTCGCCAATATACCGGCCAGCAGCCCCATCCAGGGGGAGCCGGTTACAAAGGCAGTCGCAGCCCCGGCAAAGGCGCTGATCAGAATCTTGCCTTCCAGAGCAATGTTGACGATGCCTGAGCGCTCCGAAAACATGCCCGCCATGGCGGCAAAGATCAGCGGCGTGGCGTTACGCAGCATGGCGTCCAGAATCAGGATGATAGTAACAAAGGTTTCCATGAATCAGGCCTCCGCTGTCTTGTCGGTGCCTGGCTTACGGCCAAACCTGTGGTGCAAGCGTAAGTAGGCTTTCTCGATCGGGTGCTTCATCATGTATTGCAGTGCGCCAGAGAACAGAATAACCAGACCTTGCAACACGACTACGATGCGGGCATCCACCGAATACTCGAACTGCAACTCACTGCCGCCCTGAGTCAAAAAGCCGAACAACAGCGCCGCCAATACAATACCAAAGGGATGATTGCGTCCCATTAACGCCACCGCAATGCCGGTAAAGCCCATCTGGTTGACCAGGTTCAACTTGATCTGATGTGCCTCACCCTGCACCACGTTCAACGCCAGGAAGCCAGCCAATGCACCCGCCACCAGCATGGTAAGAATAATGACCTTGGGCAGATGGATACCGCCATATTTGGCAGCACTCGGGTTGCTGCCAACAGCGCGAATCTCGTAACCCCAACGCGTGCGCCACAGGAACACCCAAACCGCAAAGGCAACCAACAAGGCAAAGACGATGGAAAGGTTCAGCGGCGAATAACCCATCTGTATGCCCATGGCACCGAGTACGTCGTGCACTTTGGGAATCCAGGCGTCTGGATGGAACTGAGCGCTTTCAACCGACATCCGGCCTTCCGGCTTGAGATGGTTGATCAGCACATAGTTCATCAAGGATGCCGCAATAAAGTTGAACATGATGGTGGTGATCACGATGTGTGAACCGCGATAGGCCTGCAACCAGGCGGGTATTAACGCCCAGAGCGCGCCAAAGACCGCTGCCGCCATGATGCTGATCGGCAACAGCACCAGAAAGGGCACTTTGCCACCCAACCAGAGGCAGACCAGGCCGACGCCCAGGGCACCAATATAGGCCTGCCCCTCACCACCAATGTTGAACATGCCACACTTGAAGGCCACCGCTACGGCGAGCCCGGTAAAGATGTAAGTAGTCATGTAGTAGAGGGTGTAACCCCAGCCGTAGCTGCTACCAAAGGCACCATAAACCATGGCCCTCAGAGCATCCAGGGGGTTGATGTTGAGAAACCAGAAAATAAAGCCAGCAGCAATAGCAGCCAACAGTACGTTGGTAATCGGAATGACAACAACTGTAATCCAGACGGGTATTCTTTCCTGGCTCATGCGTGACCCTCCGCCTGCAGTGCCTTGATCTCTTCGGGAACGATGTTGGCCATCATCAACCCCAGTGTTTTTTCATCAGCCTTGTCGGCCGGTACTTCACCGACGATGATGCCGTCGAACATGACCAGAATGCGGTCAGCGAGCGAGCGAATTTCATCCAACTCGACGGAAACGAGCAATATGGCTTTGCCCGCATCGCGCATTTCCAGAATGCGCTTGTGAATGGATTCAATGGCACCGATGTCCACACCGCGCGTGGGCTGACCAATCAGCAGCACATCCGGGCCCTGTTCAATTTCGCGCGCGATCACCAGCTTCTGCTGGTTGCCGCCGGAAAAGTTGGCCGTGCGCAAAAACGGATCCGGTGGCCGCACGTCCCAGCGCTCCATTTTGGCCTGACAGTCCTTGATGATGTGGTCCCGTTTGACCAGAAAGGCACCGCTGTATTCTGGCTTGCGATGATAACCCAGCACAAAAGCCTCATAGGCCGAAAAGGAGTTGATCAGGCCCATACGATGCCGATCTTCAGGAATATGGCCAACACCGGCGTGTCTTACCTGCTCCGGGCTCAGATTGTGTTTGGCTGTGACCTTCTGGCCATTGAGGTTGATCTCACCCTCATTGATGTTGCGAATACCCGCCAGTGCTTCGATCAACTCCGACTGGCCGTTGCCTGAGACACCAGCGATGCCAACAATTTCACCCGCTCGCACCTGAAAGGAGATGTCTTTCAGTCGTTGCACGCCCGCATCGTCCGTCAGCGAGACATGATCAACGCTCAGTTTGACGTCCTGAGGGTTGGACTCGCCCTTTTCCACTCTCAGCAGCACCTTGCGGCCAACCATCAACTCGGCCAGATCTTCTCGGCTGGTTTCGCTGGTTTTCACATGGGCAACCATTTCGCCGCGGCGCATCACCGACACATTGTCGGTTACCGCCATGATCTCGCGCAGCTTATGGGTAATCAGAATCACGGTGGTGCCCTGATCTTTCAGGGTCTTGAGCACCTTGAACAGGTGCTCGCTTTCCTGGGGTGTCAAAACGCCAGTGGGCTCATCCAGGATCAGTATTTTGGCATTACGGTACAGGGCTTTCAGAATCTCGATACGTTGCTGATAGCCAACCGCCAGCTCTTCTACCGGCTGGTGCAGAGGGACATTCAGTCCGTACTCTTTTTCCAGGTGCTTCAACTCTTTGGTGGCTCGACCAATACTCTCGTTAATGACCGCGCCATCTTCGGCACCGAGAATGACATTCTCGACCGCCGTAAAATTCTGGATCAGCATGAAATGCTGATGCACCATGCCAATGCCCGCAGCAATGGCGGATTTGGAATCTTTGATTTGTATTGGCTTACCATCAATCAGGATCTCGCCCTGATCGGCTTCGTAAAAGCCGTAGATGATGCTCATCAGGGTCGACTTGCCGGCCCCGTTTTCACCAACAATGCCGTGTATGGTGCCTTTGGGAACGCGAAGATCGATGGACTTGTTGGCATGCACAGCACCGAAGCGCTTGTCAATGCCGCGCAGCTCCAGCGCCAGGTCTGTAGTCTGGGCAGTCATGGGTCACCCGGTTTAAATCGTGAATAGAAAGGTGTCTCGCTGTGTTAGCCCGAACCAGACACTGGTTGAGCCAACAAAAAGGCACCGCCTTGAGGACGGTGCCTTTTCCATTCGATCAGACAAAAACGCCGATCTTAGTAATCACAGCTGTTGTTGGAACTGTAGTCATGTACCTGGATTTCGCCATCGATGATCGCCTGACGGATCTCGGCCATACGGCTTTGCATTTCCGCAGAGACCAGATCTTCGTTGAACTCATCCAGTGCCCAGTCTACACCGCCAGCGGCCAGGTCCAGCACCTTGATGCCGCCTTCCCACTCACCATTCAGGCTTTCTTCCCAGGTCTGGTAAGCGGCTACGCCTACACGCTTGACCATGGAGCTGAGCATGGTGCCTGGCTGCAGGTAGTTCTGGTTGGAGTCCACACCAATGGCATAGACGCCGGCGTCCGCAGCGGCCTGGTAGACACCGATGCCGGTACCACCGGCAGCAGCGAAGATGACATCAGAACCCTGGGTGATCTGCGAGTTGGCCAACTCGGAGCCACGAGCCGGGTCGTTAAAGGCTGAAGGAGTAGAGCCAGTCATGTTCTGGATGTAACGCACATCGCTGTTCACGTACTTGGCGCCCTGCTCATAGCCACAGGCGAATTTACGGATCAAGGGGATGTCCATACCACCGACAAAACTGATCACATTGGATTCAGTCGCCATGGCGGCCAGGGCACCTACCAGGAAAGAACCCTCGTGCTCAGCAAAGATGATTGACTGAACGTTAGGCAGGTCGACAACGGAGTCGATGATGGCGAACTGGGTATTCGGGAATTGAGCAGCAACCTGCTCAACAGAGGAACTGAAGTTGAAGCCCACAGCAACGATGGGTGACGCACCTTGCTGAGCAAGACGACGCAAGCTCTGAGTACGCTGTTCTTCGTTCTGAGGTTCAAATTCACGAACCACAACGCCCTTGTCGGCATTGAACGGCTCAACACCGTTACGGAAAACGGCTTCGTTGAACGATTTGTCGAATTTGCCTGCTGTGTCATAAACCACAGCCGGTTGGAACGCCGCTACGTATCCAGCGGTTAAGGTAATGGAGGCCGCAGCAATAGCCTTGAACAATGGTTTCATGAAGAATCCCCTTTCAGCGTTGAGTGTTTTGGTTGTTGTGTCTACGCCACAAGCTCAAAAAGAGCCGAGTGCGCACACTTTATTCAAAGTTGACCAAACGGTCAAGCCCTTGACGAGCTTACGAACAGTATAAAGCAGAGCAACTCAGGTAGCTGCCCACTGTCCAGCCCCGATTCATGTCAGGTTCAGCCAAGGTAGCCTGAATTGCGCTCTTTGCCAATGCAATTTTCTGACCGTTTTGTCAGGCTCAAGAATTCGGGGCAATTTACCCTGATCAGGTGCCTGGTTGTAAGCAAAGAGCCACCAGCCATTTTCTGACCGGATGGTTATAAGGGTGGGATTATAGAAGGGAAAGGGGCGGCTTTCGAGGAAAAACAACGGATGCGTTGAGCCAGATCAGAATCCGACTCAACGCACCATTCATGGGCCTAACCGAGGTTGGTTTGCACCATCTCAACCAGGGCATCGGCGGTGATGCCGAAGTGCTGGTAGAGGTCACCGGCTGGCGCCGACTCACCAAAGCTGCTCATGCCCAGAATGTCGCCGTCGAGGCCAACATACTTGTACCAGAAGTCCCGCATGCCGGCTTCTACGGCGAAGCGCTTCACTCCACGAGGCAAAACAGCATCGCGATAGCTGGCGTCCTGAGCATCAAAACGCTCGGTGCAGGGCATGGAGACAACACGCACGGCAACGCCCTTGCCCGCCAACTGCTCGGCGGCGGTCATGGCCAGACCCACCTCGGAGCCAGTGGCGATCAGCACGGCTGCCGGGTTGTCGCTGTCTTTCAATACATAGCCACCACGTTCGATATCGGCCAGTTGCTGTTCGGAGCGAACCTGATGCGGCAAGCCCTGGCGTGAAAACACCAATGCTGTGGGTCTGTCGGTGCTGGCAATGGCCGATTTCCAGGCCACGGCGCTCTCGACGGCATCGGCCGGGCGCCAGGTGTCCAGGTTCGGAGTCAGGCGCAGGGAGGCCAATTGCTCGATGGGTTGGTGCGTCGGGCCGTCTTCACCCAGGCCGATCGAGTCATGGGTGTAGACATGAATCACCGGCTGCTTCATCAATGCCGACATGCGCACCGCATTGCGCGCGTATTCCATGAAGATCAGGAAGGTAGCGCCGTAAGGGCGGAAGCCGCCGTGCAACTGCATGCCATTCATGATGGCGGTCATGCCGAATTCACGCACACCGTAGAAGCAGTAGTTGCCATCGGGCTCGGCCGGGCTGACGCCACGCGCACCGCTCCACAGGGTCAGGTTGGAGCCGGCCAGATCCGCCGATCCACCGAACAGTTCAGGCAGGCTGGGTGCCAACGCTTCAATGGCATTCTGTGAAGCCTTGCGGCTGGCGATGGTTTCGGCTTTTTCGTTCACCTGACGGATGAAGTCGTTGGCGACCTGCTCAAAGTTGGCGGGCAACTCACCGCTCATGCGGCGCTCAAGCTCGGATGCCAACTCAGGGTGTGCGGCCTTGTAGGCGGCAAAGCGGTCATTCCACTCGTTCTCGGCCTTGCGGCCTTTACCGCGGGCGTCCCAACGGTCGTAGATGTCCTGCGGGATTTCGAACGCCGGATGTTTCCAGCCCAGTTTTTCACGAGTCAGGGCAATTTCTTCGTCGCCCAGAGGCGCGCCATGACTGTCTTCCTTGCCGCCCTTGTTGGGCGAACCGAAGCCAATAATGGTGCGGCAGCAAATCAGTGTTGGCTGATCGGTATTTTCCCGTGCCGTTTCGATCGCTTGCAGAATTTCTTCCGGGTCATGGCCATCGACACGAGGGATCACCTGCCAGCCGTAGGACTCGAAGCGCTTGACGGTGTCGTCGGTAAACCAGCCTTCAACTTCCCCATCAATGGAAATGCCGTTGTCATCATAAAAGGCAATCAACTTGCCAAGGCCCTGGGTGCCGGCCAGTGAGGAAACCTCGTGTGATACACCTTCCATCAGGCAGCCATCGCCCAGGAACACATAGGTGTAGTGATCGACAATGCTGTGCCCCTTGCGGTTGAACTGCGCCGCCAGAGTTTTTTCGGCCAGCGCAAAGCCAACGGCATTGGCCAGGCCCTGACCAAGAGGGCCGGTGGTGGTTTCAATACCGGCGGTGTAACCATATTCCGGGTGGCCCGGGGTTCTGGAGTGCAACTGACGGAACTGCTTGAGGTCGTCAATGCCAAGGTCGTAACCCGACAAGTGCAGCAGTGAATACTGCAGCATGGAGCCATGACCGTTGGACAGAATGAAACGGTCGCGGTCCCACCACTGGGGATTGGTGGGGTTGTGCTTCAGGTAATCGCACCAGAGTACCTGGGCGATGTCTGCCATGCCCATGGGCATACCGGGATGACCGGATTTGGCTTGCTGCACGGCATCCATACTCAAAGCGCGGATCGCGTTGGCGAGATCACTGCGTGACGGCATCGAAGAATCCTCGAATCTTGGTGTTAGCTGGCGGTATCGGCGGCTGATCGGGCTGCACTGCACTAGCCACCCGCTCAGAGGGCGCCGATTGTCCCAAAAATAGCCGACCGGGGCAAAGTGAAAGCGACTTTGGGCCAAAAAAAGATCAAAAAAGCCCCTTCTCAGCATCACCCTCCAATCTATATCAAAATATTTTGATATAGATATTGTCAGGCTGCGTAACCACTGCTAGTCTTGCCGCCATGAAATTAGACCTTATGCCTACTTTTTTTAAAGCCATCGGCGACCCGATCCGCCTGACCGTATTGCAGGTACTGGGTCAGGGGGCTTTTGGCGTGCTTGAACTGAGCGATCTGCTCGAAGTACGGCAATCCGGCATGAGCCACCATTTGAAGATTTTGAGCAAGGCAGGCTGGGTCGAAAGTCGCCGCGAAGGCAACAGCATCTATTACCGGCGTTCATTGGGCGATGAATTGGGCATTCAACAGCAGGTCTTCCGCTCGCTCGACCAACACGATCTGCCCGAGCCGCTGCAGCGAAAACTGGCCAATATCCGTGCTGCCCGCTTGCAGGCAGCTCAGGCGTTTTTCGCCAACCATGCGGATGAGTTTGAAGTTCAACAGGAACGCATCGCCCTGTTTCATCAGTACGGGCCAGAGACATTGACCCTGCTTGACAGCCTGCGCCAGCCGCACCACCAGCGTGCACTGGAAGTTGGCCCCGGCAAGGGCGAATTCTTGTCCGCCCTGAGCGAACGCTTTTCCCAGGTCGTGGGCCTGGATATCTCGACAGCCATGCTCGAGCAGGCGCGCCAACGTATAGAGGGTAAAACCGGTATCACGCTGCGCGAAGGCAACACCGCCGAACTGGCACGCGAGGCCGAACGATTTGACGTCGTGGTGTACACCATGGTGTTGCACCATGTGCCCTCACCGCAACAAGAGCTTGAGCAGTGCGCGGCCTTGCTGAGTGACAACGGTTTGCTGGTGGTCACTGATCTGTGTCGCCACGACCAGGAGTGGGCGCACAGTGAATGCGGCGACCAATGGCTGGGTTTTGAGCCCGATGAACTGCACGGCTGGGCAAGTGTTGCTGGCCTGGAACACGAACAGGGGCGCTTCCTGGCACTGCGCAATGGTTTTCAGGTGCAAACCCAGCTTTACCGCAAAGCGCCCCAAACATTGATTTCTGAACACCGCCCATCGGCTCCGGCCGCTGTGGCTGTTTAACCACCCCGCTTATTTGAGGACCTTCTGCCCATGAGCGAATACAGCCTGTTTACCTCCGAATCGGTCTCTGAAGGCCATCCTGATAAAATGGCGGATCAGATTTCCGACGCCATTCTGGATGCCATTCTGACCGAAGACCGTCATGCCCGAGTCGCGGTGGAAACACTGGTGAAAACCGGTATGGCCGTCGTCGCTGGCGAAGTACGCACCAGCACCTACGTTGACCTCGAAGACATCGTGCGTCAGGTCATTCTCGACATCGGCTACGACAGTTCCGATGTCGGCTTTGATGGGGCTTCCTGCGCCGTCCTCAATGCCATAGGCAAGCAGTCGGCCGACATCGCCATGGGCGTTGATGAAGCCGAGAGCAAAGACCTCGGTGCCGGCGATCAGGGCCTGATGTTCGGCTACGCCACTAACGAAACCGACTCCTTCATGCCCGCACCCATCTACTACGCTCACCGCCTGGTCGAGCGGCAGGCACACGTGCGCAAGAACAAGGTACTGCCCTGGCTGCGCCCGGACGCCAAATCTCAGGTGACACTGCGCTACGAAAACGGCATGCCTGTCGCTGTCGATGCTGTGGTGCTCTCTACCCAGCATGATCCGAACATCAAACTGCCGGATTTGCGCGAAGCGGTCATGGAGCACATCGTCCAGCACGTTCTGCCGTCAGAATGGCTGCACAAGGACACCAAATTCCACATCAACCCGACCGGCAATTTTGTCATCGGCGGGCCCGTGGGCGACTGCGGCCTGACCGGACGCAAGATCATCGTCGACACCTACGGTGGCATGGCGCGTCATGGTGGCGGCGCCTTCTCCGGCAAGGACCCTTCCAAGGTCGACCGTTCTGCCGCCTATGCTGGCCGTTACGTGGCAAAAAACATTGTCGCCGCCGGCCTGGCCGCCAGATGTGAGATTCAGGTGTCTTACGCCATCGGCGTATCCGAACCGACCTCGATCTCGATCAACACCTTCGGCACCAACACCATTGAAGAAAGCAAGATTGCCGACCTGGTACGCGACCATTTCGACCTGCGCCCGCGCGGTATCATCGAAATGCTCGACCTGCTCAAGCCCATCTACCGCCCGACAGCCGCCTATGGCCACTTCGGTCGAGAAGGCTTCAGTTGGGAAGCCCTCGACAAAGTCGAGGCACTGAAAAAAGCCGCACGATAAGGCATCGATTTTTGGAACCGGCACCTCACCAGGCGTGCCCGTTCTGACCAACGTCCACCAGGAGAACACCATGACCACCGCAGTCGATCTGAACCAGTTTACCGATTACCAAGTGGCTGACATCAGCCTGGCCGAATACGGCCGCAAGGAAATTGCCATTGCCGAGCGTGAAATGCCCGCTCTGATGGCACTGCGCAACAAATACAAGGCCGAGCAACCGCTGCAAGGCGCGCGCATCATGGGCTGCATTCACATGACCATCCAGACCGCCGTGCTGATCGAGACCCTGGTCGAGCTCGGCGCCGAGGTGCGCTGGTCATCGTGCAACATCTTCTCCACCCAGGACCACGCCGCTGCCGCCATCGCTGCTGCCGGCATCCCGGTCTTTGCCTGGAAAGGTGAAACCGAAGAAGAATTCCTGTGGTGCATCGAGCAGACCATCCTGGCCGAGAAGGACGGCAAGGACGTCTGGAACGCCAACATGATTCTCGACGACGGCGGCGACCTGACCGAGATGGTACACGGCAAATACCCACAGTTGCTGAACGACATCCACGGCATCTCGGAAGAAACCACCACCGGCGTACACCGCCTGCTGGAAATGATGGAAGCAGGCTCACTGAAGGTGCCAGCCATCAACGTCAACGATGCCGTCACCAAGTCGAAAAACGACAACAAGTACGGTTGCCGTCACTCACTGAACGACGCCATCAAACGCGCCACCGACCACCTGCTGGCCGGCAAGAAAGCCCTGGTCATCGGTTACGGCGACGTCGGCAAAGGCTCTGCTGCCTCACTGCGTCAGGAAGGCATGATCGTCAAGATCACCGAAATCGACCCGATCTGCGCCATGCAGGCCTGCATGGACGGCTTCGAAGTCGTCTCGCCTTACAAAAACGGCATCAACGATGGCACCGCCCAGTCAGTCGATACCAACCTGTTGGGCACCACTGACTTGATCGTCACCACCACCGGCAACACCAACGTCTGCGACGCCCACATGCTGGCAGCGCTGAAAAACGGTGCCGTGGTGTGCAACATCGGTCACTTCGACAACGAAATCGACACCGCCTTCATGCGCAAGAACTGGCGCTGGGACGAAATCAAACCCCAGGTACACCAGATTTACCGCAGCGACGACGCCGACGATTATCTGATCCTGCTGGCCGAAGGCCGCCTGGTCAACCTGGGCAACGCCACCGGCCACCCGAGCCGCATCATGGATGGCTCCTTCGCCAACCAGGTGCTGGCCCAGATGTACCTGTTCGAGCAAAAATTCGCAGACCTGCCGGCCGACGAAAAAGCCCAGAACATCTACGTCAAAATTTTGCCCAAGAAGCTCGACGAAGAAGTCGCTGCAGAGATGGTGCGCGGCTTCGGTGGCGTCATCACCCGCCTCACCGAAACCCAGGCCAAGTACATTCGTGTACCAGTCGAAGGCCCATTCAAGCCGAACGACTACAAGTACTGATCCATTCGTATGTCTTTGCTGGGTCTGGTTCTCGAAGGGCGCCGGTGATCAGGGTGCCCTGTTCGGGGTCGCCGTGAACCCCTCCATGGGGGCTCGGCTGCGGCCGTCCAGGCCGCAGACGTCCCCGAGCAGGGCACCCTGACCCCCGACGCCAGGCCGACTTCTCGACAACATTGAGGAAATGAACCGACCGTCAAAACGAATGCGTGAGCAAACCACTCAAGCTTCTCATTGATGTAGAACCAATCGAACAACAAGCGGTGGATGCCCGGTATGCCTATCCGGGGGCGTCTGCGGCCAGGAAGGCCGCAGTCGAGCCTACAGGGATGTATTTACGGCGTCCCCCGGATAGGCATACCGGGTAGCCACCGCGGGCCACCGCCGAATAAGCATGCCCAACAAATTGCAGACCACTGTCGATAAAAGAACCAGAGTCGAAACTAACAATGAAAACGCCAGTACCTGTCAGCTTTGAGTTTTTTCCGCCCAAAACCGACCAGGGTCATCAGACCTTGCTCAAGGTGTATGACGAACTCAAGCAAGCTGAGCCCGAATTTTTCTCCGTTACTTACGGTGCCGGTGGCTCCACTCAGGAGCGCACCATCAACACCGTGATTGAACTGAACCAGCGTGGCGTGCCTACGGCACCGCACCTGTCCTGTATTGGTTCTACCAAAGAAACCGTAGTGGAACTGCTGGATCGTTATAAAGACGCCGGCATTGGCCGCATTGTTGCCCTGCGCGGCGACCTGCCTTCCGGCATGGGTCACACCGGAGGTGACTTCCGTTACGCCTCAGACCTGGTGAGCTTTATTCGCAGCCACTATGGCGACCAGTTTGAACTGGAAGTGGCCGCTTACCCGGAAATGCACCCCCAGGCACCCAACTTTGACAAAGACGTTGATAACTTCGTCACCAAAGCCAACGCCGGTGCCAACAGAGCCATTACCCAGTATTTTTATACGGTCGATGCCTACAAGCATTTTATGCTGGAAGTGCGCAAACGCGGCTGTGAGATTCCCATTGTGCCCGGCATCATGCCGATCACTAACGTCTCCAACCTGGTGCGCTTCTCAGACGCCTGTGGTGCCGATATTCCGCGCTGGCTGCGCAAGCAACTCGAAGCCTGCAGCGACAATACCGTCCGCATCAAGGCCATTGGCCTGGAAGTGGTGAGCACGCTCTGTCAGGAACTGCTCGAAGCCGGCGCACCCGCCCTGCACTTCTATACCATGAACCGCTCCGAGGCGAGTCTGGCGATTCTGGAAGAACTTTCCTAATCTCGCAATGGTGGCCGCAGTAGCTCTACCGGCAGATCCAGTTTTATTGGGTCTGCCGCACCCTCGGCCTGAATCTTGTCTGCATTGAGTTTCACATCCCTGGGCGGCAGTGAGGTCTCATCACTCACCTTGTAAAGCAGACGCACCCAGACTGGCTTGTTACTGTCATCCTGCCGCAACACCATCCCTGCATGGTCATCGCTCAACCGCACGCAACTGCCCAGAGGGTATAGACCCTGAGTGCCGACCAGTCTGCGAATCAGGTATTTGTCGAAACTGCCCTGCTTGTGCAAAGCCCCCAGGGCTGCTGTGGGCCGATAGTAGACCCATTGCTCGACCACCTTGTAGGCAAGGCGGTCGACGGTCTGAATCAGAGACATCAGAGGCTTGTCCTGCTCATCCACTCGCTTCAACAGGGCCCGGGTCAGCCAGGTGGTGTAGTTTTCTGAGGCTGTTCCCGTCTGCATCTGATGGTCAGCGTAGACCAGGCTGGTGGCGAGTCGATGCTCTATTGTTGAATTGTCCGGGCTCCGAATGCGACTGAACACCATCAATGCCTGCCGTTGCTGTCGCCAGGCCTGGTCGAGACGAACCAGGGCTTCGCTCAATTCTGGACCAGGCTCTGCCCGGCTGATCAGCTCCTGCTTGCGTACGGCGGCCAGGGCATTACGCCAAAGCGTTTCCAGGTCGATCGGCGTTGTTGGTACAGAATCACTGGTCGTTTTCTCCGGCCTGGTATTCGCCTTGACCGTTACCGGTTTGCGCACAGGCGGCAAGTCACCATTGGGCAACAGAAACCGCTCGGGTATTTCTTCTTTTTTACCGCCGTTTTTGGCGAAGTTGATCTGGTCCCGTTGCAGGTCGGTGACCACCTGCGCCAGCTGCTGCTCAACTTGCACCGTCAGTTGTTCAAACTGGCAACCAACATCGGTACTGCGCGTGCCAGCATCAAAGGCCAGCCGAGCCAACTGAGCCATGAGCGACATGCTGGAACCATTGGGGAAATTCAACTCGAGCTCAAAAGGAGCTGATTTCAGCGCATCAAGAGTGGCGCGCTGGTCGCCATCGAATGCCAGTCGGCAACCCGTTACGGAAAGGTCTCGCAGAGCGCTGACGGCCCGCCCCTCTTCCAATTGAATGCTGGCTTCAATATAGAGGCTGTGCCGAGCCTGGGCTCGGAAACTCTTGCGCCGCTGCAGGTAATAAAGCTCTGTCGGGAAATCACATTGATAACGGCGTTCGCCATCGGTGCCGGTCACGATCCTGACGCGCAATAGCCGGGCACGTACATTCACCTGTTGGTAGCGGGTTTCCAGGTTACAGGGCTCATCCGCCTCCAGCACTCGGGCCAGGGTTTTGGGAACAGGCTCGTCGAGTATCAGCAACTGACGGTCCGGGTCGACCTCAAGGATGTAGGTCGAGAGGGTGCGATGGGACTGCGGAAAGACCAGTATCACCGGTACCATTTCGGACTGGGCATGACGCAACATGCGCACAATGTCAGGACGCCTGGTGACGATCTCGCCTTCAACTTCTGTACTCACCCAACCCTCGTCGTCTGGTTCTCGTGGCCGCAGTGTACCATTATTTTCTCGGTTTCAGGCGCCAGAGCCCCACGTTAATGACCTACAAAGCTTACCCAGAAGGCCCTGCCGTAGTACCCTATGCACTGAGTTTCCTTTCAGAAGAGCACGGCATGTCATACAAGGTCTATATCGATGGTCAGCACGGCACCACTGGCCTACAGATTCAACAACGTCTCGAAAACCACCCGGAAGTTGAACTGATCACCATCGCGGAAGACAAGCGTCGTGACCGAGCGCTGCGCGAACAATGCTTGAATGAAGCCGACGTCGTATTCCTGTGCCTGCCGGATGATGCTTCGCGCGAAGCGGTCAGCCTGGTTACCAATTCGACTACCGTCATCATTGACGCCTCATCCGCTCACCGGGTAGACCCGAACTGGGTTTACGGGGTGCCTGAGCTGCCCGAACAACGCCAGCGCATTCGTGACAGCAACCGCATCACCAACCCCGGCTGCTACCCCACAGGCATGACACTGCTCACGACACCTCTGGTGCGTGAGGGTCTGTTGCCAAAGAATTACCCCCTGGTCGTCAATGCCATTACCGGCTACAGCGGTGGCGGCAAGGCGATGATTGCCGACTACCAATCGCAGGCCGCTGGCAGTGCAGAAGACATCGCTGCGCGCCCAAAGAACCTGGACCTCAAGCACAAGCACTTGCCTGAAATGCAGACCGTCCCCGGTTTTGAATTTCCGCCCGTCTTCGTACCAACGGTCGCCAATTTCGAACAGGGCATGATCGTTCAGGTGCCCTTGCACGAGCGACTATTGAACGGCCCCGCCGGTCAGTTGCACCAGTGCCTGGCCTCGGCCTACAGCGGCGAGACCTTCGTTCAGTTGTTCCCACTGAACGACACCTCCCAACTCGAGGACGGTTTCATGAGACCCACCGCTTGCAACGGCACCAACCGCATCGAATTGTTCGTGTTTTCCGCTGACAATGGCCTGATCAACCTTATGGCCAGGCTCGACAACCTCGGCAAGGGCGCCTCCGGTGCAGCGGTTCAAAACATGAATGTGCGCCTGGGCCTCGATGAAGCGACAGGCCTGCTTTAATGCGCGCTCGCTTTATCCCCATATTGGCACTGGGCAGTCTGATCGCGAGTCTGAGCGACGCTCAATCGCGCGTACCCGGCGTGATCTTTCTGCAGTACCTGAACCAGAACGCTCCCCAGGTCATGTGCAGCGATGCAGCACTGAACCAATGCATGGATCTGACCCAGGCCGAATGCATTACAGCCGTCCAAACCGCAGCTGAAGCCTGCCAATCTCAGCTGCTACAGAGCTGGCCGCAGGACTTTGAGGAGAACCAGGAAAACGCCCTGCGCTACAGCCGTGACTACCGACAATGTGTGTACCAGCAATTGCAACGCACTGGGTTGGTTGAACCGGTACGTATGAACCTCTGCCAGAACCGGAACTGAGCATGCGCACCCACCGAATCTACCTGCCTGAAGCGCAACACAGCGGCCAGATCACCCCCCTGCCGGAGAGCGCCTTTGGTCACCTGGTTCGGGTACTGCGTCAACGTGCAGGCGACCCCTTCGAAGTGTTCAACGGCCAGGGCCAGCGTTTTCGCGCCGAACTGACTGAGGTCGGCAAAAAGCAGGCCAGCGCCCTCCTCGTGGAGGCACTCGACGCTTTGCCGGAATCCCCGCTGCACACTCATTTGGGCCTGGTCATGTCCAAGGGCGACCGCTTCGACTACGCCCTGCAAAAGGCCACAGAGCTCGGCGTCAGCACCATCACACCGCTCGACAGCGAACGCTGCGACCTGCGTTTAAAAGCCGACCGGCAGGAGAAAAAACAGCAACACTGGCAAGGCGTGATCACCAGCGCCTGCGAACAATGCGGGCGCGATACAGTCCCCCTGCTGAACCCCACAACCTCCCTGCTGGACTGGCTCCAGCAGGACAGCGATGCATTCAAACTGGTGCTGCACACCAGCGCCACCGCACCGGCCTGGCCCGAGCAGGCACCGCAACGAGTGCGCTTTCTGGTCGGGCCAGAAGGCGGTTTAACAGAAGCCGAAATCACCACAGCCACCCAACAGGGCTACCAGGCCTGGCAACTCGGACCGCGCATCTTCCGCACAGAAACCGCGCCAGTGGCCATGCTCGCCATACTGCAGCAGCGTTGGGGGGACTTTTAAAACAGACTCTCGCACCGGACCTCGCCTCACAGATTCACTGGAACAATTTTCGAACCAGATACAGTTTGAGCGGCGGATGCCGGTGATGCCTCTGCAGGGAAGTCCGCAGCATGGACTAAAACGCCGGGAGCGTTTTAGCATGAGCGCAGCGAACCCGAAGGGTGAATCCCATGGATGGGATTTATATCCTGCGGTCTAGTCTACAGGGACCTATCCACGACGACCCTGCGGAGGCATCACCGGTAGCCGACGCGGACTATGGGCGCTAAATGGTATTCGATACCTGGACCCAGATTGCTTCAACCAATCCCTCCAGAAATGGGAATATTGACACCCGTTATATAACTCGACTGGTCACTCAACAGAAACGCCACTGTGCCTGGAATCTCATCAATATTTCCATAGCGACGCATAGGTATGGACTGGATCATCTGCTGCTCTACCACCGCCGGGTCTGCATCAAAATACTGGCTGCCTGCAGCCGCCTGCAACTCGACCTGGCGTGTCCACATAAAGCCTGGCCCCATATAGGCCGGTGAGATAGCGTTCACGCGGATATTGTGCGGCGCCAGGTCGGTCGCGGCGGTTTTGGTCATGCCCAGCAACGCCGCTTTCGAGGTCGCGTAAGCCAGCATATTAGGCGGCCCGCCCAGGGCGGCCATACTGACTGTATTGACCACTGTCCCGCCACCCTGTTGCACCATTCGCGCAGTTACCGCACTGAGAACAATAAAGGCCCCGGTAACATTGATATCGATGACGCGTTGAAAGTCCACCAACGAATAGTGATGGGTGGCAACAAACTCGCCCTGATAGCCAACATTGTTGAACAGACCATGGATCGGCCCCAACTCGCGTTCGACGGCGTCCAGGCTACGCGACACTGCGGCGGCATCGGTGATGTTGCATTGGGTAGTCATGCAGGTGATCGACTGCTCCGCCAACTCGGCTTGAGCTGAGTCGAGTTTCTCTGCGTCGATGTCCAGCAAGGCCAGGCGAGCGCCGAGCTGCCCCAGGGCACGCGCGCAGGCTAATCCGATGTCGCCTCCTGCGCCGGTGATTAAAAGTGTCTTGCCGTTCAGGCTCGCGGGGCTGTGTTTTACCATGGTGTGATTCCCGTTCTAGTTGTCGAAAATAACCCCATGGTACGGAAGGCTGATCGCCGAAACAGTCGAGTTCAAACCGAATAGCGATACTTTTTTATTGTACTGAGTCGTTACCTCCGGATAGGCACCCCCCTGTCAGCGCGTCGGCATCGGCAGGCTGCCGGCCTCAACCTCACGCACGGTCGCGGTTTTACGGTAAGTACGCGGTGTCACCCCCTTGAGCTCCTGGAATCGTCGGTTAAAGTTGGCGACATTGTTGAAACCCACGGTGTAGCAGATGGTGGTGATATTCTGGTCGGTTTCGACCAGCAAGGAGCAGGCGCGACTGATGCGAACCCGGTTCACCAGGTCGACAAAACGATGGCCGGTAGACTGCCGGAAAAACCGGGAGAAATAGGTATCGGTCATGTTGACCAGTTGCGCCGCGTCATTGAGTGTGATGGGTTGGGCGTAATGCTCCATGACATAATCGATCACCGCGCTGACTTTTTTCTGCGCGTGCTCATTGGCAGCCGATACGACCTGAACCGTCGACAGCAGCCGATAGTTGGGCCAGCGACTCAGTTCATGCATCAATTCAAGGAAGAGGTGCAACCGCTCCAGACGCTGAGCATCCCGTATAAGCTGAAACCGTCGCTTCATCTGGCCAAGATCAATGCCTTCAAATTCCAGTCCGGATCGGGAGCGCTCCAGCATTGGCTTCAACTCAATCAGCTCGGGCAATGCCTGCATGGCGCTGGTCATCACCGTTGGGCTGAAATGCAGCACCATATCGCGAATGTCTACCGCTTCGTTTGTGGTCGTGATCCAGTTATGCGGCAAACCCGGCCCGGTCAAAATCAACTGCCCCGGTCGGAAAGGCCCCAGGTAATCACCCACAAAGACTTTGCCCTGGGTTCTGACGATCAGGTGCAATTCATAGTCGTCGTGCAAATGCCAGTGAATCCGCTTGCTCGGTGAACCGTGCTCCAGATAACGCACAGTGCCAGCAGCTTGATCTGTGAACTCGACTACGGGGGCCAAGGCGTTTCGCTTTATCATTGTTATACTCCTGGCGAGCCAGAATTGCCTTCAACAATAGTTCAGTCGACGGGTACAATCCAATACCACAATACTCGGATACTGATACTATTCTGCACAGGCTGAGTACTCGAACACCACGACCTGGCGACAGCACCTCGCCAGAAAACCTCTGAATTACCCCATATATTAGCCGATTTGTGCTGATATGGATTTTTTTCTAACGCAAAGTAAATGCATTCCCGATCCACCCAGGGTTGTTAGAAAAAGTATCAGTATTCCCTGACTTGTGTATTAGACCGGTCTTGCTTTCAACGCTTTAATGGGGGTGTTCCTCGAAGGGGATTCAAGCAGCCGTTGGCCTCCTGATCCAACGACTGACAAAAACAACGAACTCAACACCATTCCAGGAGTTACATTATGATCAAGTACAACCCGACACTGATCGGAGTCGCGATTTGCACTCTGGCCTCCAGTGCTTTTGCACAACAGACCACGCTCACCATTGGAACCGTCAACAACGGTGACATGGTTCGCATGGAAGCCCTGGCCAGTGCTTATGAAGACGCCAATCTCAATATTCAGCTCGATTTCGTCGTCCTGGAAGAAAATGTGCTGCGTCAGCGATTGACCACGGACATCGCAGCTGGCAGCGGGCAGTTCGACATCATGACCATCGGCAGCTATGAAGCCCCCATCTGGGGTGGCAATGGCTGGCTGGTTGAAATGGGCAACTTGCCCGCCAGTTACGACGTGGACGACCTCTTCCCCTCCATTCGGGAAGCCCTGTCACACGAAGGCACTCTGTACGCCTTGCCGTTCTACGGTGAGAGCTCCATGACCTACTACCGCACCGACCTCTTTGATCAGGCGGGCCTGACTATGCCGGAACAACCGACCTGGCATCAGGTGAGGGATTTTGCCGAAGCGCTGCACGATCCCGGCAACAACCAATATGGGATTTGCCTGCGTGGTCTGGCCGGTTGGGGCCAGAACATGGCCATCATCAGCACCATCGTCAACGCCCACGGTGGCCAGTGGTTTGATATGGACTGGGAGCCCCAGTTAACCAGTCAACCCTGGCGTGACGCCATTGAGTTTTACGTCGACCTGGTGCGCAGCTACGGCCCTCCCGGCGCCAGCTCCAATGGTTTCAACGAGAATCTGGCTCTCTTTAACAGTGGCAACTGCGCCATGTGGGTCGATGCGACTGTGGCCGGTGCCTTCGTGACCGATACCAGCGAGAGCCGAGTCCATGATCGAGTCAGCTTCGCAGCGGCACCAAGTCAGGTCACCGAGAAAGGCAGTGGCTGGCTCTGGGCCTGGTCATTGGCCATTCCCAGCAGTTCCAACAATGCAGAAGAGGCGAAGAAGTTCATTGCCTGGGCCACATCGAAAGAGTACTCCGATCTGGTCGCTCAAGAGCATGGCATTGCCGCCATCCCACCGGGCACTCGTATCTCAACCTACGAAAACGCCGAATACCTTGCGGCAGCCCCTTTTGCTGAAATGACCTTGAAGCAAATGGAGAAGGCTGATCCGAGTGACTCCACCCTGGATCCATCGCCCTACACCGGCGTTCAGTTTGTGGCCATCCCCCGCTTCCAGGCGTTCGCGACTGTTGTTGGTCAACAATTGTCAGGAGCCCTGGCGGGAAGCACAACGGTTGACCAGGCACTGAATAATTCCCAGCAACTGGTTCGCAGGGAAATGGTGCGCGGCGGCTATATCGATTAACGCCTGTCCTGGCGCCTGCCTCCAGGCAGGCGCCCATCACTGTTCGATTGCATTGCCAGGAAGTACCGCTATGAACGCTCAAGACCACAACCGCCGAATTGCACGCTGGCTGTTGATCCCATCCGTAGTTGCCTTGTTTATCTGGATGGCCGTACCACTCGGCATGACCATCTATTACTCCTTTCAGGATTACAATCTCCTGATGCCGGGGTTTCGTCAATTTGCCGGTTTCGGGAATTATCAGTACTTCTTTTCCGACCCCAGTTTTATCGCAGGGTTGACCAATACACTGGTCCTGGTCGGTTCTGTACTGCTGATCACCATCGTTCTGGGCACCCTGATTGCTGTGGTCATCGACCAACCCTTTTACGGGCGCAACATTGCCAGGGTTCTAATCATCGCCCCCTTTTTCATTATGCCGACGGTCAATGCACTGATTTGGAAGAACCTGATCTTCCATCCGGTCAATGGTCTGTCCGCCTTTATTTCAAACCTGATTGGAACCACACCCATCGACTGGTTTTCACAATACCCCATGCTCGCCATTATCATCATTGTCAGTTGGCAATGGATGCCCTTCGCCATTCTTATTCTGATGACAGCACTGCAAAGCATGGACCAGGATCAGGTTGAAGCGGCCCGGCTGGAAGGCGCTGGCCCTGTAGATATTTTTCGCCACATAGCAATTCCGCATCTGCAACGGCCGTTGATCATTGTCATCATGATCGAAACCATCTTCCTGCTGACCATCTTTGCGGAAATTTATATCACCACTGGTGGCGGCCCAGGTACGCAAACAACCAACCTCGCTTACCTGATTTTCCAGCAAGCCCTGCTGCAATTCGATGTCGGCATGGCGTCCGCCGGGGGCATTGTTGCCGTCATCCTGGCCAACATTGTCGCCATCTTTCTGATTCGTGTGGTCGGCAAGACCCTGGCAGAGCATTGAGGACACACCATGAAACTGCATTCCCAAAAAGTCGCCAAGGAATTAACCGCCACTGTACTTTGCTGGGCCATAGCGCTGCTGATTTTCTTCCCGATTTTCTGGATGGTACTCACCTCCCTGAAAACCGAGATTCAAGCCATCTCCATGCCGCCACAGTTGTTTTTTAAGCCTACACTGGAGAACTACATTGGCATCTTTGAGCGCTCAAACTACACGCGCTTTGCCTGGAACTCTGTCGTCATTGCTCTGGGCTCGTCGATCATCGGCTTGTTGCTGGCTGTGCCGGCGGCCTATGCCATGGCGTTTTATCCTTCAAAACGCACCAAGGGTACTCTCTTATGGATGCTGTCCACCAAAATGATGCCTCCGGTTGGGGTTTTGATCCCTATTTATTTGTTATTTAGAGATACCGGTCTGCTCGATTCTCGCCTGGGCCTGATCATTATTTTTGCACTGATGAACCTGCCCATCATGATCTGGATGATTTACACCTATTTCCGCGAGATACCGACAGAAATTCTCGAAGCAGGGCGGATGGATGGGGTTGATACCCGACAGGAAATCATGACCATCATCTTGCCCATCAGCATGGGCGGCATAGCCTCCAGCTTCCTGTTGGCGGTGATCCTGAGTTGGAATGAAGCTTTCTGGTCATTGAACCTGACGGCCTCAAAAGCCGCGCCCTTGACCGCCTTTATCGCATCCTACTCCAACCCGGAAGGGCTGTTCTGGGCACGGCTATCGGCTGCCTCAACCCTGGCCGTGGCCCCAATAGTGATCTTTGGTTGGTTGAGCATGAAACAATTGGTTCGGGGGCTGACCTTTGGTGCCGTCAAGTGAGCTGGCCAGATGTCGAATGAGTTACGTAATACTGGCTGCGCAAATACATAGCCCCCGAAGAGACAAGTAAGCAAGTACTTACAGGAGACATCCATGCGTTCACTGAGCGACTACTATCGCGCAGCGGCTTCGGTCGCGCCAAATTCAGACTATAGCAGAGAACAGTTGACACCCGGCATTGTGCACATTGGCGTCGGCAACTTTCATCGTGCTCACATGGCCCGATACCAGGAACTCGTCAATAGAGTGCATCCAAACCACGGCTGGTCAATTACGGGTATCGGCCTGCTTCCCTCCGACCAACCCCTGTTGAAGCAGCTCCAGGATCAAGATGGCCTCTACATTCTGGTCGAAGCCGATCAGACCACCGAAAACTTGATGCCCATTGGCGCCATCACGCGTTTGATTGCGGCGGCGGATGACGCCAGGGCAGCCATTGAGGTTATGGCCGCTGAACAAACTCGAATCATCAGCACCACCATAACAGAAGGTGGCTACCTCTTTGATTTCGAACAGAACCGCTTTCTGAGCAAGCACCCAAGCGTGTTAGAGGATCTGAACAATCCGAAGCACCCGAAAAGTCTGTTTGGCTTTCTTCGGCTGGCGCTTGCCTTGAGAAAATCCAACGATGCTGGACCGGTAACCCTGATGTCCTGCGATAATGTTCCCGGTAATGGCTCGGTATTCAAAGCCGCCCTGACGGCCTACTTACAACTGGCGGGTGAAAACGACCTGATCGATTGGATGGCTGCTCATGTCAGCTTTCCCAATTCAATGGTCGATCGCATTACTCCAGTAACACCGCCCGACCTTTCGGCACGGATCGCTGCGTTGACCGACAACCTGGTTGATCAATGCCCGGTGCTGGCTGAACCCTTTACTCAATGGGTCGTTGAGGATAGTTTCATCGCCGGCCGGCCCCTGTGGGAGGATGTCGGTGTGGACTTTGTTGCCGATGTCGAACCTTACGAACGACTAAAAATACGCATTCTGAACGGCACTCATATTTTAACGGCCCAGGTTGGTTACCTAATGGGTCTGCGTTATGTTCATGATTTAATGCAGCATCCCGACATTCACCATCTCGCCGTCGACTACATGCAGCAGGACGCAGCCCCCTCCATTTCCGACTTTGATCAGAACACCAAGGATAGATACATCCAGAAGATTATCCAACGCTTCAGCAATCCTGTGGTCCAGGACAGCGTCAAGCGTGTCGCCACCGATGGCTACAGTCGTCTGAAAAACTTCCTGATGCCGATCGTTCGCCAACAACTGAAAGCCAGCAAGGTATCACCGAGAATGGCACTGGCCTTTGCCTGTTTCCTGAAAAAGCTTGAAGGCAAGGACCTTGCAGGAAACCCGCTGGATGTAGCAGAGCCCAACTTGAGTGAACGCCTTCGGGTAAAATTTTCATCGAACCCGGACACCCTGCTAAAACATGAAAAATTCTTTGGTCAGAGCAATGATACCGCCACACAGGATTTTTGCGCCACCGTAAAACGACTGTTGCGTGACCTGGATCACATGCCACTTGATCATATCATTAAGCAATATTGCTCATAGCATTTGACAGCTCACCCCCGAGTCAATTCTCACCGCAGTGACTCTCCTCAAGGATTACCCCAGTTACATTGAGCGGATTCGCATGGACGCGTCTTTTTATAGAATGCAATAGAATCCATTCAATGGATTTCAAGGCCTTACTATCGACTGATATAGAGTATTGATATTCAAGATCTGAGTACTGTTTATTGACAGAGTCACAGTTAGTATTAACAGGAGACCATCCAGATAAGGTACATCTGGTTGTTTTTCGGATGGACACTAACTAATACAATAAAAGTGTACTCGATATGAAACATAAAATCGCACATTCTATCATAACCCTTCTTGCCTGCATGGTATCAATCAACGCTCATTCGACTGTCCTGAATATCGCAACGGCCGACAACAGCGACATGCTGCGTATGCAGCTATTGGCAAGTCAATTCACTCAGGCGAATCCATCCATTCAACTGAACTGGCACTTTCTGGACGAGTCGGTACTCAGGCTAGCGCTATCTCGCGACAGCAAAAGAGCCCAACCAAGGTACGATGTTTATACCATCGGCATCCTTGAAGCGCCAACCTGGGGTAACAGTGGCAGACTGAGCCCGGTACCCAGTCGCATCATCGAGTATCTGAGCCAGGGCAATGACATGATTGAAACTGTGCTTGACGCTTTTTCGGATGGCGACCAGCACTATGGCCTGCCCTTCTACGGTGAGAGTTCAATAACCTACTACCGTAAGGATGTACTGAATCGTTATGGCCTGGACATCGACTTGCACCCGAGTTGGCAAGACATCCAGCAGACACTGTCCATCCTTGCCACTCGTTCTGACGGCCAACACGGCAAGATATGTTTGCGCGGCAAGCCTGGCTGGGGTGAGAATATGGCGCTGGTATCGACCATGATCAACGCCTTTGGAGGGCGCTGGTTCGATATGGACTGGAACCCGCAAATTAACTCCGAGGAATGGCAGGAAGCGCTTACTTTTTATCTGGACCTACAGAAGACCCATGGCCTACCTCAAGCCTGGCACAATGGTTATGCAGAAAACCTCAACGCCTTCTCTCATGGCCACTGCGACCTATGGGTAGACTCGACCGCCGCGGCCAGTTCACTGGCCAACACCCCTTTTTTTGAACATATAGGCTACAGCCACGCCCCTGAGCAGATCACTCGTACGGGTACCAGTTGGCTCTGGTCGTGGGGGTTTTCGGTTCCCAAGCAGTCCCGGCACCAGGAAGCCGCATGGCGCTTTGTCGAATGGGCTACCTCTAATCAATATCATAACGCTGTTGAACAACAATACGGCATCGTACAGGTGCCTCCCGGCACCCGCAGATCGCTGTACACCAACCCCGATTACACCGATGTAGCGCCCTTTGCCAGGGTCACCTTAACAGCCATTGAGTCGGCAGACTTCGAACGCTCCAGCATACAGGACATCCCTTATCGGGGCGTTCAGTATGTGTTGACCACGGAGTTTCAACAAATTGGGGACTTTCTTGGACGAAAGCTTGCAGAGACTTTGCACCTACACCTGACCGATAAATCATACGATCTCAATAGAACCCTGAACCAGGTTAATGACTTTGCTCGTTCAGCGTACAACGTAGCTGAATACTTGCGACAGCGGGATATCGATGCGTTTTAACCTATGGCCTTATCTTTTGACGCTCGATAGAGGCCATACAGACAGTTCATCGAGCGCTCTATTTAAAGCAATCTCTGATGGATTGCCTTGGGAGGCAGGGTCTCATGAACGACCACTCCGAACAACATCAAAATGCGGCACTGAACAGGCCCTCACTTGCTGGACTGTTGAAATCGCTGGTCACTGCGGCGTTGATTACTAGCGCAATCCATGCCATTGCGAATGTGGAATACATGCGCCTTACAATTGCCAGTGCTTTTCATGAGGACGCCAACACCAATCGACAGCAGTTGTCCGTCATCCTTGAGGCGGCATCAAACCAATGTGGGTTGGTGATCGATGTTTTCTACGTACCCTGGGCCAGAATGCTTCACTCGGTTCAGCACGGCCATGTTGACGGAATTATTACTGTTCCAGACTACACTGAGCAGGCAACCAATCAGTTCCCCAGGCTGCATTCCGTCCTGGATGTTAGTCGGGCCATACTCTACAACTCTTATCGCCTGTACAGCTTGTCATCCATAGCTCATAGCGACGTCGACACCCTGGAAGGGCAGGTTGGTATAGAGCGAGACAATCACTCTCGCAGACTGGCCAACAGTCTGAACCTGAATACCTTCGAAGGAAATGCGCCCGAGAGTCTGGTTTTGATGTTGTTGCGTGAGAGGCTGGACTACCTCCTTGTAAATGAAGCTCAATTTGAAAATGTGATCGCCAGGTTGGATAGCGAGCAGCGTATTCAGGCCTCCAGTTTCACCTTTCCTGCCACACCCTTTTACATCGCCTTTTCGGAAGACTTTTATAGCCGTCATCGCGCCATTGCGCATTGCATCTGGGACAGTATTCAATGGAGCAAAGCAACGGCCATTAACAAACTCAGCTCATCAGGTCAATGATTGCATGAAGAACAGCGTAGCCGATTGTGGCTCGCACATTGGAGATTGGAACCATGCACAAGGTTAAGCCATTTCATTCAATTTTAATGCGGTTAGTGGTTGGCTTCAGCGCCATTTTCCTCGTTGTGCTGTTAGCAGCATTGAATAGCATCCGCAATGGCAATAGTACAGCCGAGAGAGTTTATATACTCACCAACCATACAACACCTGTTTTGACTTCATCACAACAGATCGAACTGCTGCTGGTGCAAATTGCTGGTGATTTCCAGCAAATACTCGCTCAACAGGACCACGAGTCCATTAGCCCTCTGGAATCCAACCTTAGAGATCGACAGGCAGCGCTGGGGGGCCTGCTAGAGGAGTCATCTGCCCTGGTGGCCCCCTTGTCTCAGGCTGAGTCGGCTGTTGATTCCATCGAGCGAATATCCGATTTGAACCAGTCTCTGGCGTCTGTAATAGACAACACCCTTGGGCTGCACAAGAACAGCATTGAACAACGCCAGGCCTTTTACGCACTGATTCGTGACACAGACAACATTGAGCGCCAATTCAGCCCTGAGTTCGAAACGTTGCTGTTCAGTCTGGATGACGACTATTCTCTGGCCACCGCCAATGAGTTCTATGCGTCCTTTCTGCAAGGTATCATGACCATCAAGGACATTGCATTGGCACAGGATGCCGAAAGCCTGTCTGTGTTGATCGACCGGTTTAATCTGTGGCAGCAATCGCATCAAACCCAATTTTTTGCTTTTACCTCACTGGCCATGAGCTATCCCGAGTCCAGAGCCTTTATGCAAAGCACCGAGGGCTATACGAATCAGCTAATGGAGATCAGCCTGGGGACAGATTCATCACCCGGCCTTATCTTGCTGCGTGAAGAAATATTGGCACTGCAAAGTGCCTACGAACAAAACCTGACACTTTTCTTTGAGCAACAGAGCGCAGCTTCAAGACCCATCCGTACCTTGAATCAATGGTCGACGCAGTACAATGCCCAGACCCAGGCTGACATACAGGGCCAGTTGAGTCAAACCGGTCGCTACATTCTCATTGCCTTGTTCTGCACTCTGGCAGTATCCATATCGGTGTTACTCCTGCTGCTGAAGTCTCTCGGTAAGCCACTTCTCACGCTAAAAACCATTCTGGGTGCCTTAGCAAGAGGTAACCTCACCGAGGCAATCGACCATCACTCTCAAGATGAGATCGGGGAACTGACGCTGGCCGTTGAGCAAACGAGACAACAACTCGGCGACATGGTACGAGAGATCAAGGGTAAAGCCGAGCTCGTGCAACGCACTGCCATGGACAATGAGCAGTTAAGCGACACACTGAAATCACGATCAATCGAACAAAGCCGAGAGGTGGATTCCATTTCGACTTCGATGGTAGAAATGAGCGCTACCGTTAAGGAAGTGGCGACCATCGCGCAACAAGGCATGAAGCTGACAGAGCAATCGACCGTGGAAATTGAGCAGACCAACGAGGACATCGATCGCAACCTGAGCGCATTAAATGCTTTGAAAGAAAGCATTCACAGCACAGTAGAACGAATGACGCATCTGACCGATGAAATGAAAGGCATAGAAACCGTATCGAGTACCATCGAGTCCATTGCCGAACAAACCAATCTGCTTGCCTTGAATGCGGCCATCGAGGCAGCACGAGCCGGGGATCAGGGGCGAGGCTTTGCCGTAGTCGCCGATGAGGTGCGTCTGCTCGCCAGTCGCACAGCGGCATCGACGTCGGAGATCCGCAACACTGTAGAGAGCCTGATTCGAGCCTATTCGAGCTTGTCTTCAACAATGGAAGACAACCGCTCGGCTGTAGAATCCTCCCATGCCTGCTCATTGCAGGCGGTGCAATCCATCGGCAGTTTTCGCAATCGTATACTGGAAATAAACGACCTGAACAGCGGCATAGCACAAACCGCCCAGGAACAGGGAACGACGGCCGAAGACATAAGCCATCGTCTGGTACTTATAGCGGACATCATCAAGGAGAGCAGCAGTAACGCCGTTACGGCCTCGGAATACAGCCAACAACTGGGCGTGTTGGCCAACGAACTGGAAGGCTCCGTAGAGCGCTTTATTACCGAGCCAGCATCACCGTCGTAAAACCCTCAACGAGGACATGACAGCTCGGCACCAGACGACTAAAAAATCAGGCGGGAAGGGCGGCAATCACCATAATCTCGACCTTCCATTCCGGCTTGGCCAGATTGCCAGTGACACAGGCCCGGGCCGGGGTGCGCCCTGGTACAACCCAGGCATCCCAGGCAGCATTCATTTCACTGAATTCGGCCATGTCGGTCACCCAGATGGTCGCCGACAGAATGTGTGACTTGTCGGTACCGGCTTGAGCCAGCAGTTGGTCAATGCCTTGCAGAATCTGCTCAGTCTGCCCACGCATTCCGGCACTGGCGTCCGGCGCTACCTGGCCAGCCAGATAAACCGTGTTGCCATGTATAACGGCCTGACTCATACGGTGGTTACTGTCGATATAACGGTCGCTCATTTTTTACTCTCTATTGGTTGGGAATGAGGGTGAAGTGTATTTCTACCGGATGCCACCGTGGGCAAGGGTTCTGGCAACAAGCATGACCCCTTTAACCACGCCGAAAGCCCTGCAAAAAGGCAGCAAGATTATCACCGAGGCTGTCGGTAGGATAGCCTCCTTCCTGCACGATCACTTTCGGGCCCTTGACCTGAGCCAGGCGTTGGCCGATTCGGTAAAAGTCTTCGGTCTCCAGGGTCATCCCGGCCAGAGGATCGTCCTTGTGAGCGTCGAGCCCTAGTGCGATGACAATGGCCTGGGGCTTGAACTCCGCCAGAGCCGACAATAGCCTGGACAGCGCCTGCAGAAATTCTATTCCGCTGGCTCCCAAAGGCAGCGGCACATTCCGGTTGAAACCTTTGCCATCGCCTTCTCCAATTTCGTCTGCTGCACCCCAGTAAAAGGGATAAAAGTCCGCCGGGTCAACGTGCACAGAGCCGGTCCAGACATCGTTTCGATTCCAGAAGATGTCCTGGGTGCCATTGCCATGGTGGAGGTCGACATCGACGATGGCAACGCGCTCGTAACGTTCACGCAACACCGTTGCGGCCAATGCCGAATTATTCAGAAAACAGAAGCCACCACCTCGCTCTGGCCCTGCATGGTGCCCTGGCGGCCGGCATAAAGCGTAGCTCACAGGCTCGCCTTGCAGCACGGCCTCGGCCGCTGCCTGGGCCGTTGTTGCGCTGGCGATTATACCCCTGTAGCTGCCCTCTTCCATCGGACAAGCCATGTCGTGCATGTGCCAGCCTGTCTGGCCAATGATGTGGCGCGGGTAGAAGCTGGCATGGCCACAGGGGTGTACGTTGGGTGCCACCACTTCTGAAGCATTAGGCAAGGCTCGCCAGCGCTCTACCACCGTTTCGAGGAAGCTGAGATAACGCTGTGAATGTACCCGCGCCAGTCTGGCGTGCAGTAGCGCATCTTCGGCCAGGGCTGGCAATAGCGTCAGGCTGACGCCTGTTGCGTCTATGGCCGCCTTCAGGCGCTCGGCACGCACAGGCTGCTCTGGCGAAGGAGCTGGCTGCCCACGCAGAAAAAAATGCCTGGGTGCGTGGTCGTTTTGCGCTTCATGGTAAAAACATTTCAAGATGCACCGCCTAGTGGTTATTGCCAAGGTGTTTTTGCAGGAAATTGCGAGTACGTTCCTGATCCGGATTACTGAAGAGTTTATCCGGGGTACACTCTTCGACTACGACACCGCCATCCATGAATAGGGCCCAGTCGGAAACGTCTCGCGCGAAACCCATCTCGTGCGTCACGATCAACATGGTCATATGTTCATCGGCAAGGCTACGCATCACCCGGTTGACTTCTTCGACCAGCTCCGGATCCAACGCCGAGGTCGCTTCGTCGAACAACATGACCTTGGGTTTCATCGCCAGTGCTCGGGCAATCGCCACACGCTGCTTTTGCCCGCCCGATAGCCAATTCGGAAATACATCGGCTTTCTCGGCAAGTCCAACGCGTTCCAGTTGCTCCATGCCGAGGTCACGAGCCGTTTTTTTGTCCATGCCTTTGAGTTTGCGTGGTGCCAGAGTCACATTGTCGATGGTCGACAGGTGCGGGAAGAGATTGAAGTGTTGAAACACCATACCCATATTCTGCCGAATATTATTGATGTGCCGTTCAAAGGCCAGGCCTTTCATATCAGGTCGATTGACCTGAACACCATCCAGCAGAATAGCGCCTTCGTCGATGACTTCCAGGTGATTTACCGATCGCAACAAAGTGCTTTTGCCCGAACCAGATGGCCCAATAATGGAGATGATCTTGCCGCGATTGACCGTCAGGTTGATGCCTTTCAAGACTTCCAGATCACCAAAACGCTTGTGCACATTGCGCACTTCGACCATGGGTGTGTCGGTTTGTTTTTCTGTGCTCATACTAAAGCTCCAGTATTGTATTCTTTTAAAGAGTCAGTTCAGCGACGATAGGCTGTCTGCCGTTCCAGCCAGGCCTGCCCCAGTTCCATCAGGATGTTGATCACGTAATACATTATGGCGATAACAATAAAGAACTCGAACGGCCGGAAAGACACGCTGATCGCGTACTGAGAGGCATAAACCAATTCAGCCACACCAATGGCGGACAACACCGAGGTATCCTTCACCATCAGAATCATGTTGTTACCCAACTGAGGGATTGAGCGAATAAAGGCTTGAGGAACAATGATGTAGAGAATGGTATTCCAGTGCCCAAAGCCCAGTGACCGAGACGCCTCGTACTGGCCATTTGACACCGACTTGATGGTGGCGATGAAAATATCGGCATTGTAGGCCATGTAGTGAAAACCCAACCCCAATATGCCAACAACGATGGCCGGTATCAGAATCCACTCACCCAAACCAAAGTATAAAAAGTAGAGTTGCAACAACAACGGCGTGGTCATGAACAGCCAAATAAAGAAACGTAATGGCCAGCTCACAACCTTGTTGGTATAGATGGAGATCACCGCGACGATCAGGCCTCCTACGATGGACATGAACGCCACCACTATGGCAACCAGTGTGCCCACGCCCACACCCTTCAGCAAGGTCGGGAAGTAGGTAACAACGGGAGTAAAATCAAATTCCATGGATGCGACCTCCTATTGGGTGGTGTATCGAGTGGCACGACGATAAGCCAGCTCGATGATGCCCATCACCGCATAAACGATGATGATGTACATCAGTGCGCTGATGGTAAATATTTCCAGGGGTTTGTAGGTCGAACCGATCAAACGCTGTGCCTGATAGGTGAGCTCAACCACGGAGATTATGGACACCAGTGAGGAGTTCTTGACCAACACAATGGCCAGCACACCCACGGAACGAATCATCAGGCTCGCGGCCTGTGGCAACACGATGTAACCCATGGTTCGTATCTTGCCAAAGCCCAGAGAACGTGCTGCTTCGCTTTGACCTTTATCGACAGACTCAATAGAGCCACGAATGGCTTCGCTCATGTAGGCACCAATATTGAAGGCACCGACGACGACGCCGCAGGTCAGGGGGTCCAACCGCAAACCGATACTCGGCCCACCGTAAAACACCAGCAAGAGTTGCACGAAATAGGGTGTCCCACGGATTACGCTGATATAGCCACGGGCAAACCATCGAATGGGCCCGAAGCGAAAAGTCTGCAGGAACACCAGCCCACAGGCAACAAAGAATCCAAAGAAGATTGCACGGGAGGAAATATCGATCGTCACCCAGGCTGCTCTGATCAACAGAGGAGTGACTTCGACCATCAAATTGAAATCCATGGCTTTGCCCTGGTTGCTGTTGTTGTTTTCCCTCACCACCCCCCAGCCCCTCACCCCGTCCCTCTCCCTGGGGAGAGGGTTAGGGTGAGGGGGCCCTGGCTAAGGGGCCCTGGTTAAGATGAGGGGGTCAAGGCGAGGGAGCCCAATTAAAAACCACCCTCACTCAATATTGGCACCTTCACCAATCCACTTATCAACAATGGCCTGGTAAGTACCGTCTTCCTTGATTTCCGCCAGTGCGGTATTCAAGGCTGCAAGCAATTCAGGCTTGTTCTTCTGGATGGAAATGGCAGCGGGCCAGCGTGGCAGTTCTCCGACGTCAACCATTTTTATGGCGGGTGCATTTTCCTGCATGGCAACCAGTACCGGTACGTCATCTGCAATCATGGCATCAACGCGGCCAGTGGTCAGGGCATTCATCATGTCGGGCAAGCCCTGGAACGTCTGGTTACGCCATTTACCTTGACCGTTTTCAACGGCCCACTGGTTACCGGTTTCACCGAGAGTCGAACCGATGCGTTTGCCAGCGAAGTCGTCGATGCTATTGATCTCATCGTTGTCGCTTTGCACCCAAACCGACAGGCCGGCGCTGTAGTAGGAGTCGGTAAAGTCGACCGCACGCTGACGCTCTTCGGTGATGCTCATGCTGCAAATGCAAGCATCAAAGCGACCACCGGCCAGGGCAGCGATGATGCCGTTCCAGGGCGAGGTCTGCACGTTGACTTCAACGCCCATCTTTTCGGCCAGGGCTTCCGCGATGTCGACATCAAAACCTACCAGGTTGCCCTGGGTGTCGACATAACTGAAGGGAGGGTAAGCACCGGAGTTGGCTACCTGAAAGACGTCGTTGCGAATTTCAGGCAGATCACGTGCCTGGGTTGGCATGGCCACCATGGCAGCGGCACTCATGACCACCGCTGCGGCCACCAAAGATTGAGAGAATTTCTTGGTCAATGTCTTCATATTCTTATTCCTGCTCAGACTGTTTTTATAAAGCAATGCACTATTGGATGCATCGCGCCTTCTTACACTGATGAATGACCGTATCCGATGGTCAATCCAGGTTCTCGTTATTGATTCCATCTATTGTTGTTATGGTCACCTCCTGTTTTTTCTTGTTTTCTTTTACTTCAGACATTCGGCGTTAGCCGAACGCCTTAAACACGCTCAACCAAAAGAGCAATACCCTGACCGCCACCAATGCAGGCAGCGGCAATACCGTATCGGCCTTGCGTTATTTGCAACGACCGCGCAAGGGTTCCGGCCAGGCGAACACCCGTTGCCCCCAATGGATGACCCAGGGCCAGAGCACCACCCTGTATATTCAGTTTGTCATCGGCTATACCAAGCCTTTGCTGGGCATAAAGTGGCACCACGCTGAAGGCTTCATTGATCTCCCAAAGATCGATGTCAGAAACAGTCAGACCACTTTTCAACAACAACCGCTGGACAGCAGGGACAACCCCCTGCCCCATCAACTCCGGTCTGGTACCTCTATCTGCACAGGCCACTACTCGTGCCAGGGGTGTTGCACCCGTCTCCTCCAGGGCGACTTCAGACATCAGCATGGCGAGTGAAGCACCGCTGGTCAGAGGTGAGCTATTTCCGGCGGTGATATCACCATTTTCACTAAAAGCGGCAGGCAGCTGTGCCAGTGCGTCTGGCTGAGTGTCGGGCCGGATGCAAGCATCCTGCGAAAACGACTCCGAGCCCGAAACGGCTACCGGCAAGATCTCATTCTTGAAAAAACCCTGCTTTTGAGCCTGGTGTGCTCTTTGGTGCGAACGACAGGCAAAGGCATCCATTTGCGCTCGGCTGATGCCGGATTGTTCTGCCAACCGCTCGGCAGTCAGACCCATATTCAAGGCAACGCCCATCTCATAGGTTTTCCCGTTGTGCTCTGGCATAGTGGGTACGCCAAGGGTGCCTTCCTTGAACAAGGCTGGCCCCATGGGCACTCGTGTCATCTGCTCATAACCACCCGCAAGGGCAATATCGGCTGCACCACAACCGATGGTCATCATGCCAAAGCGCAATGCCGCCAGGCTGGAGCCGCATTGTTGATCGATCATTCTCGTCGCGGCCTGGTCACCCAATCGACTTTGCATCAGCGGGTAGCGCCCACCAAAACTCCATTGTTCCTTTACCGCCAGGGCACAACCCAGGCTCAAATCATCTACGCGGTCCGGCCCTATACCCGAAACCTCCAGGCTATGATCAATCAGCAGCGCGAGGAGCCTATCCGCCGGCCAGTCTGCCAGGGAATCAACACCGACCTTTTTCGGATGAGCCCGGCTGAAGGCGGTGCGCTGATAGTGAGTCAGATATACGGGGTTCATGACGCCTCCAGTTGGCACCAGCGACTGATAAAGAGCACATAGGCTCTCAGCACATGACGAATGGATTCGATGTTGACGCACTCATCGACGCCGTGAATATTCTTTGCAACGGGTCCATAACAGGTGCCACCGGTGCGGTTGTAAAAATGAAAGGCACGCAGGTCGGTGGTCGCTGTCGACCAGTAGGGTTCCGGGTCGGCGCCGGTCAGGCTGTGATGGCATTGCGACAGCAACTCGATACCCGGGTTGCCCAGGTCGACCAGGTGACCTTCGGACCTGAAACCATGGAATCGCAACACCGGGCGCTCTTCTGCAAAGGCCGAGTCTTTCTGGCAGGCCAGTTCAATGCAGTCACTGACGCGCTGCATGATCTCGTTTGCCGTCATACCCGGCG
>JAIUML010000014.1 GCA_022565595.1 Saccharospirillum sp. | reverse complement strand
GGCTGGCCTCACGGCTTCCCCCTTGCGTTTCGCTACGGTTGTCGTCACTACTTCCGGTTACCTCCTTTCAGGTAACAAGTTCTGGCCCATGCCGGGCACACGAGTGTCGATGTCCTCATCGACATGGTGTGCGGCAGGATGCTGGGGGTTTGTGGGTAGTTTTTTTTGGCTTGGGTCGATTGGTGTGTCGTCGTTTTGGCATTGGCGGTGGTTTGGGTTGGCACAGGCCCCTCACCGATACGTCGGACTGCCCCAGCCCCTCTACCGAGGGAGAGGGGAGTGATACCTGGCTTGAGGGGTTACAGGAGGCTTTTCAGGTATCGGCCGTAGCCGGTTTTGGCGAAGGTTTTGGCTCTGGCTCGCAGGGCTTCGTTGTCTATCCAGCCGTTGTTCCAGGCAATTTCTTCGAGGCAGGCAATTTTCAGGCCCTGGCGGTGTTCTATGGTCTGGATGTATTGGGCGGCTTCGAGCAAGCTGTCGTGGGTGCCGGTGTCGAGCCAGGCGAAGCCGCGGCCGAGGCGCTCTACGTTGAGTTGGTTCCGTTCGAGGTACGCATTATTGATGCAAGTGATTTCGAGTTCGCCGCGTTTTGAAGGTTTGATGGACTTGGCGATGTCGACCACCTGGTCGTCGTAGAAGTAGAGGCCGGTGACGGCGTAGTGGGATTTGGGGTCCTTGGGTTTTTCTTCGATGTTGAGCGCCCTGCCCTGCTCGTCGAATTCGACTACGCCGAACTGGCCTGGGTCTTTCACCCAGTAACCGAAGATGGTGCCGCCTTTGGGTTGTTGCATGGCGCGTTTTAGCTGGCCGGTGAAGCCCTGGCCGTGGAAGAGGTTGTCGCCGAGGATGAGGCAGACCGGGGAACCCTGGAGAAAGGGCTCGGCAATGATGAAGGCCTGGGCGATGCCTTCGGGTTTGGGTTGGATGGCGTAGCTGAGCTGTACACCGAACTGGCTGCCATCGCCCAGCAGAGCTTTGAAGCCAGCCTGATCGTGTTCGGTGGTGATGATGAGGATGTCGCGGATGCCGGCGAGCATGAGCACAGAGAGCGGGTAGTAGACCATGGGTTTGTCGTACACGGGCAGCAGTTGCTTGGAGACGCCCAGGGTGACGGGGTGCAAGCGGCTGCCGGTGCCACCGGCGAGGATGATGCCCTTGTGGTTCATGGTTGGCGGTCCTTGAGTGTTTGCTGGAGCAGGTCTTCCCAGTGGGGTGTGGTTTTGCCCAGGGCTTGTTCGATTTTGGCGAGGTTGAGGCGGGAGTTCAATGGGCGTTTGGCTGGGGTTGGGTAATGTTGTGTCTGGGTTCGGTCAAGTTCTGGGGTTTGGCCTTCAACTCGCTTGAAAATGGCTTCTGCAAATCCCAACCAGGTGGTCTCCCCTGCTGCAGCCAGGTGGTAGATGCCTGACGGTGCCTGGATGTTCAGTAGTTCCAGAGTGGTTTGGGCTATGTAGCTGGCTGGGGTCGGGGCGCCGTGTTGGTCGTTCACTATGCTGAGTTCGGTGCGTTCCTGGGCGAGGCGCAGCATGGTGTTGAGGAAGTTTTTACCTCTGTTGCTGTATACCCAACTGGTGCGCAGGATCAGGTAGTTGGTGCAGTTTTGCTGTATAGCCAGGTCGCCTTCCAGTTTGGTTTGGCCGTAGTGGTTGAGCGGTTCGGTTGGGTCGGTTTCCTGCCAGGGTTTGGTGCCGGTGCCGTTGTAGACGTAGTCCGTTGAGTAATGGACGAGTTGGGCGCCGTGGGCCTGGCAGTAGGTGGCGAACAGTTCTGGTAGTTGGGTGTTGAGCAGTGTGGCGGTTTCGCGGTCGGTTTCGGCCTGGTCTACGGCGGTGTAGGCCGCTGCGTTGAGGATGAGGTTGGGTTGTTTCTCGCGCAGGTACTGTTTGACCTCATTCAGCCTGGTGAGGTCGAGGTGTTGACGGTTGGGGGTGAGCAGTTGGTGGTTTGGGTTGCTTTGCTCCAGCAGGGTTTTTAGTTCGTGGCCAACCTGGCCGGTGGTGCCTGTGATCAGAATGGTTTTTGTCATTGTCCAATGCCCAGTCGTTGCCCTTGATAGCTGCCGTCTTTTACCCGTTGCCACCATTGTGAGTGGTTCAGGTACCATTCTACGGTCTTTTTGAGGCCTGTTTCGAAGGTTTCTGTAGGAGTCCAGCCGAGTTCATTCTGGATTTTGCTGGCGTCTATGGCGTAGCGTTGGTCGTGGCCTGGACGGTCTTTGACGTGGGTTATTAGGGTTTTGTGGGTTGGGGTTTGCCACTCACCATGGCCCTGCCCCTCACCCCAGCCCTCACCCCAGGGAGAGGGAGCTATTTTACCCCTCTCCCTTGGGTGAGGGGTGTCTAGAATGGTTGAGGGAGAAAGCTCATCCAGCAGTTCACAGATTGCTTGCACTACTTCGAGGTTGGTTTTCTCGTTGTGGCCGCCGATGTTGTAGGTTTCCCCTGTTTTGCCCTGGTTGGCTACGAGGATGAGGGCTCTGGCATGGTCTTCTACGTAGAGCCAGTCTCTTATTTGCTGGCCGTTGCCGTACACGGGTAGTGGCTTGCCTTCCAGGGCGTTGAGGATCATCAGTGGGATGAGTTTTTCCGGGAATTGGTAGGGGCCGTAGTTGTTGCTGCAGTTGGTGATGACGATGGGCAGGCCATAGGTGCGGTGCCAGGCGCGGACGAGGTGGTCCGAGCTGGCTTTGCTGGCGCTGTAGGGGGAGCTTGGGTTGTAGGGGGTGGTTTCGGTGAACAGAGAGAGGGTATCACATAAGTCGCCGTAGACTTCGTCTGTGCTGATGTGGTGGAAGCGGAAGTTGGCTTTCTTGTTGCCCTTTAGCGGGTTCCAGTAGGTTCTGGCGGTTTCCAGCAAGACGCTGGTGCCGACTATGTTGGTCTGGATGAACTCGGCTGGACCGTCTATGGAGCGGTCTACGTGGCTTTGTGCGGCCAGGTGCATGACGATGTCTGGCTGGTGTTCGTTGAAGGCTGCCTGCATGGTTGTGGCGTCGCAGATGTCGGCCTTTACAAAGGTGTAGCGCGGGCTCTGGTCGATGTCCGCGAGAGATTCCAGGTTGCCGGCGTAGGTGAGTTTGTCGATGTTGACCACTCGGTGTTCGGTGTTTTTGATGAGTTCGCGTATGACAGCGGAGCCGATGAACCCGGCGCCACCGGTGACGATAAAGGTTTTTGGCATTGTTGCGGGCTCTCTGTTAGCACTCAAACTTTGGGCACTGACTGAAGCTGAGGGCGTTGGCATCCTTGTCGGATAGCTTTGGCGTCTGGCCCTGTGTCGGCCACTCGATGGCGAGCTCTGGGTCGTTCCAGGCCAGGCTGTGTTCGTCTTCCGGGGCGTAATAGTCCGTGCATTTGTATTGGAATTCGGCGGTGTCGCTGGTGACGTAAAAGCCGTGTGCGAAACCCGGTGGGACCCAGAGCAAGTGTTTGTTCTGGTCGTTCAGTAACGTACCTACCCATTGGCCCAGGGTGGGAGAGTTTTTACGCAGGTCGACGGCGACATCGAACACTTCCCCCTGGGTGACACGCACCAGCTTGCCCTGGGGCTGGTTGAGCTGGTAATGCAGGCCGCGCAGGGTTCCGACTTTGGATTTGCTGTGGTTGTCTTGCACGAAGCTGTGGTTGCCGCAGTGTTCGGCGAACTCGCTTTGGCGGAAGGTTTCCATAAAGAAGCCGCGTTCGTCTCCGAAGACTTTTGGGGAAATGAGTACGACTTCGGGGATGCTCAGTGGGGTGTATTGCATAGTGTCTGGTTGATTCCTTTGCCTATTAGGCACGCTACCGCCACTGGATTGGTGGCGTCGGCTTCCAGAGGACGGGGTGATTGTGTGCTTTTGGGGGATTCTAGCAGGTTTGTTGGGGTGGGCTGTAGGGTATGGGGTGGGTAATGTGACCAGGCCCGGTGGCCCGGCTTTTGCCGGCCTACGTCGATGAGGACATCGACGCTCCAATACCGCAACTGGAGTGTCGATATCACCATCGACACGGCGTGCGTCAGCGCGCTTAAACCCTCGGCCAGGCCAGCAGGCTGGCGCCTGCTACGTCGATGATGATATCGACGCTCCATTGGTGCTTTAGTCCTTGTGTTCTCGGATAATGCTCAGCAGGAGTTTCAGTACGCCGTAGACCAGCAGCGAGCCCAGTAGCCAGGTGATGATCCAGTAGCCGCGTTCGGGGTATTTGGCTTCGTCGGCCAGTTGGGGGGAGACGACGACGACCATGTTGCGCAGTTTGCGGCTGGCTTCGGCGCGGGCGTTTTCGTAGGCGCTGAGGGCGGTGGTGTAGGCGTTGGTGGCGAACTCTAGGTTGAGTTCGAGGTTGCTGTATTGGGCGCTGAGTTCGTTGAGGTTTTCGTTACCGCTGCCGACCAGACGGGATTTTTGCCGTTCGATCTCGGTGCGCAGGGCCTGAATGCGGGCTCGGGTGGAGACGATTTGAGGGGCATCCGGATTGAGGTAGCTTTCGAACTGGCTGAGCTGGGTTTCTTCCCGGATGAGGTCACTCTCGAGGCTGTTGATGGCGGTAGACAACGCCTGGCTTTGACCCTGGGGTGAGAACACCCGGTTTTCGTTCTGGAAGTTCAGCATGACGGTTTTTTCGCGGCGCAACGTATCTTCGGCGCGCAACAGTTCGGTGCGCACGAACTCCAGTTGTTGCAGGGCGAGGTTGAGGTTTATCTCGTTGACGAAGGCTTCGCTGTATTCGAGCAGCTTTTTCAGCAGTTCTCTGGAGAGTTCGGGGTCGTAGGCCTGAACTTCGATGTTGAGCAGGCCGGTGGTGCCATCCTGCCGCACGGTTACGTGGTTGCGGTAATATTTCAGGAACTCTTCTCGGCTGGCATCCTGGGCCAGGCGGCTGTAGCGGTCGACGCTGGGCTGGCTGTAATGGCCACGAAGGTCGAGGTCATCATCCAGCAGTTGCAGTAAATCCGGCGAGTGGATGTAGGCGAGCAGCAGGCGTTCGTCTTCTGCAGCGGTAAGGTCGCCCAGGCCCAGGGCTGCGCCGAGGCCCGTTACGCTTGGGCCCTGTGCATGCCGCTTGATCATGATGCTGGCTTCGGTGGCATAGCGGTCTGTCATCATCTGGCCGATGTAGACAGAAATCGCAAAGACTGGCAACAAAATGATAACCACCAGGAACTGTTGAATACGCTTGATCATGGGTGTTTTTCTTCCAGCTTTTTCAGGATGCTCTGCTTCACCGGAGCTCCTGTTACTTCGTAATAATAATTGACGCCGTCCATAATGGATTCGAACGATTTGAGCACACCCTTGTGCAGTACTATGGCCATATCACAGTCGTGAATCAGCTCGTTGATGTTGTGCGAGACGATGATGAAATTGGCCTTGCCTTCCTTGTTGGCGAAAACGGATTCGGTTTTCTTGCGGAACAGGGCGTCGCCAACGGAGCCGAGTTCATCGAACAGGTAACAATCGAAATCAAAGGCCACACTGATGGCGAGCTTGATTTTGGATTTCATGCCGGAGCTGTAGGTTTTGACCGGCATATCGAAATACTGACCAAGGTCGGCGAAGTCTTCAATGGATTTTACGCGTGCCTGCATTTCTTCCCAGCTGTCGCCGAAGATGCGACAGACAAATTTGGCGTTGTCGCGACCGGTCATCGAGCCCTGCAAGCCACCGGCCAGGCCCATGGGCCAGGAAATGTCCATATCAATACGGATTCGGCCACTGTTGGGGGAGTCAATACCGCCGAGCAAGCGCAACAATGTCGACTTGCCCGAGCCGTTAATCCCCAGAATAGCGACGTTTTTGCCGGAGGGGATTTCCAGATTGACGTCCTTGAGGACGTACTTACGCCCCTTGGGTGTCGGGTAGTACTTGGAGACGTTTTCCAGGCGGATCATGTCGCCACCAGCTTGTGCCGCTTGGCCATGTAGACGAGGGTACCAAATGCCATCGCAATTACAGCGGCCTGAGCCAGGAAAAACAGGCTGGTGCCGTCTGCCGGGTACTGCGGGTACATGGAAAAGCGCATCTGCTCAATGGCATGTAGCACCGGGTTCCAGAGCAGGTAAGGTTGCAGATGTGTAGGCACCACAGCGAGCGGAAAAAACACGCCCGAGATAAACAGCATCGGCCGAGTTACTTGCGGCACCAACTTGGCAAGCTCACTCTGCAAAGTTCCGAAAACGGAAAGCGCTAACCCCAAGCCAAAAGCAAAGAGTACGAGCAGAACGAACACCAGCATCGCACGTAAAGGGTCATATACCTCTACTTTCAAGCCGAAGAACCAGTTGGCAATCCAGATCAGAATCAGAGCGGCTATCATTGTGACGACAGTTTCAAGGATTGCCCGGGCAAGCACGGTATCAAAAGGTTTTACCTGCCGATAACCAAACAAGGCCGAATTGGCCGTTATCGCCTCGGTTGCTCTCATCGCCAGGGAGGACCAGAACTGGAATAACAGAAAACCTATACCAATGAATACGCCTACCGGTATATCAAAGAAAGGCTGACGTCCTCGCAGGAAGGTAATTGCCAGGGCGAAGACGATAATCATCATCAATGGCTCGAGAATCGCCCACACATACCCCAACCGCCATTTACCAAAGCGCGTGCGCAACTCCCGAACGATGAGCGCAAACACCACCGAGCGGAAGACTTGCCAACTGCTGCGTTTTCTCAGAGCCATGGGGTGTTTACACCTCCGTGTTAGAGCGCAAGCACGACACCGGCGGCGATGGCAGTCTGGTAGACGATCTGCACGATGTCTTTGGTGAACTGCAGGGTTTTGAAGTCGATCTCGGGCAGTACCATGATCTCGTAGCCAGGTTCAATATCTACCTCTATACCAGCCCGGAACAGGCGCGGCAAACGAGCCAACTGGATGCTGCCATCCGGTGCACGAACGACGATGCGTGAGCGGTCCGCTTTGCGGCTGAGGCCGCCGGCCTGGTTCAGGTAATCCTGCATGCGGGCGCCGGGTGAGTGCAGCAGTGCTGTGGGCAGCATGACTTCGCCGTAAACGGTGATCAGGCGGCTGAAAGCGGGTATGCGCACCCGGTCTTCATCTTCGAGCACGACATCGCGCAGGTTGGGTGCATTGGCAAGCACGACCTGGCCCTGGGGTTCAATCTGGCTGGCTCGATCGATGAATTTGAGGACCAGTTCGGCCTCCTGGGTGCGCAGGTTGGCCTCGGCAGCGGTGGCGCTTGGCGCCGTCAATACGCTCATTTGCAGGTTCTCGAGCGAGACCTGAAGCATCTGTTTCTGGCGCTGGGCGACCGAGCGACGAAACAACTGCACGGATGAGAGATCGGACTGTGGGCCAGGCTCTATGCGATCGAGCAATTGGCCAAGGGTGGCACCATAGGGCAGTACGATCTGGTTCAGGCCGCGGTGCTCGCCCTCTATGCGCACGGTGATGGTGGACTGGGCTTTGTCCTCGACCAGTTCTACACGGTCGCCAGCACGCACGCGCACGCGGTGGGCTTCCGCCAGCGGGAAGTATTCTGCGCTGCGGCTGACGCCGCTGTTGCGTTCTATGCGCACATGAGTTGCGTTGGGCAGTACGCCGGCAATTTGCAGGCCTTGAGGTAATGCGATTTCGCGGGTATCGAACTCAATGGCAGCCGCGTTTTCAGCCAGGCCGGCAAACTGCACTACGAATTGGCGTGGGCCGACGACCAGGGTGTCGCCTTCCTGCAACTGGCGATACGGCATGACACCGCGCAACAGGAAGTCATACAGGTTGATTTCGTCCAGTGTTTCACCACGACGCATCAGGCGAATGTCGAGGTAGCTGCCGCGTTGTGGGTCTACCCCACCGGCACGGTCAAGGTAGGTGAGCAAGGAATCTGACGAGCGGCCACTGTATAGGCCAGGCGAGCGCACGTAACCAGTGACGAAAAGGTTGACCGGTTGGGATTCATCAAGGTTGGCATAAACCCGCACGTTTTCGCGATATACGCTTTTAACCGCAGCTTCTACTGTGTCCAACAAGCGATTGTTGGCAACGCCGCGCACGGAAACCGGGCCGACCTGGGGTACAAAGATGTTGCCCTGGGCATCCACGCTGAGTAGCCCCTGGAAATCCACCGCGCCCCAGAGTTGCAGTTGAATCATGTCGCCGGTGCTAATGCGGTAGTCCGGGTTGAAACCAGCGAAGCGATCCTGCACAAAAGCGCCGGTGAAGAGGTTCTGGCCGAACACGCGGATCTCGTCACGCTGGTCTCGGCTCGGCTGAGCCGCGCGTTGGGCATCTGTCTGGTTAGGTCCTGCGGTTTCCAGCGGCACCTGAGGCAAACTTTGTGCCGCACTGGATGGGCTGGCCAGGGCCACGAACAATAGAGCGTAACAAGCGCTCCGTCGTAAAGATTCTGTTAGTACGATGACTCGGTTCACAACGTTGGAATTCAAGTTACCAGCTTCCTTGGAAGATCTGTTTCAAGCGGCGTACATTACCACAGAGGCAAAGCTGTAACTACGCCCTGACAACCCGCTTTGGCTGAGTGTGATACTTTAATACCCTATAATGGTCGGTTATCTGGCTGAATTCCAGGGCGAGTGCTATTATTCGATTCCTGTAAAGTCTCACGAAACCTTGAGAGGGCTCTCGTTCGTGCAACCCCGGTGTTTTCTTTTATTACAAGGGCCTCATGGGCCTTTTATGTCGGAACTCAGTCACGAGTTGAAGAGGCGGGGCGTTCGGGTTTTACGAGTGGTGTTCAATTCCGGAGATTGGTGGGGTGGCGCAAGCTTTGAGGCCATCAGCTACCGTGGCGATGCCGACCATTTTGGCGACTGGATTGAGCAACTGATGGAAAAAGAACAGGTCACCGACCTGCTGCTTTACGGAGACTGCCGTTACTACCACCGTCAGGCCATCGAACATTGCCGAAAGCAGGCCCGTTCTGTCTGGGTACTTGAAGAGGGTTACATTCGCCCCTTCTGGGTCACTCTGGAAGCTCAGGGCGTAAACGGTAACTCTCAGCTACCGAAGCAATTCGAACAATGGTTGAACTATCAGAAGATAACTCCCGCAGAACTCAAGGCAGCCGAAGAGCACAAGCCAGTGGGCCGAGGCATGCGTGGCCTGGTGATCTGGTGTCACGTTTACTACATCATGAGGACTCTGGGCGCCCTCTTCTACCCTCGCTATCGCTCACACAGGCCTACCTCCTATCTGCTTGAATCATTCACCTGGCTGAAGAAGCTGGCCAAAATAGCCCTTGGTCGTACCCGTCGGGCGGAAGCCGTTGCTGATAAGCTCGCCCAGGGAAATACACCGTTTTTTCTGGTACCGCTGCAACTGGATGCCGATGCCCAGGTGCATTGCCATAGCCAATACAGCAACATGGAAGAGTTTTTACAGGACATCATGCGGTCTTTCAAAAGGCATGCTGAGCCAGACACCAAACTGGTGATTAAATCCCACCCGCTCGACAGCGAAGTACGCAATTATGAGCGTTACGCTCGGTTCATGGCAGGCCAGTTGGGGATTGGTGAGCGAGTCATCTTTCTGCATGGGGGCAACCTGCCTGCCTTGTTGAAGGTCGCGCAGGGCACCGTAACAGTCAACTCCACTGTCGGCTTGCAATCCATTCACCACGGCTGCCCGACCAAAGCCATGGGCAACGCCATTTATGACCGCAAAGGGTTAACGGCGCAATGCTCATTGAACGACTTCTGGTCATGGCGCTCCAAACCCGATCAATATCGGTATCGGTTGTTCCGTTATTTTTTGTTGACGCAGTGCCAGCTCAATGGCAACTTCTATTCCGGCCGTGGCCGACGCCTGTTGATACCTCAGTTGGCAACTCAACTGCTCAGTCAGCGGGCACTTTCTCTGGTCACTGGTCGCCCGGTATCTCTGGAGGCGGTAAAAGAGAGCCTGGAAAAGCATTGGGTGGGGATCCAGCCAAGGCCACCCAAAGACAACAACGACCGCATCGCCCTTTAAGGTTGGAGCAACCTGAAGGCTTCGTTCTACCCCGATAACCTTAGAGACACTACTTTTGACAAGACTCCTCATAGCCTTGCGTCGCATTGCGCGCTGCCTGCCTATATTAGCGCTGGCATGGGCCGGCTCAATGCTGATGGCCCCCTTTGCTAACGCTCAAATGCAACGCGACCAGGCAGTGACCCTTTACTGGGGCCGCTGGGGCGATACTCGCCTGTTGCAGGTACCCCAAAAACTGATCACCGGATCCATGGACTATTTTGAACCTCAGTTGGTTGGAGTGTCTTACCTCCAGGTGCTCACTGAAGATGCTGGCTGGTTGCGATACCTGGGCGTGGGCAGTGTCGAGACTGAAGTCATGTTGATCAAACACACCAGGGTGCAGGATCACTGGGAGGCCGACATCGCCCTGGGGCTCCGCTCCTTTCCGTTGATTGATCAGCCCTGGCTGGGGTTGAACTTTCAGATGGGGAATGGGTTTTCCTGGGCCTTTGATTACCCGACCTTTGAAAAAGGCCCGGAGGGTATTCGCGGGGAGAATACGAGGCAGTTTCAGTACCATATGAATTTTGAGTTTGAGTTCAGTCATCCGGGGTTGGAAAATTTGAGATTCAGTACTCGATTGCATCACCGATCGGGGATTTATGGGTTGATCAGCCCGCGGCGGACTGGGTCGAATTATTTGGGGTTTGGGGTGCGGTATGGGTGGTGAGGCTTTTTGGAGTGTCGATGGGGACATCGACACTCCAATGAAAGTTCCTTACCCAGGTGACATGCCCCGCAACCGCTCAGACCGTCTCCTCAACAACTCTACCGTCGTCAGCAACGCAATCGAGAAGGCCACCAGTATGGTTGCTACCGCCAGAATGGTTGGGCTGATTTGCTCGCGGATGCCGGACCACATCTCCCTTGGGATGGTTCGCTGATCGACACCGGCGACGAAGAGGACGATGACGATTTCGTCGAACGAGGTGATAAAAGCGAACAGGCCACCAGAAATGACGCCGGGCAAAATGAGCGGCATTTGTATTTTAAAGAAGGTGCGGGCCGGGTTGGCACCGAGGCTGGCTGAGGCTCTTACCAGGGAATTATCGAAGCCAACCAGGGTGGCAGTGACGGTAATCACTACAAAGGGGGTGCCAAGGGCTGCGTGTGCCAGAATAACACCCAGGTAGGTACCGGCAAGGCCAACACTGGAGTAAAAGAAGAACATGCCAGCGGCCGAGATGATCAGCGGTACGATCATCGGTGAAATCAGTGCGCCCATAATCAGGCCTTTGGCGGGCATTTCTGAGCGCGAGAGCCCAAGTGCCGCCAGAGTTCCCAGGGTGGTCGCCAGGATGGTGGAAGCCACACCGATGATCAAGGAGTTCTTGATGGAATTCATCCAGGAGCTGGATGAAAAGAGGTCCTGATACCAGCGCAGCGAATATCCTTCAGGATTGAGGGTCAGCATCTCGGTGGTGTAGGTGAAGTAAGGCTGAACGTTAAAGCTCAGCGGCACCATGATGACGATGGGCGCGATCAGGAAGAAAAAGATCAGCCCACACAGGATGCGGAATACGTAATACCAGGTGCGCTCCAGTCGGCCTGCGTAACTCGGTACTGCCATTGTTACTCTCCTTCAATTTGGTTCCTGGGTCAGCCCAGTTTGATGTCTGCGCCAACGAGCTTGTTGTATACCCAGTACAGCACCAGGACGCCGACCAACAATATGGTTCCCAATGCTGCGGCCAGGCCCCAGTTGAGCGATGTTTGCATGTGGTAAGCGATCAGGTTGGAGATCATCTGACCAGACTGACCACCGACCAGAGCCGGGGTAATGTAGTAACCGATGGAAATGATGAACACCAGAACAGCGCCCGCACCGATGCCGGGTAGAGTCTGCGGCACATAGACACGCCAGAAGGCTACCCAGGGGTTGGCACCCAAGCTGCGCGCCGCTCGTACGTAGGAAGGTGGAATGGTTTTCATGACACTGTAGAGCGGCAACACCATAAAGGGCAACAGAATGTGCGTCATTGCGATGATCGTACCGGTCATATTGTGGATCATACCGAGGCGGTTATCGCTGCTGATGAAGCCTGCCCATACCAGGAGCTCGTTAATAACCCCCTGCTGTTGCAACAGTACGATCCAGGCGGTGGTGCGCACCAGCAGCGATGTCCAGAACGGCAAGAGTACAAAAATCATCAAAAGGTTGGCATACCGCATGGGCAAGCTGGACATCAGGAAAGAGATGGGGAAGCCCAACAGCAGCGTCAAGAAGGTAATGCCCAGACTCATCAGCAGGGTTCTGATATAGAGATCGACGTAAATGCGTCGGTTTTCATTCTGCAGGACGATGTTGCCATCGGCATCGTAGGTTCGGTCTAATGCTGATACATAGTAGGAAGCGGTTAAAGGCCGGCCTTCACGCTTGATGATCTGGAATATTTCCGGATTACCCCATAACCTGTGGGCATCCAGAAATTTCTCTTTATAGGGTGCTTCCATGTTGCTGACCTGACGGGCCGTCCGCGTCAGAGCGCCACGAGCCGCGCTGATTTCATAGTTAAGACGCACGGCCAATTGGCCAACGGTTCGGTTTTCCTGAGCGATGGTCAGGTCTGCTGCCAGGGCCGCATAGACGGGCTCATCAGGCAACCCCTGACCATCCCACGCTTCCATGGCTTCCAATGTTCTGGGTAAGGTGGAAGTGATTTGCGGGTTATCGACACTGCGAAACATCATCTGCCCGATGGGAATGATGAAGCTGATCATCAGGAAAACCAGCAATGGTGCGACGAAGAGGAGTGCAATGATCTTGCGGCGACGCTCGGCTCTTTTCAAGCTGGCTTTCAGTGGTGTGCCGTCAGCGGTGACCATTTGACCATCACGCATGTGGTCGGTCATGGACGGGTCTGTCGCGGCATCGCCTTGAGTCATGGTAGCTCCTGTTGTTATTGCTGTGCCAACGCCTTTCCTGTTCGGCGCTGGTTAGAATATTCGGTATGGGCCGGCGTTGCCGGCCTACGTCGATGATGATATCGACGCTCCAACTGCAGAGGCGTCGATGTAGCATCGACGCCTCTGGTTCCTTCTTAACGCAACATCCAGTTGGCGAAACGCTCACGCAACTCATCGCCGTAGTCTGTCCAGAAGTCGTTATCCAGAACGATGGGCGAGAAGTAGTTGTCCGGGTTGGTCGGCATGTGTGAGTTCATGTCGATACCCAGGTCGGCGTGTTCACCTACCAATGGTGCAGAGGAGGCACGAGCCGGGCCATAGGAGATGAACTTGGCCTGGTCTGCCAGACGCTGAGTGTCTGTCGCCCAGTAAACGTACTCAAGCACTGCTTCCTGGTTGGGGCCATAAGGAATCACCCAGCCATCCCACTCAACGATCTGACCGTCCCAGATGATGGCGAACGGCTGGCCTTCGACTTCAGCTGCATCGAAGATACGGCCGTTGTAGCCAGTGGAGAACGCCACTTCCTGGTCTGCCAGCAGTTGTGGTGATTGCGCACCTTCAGTCCAGAACACCAGGTTGTCTTTGATGGTGTCGAGTTTGGCGAACGCGCGGTCTACACCTTCTGGGGTTTCCAGAACATCGTAGATGTCATCCGGGTGGACGCCATCCGCGAACAGGGCCCATTCGAGGTTGCCGCCTGGGCGGTTCTGAATGGCACGACGACCGGGGAAGTCATCCACATTGAAGAAGTCAGCAATGGAGCTGGGTTGATTGTCTTCCGGGAACATCTCGGTGTTAAAAGTCACCACCGTGGAATACACGATCTGTGGAATAAAGCACTCGCCCAGGCTACCCGGCAGGAAATCCTGACTGGCTGGGGTGCCATCGGGTGCGGGTGCCAGCATGGCATCGTGATCGATTGGCATGATGATGCCTTCGTCACAGGCCAACTGGGCGTCTGATGGCAGCATGTCTACCAGATCCCAGGTGACGTTGCCGGCCTGGCTTTGAGCACGCAAGCCCGCCAGAGCATTGGCAGAACCATCGTCATTAACGATGGTAATGTGTGGGTTAGCTTCTGCATAAGGCTCGTGGTAGGCCCTTACCTGGCTCTGAGTGTATGCGCCGCCCCAGGAAACAATGGTCAAGCGCACTGGATCTTGAGCTTGTACCGCTGATACCGCCAACAGGCTGACTGCACTGGTGACGCCTAGCATTTTAAGCATCGGCTTGTTCATAGGTAACTCCTCTCTGATAGTAAACCGGACGCCACGTCCGGCCCGTTTTAGCCACCGAAAAAATCGGCGATTCTCCGTGTCGAACACCAGGCCACTCAGGAAGCGTCCAGCGCTCGACAATCCTGCATGGACCATCCCACTCGCACTTTCTGGCCGACGGCCATGGAGTGATGGTCCGATGAGTTGGGGACTTTCATGATAAAATCCCGGTTGCCACAGACGTTCACACGAGAACGAATATGGTCACCCAGATAAATAAGCTCTTCGACAACGGCCTCAAAGGTGTTGTCATAGTCCTTGCCGTCGTCTGCGACCAGAACACGCTCTGGCCGCAGCGACAGGGTGGTCTCCTCGCCCGGCTCGTTGACACAGACTCTCAGTGATTTCACCAGGGAGCCATCGTCCAGGCGAACCATGGCGGACTCACCGTCAACTGAGTCGACCTTGCCCATCAACTTGTTGTTCTCGCCAATGAACTGGGCGACAAAGGCGTTTTCCGGGCGCTCATAGAGGTCTGCCGGAGGCGCCAACTGTTGGATTCGGCCATCGTCGAAAACCGCAATGCGGTCCGACATGGTCAAGGCTTCGGTCTGGTCGTGCGTTACGTAGACAACGGTAATGCCGAGTTGATCATGCAGGTGTTTGATTTCGTACTGCATGCGTTCGCGCAGGTTTTTATCCAGTGCACCCAGGGGTTCGTCCATCAGCACCAGTTCTGGCTCGAACACCAGTGCCCGCGCAAGGGCGACCCGCTGCTGCTGCCCACCAGAAAGCTGGGCTGGGCGTCGGCCGGCAAAGCTTTCCATTTGCACCATGGCCAGCGCCCGCTTGACCTTCTCTTCCCGCTCGCTTTTACCCATGCCACGAACTTCCAGCGGAAAGGCCAGGTTTTCGCCAATGGTCATGTGCGGAAAGAGGGCATAATTCTGGAACACCATGCCGATGCCGCGCTTGTGAGGGGGTATGTTGTTGATGGCATTGCCATCGAGAAGGATGTCGCCGTAGGTGGCGGTTTCGAAGCCTGCGAGCATCATCAAGCAGGTGGTTTTGCCAGAACCCGAAGGGCCCAACATGGTGAGGAACTCGCCTTTGCCGATTGCCAGGTTCAGATCCTTGACGACCAGCTCTTCGCCATCGTAACTCTTCTGAACGCGCTCGAACGCGACGAATGCTTCACTGGGGTTGCCGTTGTCCAACTTGACTTCTCCTGTCCGGTTCTTTTTGTCTGCTCCAATATGCGACACCGTGGCCGTGACCTGGACGGGTCACAATACCTGCACAGATGCGCTGCCAGATCGGATACGCATCATGATCTATGGATACAATGCAAAACCTTTGCCGATTTAACATTGTTAGAGACCAATACACTCTCTTAAGGTCGTTTTCGTCTTGTAATGCTGATTCCATGAGGGGATGCAGCTTGTGTCTTCGACTCAAGAAACGGTGTACTGCTGATCACTTTAGCACTTTAACAGTGCAGATGCCCAACTTTGTCCAGGCTGTGCACCACTGTGTTGCATTGGATGATCTGCTCTTTTTAGGAGTACCGTTTTTTGTGAGGGAGTGCAAGTTTTTTTGATGAGGGCTGCCTTTGCCTGGGTGCGGGAGAAGGCTGGTTAAACCCCTGTCGCAAACACATCACCCCTTGACGCTAACAAGTATCAGCCTTCACCATGCCACCACTACCATCGCTGAACCTCAGGCACATCACTCTCGGCGGTGTGTGCAATCAGGCTTTGTGCCAACAGGAGAACACAGGAATGCAGCGTTATTCGGGTTTTGGGCTTGCTCGGCATGCCCTGTCACACCATGAAAACTGGCAACGTATGTGGCGCAACCCGACCCCGAAGAAAGCGTACGATGCCATCATCGTCGGTGGTGGCGGGCATGGCCTGGCAACGGCCTATTACCTGGCCAAGGAGCATGGCATTACCAATGTGGCCGTGCTTGAAAAAGGCTGGTTGGGCGGTGGCAATACGGCTCGGAACACAACAATCGTTCGCTCCAACTATTTGTGGGATGAAGCGGCGGCTCTGTACGAGCATTCGTTAAAGCTGTGGGAAGGCTTATCGCAGGATCTGAACTGCAATGTGATGTTCTCTCAACGCGGTGTACTGAACCTCGGCCACACCCTTCAGGACATGCGCGACATTCAACGCCGAGTACATGCGAACCGCCTCAATGGCATCGACAGCCAGGTGCTGGATGCCCAGCAAGTCAAGGAAATCGTGCCCATTCTGGATTGCTCGAGCGACCGTCGCTACCCCGTCATGGGGGCTTCCTGGCAGCCGCGCGCTGGGGTGGCTCGGCACGATGCCGTGGCCTGGGGTTTTGCCCGCGCGGCCGATGCCATGGGTGTCGACCTGCTGCAACAGACCGAAGTCAACGGCATGCGCATTGAGGATGGCCAGATTGTAGGCGTAGAAACCAACCGAGGCTTTATTGGCGCAAAAACGGTGGGCTGCGTCACGGCCGGCAACTCCAGTGTGGTGGCAAAGCAGGCAGGTTTGTTGCTGCCGCTTGAATCTCACCCCTTGCAGGCGCTGGTGTCTGAACCGCTGAAGCCTATTCTGGATACGGTGGTCATGTCCAACCATGTGCATGGCTACATCAGCCAATCCGACAAAGGCGACCTGGTGATTGGTGCCGGCATCGATGGCTACAATGGCTATGGACAGCGCGGCAGTTACCCGACCATTGAGCACACACTTCAGGCCATTGTCGAAATGTTCCCCATCTTTTCGCGCGTGCGGATGAACCGCCAATGGGGCGGCATTGTCGACACTTGCCCGGACGCCTGCCCTATTCTTTCGGAAACCGACGTCAAGGGGCTGTTCTTCAATTGCGGCTGGGGCACCGGCGGCTTCAAGGCGACGCCCGGTTCGGGCCATGTGTTCGCCTGGACCCTGGCCAAGGGTCACGCTCACCCGCTGGCGAAGCCGTTCAGCATCAACCGTTTTGTTACCGGCCAACTGATTGACGAGCACGGCGCCGCTGGCGTCGCGCACTGAACCGAGGCACCCACCATGTTTCTGATTTATTGCCCCTATTGCGGCGAAGAACGCGAAGAAAGCGAGTTTCACGCCAAGGGCCAGGCACACCTCGCTCGCCCGGCCGATCCGGATAACAGCAGCGACGAGGAATGGGGACATTACTTGTTCTTTCGCGAAAACCCACGCGGCATTCACCATGAACTCTGGGTGCACGCGGCAGGCTGCCGCAAGTTCTTCAATGTGACCCGGCACACGGTCAGCTATGAGATTCTGGAAACCTATCCCATTGGTGAGCAACCCAGGGTGACGGCCAACCAAATGGAGAAACCCGCATGACACAACCCAATCGCCTCGCCCAGGGTGGCCGTGTCAACCGCGATCGGCCGCTGTCCTTTGTGTTCAATGGCGAAACCTATCAGGGGTACGAAGGCGATACACTGGCCTCTGCCTTGCTCGCCAATGCGGTTTCTGTCGTCAACCGCAGTTTCAAATACGCCCGCCCGCGCGGCATAGTAGCCGCCGGTGCAGAAGAGCCTAATGCGGTGGTGCAACTGGGGGCCAGCGAAGCCGCTCAGACGCCGAACGTACGCGCCACCCAACAGGCCTTGTACGATGGTCTGGTCGCCAGCAGCACCAACGGCTGGCCCAATGTTCAGCGAGATGTCATGGGGCTGTTCGGCAAGGTCGCCGGCAAGATGATGCCACCGGGCTTTTACAACAAGACCTTTATGGCCCCGGCGAGCATGTGGATGACCTACGAAAAGCTCATCCGCAAAGCCGCTGGCCTGGGCCGCAGCCCACGCGAGCAGGACCCGGACCGTTACGAACACTTCCACCGTCACTGCGATGTACTGGTTATAGGCGCCGGCCCTGCGGGCCTGGTGGCGGCCAGCGTCGCAGCGAACAGTGGCGCACGCGTGATTCTGTGCGATGAGCAGGAACAGATGGGTGGCTGCCTGTTGAGTACGACGGAAACACTCAACGGCAAGCCCGCCAACCAATGGCTCTCGGAAACACTGGATCACCTCGCAGCCAACCCGGATGTACTGCTGTTGCCACGCACCACGGCCAACGGCTACCACGATCACAACTTCGTAACCCTGCATGAGCGCGTGGCTGAACATCTGGGCGATACTGCCCCTGAAGGCATGGCCCGGTCACGCATGCACCAGGTACGAGCCAAACGGGTCGTGTTGTCTACTGGCAGCCATGAACGGCCACTGGTTTATGCCAACAACGATGTACCGGGTAACTTTGTCTCGGGTGCCATCAGTAGCTACATCCATCGCTATGGTGTGGTACCGGGTAACCAGTTGGTGGTGATGACCGCCAACGACCAGGGCTACCGCTGCGCGATCGACTGGTACGATGCTGGCCGCAACGTTGTTGCCATTGTCGATGCCCGCCCTGATGCCGATGGCCACTGGGTCAAGCAAGCAGAAGAACGGGGTTTGCGCATTCTCAAGGGCCAGGTGGTGTTCGATACCAAAGGCACCAAGGCGGTTCAGGGTGCCTGGGTCAGCGCCTGGAATGCCGAGCGCTTTGCGTTGACCGGCGAAGCCCAACTGCTGGAATGCGATGCCATTGCCAGCTCCGGTGGCTTCAGCCCGGTGGTGCATCTGGCGGCCCATACCGGCGCCCGCCCGGTATGGCGCGATGACATTCAGGGTTTTGTTCCGGCTGCGGTCAAAGGCCAACTGCCAACGGGTGGCTGCAATGGGGTTTACCCGTTGCACCAGGTTTTGGCGGACGCCCTGGATACCGGCATTACCGCCGCACTGGATTGCGGCTACGAGGCGAGCCGTTTTATCTTGCCTGAGGTTGACGACCTGGTAGAGTCGGCACCGCTGGCGCTGTTCGAAATCCCGCACACCAAAGCCACCATGCGTGCGCCCTATCAATTTGTTGATTTGCAAAACGATGTTACCGCTGCCGCCATTGAGTTGGCGACCCGAGAGGGCTTCGAATCCATTGAGCATGTCAAGCGTTATACCGCCATGGGGTTTGGCACAGACCAGGGCAAACTCGGCAACATCAATGGCATGGCCATTACCGCGCGGCGCCTGGGGCAAACCATTCCTGAAACAGGCACGACGGTGTTCCGCCCGAACTATACACCGGTTCCCTTTGGTGCTATCGCCGGGCCACACAGACGCGAGTTGTTTGATCCGAAACGCTACACGGCCCTGCACTCCTGGCATGAGCAACGCGGTGCGACCTTTGAAGATGTCGGCCTGTGGAAGCGCCCCTGGTACTACCCGATCGGCAATGAAAGCATGCACGACGCCGTGTCACGAGAGTGCCTGGCAGTGCGCAACAAGGTGGGCATTCTTGATGCCTCTACCCTGGGCAAGATCGATATTCAGGGTAAGGATGCGCGCGAGTTTCTCGGGCGCGTCTACACCAACAAGTGGGAAAAACTGGGCATCGGCAAGGCTCGTTACGGGCTGATGTGCAAGGACGATGGCATGGTGACGGACGACGGTGTCACCACCTGTCTGGGCGATCAGCACTTCCTGATGACCACCACCACCGGTGGCGCTGCGGCCATTCTGGAATGGCTGGAACTGTGGCACCAGACAGAGTGGCCAGAACTCGAGGTGTACTTCAACTCGGTCACGGACCACTGGGCCACCATTACCATTACCGGCCCGAACTCCCGTGCTCTGTTGAGAGAGATCACCGACATTGATCTCGACCGCGACAAGTTCAAATTCATGGAGTGGCGCCAGGGCACGGTGGCCGGTGTGCCGGCAAGGGTGTACCGCATCTCCTTTACCGGTGAATTGAGCTACGAGATCAACGTTCAGGCCGACTTCGCCATGCATGTCTGGCAGACCTTGTTTGAATATGAAAACAAATATGGCCTGACGCCTTACGGCACTGAGACCATGCACGTACTGCGTGCCGAGAAGGGTTTTATTATTGTCGGCCAGGATACAGATGGCTCCGTCACCCCGGAAGACCTGGGCATGCAATGGTGCATTGGTTACGACAAGCCGTTTTCATGGATCGGCAAGCGCGCCCTCTCCCGCCCGGATACCTCTCGTCGCGACCGCAAACAGTTGGTGGGCTTGAAACCACTGAAAGACGATGTGGTACTGGAAGAAGGCGCCCAGATCGTGCTCGACCCGAACCAGCCGATACCGATGCGCATGGTCGGCCATGTCACGTCCAGTTACTTCAGCCCGACCTTGAACCACGGCTTTGCCCTGGCGCTGCTGATGGACGGCCACAACCGAATGGGCGAGATCGTATTCATGCCGATGCCCGATGGGCAAGTACACGAAGCCGAGGTGGTCGGTACTGTCTTTTACGATTCCAAAGGAGACCGCCAGAATGTCTGATGCAGCCATCTTTGACCAACAGGCCGTCGCTGACAAGGTGACTGGCCAGTCTCCCCTGCACCACCTGAGCAGTTCACACAAGACAGAGGGTGTCGTGCTTGAGGAGGTACCGTCGCTCGGCTACCTGACGTTGCGTGGCGACGCCAATGACGAAGCCTTCCGAGCCGGCGTCCATAAAGCCCTGGGACTCGAGCTCCCGGTTCAACCAATGACTCTGTTACAGAGTGACACAGTAAGCATTCAATGGCTCTCACCGGATGAATGGATGATTGTCTGCCCGGGAGCCCGCTGCTTTGAATTTGAAAGCGCTCTGCACGAGCAACTGAGCGGGCACTATGCAGTGGTCAATGTCAGTGGCGGTTATACGATGCTGACTCTATCGGGTGATCGGGCGTTGGATGTGTTGTATCAATCCACGGCTTATGACGTGCACCCTCGTCACTTTGGTACCGGCAAGGCCGTGGCGACAACCCTGGCCAAGGCGACCGTATTTTTGCGGCGGCCGGATGATGGGAAGTGGGAGTTGATCGTTCGACGGAGTTTTGCGGATTATTGTTGGCGGTGGTTGGTTGGGGTTTGTTAGAGATTGGATTTTGGAGGGAGGCTTTTGGCTTCATTGCCCCCTCACCCTACCCTACCGAATAAAATCAAACAAACTCAACCGACTCACCTGCGCAAAACTCTGCTGGCTCGCCTGCAAAATAAAGCTCTCCATCTGCAACCGACTCACCGCTTCAGCAAAATCCAGATCCCGTATCTCGGAGCGAATTTCCTGGGCGGCGAGTTTGTTGTCGGCGTGTTGGTTCTTGACCGCATCGGAGGTATTCAAGCGTGCCCCTATGCGGGCTCTTACCTGAGACACATTGTCGATGGTGTTATCGAGGTTGTTCAGCGTCTGGCTGATGGCGGCGTCGTAGGTTTCGTCAAATCCGGTTCCGGGTGGGTAATTCTCCAGCGCAAACAGAAACTTTTCGAAGGTGGTCAGTACGCCCTGCTTGTTGCTGCTCTCTACGATGAACTGATCACCAGGCGCCGGATTGCCGGTGACGTTCACACTAACACCCGCAAACTGAATGGGCGCACCCGCCTGGTAATTGATGTTTTTCATGCCATCGATGACGCGTCCGTCTGATTTGCGCCGTACAGTAAAGTTCTGTTGTGGCGGGTCGACATCGAGCGGGTTCTCGAAGGTGATGACGGCATCGTTCGGGTAAAAGGCATCGAGTTTGTCTTGATCCAGGGTAATACCTGCGGAAATGACCCCGGTAGGGTTGCCCTTGTTCTGGTTGTTGGCGTAGGTAGTAAAGTTGTTTTTGTCAGCCTTGATGTCCAGGAAAACGGATTTGCCTGAATCGCTGGAGGCCAGAGTAATGGTCTGGCTCACTTGCAGAAAACGCACCCCTTCATCACCTTTGTAACCAAAGCCGCCGCCGGGGTTTTCGACAAAAGGCTGAGTATTGCCCTGAAAACCAGCAAAGAGATACTCACCCGCGCCATCCTTGCTGTTCATCAGGTCGTACATTTCTTCTACCCGTTCGCGCACTTCGGCCGCGATGGCCTTGCGGTCCGCATCTGTCAGGACTCCAGCATTACCGGCCTTGACGGCAAGCTCTCTGATTCGAGCGACGCTGTCTTCAACCGCGCTCAGCACACCCTCTTCCTGCTTGAGGCGGGCATCCAGCAGGGTAATGTTGCGTTCATACTGATCGATGAGCGCAATTTCCTGATTCAATTGCAATACTCTGGCCGCGCCCACAGGGTCGTCTGCTGGTGTGAGAATGCGACGGCCGGTGCTGATCTGCTCCTGGGTTTTATTCAGGTTGTTTTGCAGTTGTAGCATGTCCCGCACGGGGCGGTTGAAAATCCAGTAAGTGGATAACCGGTCACTCATTGTTCAATCCTCTAGCGGAACGCGCCAATCAGAGTGTTAAAAATTTCCTGGGCGATACGAATGGCCTGAGCGTTGGCGTTATAGGCCAACTGGAATTCGATCAAGCGGGCGGCTTCTTCATCCAGGTTGACACCGCGCACCGAATTCAGTTCCTCTTCTGTTGAGTCGAGCACGCCTCTGGCGGCATCGGTTTGAATCTGTGCCTGCCGTGTTTTGGTACCCACCTGCTCCACGGCCTGACTGTAGGCCTCGGTAAAGGTCATGCCACCCTGGCGCTTGTTGACAGTCTTGGCGGTCTCCAGTCCGACCAGGTCGAGCACATTCCGGTTGTCGGATACACCACCGGCATTCCATTCGATGCTGAAAGCATCACCGGCGGCGGGACGCCCCCCAATTTCGAACTGAAACCCCTTGTAGGTGGACTTTGCTTCCGGGATGGCGGTAAAGATGGCCCCTTTCTCGGGCCTGGTTCTCAGGCTGATGCCATCGGCCATGACAACATCGACCTGGCCACCCACATTCACACCGGCGGTATCGTTATTGCCGGTACCGGAGACTTTCATGAACACCTGGTACTCGATTTCACCGCGCGCAGTAATGCTTGCCTGAACTCGGCCAGGGCTGTCGAGCAATGCACCGATTCTCTGTTCGATCTCGGCCTTGACGTCAGCCGCCGTCGCATGGTCTCCACTCAATTCAATGGTACCGGTACGACCATCCGGCAGGTACATTTCGTAGCGATAAGGCCCGCCGGTACTGAAATCGTAGCCGGTGAGGTTGTTCAACTGACCACGGGTGTTGCCGCTGATGGGCTCTACGGGCCAACGCTCGCCCGTACTTATTTCAAAGGTATCGCCCGGGTTGATGGCGCTGTTGGGTGGGCCACCACCAACGGGTGGTGTGCCGACGACAACGTCCTGCGGTTTATCGCCCCGCATTTCGATAAAGATGTCATTCCCCCTGGCGTCGCGAATGGTCAATGTTTCACCATCACTTTTGGCGGTAATGCCAGCGGCCCGTAAATCATGATGGGCGTTGATGCGATCGGCCAGAAAATTGGGGTTCAGGTTCTCCGGCACCGTTTCCGGGTAGCCGTCCATGAAGATGTTCTGGTTGACTCCCAGATCGTCAATGGTGATTTCATGCCCGTTGACCCAGACCTCGAAAGGATTGTCCGGGTCGTATGGGGTGCCAGAATTGGTGAAGCGAGTCAGTTGTACTTCGGTATAGGCTCGCGCAGTTACCCCGTCTACCTGATTCAACTGGGCGGCTATTTCGGCGGCAGAAGCCCCTGTGCGGGTGATGAGGGTTGGGTCCTGGCTGACAGCACCGGTCAGCGGATCGGTACGATTGAAGGTGAACCGCTCCGTATTGATGCCATTATAAGGCGCCAACGTGGCTGTTCCGCCGGGGCTAATGGTCGGGTTTTGCGGCAAGCGTGGACGCCAGGAGCTGACCAGAGTTTCACCTGGATCATCGGTAAAAATTGTATTGGTCGTACCGGGTATGTATTCGATGTTCTGCAGCGGCGGTTGCAAAGGCACCGGGTTGCCGGGGTCGGAATTATCCAGCACGGAATAGCGGTTCGGAGTGTCGAATACAATGATCAATGGTGGAGTCAGTTGTCCGTCGACATTGAAGATGTTGCTGTCCCGGCTGAGCATGCTACCCTGGTTAATGGTGCCAGACCCCTGGTTGCCCAGGCTGGTTTCCGCGCGCATTGGATAAGCGAAGGCGAGTTCCGCCGGCTCACGAATCAGCAGTTCTACCTGGTTGCCGACCGCCCTTAGTGGCTGGATGGTAAACTGATCACCTGCCTTGAATTGTCCGCTTTCGAGAGACACTCGCAAGCCGTCGAATTCGATGTCTTGCGGTAAATCGCCCAGCAAGCTGCTTTTCTTGACCACTTCGCCATCGCTGACTCGCACAACTTCGTAATTGAAATCGGCCGGGCCCGTGAACCTTAAATTGTAGTCACTGGTGGTCAGTGCGCTTGGGTCTTCAAAATAAACACTTAACACCTGGTTGCGTGGCAAGGTGTTTAGGGCGTTGGCACGAACACGATCAGCGACGGCCAGGTCCGGGTCGTTCAGATCCCGAAACAGGTCCTGGCCAAAATTGCCATTGAGATCAATACCGAGTTTGTGTTGTTCGTTCAGGTTCTGCACCATACCAACAGCAATGCGGCCAAGGCTGTTCAGGGATGGATCCAGGGCGTCAGAACGGAACCGCAACAGCCCACCCAATTGGCCACCGTTGAGCCGTTCGGTGATATAAATGTTTTCTACGGTGCTGACAAAGCGTATGCCAAAGCGTTCCGGGTCACTGACGCCTGGTGCAACTTCCAGGCGGTTGGCTTCGTTACCGATGACCAATGCCTGGCCATTGCCGATGGACACGTTGTAGCGCTCTCCGTCGGGCACTACATCGACCTTCACCAGTTCCGATAATTGACGAACAAATTCGTCGCGTTTGTCGATCAGATCATTGGGCGGCGTGCGTGTCGGTGACCCCTGAGCCGAGAGGATTTCCTCATTCAATTGAGCAATACCGCTGGCAATGGAGTTGATCTGCCCGACCATGGCACCTATTTGCGAGTTGAGGGTGCTGTTCATGTCGGTCAGATATTTGTGCAGCGTTTTAAAACGCTCAACGACGCCCTGGGATTCCCCCAGGACGACATCTCTTGAGGGGATATAGGCCGGGTTGTCGGCACCACCTTGAAGGCTGGCAAAGAAGCGATCCAGCTGAGGCTGCAAGCTGGTGCGGTCATCAGCAATCAAGCGGTCCACTTGTTCAATATTGGTACGGTAGGCATTGAGGTTGTGGTAAGCCGCTGTGTCGGTACGTTGCTGCTCAATCATGAATTGATTGGTGATACGCCGTACCGAGGTGACGTCAACCCCCTGACCGACAAAGCCAAAGCCCCGATAGAGCGGCTTGTTGGCCGCCATGACCACTTCCTGGCGCGAATAGCCTGGCGTACTCGCATTGGATATATTGTGGCCAGTAACGCGCAGGGCTTCCTGTTGCGCCTTGAGCCCGGTGATGGCGGTATTGAGTAAGCTCATTGGCCTTTACCCCCGGGCAGCCGTTGCTGCGGGCTGATCAACCTGAAGGGCAGTTTGCATCAGGTCGCTGTCGGCAATGCGCAGAATTTTATCGGCGTAGGCTGGGTCGGTCGCATAGCCGGCTTGTTGCAGGGCACGGGCGTAGCCTTCGGCTGAGTCCGCCTGTTCGAGCGCGTTCTGGTATCTGGGGTTCTCGGAAATGAAACGGACGTAATCCGCAAAGCTTTCGGCCGGAGAAGCGTAGGCGCGAAAGCGGTCTTTCATCGTGATGGCTGTGCCATCGATGTATTCGTGCGTCATGGTTTCGGCTGATTCGCCATGCCAGCGTCTGTCGGCCTTGATGCCGAAGAAGTTGTAGCTGTCGCCGCCATCGCCACGGCTGATCATGTGCTGCCCCCAGCCGGTTTCCAGAGCGGCCTGTGCGATCAGCACTTTGGGATCGACCCCTATCGCTGCAGCGGCCTGTTCGGCGTAGGGACGTACTTTCTCGATAAAGGCCTGGGGGCCAGTAAGGTCAGCACTGCCCTTGCTGGATTCGATGGGCGCCATGGATTCACGAGGCAATGAGCGCACCGGTAAAACAGGCCGATTGCTTTCAATCAAGGGGCGCACTTCAGGGGCGACACCCTGCTCCGGTTGATTGGGCAACTGCCGCAACAACTGTTCGTAGAGGGTGTCGGCAAGGCCGTAGCCGCCTTGTTGCGACAACGTCAGGCTGAGCTGCTGATCGTGCATATCGCGGTAGAAGCGGGTTTCGTTGCTGTCGAACATATCGCTGGCCATGACATCCGTGGCCTCACGCATGCTCTTGAGCACCATGTTGATGAACATGGATTCAAACTGCTGCGCCACCACCTTCAACGCCGCCGGATCATTGGCACGCGCCTTGGCTCTGACTTCATTCAGGCCATGGAGATCGTTGTAGTTAAAGGCCGCATCCATTTGAGAGACCATGATTTGCCGCACTCCGGTGATGTTTTGCCGCTTTATGAGGCCAGAAGCTTTATTTCTGGCGTTTGGGAAGGATGTTTCAAGTTTTGTGCCAGATAGGGTGGGGGTGAGGAAGTTGGGGGCGAAGCCCCCACTCTTTCAAATAACAATCAGCTCAGCCCGTAAAGCCCCGGCTGATTTCAACGCTTCCAATATCGCCATCAAGTCCCCTGGCGCGGCACCGACCTGGTTGACGGCGTTGACGATGTCGTTAAGGGTAACGGTGTCGCCGAACAGGAACATGCGGCCATCGCCTTGATCGATCTCGATCTGGGTGTCGGGTACGACGACGGTTTCTCCGCCGGCAAAGGCTTCGGGTTGCACGGCCTGAAGCTGGTTATCAACGGTAACGGTAAGGTTGCCGTGGGTAATGGCGACCGGGTCGATCCTTACGTGCTGGCCGACGACGATGGTGCCGGTGCGACTGTTGATGATGACTCTGGCGGCGGTTTCACCGGGCTGTACTTCGAGGTTCTCCAGCACGCTGATAAAGCTTACCCGCTGATTCGGATCGCGTGGCGCTGTTACCCGGATGGAAGCGGCGTCCTGAGCGCTGGCAGCACCAGGGCCGAGCAGGTCGTTGATGACTTCGGCCATGCGTCGCGCGGTGGTGAAGTCGGGTTGATGCAGGTTGAAGGTCAAATAATCTCCCTGGGAGAATGCACTTTCGACACTGCGCTCAACAATGGCACCATTGGGAATGCGGCCAGCGCTTTGTACGTTGACGCTGATGCGTGAGCCGTCCTGCCCTTCTGCGCCAAAGCCACCTACGACCAGGTTACCCTGGGCTACGGCGTACACCTGGCCATCGGGGCCGCGCAAGGGGGTCAGCAGCAAGCTGCCACCACGCAGGCTATCGGCGTTGCCAATGCTGGAGACGGTGATGTCGATCTCCTGACCAGGTCGCGAGAAAGGCGGCAAAGTGGCGTGTACGCTGACGGCGGCCACATTACGCAGGCGGGGGTCCTGGCCTTCGGGAATGGTGATACCAAACTGCTCCATCATGTTGCGGAAGGTCTGGTTGGTAAAAGGCGCACGGTCGCCTGTACCGCCCAGGCCAACCACCAGACCATAGCCAACCAGCTGGTTGTTACGCACACCTTGAACAGCAGCAAGGTCTTTTATGCGGTCGGCGATGGAAACAGTCGACACGAGGCAGAGCAGTATCAAGCTGAGTAACTTTTTCATGGTGTCATCCTGTTGGCGGTTGGTGGTTTGGTTGGTTGTGGTTTGCAAGTTTTGGGCCTGGTGAGTTCTGGAGTTTTTGGCTTGGTCCTTGAAGCCCCCCCCTAAAACGGCCAAATCGGCGAGTGGAAAAACCTCGTCAACCAGCCGGGCTGGCTGGCGTTGGCCAGGGCCCCTTCCCCACTGTATGAAATACGGGCATCGGCCAGTTTCTGACTGGAGACGGTGTTGTCCAGGTTGATGTCTTCTGGTCTGAGCATGCCCTGAATGCGGATGAATTCGGCGCCGGTATTCAGGGTGATCCACTTCTCGCCCCGAACTCGCAGAACACCGTTGGGCAGGACTTCAGAAACGGTAACGGAAATGCTGCCGCTAAGGCTGTTGCTCTGGTCGGCGGTACCACGACCAGAGAAGTTTCGATCCCCAGAAATGGAGGCGCTCAATGCATCTATGGCACCGCCACCAGCAAGAATGGGGGCATTCAAGCCGGCCTCACTGCTTTTTGATGAGTTGGCTTGTGACGATTTGCGGCCCTGTGTTTGCTCTTCAAGCAAGACGGTAATGATGTCGCCGGTGTGCATGGCTTTCTTGTCACCGTAGAGCGACATGCCGTAGGCGGCACTGAACAGTGAGCCGTTGTTGTTCGGTGGCGGCAACAGGGATTCGGAGGGCACAGGTGCCCACTCAGGGTCCCCCGGCTGGGCACCCTTGGGCAGGGATGTAACCTCGTAGCTGGCGCAACCTGTCAACCAGGCGGTTAGCAGCAGTGTGCCGATGAGTTCAAGGTGTTTCATGGCTGGGTCCCCCCACTGTCTTAGAGGTTCTGGTTCAAGAAGCCGAGCATCTGATCGGCCGTACTGACAACTTTGGAGTTCATTTCATAAGCGCGTTGCGTGGAAATCATGTTTACCATTTCTTCCACAATGGTGACGTTGGACGTCTCCAGTGCCCCCTGGATGATGGCACCAAAGCCGTCCAGGCTTGGCACACCCAACTGAGCCTGGCCACTGGCGGCCGTTTCCAGAAAGAGGTTGCCGCCAATGGCCTGCAAACCGGCTGGGTTGACGAAATCGACGATGTCAATCTGGCCAATTTCGAACGGGATGTTGTCGTTGTCGGCTACCGCGGTGACGATCCCATCGGCACCGACGGTTATGGTGCGCGTCTGATCGGGCACCTGGACGTCCGGTTCGAGCAGGTAACCACTGGCATTAACCACTTGCCCTTCGGCATTAATGTGGAAGGTGCCGTCTCGGGTGTAGGCAATGTTGCCGTCGGGCATCAAAATCTGGAAAAAACCACGACCGTTGATGGCCATGTCCAGCGGCTGTTCGGTCGTGTTCAAATCGCCCTGGGTGAACAGTTTTTGTGTACCGACAGTGCGAACACCCGTACCCAATTGCAGCCCCGATGGCAGTTGGGTATTTTGCGTGGTTTGCGCGCCTGGTTGACGCTGAACCTGATAGATCAGATCTTCGAAAACCGCGCGGTCTTTCTTGAACCCGGTGGTGCTGGCATTGGCCATGTTGTTGGAAATGGTGGCCAGTTTCATGTCCTGGGCATGAAGCCCGGTTTTTCCGACCCAGAGTGCCTTGTGCATGCTATCTCTCCTGGCGCCTTAGCTCAGACGCAAAATCTGTTCGGAAGCCTGCGATACTTCTTCCGCAGTCTTCATCATCTTGACCTGCATTTCGTACTGGCGATTCAGCGCCAGAATGCTGGTCAGTTCGTGTACCGGATTAACGTTGCTGCCTTCCACAAAACCACTGACCACCATCAAGGCCGGGTCGGCTGCTAAAATCGGTTCACCCTCACGTGGCCGGAACAGGCCATCTGTGCCTTTTTCAAAGTTCTGCAGTTCGGGGTTGACCAGTTTGAGGTTGTCGATGATGAGCATTTCATCCGGGCCTGCACCTTGAGGCCGAATGGAAATGATGCCGTCGTTACCGATTTCTATTTTTTCAAAAGGCGGCAAAACAATGGGCCCACCATTGCCTATAACCTGCTGACCGGAACCATTGATCAAAGAGCCGTCCGGAGCGACGGCAAAGTCACCGCGCCGGGTATAGGCTTCTTCACCCTGGCCATCGACAATGGCAAAAAAGCCATTACCGGCAACGGCTACGTCCAGATCATTGCCGGTGGCAACCATCGGGCCGTCGTTGAAATCTGTACCAGGGCGCTCGGTCATGGCATAGGCCCTGGTCGGGTAATGCTCCCCGAATACCGGCATGGAACGCGCCTGTTCCCAATCGGCACGAAAGCCGGTGGTGCTGGCGTTGGCGAGATTGTTGGAATGCGATGTCTGCGCCATCATGTTGTTCTTGGCGCCCGTCATGGCGATGTAGAGTGCGCGATCCATGGGAGGACTCCTGCCGCTTTTTACTTAGGTACAGGAGTTATAGCGAAAGGTGTGCCAGGTTTGGGTTTTTGGGTTTTGGGTGAGTTTTTTGGGGAGGGATTGGTGGGGATTTGGTGGTAAATCACTCCCCCTCACCCCCGACCCTCTCCCCAGGGAGAGGGTCGGGGGTGAGGGGGAAAGAAAATTGGCAACCCCTTAGGCAATCCATTGCCGCTAAACCATTACCGCTTACCGCAGGTTAATGATCGTCTGCGTTACCGCATTGGCGGTTTCGAGCGTTTTGGCGCTGGCCTGATAGTTCCGCTGGGCAATGATCAACCGTACCAGTTGCTCGGATAAATCCACGGTGGATTCTTCCAATGCCGCTGAGCGGATGGTGCCGAGCAGGCCGGTGCCCGGTGCACCGATGGTGGCGCTGCCGGAAGAGAAGCTTTCTACCCACTCTGTTTGACCGACCGGGTCCAGCCCTTCTACACTGGCAAAAGAAGCCAACGCCACCTGCCCCAGCACTTGGGCTTCGCCATTGGTATAACGTGCGTAGATGATGCCATCGTCGTCAATTTCCAGATCATTCAGACGGCCACTGGCATAGCCGTCCTGCTGAAAGTTGTAGCGTGCGAAGGGCCCACCGTATTGGGTTGTATCCCCAAAATCGACGGCGAAGTTGGAGTTGGTGTTCGGGTCTGGCACCGGCAAGCGGCCACCCAATGCCACCGGCAAGCCGGTGTAGGCTCCGTTAGGTCGCCCGGTTTCCGGGTCTATAGGGTTCCAGTTTGAGACCAGAAAATCCCCTGTGGCTTCTTTGTCAATAGTACCATCGGCATTAAAGAACAGACGATGAGAGGCCATGGTTGGTAGGGTGTTGTCCGGGAATGGCAAACTGGTGTCGGGGTCGCCGACATCTTCACCGTCTATTTGTACATAGACTGTCCAGGAATTCAATGCTCTTGGTCGATTCGGGTCATCCATATCCTTGACATAGAACATCTGTAACTGATGCTGATTGCCAAGCGAGTCGTAAATCGGCAACGAGGCTGTTTCGTTGTAGGTATCCGGATCATCCGGATCAAAGGCATTGATTACAAAGGGTTCGTAACTACGATCTGTCAAGCCATTAAACAGCCCCGTTGCTCTCGGGTCTGGCTCTATCAATCGATAGCCTTCATTAAGAACGATGTCGACAAACCCACCTATCCTGGCATTGGTTTGCGCATCTGCGCTCCCCCCGAGCACTGCAGGAGCTGTGCTGGTCAAGCCTTGCACGGTAATGCTGTCGTTTTCATTGGGTGAGTCAATGGAAACGGTAATATCTATACCAGTACTGGAAGTCAGGACGATATCGCCTTCGTCGTCCAGTTCCGCAGTGATGCTGTTCAAAGTGGTTTGCTGGTAACGATTGATTTCGTCCACCATATCACGAAAGGAATTGGCAGTGATGCGCTGCCCGTTGATGATGATGTCCATATCACCGCCGTTCGTGTAGTTGTTTGCCAACAACCGAACTTCGGTTTCTGCCCTGGCATCTACCCCACCCAGCCCACCCAATTGGGCAGCAATGGCGGCGGCACTCGAGCCTTCTGGTATGACAACATTGGTCCGTTCGTCACCTTCCTCGTTGTATAGAACTACCCGTTGTTCTGGGTACCCGTTGGTGATTGCAGGCTCACCAGGTTCGAACAAAGAGGCATTGGCAGGATCTACCTGCAACAACGCAAAAAGCTGTTCAATGCTGAGATCGTCGCCTGATGCCCTCAAGTTGTTCACCGAAACAATGGATTCCTCACCGGCTTCGATAGCCACGAACTGCAGTTGTTTGCTGCCATCATCATTGGTAATGACTTCAGCTTGAACACCGACATATTCGTCTTCAGGCACAGAGGCCAGTTCTCGATTGATCGCCGCCGCCAGTTGCTCGATGGATTGAATGACTTCGTCCAGGCTGATTTCAACTGACCCAGAGCGATTTTCTTCATCCGGTGCAGGTACGGTAAGGTTTACCCTGAACGAATGGGAGCGGTCTATGGGGTCGACTGCCAACGTCTTGGTTGCACTGTCGAGACCCAATGCTTGCAGCGATTCGGCAGTACCGTCTACATCCAGATCGGTTGTGCCACCGACGACAGTACGTTCAAGCACAAGTCGGCCATTAATATGGCTAGCGACGACCTCTCCAGACAAGCCCGGTGTGGTGCTGATTCGATTGTTGATTTCCTGCACCAGAGCGTTATAGCTGCTGTAAGTGCCTGCGGGGATGGTGATGTTGATGAAGTTGCCGTCACCATCAACTTCGATTCCCAACTCGTTATTGAACTCAACAGCGGCCTCGCCCAAAACACGAATCGGTGCAGGAGAGGATGTTTCAGCCATGCCAAGCGTTTGCATGTTGAAGTTGGCGGCCGTGGTGTTCGCCGCATCGTGAAAAATGCGAATACTGGAAGGGCCTACTTCGGAAACATTGGTAATCACCAACCGGCCGAGGGTGTTGATACCAACGTTAGCAACACCGGCACCGAATTCGGTATCAAGCTCACCTTGCAGCGCAGCGGCAAAGGCGGCCTGACTCCCGTAACCATCCGGCGCAGGAATAGTCATGGTGATATTGCGAGAGTTGTTTCCTATCTGAATCTGAAAGGCAAAGTTGTCACCCGCATTACTGTTGGCAACAAAGCCCGTACCGCCATCGGTAAAGGTGTTCAATGAGTTACTGGATGTCAGCGTGGTATTGGTGCCCGGTTGAAAGTCATTATAGGTCAATGCCATCTGCCGGTTGCCCTGAACGGCTGCCGCCTGACCAGGGTCAGAGGTCATGTCGATGGAAGCACCACCGACAAATAAGGGTGCACCGGCTATCGGCAACGTGGACGATGCGGGTGGATCCAGATTCAAAGTACCCAAAGGTGTACCGACATTGTTTGACACGCCTGCTATGGCGGTCCCATCACTGGCGTAAACACCTCGGGTTTGCAATTGCAGGCTGTTATCTGGCATCACCACAAACTCAACCTTGCCGGAAAGGTCCGGGTTGGACAGGATGGCTCTGTTCAGGTCACGCGCTAACTCGGTGGTATCGTCATAGGTATTACCAGCGGCGAAGGGTGCCAAAGTTCCGCTCAAGGCGCTGGTTCCTTCGTTTATATTTGGCCCGGTCAAGGTTACATCAAAGGTCCAACTGGTGTTGATGTTCATTGGAAAATCAGGGCCGGGGTTGGTCGCATCCAGAGGGGTACCTCTGAAATCGGCGCGCACGCCGGTCAAGGTCGGTGAACCCAAGGTTGACAAGGTAGAGTTGGTATCGATCAGTGTACCGGTTTGAGCCACACCAATAGCCAGACCGTTGGTGGTCGTAATCAAACCATCCTGTTGTAACACCTGGGCGCCAGCAGGGACATTGACGCGGCTGTCGACATTATGCGTCCCTCTGGGTGGTTGATTGCCGGTATCGACCCGCAAATCCTGCAATATACCTGACACAATGCCATTTTGATTGACACCAAAACCCTGAAGGTTGGCGCCCTGGTTGCTGGTAATGTAACCGTTTCTGTCGATACCAAAGATACCGGAACGCGTGTAGGTAACGGTGTTATTCGGGTACTTGGTGACGAAGAAACCATTGCCGTCGATAGCGAGGTCGAGCGCCGAGTTGGTCTGGCTGATGTTGCCTTGTTCGAACTTCTGGCCAATGTTTTCCACATTGACGCCGGCACCCGCCTTCTTTTGCCCGGTGCCAAGAAAGGAATTGGTATAGGCATCACCAAATTCGGTACGGCTGGCCTTGAAGCCGGTGGTGCTGGCATTGGCAATGTTGTTGCCGGTTACTTGCAAATCTTTGTTCGCGGCTGAAACGCCGCTCAGTCCGGTACCAAAACTCATGGTTGTTTCCTCGCACTGCGGTTCAGGACAGGTGTTCAGCTCTGCTGAACACGCCCAGGTCGTTCGATTATTTTTTTAACGCGACACCGCGTTAATAAACGTGATTAATCTGCTTCACATTCGCCATAACGGTCTGGCCGCCGCCAGCCAGATTCAGCACGATGTTGCTGTTCTCACCGATGGTGACAGAGTCGACTCTAGCACTCATATGAACGGACAGGTTCTGTTGCTGCCCTTCGACATTACCCACAATGGCGAAGCGGTATTTTCCTGCCTCATGCGGCACAATGTTGCCGTCCGGGTCGGTCGGGAACTTGTCGTAGTCGATGTCCACCATGGCACCATTGACTTCCAGGTTGGCGCCATCCCACTTGAACCGCATGTCGCCGGCAGAGAGATTACCCAGTTCGACATCTTCGACTACCTGACCACTGTCATTGGTGATTTGCAGGCGCGGGCTACTGGTACCCGATGGCACCTCTGCCATGCCATAAACCAATTCACCATGGCGCAACAGGCTCTCTTTTTCGCCATTAACGGTCACTGCACCGCCCACCAGAGAGCTGGCTTGCAGCGCCTGAGAAGATTTATACGCCGTAGACAGGGACTCAAAACCCTGGCTCATGTTCTGTATGCCTTCCACCGTGGAAAACTGAGCCAACTGAGCTATAAACTCGGCATTGCCCTGAGGTTCGAGCGGGTTCTGGTTGTTCAACTGGGCGATCATCAGTTCAAGAAATTCCGATTTGCCCAGTTCATTGTTTTTACTGCTGTCCGGCTTGTTCCTGTCTGTACTGTATTGACTCAGTACATTGGAGCCAGCGACATCATTGATGTTAGCCATGTCGATTCCTCAGGCTCATTGACCCATGGTCAGGGTTTTCTGCAACATCTGTTTGGCGGTGTTAAACACCTCGACGTTGACGGTAAAGCTGCGCGATGCCGAAATCATGTCAGCCATTTCTTCTACCACATTCACATTGGGGTAGTAGACATACCCTTCTTCATCGGCGAAGGGGTGTGTAGGCTCATAGCGAATATCCAACGGATCCTGCTTCTCGACGATGCCCTGTACATGCACGCCTCGACCAACATCGTTACGGTTCGCGGGCACCAGCTCGCGTTCCTGATACGGCGTCTGCCAGACCTGAAAGATGGGCTTGCGGGCGCGATAGGTGTCTTCAACACTGGAGCTGACCGTTTGGGCATTGGCCAGGTTACTGGCGGTGGTATTCAGCCGAATCGACTGAGCGTTCATGCCGGTACCGGAGATATTGATGACGTTGTTCAGTGACATGATCAGTCTCCTCTCAGGGCGCTGGTGAGACCCCGGAACTTGCGATTCAGAAAATCAAAGCTGGCGTTGTAGCCCATGGCGTTTTTGGTGAATTCGGCGTTTTCGACATTGACGTCAACCGTGTTGCCATCGATGGACGGCTGCAGCGGATGGCGGTAAAGCATTTCCTCTGTTGCCTGAACGCGGCCGGGAATATGCCGCTCGTTGGTTTGAGCAACCGACATGTTCTGCTGACGGCTGACTTCGCCACGGAGCATGGCCTGGAAGTCAATGTCTCGCGCCTTGAAATTCGGGGTGTCCGCATTGGCCAGGTTGTTCGCCAGGACTTCGGAGCGCTTGGCACGCACTAACAATGCGTTGTCGTGTATTCCCAAGGAGTGGTTAAAACCCAGTGCTGACATTGGACACCTCTGTTTGCCGCTTTTTGATTCACAGAAGGGGTAATGCAAGGCAGGTGCCAACTTGGGTTTTCTTTGTTTTTCAGGGGGTTAGGACGAGTTGGTGGGGGAATGTTGGTGGGGGCGGCAAGGGTTGGCCTGTTGGGGTTCCCCCTCACCCAACCCTCTCCCGGGGGGAGAGGGGTGAAGGATGTCCTTTAAAAATCAGCCGATGCAGTATCCCCCGCTTCCACCACAACATTCTGAGTACCGATAAAGACAAGATCATCCGCTTCTTCCGGGTCATCCAGGTCGGCGTCGCAGGTGAAGCTGGCGGTGTATTCACCGGCTACCAGAAAGGCGACCTTGTACTCAAACTCGTCCACACCAGTCTGGTCGGTATCCACCATAGCGGAGGTGAGTGGTTCGTTACCGTCGCCACCGACATCACCCGGTTCGACATCAAAGCCTTCGTATACATAGACTGCGCCACTGCAGTTTCCGGTAAGTGTCGTGCTGGCTATAACTCCGGCTATATGGCCCACCTCACTGTTGTCAACCAGTCGCAGGGCAGGTTTCAGAAAGTAATTGGCTTTGGGGTTACCCTTGGGCGCTACGATGGATTTACGCAGGTCGAAATCAATGGTCATTGAAACCTCGCCATTGACGGGAATGGTAAAGCCACTCACCAGTTTCAAGCCGGTTTGAGCACCACTGGGTATAAAGAGGTCGTACTGGGCTTCATCGATGACGATGTAGGATGCGCTGTCCAGGTCCGCATCCAGCACCAGGCGGATCCACTCGTAGTCTCCGGCCGGCAGCGTTTCCTCCTCCAGCAGGGGTTCGGTGATGCCACCTTGCAAGCTGAGCAGGTCGATGGCTTTGGATTCATCGTAACGAATTTCGGTACGGACGCCGTTTGCTGACTGAATGTCGACGCCACTGAAAATCACCGTCACCTCGGTGGCGCTGTCCACAGGTGCATCGGTAATGTCCAAAGATAAGGTGCCACTGCCGGTTGTCGCTGCTGAGCCGCCAGAGAGGTTGCAACCAGCCAGAGTCATTGCGGCAACACCCATTGCCAGGACTGTCTTGTGAAAGGGCTTCATCATTCTTTGGTTCTCCTCGGTCGGTGCTTTAAAAACCATGCTACACAGCAGGCTCCCTGATACACTCCCGATAGTAGTTGGCTGGCTCTGAGGTCGTGTCAGCTAAATGTTCATGCTTTGTAAGTGCATGACGCTGTTCACACATCGAGGCCCCATGTGACTGTCTTCACCCGCCTTTATCTGATGATACTGCTGATATTATTGAGTACGGCCCTGGGGCTGGCTGTGCTGGTGGACCAGGTAAACCGATATCGCTTTGCCCATTATGTTGAAGGGCATCAACAAAGCCTGCAGACCATTATTGACTACAACCAGCTGTTCATTCCCGGCGAACGACAAGCCGACTGGATTGACATCATTTCAAGGCTGACCGGAACCAGTTGGACCGTGCAGGATACTTTCAGACCGCCCTACTCCGAGTTGAACTGGTGGTCACGGTCGGCTCAGCTTGGTGTGATCCTCAACAATGAAACCGCCATTCAGGCTCAGTTGACCGATTGGAATGAACTGGTCATCGGTATGGGCTTCCTGATGACCAACGCCCTGTCACTGCGGCCCGCCAATGCCCGCTCGGATACCCTGGCAAACATGAGTCGAGACAGTGGGCTGATCACCCTGCCGATGAGTCTGGAAAATGAACAACTGGGATTCCTGCAGCAACGCCAGCTGAATCAAGGCCAGGCGGTGCTGGTACCCGCCTCTGGCGGGGCATCTGGTGCAACGCTTTATATTCCCATGGGTCAAGGCAATGCGCTACGCATTCGCTCCATTGCGACCTTCGAGTGGATCACCCCCTATGGGCTGATGCTATTAACACTACTGGGGCTGACAACAGTAGCGCTTTTTATCTATATGGCGCTAAAACCGCTCAAAGCTCGCTTCAAAAGCATGACCCGTGCAGTAGATGCCATTAAAGCCGGCAAACAAAGCAGAGTACCTGAGGTACCCGCAGACGAATTGGGCACCCTGGGCGCTCACATCAACCGTATGGCCGACGACCTGTTGGACTCAGCACAGCGCAATCGCGCGCTGAACCAGTCAGTCTCCCATGATTTGAAAACACCTGTGGCTCAGTTGATGTTCGCGCTCGAGTTGCTGAATCCGACCAAAGAGCAGGCCGCCGTGGTATCTTCCATGCATCGCTCTGTGCAAGGCATGAGCCAGTTGATCGACGAATTGCTGACCTATCACCGTTTGTCTGCCAAACAGTCGGCCAGCCGCCGGCACGAGGTGAACCTGTCAGAACTTCTGTCTGATTTGCAGCAGGAATGCTTGACCGCTCATCCGGACCGTGACATTGAACTGAGGTACCCGGCGCAGGGCGTCGAACTGGAAACAGACCCGCTTTTGCTGAAGCGTTTGTTGCAAAACCTGCTGGACAACGCCTGCAAGTTCGGGAAACAACGCATTCGACTGGAGGTGTCCCCAGAGTCGAACTGGATTCGCCTGCTGATTGACGACGACGGGCCCGGAATACCTCAACCAGAACGTACACGGGTATTCCAGCCTTTTTATCAGTTGGACCCCACACGTGAAGGAGGGCATGGTGGGCATGGCCTTGGTCTCGCAATATGTCGGGAAATTTGCGACAGTCTGAACGTCAAACTGACGATCGAGGATTCGGAACTGGGTGGCTGCCGTATCCGCCTGCTTTTACCACCCTTACATACTTAGACATAAAGAAGACACCTACAGACGACAAAATGAATACAATAACTACACCGTTCTAGCGAGGGCATTGGGAAAGATGAAAGCAGTTATGAGCCTGCTATTTGTAGCAAGCTTATCCGTCCATGCCGATGAATGGTCAGACTGGGATCAATTGCCAGATGACCTGCTGGGTCTCAGTGGCAGTGACGATATCGAGCAATTAATGGAGCGGCTGGACGCCCTGATCGCAGAACAGGCTCCAATAGCCGACATTGACAGCCTGCTTGATCACTGGCTAAGGCAACCCGGCGGGGCTGAACTCGGACGCAGTAATGCTTTGCAGCATCTGTTGAAGCAGCATCCACGCCTGTCCGATGAGCACCCGGCTCTGGACGTCCTGCAGGACCTTCCCGGTCCTGCACTGGACCAGAGCAGACCCAATCGCCCAGGCCCTTCTGGTCCCCCTTCTGGCCCGCCCGCTGGCCCCCCTTCTGGCACGCCGGGCAATACAAACCGTTAAAAAGAGCTACACTTCCACGCTGACGATGGCAATATTCTGATTTACTCCAAACCGTCATAGAGAGCCTATGGTTCACGGAAGCGTTCACATTCAACGATGCAGTTACTTGCTGCTGTCCGGCTTGCTCATCAATGTCGCCTTTGTTTCGCCTACTGTTGCCGACATGCCCCTGGAACTGGAACGTATTCAACCCCTGGTGGATTCCGGTCGCTATTTCACGGCCCTGGAGGCGCTGTCTGAACTGGAAACAGACTACCCGGACTCGAGTCGGCTAAAGCTGGAGCAGGCACTGGTATACATCCAGCTGGAACAGTTCGACTCTGCACTGTCGTTACTGACTCTGGTAATGGATAACCCGGATTTACCAGACGCCGTTCGTGTACAGGTTCAACTTCTTTATTTATCCACTCGCCGCAAACAGAATTCTACCCATCCAGTTCGTTGGCGTGGGCGCGCTCGGGTCAGTTACTTCCCTGGGCTGGATACTGGAGTGGCGAGCGCTCAGCTGAGTCATTCGAGATCGAGCAGAGTCGCGACACTTAATGCGCAAGGTTACCCCTGGTACCTGAATCGCGTCTTCTCGGTGCGCTCCGACCTCTATCTGGATTCAACCGATAATACCCCCGAATGGGGTCTCGACCTTGCCGGTGGTTTGCAACAGAACTTTCGAAACTTGACCCTGGATAGTCAGGTGGGAGTGGTATTGAAGCCCTCTGAACCGGAATTCTATGCCCAATTCGGCCTTGCTTATCAAGTGTCGCGGGCGGTTAAATTAGGGTATCGGCTCAAAGGTCATTGGATCGCCACTGACTTTGAACATTGGCAACATCGTTTTGGTGTATTCTGGTCAGGGGAATCCGGTTGGCAGGCCAACATAGCGTTCGGACTAGAAGACAGGGTGAACTCGGACGACTATTATCGCTTTTGGCAAACGTCCGTCACTCGACTTGACCCTATGCCGATTACGCTAAGACTGGCTCAGACAGATTCGACCAGTACAGACACCACAGAAGCGAACCTGTCGGCAGACTTTAACATTGCCCCACACTGGTCGGTCGTACCAGAGCTGGGTTACTGGCACACCAATACCTGGCAAGGCTGGCGCCTCGCCCTGGGAGTAGAATGGACACCATAACCGATTACGCACGGTTGCTGCTGGTTGAAGACAATGACGACCTGGCGCTTCTGACGCAACAGTTTTTGCAAGCGTCCGGCTACCAATGCAAGGTCATTCGCAACGGCCTTGAAGCCAGGGACTATATTGTCGAGCAACAACCCGATTTGACCATTCTGGATGTTATGCTCCCTGGCCTGGACGGCCTTGCCATCTGCCGTCAAGTGCGTCCCAACTACAAAAAACCCATTCTGATGTTGACTGCAAGAACGGACCCAACCGATGAAATTCTTGGCCTCGAAATTGGAGCAGATGACTACCTGTTCAAACCGGTAGAGCCCAAAAGGTTGCTTAGCCGCATCCGAGCCATGCTCAGACGCGCCACTGAATTCAATGAAGCCTCCGACTCAAGCAATGCCCAGGAAGTCCTTTTCATTGACAAGCGCAACCGTGTGGTGACCTGCTATGGTGAACCCATCGATTTAACCGGACCAGAATTCGACCTGCTCTCCTTGCTCGCCAGTCAACCAGGACAGGTATTCAGCCGAGATGCGATCATGCAATCCTTGCGTGGTATTGAATACGATGGCTTCAGCCGTGTGATTGATATGATCGTGTCGGGTTTGCGCGCCAAGTTACCGTTCGAAGAGGTGATCAAGACGGTTCGGGGGAAGGGGTATTTGTTGCTGGAGGGGCATTTGTTGGTTCGCAGAGGGGCATAGCCCCCCTTTACCGCTTGCGATAAATAATCCCCGGCCGACAATGCACCATTTCATACAATTCCGACAGCCCATTCACCGCCTCCGAAGCGCCAACCAGCAAATACCCACCCGGGTTCAGCGTCGCGTGAATGCGCGTAAGAATGTCTCGTTTGAGATCACCGGTAAAATAAATGAGTACATTGCGGCAAAAGACGATGTCGAATTTGCCGAGTAACGCATAGCTTTCCTGCAGGTTGAGGCTGCGAAACTCCACTCTCTGGGTGATATTGGGCTTTACTTTCCAACGACCACCGGGCACTTCCTGAAAGTGGCGTTTGAGACGTTCCGGGTCGAGCCCTCGCCCGATAGCGAGCATGGCATATTCTGCCGCTTTGGCCGATGCCAGTGCCGAAGGTGAAATATCCGTAGCGATGATTTTTTCACCACCATTGCCACCTTTGCCTCGGGCTTTAAGGTCTTCCATGATCATCGAAATGGAAAAGGGTTCCTGCCCTGTCGAGCAGGCAGCCGACCAGATGCGCAGAGGGCGCGCCGACCGCTTCTGATAGAACTCGGGGAGCAGTTTTTCTTCCAGTATTCGAAAGGGATGTATATCCCGAAACCAGAGGGTTTCATTGGTGGTCATGGCATCAATAACTGCCGATTTAAGTCCATGTCCACCAGAGCGAGACATTATTGCAACCAGTTCACGAAGGTTTTTGACCTTTTGCTCCATCAGAATTTTGCGTAACCGACTCGAGACCAGGTACTGTTTACTCGCGCCTAAACAGATACCACTCTGCTTCTCCAAAAAGTCACAAAACTCTTGATAACCTTCATTTACGTCCACCGTCAAGGCGATGACTCCCTTAAGCGTTTATTCAGTACAGTGACAGCTTACTGCAGCCTTGTACGACCCTTCATGCCTCACCTTCCGAAGCTGGTAACTCACCACCCAGATTGGTAATACGCTCAATAACCAGTTGTGCCAACATGTCTGGTTGAAACTTGGCGAGGAAGTCATTTGCTCCGACCTTTTGTACCATGGCTTTGTTAAAGACACCACTCAGCGAGGTGTGCAGCAGGATATGGAGGTCTTTCAGTTCGGGATGGGCCCGGATTTCTGAAGTTAGAGTGTAACCATCCATCTCCGGCATCTCAATGTCGGAAATGATGAACGGATATCGCTTCGCCGGATGAACACCCTCTGCCACCAGCGCCAAAAGATGATCAAGGGCTTCGCGACCATCATTCAATGCGACCACGGTAAAACCGACCTGCTCAAGCGTTTTCTGAATCTGCTTACGCGCTATTTTGGAGTCGTCAACTATCAGCACCTGCATGGATACGGCTCTGGAAGTGGCATCTTCGGTGATAATGCCTTCGCTGATGTTCTCATTCATGGGCGACACTTCCGCCAGAATTTTTTCGACATCAATGATTTCTACCAGTTTATCTTCGTACTTGGTCACGGCAGTCAGAAAGTGATCGTGACCGGTACCTTTCGGTGGCGGCTGAACATCTTCCCAGTTGATGTTGATGATGCGCTCAACGCCTTTTACCAGAAACCCTTGAGACTTCATGTTGTACTCGGCAATGATGACAAACTTGTCTTCTATATGATCAATGGCTCTGTTACCCGTTGCCCGGCTCAGGTCCAGAATGGGGATGGTGCCACCTCGAATATGAGCCACGCCGCGCACAACAGAATTACTGTGCGGCATCTGGGTCAGTTTGGGGCACTGAAGCACCTCTTTCACCTTGAACACGTTGATGCCGTATATCTGATCCCCTTCCAGGCGAAACAGCAGCAGTTCCAACCGATTCTGACCCACCAACTGGGTTCTCTGATTTACGCTATCCAGTACACCAGCCATTTAGGTGACGCCTCCAGGTTCAATTGAGTTTCTATCATGAAACGACCTTTGCCATTTCACGGAGCCAAACAGGAAAAAACTCGGTTCTTCCTGGCTTGTTCGAACAATGTTGACCAGCAATTGAGCGATTCGGCACAACCCTTGCAGAACAGATCCCAGGTCATGAACCCTGTCAAAGTTCCGACAATCTGATGTTTTTTCGAAGCAGGCTCACCTGACCAACACATGATCGATTTCGAGACCTCTGAATGTTGCTCACTTTGCATATATCGGCACAGTATAGACAAAGCTTAGCCCGGGTGTGGATTTTCCTTCGCATGGGCGCTTTGATTCTGCTAGCGACGACTGTGGTGGCTGACGGGCAATCAACCATCGATCAGGCTCGACTGCATCTGGCCAGTGAGCTTGAGAGGCGCATTCATCAAAACTACCCTGACATCGAAAGTGAGCACTATGACTACAGTGTCCAGGTTCAGGCTGCGGCAGCGAGCCTCGACTTGTGCCCTCAGCCCCCCACAGTTGATTGGCGTAGCCAGCAACTAAGCAGCCGAATGACGCCAAGAATCAGCTGTGAAGCCGTGGGCTGGCAGCTCTTTGTACCCATTACACTGTCCATACGACAGCCAGTGGTGGTTGCCGCTACCCCGCTGTCCCGTGGACAAAGGCTCTCCAGTTCCGATGTCGAGCTGCGCCTGGAAGACATAGGCACACTAAGAATGGGCTACTTCCATAAACCCGAAGAGGTGGATGGTTTCCAGGTCGCACGAAATTTACGACAGGGGGATGTGATCAACTCCTATGTTGTCGAGGCGCCTACCTTAATAAAAAGAGGGGATCGGGTGGTTATACTGGCGCACTCCGGTGGACTGACTGTGCGCGCCCTGGGTGAGGCCATGCGCGACGGCCAGGCCGGGCGTCAAATTCCTGTCAGAAACCTCAGTTCTCGATCCATTGTTCATGCCTACATTCGAGACAGGGGCGTGGTTGAAATCTCGGTGCAATAAATCGCATAATTTCACTCAAAATAAGACTTTTGTCACAAATATGATTAAAGTTCCTGTAGCAGTGGCCGCTATCCACTTCAGGAAAATGTTTTTTTAAGCGAGGACAAGGCTATGGCCATCAATTTGAATGGGGTGTCACCGGGACAATCCGGCAACACCGGTAAAGCCCGCCAGAACGAAGCAAGCGGCAACCTTGCCAGCCCATCCGATAAAGCTGGTACAGAAACTGCAAGGAAGGATGATGTGGTCGAACTCTCCGATCGAGCAAAGGTGCTGAAAACTGCCAGTTCCAGGGTACAACAGATGCCCGATGTCGATCAGGAAAAAATCGAGCGCATCAAAACCGCCATTGCCAATGGCGATTACAAGATAGACCACGATAAACTGGCGGCTGCCTTTCGACGCTTTGAATCAGGCCTTTGATTCTGTGCAGTAAGAGGCTGGCCCCAGGGAGAACTGGCGTCATGACGATTACTGCACCCTACAGCGAACTGAAAGCCCACCTGGACGCGACAGCGCAAGCCAGTAATGCCTTCACCCCTCTGCTGCGTGATGAATTCGATTGTCTCAGTAGCGCTGAATCGACCCATCTCATTGAAATTACGCAAAGCAAACAGGAAGCTACTGAGCGTTTGCTGAGCGCTTCTACTGCTTTACTCAACTGTCTTGAGGCGTTGTCGCTTGAACCGGATACGGACTCCATTACTCAATGGGCGAGCCAATGGCCGAGCACAGATGCTCAATCATTGCTGACCGTCTGGCACAGCCTGCGGGAAAGCCTGGACGAAAATGACCGCCTGCATCAGACCAACCGGCAACTTCTGGCCGATTTAAGTCATCGAAATGCGCTACAACTCAACCTCCTCAAGAATTTGATGGGAAATACAGACACCTATTCAGCCGAAGGCCAATATCGCAGTCAGTCTCCATCCGGCTGGGTCGATCAGGTATAAAGCAGGCCAGCCCATCGCCATGTACATCGAGCCGCTCACTTTTTTCATACTTGCCGAAATCACCGTCGTCTATGTGATCATAACGGCCTTCCTGTTTTACAAGCAGCGGCTCTATCACGTGCTGGTTGCACTGCTCAAGGAAATGCGTTGGGAACGGTCCCAGCGCCAACAGCAAAGACAACAGGAAGTGGCAGCCTTGAGGGCCCAGAATCAACAATTACTCAAGGATGTCAGCGAGGCTCAGGCGAGTGCAGAAAGTGCAGGCCAGACCATGCCTCAGCAGTTGGAAAGCCACCTGCAAAAACTCGATGAGACGAACGCTTTGCCTGAGGATGAAGACTCGGCAATCACAGTGGACGAAGCAAAGCAGCTGACCTGGTTGCGCAGACAGGTGTTAACGCTTGAGCAACGGCTCCTCTCTCAACAAATTTCCGAACCCCAATGGCAAGAACAGCTGTCAAAGTTGTTATCAGATTCTGTGTTCAACCCAAAATCGATTGCAGACGATGAAGACACAGACGCTGAGGAAGGCGATTTGCGCTCACGCCTCGATTCAGCCTACGACCGCATTTCCCTCATGGAGAAAGAGCTGATGGCGTTGCGAGCCATCAACGTCCAGGAGGAACCACAGCTGGAGCGGCCACAAAAAGGCATGTATGCCGACGAAATCTATAAGCTCAAGTGCGAAAAGTTTGATATGCAGGAAGCCTTGAACAAGGCCAGGCTAATGTTGCAGCAGATGAGCCCCGGAGAAGAGGCTTTCAAGGAGCAGCAGGACGAACACATCGAACAGCTCGATCAATACATTAAGCGGGCAGACATGTCGATAAACCTGATGGAAAAGGAGCTGGAAGCCACCAATCATGAAAACGAGGCACTTGAGGCCCAGGTCAAGGAACTCAAGAATCGTCTGAAGGACATTTCCATTACTACTGACAAAGCCGGCACAATCAACCAGGAAAACATGAATCAGCTGGTCCAGAACGCCAGCAAAAAAGCCACGGCCCTGGCCAACCTGCGCAACAGCATCGATCAGATGCGCCATGGCTCAGACCCGGAAGCCGTGCTGGAACTGCAGGAAGGTGAGATCAGCCGACTGGAACTGCTGGTCCGCGATTCGGAAAACTGCATTTCAGTTCTGGAAATGGAACTGGAAAACGCCATTCGCCAGATCGAGCAACTCACCGAACACGCTCAAGGCCAGGCGGAACCAATAGCTGATAGCGAAGTCAGTGAACGACTTGGTGAGTTGAACAACCAGCAACAAAGCAGCATCGATAGTCTGAGAGGGCATATGGAAGCCATTCGCGGCGGAGGCGATGCCATGGAGATCATCATCGAACAGGAGGAAGACATCAATAACCTGCAGCGTATGTTGAAGGAAACCCAGTCCCTGGTCGCTCAACTTCAATCACAGCAACCGACCACTGAGAATGATGCGAACTCTGCTCGGAAGGTGGAACGACCCGACTCCAACGAAGATATGGAAGAGATGGAAAACCTGGTCAAGGAATTCATCACCGACATGCAGGGCATGATGAGCAAGATCAAGGAACTGGAAGAAGAAAACAAGAAGCTGAGCAAGGCGGGCTAAGAGCCTGACTCCTCCTTAAGTAGGACGCTTTGGCATCGTTTAACCGGCCAGAATCTGCTATAACAAAGCCTGAATAACAACAGCAAATGGGTACCCATGACCGACCCCCTGCATGTATTGATTGCGGATGACCACCCCCTTTTTCGCAGCGCCATAGCGGAAGCGCTGAAAACCGCTCAGCCTGATATAGACATCGACCAGACCGACTCGCTCGGAACCACACTGTCTCGCCTGGAGCAACGCGACATCGACCTGCTCCTGCTGGACCTGAAAATGCCCGGCAACGACGGTTTGATGGGATTGTTGCAGATTCGCAGCCAATTTCCCGAGGTGGCGGTTGCAGTGGTTTCTGCCAACGAAGCTGGCCGTACCATGCATCAAGCCAAAGCGGCTGGTGCATTGGGTTATGTCCCCAAATCATTACCCCTGGATGCACTGGTAAGCGCCTTGTCTCGCCTGCTCACTGGTATGAATTGGTTCCCGGAAGGCTACAACCCGGATACAGAAGAACATCAGGACGATCTGGATGCCATTGCCAAACTGGCGACCTTGACGCCGCAACAGCAGCGAGTGCTGGCCCTGATTACACGTGGATTCCTGAACAAACAGATTGCCTATGAGCTGAACGTCAAGGAAACCACCATCAAGACCCATGTGTCAGAGATTTTCCGCAAACTGGGGATTTATAACCGCACCCAGGCGGCTCTGTTCAGCCAATACATGGAAGTGCCAGAGTAAAGACTCTGCCTATCTCTTTTACCGCAAAACCGAGTCTACCAGCGACCTCAGTTGCAGGGGTCGTACCGGTTTCTTGAGCAACCGGAAGCCTTGTTTCTCAATTGCCGAACGCACTTCATCGGTGTAATCGGCCGTGATGACGATAACTGGAGTTTCCTGCAGCCAGGTCTGTTGCCAATGTTCGAGCAGCGACAGGCCGGTCACGCCCTGATCCAGATGGTAGTCGATGATGATCAGGTCCGGTATGGCCTGAGCAATGCATTGGTCCGCACCGGCCTGATCCAGAGCCGTGTCGACCTGATAGCCCCATTCCACCAACAAGCTGTGCATCCCTTCGATGATCTGCTGCTCATTGTCCACACAGAGAATGCGATACAGAGGCGCTGGTGCCGAACGCTCAAGGCGAGCTGCTTTGGCACTCGATACAGATTGCGTAATTGGCACTCTGATCTTGAAACCACTGCCCTCGCCCAGCCGGCTGCTGATGGACACAGGATGATCCAACAGACGCGACATCCGCCGCACAATGGCCAGCCCAAGTCCCAGACCTTTTTCGTCACTGAGCGTATCCGGCAGGCGGTGAAACTCTTCGAAAATATCGTGCTGTTGTTGTTCAGTCAGGCCGGGGCCAGTATCCCAAACTTCGATGGAGCAATGGTCTCCTTGCCTGCGGACGCCCATGGTAACGCGCCCGCGCTGGCTATAGCGCAAGGCATTACTGAGAAAGTTCTGAATCATCCGGCGCAACAATCGTGGGTCTGTACGCACCCAAAGGTTGACCGGCACAACCGTCAAACGAATACCGCGTTTACGCGCCAGGACTTCAAAATCTTCATGCAGGGAGCGCAGCATTCGGCCCAGATCAACGGCTTCCATGTCCGGCTTGATGATATCCGAATCCAGTTTGGAGATTTCCAGCAATTCGTTCAAGAGGTTGTCGGCTGAGGTCAGGGAGCGCTCTATCTGCTCGGCCAGATTCAGCCAGTCAACCGGGCCATCGTGGCGTTTCAACTTGGCTTGCAGACTGGCCGAGAACAAGGCTGCCGAGTTAAGTGGCTGCACCAGGTCGTGCCCTGCAGCCGCGAGGAAGCGCGTCTTGTTGGCGTTGGCCTTTTCCAACTCCTTATTGGTAACGCGCAAGGCCTGGGTGCGCTGCATGACTTTGTCTTCCAGTATCTCGTTGCTGCGCCGCAGTTGATCCTCAATGCGGCGCCTATCTGTTATGTCGGTATAGACGGTGATGTAGCCACCATCCGGCATGGGGGTGCCCTGTATTTCGAGATAGCTGCCATTGGTGCGTTTACGCTCAAAGCGGTAACTGGTGCCGCTGCGCAGATGATCCAATCGTTTTTGTACCAGGTCTTCCACTCTACCCAGACCACACTCACCGAGTTCAGCGTTATAACGAATCAGTTCTTCGACCGGTCGACCGACTACCAGCAGGCCGTCCGGATAATCAAACATGCGCTGGTACTCCTGATTCCAGGCCACCACATTCATGTCCTGATCAACAATACTGATGCCCTGGCTGATCGATTGTAATGCCGAGTTGAGCAGCTCCCGGTTGAACTTGAGCACCTGCGACGCCTCGTCCACCATGGTACTCAAGTCATGCCAGTGGCTTTCGAGTGGCTGATCAAAACGCTCAAACAGCAATCGGGCTGCGGGTGCTCCGAGTACAGAAGACAGCGCACGCTCCGCCTGGTAGACCAGATCATCATCAGCTTGCTGGTCGGACAACAATCGACCATTGAGCGGATTGATGTAGCGCGCAAAGAGGTGTTGCAGTTTCTCCTGGCCGATAAAACGCCCCATCAACAAATGCAGATCCGCCACCGAAACCGAGCGGGTTGAGGCACTCATCAGCGCAGAGTCGGCGGGTCGATTGGCGTGAACGAATAGCGAGGCCTGCATTCGGTCCTTGAGCGTTTCGCGGGTGTAGGCGGAGCCAAGCAGCAGCCCTAGAACATTGGCAGCCAGGCTCCAGGCTGTGCCATGCACTACCGGGTCGAGGCCAGTCAGCCCCATCAATGCCTGAGGGTTCATGAAAGACAGCCCGAACAGGCCTTCCATCCAGAATTCGGACATAAGCCCGGCTCGCACCAGAAGCGGTACTACCAGGGTATAGAACCAGAGCATGAAACCCAGCCCCAGCCCCCACAAGACGCCCCCTCGGTTGATGCCGGTCCAGAACAAACCCAGAAAGAGTGCTGGCGCGAACTGGGCAACGGCAACAAAGGAAATCAGGCCAATGGATACCAGCCCTTCGTAAGCGACAATCAAGCGGTAATAGAAAAAAGCTGCCAACACGACCAGCAGAATACACAGGCGGCGCAAGCGGACGATGCGTCGCCCCAGGTCAGGTGCATCGGCGGACCACCAGCCCATGCGAATCAGAGCTGGCAACAGTATTTCGTTGGTCAGCATGGTACTGAGTGCCACTGTGGCAATAATCACCATGGATGTGGCTGCGGACAGGCCGCCGATAAAGGTCAGCAAGGCCAGATCTATTCGGCCTTCAGCCAGGGGCAGCAACAGTGCCAGGTATTCGAGACTGACGCTGTCGCTGGCGTAGTGATGATAACCGACGAGAAAGAGTGGCATGGTGAAGAGGTTGATCAAAACCAGATAGAGCGGAAATATCCAGCGCGCCTTGCGCAGGTCTTCTTCACTGCGGTTTTCCACCACAGCCACATGGAATTGGCGTGGCAGAGCGATAATGGCGATGAGCCCCAACAGTACCTGATTCCAGTAGATGTAGGGCTGATTGAAGTTGGTCAGCAACTGCCGGGTTGTGTCGTCGGCCAGGGTGTCCTGAGTCAACTGCATGACGCCGCCGCCCACGCTGAAAATGGCCCAGAGACCAACAGCCAGGTATGCAAAGAGTTTGACGACGGATTCGAAGGCAATGGCCAGCATCATGCCAGGGTGGTGCTCGGAGGTATCCAGATGCCTTGTGCCAAACAGCATGGTGAACACCACCATGGTCATGGAGACGTAGAGCGCGGAGTCCTGAAACCAGGCGCGCTCATCACCCAGGGTGCCGGATACGACATCCAGACTGACGGAGACGGCCTTTAACTGCAGTGATACGTAGGGAATGATGCCGACCAGGCACATCAGGGCAACGAAGACGGCAACGGCCCGGCTGTGGCCAAAGCGGCTGGCGATGAAGTCGGCAATGGTGGTGATGTTTTCGCGCTTGGCGACCCGGACCAGTTTGAGCAGGAAAGGAAAACCAAAAACAAACAACAGGATGGCGCCAACATGAGCCGGCGCAAAGGCCCAGCCGAGTTCACTGAACTGGCGTGTAGCGCCGTAGAAGGTCCAGGTGGTGCAATAAACGGCCAACGACAGGCTGTACACCCAGGGCTGCAGGCGGCCAGAGATGGGCTTGTGATCGCCCTTCAAGGCGATGACAAAGAGCAGCCCGATGTACAGCAGGGCAACAACAATAAACAGCGATGGCGACATGAACTCGTTCAGACCTGTTGTGGCTTATGTTGACAGCAGCAATATTTTTTTACATTCGTTAAAGCTCTGTGCCGAGAACCCACGATGGCTACTGGGTTGACTCCTCCAGGGTCGGCGTTAACCCTTCCCTGGGGCCTGGACCGCAGCTTCCCTGCTGCGGACCCCCCTGGATGAGCCAACCCAGCATCCATCGCTAGCCATCTAAAATAAAAGAGACAATTGCTCCAACTTTAACTATGGCACGACTAGAGCAGCGGATGCCGGTGGTGCCCCCGAAGGGGAGTCCGCAGCATGGATGCTGCGGTCTAGGCTCCATGGACGGATTCACGCCGACCCTGCGGGGGCACCACCGGTAGCCGCTGCGGACCACTGCTATAGCAAGAACCCCAAATGGAGATTTACTTTGCCAACAAATAGTCTTTATAGGATTGCCGCAACTCGACTTTTCGCAGTTTACCGGTGCCGGTGTGAGGCAGGTCTTCTACCTGGATTATGGCATCCGGTAGCCACCACTTGGCGACTTTTTGTTGCAGTGTATCGCGCAGTCGCGCTTCGTCCAGCAACTTTCCGGGTTTTACGGTGACCAGCATGATGGGCCGCTCGTCCCATTTGGGATGGGTGGCGCCGATAACACAGGCTTCGTTGACGGCCTCATCGTGGAGGGCCGCGTTCTCCAGCTCCACGGAACTGATCCACTCCCCGCCTGATTTAATCACATCTTTACTGCGGTCAACCACTCTCAAATAGCCTTCGGCGTTTATCACGGCCACATCTCCGGTCTCGAACCAACCATCCACGAACTTGTCTGCGCCTTCTCCGCGGTAGTACTGCGCCAGTATCCAGGGGCCGCGGCAGCGGAGGTTGCCGCGGGTGACGCCATCGTGCGGCAGTGGCCTGCCGGTTTCGTCGAATATTTCGATTTCCACACCAAACATGGGGCGGCCGGCTGAGCTTTGCAGTTCATAGCGTTGTTCTGGGGTCATGTTTGCCATTTCTGGTGTCTTGACCGCCGCTGTGGCCAGGGGGCTGGTTTCTGTCATGCCCCAGATGCCCATCCAGTACACCTGATATAGCTTATCGTAGGTTTGCACCAGAGCTCGTGGTGAGGCTGCACCACCAACACCGACCATTTTCAGGCTGTCGATGCCTTTGCCGCTGCTTTGCAGATAGTTGTGCAGGTTCAACCAGATGGTGGGTACGGCAAAGGCCTGGTTGACCTGTTCGTCTTCGATCAGTTGTTGCAGGCTCTCGCCGTCGAGGCCAGCCCCGGGAAGCACGAGCTTTGCTCCGTACATGGGCGCGGAGAAAGGTACGCCCCAGGCGCAGACGTGGTACATGGGTACCACCGGCATGGCGACGGACCATTCGTTGAAATCGAGATACTGACTGGAGCCGCTCATCATGGCATGCAGGACGGTTGAGCCCTGTTCGTACAGGACCCCCTTGGGGTTACCCGTGGTGCCGCTGGTATAACAGAGGCCGCAGGGTGTATCAGAGCTCAGCCTTGGCCAGGAAAATTCGGTTGGCTGGTCTGCAAGCAGGGTTTCGTAACACTCCAGCTTCAAAGAACTGGAAGCAGGCATCTCGGCCTCATCGCAGAGCAGAATGAAGCGCTGGACGCTGGGGATTTCGTCTGCAACAGCTTCCAACATCGGTAAAAATTCAGGATCTACAAAAACCCAGGTGTCTTCTGCGTGATTGATGATGTAGCTGAGCTGCTCACTGAACAACCGAGCGTTCAGTGTATGCACCACAGCACCCATACCGGAAATGCCGTAATACAGCTCCAGGTGGCGATAGTGGTTCACAGCCAGCGTTGCCAGCCTGGCGCCCTGCTCTACCCCCTCGGCGCTCAGGCGATTGGCCAGTTGGCTGGTTCTGTGCAGCAGGTCCAGGTAGCCATATTGGTGACGCTGACCACCCGGCAAGGCAGAAACGATGCTTTGTTTAGGGTAGCGCAAGGCCGCTGAACGGAGAATATCGCTGGTATTCAGCGGAAATGTCATCATGGCTGCGGTCATGCAGTCGCTCCTGTTCGGTATAATAATTAATGACCAGTCTATCGTTCAGGATCAAATCGCCTATCAGTGAATAGTAGGAGACGCACCCAATAGCCACTTTGGAGGTACTTCCTGGACAATTAATTCGACTTAATCGTCTTAAGTCAGGATTTGTTACAACGTTTTCCTCATTTCTGAGCTAATCTAGCCGATAGAACCAGTGGATCTGTATCAGGTTCCACCCAGCACGGAGAGCTGGTCTGGCCTGCATTCAAGGCTTGAGGCATGAGAGCCTGAACACCGATAACAAGAAAGAATACAAAAGAGACCCTTAATCGAGCGCTGACTATGAAATTGACGGTAATCTCCAAGACCATTCTGGGCTTCAGCTTGATCCTGCTGCTGCTGATCGGCATCTCCGTTCTGGCCTTGAACAATCAATCCCGCGTTGGGCAGTTGTTTCAGGTGACCACGTCTGAAACGGTGCCACAGATGCAGGACGCCTATCGCCTGGTGATTGCGCTGCAGAATGCCAATAAGGCGGTCTCTCAACATGCGGCCGTCAATGAAGAGGATCTGCTGGAACTCTATGAGGCTGACTTTGAAGCAGAGAATCGGTCCGTTCGGGCGCAGTATGAGCGTCTGCATGAAGACCTGGCCAGCAAGGCAAATTCTCAAGCCTTGTTGGAGAACGCTTTCGAGCCTATTGATCGCTCTTTGATACTGGCCGAGCAACACCTGAACACTCGCAGAGAGGTGTTGGACAGTCGTCAAGCTTTCTTGCAGGAATACCAGAATCAGGATGCGCGCTGGCTGACCTTCGCCAATGATATGCGCGTTGTCGACCGTGTGCTGGAAAATCTGGCTCAGGAACGGGATGCGGTGTCAGGGCAAGTTGGGGCTGATGCCCGCTATGTCCTGGATCGGATTGCGCTGATTCGCTCAGGCGTTACGGCCATTGGTGGGCTGGAAACATCGGAGGTGGTTGAAGGCGTCAAGGCCAACCTGGAACGGGAATTGGGCCGCCTCGACAGCCGCATTGAGCGGTTGCAGGAAAATAACGAGATTGTGCATCAGTACCTGTCTACCTACGTTGGCTTGCTGAATGTAGCCGTCAACGATGCGGAAGGTAGCGTACCACTATACTATAGGTCGTTGTTGGCTGATGAACGTAGCAGCTTTGAACTAGCGCAACTGGCCGACAGCGTCAATACGGCCGTTGCCCGCTTGAACAGCCTGACCCAGGCCTTGTCGGATGAGAGCGCTCGCGTTGCCACCCAGGTTGAAGACGCTAACCGCGAGGCCGGTACCACTGTATTGATCGGGCTGGTTATTTCGCTGGGCCTTGCTGTACTGATCATCATCTCACTGGTGCGCAGCATTCGTCGGCCGTTGCGTACCATCATGACCTTGCTGGCCAAGGTATCTACCGGCAACCTTTCAGAGCACATGAACGTTACCTCCCAGGACGAATTTGCTCAGATCGGTGAAGGCATCAACAAATTGATTGATGACATGAAAGTCATCATCAATGACATCAAAACGACGTCCATGGAGGTGGAATCGGTTACGACCCAGGTCAAGGAGACAACCAGCTCCAGCTCGCAGAAGCTGTTGCAACAGAAGGATCAATCAGCATCCATCGCTACGGCTGTCACCGAACTGAATTCCTCGGCTCGTGAGATTTCAGACAGCGCCAGCAATACGCTGAACCAGGTTCAGGACGTTAACGGATCTGCCTCTGAAGGCCAGCAGAACATGGCCGCCAGCAACACGGTGATCGGGCAACTGGTCACCGATCTGAACAGTGCCAGCACGGTAGTGAACGAGCTAAAAGAAGAATCGGACAACATCGGTCAGATACTTGAGGTGATTCAGGGCATTGCTGAACAGACGAATTTGCTGGCCCTGAATGCCGCCATAGAAGCGGCTCGAGCGGGCGACCAGGGGCGCGGTTTTGCGGTGGTTGCAGACGAAGTGCGCAATCTGGCGAGCAAAACACAAAGCTCGACCGAAGAAATTTACCAGATGATTGATACCTTGCAGACCAAGGCGACTCAGGCTGTGGACTTCATGACTCAGAATCTGGGAAGGGTGGATACTCTGGTTCAGAGAGCTGGAGATACCGATGAGTCAATTCAGGTTATCCTCAAGGCGCTAGGTCAGATCACCGACTTGAGCGAACACATTGCTGAAGGCACGGCGAGCCAGCAACAAACCGCTGAGGAAGTTTCCAGGGCCATCGCCGATATTGCACAGCTCTCCGATGATATTTACAACAATGCCGGACGCAACGCCAAGACCTTCGACCGGCTGAGCGAATTGGTGGACCACCAGAACAAGACGGTGAGCCGCTTTCAGTTGAGCTGAGAACTGCCTCAACCGGACATGGTTATTGGTTAAGGGTACCGAGCAGCCACTGATCAAACTGGCTTGGGGGCATTGCGCCGCTGAGCCGTTTTACCTCCCTGCCCTGATCGAACACCATCAGGGTGGGAATGCTGCGAATGCCAAAGCGCTGCGCCAGGGCTGGTGCTGATTCTGTATTGACCTTGACCATTCTGACTTTGGGTTCCCAGCGACTGGCTGCTTCGCGAAACACCGGTGCGAACTGTTTACAGGGGCCGCACCAGCTTGCCCAGAAGTCCACCACTACGGGAATGGATGACTGCTCAACCAGGCTACGAAAGTTGGCTTCTGAGGCGTCAATCGGTTCACCGCTGAATACCGGGTGCTTGCATCGACCACAGAGGGGGTTGTCTGCAAACCGCTCAGCAGGGATTCGGTTGGTAGCACCGCAGTGGGCACAGGCTAAGGTGGGGTGAGCCATGGCAGGTCCTCTTTTATATTTAATATCTCTAATATAAAGACAACCTGCCGGGAAACAAGAGGAAGGGCCTGGCTTTTAATGGCTTTCATTGATCCGCAGCAATATCCAGGGCCTCACTTCTCGACAAAGGCACGCTCGATAACATACTCACCTATATGCCCTGCCCTTGTTTCGGCAAAGCCCATCTGATCCAGAATGGCGGTGGTGTCCTTGAGCATGGCGGGGCTGCCGCACAACATGAAGCGATCGTTTTCTTTGCTTGGGGCTGGCAAGCCTAGATCCGAGAAAAGCTTGCCGCTGGTCATCAGGTCGGTCAGGCGGCCCTGATTACGGTAGGTGTCGCGCGTCACAGTCGGGTAGTAAAGCAGCTTGTCACGAATGATGTCACCGAAAAATTCGTTGTTCGGCAGTTCGTCTTCGATCAGATCCTGATAGGCCAGTTCCGAGCGGTGGCGTACACCATGAGTCAGAATGACGCGATCGAATTGTTCGTAGATTTCCGGGTCCTTGATAATACTGATAAAGGGCGCAAGACCGGTTCCGGTCGACAGCAACCAGAGGTTTTTACCGGGCAGCAGATGATCGGTCACCAGAGTACCTGTTGGCTTGCGACCTACAAAGATCTGGTCACCCGGCTGGATGTTCTGCAGTTTTGAGGTCAGCGGGCCATCCGGTACCTTGATGCTGAAAAATTCGAGCTCTTCTTCATAGTTGGCGCTGGCAATGGAGTAGGCACGCAACAGCGGGCGGCCATTTTCCTGCTCCAGCCCGATCATGGTGAAATAACCGTTCTTGAAACGAAAGGCCGGATCACGACTGGTAGTGAAGCTGAACAGGGTGTCATTCCAATGTCGCACACCGGTGACGGTTTCTATATTCAAATTAGACATATACACTCCACCAAAAAGAATAATAAGTTATATAAGAAAACTATACGGATTGAATCGTTATCGTCAAAATGGTTATTTCCGATATGTTTAATTGGTTTTTCCGATATGAAGTTCACACTGCGTCAATTAGAGGTGTTTCTTGCCACCGCCCATACTGAAAACATCAGCCAGGCGGCCCTTCGTCTGAATATGTCGCAGTCGGCAGCCTCCGGCGCCTTGCGCGAACTGGAATCCAATTTTGATGTGCGCCTCTTTGAACGAACCGGTAAACGCCTGAAACTGAACGACCTGGGCCGACGCCTCTGGCCCCAGGTCGAAGCATTGCTGGAACAGGCCAGGGAGCTGGAGCAGCATTTCAGCAAACATCAGGATCTTGGTCAGTTAACCATTGGGGCGACCTTGACCATTGGCAATTACCTGGCGGTAAATTTGCTGGTGCAATACATGGCTGAGCAGCCTGGTACGCGCGCTCGGCTGGAGGTGGCGAATACCCGAACCATTGTTGAACGTGTTCTCCAGTTTGAACTGGATCTGGGCATGATCGAAGGCGAAATCAATCACCCGGATCTGGAACTGATTCGTTGGCGGTCGGATGAGCTCCAGGCCTTTTGCGCTCCGGATCACCCTTTAGCGAGTGCTGGACTCTTGACCGATGATGCTGTGTTGGCAACGCCCTGGATATTGAGAGAACGCGGCTCAGGCACCCGCCAGACATTCGAGCGTGGTATGCACGATCTTTGGAGTGATCTGAACATCGCTCTGGAGCTGGAGCATACCGAAGGCATCAAGCGAGCCGTTGAGGCGGGTCTGGGGATCAGTGCGCTTTCTCGGGTGGTGTTGGCTGATGCTTTCAAGCGCGGCACTCTGGTGCCATTGGAAATTCCGCATCGTGATTTCAAGCGGGATTTTCATTTTGTGTTGCATCGGCAGAAGTATAGAAGCCCGGGGATTGAGCGTTGGCTTGAGCTGTGCCGGGCGTCTGCAGACTGAAGGCCGCCGTTGGCGGCCCGGGTCGATGGTGATATCGACCCTCCATGATTACCGCTCCAGACAAATGGCCGTGCCCTCGCCACCACCAATACACAAAGCCGCCATCCCTTTACGGGCATCGAGGCGCATCATGTTGTGCAGCAGCGTCACGATAATCCGCGCGCCGGAGCAACCCAATGGATGACCCAATGCACAGGCACCGCCGTTGAGGTTGGTGATGTCGGCACTGAGCCCGACCTCCTGCATGCCGAGCATGGTGACCATGGCAAAGGCTTCGTTAATTTCCGCTACTTCAATGTCTGTATTTTTCCAGCCGGCCTTTTGCAATGCCTTGTTCATGGCCCCTATGGGTGCGCAGGTAAAGGTTGAAGGCTTTTGTGCGTGGCTGGCGTAACTGCGGATGGTCGCCAGCGGCGTCAGGCCAAGCGCCTCTGCTTTGGCACGCGTCATAAGAGTTAACGCTGCTGCGCCGTCGCTGATGGAGCTGGAGTTGGCGGCGGTGATGGTGCCGTCTTTGGCGAAAGCCGGTCGCAATGAAGGAATCTTGTCGGGGCGAGCCTGACCGGGCTGTTCGTCGGTATCGAAGCTTGCGTCCCCTTTACGGGTACTGACGGTTACCGGTGCTATTTCGTCTTTGAAATGACCGGCTTCGATGGCGGCCTGGGCACGGCTGAGGCTGCGCAGTGCGAACTCATCCATGGCTTCGCGCGTTAGCCCGAATTCATTGGCGGTGCGCTGGGCGTGCACGCCCATGGCGTTGCTGTCGTAGGCGTCTTCGAGGCCGTCGAGGAACATGTGGTCATAAACCTGCTGGTGACCCATGCGATAACCGGAGCGGGCTTTGTCCATCAGGTAAGGGGCGTTGGTCATGGATTCCATGCCGCCGGCGATGGCGATGTCAATATGGCCGGCGAGCATCTGGTCTGCGGCAAGCATGACGGTTTTCATGCCGGAGCCACAGACTTTGTTGACGGTGGTAGCCGGGACAGCTTCAGGCAGTCCACCCGCCAGGGCGGCTTGACGCGCCGGTGCCTGACGCAGACCGGCGGGCAGTACGCAGCCCATCATGACGTCCTGGACGAGGGCCGGGTCGAGGCCTGTTGCACTGAGGTTGGCGGCAATGGCAACACCACCCAGCTCCGTCGCGCTGACAGGGCTGAACATCCCCTGGAAGCCACCCATAGGGGTACGTTTGGCGGCGACAATAACGATTTCTGTGTTCATTAAAATTCTCCGTAAGTTGCCAGTCTGACGATCAACTATTCTGTGTATGACGAAGTAGGCTAGCGGCGGATGCCGGGGGTGCGGGTTTCTGATAACCAGGTCGACCGCACGAGTATTTCAAACGAGGGATCAAGATCTCATATCCTCAAGGCACCATCTACTTCCAATATCCGGCCAGAATAATAGTCGTTTGAGATCACAAATGAGACCGCATCGGCGATATTTTGGGGTTTTCCCATGCGCTTGAGAGGTACAGTCTGCTTGACACGTTCGAGGGCCTCGGGCTTCATGCTGGCGGTCATTTCGGTTTCGATAAAGCCGGGGGCGACGCCTGCGACGCGGATGTTGTAGCGGGCGAGTTCTTTGGCCCAGGTGACGGTCATGGCGGCGACGCCGGCTTTGGCGGCGCTGTAGTTACTCTGGCCGAGGTTGCCGGCTTTGGAGATGGAGCTGATGTTGACGATGCAGCCGGGGGTTTCCTGTTCGACCATCCAGGCGGCGGCTTCGCGGCCGCAAAGGAAGACGCCGGTGAGGTTGACGTCGATGACGGATTGCCATTGTGCCAATGGCATGGTCTGAATGAGGCCATCTTTTTGTTTGACGAGCAGGCCGTCGCGCAGGATGCCGGCGTTGTTGACCCAAGCGTGAAGTGTGCCGTGGTCGGCTTTGAGTTGGTCGAAGAGTTGCAGGACGGCGGTTTCGTCGGCGATGTTGGCGGCGTAGCCGTGGGCGTTATGGCCGGCTTGCGTCAGTTGTTCGACAGCCAGGGCGACGGCTTCGCTGTCGATGTCGATGATGGAGACGGTGGCGCCCTGTTCGGCCAGGGTTCTGGCGATGGCGAGGCCGAGGCCACGGGCGGAGCCGGTGATGGCCATATGTTGGTTCTTGAAGTTCATCTTTGGCTTACCTTTTTACTTGGTTAGTTCATAAACCCTGAAAGTCTTTCAATGGTGGAATCTTGTAGCAGTGGCCCGCGCTGGCTACCTTGGGTGCCCCTGAGGGGTCGGGCGGAATGCCGCCCACTCAACCCTTCCCTGGGGCCTGGACCGCAGCCGTCCAGGCTGCGGACCACCCCTCATGGGCACCCAAGGCATCCACCGCTAGTCTTCGTACAAAATCAATAAGTTAAACTTCAACCTCACACATGATCTTTAAGTTCACTTGGCCATACTGCCTCGGTCTCAAATGGAAGCGGCCGATAAAAACGCTCAATCAAATTAAAGGGTACAGACTCAATTGTCGGGTAGAGCCACTGTGGGTTTTTGTCTTTGTCGATGAGCAGGGCTCGTACGCCTTCGGCGAATTCGCGTTCACTGCAGGCGTGGGCGCCGACGATGAGGTCTTGCTCCAGCACCTGGACACGGGTGGCGTTGCGCAGTTTGCGGAAGTGGTGCCAGGTGAGTGTGACGCTGAGCATGGAGCCGGTTTTCCAGTGGTCAGCTGCCTGCTGGAAGGGTGCGAAGTCGTGTTGCTGGATGTGTTGCATCCAGTCTGCGAGGTTGGCTTCGGGCAGGCTGTTGAGTGCTGTGTTCCAGGTGTTCTGGATGTCTTCTTTTTGTTCAAGTGGTGGTGCTTGCCATTCGGAGAGGGCCTGGCCTTCTGCGAGGTGGTGCTTGAGTGTTTCTATGCTGGCTTCGTCTTCGATCAGGGCGTCGGCATAGCCGAGGGCGACGGCTTCGGGTGCGCTGAGGCGGATGCCGCTGATGCCGATCAGGGTGCCGAGGCGCCAGTCGGGTTGTTGCAGGAAATGGGCGGCGCCGACGTCGGGGAAGAGGCCTATGGAGAGTTCGGGCATGGCCATGAGGCTGGTCGGGCTGAGCAGGCGTTTGTGGCCTCCGGCGAAGAGGCCCCAGCCGCCACCCATGACCAGGCCCGGTGCCCAGACGACCAATGGTTTGGGGCAATTGGCCAGCAGGGCGTCGAGGTGGTATTCGGCGAGGAAGTAGCGGTAGCCTTCTTGCCGTTGTTGGTCGGCGGTTTTGTTGGCGAGAGCGGCGGCGACGGCTTTGATGTCACCGCCGGCGCAAAAGGCTTTTTGCTCTGTGCTTTCGAGCCAGAGGGTCTGGATGCTGTCGTCTTCGAGGGCTTGCTCAACGGCGTGGCGCAAGGCTTCGATCAGCTCGAGGTTGAGGGCGTTCAGGGCGCGCGGTCGGTTGAGGCGCAATAGTTGCAATGCGCCCCGGCGTTCGCTGATCAGCACCGGTGGTGTGGAAGTGTCAGTCATGGCGGATACCTTAAGAGCCCTTGGGAAAAACGGCCATCCTGCAATGGTACCAGCTTAAACTCAAGTTATAGCTCTGTCAGGCCGCCGTTGGCGGCCAGGGTTGATGGTGATATCGACCCTCCAATAGAGCGTCGCTTTGTGGTCGACGTAGCGTGCGTGAGCCCGCCTGTTTGTGGAAAGACTACTCTTCCTCTCTCAACTGAGTGCGCCAGAGGTCGGCATAGAGGCCGTTTTTCTGCAGCAGTTCGTTGTGTGTGCCCTGCTCTACTACTTCGCCGGCTTGCATGACGACGATGACGTCGGCATCAATAACGGTCGAGAGTCGGTGGGCGATGACGATGGTGGTTCTGTTGACGGATACTTCGGCCATGGCGGCGAGGATGGCTTGCTCGGAATGAGAGTCCAGAGCTGAGGTGGCTTCGTCGAATAGCAGGATCGGTGGGTTCTTGAGCAGTACTCTGGCGATGGCGATACGTTGTTTTTCGCCGCCTGAGACCTTGAGGCCGCGTTCGCCGACTTTGGTGAGTTCGCGCTCGGGCAGGCTGGCAATAAAGGATTCCAGGTGCGCCATGCGGATGGCCTTCCAGACCTGTTCATCGTTGGCATCGGGCTGGCCATAGCGGACGTTGTTGAAAATGGTGTCGTTGAACAGGACGGTATCCTGAGGTACCACGCCGATGGCGCTGCGCAGGCTGGCCTGAGTCACTTTATGGATGGCCTGGCCGTCGATTCTGATTTCGCCTTCAGTCGGATCGTAGAAGCGGAACAGGAGGCGACCTACGGTTGATTTGCCCGCGCCGCTACTGCCCACCAGAGCGACTTTTTGTCCTGGTTCGATGTCCAGGCTGAATCCGTTGAGAATGGGTCTGTTCGGCTGGTAGCCAAAGCCTATTCGGTCGAACTCGACCTTGCCGGCTACGGAGCCCAGTTCGCTGGCGTCTTCGGCATCGATAATGGCTGCGGGGCGTTTCATCAGGGCGAAGAATTTTTCGATGTCGGTGAGGGCTTTGCGGATTTCGCGATAGACGAAACCGAGAAAGTTCAACGGAATAAACAACTGAATGACGTAGGCGTTAATCATGACCAGGTCACCCAGGGTAATGGCGCCTTCAACAACATCGCGTGCGGCGAGCCACATCATCAGTGTCAGCGAGGCGGACACAATGAGCGCCTGGCCTGTGTTGAGCAGTAACAGTGAGGTGCGGTTCTTGAGCCTGGCGGCTTCCCATTGTTCCAAGTTCTGGTCGTAGTTCTGCGCCTCCCAGGCTTCGTTGCCGAAGTATTTCACCGTTTCGTAGTTGAGCAGTGAGTCGATGGCTCGGGTGTTGGATTGGCTGTCGAGGGTATTGGCTTCGCGCACAAAGCGATTACGCCATTCGGTGGTCAGGACGGTAAAGAGGACATAGACAACCACGGCAAAGAGAGTGATGACGGCAAACCAGACGTTGAAATTGATGATCAGAATGGCCGCTACCAGGCTCAGTTCGAGCAGGGTGGGCACAATGTTGAACACCAGAAACCGCAGCAGGAAATGAATGCCACTGGTGCCGCGCTCGATGTCCCGGCTGAGGCCACCCGTCTGTCGGCCCAGGTGGTAATCCAGCTCCAGTTGATGCAGGTGCTTGAACACGCCGAGGGAGGCCAGGCGCATGGCCCGCTCGGTCACCCGCGAGAAAACGGCATCGCGCAGCTCTCCAAAGGCTACAGAGCTGAACCGGAAGAAGCCGTAAGCCAGCAAAAAGGCCATGGGCACAGCAACCACTTGAACCTGCTGCCCATCCAGCCCATCTACAATGTGTTTGAGCGCCCAGGGCATTGCGACGGTGACCCCTTTGGCAGCAACCAGAAAGACCAGTGCCAGCAACACCCTGCCTTTGTATGCCCACAAGTAGGGCCAAAGCGATCTTGCAATAAAACCCAGATCCAGCTCCCGAACCGGTTTGGCATCGACGCCGTCGGCACTCTTAAAACCCCGCATGGCTCACCTCAGGCATTGGATCGGAAAAGCGCAAGGCGGTGCGCTGCCAGCCCAGCCACTGACAACAACGCTGCCACGTCTCTGGCAAGGGCGCTGTGATCGTCAGCCAATGGCCGCTGACAGGGTGCTCAAATTGCAGGGATTGAGCGTGAAGCGCCAGGGTGGTTAACGGTGAGTGTTCCCAGGCCCAGTGATTGTGGTGTCGGTCGCCGTGACGAGTATCACCCATAATGGGGTGACGCAGTTTTTTCAGGTGGCGGCGTATCTGGTGCTTGCGGCCGGTCTGCGGCGAACAGGAAAGCAGGCTCAGTCGCGTTTTAGGGTAACGGCTGACTGGCAAGCCGATTTCGGCGATGGCAAGACGTTGAAAGTCGGTGTGAGCGGGCTGAGCAGCCTTGTCCCTTTGGGCAAGCCGGTCTGCGCGCTCATCGAGCTCTTCCTGCAAGGCTTCCTGGCAACTGAACGCCTCGGCGGTAAAGCCTCTGGCAATGGCCAGGTAAAGCTTGCGCACGCGGCGTTCGCTGAAGCTTTGGGCCAGTTGCCGTGCAACGGCTGGGGTTCTTGCCAGCAACACCACACCCGAGGTCGGTCGATCCAGTCGATGGATGCTATGAATGCGCGACTCGCCCAGGTGCAGGCGCAATCGGCTCACCAGGGTGTCGGTTTCTCTGGGGGCGAGCGGGCTTGGGTGCATCAGCAGCCCGGCGGGTTTGCTAATGGCCAGCAGGGCCTCATCCTGGTATAGAATGGTTAGCTGATCAGTCATCCTCTTCGACCAGCTCTGTGGTGACTGTTGCACCACAGGCCAGACAGCGACCCTCTATATAAACTCGCCCTTTCAGTTCGTACTCTTCGGGGTTGTCCATGCCCAGGTCAACCTGCTGGCAGTGGTTACACCAAGTGTTTTCCAGAAATTCCTGTTGCTCATCGGCTGGGCGCTGATAAAAATCGCGCGGGATTCGGGTATCGCTCATGCAGTTGGCTCAACGTTTGAAAACGAGTCAGTATAGGGGAAAACGCGTTTGGTTTGCAGCGCCCGGTTGGTGGTTGGCGCTGTCGCTGTCAGCCGGGGGCTTTCTGATATCACCACTCCAATCAAGCCGCCTTTTATAATCGTCGCTGTTGGTGTGAATGCGGTTGGCCAGCCGATATAATGGGTGCACATCAATACCCTACCCAGAGGTTCCATGGATCTGCCGATTTTTCTCGCATTTGAAGTCACCGACCAGGAGCAGGGTTACCCCTATGCGGTCGCCTGGAGCTTGCCGAACGGCCTTTACAAGAGTGTGCTGCTCAAACCGGAAGACGACTGGCTGATCGATTGGGAAAGCGGCCAGAACAGCCATGGCGCCCCTGCCCTGCAGGATCTGCTGGAACGCGGCGAGACAGTGCTGGATGTCCTCAAGGAATGGGGTGAAGATTTCGACAAAGGCGAAGTTTATAGCGAAGACCCGGCGTTAGCGCAGTACTGCCTGGACATGATGTACGATGCCTACGGCAAGGACGTCGCCGTTGAGGTGATACCGGCGGTTGAAGCGTTTGAGGGTTATGACGCCATGGACATTGACGATCAGCGCCGCTGGATTATGGATACCGAGGGGTTGAATGCGGTGGGTGCCGAGGATGTGACTCGGACCTTGATTCATCTTTATGCTCGGGTGCATGGTATTAGTGAGGATTGAGTTTGGGGGTGGGCCTCATCGGAATGTTGGACCGGTCACGGGAGAAAGCCCCCCCATCAAAGCACCAAAACTTGCTTCACAAAAGGAATCGTCAACCGCCGTTGCTCGGCCAGAGAACGCTGATCGAGCCTCTCAAAGGCATCGACCAGGCTCTGCATGCTGCGAGCAACCCGGTTGATGATAAAGGCCGCGACATCCGGCTCTAACGCCAGGCCGCGACGCCGTGCTTTCCAGATCAGCCAGTCCATCTTTTGCTCATCGTTCAACGGCTGAATCTGAAACGTCAGTCCCCATCCGAGCCTCGATTTCAGGTCTGGCAAGGCGAGATCAAGATGCAAGGGGCTCTGATGGCTGGTGACCAGCACGGTGCGGCCGCTGTCTCTGAGCCGGTTGTAGAGATGAAACAAGGCCTCTTCCCACTCCAGTTTTCCGGCGATGACGTCAATATCATCCAGTGCCAAAGCACCCACTTCGTCCAGGTTTTCCAGAGCCTCGGGGCCGTATTCCAGGCATTCCTTGAGCGGCAAGTAGACCACTTCAAGCCCCTGCCCTTGTAACTCGTGCACCGAAGCCTGCAATACATGACTCAAGCCGGAGCCGGGGGCGCCCCACAGATAGAGCATTTGTTCGTCCAGCCTGGCCAAGGCATGGCGCAAGGCTCCGACGGTTCTGGCGTTATCGCCCGGCAGGAAATCGTCGAAAACGGCATTCTCACGAAAGGTAACGCCCAAAGGCAGCTGACCACCAGTAATCACTTCCAAGTTTCCACCTCTACCAGCGCTTAGCGCGCCCAACGATAGACCAGTTCTTCACTGCCACCACTGAACAGATCAAATTGCTGGACCGGTGTGAGCATGGCATCCAGAGCCAAAGTATCTCTGAGCTGGGCCTGGTCCCCACTGATGTTCAAATCGAACAACAGACTACCGGGCTCAACCTGACGCAAAGTGGCTTTGGTGATGAGGTTCTGGGCTTTGAGGTAGCGTTCGATTTCCGCCAGAGCACTCAAGTCATTGACTTCATTGATGCGCAAGGCAACTCGGCCCGCCAAAGCCGGGTCCAGCACGACGGCGTATTGATCGGCCAGTCGACGCGTGACTCGATCGATGATGTTTGCCATCAGCTCGGCCTCGTCACTGCCGCGGGCTTCGAACCGCTGCCGATCATTCTGAATCAGGTAAACGAAATCAGCCTGATACGCATCGCCCTGTCGCTCAATTCGGCCGATCAGGACGGCATCGTGAGGGTATCTTTCGGAAGCAGCAAGCACATCACTGGTGAACAACCCATAGACATCGGTAAAAGACAAGTCGAGTGTGTCGGTTAGATCCATCAATGGCAGTGTCAGCGGCACACCTCTTAGCGTAGCCGCCTGACGTAAAGCGCGAGTCCATTCGCTTTGGTCGGTATCGGCCAGGATACGATCCTGCCCGTCCAGCCGATCGGCCATCCAGACCAATGTTTCCGCCCGGTTACGGCCCCAGATAGGCAAGCGGTTACGCACCAGCAATTGCTCAATGGAGCCTGAATCAAACTGCATCACCATACGATTGGTGGGTACGGCTTCACCCAGGACGTTGGTAAAGGTCACGTCGCTGCGTTCAAACCGAAAGGTGGACAGATAGTCGTTGGCACTGCGCATGGCGCCCTGCACCGCTTGCCTGCGCGTAATGTCAGCATCGCCAGTGACCCTCACCAGTACTCGACCCAGCGCTTCGCGCACGGCGTTATTCTGCTCTGTCTGGGACGCGGATTGAGCCAGTATGGCCTCATCCGCATACAAATTGACCAGTCTGGCAGCGGATACCGAACTGCTGAGCGTCAATAATAGTACAGTGATCCAGGCAGTAATTTTCATGGGTGTTCCGATCTCAGATGCAAAAACCCGGCTATTGTGACAGAGCGTGGAGCAATTTTCAGCAACCCGACTGAAAGGACTGCGCAAGCGTTAAAGGCCTGATACAATTCACGCGCCTTTTTTTATTCGCATTGCCCCAATGGAGCCACAAATGACAGACGCTTCCAAGCCTCTGAGTTACAAAGATGCCGGTGTCGATATCGATGCAGGAAATGCCCTGGTAGAACGAATCAAAGGGACGGTCAAAAAGACACGTCGACCAGAAGTCCTTGGTGGTATTGGTGGTTTCGGCGCACTTTGCCGCATTCCCGGTCACTACAAAAAGCCGGTTCTGGTCTCAGGTACAGACGGTGTGGGTACCAAACTCAAATTGGCCATGGACTTGAACCGTCATGACACCATCGGCATCGACCTGGTGGCCATGTGCGTCAACGATCTGATTGTCTGCGGTGCTGAGCCACTGTTCTTTCTCGACTACTACGCCACGGGTAAGCTGTCGGTCGATATCGCGGCTACCGTTGTCGAAGGCATTGGCGATGGTTGCAAGCAAGCCAATTGTGCCCTGGTCGGCGGCGAGACTGCCGAAATGCCGGGCATGTATCAGGGGAACGACTACGACCTGGCGGGCTTTTGCGTCGGTGTGGTCGAAGAAGACAACATCCTCGATGGCCAGCGCGTGCGCGCAGGCGACAAGGTTATAGGTTTGCCCTCCTCTGGTCCTCATTCAAACGGCTATTCCTTGATCCGCAAAGTCATCGAAACCTCGAACGCCGATTTGAATCAACCTTTGGGCAACGGCACTCTGGCCGATGCATTAATGGAACCAACGAAAATTTATGTAAAGACTGTGCTGAGATTACTGGCCAATCAGCAGGTCAATGCCATTTCTCACATCACCGGCGGTGGTTTTTACGAGAACCTGCCTCGAGTAGTGCCTGAGACTCTGGCCTTGCGCATCGACGCGAATCAGTGGCAACAGCCTGAAGTATTCAACTGGCTGCAACAGGCAGGCAATATTGACAGCCGAGAAATGTACCGTACCTTTAACTGTGGTATTGGTTTGGTGTTGGTGGTTCCCGCCCATGAAGAAGAAGACATCATCAATCAACTTCGTGCTAGTGGGGAAAAGCCGGTGATTATGGGAATCGTAGAACCTCGCCAGGAGGAAGCCGTCATTATCGAGGGGGTCAAGGCTTGAAGCGCCTGGTTGTGCTGATCAGCGGCAGTGGTTCAAATCTGCAAGCCATCATGGATGCTTGTGCAAAGGGTGAGATCGCTGCTCGCATCTGTGCTGTTGTATCGAACAAGGCGGATGTGATGGGCCTTGAACGGGCCAGACAGGCAGGTATTGAAGCCGTCACTCTGGAACACAAGACCTTTGCCAACCGCGAGGCTTTTGACCTCGCACTCGCCGAGTGCATTGAGGGCTACCAGCCCGACCTCATAATATTGGCGGGCTTTATGCGCATTCTGACGGATGCGTTTGTGAATCGCTTTGCTGGAAAGATGATCAACATCCACCCGTCTCTTCTGCCGAAATACCCCGGTCTCGATACACACCAGCGGGCGCTCGATGCTGGTGATGCGTGCGCCGGCGCCAGCGTTCATTTCGTGACAGCTGAGCTCGATGGCGGGCCGGTGATCGCTCAACGGTCTGTAAACATTTCAAAAGACGATGATGCGTCCAGCCTGGCCCGCAAGGTTCTGGCGCAAGAGCATCGCCTCTATCCTGAAGTCGTAAAATGGTTTGTCGACGGTCGTTTGTCATTAAGCCGTGGTAAAGCCTGCCTGGATCACACTGAATTACCCACAACTGGAAAACGACTGGAGACTGACGCCGCATGACCCACTGGACTCGTACTCTGATCGTTAGCCTCTGCTTCTGGCTAGTGGCCGGAACGGTCATGTCTCAATCCGAAGATCTGCCAGTACTCGATCTGGTGCCATTTACCGCTGAACTGGAAGCCATCCGATACGGCACTATAGACATCAGCACAACGGGCACCCTGAGCTTGCGTGAGACCGGACCAGAACAATGGCATTATCGATTGGCGACCGATGGTCGTGCCATTTCACTGCTGGAAGAGGTCTGGTTTGAAGTCGACAACCGACTGCTGCTGCCGGACCGCTACAGCTTCGAAAGCCGCGTACTCTTTGTCCGTCACAACAAGGAGCTGTCCTTTGACCACGACGCTCGGAGAGTCACAGGCAACGTCGACAGAGATCGAATCAATAGCCGTTTCGAAGCTCCTCTTTACGATGCCATCGGCTACCAGATCGTGCTACAGCAGCAATTAGCTGCCGGCCATGAGCAAGTTGAATTGAATGTGTTTCGTCACAAACGGCCAGACAATATGGCCTTCCGTGTTGCCGGTGAAGAGATGCTGCGCCTGCCCACCGGCCGCATTTATACCCTGATCATTGAGCAAACAACCCAGCTCAGCCGGAATGAACGCAAATTAATATGGGTGGCTCCGGATCTTGGATACATGCCCATCCGATTCGGTCGCTTTGAAAACGGCAAGATAAAGGAAGAAATTCGCGTGACCAGTCTGGTTCTGGATGGCCAATCCATCTCATTTGAACACTGATTGAGTACCAATCATACGCCTTAAAAAAACCACACTGATCCAGGGAGTTCATCATGAAAGTTGCAGTATTCAGCAGCAAACCCTACGACCAAACCTATTTGACTCGAGGGAATCAGAGTGGCCATGAGCTCACCTTCCTCGAGCCTCATCTGAACGCACAGACGGCTGCCCTGGCGCAGGGGCATGAAGTAGCCTGTTGTTTCGTCAATGACACCATCGATGCCGAAGTGCTGACGCGACTGCATGAATATGGCGTTCGATTGCTTGCCCTGCGCTGTGCGGGCTTCAACAATGTCGACCTGGAAGCTGCCGCGCACCTCGGTATTGTCGTTGCGCGAGTACCGGAGTACTCGCCCTTTGCCGTCGCAGAACATGCAGTCGCCCTGATACTGGGCTTGAACCGTCAAACTCACCGAGCCTTCAACCGAGTCCGCGAGAATGACTACTCTCTGCATGGTCTGCTCGGTTTCGACTTGCACGGTAAAACCATCGGTGTCGTTGGCACGGGAAAAATCGGTGTGGCCTTTGTTCGTATCATGAGAGGTTTTGGCTGTCAGGTACTCTGTTCTGACCCTTACACCAATCCGGCGGCGACCGAAGCGGGTGCACAATATGTCTCAACCGAGGAACTGTGGCGACGCAGCGACATAATCTCACTCCACTGCCCGCTCCTGCCTTCGACACGCCATTTGATCAATGCCGAATCGCTGCAGCAAATGCGAGACGGTGTGATGCTGATCAACACCAGCCGTGGCGCCTTGATCGACACCAGAGCCGTTATCGATGCCCTAAAAACCGGTAAAGTGGGCTATCTGGGCCTCGACGTCTATGAAGAAGAAGCGGACCTTTTCTTTGAGGACAATTCCGACGATATTCTTCAGGACGATGTGTTCGCCAGACTACTGACCTTCAAACATGTTTTGATCACGGGCCATCAGGCTTTCTTCACAGAAGAAGCGCTCAGTGCCATTGCAGAGGTAACCATAGGCAACATTGACGCCTTTGCAGCTGGGCAGCTCGAGAAAATGCACCGCGTCATTTCCTGAGAGAAATGGGCTGCCAGGGCCGCTGTACATTCTGCAACCTGGCACGAAGGTCACCTTATCGTCAGCCTTCCAATTGACTAATCATTGATCAGCGACTAAAGTTTTTGGGGTGCTGACTCAGCTCAATAAGCGCCTTCGTGGTTGCTCCGAATCAACGGTACAGGAGGTTTTTCATGATCAATACCAACAACCCAATGTTGGCATCCTATGCCAGTGCCGCTCAGACACAGCCAAGGCCCGCAGAGCGCGCCAGCAGCTCGGCACAAGGCAGCAGTGAACCCAACGCGCCTGCCGCCTCTGTTGAAGTCAGCATCAGTCAAGAAGCCCTCCAGGCACAGCAAGCAGATGCAGCGCGCGAAGCCAATGCCCAGTCTGCCGCTGGCAATGATCGCCAGGTGAATGCCGCCGCCGAAACAGCCGAAGCGCGCAATAACCTGGAAGACGCTATTCCACAACAAGCCACTGAAGCTGAACAGCCAGAAAGCCTGACGGACGGCCAGCAGCAGGTTGGCGTCGCCTCGGCAGAAACGCTCGGATGATCTATTCGGGCAACGCACAGGTGACAGGCCATGATCGGAGCCAGCAGTAGCATAAACATCAGTCCCTCCCTCACGCTGACACGCAGTGCTGAGCGGTCAGCCGAGCAGGCTGAACTGCGCGCCCAACAATTACAACGCGAAAGCCAAAGGCTGGAATCCGAGGCCGACCGCACTCAACGCAATGCCGAACGGCTGTACAGTCGAGCAGACGAGACAGAAAGCGAAGCACAATCCCTGTTGTCACGAGCAGTACCAGAAAGTGGCTCGCTGAATGTCAGGCAATCCTTTCCTGCCTTGAACCCGCTCCAGGAAAGCGCTGACTCGTCCGAGGCTGAGCGCAGCAATGCAGCCCCGACATCTTCCGTTCCCATTGTCGTTGAGTCAGGAGCGCCGTCAGCCCTCCTCGCCGCCTATGGTGCTCCGGCCAACCCGGAGCCCGGTAGCCTGGTCAGTGAACGCGTCTGAAAGGCTCAGGCGCTAGGCATGGGCCTACCGGGCCGGGTTCTGGGCCCCTGTTGAGGAATGTCGGTCCCGATTTCCACCTCCTGTGTTTGGCCTTCATGCCAAAAACGAATCACAGCAGGCTGATCAACTTCGGTTTCCTGCACCAGTTCGAGAAACTCGAGCGGGTTCTCTGGCACCTGACCGTTAACCGAGAGTATCAAAGCCCCCGCATCGATCCCCTTGTCCAACGCTTCGCCAACAGAACGCGTTACCAGCAGACCGGGGTCATTTGGCAAGCCGAAAGAGGACCGGGCTTCTTCTGTTGCCAGAGCGACGGTAATACCCAAAGCGGTCACCTGATTCTGCTCGGCCAGGCCTTCGAACTCTCGACCGCGAGTCGCCGTCAGCACCTCAGGTGCAACCAGTATCGACGCTCCGGTACGCACCGCCAGGGCAAGCCCATCCGATGGCCGGGTGTCTATGTAAAGTGGAGTAGCCAGATCATTGTCCATCCGCACGTCCAGCACACCGTAATAAGCATTGTCGACCAGCCCATCGACCATGACGCGCTCCAGCTTGCCGCCCATGGCCTCGATCAAGGCGGCAGCGGTGTCATGTGTCATGGGTCTGGGCGTCTCGACAGCCTCCAATGAGCGAATAATGGCGATGGCCTCTTCCACGCCAATATATATAAGCACCACATCACCCGTGCCCGCTTCACGCAGCACCACCACTGGAGTCCCACTGACCGGGTCCATGGCGACAGTGGCCAGTTCGACCGGCACGAGTTCGTCCGGCGAGATCATGGGCTCGCGGGCGTGACTTTGGCCAACGGCCAGGAAAACAAACAAGGACAGGCAGAGTAATAATCGCATAGAGTTCAGTCCAAAATTCCGGGAAGTAACAGCATTCTTGTCTGGAAATGGAATGCACTGGTTCAGTCATTCATTGGTTTCTGGGAAAACAACCCATTCCGGGTCTGCGAATTCGCCGATAACCTTGATGTCCACGAAGGGAGCGGCCTTTTTAATGATGGCCTTGACGACCTCATTCGGCTTTGCTTCCATGGCATCTCTGTGTGCTTTGCTGTCCCAACTCGCTACAGCAATCAAGCTATGGTCGTTGCCGATTTTCCGATGCAGTTCGGTTCCTCTGGCGCCCGGCGCCTGTTGAATCAGTTTACTGGCTTGAACCCAGACTGCAGCGTATTCCTCGGCGCTGTGGCCGTCTTTTATGATCACTTCGAAGATGTATTTCATGTCTCTTTTGGTCTTTTTCAGAACGCATTCGCTGAACAGTTTAGACCATAGAGTCGAGTCTCGTTTTTTAATCCCCTCTCCCTCCGGGTATCATCCTGCAAATCACCGGGCATAAAAAACCCGCCGTTGGGCGGGTTTCTGTTTGCTACCTTGACGAATCGTACCTTAAGCCAGTTTGGCCTTGGCTTGTTCCGTCAGGACGGCGAAAGCGACTTTATCGTTAACTGCCAGATCCGCGAGGATCTTGCGGTCGATTTCGATAGACGCTTTCTTCAGGCCGTTGATGAACTTGCTGTAAGACAAGCCATTCACCCGAGCCTCTGCGTTAATCCGGGCAATCCACAGCGCGCGGAATTGACGCTTACGCTGACGACGGTCACGGTAGGCGTATTGGCCTGCCTTGATAACCGCTTGCTTGGCTACGCGGAATACACGCGAACGCGCACCGTAATAACCTTTGGCTTGATCCAGAATTTTCTTGTGACGACGACGAGCGATCACACCACGTTTTACACGTGCCATAGTACTTTCCTCCTAATCCTGACTATTAAACGTAAGGCAACATGCGTTTGACCAGTGCGACATCAGCATCGTTAACGAGCTGAGTGCCACGCAGATGGCGCTTACGCTTGGTGCTCTTTTTGGTCAGAATGTGGCTGCGGAAAGACTGCTTGTGCTTGAAGCCATTGGCCGTCTTCTTGAAGCGCTTGGCAGCGCCAGAGTTACTCTTGATTTTCGGCATTTTCAATCTCCCGATCTACTTCTATTAACCGCGTCGCATCCCTTGTGAACCGGCTTGAAAGCGCTGGCTCAGGAGCTAACGGTTGCCAAATTGAGCCGGTGGCTAATGCTACCGACGTGACATAAAAACAGCCGCCAGTTTGGCGGCTGTTCTGCCCGACTGTTACCAGCCGGGGCTATACCCAGTCAGCCAGGCTGACCGGTATTATTTCTTTTTGGACGGTGCCATCACCATGGTGAGCTGGCGGCCTTCCATTTTCGGTCTCTGCTCGACAACGGCCATATGCTCGAGGTCTGCGGCGACACGCGCCAGCAGTTCCATTCCGATTTCCTGGTGGGCCATTTCACGACCGCGAAAACGCAGTGTGACTTTGGTCTTGTCGCCGTGCTCCAGAAAACGAGTCAGGTTACGCAATTTGACGTTGTAGTCGCCAATGTCCGTATTGGGGCGAAACTTGACTTCCTTGACCTGGACCTGGACCTGGTTCTTCTTCGCAGCAGCCTTGGCTTTCTTCTCTTCGTAGAGCTTCTTGCCGAGGTCCATGATCTTGCAGACCACAGGGTCTCCATTGGAGATCTGCACCAGTTCCAGACCCTCTCCAGTGGCCTTTTCAATGGCCTCCTGAATCGGGACAATGCCTATTTGTTCGCCATCCGAGCCAATCAGCCGTACTTCGCTGGCTTCGATCTGTTCGTTGACGATGTGACGACTACTTGCTTTTGCACTCTTCGCGTTGCGTTTTATAACTCACTCTCCGTTCGTTTCCAGACGGCCCTTGCGGTCGAGGTCGGTTTTGATCAAGTCCAGAAAGGACTCTACCGGCATGGCGCCAAGGTCTTTGCCTTCGCGCGTTCGAACTGCAACAGCCTCGTTTTCGACTTCTTTATCGCCAATGACCAGCAGATAAGGAACTCGCTGTATTGTATGCTCGCGGATTTTAAAGCCGATCTTCTCATTTCTCAAGTCAGACTGCGCTCTGATGCCCTCAGAAACCAGCCTTTTTTGCACTTTTTGCACAAAATCGGACTGCGCATCGGTAATATTGCACACCATCGCCTGTATGGGCGACAGCCAGACTGGCATGGCACCGGCGTGTTGCTCGATCAAAATACCGATAAAACGCTCAAAACTGCCGAGAATGGCCCGATGCAGCATGACCGGAACCTTGCGCTCGCCGTGCTCGTCAACATATTGAGCATCAAGCCGACCGGGCATCGAAAAATCGACCTGAATGGTGCCACATTGCCACATTCGGCCCAGGCTATCACGCAGGGTGAACTCAACCTTGGGGCCGTAAAAAGCGCCTTCTCCTGGCAGTACACTCCATTCTCTGCCCGTCGCATTCAATGCGTTAGCCAGGGCTTCCTCTGCTTTGTCCCAATCTTCGTCGGTACCGACGCGTTTTTCAGGCCGGGTACTCAGCTTGAGGATGACATCGTCAAAGCCGAAATCGAAGTACACCTCGTTCAGCATGCCAATAAAGGACGCCACTTCAGATTGTATCTGATCTTCGGTACAAAAGATGTGGGCATCGTCCTGGGTGAAGCCACGAACGCGCATGATGCCGTGTAAAGCACCCGATGCCTCGTTACGGTGGCAGCTGCCGAACTCGGCCAAACGTAATGGCAGGTCACGATAGCTTTTCAGGCCCTGATTGAACACCTGCACATGGCAAGGGCAGTTCATCGGTTTGATGGCGTTGTCGCGTGACTCGCTGTGAGTGGTGAACATGTCATCACCGAACTTGTCCCAGTGGCCGGATTTTTCCCACAGGCTGCGGTCCACCACCATGGGCGTGCGAATCTCCTGGTAGCCGTGTTCGCGCTGTTTGGCGCGCATGTACTGCTCGATAACCTGATAAAGTGTCCAGCCATTGGGGTGCCAGAAGACCATGCCTGGTGCTTCTTCCTGGAGGTGGAACAGATCCAGCTTCTTGCCAATCTTCCGATGGTCACGCTTGGCGGCCTCCTCGAGGAAGGTCAGGTGCGCTTTCAACTGTTTCTTGTCAGCCCAGGCGGTACCGTAAATGCGTTGCAGTTGGGTATTCTGGCTGTCGCCTCGCCAGTAGGCACCAGAGACGCGCATCAACTTGAAATGATGGCAGAACTTCATGCTCGGTACGTGTGGACCACGACACATGTCGACGTATTCTTCGTGGTGATACAACCCCGGCTGGTCATCTCTGGCAACGTTCTGCTCCAGGATTTCCATTTTGTAGGGTTCCCGCCGCGCGGCAAAGGTATCGAAGGCTTCCTGCCAACTCACCTTTTTGCGCACGACGTCGTAATTGGTTTTGGCCAGTGCCATCATGCGCTGTTCGAGTACGTCGAGATCTTCCTCGGTCAGGCGATGCTCCATCTCGACGTCATAATAGAAACCATTTTCGATGGTCGGGCCAATGGCCATACGTGCATCGGGCCAGAGCTGCTTGAGTGCATGCCCCAACAAATGCGCACAAGAATGGCGAATGATCTCCAGCCCATCTTCGTCTTTTGGCGTGATGATTTCGACTCGGGCGTCTTCAGAGATCAGGTCAACGGTGTCCACTCTCAGGCCGTTGATGCGTCCACCCACCGTATTCTTGGCGAGCCCTGGGCCGATGTCTTCGGCCAACTGCATAATGGAAAGTGGCTGGTCAAATTGTCGTTGCGAGCCATCTGGCAAGGTAATAACAGGCATTTCAGAATGCTCCTTCAGTGGTGACCCCTACCAAGGGCCACGTGTTGGAATGTATAGCGGTAGAGTGTTTGCCGAGCCTACCCCTACCACGGGACCGTACCCGGCAAACAAGACCCGAGAGTTTACACTGGGGATACAGCCGTTTGCACTTTTTCTGCGTAATTAAGCGCTAAGATGCTCAAAATGGAGCCCTTTGTGCCCAGTTTTGAGGTGGGAAACTCTTTGATGATCAAGAAAGCGATACTTATCTCTGCTCTTCTGGCCGCTGGCGGGGGTGGCTATTATTGGATGACGCAACCCCAGGACAACCAGGCGACCGCTGAACAGCGGAGGGGTAACGCGGCGATGCAGTTGCGTTCGGGCATGACCGGCTCTCGCTGGGGGCGAGGCGCAGCGCCCGTTTCCGCACTCCAGGTTGAAGCCATGACGGCGACGACAGACTGGCATCACCCCACCATGTCGCTGTTGGCACGGGTGGACGCCAAGCGCCGAGAAACCGTCATGGCTCCGCTCAATGCTCGAGTCGAACACATTCATGTTCGCCCCGGCCAGGCCGTTACTGCCGGCACAGAGTTGCTGCAACTGCAAGCAGACAGCCTGCGCTGGTCTCTGCGTCAACAAGGCGCCAGCATTGAGGCACAGGAAGCGGCAATACGAATTGCCGCACGGCAACATGAGGCACATCAGCAAGAGCTGGAACAATCCAGAGCAAACTACCAACGCGAACGGAACTTACGCCAACAGGGTTTTGGCAATGACGCTGCCGTTCAGGCCGTTGCCGATGCACTGCGAAATGCTGAGTTGAGGGTGAGCATCTATGAGGATGAATCTCTGGCCAGAGCCTCCCAACTGGAACAGGCTCGCATCCAACTCGAACAAGCTCAGGCGCAACTGGATGACTTGACCCCAAGAGCGCCTTTTGATGCCAATGTCGTTAATGTCAGTATCGCCCCCTCCGTGCAGGTAACCGCGAACCAGGCGCTGGTGGAACTGGTTGATCCAGGGTCCCTGTACGCCTCCACTCAAATCCCCATCGCAGCTTACCGGCAACTGCGCGACAGTGAGATCCTGGCTTACGCTCAAGTGGCGGGCCAGCGCTGGTCGTTGTCGCTGCTCAATCTGGCGGCCACGACTCAGGCCGGTTCTGTTGCGTTGGAACTGGCCCTGCCGGCCGAAATGCCGGTTTTGATCAATGAGACGATCGAGCTGTCTCTGGCCCTGCCTCAGGTGGAAGCCTATGCCGTGCCGCAGGATGCCATTTACTACGGTGATCAGCTCTACACCATTGAGGAAGGACGCCTGCTGGCCAATACCATATCCATATTGGGCTACCAGGAGCGCGACAACCAACAGTGGGCTCTGGTCGCTGGCGCAGAATTGAATGGTGAGATTAACGTTTTAACGACGCGGTTATCACAACCAACCAACGGCACCCCTGTCGCCATTGTCGACCCAAATGGCGAAGCAACGGAAGTGCAAATGGGGCAGGTCGATCAATGAGCGGGCTCTATCAAAAAGTACTGGAGCACCGCCTCGCCGCCAACCTGTTGATGATGATCGTTATTGGTGCTGGCATCTGGGGGTTGCAGCAGGTGCGCTCACAACTCTTCCCGGATACAGAGCTGCCCGTTGTTCGCCTCGCCTTTGACTGGCCCAACGCCGATGTAGAAGCGGTTCGCACCGGTATAGCGGAACCCATGGATCGAGCCCTGATCGACAGTCGCGCTTTTGATTTTGTGCGCTCGACCAGCCGCGAAGGCAACTACAGCATGTTCGCTCGCGTCAAACAGGGGACAACAGCGCGCGAAGGTGTAGAAATCATCGAGCGGCTGATCGCCGAAACCCCTTTACCGGAAGCTGCAACGCTGTCGAGGCTTGACCACATTGAGCTGACCGAGCCCGTTGCCAATGTTCTAATCTATGGTGACGTTCAACGCAACGAGATCGCCAGCATAGGTCAACAAGCGCGTCAGTCCCTGCTCAGTACTGGCATGGCGGATGTCAGCCTGATCGGTGTGCCAGGCCGAGAACGCATTGTCGAGATTGATCTGGCCACTCTGAACTCATTGGGGCTGACGCTGGATGGATTGGCGACTCGTTTAAGGGCTCAGTTCACCACCAGTCCGGCGGGCTCCGTTCGCGTCGGTGCGAACACGACAACCCTGATTACAGATGCCCCTCAATGGACCGTCAATGCGCTTCGCGACGTGGTCGTCGGTCAGGATGACGGCAGCAGCATTCGACTGGGTGATGTCGCACGCATCAGCGAAGTAGTCGATAACAGCCGAGTTCTGCGGTTCAACGGCGTGCCAGCGGTGCAGTTGGCCATCAGTCGAGTCGCCGGTGAAGACACCCTTGAGAACAATGATCGCCTGGATCTGTGGATGCAGGACTTCGCCAATGAATTGCCATACGGTGTCCACTTTCACAAGTACAATGAAATCTGGCAGGTCGTCGAAGCGCAACTGAACCTGGTCTTGTCCAACGGCATCGGCGGCATGATTCTGGTGATTCTGGTGCTGTTCATCTTTCTGCGCACTCGCCTGGCCATCTGGGTTGCTGCCGGTATTCCCATTGCCTTTATGGGTACCCTGGCATTCATGGGCTACACCGATACCACCATCAACACCATCAGCCTCTTTGGTTTTATTATAGCCATGGGCATCATTGTGGACGATGCCATCGTTGTCGCCGAGGACACCGCCTCTTTAGAAGACAAAGGCATGAGTTCCACCCAGGCGGCACAGACCGCTGCCCGACGCATGATGCCAGCAGTAGTGGCTTCGAGCCTGACCACCATAGCGGCATTTTTACCGCTACTGTTGATTGGTGGCACTTTTGGCAGCCTGCTGGTCGACATACCGACGGTGGTCACGGCGGCCATCATTGCTTCGTTGATTGAATGTTTCATCATTCTGCCCGGGCACCTTGCTCACTCTGGCAAACGAACGCCACCAGGCAAGCCACGACAGCTTTTCGAGCGCGCTTTCAATGTCTTTCGTGACGGCCCCTTCCAGAAACTGGTGCGAAATGCGCTTGGCAATGGCTCAGTTTATGTGTTGGCCATAGCAGTGGTCAGCCTGCTGACATTAACGGCGGTAACGACCGGACGAATCGCTTTTGAGCCAGCACCGGCTCTGGATCAGCCAACCATGAGCGTTTCACTGGATATGCTCAATGGCACCAGCATGCGACAGGCCGAGAGCGCACTCGATCAACTGGAAGACCTGGTCTGGGACATCGATGCCGAGTTCGGCGGTGGTTTGATACACACCACATTTCAGGAGTTCAACCGGTTGCATGAACCCGGCCGGGCTACATTGCGCATGACGCTGACCAGTGACACCGACCGACCGCTGAGTAACGCCCAAATTCTGCAACGCATTGAAGAAGGTTATACCCTGCCCGCTTTCGTGCGCAGCTTTGCCACCGGGCGTTCTTTTCGGGGGCCAGGTGGTGGCGGAGAGTTGTCCGTTCGACTCGAGGGCAACGACATCCAGCAGTTGAAAACCGCATCTCTTGCTCTGCAATCTCAATTGCAAACCAACAGCTGGTTAACGGACATTACCGACGATTTGCCACTGGATGCACAACAGTACCGACTGGTGCGCACCCAAGCCGCGCAAGCCCAGGGCATTGATCTCGATCTGATTGCGCGCCAGGTGGCCGCTCAACTATCCGGGCTGTTGTTGGCCACCGTTGAAACCGGCTACGAGCAGATACCCGTGCAATTGCGTCTGGATGAACGCCAAAGAGCCAGTGAAATCTGGTTGCAGACTTTGCCGATACGGCTGAGTGACGGCAGCAACCAGCCTCTGGGCAGCCTGGTAGAGTTCCGCTATGAACGCGGGCTGGACCGCATCACAGCGCGCGACGGGGTTCTGTCAGTCTCTGTGACGGCCAATTACAGCGGAGACCAACTCACCGACCTCTACGAGCAATTGCAAGCCGAAACGCTGCCCAACATCGAAGCGAGATATCCCGTCAATGCCGTGCTTGAAGGCCAGGCCGAAGAGCTGGAGGCTTTCTTCAGTGACACCTTCCTCGCCATCAGCATCTCCATATTGCTGATTTACTTTATTCTCGCCTGGGTATTTGAATCCTGGCTGTGGCCGTTTGCGGTGCTCATAACGGTTCCCTTCGGGTTGACCGGTGCCGTGCTAGGACACTGGATCATGGATCTGCCGTTATCGACCATATCGATCTTTGGCTTGATCGGTTTATCCGGCATCGTGATCAACGACTCCATTATCCTCGTTACCGTTTTCCGACGATTGCACAGAGAAGGCTTAACCCTGAAGGACGCCACCATCGAAGCCACCCTGTCGCGCCTGAGGCCGGTGATATTGACCTCTGTGACGACAATGGCCGGCTTGTCTTTCCTGTTGTTCGAGACAAGCCTGGACGCCATTCTGCTGAAGCCCATCGCCGTCGGTATGGTGTTCGGCCTGGGCTTTGGTACTTTGCTGATTCTGTTGATGGTGCCGATATTGTTGTACAACATCGGCCGGATGAAGGCATGGTTTGCGCAAAAGCGGGATGGGTCTATTCGGGACCCGGAGATGGTGGATGTTTGAGGGGGTTTTCACCCCTCCCCACCCGTCTGCACCTGCCACTGCGACCAATACAGCCCCTTCTGCGCCAGCAGAGATTGATGGGTCCCCTGCTCTGCTATTCGTCCATGCTGCAACACCACAATCTGGTCAGCATGAACGATCGTAGAGAGACGATGCGCGATCATGACGATGGTTCGGTTGTGAGCAATGTGCGCAATGGAGCGCTGTATCGCGGCTTCGGTTTCGTTGTCGACTGCGCTGGTGGCTTCGTCGAGTACCAGGATGGCTGGATCCTTCAGCAGCGCTCGTGCAAGCGACAAACGTTGTCGCTGTCCGCCGGACAGCCGCACACCGCGCTCACCAACCGGTGTCTCCAGACCCTGAGGCAGTCGCTCAATGAATTCCCAGGCTTCAGCCGTTCTGGCGGCATGGATGATTTCGGTTTCGCTGGCGTCGGGTTTGCCGTAGGCAATGTTGTCTGCAATGCTCCCTTCGAACAGGAAGACATCCTGGCTGACCAACCCGATCGCCTCTCTCAAGGTCTTTAACGGCAGTTGATCAATTGCGATACCGTCGAGTTGAATCTCACCGGACAGGGGCTGATAAAAACGCAGCAACAACTTCATCAAGGTTGATTTACCGGAACCGGTAGCACCGACCAGTGCCAGTGTCGTACCCGCCGGGACTTCGATGCTGACGCCATGAACACCGGCACCACTATTGCCATACTCGAATTCGACCTTGTCGAACAGCAGTTTCCCTTGCAGCGGCTGTGGCAGAGACTGATTGCCGCTGTCCGCCACTTCGATGGGTGTCTCGATCAAACCCAGAATTCGACGCACACTGGCCATGGCACGCTCATAGAGGTCGATGGTCTGAGCAAGACCGGTCAACGGCCAGAGCAGCCTCTGTGTCAGGAACACCAGGACGCCATAGGCGCCAATACTGAGCGCGCCGCTCAGGGCCTGCATGCCACCTATGACAAAGGTAAACAGAAAACCCGTCAAAATGGCCATGCGAATCACCGGAATGAAGGCGGAACTGACCGCTATGGCCTTGCGGTTGGCATCGGCATAGGCTTCGCTGTCCTGGCGCACTCGTTCAGCCTCACGGGCCTCAGCGGTAAAGGATTTGATGGTCGCCATGCCACCGATGTTGTTGGCAAGACGAGAAGCCAGAACGCCAACTCTATACCGCACATCCGCGTACAAGGGAGTCGCGCGCCGTTGAAAGAAGAAGGCACCCCAAATAATGATTGGAATGGGCGTGAACGCCAGCAAAGCGATCAACGGCGAGAGCACAAAGAAGACAGCCCCGACGGCAATTACGGTCACAAACACCTGAATCAGGTCGTTAGCCCCACCATCCAGGAAGCGCTCCAACTGGTTGACATCATCGTTCAGCACCGATGTCAGTTGGCCGCTGCTATTGGCTTCAAAATAGCCCATATCCTGGCGCTGCAGATGCTGATAAGCATCCTGACGAAAATCCGATTGCAACCGCTGCGCCAGATTCCGCCACAACACCATGTACAGATATTCAAATACGGATTCACCCGCCCAGATGACGAAGGTCAGAATGGCCAGTACAAAAATCTGTTGCTCCGGCGTCACCAGGCCGAGGCGTGCCACGAAACTGCGCTCCTGGTTCACAACGACATCAATTGCAATACCGATCAGTATTTCCGGCGCTATGTCGAATAATTTGTTGATGATGGAGCAGCTGGTTGCCGCCAGTATGCGCCGCCGGTAACCCTTGGCATAACGCAACAGACGTAGCAACGACTGAAAACTCGAGACCGCTTCTGAGGTGGCCATACTGTCTCTCTATGGAATTTGAACGCTGGGAGAATAAAGCACTGGCGACTCAGACGAAACAATCTATTCCATCCAGGGCCATGTGAATCACCAGACCCAGACCAATGAGCCGTGTTTTCGGCCAGAACGCAAGGCCGACATAAACAGCGATGGCAGGCCAGCTATGGAGTGGGTGAAAGCCAATACTGCAGCGGTCGGGATCGAAGATAGGGTCGGCCAACAGATGGTCGAGGTCGACGACCATGGTTGCAACCATGATAAGCCAGGCTTTTTGCCATTTATCTTTAAAAAACACTCGGGCGACAATCGCAGGAACCGCGAAGTGCAGGAAGATGTGAAAAACTGACATGAAGGACATTCGAAAGACTTCTAAGGGTTGAAAACGCCCTATGCTACTCAAAAACCTCTCAGGATACCGCAAATAAAAGCGCCCTCGAGGGGCGCTATTGGATTGTCTACATCTGTATCACTTCTTGGCATGCTTCGCCAAATACAACCAGGTATCCAGCACCGAGTCCGGGTTCAGTGACACCGAATCAATGCCTTCATCCATCAGCCACTCGGCAAAATCCGGATAGTCCGATGGACCCTGCCCGCAAATACCGATGTACTTGCCCTGCCTGCGACAGGCCTGAATTGCCATACTCAACAGCTTTTTCACGGCCGGATCACGTTCATCGAAGCGATGGGCGATCAAGCCAGAATCCCGATCCAGCCCGAGAGTCAACTGGGTCATGTCGTTCGAACCGATGGAGAAACCGTCAAAGTACTCCAGGTATTCATCCGCCATCAATGCGTTGGTGGGCAACTCGCACATCATGATCAATTTGAGATCGTCCTTGCCGGATTCCAGACCGTTGGCCGCCAGCACCTCGATGACTTCTTTGGCCTCTGTCAAAGTACGCACAAAGGGCACCATCAACTGGACGTTGGTCAGGCCCATATCGTTGCGCACTTTCAGCATGGCTCGGCATTCGAGATCGAAGCAATCACGGAAGGAACTGGAGACGTAGCGTGACGCGCCACGGAAGCCAATCATCGGGTTCTCTTCCTGGGGCTCGTACAGGCTACCACCGACAAGGTGAGCGTATTCATTCGACTTGAAGTCAGACAAGCGTACGATGACCGGCTTGGGGTAAAAGGCAGCAGCGATGGACGAGACACCTTCGGCGATTTTATCGATGTAAAAATCGACCGGGCTGTTATAGCCAGCCATGCGGTGATCGATGCTCTCACGCACATCCGCTGGGATCTCGTTGTAGTGCAACAGCGCCTTGGGGTGAACACCGATCATGCGGTTGATGATGAATTCCAGTCGGGCCAACCCGACACCGGCATTGGGCAGAGATTGAAAATCAAAAGCCCGATCCGGATTACCGACGTTCATCATGATCTTGAAAGGAAGATCCGGCATGGTACTCAAGTCGCTCTGATCGACATTGAATTTGAGCAACCCCTGATACACTCGGCCAGTATCGCCTTCCGAGCAAGAGACGGTGACTTCATCGCCACTTTTCAGCAAATCCGTCGCATTACCGCAACCAACAACCGCCGGTATGCCCAGCTCACGCGCGATAATGGCCGCGTGACAGGTACGACCGCCACGGTTGGTCACAATGGCCGAAGCACGTTTCATGATCGGTTCCCAGTCCGGGTCGGTCATGTCGGTAACCAGCACATCGCCTGCATGAACCTGATGCATCTGGCTCAGGTCATCAATCACCTTGACTGGCCCGTGGCCAATTCTCTGACCGATAGAGCGACCTTCGACCAACACCTTGCCCCGCTCTTTCAGCGCATAACGCTCTATCACATTGGCCTGACCCTGGCTTTTAACCGTTTCGGGGCGAGCCTGTACGATGTAAAGCTGGTTGTCGGTACCATCACGTACCCACTCGATATCCATCGGACGACCGTAATGTTTCTCGATGGTGACAGCCTGGCGCGCCAGACTCATCACTTCTTCATCGGTAATGGAGAAGCGCATTCTCTCGGCTTCGTCCACATCAATGGTGTTGACAGACTTGCCCGGGTGGGATTCGTCAGAGTAAACCATTTTGATCAGTTTGCTGCCCAATGACTTGCGCAAAACAGCGTGCTTGCCCTTCTCCAGGGCGGGCTTGTGGACATAGAACTCATCCGGGTTGACGGCACCCTGCACGACCGTCTCACCGAGACCATAGGCCGAGGTGATAAAAACGACCTGATCGAAACCGGACTCGGTGTCCATGGTGAACATGACACCGGCGGCGCCGATATCACTGCGCACCATGCGCTGAATGCCGGCGGACAGGGCGACCAGAGAATGATCAAAGCCTTTGTGCACCCGATAAGCAATGGCCCGGTCATTGAACAAGGACGCAAAGACTTCCTTGATGGCGTGCAGCACCGACTCGATGCCGCGTATGTTCAGAAAGGTTTCCTGCTGGCCAGCGAAGGAGGCATCCGGCAGGTCTTCTGCCGTTGCTGAAGAACGCACAGCGACGGACATGGCGTCGTTCCCCTTGACCATATCAGCGTAGGCAACCCGTATTGCCTGCTCAAGGTCGTCGGGGAATGGCGCTTCCATGACCCAGGCGCGTATCATCTTGCCGGCTTTGGCCAGGGCCTCAACATCGTCAACGTCCAACTGCCGGAGGGTCTCATCAATGCGGCCCTTGAGACCCTCGTATTGCAGGAAGTCCCAATAGGCGTCTGCTGTGGTGGCAAAACCACCTGGAACCGATACTCCGGCCTGTGCCAGATTACTGATCATTTCTCCCAGGGAGGCGTTCTTGCCACCCACCTTACCGACATCGTTCATGCCCAAGTGTTTGAAGTCGATTACCAGTTCCATCAGCCTTGCCCCTTCGTGCGAAAAAATTTTTGACGGTTGTCAATGTCAACTCGACCAAGATGATAGGTCGATTCTACCCGGCATTTCCAGCCAATCGCCCTAATGAAATAAAATTACAGAATAAGACCCCTTTTGAGGTCATTCAGGCGACCTGGACGGTCGTTTTCTTTATAAAAACTAGATCCTGCCTGCTCTGTTTTGGTGCCATTGCGATTTGGCCTGTAAAGCGTCACATTATCCCCTGTCATCTTTTGTTCGGTACTGTCACAGATCAATAATCAGGAGAATGCAACCATGAGCACACCCCGTCCGGTTTTCTTCGTTTCGGACAGTACCGGCATTACTGCCGAAACGGTCGGTCACAGCCTGTTATCGCACTTTGAGGATGAGGCGTTCGATGAAACCATCCTGTCTTTCATCGATACAGAAACCAAGGCCAGCAACGCCATTGACAAGATCGCCAGGGCCGGAAAAAAAACCGGCATGAGGCCCATTGTCATAGAAACCATCATCAACCCTGCCGTTCGCACCATTATTCAGCAGAGTGAAGCACACGTCGTTGACATCATTTCGACTTTTCTCAATCCGCTGGAAGAGTTTCTTGGCCGGCCGGCCAACATTCGCATCGGCCGACCGGAAATATCCGCCGACCATGGCCGCTATCAACGCCGTATCGATGCCATGCAGTTTGCGCTTGAAAATGACGACGGCCGTCGCCTTGAGCACTATGGCCAGGCGGATATCATCCTGGTGGGCATTTCACGCAGCGGTAAAACACCGACCAGTATTTTCCTGGCGCTGCAGGCTAACGTTTACGCAGCCAATTACCCATTGACCGATGACGATTTCGATCGCCCTGTCCTGCCGAAAGCCCTTGAACCCTACCGCGAAAAACTCTTCGGCCTGACCATCGAACCGAAACGCCTTAATCAGATCAGAGATGGCAGAAAAGCGAACAGCGGTTATGCCTCATTGCGCAAATGCGAAGACGAGGTACGAATGGCAGAGGCCTTGTTCCGCAAGTACGGCATTCCCTTCATCGATACGACGCGACTCTCGATAGAAGAAATTTCGACTCGCATCATTGTCGACAAACGGCTTCGAGAAAAAATCAGTACGGTTTGAAATCGGCTAGTGGTCCACGTGCGAAATTCTGTTACCAAGGAACGACGCCAGCAAGCTCAGAGCGAGGCGGAGAACCGCCGGAATAGCAGTGGTCCGGCACTCCGGCGCTATTTCAAGGTTTGACAACGAAGCTCTGGGCATGCTGGCAAAGTGAACAGTAACAGAACTTTCCGCATGGCCCACTAACGAAGACTTCGATAAAGCATCCTGTTCTCTGGCTTGCTATAGACCAGTTGCCACAGCTGCCCTATACGGCACCGGAAAAAACCGGCACAACTGTAGAGATAGAATCGCCACATGCGATGAAAACGCTCTTCGTAATGGCTCGCAAGCTTAGGCCAGGCCGCTTCAAAATTGGCGGCCCAGGCCATCAGGGTGCGATCATAATCTGGCCCGAAATTGTGCCAGTCTTCGAGCCGCAACAACCCGAAACTGCCGTCGTTGATCTGCTTCCGTGAGGGTATTTTTCCGTTGGGAAAAATGTACTCATGGATAAAGGGATCGGTTGCACCGGTTTGATGCTCATCACCAATGGTGTGCAGCAGGAAGAGCCCATCGTCAGCTAACAGGTCGGTGACTTTTTTGAAATAGGTGCGGTAATTCCTGGCACCGACATGCTCGAACATCCCTATGGACAGAATGCGATCGTAATGGCCTGTCAAAGATCGGTAGTCCGCCAGTTCAATGGTCACTGGTAGTCCCTGGACGGTCTCGGCAGCGAGTTTCTGTTGCTCACGAGACACCGTGATACCAGTGACTTCTACACCGTAATGCTCTGCCGCATAGGCGGCCATGCCACCCCAGCCACAACCGATATCCAGCACTCTCATTCCCGGCTTCAAGCCCAGCTTGCGACACACCAGATCGAGTTTTGCGACCTGGGCTTCTTCCAGGCTATTGGCCGTGGCCCAGTAACCACAGCTGTAGATCATGCGCGGATCAAGCATCTGACGATAGAGGTCGTTGCCGATGTCGTAATGATGCTCGCCAACATGAAAAGCGCGTTTTATGCTCTGAAAATTGACCACTTTATAGGCCAAAGAACGGCCGAGCAGCTTCAATTTTGCCAGGCCTTTCAACTGAGTGTGCACTCGAGCGCCGAGCAGCCGAGTAAAGAGTTCGTCCAACTGGTTACAGTCCCACCAACCGTCCATATAGGCTTCAGCAAAACCCAGAGTGCCATCTCGTGTGACGCGTTGAAACAGGCGGCTGTCGTGCAAGTGGATATCCCAGGGCCGTTCACCGTTAACCCGTACATCAGCCGCATGCAACAATGAAGCGTAGGGCTCTGGTGTCGGCGGCAGTGTGGTCACCGGTTTTACGCTCTCAACCTTACGGTTGGTGCTGTATGACAGCTCTCTGCGCCTGGTACTCTGAGCGTTCATCTGACTGGACATGATGCCTCCTGCTGATTCTGCCGAATGCTGTCGGAGAACTGCTGGGCGTTCTTTATTAAAGCGTTTAACTCATATTACTATAGCGAATGGCGTTCTACTGTCCAGTCAGTCATTCGAACGCTGATAGAGCTGAAACAGAGCCTTGTCCTCAATGCCACAACTCTGAAAGTGACGCACAAGATTGTTCAGGTAATCCAGGTTACTTCCCCGAGGGCCTTTGGCGACCCGAATTCGAGCCAGCATCTCCTCTTCGGTCAGTTGTATAAATCGCTCATGCGTCTCATTAACCACCATGGTCAACGCTTGCACGGTCTGCCCTGTTTGCAACGTCAGTGGCAGCCACAGCGGCAGGTAACAATCAGACACCAACTCACGAAACAACAAACGTTCCAGTGAAGGGTGATGCTGTTCAGGGTCCAGGCAAAAGGCATGGCCAAAACACTCGGAATGCGAATTCTGGCGCACCCCAAGCACAACACCAGGCTGCTCTGGCGTGCCCCGGTGCACAATGGATGACAAACAGAAATCACGGTAGTAGCCAGGCAGGGTCGCAGCGCAATCAGCTGTGTAATCCATGTCAGGGTTCCAGATCAGCGACCCGTAACCGAACACCCACAGCGGCCCTTCATCCGGCTTACGCCGCAGAACCTCGTCTATGACGGGGCTCATGTCCGTTAAATCCTGTGTTTTCAGGAAAGCACGCATACGTTTAGGCATTAAATCAGCACCAAGGCCAGTACCAGGGGAATGACCAGAATACTGGCTGCGTTGGAAAACAATACCATGGCGGCTACCTGCTCAGGTTGCTGGTTGTAACGCTCGGCCACCAGATAGTTCAATACTGCCGGTGGCAAGGCACCAAACAGAATCAGCATTGCCTGTTCTGTTGGTGACAAACCCAGCCAGAGTGCCAATGGCCAGGCGACCATCAAACCCAACAGAGGTGAAACCACTGCGGTCACGGCACCAATTCGCCAGCCACCGAAATCCAGTTGTACCAGACGAACCCCCAATGAAAAGAGCATCAGCGGAACAGCGATATCTCCCAACAGTTGCAATGAACGCACCAGCCAATCCGGTAGCAGTATGCCGGTAGCCGCAATGGTCAACCCGGTAATGGCCGCGAGAATCATGGGGTTGCGCAACACCTGCAACAAGTGGGTACGCGGGTTGAGCATCAACAAGCCCACCGTAAAATGCAGGGTGTTTTCGATGATGAACAACATGACCGCGGCCGGCATGAACGCATCGCCAAAGGTAAACAGGAAGAGCGGCAACCCCATGTTGCCACTATTGCGGAACATGATGGGAGGAACAAAAGTTTTCCAGTTGATGCCCATCATCCTGGCCACCAACAAGGCACCCAGACCAGGGACCAGGGTGACCAGAATCCCACCGATAGATAACGGTATAAGCTCTCGCAACTGCAAAGGTTGAGCGGCAAAGACGCTGAGAATCAAAAAAGGTGTGAAGACATCCATATTGATGCGGTTGGCCGCCTCCATGTCGGGCGCGTGCTTGCGCCCGTAGAGGTAGCCGATGAGTATGACCAGAAAGATCGGTACAACGATGCCAGCAATGCGCTCTATCATCGGGCAGCCTTGCTGTCACGGTTGGAAAAGGTCATTGGCAATACCCAGAGCAACCAGAAAATGACAAAAAAGGCTTCGTACCCCCGCTGCCAATAACCCGGGGCCCAGTCTCGATAGATGGCGGTCCACTGCAACATGACAAAGGTCAGCAACATCAGCATCTTGAGGGCTCGACTCACCAGTGGCGGCACCGCAATGGGCATACGAGCAACGGCCACCATGGCACCGGCATAGAGCACCCAAAGCAGCGTATTGTGCACCCACTGACTGGCTGACCCCTCTACCGGGCATCCGGCGTCGCATGGAAAGACCACCGACCCTATATAGCTGGCCGCAAAAGCGATGACACCGAACCGAATAAAGGGGTCCATCGGCTTTGGTTCCAGCTGTTTGCGCACCGCTTCGACCGCTCCCATCCAGAAAGCACCGATCAAGAAAAAGGCCCCATTGGCCATGGAACGGTTGGGCGTGTCGAGGGCACCGAGTTCACTGATAAACTGGCTGGGCCGATAATCAGGCACCTGCCAACCTAGCAGCCATGGCAACCCCACCAACAGAACGGCAGACAACACTGACAACAGACCTGCTTTCGTGGCCACCCCGCGACACTCCATTAACCTGAAAGGCCGACTATCTTACTGGTGGCGTCGGGGTTCGTACAGGGTAAAAAAGTGGGAGAAGACAGTGCAAAACGGAATCAGGCGGTGAGTTCCTCATAGACGGCCAGAGCCTCGGCCGCTTTCATCAAGCCAGGACCACCTCCCATCTGGATCACGACTTCGAGCATTTCCATGAAGGCTGTACGCGTAACGCCAAGCTTGACCAGTGCTTTGACGTGGTAGCCAATACAAGGCTCACAATTGATGCTGATGCCAATGGCTGTTGCAATCAACTCTTTGGTCAGGTGGTCGAGCTCTCCATCCTTGTACGCCGCCTTGCCGACAGCTTGAAAGGCGTCGTAGGTTTCGGTGCGCTCTTTGCGCAAGGTAATGAGGTGGGGAGTAAGATCTTTGACTTTATTGAGAATGGACATGGGTAACCCTCTGAATTAGAGCCACCTAATATACACCCTGATCCAAGTCATAGAATTGACTCAGATCAGGGCAAGGACCCGATAATACTGGGTCCTTTTCGAAGCGATTAACCGTTCACTTCCTGGAACTTGGCGTCAATGGCACTGGATGGTGCTTCCGTTGCCAGGCTCACCGCCACAATGGCAATGGTTGACAGAATGAAGCCAGGAACGATTTCATAGAGGTCGAAAATGCCGCCACTGAGCCAGTTACCCCAGACGACCACGGTAATACCGCCCACCAGAATACCGGCAAGGCAACCAAAGCGGTTCATACGGTTCCAGTAGAGTGACAGTATGACCGCCGGCCCAAAGGCCGCACCAAAGCCCGCCCAGGCGTATGACACCAGGCCGAGAACGGTGTTGTCCGGGCTCAAGGCCAACAACCAGGCGATGATGGCGATGATGACAACAGAAGTACGGCCAATGGTGACCAGCGATTTGGGGTCAGCATCCTTGTTGATCAAGGCACGGTAGAAATCTTCGGTCAGTGCTGAGGACGAAACCAGCAACTGTGAATCTGCGGTCGACATGATCGCCGCCAGAATGGCTGCCAACAAAATACCTGCCACGAAGGGGTTGAACAGAACCTGCACCAGGCTGATGAAGACCGTCTCGGCATCCGCCAGAGGTTCATCGAAATAGCCAATACCAGCGACGCCGACCAGGAACGCACCCAGCAGACCAATCAAGGTCCAGGTGACAGCAATACGACGCGCGGTTTTCACTTCAGCACGGTCCTTGATGGCCTTGAAACGCGCCAGAATATGAGGCTGACCGAAGTAACCCAGGCCCCACGCCAGCAGGGAAACAATGCCTACCCAGCCCAGGGCTGCGCCAGTGCCATCAGTAAACATGTTTAACAGGTTGGGGTTGGCATCGGCCAGCACGGCGTTAGGCGACTGCCCGACTATCGTCAGAGCAAAGAGTGGCACGATAACCAAAGCAGCGGCCATCAACAAACCCTGCACCAGGTCTGTCCAGGAGACTGCCAGGAAACCACCAAAAAGAGTATAGGATACAACCGCCAGAGTTCCGATGGTCACAGCCAGGGTGTAATCCCAACCAAAAACGGTTTCGAAGAGTTTACCACCGGCAACGAGGCCAGAGCTGGTGTAGAACATGAAAAACATCAGAATGAAGATGGCAGATATTATCCGTATCGCACTTTTATCTTCGAAACGATTGCTGAAATACTCTGGCAAAGTCAGGCTGTCATTCGCCGCTTGGGAGTAATCGCGCAGTCTTGGCGCGACAACCAGCCAGTTTATGTAGGTACCGATTAACAAACCAATACCGAGCCAGGAAGCTTCCCAGCCAGCGAGGTAAGCGTAGCCGGGCATGCCCAACAACAACCAGCCGGACATATCGGAGGCCCCTGCAGACAGGGCAGAAGGCCAGGCGCCCAGGGAGCGACCACCCAGAATATAGTCCGAAAGATTACTGGTGCGTTTGTAGGCCCAGTAACCTATCCATAACATACCCAATAAGTAAATAAGAAAGGTCAAACTGACCGCAAAGGTGTTGTTCATCTTGCTCTCCACTTTGTATTTATTGTGATATTGCGTATTCACTTTTTATTCAAGCTGCACTCCGAATCACAGAAAAAAGGCGCAGCAGGACACCCGAATCGGATGCCAGTATTCGCTGGCATCGGATTCGAATTCGAAAAAGCTGACAGTCAAGTCAGCTGTAAATTCAATGGATCAGTCGTCGGTTTCGAGTGACAACAAAGTGGCGTTGCCACCGACGGCTGTAGTGTTGATGGTGCGAACGCGCTCGGTCGCAAAGCGTTTAATGTAATTTGGCCCACCTGCTTTAGGCCCAGTGCCCGACAAGCCCCGACCACCAAAAGGTTGAACACCCACAACAGCGCCAATCTGATTGCGGTTGATGTAACAGTTGCCCACCCGCACTCGGCTTTCAATGTAGGCCGCTGTTGCTTCATTGCGGCTATGTATGCCCAAAGTTAAACCATAGCCCGTTGCGTTGATAGCGGCGATCAGTTGATCCAACTCTTTGGCCTTGAAGGTCATCAGATGCAGCACCGGTCCAAACTGCTCCCGACCCAACTCTTCCAGGCTGTCGAGTTTGATCACCACGGGTGGCATGAAATGACCTTTTTTGTGGCGCTCATCGAGCTCCGCTTCGGCGATCACCCGGCCCTTTTTACGCCACTGATCGACGTAGTCGGTCAAGCCTTTCAACGCTTCCTCGTCGATAACAGGACCCGAATCCGTTGAGTATTTCTGCGGGTTATCAAGCACCTGGCGCGACAGGGCTCCGCTGATCAAGTCGGTAATGCGAGGCGCGATATCTTCTTGCACGCAGAGTACTCGCAAGGCCGAGCAACGCTGGCCAGCACTGGCAAAGGCAGAGTGAAGCACATCAGCAACCACCTGCTCTGGCAAAGCGGTGGAGTCGACGATCATGGCGTTCTGACCACCTGTCTCTGCAATAAAGGTAGGTATTGCACCGCCACGTTTGGCCAGATTACGATTGATGACATGAGCCGTCTCGGTGGAGCCGGTAAAGGCAATACCGACCAGTCGATCGTCACCAACAATTGCGTTACCAATGGTGGCGCCATCACCTGGCAGATAATGCAAGGCATCCGTAGGTACACCGGCCTGGTGTAACAATTCTATGGTTCGGCCTGCGATCAAGGACGTCTGTTCCGCAGGCTTCGCCAACACCGTATTACCGGCGACAAGGGCAGCACAGACCTGGCCAGTAAAAATGGCCAGTGGGAAATTCCATGGGCTGATGCACAGAAAGACGCCACGGCCTTCATAGTAATGTTCGTTACTCTCACCGGTAGGCCCCGGCAGTAGCGTCGCTTCGTTCATGGTGTCGCGTGCTTGCTGGGCGTAGTAACGACAGAAGTCGACCGCCTCGCGTATTTCATCAATGCTGTCCTGCAGGGTTTTACCGGCCTCACGAGCACAGAGCGCCATCAGTTCTGCGGTATTTTCTTCCAGCAGCTCGGCCAGGCGGTCTAGACAGGCCGCGCGCTTGATCGCTGGCGTTCGATTCCAGTCGAACCAGGCTGCATCCGCACTGTCCAGGGCTTCCCTGGCCAAGTCAGCACTGGTCCAGTGCACCTCACCCACAACCTGTTCGGTATCGTAGGGGCTCAGAATGGTCTTTACATCGGATGTGGCCGCGGCTTTCCCAGCGACCAGGGGCTTCATGGTCCATCGGCTATGATCAAACTCCATAATGCTCTCCAACAGCGGTTCACGTTCGAACCCGACAGCCAGGTTGTAACCCTGTGAATTGCCTCGACTTTGGCCGAACAACTCGCCAGGGCGTGGTATTTTTGGGTTGCGATAAACTGGCCGGCTTCTGGCCAGTTCCACTGGCGAAGCGACCAGGTCGCCTACAGGTGTTTTGGCATCAACGAGGCGGTGCACAAAAGAAGAATTGGCACCATTTTCCAGCAACCGTCTGACCAGATAGGGCAGCAAATCCTTGTGTGCACCAACCGGTGCATAGATACGTACGCTTGGGCTACCGTCCTCCAGAACAGCGTCATAGAGGGCATCGCCCATACCATGCAACCGCTGGTACTCGAATAGACGAGCCGGGTTAGCCTTGGCCAGTTCAGCAATGGCCGCCACTGTATGGGCATTGTGTGTCGCGAACTGAGGGTAAATCGCGCCATCAGTTTGCTGGCTGAGCAGATAACGAGCGCAGACCAGGTAGGCAACATCGGTGTTTTCCTTGCGGGTAAAGACCGGGTAGTCCGACAGGCCCAGCATCTGTGCCAGCTTGATTTCGGTATCCCAGTAAGCCCCCTTGACCAGTCGAACGGGAATCAGCTCTCCCTGAGCTTTGGACAAGGCCGTCAGGTAGGCTAACACCGGCAGTGCGCGTTTGGAGTAGGCTTGAATCACCAGGCCAAAGTTGCCCCAGCCACGCGCCGCCTCACTCTGGTAAACCTGTTCAAACAAGCGCAGAGACAATTCCAGTCGATCCGCTTCTTCGGCATCAATGGTAATGCCCACACCCAGAGCACGCCCCTCACTGACCAACTGCTCAACGCGCGCGGCCAGTTCGGTCATCACCCAGTGCTGATGAGACTCTTCGTAACGAGGGTGCAAGGCAGACAATTTGATGGAAATGGTTGGTTTGGGCGCAGAGGCTTCCCACTCATCCATTCGTTCGCCCAGGGTTTTCACGGCTTCGCGATAGGAATTGAAATAGCGTTCGGCGTCGGCGTCAGTGAAGGCGGCTTCGCCCAGCATGTCATAGGAGTAGGTGTAGCCTTTTTTGCGATAGGATTTGCCGTTCTTGATGGCTTCCTTGATGGTTCGGCCCAACACGAACTGTTTGCCCATGATGCGCATGGCCTGATGCATGGCCGCCCGTATAACAGGCTCACCGGCGCGGTTGATCAGTTTGGACAGGAGGTTGGCTGGAGAAGTCTCACGACTTTCCAGCGAGGTCACACGACCGGTCAGCATCAAACCCCAGGTCGAGGCATTGACCAGCAGGGAGTCTGACTTGCCCATGTGGTCTTTCCAGTCTGCAACCGAGAGCTTGTCGCGGATCAGGTCGTCGGCGGTATCCGGGTCGGGCACGCGCATTAATGCCTCAGCCAGACACATCAGAATCACACCCTCTTCGTTATCGAGGCTGTACTGTTGCAGCAGCTTATCGACCGCATGTGCCACATCGCCCTGCCCTCGCACCTTCTCAACAATGCGACGCGCCGTACCCTCTACCGATTGGCTGTGCGCCTCACTTGGCTCTGCCAATTCAACCAGTTGGCGCATGTAGTCGTCTTCATCGACGGAGTACTGATCGACTAGAAGGCGGTACCATTCATCTGAGCTGCGGTTCAGGTCACCGCTATTGAAGAGTTCGGAGGCATTGAACTGAGTCATCGCAAACCTGCCTTTTGTTTTTAGACTGTATCAGGCAAATGTAGTCGTGACTCAGGGGAAAAGATTGCAAAAAACCGCGACTTTTTTGTAAAAAAGTCTGGTCATTCTTGTGTTTATCGCACAACTTGCCCGTTAATTTCGGGGAAACAGCCCTCCTCTAGTGGGTCTGAAAGGTACCCTCTCGCGAACTGGACAGGAAGGTTCGCTCAAGCGTCCGACCTACAGTTTAGAGGGCCGTCTCGATGGTCATACCAAAGCCTTCAGCGGTATCGCATCGACCAGGCGAGTTCTATATAGCGATCAAAGGGGGGCAGATCGCTGTCTTGCTCTTCGGCCAGCGCCTGTTCCATCAAAGCGCTTTTCCTGACCAGTTCCTCGCTGGGCTGAGCGCGTTCTTCGGGTGGGATGGGTTGCGACCATTCCCAGAGGTCATCTGGCCATACCTCTCGTTGCTTTAAATAGTTTTCCACCTTTTGGTTATATCGATGAGTAAGTCTGAAGTTGATAAATCCAAACGAAAAGATCAACGCAAAATAGAACCCTATGAAGCTTAGAAACTTGTTGAAGTTCTCGAATGGTTTGTTGTGAGTCCTCAAAAAGTATTGACGGATAGAATGTCTACCCTGCCAAACAGGGTCGCCTTCGCGAGCGTAGGGAATGGCATCCTTTATGCTCTCTATTTCGCGATTCATCCATTGTCTCAGTAACTCCGCGCTGCGTAAGCCAGCGTTTGGATGGCAGCCCCCGAATTCACGGGTTAAATATAAGCCTGTCTTTGGGTGCTTGAATGAGAACATCAGACTTCCGTTTCTATACTTCCCATGAGGCCCCAGTGTGTCGAAACTATGCGTCCAGATCACCACCTGCTCCCATGGAATGATGAAAGATGACTTGCCATCTTCATCTTCCACCCAAACTTCACGTCGATCCCGATTGAACATAACGATACGGCGTTGTGGGATCAGTCGTTTGTAGTGGGCTTTGTATTCAACCCAAATTAAAAAGATTGCAACCAGGAAAAAAAATATACCGCCTGTTGTCCATGTGAAAGAGGCAGGCATCCAAAACCCTTCCCAAAAGGACATGGTTGTACTCAAATGTGCTAAGTAACCTGAGAATAAGGAAAAGCCCACCATGTAAGTCATAACAATAGTCCACCATCCTACTTCCCATGTTGCCCAATGAAGAATATCCCTGTGCACCCCTCCGAGTTCTAGTACAGTATTAGTCTCATAGCCTTTGAAGGCATTGGCGCTATCCTCTGCTTTGACGCCTGTCGGTAGCGGCAAGGGACTGATGTAGCCGAATGTAGACTTTTTCTCGTGCACAACTTCGCCTGCACGACGGTTGTTATGGCTCCTTTGATGTGGCATGGAACTGGGATTACCTCGTTACTGTGACAACTGATCCAGAATCGGGTTGAGTAGTGCGGTGGGCATCGTACCATCAATTAACCCCTGACTGAGCTGCTCGACACTCAAAGCGTGTCTCGGTTCAGGCAGGCCCATGCTGTAGTCTGAGCGCTCGACGCGCACCAGTTCGTGTTGAGGCCGCAGCCGTACTTCATTCAAGTGCCGAAAATGAAAATAGTCGGTACGACCGCCGTAACGAAGCCCCAGGCTCAGGTGATGCTCATACCCTTGCCCCATGCCATTGGCCAGGGGCATCCAGAGCAGGGCGTAACCTACAGACGCCAGTTGGGTATCGAGCAGGCAGTGCTGGAACCAGTGGCTGACGTCCTGGCTGCCTCTCATCGTCTGGTATTGGGCAATGAGTTGAAGCGGTTCATCGGGTGTCGGAAGGCGTTCCAGTGGCACCTTCAGGACGATTGATGCTGGCGGTTGGGGTATATAGGTATTGAGTACGCCACCCACCGGGTCAGATAGCAGGTCTTCGTAGTAATGGTCGCTCGGGAACATAAGGCCGAACTCGATGTCCTGCTGACGGGTGTCCAGCAGAGCCTGCTCCCATTGCTGGTGAGTACGCAGTTGACCTTGCTTGCCCCAGGGGCCGGTCTCGATCAACTTTTGAACTTTTGTGCGAGCGAAGTAATTACGCGCCCAGCCGATGGCCAGGTCTGCCGCCAAAAAGACCAGGCCAATGGTATTCAATCGCGTGATGATCCGGGTAAGTGGGCCTGCTATGGCAGAATAAGTGGTTCTACCAAAGGCGACCATGGCACCGCCATAGGCTGCGGCAATCAGACCACTCCCTTGACTTGCCAATTGCCCGGTAGTACTGATCAATTGCAATAGCTGTACTCTTGCCAACCGTTGATTGCCACTTTGAACAGCCTCCTGATATATCTGCCAGTCTTGGCGTAAACTCAAAGCCGCTGTCATGGTTCCGAAGAAGTACATTGCGCGACCAAAACGGACGTGTGCTTGACCAATATTATCCAAGTCTGTGCCAGCACGAGCCCATGCAATACTATGACTAATGGAAGATGCCGCAGTAAGTGCAGCTGCTGTTGGTGTGAAAATCACCAATATGTCTTCGGTACGGAAGCCATCCTGTTTGATAATTTCACCCACAGCATCCACCGACTTCACAGCCTGCACCACAAAAAGCGCCACCGCCAACAAGTCGCCTGAACCCGGTCGATGGGCGGTACCTCTGGATTGCGCGTCCTGGCGGGCGCTTTGCCGGGCTTGGTCGTCTACGGCGGTCTGTATCTGCTCCGTTAACGCAGTGAGCCGGGTTTGTACCCCTGATGGGGCGACCAGGCTGGCGCTGGCTCGGGCGTTGATGGGGGTTGCCTGACCGCGTTGCAACACTGCGTGGCGCTGCAGTTCGGCCTGGTGCGATTGTATCAGAGCCTGGCGCTGGGCTACGCGGCTTTCCAGGGTTCTTTTCAGGTTCCGGCTGCGTCGGTTGCGCTCTTGCAAGGGCTCCGGGTTGTTGCTGTGCCTTGGGTCGGTCGCCAGGGTGATTTTGCGCGCTTCGATCTGCGCATTCAGCCGTCGGATACGGGCCTGATCTCGTTCCAACTGCGCCTGTTCGCGCCGTATGTCGTTTTCCAGGTTGCGAGCGCTTTGATGCTGTTCTTCGGTGGGCAGTTCCAGGCTGATGTCGTGCTGATAGGCGGTGGCCATCCCCATGGTCATCAGGCCCCGGTTCATCAGCGGGGCGGCGGGCGTTGATGGTCTGCCGCTGCTCTGTGGCTGGCCGGAGCGTTGCAATTGCTGTTCAAACCAGCGATCCAGGCGGGCCTGATAGGTCTCTGTCGCCAGGGTGATGCGCTCGGCCTGGATGTGATTGACCCCGGCAAAGCGGGCCATTCTTTCCATGAAGGCTTTGAACCCGGTGCCTTCGGCGCGCTCGGCGAACCGGGCCCAGGCGTTGGACAGGTTCGTTTGCTGTGCAATTTTCAGGGTAATACCGGTCAGGCGGACGTGATCCGCTGCCCGGTCGGTGATATCCCGCTGGGGGACGTCCGGTGTGACTTCTGTCAGGGCCTCGTTGAACAACTCGCTATAGCGTTCGCGCTCTTCACGCGGCAGCAGTTGCAGGGTGATAAACATCCGCTCCGGGTGTTCGTTGAGCCAGTCGTCCAGTGCCTCGAAGTGTTCGTTCTGGCTTCCCGGAAATTCGGTGCAGGCTCGCTCTGCTTCGATGGCCCATTCCAGTTGGGCTTCATCGTCCGGGTCAAAGTAAAAGGCGGCGCGGTGGAACCGGTCTGCGACGATCAGTGATACCCGGTCTGATTCGATCGCTGAGAGTTCCTGGTAATAGTGTTGGAGCTGTTCTGTGGTCTCCTCCAGAAATTGGTCCATCGGCTCACGGTGTATCAGACTGTTGATGCCGCGACGCCCGGTGAGCCAATTGCTGGTCAATTGACGACGACGTTGACGATCGTATTGGTGCAGCCACAGTACAAAGCTGGTCAGCTTTTGTTCGATAAAATCACGCTCGAAAGTGGGCAAGGCGTCCGCCAGATACTCGATTAGACGGAGATCGCTGTCCGAAGGCGCTCGGCCAGGGTGAGGCAGATCATCGTACTGTAACCAGGCTTCGGCCTCAAAGTAGGTGTTGTGCAGGTCAATCAGTTCGCTCTGTCGCTGTTTGCTCAGCGCTTCGTCGCCAGCGGTATCGCGGGTGTGTCGGACCAGCTCCGTTAGAAGGGGATCACTCCGGTACTGCTCTCTCAGAGCCTTGAACGCCTCGTCATCATGAATCATCGTCAACGATTCGACAAAGACCGCTGCATGGTATTTAAGATCACGGGTCGCCAATAGGGAGGGGTCGTCACTGGTTTCACCCACTTCCTCTTCGAGGTAGTCCATCAGCTCCTGGCTGACCTCGTCCCTGTGGCTTTGCAGCTCACGCAAAACCCCAATATCGTCCGGCACCACCATCAGCCGAACCGTACCACGGCCATGGCGTTCTTCCCGCGCTTCATACAGGCGCTGTGCTTCCTGCTTGAATGCCGGGTCGTCTATCAGGGGCTCACAGTTGTCCCAGGATTTCAGGGTAACCCCCAGTTCATGGCCATTGGGTGCCCGACGTCTTATCGGGTGCATGAACTCGGTCAGTTTTTCTGTGTTTTCCCGAACCTGTGCTTTCCTGGCCTCCGTCCATTGAACTTCGGAATAGCAGGCATAAAGTTCGTGGTTCTCCGGCAGTTCAAGAATGGTGGCCTCAAGGTCGGATAGGCTACCGCTCAATGCCCACTCCAACACCGGGCCACCATAGGTCACATCGTGCAGATAAAAATAGCCTTCGCGCATGGGCTCAAGCCGTAACGGCGTTTTGAACCCGGGATAGTTGGCCGGTGCGGGCATCGGTGGGTCCTGCTCGTTCCGGTCGGTCGCGATGGCATAACGAACCGGTATCACATGGATGTGACCGATGCGATTCATATAGTCACGGCTCACATTCCGGACCACGATGTCCACGGGGTCGTCCAGTCGGGCATCCGTCAGGCGCACGGTGCCTACGCGCCGAAAGACTTTACCCTCTCTTATGATCTCTTTAGGCATGAGGCGGCTCCTCCTGTTCGATGTGGACAGTCACCTGTTTGGCACGGGCGTCGGCGAGCAATACATGGGTGTGCCCGGTATCGGTGGTGATGCCGGTTTCTTCGTGTTGCGGCTTGTCGTAGAGGGCTCGGTAGGGAACCTGAGCGAGGGGCTGACCCTGTTCGTCCAACAGGCGGATACAGCGGTCTTTGTCGGTTATTTCTTCTTCAACTTGATCCGGCAATCGCTCCACCGGTGTTATCTCCGGTATCTCGAGTGGGCTTAAGGGCGTTACCGTTGTGCCCTGGTGGCTGCCGTCCTCATAGTGCACGTCGCCATTGAAGTTCACGGCCGTGTCGCCCTTGAGGGTAATGTGCGGGCCAAAGAGGGTGATTTTGCTCGGCGTGATTTCTATACCGGATTCCCCGCCTTCGCTGGCGAGCAGGATGTTTTGCTGGCTTTCGATGCGGATTTCATCCGGTGTCTCGATCCAGGTGCTGCCATCCGGTACCTGAATGCTATACCCATTGGCGGCCTTTACGGTCAGGGCACCCTGTGTCTTCAGGCGCAAGGGTCCGCCATGGCTGATCAGGAAACGGCCCTGGGACACTTGTTTGAAGCTGTCTTTTGCGACCCAGTTCTGATCGCCCCTGGCCTGGTAGTGCGCTGTGCCACCAACCTGGGTGTGGCTGTTATTTTGCACCTGTAGCCTTCGGTGCTGGGCGATGCGCTCGTTCAGGCTGCCGTCGATGGCTTTCTGGATCAAGTCCTTGGCCACATTGATGTTGAGGGCGCCGTAGCGAGTGGCCAGTTCAATAAAGGGTTCGGCCTCTTTGCTGTTCAGCGCCAGACGCACTTCGCCATCGAAGGTCTGCATCAGGATGCAGGGGTTGGCGGGGGCGTCGTCGAAGCTCAGTTCGTTCTGGGCGGGGCTGATCAGCCGGTACTGGGTGGCGTTTTTGCGGGTGACCGGGTTGAGCACCTTGCGGTTGGGGCTGAAACCCATGATCAGCGGTCGGTTCGGGTCGCCGTTCAGGCAACTGACCAGCACTGTGCTCTGGTCGAGCAGCGGGAAGTGCCAGCCGACCGGGTTTTTCCGCTCGCCCAGGGGGGAGGCGTAGGGTACGCGCACTTCGATGGCGGGGCTGGCTTGAGTATGGGGAGCATCCTCTTCGGGCCGGGTGGCGTCGAAACGGGTGCGCAGGTAATAGCGCCCATCCTGATCCAGGTCAGCGTAGAGCGGGCTGCGGCTTTCGATGCGGGCGGGGAACAGCATGGGCAGGTATTTGGGCGGCTCGATGATGGCGGGCAGGATGCGCCGGTCCCGTATCGACAGCAGTTCGGCCTGGTTGCGGTATTGAACGATGCCGTTCTGGCCGCCATCCCCACCCTGATGGGGCTGCTCGCCATGGTGTTCGACCGTCAGCATCAGGTAGTCGCCGGTCAGCTGCGGGTGCGCGCCACGGCTGCAATCGATGGCGATGCGGTGGCCGGGTTGCAGTATCGGCTGGTGGCTGCCAATGCTGACTCGGGTCTCGGTCAGCGGTTGGCGGGCGGCATCCTGCTGGACCAGGCGTTCACTGGCCACCTGGTCCTGAGGGGCGGCGAAGGTCTCCCAGTAACCGGTCTTGTAGCGTTCGAGCGGTGCGGCTGGCTTGAGCCCGACCGGCGCGAAGGCATTGCCGGAGCGGATGCGGGTGCGCAGGCTGGGGGCGGTGCCGCTGAAGTGGCCGTAGTCGAACGAGCTGAGCCGGTTGACGTGGCCGGGTTCGGCTTCGCCGTACACACTGGCGGCGCGCAGGGGCAGCAGGTCAAGGGCGGGGAACCGTTGTTGTTCGCTGATCACCAGGCGTTCGCTGAGGTCCTGGTCGTCGCCGGGTTCGAACCAGTAGTTCCAGCCGGCTTCGCTGAGCAGGCGGGCAAAGCAGTCGTAGTTGGTCTCGCGCGCCTGGAGGCGCGGCAGCGGCAGGTGACGGGCGCCGCCGCTCAGTTGCCATTGGACTTCGGTCGTTTGGTATCCCATCTCCTGCAGCAGGGTTTGTACGGCGTCCCGGCGGGAGGCGGTCATCATCAGGCGGGCGCGTTCCTGCAGGCGGCCGGTCAGCAATTTGCTGGCGAGGGTGAGGGTCCAGTGGTGGTCGCTGCCGGTGGTGTCGCCCCACTCTGCGGCGGTGACGACGCCATCGAAGTGGCGCTTGTGGCCGTCGGTGCCGATGATTTCGAGTCGGCTGGGCTGGCCGAGCAGCTCGGCCGGTTCGCGGCCGAGCCGGGCGCTCAGTTCGATGCGGGCGGTCATGGGCTGGTTGAGCCCTTCGCGGGCGTGAAACCGCTGGATGGGCCAGCGTTCCTGACCGATGATCCAGTGCATGCGGACCTGATCGAATGAAATGGTCATGCGTCGCTCCTTGTTCGATCAGGCTCAGTTATTACCAACAGTACCGGCGCGGATGGCGATCTTGTCGGCGTTAATGTCCACAGTCCGGGTATCGATCACCAATTGGCGGCTGTCCATTTGCAACTGACTGTCCGATACCGAGAGGCTGATGCGTTTACCGCTGTTGAGCACAACCGGCCCACTGGCTTCCAGGTGGTAAGGCCCCTGTTCAACCGAGATCTGGTAGTCGCCACCGGTAATCTGATCAAAGCGCTCGCTCTGCGTCTCAAACTGCATATTGCCAGTGGCGAACACATTCAATTGGCCATTCTGTGCTTGCCAGTGCAGGTCGCCTTCGGCACTGAGGTTGACGTCCGCCCCCGCTTCCAACTGGATGTTGCCTTCGTCGGTTACCAGGCTCTGGTCGCCGCCCACTTCCAAATGATGGTCTTCACCCACTTCAACGGTCATGCTTTTGCCGACCGTCAGGTTCATGTTCTGGCCTGCGCTCAAGGTCATGTCACCTTCTTCGGTGAACAGCTCGATCTGGTGCTGGTCGGCGGTGGCGTCGAGCTTGAGGCGGTTCAGGGCGTCGGGCGTGTTGAGTTGAATGTGTTCTTCGCCGCGCTGGTCGTGCAACAGCAACTCGTTCCCGGCACGGGTGCGAATGCGGTTCTGGCGGGCGTTCTCGGCAGTGACCACGTTGGGGCTGCGGGCGTTGTAGAGCGCGCCCAGGATGACCGGCCGGTCGAGGTCGCCGTTGATCGAGCCGATGGCGACTTCAGTGCCTGCTTCCAGCGGGAAGTGCATGCCGTGGTCGGCACCGCCGAACGGCTGCATTAACTCGGTGGCCGGGCTGGGCTCGGCGTTGTCGTCGAGGCGGCGGTCGAAAGGGTACTGGATGCGGTATCGGCCCAGCTCGTCGACTTCCCGGGTAATGTGGCCGGTCAGCAAGTGGCTGCGCGCGGGCAAGGGCTGGTAGGCTGGGCGGTAGCTGAGGCTGACCGGTATGGCTTCGACTTCGCACTGAAAGGCTTTCCCGCTTTGACCCTGAGCCAGGCTCTTCTGGCTGCCGCTCAGGCGCACGCTGATCACCTGATAAAAGCCACTGCGGTCCGGGTGGTGGGTCAGCTCAAAGCGGCTGCCGGGGCGCAGGGTACGGCAGGTGGTGGTGATGCGCAGCCGGTGGTTCTGCCACAGGCGGTGCTCGGCCAGGCGGTTGGCCAGGGCTTCGCCCTGGTCACTGTCGGTGTAGTTCAGGCCCCAGAGTTCGGTGGTGCCGGCCTGACCTTCGGTGCTGTGGCGGTGGG
>JAIUML010000013.1 GCA_022565595.1 Saccharospirillum sp. | reverse complement strand
TGGTGGAGGCGGCGGGAATCGAACCCGCGTCCGCAAGCCCTCTACTCTCGGTCCTACATGCTTAGTCACTTCTTTAATTTACCCTTGCCGTTACCGAAGGACAGGTGCGACTCGGGGAGCCTGGAATTAGGTTTTAGCAGCTCCGGCCCAGACAACCTTACACTGCGATCCTGAATTATTGACAGTCAACAGCCCCGTTCAGGCACAGGACAGTGACCGCCGAGCCGGTTTAGGGGCTCAGTTTGAAGGATTATGCAGCTAGTGCGTAACCTTCGTAGTTGTCATCGTTTGCAACTATGTGTTTGCAGCTTTGGTTTAACGAGATTGGCTACCATCTCGGCATGCACCTTGAGCTTTGTAACCCGCGTCGAAGCCAGGTCGCCCCCGAAAACTGGGTGTTACTGCTCTGGTGTTAACCACAAGATGGGGTTAGCGGCTTGGCTTTCAAGCGCCACCCTGTTGCGGTATAGGTAAATTCTAGCATACAAAGGCAGTTACTGGTTATAGGCTTTGAGCACTCTCTGCTTCTGCCGGTTCCAGTCGCGCTCTTTCATGGTCTCGCGCTTGTCGTGCTGCTTCTTGCCTTTTACCAGGGCTATGTCGGCTTTGACCTTGTTGCGCTTCCAGAACAGCGAGAGACAAACAACGGTGTAGCCGTCCTGCTCGGATTGCCGAGCGATTTTATCGAGCTCACGGCGCTTGAGCAGCAGTTTGCGTGTGCGGGTCGGGTCGGCTATGACGTGGGTTGAAGCGGTGTTCAGCGGTGTCAGGTGCGCACCGACCAGCCACGCTTCCTCCCCTTTGAACAGGACGTAGCTGTCGACCAGTTGTGCCTTGCCGGCGCGCAGGCTTTTGACTTCCCATCCCATCAGGACAAGGCCGGCCTCATACTTTTCGACGATATGATAGTCGTGGCGGGCTTTCTTATTCTGGGCAATGGTTCCGCCCCCAGGCAGGGGCTTTTTGTTGGCTTTACTCATGGCGGGCGATTATACAGTGCGCCGGGCCTGGTGCACCAGCCCTGTCGACGAGCGTTCGAGATGAAAGGAATTGTTGCGCCTTTTGCGCTGCCAGTTCCGCGCGGATGGGGCACAATGGCGTCTGTTGGATGAGGGGTGAGTCAATGGTCCTTGGGTTTTTCATATTGCTGGTGTTCTGGATGCTGGGTGAGGCGGTGACTCAGTTGATCGGCTGGCCGATTCCAGGCAACGTCGTTGGGTTGGTGTTGCTGTGGGTGGCGCTGGTGTTCTACAAGCAAGTGCCGTCCACGTTGCAGCAAGCCAGTTCAGGGCTGATCCGCTACCTGACATTGCTCTTTGTACCTGCTGGGGTTGGTTTGATCCAGCATTGGGATCGCTTGATGAGCCACGGCCACTGGATGATCCTGGCCATTGCCTTGAGTACGCTGCTGGCTGCGGTGGTCATGGTGGTTCTGTTCAAACTCTTTCGGTTGCCAGGCGCATGACGGTCAGTATTCAAATGCTGCTGGCGCTGAGCATGACCATTGGCGTCTACCTCGCGGCCGAGCAGCTCTATATCAAGGCGAAAAAAAGCCCCCTGGTGAACCCTGTTATCATCAGCATCTTCTCCCTGATGGGCATTATCACCCTGCTGGGTTGGGACTACCCTCAATACCAAAGCGACACCCAACTGATTCATTTCCTGCTCGGGCCGGCAACGGTGGCACTGGCCGTGCCGTTATACGAGAACATGAAGTTGATCCGTCAGATGGCGGTGCCGTTGCTGTTGGCTTGTTTGTCTGGCGCTATAGTGGCTTCAGTCAGTGCGGTTGTCATCGTAGAGTGGTTGGCTCAGGACCGCTTGTTGTCACTGAGTATGAGCGCCAAGTCGGTTACGACGCCCATTGCCATTGGCATGGCAGAGAGTGTGGGTGGCAGTGGCTCACTTGCGGCGGGTCTGGTGCTGTTGGCTGGTGCCATTGGGACGCTGATGTTGCCGTCTGTGTTACACCTGATGCGGTTGCGCAGCGATGCGCTCTATGGCTTCACTCTGGGGTTGACGGCGCATGGCTTTGGCACTGCCCAGGCCTTTGATCGGTCGGTGACTTGTGGGGCTTTTGCCGGGCTTTCGATGAGTTTGACCGGGGTGGTTACGGCGTTTCTGGTGCCGCCTTTGGTGCCGTGGTTGGTTTGAGGTTGGCTCTCAACCCACCCTCTTCCGCAGCATCAACCCTGCCCTTTGCCCCACCGGTACTTTCGGGTTGGGGAATACGATGTACTCGGGTTCACTGCCGACTCGGTATTCCTGGTCTCCGTCACGCCAGATCAGGGTTCCGGGTTGGTACTCGGTGAAGTTCAGGGCGTCGTCCGGGATAAAAAATTCCCATTGATCACTGGTGACATCAATAGAGTGGCAGACTTCGAACTCATCCACCGGCTTTGCTGGCTTCTCTGGCAGAGGCTCGCCGGCGATCAATTCCCGAAGTGCGTAATCTATGCCTCTGTAGCGCTTCAGGTCGTTCTGACCAAAGGGTTTGACCTGCCCGAGTTCCAGGGTAAAACTCTCGGCCTGGTAGCGCAGTGAAGAGAACGACGAAAAGGTATTGGCTTCTTTTTGTTGCAGCAAAACGGTGTTGATGTCCGCTCTTGCCAGAAAAGCTTTCTGGTTTTCTGGCAGGGTTCGGCCCTGCACGAAGGGGTAAAGTGCGAAGCGCTCACGTTGGCTGCCACGTATGGCCGTGTGCAGGTCATAGTGGTACCGCTGGGTAACAGTCGTCGGCTCTTCCGCAAAAAAATTGGCCACGTAGGCTTCGAGCTTGGCCGCCCGTTTGACTTCTTTCAGGCTGGTATCGTAGTTCTGCCAATCGCCAGCGAACAGGCGGTTCATGTTCACTTCTTCGAAACGCTGAGCAATCTGCATGGACCAGGGGTTGCCCATTATGAATAACACTCGTTGCCCAGCTTTTTGCTCTTCTTCCAGAATATCGCGCACCATGTCGCGCACCAGTTCAATGGGTGCGGTTTCATTGCCATGCACACCACAGGAGATAACCAGAGAGGTTGTACAGGCCGTGTTGGGCTCAACGCGCAGAACACCACAATCGTGTAATGTGACTTCGGTGCCTGCCGAGAGTATTTCGAAACGTGCTTCAACCTGGTCGTCGCGAGTGGCCAGTGTGTGCTCGATAATGTCTTTATAGGGTGCGAACATGGGTGCGGTATTCGACTCGATGAATGATCAATCAATTTGCGGGTGCCCTTCCCTGGGCTACCCACTTCAACTTAACGTGGCCGCAAGTGAGCCAGTACCCGGCCTTCTACTCGCTTGAACAGATACACCAGAGCAAAGGTGAGTATCAAATACAAACAGGCAACAAAAATGAATGCTGGGAAAGGTGCATAGAAACGGGCGTAAACTTCCCGAGCAACGCCGGTCAGGTCCATAATGGTAACCAGTGAAGCAATGGATGTTGCATGCAACATGAAGATCACTTCGTTACTGTAGGTCGGCAAGGCACGGCGAAAAGCACTGGGCAAAATAATGCGACGCATCATCAGCGCCCGGCTCATGCCATAAGCCTTGGCAGCTTCTATTTCATTGCGTGAGGTTGCCTGAATGGCACCACGGAAAATTTCGGTGGTATAGGCGGTGGTGTTCAACGTGAACGCAATCAACGCCGGGTAAAAGGCTTCACGAAAGATCACCCAGAACACCGACTCCTGAATACCATGGATCAGCGTGACCCCGTAATAAATCATGTAGAGCTGAATCAATAACGGAGTGCCACGAAACACATAGGTAAAAAGAAACACCGGATAATTAATAATCGGGTTCTTCGAGGTTCTCATAATGGCCAGGGGTACCGATAACGCCAGCCCGATCAACAAGGCCAGTACGGTCAATTGGGCCGTGGTGACGAAACCACCCCAATACTCCGTTAGTACTCGGGGTGTAAAAATCTGATTGCCTTCCAGCAGCGCCAGAATAGTATCCATGGTTTAGCCCTCCACGACGCCAGCGCTGTAGTGATTCTTGAGCCATTTCAGAGTCCACTCGGAAATGGCGGTCAAGCTCAAATAAATAAAAGCTACAGGTATAAAAAAGATGAAGGGTTCGTACGTGGTTTTAGCGGCTTCTACCGCCAGTTTCACCATGTCTTCCAGCCCAATAACACTGACCAGGGCTGTGGTTTTCAACAGCACTTGCCAATTGTTGCCAATACCCGGTAAGGCGTGGCGCATCATTTGCGGAAAAAGTATGCGCTTGAATACTTGCCAGCCTGTCATGCCGTAGGCTTTGCCGGCCTCGATTTGCCCGCCTTCAACCGCCATAAAAGCGCCGCGAAAGGTCTCGGCCATATAGGCGCCAAAGATGAATCCGATGACGACGACACCAGATACAAAAGAATTGAATTGGATAAAGAAATCGATTCGCCCATCGCTGACTTCAAAGGCCCAATCGGACAGTTCCACCAGCGCCCATTGTCCGCCATAAAACAATAGCAGCATAAGTACCAGGTCGGGGACACCGCGAATAATAGTGGTGTAAAAAGTGGCAATGCCTTTGGAAATCACGTTGTGTGAGAGTTTTGCACTGGCGGTAATCAACCCCAGTACCAGCGCCAGTAACAGCGACAGGAAGGCGAGCTCTATGGTGAGGATAGCCCCGCGCATAATAGACGGCCCATAGCCGTGTAAGTCCAACATACCTTGCGCTCTGTTTGGGTGAAAAGAATAGAGTAGCCCGTCTTGTTCTTGTGGCCGTGCACGGTGCTACCTAAAAGGGGGCCACGCCAGGCATGGCCCCCGAACTCTGTAATGCTATTCAGCGTTAATCAGAGTTTGATGCTGTAGTCGAAATAACGGTTCATGATTTCATCATAGGTACCGTCTTCTTTCACCTTACGCAGTGCTTCGTTCACTGCTTCGGCCAGGGCGGTATCACGCTGACGGAAGGCCGCACCAACGCCTTCACCAAAGATACGGCGTGGCTCATTGATGGTCTCACCAGAAGGTACAACGCCTTCAACGCTTTCGATCAGGCCTTCGCCAGCAGCAAAGTCGATGAACATGGCGTCCAGACGGCCACCTTGCAGGTCGAGCATGACTTCGTCTGCAGTGGTGTAACGCACGATGGTGGCATCACGGTGGAACTCGGCCAGGTAGGTGTCCTGAATGGTGGCACGCTGCACACCGATACGCTTGCCAGCGGTGTTTTCCTGATCGAAATCAGAACCTTCTCTGACAAAGAAAGAAGACGGAGTGGTGTAGTAAGCTTCTGAGAACAGTACGCGCTGACGACGCTCATCGTTGATCGACATGGAAGAGAAGATCATGTCGTAACGACGTGCCAACAGACCGGGAATGATGCCATCCCAATCCTGAACGACCCACTCGCAATCGCGGTTGGTGATTTCCTGGCAAACGGCGTTGCCCAGCTCGATTTCGAAACCAGTCAGGCTGCCGTCTGGCGCGCGGTATTCAAAGGGAGGGTATGGTACGTCTACGCCTGCCCGGATGACATCCCACTCGGCTTGAGCGACGGAAGAAATGGCCAGCACGCTGGCGGCTGCAATCAGTACTTTCTTCATAATGGTTGACTCCACTTTTTATCATAGGATCAGGCCGGGCCTGATACTTACTGTATGCTGCCTGGATCTCAGGTCAGCACGGTTCTTATTGCACCCTTGTCGTACCTGCACCGGGCCACTGCGAATAACACGCCCAATGCAAGGGAGGGAATGATTCGCAGTGACCTCAATACGAGGGTGTAATAAACTGCTTGAAACGCTCCGACTTCGGGTTTTCAAAGACTTCTTTCGGGTTACCGTATTCTTCAATCTTGCCCTGGTGCAAGTACATGACCTTGTTGGACACGTCCCTGGCAAAGGCCATTTCGTGAGTGACGACCACCATGGTCCGGCCTTCTTCGGCCAAGCCACGCATGACTTTCAACACTTCACCAACCAGTTCCGGGTCCAAGGCTGAGGTGGGTTCGTCAAACAGCATCACCTCTGGGTTCATGGCCAGAGCGCGAGCAATGGCAGCGCGCTGTTGCTGGCCACCAGACATGTGCGCCGGATAATAATCCTTGCGGTCATAAAGACCCACTCGATTCAGGTGTTCTTCGGCACGCTCTCTGGCTTCCTTTCGACTAACGCCCAGAACATGAATGGGTGCTTCGATGATGTTTTCCATCACCGTCATGTGTGCCCAGAGGTTGAAGCTCTGGAACACCATGGACAGTTGAGAGCGCAACCGCTCGACCTGGCGCCTGTCTGCCGGCTCACGCACACCTTTACGGTTAACCTTGAAGAGGACTTTATCACCGTGAACCTGAACATCGCCTGAAGTCGGGATCTCCAGCAAATTCATGCAACGCAGGAAGGTACTCTTGCCGGAACCGGAAGACCCGATTACCGAGATAACATCGCCCTTGTGCGCTTCCAGGGATATACCCTTGAGGACTTCCACATCACCGAACTGCTTGTGTATGTCGGTGGCAATCAAAGGGGCGTCTTGCTGACCCATGTTGGTCTCCTGATCCGTTTCTGCTGATAATGGCAATTCACGCAGGCTGGCCGATACAAGGCCTGACTAACGACTGGCAGAGTGGGTGATTGTTGTCGATTATTGTGAGCGGCATTTTGAAGAATTGCGCCGAATGATGCCAAACAGAATCGCACCCTCAGTTGCGCGTGTGCGACATTGGCCGCAGCTCACCCCCGCAGTAGAGCGCTTTCTATTCGTTGTACCACTCGCTGAGCGCGTGGCGAGAGAGCAGATAAAAGCCCAAATGAGAACGAACGGAGTGTCGAAACCGTCGTTTCATGCCTTGCTTGCTGGGGCCGTTTGACATCTGGAACTCACTCGCTGGTTTCATCTTTGACTCGGTCAACACTAGTAAAGCAAAGAATGCACCATGAGTCATCTATTGTTGATACAGGATGCAACCATACCGCATTTTCCCGGAAAAGCCTCACTTGAGTCCAGGTGTCTCGGCTTTTTGTGAATCCTGCTCAAAGAATCCTCAGTTCAATCGGCGTTAGCTCAATGCATACTGCGCTCTATTGAGGCATTGCCTCCCGCTGTGCACCTGCTTTACTCATGAAACAGGTTCAACTGCCTCGGCTGAACAACCGCTCCCAGAAGCTGGCCGGGGCCTCTTCAGGGTCATCTGGCGCGGCGTTGCATCGCGAATGTTGGGTCGGTTCCGTGCCACTGACAAAGGGCAGCAGTCGCGCCTCAGCACAAGCTTCGGCAACACCGGCCCCCTGGCTATTCACCGTTGCAAAGGCAATGCGTGCCGGGTGGGTGCGTCTGTCCTGTACCGGCCGCAGTGCCGCCATGATATCGGCCCACAAGGGTAAAGCGCCGCTGGAACCGGTCAAAGGGGTGGGCGCATTGTTGTCTCGACCGATCCAGACCAGCACTTGCCGGTCTCCGCTGTGCCCGGCAAACCAGGAATCCCGATTATCGTCCGTGGTGCCGGTTTTGCCCGCCATCCACCAGTCTCTCGGCAACAAGGCCTGAAGACGACGCCCGGTGCCGCTGAGCGTTACCTCATGCAGGGCATCGTTGAGCAGGTAAATCAGCTCCGGGTCAAAACGTTGCTCGGCTCGCATTTCGTAGCGCTGCAACACACCCTGACTGGGGTGCGTTACCGCTCTTATGGCATTCATGGGGCTGTAAAAGCCGTTGTTGGCCAGAGTCTGATAGAACTGTGCCATCTCAAGCGGCGGCAGACCATGAGCCCCGAGCATGACAGAGGGCACAGCCGGCAAACGACTATTGACGCCCAGACGCTCGATCACGCCGAACACCTCGGGCAAGCCCACTTCCATGCCCAGTCGCGCCGTGGCCTGGTTGTAGCTATTGGCCAGAGCATCAATCAACAAAGGCGAGCCGTGGCTGACCCGATCAAAATTGCGTGGCTGCCACAACTGCCCATCGGCTCCGACAACGCTGACGGTGTCATCATTGATGGGCGTAGCCAAGGTATAGCCCGCCTCCAGCGCGGCCAGAAAAACGGCTGGCTTGAGCATGGAACCCACCGGTCGGCGTGCATCCAGTGCCCGATTAAAACCCACCACATCAGGGTTGCGACCACCAATAAGCGCGATCACATCGCCGGTGGTTGGCCGCGAGACAACCACAGCCGTTTCCAGCGCATTGGCTTCGAGCCCATAACCCTGCTCCAGTTGCTGCAACCTTTGCGGTGCCAGTCGCTCAACCTCGGCCTGCGCAATGGGGTCGAGGGTGGTAAAGATGCTCAACCCTTCAGCGAGCAGGTCTTCACGGCGATAGCCCGTAGCCAATTGCCGCCGCACCATGTCCATAAAGGCATGATGATTGGCCTGGCCGGGCACCCGGCTGACATCCAGCGGTTGCTGACGAGCCGCCTGGTGTGTCTGTGCGTCGATGACGCCTTGATCCAGCCAGATATCCAGCACCAGATTGCGTCGAGCCAGGGCTCGCTCCGGGTTGCGACGCGGGTTGTAGAAGGAGGGGCCGCGAATCAAACCCACGAGCAAGGCATGCTGATGCGTACCAAGAGACTGCAAGGGCGCACCAAAGAAAAACTGGGCGCCGAGGCCAAAACCATGCACGGCCATTTGCCCCTGCTGGCCGATGTAGACTTCGTTGATGTAGGTTTCGAGGATATCTTCCTTGCTGTAATGCCACTCCATCAGCACGGCCATCAAGGCTTCGTTGGCCTTGCGCCAGAGGCTTCGATCCGGTGTCAGGTAAAGGTTTTTGACCAATTGCTGCGTCAGGGTGCTGCCCCCTTGCGAGACCCCACCAGCGCGCACATTGGCGACCAATGCTCGAGCAACGCCACTGATCGAGACACCCCAATGCTGATAAAACTCCCGATCCTCTACCGCCAACAAGCCGGCAATCAACTCAGAGGGAACGGCATCCAGCGGCATTAAAACACGCTCCTCTTTGGAGCCGGGATACACCTGCCCCAGATAGAGAGGATCAAGGCGGGCGTGCAAAACCGGGTCGCCGTTGACCTGACGCAGTTGAGACAAACTGCCCTGGTTAAAATCCATCACCAGGCGCTGCGCTGGCTCCTGTCTGTCCCAGAATTCAAAGCCCCGGCTGTACACTGCCAGTGTCTGGCCATTGCGGCTGTATCGGCCGGGGTGGCTAGCGGTTGGCCCTAACCGATAGCCGAGCGTCTCCAATAGCTGCTGCATTTGATCGGCACTGATGGGCGCACCGACGTACAGCTCCTGGGCCTCACTGTAGACCCGAGCGGCCACAGCAAAACGCTGCCCCTCGAAGCGATCACGCAAGACCGCATTCAGGTAGATCATCCAGACCACGACCAGTGCCGACAGCACCAGGCCGACCTGAAACAAGCGCCAGCGCACCCGAGCCCAACGACTGGTGCTGGGCTTCTTGCTGCGTTGCCGGGTGGATTGGCGTGGCTTTGAGGCAGAGGTTCGCTTCGGTCGCTTGCTGGGCGACGGGCGTGAACGCGTGCGGGGGGTAGAATTCGATGTTGGCTTCTTTGGCATGGCCGGCATTATAAGGCCGCTCTGCAACGTTGTCTTGGTCCTCGTTCACAGTCAGCCGCTATACTGGATTTTGTGTTCAAAAACCGTACACTGCCCCGCCTCCGAGGAGTGGCGCATCAGCTATGACAATGTTAGACATTTACGCCATCGGCCAGGCTTTGGTCGATGAAGAGTACCGGGTACCCGAATCGTTCATTCAAGAACAAGGCCTGGCTCGCGGCCATCGCACCCTTATCGACTTTGAGCGCAGCCAGACGCTCAGACAGAGCGCCGCTGACCAGGGCAAACTGGTCAGTCGCATGAATGGGGGTAGTGGCGCCAACAGCATAACCGCCGCCGCGCAATTGGGCGCAAGCTGCCATTTTTCCTGCCACCTGGGCGACGACACCGAAGGCGACTTTTACCTCAACGAGTTGAAAGCCTCCGGCGTTCAGATCGACGCCCGCGATCGGGTAACCGATGGCCATACCGGTGTCTGCCTGGTCATGGTCACACCCGATGCCGAGCGCACCATGAACACCTATATTGGCATTACCGATGAAATCGGCCCTGAAGACATCAATGAAGCGGCCTTGCTCGCCGCCAAATGGGTTTACCTTGAAGGCCACCTGTTGATCTCCCCGAGCGGCTCAGAAGCGGCGCTGGTCTGCCGTGAACTGGCCCGAGCCGCTGGCCAACCGGTAGCCCTCAACTTCTGTGACCCGGCGGTCACTCGGCTGTGCCAACCCGGCCTGCAACAGTTGCTGGCCGAACCGGTCGACCTGCTGTTCTGCAACGAAGAAGAAGCCCTGATCTGGGCACAAACCACGGAACTTGATCAGGCCTGCCAGGCACTGAACAATATTGCAGAGCGCTGGGTGATGACCCGCGGAGACTTGGGTGCCATCGCTTTTGACGGCAACAAGCGCTTCATCATTGCCGCTCACTCGATCACTGCCGTTAACACCACCGGTGCCGGAGATACCTTTGCCGGGGCCTTCATGTATGGTTTGACGCAACAACTCGATTTCGCCCAGGCCGGCGCATTGGCCAGCCTGGCGTCCGCCGAGAAGGTTCAACAAAGCGGTACCCGTTTAAACCAAAAACAGCTGCTCGAGGTGCGTCAACTTTCCCTGGGGTGGTAAATTGGGCTGATCAGCGGTAAAACTGTCGAGCGGATCACACTGCGTGCATTCCCAACGGCACGACTCGGGCGTTAAACTAGCCTTTGAACTGTTATCTTGCCGAATGGCCTGAGGAATCAAGGAAACCACCATGAAACGTGCCTTACTGATTACAGCCGTGCTGTTGTACACCGCAACGGCCATTGCCGCTGGTCGCATTTATACATGGACCGACGAAGAAGGTGCGGTGCACTTTGGTGATCGTCCACCGACTCACGTTCAGGCTGAAGAAGTCAGCATTCGAGGGCAACGCTCCGCACCGGTAGACGTGAATGAAGAGCAATTACCGGGTGTCTGGTTCGGCCGGCAGAATGACGGTGGCGAAGTACGCATCAATTTCATGTCCAATGGCAGTATTCGTTACACTCAAACCTTCCCTGATCAAAGCATTTACAACTACCAGGGCATCTGGCAACTGGAAGACCGCAGCCTGGGGGTGATTACCGAGTTTATTGAAGAAGGCGGCGGTGGCCAGTTCAACCGGACCGTCGAACCGGTACAACTCAGTTACACCTTCACTCAGTTCAGCGAAGAACAGATGACGCTACTGACCGGCAACAACAGCTATGTGCTGCGTCGGGTTCAGAACTAAAAGAAGGTCTGTTTGCTAGAATAACGACAGCTGTTCGTCTACCAGGTCGGTAAAACGGGTGCCCAGGAAGTGCAGAATGCCATCGGCAATGGGCGCCATTTGCTTGTCCAGGTAGTGCTGATAGTCCGGCGCAGACCGAATAAAAGGCTCCGGCTCAACCCCGTTTACCGTCACTCGATACACCACATGACGCCCACTCCAGCTTGGCTGCAGAGCTTTACGCTTTAAAGCCGCCTGAACATGGGGCGGCCTGTTGCGCTGGTAGCTGCTCAATGGGCGACGCAAACGGCGACGATAGTTCAACCGATCATCACGTTCGCCGGCTTTCAACGCAGCCACTTCCTGCTTGATATAGGACTTGTAATCCTCTCCTCGAAAGACCATGCCATAGAGGGTGCGCTGGAACTCCCTGGCCAATGGCGTCCAGTCGGAGCGCACCGCTTCGAGCCCCTTGAACACCAGGTTGGCGTCCTCACCCTCACCAATCATGCCAGCGTAACGCTTTTTGGTGCCGGTATCCTGGCCGCGAATGGTCGGCATCAGAAACTGCTGGTAGTGGGTTTCAAACTCCATTTCCAGTTGGCAATCCAGTTGAAACTCCGTTTGCAGCCGCTGCCGCCACCATAGATTCAACTGCTGCGCCAGTTGCTGGCCGAGTTGGGCCGGTTGCGGATGACCTTCGGCGTGCACAAAAACGGAATCCGTATCGCCGTAGATGACGGTGTAGCCTTGCTGCTCAATAAAGTCCCGACTCTCGTTCAGAATCTGGTGGCCACGCAAGGTGATGGAACTGGCCAGCCTGGGATCAAAGAAACGGCAAAGATTACTGCCCAATACACCGTAAAACGAATTCATCAGAATCTTGATCGCCTGAGACATGGGCGCATTCTTCGCCTGTTTGGCAACATCACGCGCGGCCCACAACCGGTCAATAATGCCGGGCAGCAGGTGATCCTGCCGATGAAAACGGGCGCCGAGAAAACCGGGAACGCTATCGGCCGCATCGCTTTCCAGACCGCGATGCAAACCAAGCGGGTCGATCAAAAAGGTACGGATAATGCTGGGGTACAGGCTCTTGAAATCCAGCACCAGCACATCTCTATACAAACCCGGCTTGCTGTTCATCACATAGCCGCCGGGGCTGTGCTCGGTCAAGGTCTGCTCACCGACCGAAGGAGCGACACGCTTGGCTCGATGCAACAACGGCAAATAGACATGGCTGAATGCGGCCGCCGAACCCCCCACCCGATCCAGGGTCAAACCCGTCAGATGCGCTCGCTCCAGCAGGAATTGCCACAGGCCGGCCTGGTTGAAGATATCCAGCACCAGTTGCGCGTCTTCCCGGTTATAGGTACAGAGCGCCACTGGCTCCTCGCGGTAGAGTCGCTCAATTTCTCCAACCCGGTCGTCGCTGTCGTCAATCGCCTTGCCGCGCCCGAGCAACTGATGGGCAACGGCATCCAGAGCATAGGACTCAAAAAACCAGGCCGCCGAACGAAAGGCACCGACCCCATCGATGACCTGGCGCCCCTCTATATCGATCCGCTCCCGTTTCTGCCCGTACCAGCGAGGAACGCTGCCGTCACGCCCCAGGGTCAGGGCCACGCCAAGCCGGTCGGCATGCTGTTGCAGAATGCGCAGGTCAAAATCGACAACGTTCCAGCCGATCAGCACATCCGGGTCGAACGCCTGGATGGCCTCGACCATGGCCCTCAGGCAGGCGGCTTCATCAGGTACCCAGGAGGCATCCTCGGGCAAAGCCTGGTGCTGGCCTCGATTGACCAGCCAGAGCGCGCTGAAGCCTTCCCCGACCAGGGCAATGGAATAGAGCGCCGGGCACTGGCCTTCGACAAACCAGGCGGTTTCGATGTCCAGCGACAATGCCTTGAGCGTTGAATGAACAGCCACCGGACGCAGACGTCCATTCTGGTGTTGGGCACCGGCGGTGATGAGCCGCTCCATCAGGTATCGATCGGCCGGGTTGATGTCGTCTTCCCACACCCGCAGCAGTTGATCCCGCCCGGCCCTGACCCATTGGCGCTGCTCCGTCATGCGGGAGCTATAACAGGCCAACACCGGCTCACCCTCCAGAGTGGTCATGGTCGGATCCTGATAGCGAACTCGCAAGCCGAGGCTCTGCCACAGCCGTTGCCAGCGTGGCAAATCCTGCCTGGCAACGAAACAGACGCTTTCCTGCTCAAAAAGCGCCCAACAGGAAACATCATCACCCTGCTTCAGCCAGTAACGTAGCTGAATGCCCTGGTCGGTATCCTGCCAGTGACGGCTTAATACCAGAGAAGGTTGTTCAATTTGGCTGATCTGTACCATCGAGGTTGTTATACTGAAGCCTCATCAACAAGAGGAAAGGTCTATGTTGCTGTTAGGTGAACGGTCTGATCGTGCCGACCAGTTGGCGGAGCGGTTGCGGCTGTTGTCCGACAAGCTTTTTGACGGGCTGCCCGCCGGTGAACCCCTCAGCCTGAATGCCTGCGACGACCTGTACGCTCTCTATTCTACGGAAAACCTGTTTTTTTTGCGCCAGGGCATCCTTCAGGGCTACCACGACGATCGGCTCTGCTGTCATTTCGAAAGCGGCGACCTGATCGGCCTGACCGACTGCTACCAACTGCCATCACTGCGCCTGGTCAGCGACAGCGCCCTGATACTGGAGCAATTCCCCGCCGACAAGGTGCTGCGCCATGCGCTCGCAGACCGCGAGCAGCAGTCCATCTGGACCAGCTACCTGATCACCCAGATCGCCCTGTTCAGCCTGGCCTTTGGCACCAACAAGGCCCAGGTTGAAGACTCCCCGAACACCGGCTTCATGAATTTCATGCCTGGCGACACCATTATCACCGAAGGGGATGCTGCCTATGAAGTCTTCACCATTTTGAGCGGCAAAGCCGATGTCTTCGTCAAGGGTGCCAAGGTGGGTGAGATACTACAGGATGAGATTTTTGGCGCCATGGCCGTCTTCACCGGTGAGCCCCGCTCCGCCACCGTGATCGCCGCTGAGCCCTGCACCATACTCGCCGTACCCAAGGATGAATTCATCACCCTGATCAAGTCTCACCCAGGCACCACCCTGGCCCTGATCGAGAACATGGCGCGCAATATTCAGGCATTGAATGAGAAACTGACCCAGCAGAATCAAACGCTGTAGGAAAAGGCTTACAAATACTGTCCGCAAAGTCGACTTTATCTTGCACCGGTGTTCAAAGATACTGGCACTCGCTGGTCAGGGAGAACAGCAGAGCACAGGATGAGGCTCATACAGGAGTTTAATCGCATACACGTTATTTGGATAACGCAAGGACCCTCAGTGGGCAGCTGAAATGGCCAGGGTTGGCCAACCCCTTCTTTTTAATTCCGAATCATCCCTCTATATCATCTATACCGGCAGGCTGGCGCCTGCGACGTCGATTCCAATTCGACTCGCCAGATTCGTCCTTTGGAGCGTCGATATCATCATCGACGCGGCCGGCAAAGCCGGCCTGTCCTGATTAAAACGCGTCGTCCGGCAACCCCATCAAACTCTCACTACCAGCCAACACCTTCGCCAGATAGCCCTGACTCTCCGGCAACAACCGCTGCATGAAGAACTGCGCCACCTGCAACTTGGCCTGATAAAAGTCACCCGACTGCCCCTGCGCAGCGGCTGCCATCTTCGCCCACATATAAGCATAGGCGGTCAGCCCGAACAGGTTCAGATAATCACAACTCGCCGCGCCGATGGCATTCGGATCTTCCTTCACCTGCGCCAGAACCGCATCCGTCGCCTCATTAAGGCGTGCCAGTGCATCGGCCAATGGCTGGGTATAGGCTTCAAGCCCTGTTTGCGACTCGATGAACTCATTCACCTCTTCACTGAAGGAACGCACCCATTCACCCCCATTGGCGGCGACCTTGCGCCCCATCAAGTCCAGCGCCTGAATGCCGTTGGTGCCTTCGTAGATCTGAGCGATGCGAGCATCCCGCACAAACTGCTCCATGCCCCATTCACGCACATAACCATGGCCACCAAAGACCTGCTGCCCGAGCACGGTGACGTCCAGGCCGCGGTCGGTGAAGTAAGCCTTGGCGACAGGCGTCAGCAAGGCCACCAGGCCTTCGGCCTTGGCGCGAACCGCTTCATCCGGGTGGCCCTTGGCCATATCCAGCTGCATGCCCACGTAAGCGGCAAAAGCCCGACCGCCTTCGTTGTAAGCCCGCTGAGTCAACAACATGCGGCGCACGTCGGGATGCACGATGATGGGGTCAGCCACTTGCTCCGGCTGCTGCGCACCGGCTGGCGAGCGGCTCTGCAAACGCTCGCGCGCATAGGTACGGGCCGACTGGTAAGAAACCTCACCCAGACCAATGCCCTGCAAGCCAATTGACAAGCGCTCGTAATTCATCATGGTGAACATCGCCGCCAGCCCCCGGTTGGGCTCACCGACCAGCCAGCCCTGGGCACCATCAAAATTCATGACGCAAGTCGAAGACGCCTTGATGCCCATCTTGTGTTCAATGGAGCCGCAGTGCACAGGGTTGCGCTCACCCAGGCTACCATCGTCATTCACCAGAAACTTGGGCACCACAAACAAGGAAATACCACGAGAACCGGCTGGCGCATCGGGCAATTTGGCCAACACCAGATGAACAATATTCTCGGCCAGGTCATGCTCACCACCGGTAATAAAGATCTTGGTACCAGAAATCTGATAGCTGCCATCTTCATTGGGCACGGCCTTGGTCTTCATGATACCAAGGTCGGTACCGCAATGCGGCTCGGTCAAACACATGGAGCCGGTCCAGCGGCCTTCATAGAGGGCAGGCAGGTAGGTCTGCTTGAGTTCGTCACTGGCATGGTTCAGCAGACACAGGCTGGCACCAGCCGACAAGGCGGGATACAACGCAAAAGACGTATTGGCGGCGTACACCATTTCCTCGAACATGACGGTGAGCATTTTCGGCATGCCCTGACCACCAAACTCCGGATCACCACCCAGCCCAACCCAGCCACTCTCGGCGTAGGTAGAATAGGCTTCCTTGAAACCGGCCGGCGTAGTCACAACACCGTCGTTCCACTGGCAGCCTTCTTCATCGCCGCTGCGGTTGATCGGAAACAGTTCGTTCTCACAAATGCGCGCGCCTTCTTCAAGGATGGCGTGCACAAGATCAGGCGTCACTTCCTGAGTCGCAGCCATACTGGCCCACAACTGATCGGCCTGAAAAACTTCCGTCAGTACAAATTGCATGTCCTGAACCGGTGCTTTGTATTCTGCCATGGTGTCACTCTCTTGTTAGTGTCTCTTACCCTTTCGACATGGTTGTCAATTACGGCGGGGTCCGCAACCGTCACAAGGTGTCCTCCCTCCGGGGCCGGCGTGAATAGGTATCAGGTCCATCCATGGACCTGACCTTTCAGGCTCGCTCCGCTCATGCCAAAACGTTCCTGACGTTTTGGTCCCTGTAGCCTAGGCCGCAACATCCATGTTGCGGACACCCCTGCGGGAGGACACCTTGCACCGGTCGCTTGCTCCAACGGCAATCAACAGCTCATTCCAGTAGAAACAAGAACTAATGCGGTTTTAGGGCGACAAACAACACATTAAAGACTAGTTGATCTCCCATGTGATGGTTAGTCAGCGTCGTCAATGAATTGATATGTCGCTACATTGACAAAGACTAGTGCCGGATGCCGGGGGTGCTCATCAAGGGTGGTCCGCAGCATGGATGCTGCGGCCCAGGCCCCATGGAAGGGTTAACGCCGACCCTTGAGGAGCACCCCCGGTAGCCGGCGCGGGTTCTGCCACCAAAGCAGAACTAGCCAATCAATCAAAAAGCAAAGTGTGCTTCGTCCAGATCCATCAGGCTGTCGACACCGTTGAGCATCGCCAGTTTGTGGCTCTCGGTGCGTGGCAGTATGCGCTGCATGTAGAAGTTGGCCGTCTTGATCTTGGCTTTGTAGAAATCCGCATCTGCTGCACCGGCATCCAGCGCCGCTTGTGCTTTCTCGGCCATCTGCGCCCAGTAGTAACCCAGGGTGATGTAACCGGAATACATCAAGTAATCCACCGCCGCACCGCCGACTTCTTCACGGTTCTGCATCGCCTTCATGCCCAACTGCATCGTCAGTTCGCCCCACTCCTTGTTGACCTTCGCCAACGGAGTTACCAGACTCTTCATGGACGCATTGTCTTCATTGGCCTTGCAGAACTTGTGTACGATTTTGGTGAAGTTCTTCAGCATCTCGCCCTGGCTCATCAAGACCTTACGGCCGAGCAAGTCCAGCGCCTGAATGCCGGTGGTGCCTTCATAAAGCTGAGCAATGCGGTTATCACGCACGATCTGCTCCATGCCCCATTCCTGAATGTAGCCGTGACCACCAAAAACCTGAACACCGTGGTTGGCGGCTTCGGTGCCGACTTCGGTCAAGAAAGCTTTGGCGATGGGCGTCAGGAAACTGAGCAGGTCGTCGCTTTCTTTCTTGAGCGCTTCGTCATCGCTGTACTTGACCTGATCGACCAGCATGCTGGCGTGCATCATCATGGCGCGGCCGCCTTCGGCGAAGGCTTTTTGTGTCAGCAACATGCGACGCACATCCGGGTGGACGATGATGGGGTCGGCCGGTTTTTCAGGTGCTTTCGGGCCGGTCAGGCTGCGCATGGCCAGGCGTTCACGGGCATAGGCCAGGGCGCCCTGGAAAGACAGCTCGGCCGAGGCAACACCCTGCATGGCGGTACCCAGACGCGCAAAGTTCATAAAGGTGAACATGCACTTCAGACCCTGGTTCGGTGGGCCGATGAGGAAGCCTTTGGCCTTGTCGAAGTTCATGACGCAGGTGGCGTTGCCGTGAATGCCCATCTTGTGTTCGATGGAGCCACACTGAAGATCATTACGGGTGCCGTCCGGCAGGAACTTCGGCACGATGAACAGCGAGATGCCCTTGGTGCCTTCTGGTGCACCCGGCAGACGTGCCAATACGATATGGACTATGTTCTCGGCCATGTCGTGCTCGCCGGAGGAGATGAAAATCTTGGTGCCGCTGATGGCGTAGCTGCCATCGCCGTTTTCTTCGGCCTTGCTTTTCAGGGTGCCGAGGTCGGAACCGCAGTGAGGCTCGGTCAGGCACATGGTGCCCGTCCATTCACCGGAGACCAGCTTGGTCAAATAGACTTCTTTCTGCTCGTCGGTGCCGTGCAGTTCAATGGTGTTCATGGCGCCGTGCGACAGGCCAGGGTACATGCCCCATGCCCAGTTGGCGGTGGAGACCATTTCGGATACCAGAATGCCGATGGAATCCGGCAGGCCCTGGCCACCAAATTCAGCCGGTTGCGCCAGCGACGGCCAGCCGTTCTCTACCCATTGCTGATAGGCTTCTTTAAATCCTTCTGGCGTGGTCACGACGCCATCGTTCCACTGGCAACCCTGCTGGTCGCCGACCTGGTTCAACGGAGCGAGCACTTCCTCACAAAACTTGGCCGCTTCGCCCATGATGGCGTCGACCATATCGCGGCTGGCGTCTTCAGCGCCGATGGCCTGGTAGTGCTGCTCGGCATTGAGCACTTCGTGCAATACAAACTGCATATCTCGCAGGGGAGCTTTATAGGCTGGCATGGATTCACCTCTGATGCGCCTTGCTGGCGGTTACTGACCTGAAACCGGGCATTGTTGCCATCAGATCAGGGCTGTGTTCAAACGATCGTTTGAAACATACGTTCGCCCGCAACCCCTGTCAAGCAAGGGCGTTTCAACGGTCACAGGTGCCCATTCTGGATTGAGGATTGGTGCCTGAATGGAAAGAAAGCCATTTTTTGCACTGAGCATACAGCTTGCTGACATCCAGCCGTGCGCCTAGGCGTATACGCGGCTTTATCTCGCCTGGTTTCACGAAAAATATTGATCAAACGCCTCAATTTCTTCCAACAAACCACAAATGAGCCATCGGTCGTAAAAGGCGGTGCACACTTGATAACAATCTGCCAACACAAGAGGAATGTAATTATGTTGATTAAAAAACTGGGTATCACTCTGGCAACTGTTGTAATGGCTGGCGCTGTTTTTGCCGGCGGCCATATGGCTTCCAAAGACATCGTTGAAACCGCGGTAGAAGCCGACGATTTCAACACCCTGGTAACGGCTGTACAGGCAGCAGGCCTGGTTGAAACCCTGCAGGGTGACGGCCCTTTCACCGTCTTCGCACCGAATGATGCCGCCTTCGCCAAGATTCCTGGCGACACCTTGAATGCCTTGATTGCCGATACCGACGCCCTGACTGCAGTGCTTGGCTTGCACGTAGTAGCCGGCAAGGTCATGGCAGAAGACGTGGTTAACCTGACCAGCGCCGAAACCATTACTGGCGAAACACTGACTATAGAAGTCCGAAATGGCAGTGTCTACGTAAATGGTTCACAGGTAATCGCGACCGATATCGAAACCTCCAATGGCGTCATTCACGTCATCGACACGGTCATCACTGAGTAATTCTTCAGTCGTAAGCAGCCATTACAGGGCCCCTTTTGGGGCCCTTTTTTTGTCTGAACATTCGGTTTCTCAGTATTCCTGGCTCAAATCAACAGGAAATCGGGGCGCTTTACCCGCCCTGACAAGCTCAAGATTCTCACAAGCCAATGCAATCACATCCTCCGGAGCACTGATCGAAGCAATGTGAGGCGTGACCCAGATGCCCTCATGCCCCCAGAATGGGTGCACGGCAGGCAGCGGTTCTGTGCTGAACACATCCAGAATCGCACCGCTGATCTGACCGGACTTCAGCGCAGGCATCAGGTCATCCTCTGCCAGAGAAGCTCCCCGACCAACATTCATCACCACTGGCTGGCGCTCGCACTTCGCCCAGAGCTTCTCATCCAGCAAATTGCGCGTTGCCGAAGTCAATGGCAACAGATTGATCAGGTAATCGCATTGAGCCAAACCTTGCTCCAGGCCCGCCTCCCCGTTCAAGGACTCGACCCCATCAATTTGCTTGGCAGACCGACTCCAGCCTGAGACATCATAACCTTGACTGAGCAACCCCTGAGCGACAGATTGCCCCAACTCGCCCAGGCCCAGAATCAACACCTTCTTGCCCCAACGGCCATCATGCCAGGCCCAGTCGGCGCTCTTCTGAGCCTGAAACAGACGCGGCATATCCAGTTGCCAATTGCTGAGTTGCGAGCAGACATAACGCACCATCCGGTCTTTCAGGCTCTGACTCATGAACCGAGCGACCGTCCATTCGGCGGGCAGATTCGCTTCCAGCAAATGGTCGACCCCTGCCCCCCAGCTCTGTACCAGCTTCAGGTTCTTATAAGGGCGCCAGTCCTGAGCGCCAGGCTTCCAGGCAAGAATCATCTCTACCGCCTCCGGGTCAAAATCATCCCCCGGCACCCAAATCGGTTCATCAAACCCCTGAGCAGAGAAATCCTGTTGAATGGCATCCAGACGGCTCTCGCTGCCTGACATCATGACAAGAACGGACATAGCTTCTAACCCCACGAATTTTCGGGATAGCCTGTCAGGTCACTCGCCTCCGTGCAACAACCGTTCATTCTCCCGCTCTATATACTCATAAAACTCGACATCCTTTAACGCCGAGGCCGCAGCGCGGTCGAGCACCAGGGTGGCGCGTGGGTGCATTTGTAAAATGGAGGCAGGGCAGCGTGCCGCGACAGGGCCTTCTACCGCCTCGCGCACGGCGGCGCTCTTGGTTTCGCCGGTGGCCAGCAACAGAATGCGACGCGCTTCCATGATGGTGCCGATGCCCATGGTCAAGGAGAGTCGAGGCTGGAATTCACCTTCGCTGAAAAAGCGCTGATTGGCAGCGACAGTATCGGGCGTCAGAGTCTTCACGCGAGTACGAGAAGCCAGGCTCGAGCTCGGTTCATTAAAACCAATATGGCCATTCCGGCCAATGCCCAGCAACTGCAGATCGATGCCGCCGGCTTTCACGATGTCCGCCTCATATTGTTCGCAGGTCGACAGCGGGTCTTCGGTACTACCATCCGGGATGTGGGTATTCTGTGGGGCTATGTCGATGTGATTGAACAGTTGGCTGTTCATGAAATGCCGGTAGCTTTGCGGATGGTCACCCGCCAGCCCCAGGTATTCATCCAGATTAAAACTGGATGCTCGCTCAAAACTGATTTCGCCAGCCTGATAGCGTTGAATCAAGTTCTGATACAGAGCAACAGGCGTTGATCCGGTCGCCAGGCCTAAAACCGCATCCGGTTGGCGATTCAACAAGTCGACAAACTGCTGCGCACCGTATTGCGCTACCTGATCGGCGTTTTCGAGGATGATGATTTGCATTTTGATGCCTTAAAAAAGCCCTTTATCAATTACCACCTCAAATTCCGGAATTGGCACAGTTAGAGCGACGGATGCCGGTGATGCCTCAGCAGGGGAGTCCGCAGCATGGATGCTGCGGTCTAGGCTCCAGGGAGGATTCACGCCGACCCTGCAGAGGCATCACCGGTAGCCGACGCGGGCCATTGCCGCCAGATCAATCCAGAGAGGTGAGTTACAACGCTCAATATAAGCGGTGGCCTGCACGCCACAGGCCGGCCACCTGAAGTTGATCGTCAAACCAGGTAACATCGGCCAAGCGCCCTGGCCGCAAAACACCACAGCGATCATCCACCCCCAGGTATTCGGCCGGGTAACGGCTGGCCATGGCAATGGCTTCGTCAAAGGGCAACTTGAGTTCGGTGGTGCAAAAGCGCACCGCGTCCGCCAGCGAAATCGCACTGCCCGCCAGCCGCCCCTCGGCATTAACCAGACACCCATCCTGCTCAGAGATCCACTCATCGTAAAGCCGAAAGCGCTTCTCATCAGAGCCAACTGTGGCCATGGCATCGGACACCAGAAACAACTTGCCTCTGGGCTTGGCGTTAAAGGCCAGACGCAGATTCTCAAGGTGAACGTGAATGCCATCGGCAATGATGCCGCACCAGCAGTTAGCGGCCGACAGGGCCGAGCCAACCACACCAGGCTCGCGGCCGCTCATCGGCCGCATGGCGTTGAACAGATGCGTAAAACCCGACAAGCCAGCAGCAATGGCCCGGTTCACTTCCAGATGAGTGGCATTGGTGTGACCGGCACTGACGCGAATGCCCAGGCTCACCATGCGGGCGATGTCTTCTGGTGCGACTTCTTCCGGCGCCAAGGTGACGATGGACGGAACCTGAGCCGCTGCTTCCAGCCAGGCCCAATCGCTCTCGGTAATGTGCCTTAAATGGTTGCGATGATGCACCCCATTGCGATCCTGACTGAAGAATGGGCCTTCAACATGAACGCCCAGCAGGCCACTGTGCACATCCGCACTGGCGGCAAGGGCTGCCTGTACGGCCTGTTGGGTGACTTGCGGAGTATCGCTGATCAGCGTCGGTAGAATACGCGCTACACCAGCACGAGCATGGCCTGCGGCCATGGTATTCAACGCCTGGCGGTCGGGCTGGTTATTCCAGAGCACACCGCCACCGCCATTAACCTGTAGATCGATCAGGCCTGCGCTGAGGTGGCCCGTTTTCAGCTCAGTACGCTGATAGTGAGTCGGAATCTCACTCACCGGCACTACCGCCTCAATGGTCTCACCCGACAACAACAGAGCGACACCACTTGCACGGTCGTATCCATCAAAGAGTGTTGGCGCAATCAAAGCCTGGTGCATAGTCATTCCTGTCTGGCTGTCGATGCCCCTGCGCTCTAACCGTACTGTTCAGTACAATCAGTTCGATACGGTCGACAACTCGGTTACAAAATCGTAAATATCACCCCTATACCAGGAGCGGGTAAATTCAACTGGGCGATTATTGGCATCGAACCCCTGGCGTTCGATATAGAGCACTGCATCACCGGGGACAATTTTCAAATAGCGCGCCACTTCGGCGTCGGCGTTGTGAGCCGTCATCGTTTGCAGGGCTCGCACTGGCCGCGCTCCGGCCTTGCCTAATTCCGCGTAGAGTGACTCCCTCACTTGCGCGGCCGTGGCGATAATGCTGGTCGGCACGGCGGCGATTTCGTAGGCCATGGGCGTTTCTGAAGCAAAGCGCACTCGCACAAAGCGGCTAACGCCGGTACCGGGCGACAGGTTCAAGGCCATGGCTTCGCGCGGTGAGGCTTGCACTGTGTTGCGGCTGACCCACTCAGAAGAAGGCGTCATGCCGCGCATCTGCATGTCTTCGGTGAAGCTGTTCAGCACCGAAAGATTCTTGTGAATGGACTGTTTGCCACCGCTCGTTACCACCGTGCCGGCGCCCTGCCGCTGTCGCAATAAGCCTTCGCTGACCAGTGCTTCAATGGCCTTGCGCACCGTGACACGGGAAACACCCAGCACTTCGGCCAGTTCGCGCTGAGGCAATAAATAGTCACCGTCTTCGAGCAGGCCTTCGTGGATGGCCTGGGTCAGTGATCGAGACAATTGGGTGTAGAGCGAGCCGGGCCTTGAGGTATCCGGCTTCAGGAATTCTATCAACGCCTGGTCGTTTCGTACGGTCGACATCAGTGAGCACCTTTGTGTTGTGCCAACCGCAAAGCCCCATCCAGAGCGTCACCTTGAGCGGGTCGCAGCCATTGCCGATGGTGTGCTGCGAGCCCCTGGACAACAAAGTCACTGAGGCCGCCGGTGATCACTATCGGCAATCCGGGCTGGTGCAAGGCGTCCAGCAACTGCCCCAATCGCTGGCGCTGTTGCTCGACTATCTGCTGGGCATTGGGGTCGGCTTGTTCATACCAATCCACTACCAAAGGCGCCAGCTTACCATAGTCCACCGAAAGGGCCGATTGGGCCCAACCAATAAGTCCATCCAGCTCCTGATTGAAATATTGCCAGACCGCTTCGGTCAAGCCGGAAGCCGCCAGTAACCCATCGCGCTGCCAGAGCGCAGCACGCACGGCCTGCTGGCCCAGCCAGGCACCGCTGCCGATGTCATCCAGCGGGAAGCCCCAGCCGGATACCTGATGCCAGCCCGCTGACGTCCAGCGAAAGCCGATGACCCCGGTACCCACCACCAGCAACACACCCGGCTGGCCTGCGTGGGCACCAACGCAGGCAATTTGCCCGTCATTGAGCAGCTCGAACTGGGCAAAACCGCTCACCTGACTCAAGAAGGCATCCGCCGCTCGACTGATTTCGGAGCCGGCCAGGCCAGCCACCACATGAAGGCGCGCCCGGTCTGCGGCTTCCAGCCCGGCCTTCTGCAACACCAGGTTAGTGGCTTCGTCGACAGAACGCCAGGCCTGGTTTGCATCCTGATACACATTGGCGCTACCGGTCCGGGCCTCGGCCAGGGGCTTGCCAGTGGCATCCGCCAGGCGCACCCGGCAGGAGGTACCACCCCCATCGATGCCCATGTACAGTGCTGTGTTAGACCCTTGCTTCATGCGTTGCGCGTTCCAAACGGTTATTTCTGATTATTATGAGCCTGCTCCACGCCTTTATGCCATCAACGAACGGCAGCACTTGAACAGTCATGGCGGTTAGACTACGATCTTTTACCATCCATTACAATACCAATTTAATACCTTTAAAATAAAAGATTACTGGAGCCCCTCATGACCCTGACTGCTCACTGCGCTTTTCTGGCTGCCGAATCCGGTTATCGCCTGCACATGCAACTGAAGGCGGAGGCTGGGCTGAAAACGGCTGCACGGCAACTGTGCTTCAGCCTCGCACACCCGATGAACGCGCAGAGCCTGAGCGGTGCCGAGCTCAAACAACGTCAGGGGGACTGGCATTGCCTGCAACTGGAAGAAGCCTGGGAAGGGCAAAAACCCCTGTCCATCGAATTCTGTGGTGCCGGCAAACCCTACAAGTTGACCGATCTGCCTTACGGCATCTATGTGGTAACGGAACAGGGCCCACAACAAGTGATCGCAGAGCGCCAACCGGACCGGCAGTTCGCGGAGGCAACGCCGCTCGATCGGTCACCCCAGCTCATACCTCGCCCCCAGCAATGGGAACCTGGCTCTGAACGTCTGCCCTGGCCCGGTCAATTCAAGTTGCTGGGTGAGGGCTGGCAGCAGAACTGGCTAGAACGCCTGTCTTCTCGTTTAAGTGGCACTGCTCCGGTCAACCTGGGCTCAGAAGGCTTGCCGTGCCGGCTGGTGCATGAACCTGAACTGGAAACAGCTTGCCGGCTGAGACTGTCCGAAGGGGGTGCCGAACTCAGCTACCGAGACAGCGCCGGGCGACAGGCCGTGCAGGCCTATTGGCTGCAACTGTTGTTGCAGTGGCAAACCCTGGGTAGCCTGCCGGACTGTTACCTGGAAGCCTCCCCCCGCTTTGAGTACAGAGGCGTTCATCTGGATGTGGTGCGGCACTTTTTCCCGACCGGAACCCTGGTCGAATGGCTTGATCTGTTCGCCCTCTTTCAGTTCAACCACTTCCATTGGCACCTGACCGACGACGACGCCTGGCGGGTACCCAGCGATGCCTTTCCGCAACTGGCCGAACTCGCCTGCTGGCGTGGCCATGATCTGCCGTTGCCACCGCAAATGGGCACAGGACCAGCGCCCTATGGTGGCTGCTACAGCAAGGGGGAGATCAGCGCCGTGGTCGAACGCGCAGCAGAGCTTGGCCTGACCGTTATCCCGGAAATGGACATCCCCGGCCATGCCCGCGCCCTGCTCAAGAGCCTGCCTGAACTGGTGGAGGCGGAAGATCAGTCGGTCTACAAAAGCGTTCAACACTACAGTGACAACACCCTGAACCCGGCTCTGGAATCGACCTGGTCGGTCATCACCACTTTGATTGATGAATGGTGCGAGTTATTCCCCGGTGAGCTGTTTCATCTCGGTTCGGACGAAGTGCCCGAAGGCGTCTGGCAGCAATCCCCTGCGGCCCTGACCTGGGCGGCCGAACATCAACGGCCGGTGTCAGACCTGCATGGCGACTTTATGGCCCGGCTGGAGCACTACCTGCAGCAACGCGGCAAAGTGACCATGGGCTGGGAAGAAATCCGCACCGGCGAGGCCGTCAGCCCGGCCACCTGGGTGCTCTCCTGGCAGGGCACCCAGGCAGGCAAAAACGCGGCAGAAGCGGGCCACCCGGTGGTCATGACGCCGGCCCAGCATTGCTATCTGGACCTGGCCATCAGCACAGAAGAAAACGACCCCGGCTACTATTGGGCTGGCACGGTGAACCTGAAGCAGGCATGGGAATACCAACCAATAGAAGGCATAGCCGGAACCGCCAGGGAGCATATAAAAGGCATCCAGGCCTGCCTGTGGACCGAACTGGTCAGCACTCGGGAAGAGGCCGAGTTCATGTTCTTCCCACGCCTGTTGGCCCTGGCCGAAGTGGGCTGGGGCGCCAACCAATACCAGACCTTTGATGCCTTTACTGACGCCAGCCGCCATTGGATGTCGCTACTGGCCAGGCTGGGTGTACGCGGTCGCGATGAAACCCAGGGCTGGTAAGGCATTCAAAAACCTGAGCCATTTCAATCAGTTAACCCAAAGGAATCAAATTTACGGCAGAAAAGTCTCTTTTGGTATTGCCCAATACTGTTATTGGTATTATATTGGGCTTGCCACTATGGAAAAAACAACAAAGAGGTTCGTATGAAACGCTTACAGAAGACTCTGGCCCTGGCCACGGCCGTTGCTACCCTGGCTGCCAGCCAATTCGCCCTGGCCGACACCACCGTCCAGCTCTACACCTGGCGTGAGCAGGACAAGGCCCTGTTCGACTACATCAATGAACGTCATCTGATTCCTGGCGTGAAGGTCAACCTGAACGTCTACACCGAAGACATCGAAGCCAAGCTGCGCATCGACATGCAAACCAACCGGCCCGACCTCTACCACGCCAAAGCCGGTTCCGCCTGGTTGCAGCCCTGGATCAACGCCGGTGTTGCTGCACCGGTAACCGACCTGGGCATCGATCTGAGTGCCTTTGGCGAAGCCGCCCTGGCCGGTGCGCGCGGCCTGGATGGCGAGATCTACGGCGTACCCTTCGTCATGGAGATGGAAGCCATTCTCTATAACAAGGCCGTACTCGACCACGAACCCGCTACTCTGGAAGAACTCGAAGCCACCTTTGCCGACCTGAAAGCCCAGGGCATCATTCCGTTGCACGTCGATGGCCGCGATGGCTGGTACCTCAACCAGGTGCTGCATGAAACCATCCTCGCCGGTATGACCAGCGACGAATGGGCCATTGGCGTTGTCGAAGGCACCACCTGCTTTACCGACGACATCTACGTTGAAGCCATGGAGCGCTTTGTCTCCTGGCGTGACAACGGCTGGTTGAACCCCAACCCCCTGGCCGATGACTACGGCGCCATGCGCACCGGCGTTGCCCTGGGCACCTCGGCCATGATGATCGACGGCATCTGGTCCGCCACACCGGCTTCACCCATGTACCAGATCGACCCGACTCTGGAACTGGGCTTTATGCCCATTCCCGGTAACGCCGGCAAGGTCTATGGCTTCACCGATGCCCACCTGGCCTACAACCCGAACTCGGACAAAATGGACGCCGTACAAAAAGTACTGGAGTTCTACACAACACCCCAGTTCACCCAGCTCTTTGCCGACCTGGTCGAAGCCGTACCTGCTTCCAACCATCCTGTAGACGTCAGCAACGAGCGTGTGCAACGGGCTGCAGAGATGATCTCCAACAACTCGCTGGCCGCTCAGCCCTTCTTTGAAGACTCGCTGATCAGCGTCGACCCGGGTTACCGCCCTCTGGTTTCGGAAGGCATGCAACAAATGCTCGCCGGCCGCATCAGCCCGCGTGAACTGGCTGAAAAAATACAGTCAGGCCTGAACCAGGCCGGCTATGTTGGCGCCAGCAACTGTGCATTGTAAGGCAGCCGCACTCTCCGGCTGACCCTTGCTTTACCTCTGAAGGCGACCTTCGGGAAGCCTTCAGGGGATTTTTCCCCTCCTGTATTCCTTGCCCAGTGTGATTATCATGACCGAATCTGCCAAAACCGAACCATTGGCACCACCCAGGCCAGATAGTATGTCGTCTACAACGTCCAAACCGGTTCACCGGATCAGCTATCGCGCTGTGGAGATCATCCAGCGTAACCTGCTGCTGGCGCCCGGCGTACTGCTCTACGCCACCTTCAACTTTATTCCGCTGCTGGCTCTGTTTCAGCTCAGCCTGGTCAACTGGCCGGGCATCGGCCCGAAAGTTTACGTCGGGTTCGACAACTTCACCAAGGTACTGACGCACCCCTACTACCGAGACCAGATGCTCAATGCCCTGATCCAGAACCTGGTGTTCTTTGTCGTCATCATCGTCTGCTTTCTGCTCATTGGCACCCTGCTGGCCATGTTGCTCAGCGTCAAAACCTGGGGGCGCAAAACCTACCAGGTGATATTCTTTTTACCCTATCCTATGGCAGGGGCGGCCGTCGCCTACCTGCTGGATTTGTTTGTCCACCCGCGCGGCCCGCTGAACGCTGCCCTGGTGCAATCCGGCTTGCTTGATAGCCCCTTCCCTTTTCTGGGTTCGGAAGACACCGCTCTGATCACCATGTCGATGTTCTACACCTGGCACCGAATGGGCTTCGCCATCATGTTGATCCTCTCCGGCATACTCGCGGTTCGGTCGGATTTGCTGGAGGCCTCGATGCTCGATGGTGCCAGCCGCTGGCAATCCATTCGCCATGTCGTTTTCCCCGTACTGGGCCCGGCGTTCATTCTGATCACCGTGATTGTGATGGTCGATGTGTTCAACAACGCCGACTACGTGCTGCTGATCATGGGGCCTGAAGCGGGCCCGCTGCGCTCCACCGACATCATGGGCACCTTCCTGTTCCGAACCGCCTTTGGCGGCAGCGCCGACACCACCGACACCAACTTCGGCATGGCCGCGGCCATCGGTTTGTTAACCGCCATCATGATATTGCCGGCGGCTTTGTTTCTCGCCTTGCGCAACCTGAGACAACAATAAGGACGCACCATGGACAAGATATTCAAACTCAACAAGCGCGAACAACTGCTGGTGCAATTTATCATGTTGGCCTGGGTTGCGGTGGTGCTGATCCCCTTCGCGGCGGCCGTGTTCAATTCACTCAAGCCCAACGTCGGCCAGGTACTGCGTGACCCCTTTGGCCTGCCAGACCCCTGGAGCTGGGGCAACTTCGCGCACGCCTGGGTTAACGCCAACTTCGCCCAGTACTTCATGAACTCGGCCATTATCGCCGTCAGCTGTGTGGTCATCGTCGTCTTCTGCGCCAGCACCACAGCCTTTGTGCTGGCGCGCATGCCCTTCCGTGGCAGTACCTTTATTTTTATCTGCTTTCTGATTGGGGTGGCCATCCCGATTAGGCTGGCGCTGGCGCCGCTGTTCGACACGGTGCGCAACCTGGGGCTGCTGGATTCCTTGCTTGGGGTGATACTGGTGCAGAGCGCGGCCATGATGCCGGTATCGGTCTTTATTCTGGTCAGCTTTATGCGCAACATCTCAAAGGAGCTCGAAGAAGCCGCCAGAATGGACGGCGCCCTGCCCTTCACCATTTACTGGCGCATCATCTTCCCGCTGATGAAACCGGCCATCGCCACCATTGCCCTGCTCACCTTTGTGCAGGCGTGGAACGAATACTTTCTGCCACTGATCTTCCTGCAATCTGAAGAACTGTACCCCCTCACCCTGGGTCTGCAACGCTTCAACCAGCAGTTCTCGATTCAGTGGCACATGATGTTTGCCGGCATCCTGATCATGATGGCGCCTACCCTAATCGCCTTTATGCTTGCCTCCAGGCAGTTTATCGCCGGTTTGACTCAGGGGGGTGTCAAGGAGTAACCACAAGAGAATTCGTTTTCGAGCAAACCAGTCGAGCGCTCTCGTCGTAAAAGTGATCACTAATACGACGAGTCTACTCGATTGACAAACACCACCCTGGTCGAGCAGGTCAAGCCTTTGAGGCTTGAGTTCCGCCTGTCCTGGCGCCCCAGCCTTCTGCTCGGCGCGGCCTTTTATCTCTGCCTGAGCCTGGCTGAGCTGCTTTCGCCTATCGACGCCGACGCCTATTTGTTCTGGCCAGTTACCGCCTTCGCCATTACGGCACTTCGCCATCGCCCCTTGACCATAGTCGCGTTGATGATCACCTTCTGGCTATGGGGCACTCAGGCTGGCATGAAGCCCCTATGGATGGTGGCTCAGCTGTTAACCCTGATTGGGCCCCTGCTCTACCTGAGATACAGCAAAGCGGGAGCGCCATCGCTCTCAATGACCAAACGTCGCTTGCACGACCTGCGTAACATGGTCTTCCTGGCCGTCATTCCTGCCAGCCTGATTGGCACGCTATTGTTGGTCAGCAACGATAATAGTTTGGCCTTTGAAGACGGCTGGCTGATATTGGGTGTCTACCTGGCCGGAGAGCTCACCGGCCTGATTCTTCTCATTCCCGTCCTGGGCCATTGGATGAGAACAGCCCGGCAGCCCCTGCAGTGGTATCACCTTTTGTTAACGCTCGCCACCCTGGCCATCCCGATGCTACTGGACGCACTGGGGCAACATGCCTTTGCACAACCCTCGCTGTTTTTAACATTACCCTTTGTGACCTGGCTGGCTCACAGTACCAACCGTGGGACGCTCAGCCATGCCTTGTTGATCCTCTTTATTGGCCACCTGAGCCTGGCCTACTTTGGCCTGGGCGGCTATACACCCATGACCCAACTGCATCAGCTGATATTGCTTTGTTTGCTTCTGGTCAGCGCCTTCATGACCGTCGATGTGCTGCACGCAACACGGATGGACAGGGACGAAGCATCCAGAGAAATAGAATGGCTTTCGCTGCACGATCATCGCGTCAAAACACTCAATGAGCGCGGGCTGTTGAATTGGGCCACCCAACAAGCCAGCCTGAATGGCATTGCTTCCGTGCTGTTAAAACCCATCAACAAAGACATCTACCTGGAGACTTTGAACTGGGAACAATTAGGCCACATTGAACGCCAGGTGTTGCAACAGTTGTCGGCACGCTTGCCAAGCGCGACTCGGGTCGCAAAAGTCAGCGACCTGGTGTTTGTCGCCATGGCACCGGCAGCGTCGGTCAACGCTGCAACCCTGCGGCCCTTGCTGCAACTGCGCGTCGTTCTGGATCAAACCTCGCTGTCTATGGACTTTGCCATCGCCGGGATTCACCGCCTCAGCGAGAACATGACCGACAACCTCGCCAAACTGCACACCCTTTGGGGTATGGCCCGCCAACAGTCGAGCGAACGGCTGCAAATATCCCATGACGATAAAGAGATCAGTGCACGTAAAGAACTCCTGCTGCGTTTTCAACAGTACCGAGAAGCCGTAGAAACCGACCGGCTGGCACTCTGGCTGCAGCCCATTCAGAGCCTGGCAAACGATAAAATCGAAAAATTTGAAGTGCTCGCTCGAATAGAACTGGACGGAGCGATCGTCTCCCCGGGTGACTTCCTGCCGGTCTTCCAGCGCTTTAATTACCTGAACGACTTCGATCGCCAGGTCATCCAGACGACCTTCTCAAAGCTGGCCTCGTTACAAAGCGGGCTGGATGCACCAGGAGTGATCAACATCAATATCAGCGGCGCCACACTCGCCGACAAGGCACTGATGGCCTGGATCAGAGAAAAGGTTCACCGTTACAACATCGTGCCGCAAAGCATTTGCATCGAGATCACCGAAAGTGACCTCATTACCAACAAAGAGATCGCCGTTCACAATGTTCTATCGCTGCGTGCCATGGGCTTCAGCATCGCCATAGACGATTTCGGTGCAGGCCTGGCCAGCTTCGAATACCTGAACCAGTTTACGGTAGACATCCTTAAACTCGACGGCCAATTCATTTCCGACATCGCAGAGAACCCCAAACACCAGGCCATCGTTCGTTCGATGGTCGATGTGGCCAGGAGTTATCAGTTGAAACTGGTTGCCGAGTTTGTGGACAGCCAGGCCGCCAAGGACTGTTTGCAAGCCCTTGGCGTTGACTACGCTCAGGGCTATTTTATTGGCAAACCGGAAGCGGCCAGAGGCGGCTCATAACCCGGGGTGAGGTTGTCTGGCAAAGCAACAGCGCCAACTGTTTTCCGGTAAAAGTCCACCGGGCCGGCGTCTCCTATAAACCCATAAACATACCCTTGCGCCTTCAACGCCCAAAGGCAGTCAATCAGCAACGCCTTGCCGAGACCCAGCCCACGCGCCTGCTCACTCACCCCAGTCGGCCCAAAAAAAGCCGGGAAGGTCACATCAAAGCAGGCAAAGCCGAGCATCTGCTCCCCCTGGCGCGCGATCAACACCTTGCACGGGTGCTGGCCAAAACCGCAGGCAACCTCACTCGCCCACTTCTCGCTGAAGTGCTCACGCACCCAATCCAGTACCACCGTTCTGTCATAAGGTTTGGCTACCGAAACGCTGTAGCCTTGCGGCAAAACCACCCGCTCGGGCAGGCCTTGCAGAGAAACAATCATGTCCGCCATGGTGATCCACTCATTCATCCAACATGAACAGAAGATTAACAGCACAGAGCCCCGGCTTGGAAACGCAGACCTTTCGCCAATACCCAGCCAAAAAACGTGGCAAAATGACCACTGGCACTCGCAACCCCCAAGGGTTCCGCCGATAATAGCGCCATATCACTGGAGGTAGCCATGAGACACTGGACTGTAGCCGCACTGCTCGGCCTTGCCCCCCTGGCCTGGAGCCAGGAACCCCAAACCTTCGAAGCCAGGGCCGAAGCACAAAGCCAGGACGAAGCCTGCCAGCTCGCCTTTGCCGATACCGAGGCCGATGCCCGCAGCACCTTCGGCGTTGATACCGACGAACTGGAAATGCTCGCCAGAACCGACGAACGCCTCGGCCGTAACGACGCCGACCGCTTCGAATGCCACGTCACCACCCGCTGGGCTCAGATAGGCGCCGCAGCAGAAGGCCCCATCCTGAGCGACTCCGACGAGCTGATTGGCAGTGAACAACGCATCACCGGCGCCTACCAGGCCACCTGCAGCACCGAACGGCTGTGCCGCGAGCGCATAGAGCGCGACGCCGCCGCCGACCTGCTTGAGCAACTGGTGGACGACTATGGCATTCGCCGACGCGACGTTCACCTGGAACCCGATGGCTTTGAAGGCACCCAGCGCTCCAGCCAGCGCAACCGCGAAACCCAACTCAGCATGGACGGCACCTTCTACTTCCGCGTGCGTGAGCCCCTGGCCACCCGCCCCGAATCGCTGCCCCCAAGAAGCACCGAAGCCGAAGTACGCATAGAACGCCGCCCGGAGCGCAAAGACCGCAGCCTGATTGAAGACTTCGACCTGACCCTTTCGTACACCTGGGACACCAACAACAGAGCCGAACCCGGCCAGCTCGCCCTGAGTGCAGAACGCTGGAACATGGGCATCTGGGCCAACAACCGCGTTGGCGCCTCCCTGATGTGGGGCAGCGAACGGGCCGGCATTGCCGACAACAACGACCGCGTGTTCAACGATGGCGACCGCTACGCCATACGAGGCATCGGCTTCGGCTTCCGCATGTTCGACAACCGCTCCGTCACCGTTGAAAACATGCTGCACTACGTCGACACCCGCACCTACCGCACCACCCTCGACCCCGGCTGCAGCGGCTGCACCCCGCGCGAATACGAATCCGAAGACTACCTGCAGGCCACGGTGAACCTGAAAACCAACACCAAAGGCCTGAACCTGGGCTGGATGCTCACCTGGAAATTACGGCCGGACCTCTCGAACTACGACAGCCTGTCCGGCGGCTGGTACATAGAGTTGCAGTTGTAGATCGATAAGGTAGGCTAGCGGGCTTCCTGTATTGCATGGACACCCCATGGCCTCCGAAAACAAAGCCCTGCTCTATGCCTTGATTGCCGTACTGCTGTGGTCCACCGTGGCCACCGCCTTCAAGGTGGCCCTGCAGTACGTCAGCGTCAGCCAGCTTATGGCAGGCGCGGCCTTCTTTTCCATTCTTGCACTGGCCGCCACCCTCGCCATACGCGGCGAACTGAAAACCGCCCTGAGTACCCTCTGGGTTCAACGCTATGCCGCCCTGCGCCTGGGCTTGATCAACCCCGTTATTTACTACGCCGTACTGTTCGAAGCCTACGACCGCCTGCCCGCCCAGGTGGCCCAACCGGTGAACTACACCTGGGCCATCACCCTCGGCCTGCTGGCCGTACCCTTCCTCGGCCACCGCCTGACGAGGTGGGACCTCATCGGCATGCTGCTCGGCTACTCCGGCGTGGTGTTTATCTCCCTCGCCGGGCGGAACGTCACCGGCGACCTCGACCTGTTCGGCCTCTTTCTCGCCCTCGCCTCCACCCTGCTCTGGGCCGCCTACTGGCTATTGAACACCCGCGACGAACGCTCCCCCATCATCGGCCTGTTCCAGAACTTCGTTTACGGCTTTCCGATACTGATAGTCTGGATGCTCGCCACCGACGGCCTGCCCGACCTCAGCCTGTGGCAAGTAAACGCCGCCCTGGCCTACGTCGGCGTATTCGAAATGGGCATCACCTTCGTCTTCTGGCAACTGGCCATGCACCACACCAACAACGCCAGCCGCATCGGCACCCTGATCTTCCTCTCGCCCTTTATCAGTTTGTTTTTGATTCACTTTATTCTGGGTGAGCCGTTGCAGGTAATGACCTTTGGTGGGTTGTTTCTGATAATTGCGGGGTTGTTGATACAGCAGAAGATGGCGCGGCGGAAGCCTTGACCCCAGAACACCAGGAACAACACCCCTTACCAGAAGCTAAAACTGTGGTAGGGTAACAGCACAGCCGCAGACGTAAAAGAGCTGTGCAGACCATGGCAATGGAACATCGCCGACAATACGACTGGTTTATCGAGTTGAATGCCTGGTGGGAAGGCAGAGTGAACACCGGGCCCTTGACGCGCTACTTCGGCATCACCCGCCAGGCGGCCAGCCAGCAGCTTTCCCGATACCGGGAAGCCTACTCCGATCAACTCGCCTACAACCCCGCCAACAAATGCTATGAGCCGACAGAGCACTTTCAACCGCAGCACCTCTCGGGCGATGTCAGCGAATACCTGAACTGGCTAACCGGCATCAGCACCGCCCCAACCGACCATCAGATACCCTTTCAAACAATACAGCACCCACCGCGCCTTATTTCACCCACCATCATACGCCCCATAGTCACCGCCCTGCGCGAGAACCGACGCCTGGACGTCGAATACCTCTCGGTAACCAGTGCCGATACCGAAGGCCGAGTGATCGCACCCCATACACTGGTGAACACCGGGTTACGCTGGCACGTACGCGCCTGGTGTGAAAAAAGCCAGGCCTACAGAGACTTCGTACTCAGCCGCTTTCGCGGCGAACCCGAGTTGATGGATGCAAGCGAACGAACAGCAGACCAGGACACCGACTGGCAAACCTGGATCGACCTGATCATTCAGCCCGACCCCAGGTTGAGTCAAGAAAAGCGACAGATCCTCGCCCAGGATTACCAAATGCAAAACGACACTCTGACCATAAAAACCCGAGCCGCCCTGGCCCAATACACCCTGCAAGACCTGCAGGTAAACACCAAAATGCTGGATGGAAGCCCGGAGGCGCAGCAGTTGGTACTGGCTAATTATGACAAGGTGAGGCGGTGGCTTTATTGAGTGGGTGTGTCGGGTAACTTTACCTGTGGTTTTGGCCAGTATGGAAACCGCTCTTCAGCCTGGTCACAGTAGAACCACCAATAACCAAGGAGAGACAAGATGGACGATTTTTCCCCTACGGATCTGAAAACCATTCTGCATTCCAAGCGTGCCAATATTTATTACTTGCAGCACTGCCGAGTGCTGGTTAAGGGTGGCCGGGTAGAATACGTCACGGATGAAGGCAAGCAGTCTCTCTATTGGAACATCCCCATCGCCAACACCACTACCTTGTTGCTGGGCACAGGCACCTCCATTACCCAGGCCGCCATGCGCGAACTGGCCAAGGCCGGTGTACTCGTCGGATTTTGCGGCGGTGGTGGCACCCCTCTTTTTAGCGCTAGCGAAGTAGACATCGACGCAGCCTGGCTTACACCTCAAAGTGAGTACCGCCCCACCGAATACCTGCAAAAATGGGTAGGCTTCTGGTTTGATGACGAAAAACGCTTGCAGGCCGCCAAAGCCATACAGATGGCAAGGCTGGATAGAATCATGGCCACCTGGACGGACAACCGCCGCTTACAAGACGCGGGATTTGAAGTCGACAAGGCACAATTAGGTCATGCCATCGAGCGCAGTCGTACCAAAGTTATGGACGCGCCCGATGTCACCTTTCTGTTAACGGAAGAAGCCCGTTTAACCAAAGTACTCTTTAAGCTCGCCATCCTGGCCAGTGGCTATGGCGACTTTACTCGAGCCAAACGGGGCACGGGTACCGACCCTGCCAACCGATTCCTGGATCACGGCAACTACCTAGCCTATGGCCTGGCCGCCACGGCCACCTGGGTGCTTGGGCTACCACACGGGCTCGCTGTACTGCACGGTAAAACCCGACGTGGTGGATTGGTGTTTGATGTCGCCGACCTAGTGAAAGACGCTGCCATTCTCCCCCAGGCTTTTATCTCGGCCATTCGTGGCGAAAGCGAACAGGAGTTTCGTCAGAACTGCATCGAAGTGCTGACCCGTTCTGAATCATTGGATTTCATGATAGACAGTTTGAAAACCATCGCTGTTCAGATGGAAGAGAGTGTCGCATGAATATTTTGTTGATCTCCCAATGCAACAAGAACGCCCTGACTGAGACCCGACGCATTTTGGATCAATTTGCTGAACGCCGAGGTGACCGCACCTGGCAAACCCCCATTACTTACGAAGGGCTCAATACCTTACGCAAACTGCTGCGCAGAACGGCTCGAAAAAACACAGCGGTTTCCTGTCACTGGATTCGGGGCAAAGATCACAGCGAGCTACTCTGGATTGTTGGCGATTCCAGCCGGTTCAATACCGAAGGTTCCGTACCCACCAACACCACAAAACGTAATATTGTACGCCGCGAAGACGAAAACGACTGGCACACTGCCGAAGACATCAAACTATTCGCTGCACTCTCGGCCTTGATGCACGACCTGGGCAAAGCCTGCAGTGCTTTCCAGAAACGCTTGCTGGGCACAAACGACCCAGGCCCAAATATTTACCGGCACGAATGGATATCTCTGAGGCTATTTCAGGCCTTTGTCGGCAACGATTCAGATGACGTTTGGCTCAAACGACTGGCAAACCCCTCAAAGGCCGATGACAAAACCTGGAAAGACCGACTGCAAAAAGACGGAATCGATGCGGCTGACGGCAACCCTTTTCGCCACCTGCCACCTCTGGCCGCCGCCGTTGGCTGGCTGATACTGACGCATCATCGCCTACCGGCCATGCCCGAGCGCAAAGAGATCAGCGGTGAGAGCCTTATCGGTTTACCTGGTAACATCCAGGCAGACTGGAATCAGCTCTACGAAGGTGCAGAACCCAAAGCCATGAAACCCTATTGGACATTCAGCAAACCCTTACCCGTCATCACAACCAAGTGGCGTACTCAAGCGGCCAAATACGCAACACGCTTGCTGGAACGGCAAGACAACGAACCCAGAGGCTGGCTCGCCAACACCTATGTCATGCACCTGGCTCGGCTCTCACTGATGCTGGCCGACCACCACTACTCAAGCCTGACAGCCAGTGCAGACCGCGTAACGGGCGACAAGGAATACCCGCTCTACGCCAATACCATTCGTAAAACCGGAGAGCTCTGCCAGAAACTGGATGAACACCTGCTCGGTGTTGCCAAAGTCAGCCGAGAAGTGAGCTACCACCTCACCACCCTGACCAACAACCTGCCGCGGCTGGCCCGACACAAAGGTTTCAGACAGCGCAGCAAAGACCCACGCTTTCGCTGGCAGGATAAAGCATTCGACCTAGCCGAGGGCATACGCGACCTGGCCGAGAGCCAAGGGTTCTTTGGTATTAACATGGCCTCAACAGGCTGTGGTAAAACACTGGCCAACGGCCGCATTCTTTACGCTCTCTCCAACCCGGCCAAAGGCGCCCGCTTTTCCATTGCACTGGGCTTACGCACCCTGACGCTGCAAACCGGCCAGGCCTACCGAGACAGACTGAACCTGAACGACGATGACCTTGCAGTTCGCGTCGGCGGTAGCGCCAGCCGCAAGCTCTTCGAACACTACGAGGCAGAAGCCGAAAAAACCGGTTCCGCTTCCAACCAGGCCTTGATGGAAGAAGATAGCCACGTTCACTACGAAGGCAACTTCAGCCAGCACCCGCTTTTAAAGGCCACCTCACACAACGACAAGATCAAACCGCTACTCTCTGCGCCCATTCTGGTATGCACCGTCGACCATTTAATCCCTGCAACAGAAGGCGATCGAGGCGGCCGCCAGATTGCCCCCATGTTGCGCTTGCTCAGCAGCGACCTGGTACTCGATGAAATAGACGACTTCGACCTGAGTGACTTGCCAGCCCTCACCCGACTCGTCCATTGGGCAGGCCTCCTAGGAACCAAAGTATTGCTTTCCTCCGCGACATTACCGCCAGCTCTCGTACAGGGCCTATTTAATGCTTATCGGGCCGGGCGTGAAGAATACCAACGCAACAGAGGAGAACCGAACCAGGTGTTCTCCACCTGTTGTGCCTGGTTCGATGAACACGGCCAACAGCATCAGAGCTGCCCAGATTCTGAAACCTTTCTACAAATACACAATGCTTTCGCCCAAAAACGCTGCCAAAAGCTGGCCGAAGAAACTGCAAGAAGACGCACAGAGATCTACCCTATCAGCGTGTGCCAAGGTACCAAGGAAACCCTACGTGCTTCCCTGGCTGAAGACCTGCTAAAAGGCGCTCTAACACTGCACCAACGCCACCACTGCACAGACCCCCACAGCAACAAGCGAGTTAGTTTTGGCCTGATCCGCATGGCCAACATAGAACCTCTAGTCGAAGTAGCCCAAAACCTCTATCGGTTAGGCGCCCCCGAGGGGGTTCACATTCACCTTTGCGTATACCACTCCCAGTACCCCCTGCTGTTGCGCTCTGCCATAGAGCGCAGGCTCGACCAGGCCCTTAATCGGAGCGACCCCGATTCCGTGTTCAAACTCGAGGATATCCGCACTCGCATCGACGCCCACCCGGAATCAGACCATCTGCTTATAGTACTTGGCTCACCCGTTACAGAGGTAGGCAGGGACCACGACTACGACTGGGCCATTGTCGAACCGTCATCCATGAGATCTCTGATCCAGCTTGCCGGTCGGGTTCGTCGACATCGATTCGAACCTTGTGAGCTGGCCAATATATTTCTGTTAAAGACCAACCTGAGGGCATTGGAGCTCAAAGGCGAAGCCGCCTTTTGCAGGCCAGGCTTTGAAGACAACGGAGAATGGAAACTCACAACTCATGAGATGGATCAACTCCTTGAACCCGAAGAACGTGAGACGATTGATTCACGTCCACGCATAGTGCCTCGAGTGCCACTGCACCCCAAGTCCAGCCTGGTGGACCTGGAGCATGCTCGGTTGGATAGACTGATGATAGAGCCTGAATTCAAGCCGTTAAGTCCAAGGGAGCAACGAGCTCTTGGTCAAGAATTCGCAGCGCCCAAATTGGGGGCTTATAGCTGGCATAGCCAACCGCAGGTCAATTTGACCGCTTTACTGCAGAAATGGAGACCTTTTCGGGAAGACCCAATAGAGAGTACGGATCTGGTGCTACTACCAAATGAAGATGAGGATGATTTTGACTTGTTCGAGATTAGCTTTGATCGGAAGCAAAAAAAAGACCTCTACGCCCCAGTGAACAATCTTTTGGAACGCCTAGAAATGGCACCGGAAAAAGGCATTTCGCCATGGGGTGATCCAAATTATTTGGAGACACTGGAAAAATTATCCGAAGAAATGGAGCTGGAATTAAAATTTTGTGCATTAAAGTTTGGAACCATAAGTTTAACCAGTAATGAAAGTGGCTGGCGTTTTCATCCAAACTTGGGTTTCACGAAAAAAAATTGAGCCAGAAAACTGGCTCAAAATTTCTGCCTATTCGGCAGTCTTTTAGTTTGAAACTAGAGAACACTAATTTCTAAGCTACTTAGGCAGTAGTAATTGCGAACGTATTTTAACTACTTATTCAACAATATCTACTTCCTTCATATCCAGCAAATAGTTATTTAATAAAACTTGAGAACACTAAGGCTTGACAAGTCAAGCTTTTACCATATTATAGAGTACAGCCCAACCCATCAGGGTTGAGCTGTAAGCAAGAGACTAGAACCGGCTGTACGGCAATACAGCCAGCTGATCTTGTCAGCCCCGCACAAGAAAGGAGGTAACAGAGCGTGATTGGCTATTGCGTCATTAGAAGACATTAGTGGCGAGAATCTCGCCCAATACCAAAAAGCACAATGGTGGCCTTTCTTGAACGGTCACCATTGTGCCATACCCTCTTTTAAAAGCCCATGCCGGGCTAAGGAAGACTTATGGCCAACTCAAACACTGAGAGGGGCACGGACGTACGCGGGTTGATACAAACCTTTCTGAACGAACGTCTCGCTACCAAACTCGAAAAGCTCAAACCCGACGACCCGAAATACCAAGAAACCCAACAACAGCTTGAGTACGAAACCTGGATAGCGGATGCCGCACGCCGGGTTACCCAGCTTCAGGTTGTTACTCACTCTCTAAAAGCCATTCATCCGGATGCAAAAGGCACCAACCTTTTTGTAACGCCAGACTCCCTACCAAAAGCCAACCAGGTCAGTAGCCACCTGCTCAAGAGCAACTATTCGGCTGATGTCGTTGGCAACGCAGCTGCATTGGACGTCTATAAATTCCTCAAGCTGGAACTCAACGGCCGTACGCTGCTGGACATGGCACTAGAAAATGACCCTCAGTTCGTTGAAGCAATGAACAATGACGCGGAAATTGCTCAACAACAAACGGCTGCATTCGCCGCCATTGTAGAACCCAAAGGCACAGAAGCCTCCAGCACCCGAGCCAAGCAAATATACTGGCTGACCGGTGATGATCCAACTGACGACAGCCAGTACCACCTTTTGGCCCCTCTCTATCCTACATCACTGGTGCATCAACTCTACCAACATATTCAGGAAGACCGATTCGGAGAGGCAGCGAAAGCCGCTCGGCAAGCCAAGAAGGACAAGAAGCATTCTGAAAACGGCTACAGCGACTACCCCAATCTGGCAGTACAAAAGCTGGGAGGAACCAAGCCACAGAACATCTCCCAACTCAATAGTGAACGAGGTGGCACCAATTATCTATTGGCTTCACTACCACCCCAGTGGCGCTCTAATCCGATCAACCCACCCTTGCATACCGATTCCATTTTTCCTCGCTTTGGTCGTCAGCGAGAAGTGCAATGGCTCACCCGCAACCTGCTCAAGTTCCTGAAGAGTAACCCACAGCCCAATATGGGTACTCGCGACAAGGTCGATGAATTCATTAATGCCCTGATCGAGGAACTGGTCGTTTATGCTGCACGATTTGATCTGCTCGAACCGGGCTGGTCTGCCGATGAAAACTGCCGGTTAGCAGATGCCGAAAAGCTCTGGCTGGATGCCTGGCGAGGTGAAACAGATGAAGTCTTCCTGGCTCAAAGGGTTCGCATGGAATGGCCCGCACAAATCGAAGACCGATTCGCAAAATGGGTAAACCACCAACTTCGCGATTTACCCGTAGGTGATTCCGAACACAAGGAGTGGCTAAGCCATATCAGTAGTCGTTTAAACTTTTTCAGGGAGGTGCTGGTATGACAGACCTCAGCAATTTATTGGTTATACCACGCCTGCGTGTTCAAAATGCCAACACCATTTCCAGCAACCTGACCTGGGGATTCCCGGCCATGAGTGCCTTTGTCGGCATCATGCAGGCACTGGAACGAAAGGCCATTGCCGCTGGCATCAATGTGCTGTTCGATGGTATTGGCGTCGTATGCCACCACCACGAGGCTCAGGTTTCCAGAGGCGGTTTTGTCCGTACTTTCAATTTGACTCGGAATCCGGTAGACAAGACCGGCAAGACCTCAGCCATTGTCGAAGAGGGGCGCATTCATCTTGATATCAGCCTGGCCTTTGGCATACGAGGCGCAGACCTCTCGGGCAGTAAAGAAGACAAGCAGCAAGTCGCCGAAAGTCTCAACCAAATATTGCAGACCATGAGGATTGCCGGAGGTGTCATTGTACCACCTATGCCGGGTACCAGGGCTCCGTCACCTTATATATCGAAAATACCCGAGGACTCAGCAGAGCAATATAAGGATTTCCTGTCACTACGACGTCGCTTGATGCCAGGTTTTGCCCTGGTTCTGCGTGATGACTTGCTGCAAAGCCACTTCCAGAGCATGGCCGCTCAAGATCCCGAAGTCACTCAACTGGACGCCTGGCTCGACCTATCCCGACTGAACATGGAGTGTGAGGAAGATAAAGGAGAGGTGGAATGGCAGATTCGTATGCAGCCGGGTTGGCTGGTGCCAATCCCGGTCGGATACTCGAAGCTTTCTGAGTTGTACAAACCTGGAGTGGTTGCCAATGCTCGTGATGCCACCACGCCTTTTCGCTTCGTAGAAAGCTTGTATTCAATTGGCCAGTGGATCAGCCCCCATCGGTTAAAACATCCAAGTGAACTGCTGTGGTACGTCGAGAATGACCTCGATCAAGGTATGTACCGCTTGCAAAACGTTAATGAACAGCAAAACCACCACGAAGTACAGGAGATCTGACATGACTAAGCCAACTGTATTGAAAACCGCCTCGGTTCTGGCATTCGAACGCAAACTGGATGTTTCGGATGCACTCTTGTATGCCGGGAACTGGGACCAACGAGACCAACTGGATAATTGGCAACCCATAAATGTGAGGGAGAAATCCGTTCGGGGGACGATATCCAACAGGTTAAAAGCCAAAGATCAGGATGCTGCCAAACTCGATGCTGCTATAGAAAACCCCAACCTGCAAACCGTCGATGTTGCTACTTTGCCTAGCGATGCCGACACCCTAATGGTTCGCTTCACCTTGAGGGTTTTGGCAGGCGCAGGCACGCCCTCTTCCTGCAACGATGCAGACTATCAAGCCAAGTTGAAAGAGGTGGTGGATGGATACATCGCCAGCCATGGGTTCGGTGAAGTAGCCAGGCGTTATGCTATCAACCTGGCCAATGGCCGCTTTTTGTGGCGTAACCGATTCGGTGCAGAGCAGGTTGAAGTCCATGTACGACAACTCACACAGGGCACCGAGGCACAACGCTGGACTTTCGATGCCCTTACTTGCCCCACGCGAAACTTTTCTGCAGAAGGCAACAATGCTCAGCAGATTGAGCAGCTCGCACAACAAGTGGAACAAGGGTTGTCTGGCAGTAGTCATGCCTTACTGGAAGTCATCGCCTTTGCCCGCATGGGTGCTGGCCAGGAAGTGTTCCCCTCTCAAGAGCTAATACTAGGCCGCGATAAAGGCTCCAAGAGCCGGACACTCTACTCGGTCCAGGATGTTGCGGGTATTCATTCACAAAAAATCGGCAATGCCATTCGCACCATCGACACCTGGTACCCAGATGACGAAGGGAAAGACCTTGGCCCCATCGCAGTGGAGCCTTATGGCTCTGTTACCACCCAGGGTAAAGCTTATCGCCAACCCAAAGACAAGGCAGATTTCTATACCTTGCTGGACCGCTGGGTGCTGAAAGATGAGCAGCCCGATGAGGGTAACCAGCACTTTGTTATCGCCACGCTCATTCGCGGAGGCGTGTTCGGGGAGGCCGGTTGATTATGGACCATTATCTGGAAATACAATTGCGACCCGACCCCGAGTTTGGTGCTCCCATGCTGATGAATGCCTTGATCAGCAAGCTTCACCGGGCTTTGGTCGAAATGGAAGCGACAGACATTGGCATCAGCTTTCCAGACTACAGTTTATCGCCTCGTAACCTGGGAGGCCGCTTGCGGCTTCACGGTAATGAACAGCGGCTCAATCAATTGATGGAAAAACGATGGCTTTTGGGTATGTCTGATCACGCAATATGCAATACGCCTCAACCTGTTCCGGCAGAAGCCAAGCACCGTATTGTGCAACGCCGTCAAGTGAAGTCCAATGCAGAACGGCTCAGGCGAAGGCGGATGAAACGAAAAGGGGAAACGTACGAACAAGCAGCCCAGGCTATTCCTATCTCAATTGAGCAAAAAAGCAACCTGCCTTTTGCAACATTGAGCAGTAGAAGCACAGGAGAGCTGTTCAAGCTATTCATTGACCAGGGGGAGCCCCTGACCGCTGAGCAACCCGGTGCATTTTCAAGCTACGGGTTGAGCAAGGGGGCGACTATCCCCTGGTTCTAATGACCCTTTTTTCAGCAGTATTTTTTAGTGCTTTAAAAACAATGACTTAGCATAGCCCCTTCCAAGAGGGGCTTTTTCACGTTTAGAGTGAAAGTTCTTTAAAAATCAGGATATTAGGCTAGTATTGGGCTAGTTCACTGCCGCATAGGCAGCTCAGAAACAATGCAATAACGTCAGCCGGGTCTGGCTCTGGTTCACTGCCGCATAGGCAGCTCAGAAAAAGAGAATCAATAAAGTGATTGAAGTCGTCAAGTTCACTGCCGCATAGGCAGCTCAGAAAAGTGACCGCAATGTCGCCTGTTACATCCCCGTGTTCACTGCCGCATAGGCAGCTCAGAAAGCTAGCAAAATCACCAAATGTGTGCGTATTGTGTTCACTGCCGCATAGGCAGCTCAGAAAAAGGGCAGGAATACGACGCAACCAGCGGGGAGGTTCACTGCCGCATAGGCAGCTCAGAAAACAAAAACACCCACAAACGCACACCCTGAAACGTTCACTGCCGCATAGGCAGCTCAGAAAGCCGGAAGCGACGAACTCTATGAGTACATCAAGTTCACTGCCGCATAGGCAGCTCAGAAAACTGGTCCGCAAAGTCCATTGCGTTGCGACAAGTTCACTGCCGCATAGGCAGCTCAGAAAAGGGCGCTACGGTTAAACAGGCGTTCCATTCTGTTCACTGCCGCATAGGCAGCTCAGAAAAAGCAGGATATCATACGCGAAGGTTGGGGGGAGTTCACTGCCGCATAGGCAGCTCAGAAAATTAGTGCATAAGCAATCAACTGATAGTTTTCGTTCACTGCCGCATAGGCAGCTCAGAAAAGCTATAACAAGCACGATGTGAAGGCGACAGCGTTCACTGCCGCATAGGCAGCTCAGAAAAGAGTTTTAAACTGGTTAAAAAGTCAGACCATGTTCACTGCCGCATAGGCAGCTCAGAAAAAATCTATAAGCGACAAACGCCTTTCCTGTGCGTTCACTGCCGCATAGGCAGCTCAGAAAGTTGGGTTATCGCTCATTGCTCGCGCTATAGCGTTCACTGCCGCATAGGCAGCTCAGAAAAAAAACAGTGAGTGTTCTGTCGGTCTTGTTCAGTTCACTGCCGCATAGGCAGCTCAGAAATAATGGTGCCAACTGGCCATTCAAGGAGTGTGGTTCACTGCCGCATAGGCAGCTCAGAAAAAGCCACTCCACAAACCCGAGTCAAGCGGATAGTTCACTGCCGCATAGGCAGCTCAGAAAATTAAAGGGTAAAACTATCGAACGATCAATAGGTTCACTGCCGCATAGGCAGCTCAGAAACGTGGAAGTGTCAGGGTAGACACCAACCGTACGTTCACTGCCGCATAGGCAGCTCAGAAATTGGCCGGGTAGGGGATTACAGCGAAGCCCAGGTTCACTGCCGCATAGGCAGCTCAGAAATTTACTCCAAGTTGATCAATGAAGAAGACGCGGTTCACTGCCGCATAGGCAGCTCAGAAAAGCTCGCACGCTGGCTGGGTTCTAATTTCTTCGTTCACTGCCGCATAGGCAGCTCAGAAAATCAGCAGCACCTGGCTCGGAATTCATTTCGAGTTCACTGCCGCATAGGCAGCTCAGAAAACACTGCAACGGCTCAGGAATCGTCAAGCCTTGTTCACTGCCGCATAGGCAGCTCAGAAAACAGTAATGGACCATAGCCGCTTCGGTCTTGTGTTCACTGCCGCATAGGCAGCTCAGAAATGACGATGTAGCGTTTAAGCGAGACATAGAGAGTTCACTGCCGCATAGGCAGCTCAGAAAGTTGCCGTTGGACTGGTGAGGATTGGTGCCGCGTTCACTGCCGCATAGGCAGCTCAGAAATGTGCTGTCCCGAAACCTGATCTAAGGTGAACGTTCACTGCCGCATAGGCAGCTCAGAAATACAGAATCGCACCATCCGCTACCGTGGCGAAGTTCACTGCCGCATAGGCAGCTCAGAAAGGCATTATTCCGCACCGTTATATGTTTTGCGCGTTCACTGCCGCATAGGCAGCTCAGAAATGGTGCAGAGAGGCGGTCAGACAGAGACAGCAGTTCACTGCCGCATAGGCAGCTCAGAAATATTGATCTGGGTGATACCGATATTGCCACATGTTCACTGCCGCATAGGCAGCTCAGAAATATTGGCGAGTCACCGGATAAAGGCATTGATAGTTCACTGCCGCATAGGCAGCTCAGAAATCAAGGCTCCATTCTCGCTCATCGTCCGGTAGGTTCACTGCCGCATAGGCAGCTCAGAAACAGTCATCAACTGGTATCAACCTTGAATTATCGTTCACTGCCGCATAGGCAGCTCAGAAAACATGGAACGAACAGAACCCTAACGGCATAGCGTTCACTGCCGCATAGGCAGCTCAGAAAGCAAAGAAGCTGAGCGCAAAGCCAAAGAGATCGTTCACTGCCGCATAGGCAGCTCAGAAAGGGTACAGTCAAGGGGACGCGGAACACTGTATGTTCACTGCCGCATAGGCAGCTCAGAAAATCAAAGGATTGGATCAGGGTCAGCGGGCGTCGTTCACTGCCGCATAGGCAGCTCAGAAATATAGATCAATTAATAGCCAGTACATAAACGGGTTCACTGCCGCATAGGCAGCTCAGAAAGCTGATTGATATTCGGTCTGATGCTGCTATTCGTTCACTGCCGCATAGGCAGCTCAGAAAACTTTCCCAAGATAGATAAACTCGCTTTCAGGGTTCACTGCCGCATAGGCAGCTCAGAAATTCAGCGGCGGCCATGGTTACCGGCGTATAGGGTTCACTGCCGCATAGGCAGCTCAGAAAGCCCAGCAGTAGTTATTGAACTCTGTCATAAAGTTCACTGCCGCATAGGCAGCTCAGAAAATTGCAGCCGATGTAGCAAGTGAAATGTTTGAGTTCACTGCCGCATAGGCAGCTCAGAAACTTTAAGAGGCCCGTTATGGGCCTTCAAGTGTGTTCACTGCCGCATAGGCAGCTCAGAAATGCAAGATGTAGATGTTGCCGGAAACCAGGGCGTTCACTGCCGCATAGGCAGCTCAGAAAACCGCCCCGGCAGACCTCCCCGCCGTAGCCTCGTTCACTGCCGCATAGGCAGCTCAGAAAATGACACAGGTAGAACGTGAGATAGGCTTTGGGTTCACTGCCGCATAGGCAGCTCAGAAAAGTAGTAGAAAGATTGACACTTGTTGTATTACGTTCACTGCCGCATAGGCAGCTCAGAAAGTGGTGTATCAAAAGGCTACCACTGGTCAGCCGTTCACTGCCGCATAGGCAGCTCAGAAAGTGCCGCTGACCTCAGTGTCACTGACAACTGTGTTCACTGCCGCATAGGCAGCTCAGAAAAGTTGATCAGGTTCTCGGCACTGTACGCCGCCGTTCACTGCCGCATAGGCAGCTCAGAAAAACGCGCAGGCGACGATCGCGAGCGCCTATCAGTTCACTGCCGCATAGGCAGCTCAGAAATAAACTATTCTTCACAACGCCAGACACTACTGGTTCACTGCCGCATAGGCAGCTCAGAAAATCGGACTTGCGGGGAATGAAATAGGTGTGAAGTTCACTGCCGCATAGGCAGCTCAGAAACCTGGGGCTGAGTTCATTTGCACCCAAAACGCGTTCACTGCCGCATAGGCAGCTCAGAAAGTGAAGCTGAGTTGGAATCCATGTTTGATCAAGTTCACTGCCGCATAGGCAGCTCAGAAATGATAGATAACCGTATAGGTGAGCGTGTAGGTGTTCACTGCCGCATAGGCAGCTCAGAAACCTATTTGGCCTGCTATCGGCTGCTGAGTCGCGTTCACTGCCGCATAGGCAGCTCAGAAATTACTGAAGAACAAGCGCGTAACCTGGAACGCGTTCACTGCCGCATAGGCAGCTCAGAAACATATTAAAAGGGGTTTACAAAGCCCCTAAGGGTTCACTGCCGCATAGGCAGCTCAGAAAAGTGGGGAGGCTTTTGTGACAATTACGGCAGGGTTCACTGCCGCATAGGCAGCTCAGAAATTAATAGTGAAATATTTTAGTAGTTCGACCGAGTTCACTGCCGCATAGGCAGCTCAGAAATGAGCCAGTTGGGGATTGTATGAGCGCAGACTGTTCACTGCCGCATAGGCAGCTCAGAAACGCCGAAATCAGTGGTCGCTACATGGTCGGCCGTTCACTGCCGCATAGGCAGCTGTAGCGCAGGGTAAGCACAAAAAAGTCGCTTTGACTGCGTGTATGCGAAAAATGGTCACCATTTTAAACACCATGGTTAAGAATGATAGTGAGTGGGTAGCCACTTAATACATATTTCGGGGCAGCAAAAATTGGGTTGACTATGGATCACAGTCGCTTGTTATATCGTCTCTAGATTTGTTTACTATTGCTGAAATTTTCGCGGGTTCAATTATTTTTCTCATAAAACGCTTCAATAGATGCCTTACCAGACACCTTTCCGGACAACTCTTTAGTCATTACATCTTCAAATAATTCAACCACTGAATTAGGATCTACTTGGTTTGTATGCTGAAATAATACAGCATCATGCATTGGTATTAGAATTTGAACACCATCAAGACTAGAAAGCTCTAACAGCGCTCTCTTAAATATATATGTGGCTGTGCCTTGAATTACATGATTGACCGATGCCCTTTTCTCTTTATCAGTTAATTCTGCATTTGTATTTCTATTCAAATAATTAGCCGAAATAGTCGCAATCTTCCCATTTTTCAAAAATGCATTATTTACCGACTCTTTCCATGACTCAAATACAGTGAACCCTGAAAAATACTCGCGAGCATTTTTTTGATCCCCACCCAACTCTTTGACAGCCCTAATAATATTTTCGAGTGACATTCCGTACGTGTAAGAAAGAAACATTACTTTAGCTTTCTTCCTCATTCCCTCGTCATTAAAAACTTGAACAGCTAAATCTTTATAGGCGTCACGATTTTCATATATATCTTTCATTATCGGATCAGATGAAATCGCGGCCATAATGCCAACTTCAAACTGATCATAATCCACATAACAAAGAGACATTCCTTCATCGGGGATAAATATATTCCGATACTTTTTTGGTATATTCTGAAGGTTTGGCGACTTATGATATATTCTAGATGTTGAAGTCCAATGTGATTCGACTATTGGTCTCAGTCGACTAGAACCATACGAAATTGAATTAAATACTCTATAGGCTTTATTCGTCTTTTGAAGACTTCGCAAATCATCGGTATAGCCATCACGCGAAGGCAGAAAATCAATCAAAAACTCAAGACTATAATCCTGAACGTTATATCCTAGCTTGGACAATTTCTCCCTGGCATCCCCTTTACTGGGAAGTTCGTAAAGCACTTTATGCTTCTCAGCGAACAACTTAAGCTGCCGATAGAAGTCCAATTTAAGATTGTCCTTTTGCTTTCTAACAGCACTATTGTCTACTCGAATGCCTCTGCATGCTGAAAGTGTAAGCTTGTTAAAGACAGGGAGCTCCAAACTATAAAACCTTTCCATTTCTCCTGAATCTGTTGCTAAGACTGATAATTTCTCAAAATATTCGGCAAGCTTGTGAGAAAAAAGCATGTACACGTCAAAAACCAGATCTTTGCGCCGATAATACATGTCCATATAACTATCAAAGTCATCGACAACCTTGAATAGTGGTCTAATAGTTTTTGACACATCCCACGGCTGAACATCTCCGTCTATTGATTTCACTCCGATCGATATCTTTGATAACAAAACAACATCAACAATTTTCGAGGGCAAGCTTCCATGTTTTTTAAATAACGAACTAGAAATCAACCAGAAATCATGAGTTACAACGAAACAATCAAGTGCAACAACTTCTTCTGAAGAAACTTCGTAGAATGCCTCACCGTCATATATAAAGTATCGATCTTTACCGCTTTCAGAAAAGTCTTTCTGATACGTGAAATATACAGTACTTCCCTTACTCATACGGAGATATCTCATCATATATTTCATCGATAAGTGTCGTATTGAAATCCCTTAAGTACACCGTATCACCTTTAAAAATTTTGCTCTTTTGCAATCTGGCCGCAGTCCCCCGCAGACGATATCCAACCTTACCGAACATGGGTTGCAGTTTCTCCTTTGGTGTGTTCTGAAGCGCAATCAAAAAGTACCTCTGGTGCTGATAGGGCCAAGTTTCCTTAAAATCCTCAATGAAATCTTCAACGGCACTTTCAAGACCAATGGAAGCAAGATATATAAAACAAGCAGGGACTTCGGGACTAAGAACACTTTGCCTAACCAGAGTTTTACAGTGTTCCACTAGGTCAGTAGCCTTGAATTTCTTATGCGCCATAAGCAAAATAAGGTGATAATTTTGCCAGCCATGTATGGCGACATCTCTATTCATTATAAAATTTGCGATTGATTGATTTTGCGCATTAGATAAATCCAAATCCATCAATAGCTTACAAAACTGATCAGTAGACACTGGCTGCCTACTAAATTCTCGAATTAGGGTATCTGCAATCTCACTGGCGAGAATTGATTTAGAGTCAAAAAGGTTTGATGAGATCAATGTTTTAAATCGATTTATGCAGTAACGGAAAGGGCGGCTCTGTGTTTCTCCCTCATCTATTTGTTTCTTTAGAAAATCAAATAATACTGGTATCGACCGAGCGATTACTTTCCTGCTCTTAGACCTCCACATAGTATCGATAAGAGTCATAGTGTCGTCAGAGCTCGGAAAGAACTCTTGAATATTTTCACTATCCTTATCAAGGATTACAGTTTTCTTTGAGTTTATATTCAGGCCAAACTTTCTTATTTCAAAAATAAGGTCATTGAGCGCTCTTTTAGCTTGGTATTCGTCAGAGCATATAATCCTAATATCATCGACATAGCGAAAGTAATCATACCCCTTATCGACCATGCTTTTATCAACCGCATCAAGTACCACATTCGCAATAAATGAAGATGCATCACGATTTTGTGGTAAACCATGCCTCTCGCTGTAACACCACTTTTCGAGCAATACCCTCAACGTGCTTACCGCGCTTCGTATCTTATTTTTATCTGCCCCAGTTGCTTCGATTTCAGATATCATTCCAACAAACGCATTTTCAATGGCATCTATTGATATTTGCTCAAAATAATTAAGAAGGTCAGTTACCAAAAGGGTTTTATCATCGACTAAGGCAAGATGGCTAATGTTCTCGAACGTATTCCACAGTTCAATTCGATGTTTAAAAAGATACTTCTCTTTACCATACTTATTGTATCGATGACTGAATACACGATTTGATAAGAGCGGATCGAAATATGGAATTAGGTAGCTACAAATCGCTTGGTACAGGAATCTATCATAAAAGTCTAATTCCAATGTATACCTTAGCCCTAGCGCTCTTTTTGGAACATCATATATAGCCTTATGACCAGCCTTGTATTCACCATGGTTTATCTCAAGGTTTTGTGAAAGAATCTCGTGGAGGTTCTTACCACTTGAAAGAAGGTCTTCATACCGTACAGAATCATAGAACCAGTCATCCTTCATATCTTGGCGAAGATGTTTTAGTGTGGCTCCAATGTTGATTGGAAATGCTAGAAGATTCTCATCCAGATCACGTTTCACAAAATACCTATAATTTTGATAGCCAAAACATCCAAAATGTCGCAGAAAGCATTGCGATATAACGCCCGGCTTTGGGGCGGACTTGTAGCCGCGAAGCGGCGGAAAGGCCGTCCCAGCCCCGAAGGGGCGACAACAGCCGTTTGTTAGCTGATTTTCAGCTTGCCCAACAGGACTCTATTCGCATCACTCATAATCTCGAAAGCGTTACGAACACAGGCTGAAGACCAAGCCAGAGCCCATATGGTTTTATCAGTAATGTCTGTATTGAACTCTCTGCTCGACAAACGCGACATTACTCGTTTTTCTGAACCATCCGGATAAACCGAGTCCACATGTGACCAGTAGCTGGTATTGCCTATGAAGCTAGGATGAGCTATGTCGCACAGAAACTCATAATTAGGCATCAACTCTGTAGCCTTCGGGTTCTTAGATAGTCGCTGCAGCGATGTCATAATATTCGTTTGAGTCAAATATGGTTCTGGCTCTCCATATCTTGTTCCCCATATCATCTTTACCACGAGAGCCTCAACCTCGCTTGAAGTCACTATCGTATTCGCCGGAAACGACAGCTCTACGAAAGTTTTATGCAAAGTATTGGCGTTCAATAGAAAAACCGTTGAGAGCTCAAGCAATGAGCGAGCAGAAATTGCTGGCGCAATCACCTCCCGTCCGTTGATTCCAGACAAGCAAGACTTTATTAACTCAACCCCGCGCCAGTAAGTCATTAACGCATAAGCCTCAACATTACGCGCTTGGTCTTTCCAAAAGATTGAGTTTACCTCATGGTAACTGGCTACTTCACTGATCTGTTTCTCTAATGATTCCTTGCTTGAAAATTTCCATCCGTATTCATTCGGCACCTTTTCATCAAGGTCTAAACAATGCCGAACCATTGCTTCAGATTCTCGAACAAATGGATCTTCATGATCTTTACAGTACATGCTTAGCCAGTCGCTGTATGTATACTCGGTCATATTCCCCCGCTCAGGTCAGTGCACCTCAGCTAACAGCTTATTAATGCGCATGCGCAATAATCTGGGAGAGTCCTCATCAGATACAGCCAATAAACCATTGATTTGAAGCCATTTTTGACATACTGAACCTCCCTTTCCTTCCTACAAAACGGGCATGCGCATAAACTCGCTGACAATCACCTTACCTTGTGCGCATAAACATGGCAACGACATCACTAACCCTTTGATTTTAATGGCTATAGATCTGGCTAACCTGGGAAAGTGCGCACAGTGTCATCGGGATTTACGGTACAAAGTGCGCACGGATAAGCTTCGACGTTTAACAAACAACCAACAACCACAGGGCCGGAGCACTACATATCGGCAACAGCGTGACCGTCAGTTTGACCATGGTTACTGCAAAGGATTAACGCTCCTTCAGCCATTCAGCACCCTACCGACCATCCCAGAACTCAAGTATCATCCTGCTAACCTGGTTGTCAGCAGTCTGCTGTAAGGTTTCCCATTATGGGTAAAGCATTTCATTCCGGCGATCGGATCAGTCTGGTCGATGCCGCTCGAATACTGAAGGTCCGAGTTCAGGATCTGCGCGAGGCTGCCAGGAATCATCATGAAATCAATGGTTTCTTACCACCGGCACCCTTCAATGACGCGCTCGGAAGGCCCAACTTCTTCTGGATGGGGGAATTTATAGAAGCACTGGAAGCTCGGAACAAGAGACAAGGCTTGAAGTTCGGGGCAGCGCCAGCAAAAATGCCCAACCCGGATCTTTCTGACCGCCCTCAGCAACACTCAGAAACGTGATCTACTTCACACTATTTTAATTGCTTTGGCCGTTCGAATGTGGATTATAGGGATAGCAACCCACTAATTGTAAAAAAAATCGACACCTCATGCCGGCTTTTGCACTTTCAACCGGCCACGAGCACCTCCCCCGCCTGCCTTGTATTGTTGGGTTAGCGGATTATCCAGGCTATTGAGCAGGGCCCATCCATGAATGCAGTAGGGAATGCATATTGCCGTTTCGTCGCAGCCTTTGCGTTTGCTTTAATCGCTCTGGTGGGCTGCAGCCAGCCCTCATCTGGCGGTGCCAATAACACCCAGGATTTTCAGCCGGCCGATCCGCCACAGCAAGTGACCGGCGGCCTTACCTTTGTCACCTCGGCAGACTGGACTGAGGGTTCAGTGCGTCGGGTTCTGCACCTGTTTGCCTTTGGCGGCCATGCCTCGGACGAGCAAATTACCACCTGGGCCAAGATGGAACCGGCCAAGGCCATCGCTGAAATACTGGTGGTTAGTGAGTTTCATCCGTTGTTGTCGCCCATGGAATCATCGGCTCATGTGGGTAATGATGGCAGCCTTTCGGGCTTGAGTGCTTACTGGTCCAGTGATCAACCGGGTAATCCGATGCGCAATGCTCGATCCTACTATGCCCTTGCGGGTCAAGACAGCTGGCGTTCGCCGGCCAGAGTCTGGTATCAGGCATCAATGACGCGGGGATTGAATCCGGTGCGTCAGAAAATCGGTTTGTATCTGACCAATTATCATATGGCGGTTAACCTTTCCGCCAGTGGCATGCTCAATCATCAAGTGGTGCGATATTACGACGACGTCATGGACGCACTGGCCGAGGGCGCCTCGTTCGACGAGGTGCTGACCACGGCGGCGGCCAGTGCCGCTATTGCGCAGCAATACAATCACCGAGTGGCGCGTTTTGAGAACGGCGTGTTTCGTGGTAACGAAAACTTCGCACGCGAGTATTTTCAGCTGTTTTTTGGCATTCTCAACAGCAGTGCCAACCCTGCCGATGCGGTGGGGGATGATCGTTATCACGAAGAAGTGACCATCCCCAATATGGCGAGGCTGCTGACCGGGATTCAACTCGGTGGCGATAGCTGGGATAGCCCAGAAAAAGCCAATGTTACCTACGACCGCGATACCCATCATCGCAGCAACCTGGAAATTCTGGGTCATAACATCTCCGGGGAAACCGCTCTGGAAAAGCTGCAACATCTGGGGCCCCTGGCCATCGAGCATCCGCAGAGTTTGCATAACCTGCCGGTCATGATTATTCGATGGCTGGCAGACGATGAAATCATGAACAAGCCAGCGGTTCAGGACCGTTTGCGGGCACAATGGGCCGCCATGCCGGAAAAAGATCTAATGGATTTTCTGCGCGCCTATGCCATCAGCACAGACTTCCATACTGCCGATCGGGTCAAGTACTACAGTATTTTTGACCGGATGATGACGGTGCATAATCTGCTGTCTACGCGTAATGAAGACGTCTTTCGGCTTGATTACAACGCTGATTCGGACCAGTGGAACTACATCTACAACCATGAATGGGAACTCTGGGAGCAGGGGTTCTCGGTGTTTGTTCCCTACCATGATGTTTTTGGTGGTCACACCGGTCTGGATGCCTACACAAGCACAGACTACTTCCGCAAGACGTACAATATGGTCACTCGCCATACCTGGCGGTTCACTCGGGCTGAGGTCGGGCCCAGCGGTGATCTGACCTGGCGTAAACAATGGCTGGACACCCTGCCAGACCCGAAAAATGGCAGTTATTACACGGTAAAAGAGTTGTCGGAGTGGTTGTGGCAACGCTTCATTGCCGATGACTTGAGTAATTTCGGCCCCCTGGAGCGGGTCTACGTTTATGCCTTTGTCGCCAGCGGGCGAGACCCTATGCTGCTCTGGATCGACAACGGTGTTATTTCAGAAGACTGGGACCGTGTATTCAGCCCGGCCGAACTGAAATTGGGCGGCAGTCTGTATTCGCCCTTTCAGGATCTGGCGAACCAGACCATTGAACCTTCGATGACTGCCGCAGCGGAGGCCAGTTTTGCCAATCGTCTGGGGCAGGCGGTCAACTTCATTGTGTCTACACCATTCATGTACTATCAGGAGGGCCGGTGATGCAGCGTCGGGATTTTCTCAAAAATGCCGCTGGTGCCATGGCCAGTGCGCGCTGGGCATTGAGTGGTGGTGTGCTCGCTGGCGGGCTTGGGTTCAGTTCGCATAGCCTTGCCGCTGCGCAGGATCAGCGTCTGGTCATTCAACTGACATTGGATGGCGGTCCCGATTTCCGTCATTTGCTGGTCCCGAAACCTTCCCATACCTCAGGCTTTGCCAAAACCTATTGGGAACAGAACTATCGAACCCATGGATTGAGTGGCGGTGGCTATGATGCCGTCATGACCGGGCGCTGGGAGAATGATTATATTGAAGTGTCACTGGACGGCGAGACGTTCGGTGTGCTCAAGAAAGCCGAATGGTTGGCAGATCTGCTGAAGGAAAGCTCCGACATTGGGGCTGCGCTGATTAACAATGTCGTGGGGTCGGTCTCGAGAGATCACGTAAACTCTTTGCTGGCTCTGGATTATGGCCGCCACGATACGCTGGCCAGCGAGTATGGCCGCTCCGGTTGGGGTGGACGCCTGGCCGATACCCTGGGTGGCCGAGTGGCCTCGCTGACACGGGTACCGCGCAACCTCTGTTTTGCACCGGCCACGCCTGGCAGCAATGCCCGAGCCGAAACAGACAATCTGCTGACCCTGGAAAGCGCCCGCAATGCCGGCCTGTTCGACCAGCGCCGGCAGCCTGACAGCAGCGAACGCCATTGGAATGCCGGTCAGTCCCGAGCCTTGAACGGTTATTATGCGGCCCTGCAGGGTGAACAGACGAGCAATCGCATGTCGCGACTGCTGGCTCATGAGGCGCAACTGCGCACCCTTGGACAAGAGCTGGAAGATCGCCTAAAAGGCATCACCATACCCGAGCCCATCAGCCGGCTGATGAGCAATGGCGCATCCCCTCTGAATCGCACCGACTTCGCCCGCCAGATTGCCACAGCGCATGATCTGATTAGCCATGGTGCAGACATCGCTGGTATGAGAGTGATGTCGCTGGATTATCACGGCTGGGACAGTCACGACAACCAGAAGTCCATGATTGAGCCAAACTTTGAAGACATGTTCGGTAAAGACCGAGGCTTGCAGGCGTTCTTTGATAGCATGGACAGTACAGCGCGAAACAACACCATCATCGTCATCAATGGTGAGTTCGGCCGCCAGACGCGAAGTAATCGCGATGCCGGAACCGACCACGGCCGCGGCAACAGCATGCTGGTACTGGGTAAGCCAGTGAAGACCGGCATTCATGGTGAGTTGTTTCCAGAGTCGGAAGTTGCGCGTATGGAAAGTGAAGTGATTCCGGATATTGCAGGCCGTACCACCATCGAGCACTTGCACAAGGCAGTGGCCGATTGGGTCTTCAATGGCAACACCCATGAGTTCGTGGTGAACCGAAGCCTGGCTGGTTTGCCGTTGGAGCCAGCAGTTGACCTCAGTACCCTCTGGCTTTGAGATCTATCATCAGATGGCCATTGAATAAACATTCAAGCATCACCGAAAAAAGGAGCCATAATCGATGATGCAAAAACCCTTTTCTCAGGCCTGTGAGAACAACAAAAGGCCCATATTGGAAGTCCTTCAGCAAGTGCTGCCGGAGCATCAGTACTCTCAGGCGCTGATGCTGGAGGTTGGCTCGGGCACCGGCCAGCATGCGGCCTTTTTTGCCTCCCACCTGCCCTGGCTGTGTTGGCAGCCTACGGACCAGGCAGAGTATCTGCCGGGTTGTCGGCTTTGGGTGGAGGAGGCGCAAGCTGCTGGCGCTGCGAACCTTCAACCACCGCTGGTTCTGGACGTTTTGCAGCCAGACTGGCCGGTGGCGTCGGCGCAAGCGGCTTTTTCCGCCAACACGGCCCATATCATGAGTTGGCCAGCGGTTAAGGCGCTCTTTGCTGGGTTGGGCGAGCGTCTGGCCCCTAATGCCGTCTTCTGCCTCTATGGGCCGTTCCGCTACCATGGCAAACACACCAGCGCCAGCAACGAGCAATTCGACCGTCATCTGCGCGATCGGGACCCGGCCATGGGCATTCGGGATCTTGATGAATTGACGCCCCTGGCTGAAGCCAGTGGGTTCAGGCTTGAGGCGGACCACGCCATGCCGGCCAACAACCGCACCTTGATATGGCGGCGTCAGTAGCGTCAGGATCCGGTGCCTTACCCGGTAACTTCTTAAATCCAATACCCTGGACATGACGTACTAATCGGCTAATCCAAATACCGACGGTGTTCTGTGTCCGAGCCACTTGTACAACTCACTTATGCCAGCCAGGCCAATTTCACGTCCAACAAGCAAGGCGGTGTCGAGACGGAGGTGGCGCGCATTCTGTTGCAATCCCGGCGCAACAACCCCAAACAGCAGTTGGGCGGTGTGTTGCACTTCGGTAATGGGTATTTCTTCCAGTGTCTTGAAGGCGAACGAGAAACGGTGACCGCCGCCTACGAGCGCATTGCCAAAGACCCACGCCACACCCGTGTGCAAATGCTGGAGCTCAATACGATCCAGAAGCGCCGTTTTCAGGATTGGTCGATGAAATACGTCGCTCTGGATAGCGACATCCAGGCTTTATTGAATCAACACAATTTGAAAGCCTTTGACCCCTATGCCTTTGGCCCGGTGTTGATCGAAAACCTGATCGATCTGTTTGCCGGTGCAGCCGACTACGATGGCTATGCGCCAGCCAACCCAGGCTATACCAAAACGAAGCCGAGCTGGTGGGCCCGGTTACTGGGCAAAGGCTAATTCTGACCATCCACTAGCTCACTCCGTTTGCTCTCCGGGATTATGTCGGGCCTTGTGATATACTGCGCTGCCTTGACGACATTCCGGGTATCGCATGAATCTAATCCGCACCTTAATAGGTCTGAACCGAATCCATTTTTCGGTGGGCATTGTTATGGTGATGCTGAGCGCTGGCGCCAATATCGGCGCGATTCACTTTATTAATCTGACGCTGGCGTCAGAGGGCCAGGTCCTGCGGGATCACCCCCTCTGGCTGGCCGCCCTGCTTATTGCCGCTTTGGTGCTCGGCATCAGCTCCCAGATGATGATGAGTGAACTGGGGTATCGCATCATCTATCAACTTAGAGGGCGCTTGCTGCAACAGGTGCTCAATACCACCTACGAAAAAATGCTGTCGGTGGGCTCACCCCGGATCTATGCAGCGATCACCAAAGACATCCGGGCGATGCAGGATGGTTTTATGGTTGCGCCTTTCTTTGTTTATTCGTTATCCATTGTCGTCTGTGCGCTGATTTACATGTTTGTTCTGGATTGGCGCATCGCATTTCTGGTTGTTGGTGCTTTGATGTTGTCTGGTGTATTGGCAAAGTTCCTGACCAACAAGTTCCAGACGCTGAACCACAAAGAGCGCGAACTGGAAGACGATTTGTTCAGCGCCTACCGTGAAGTACTGGATGGCCATAAAGAGCTGCAGTTGAACCAGTCACTGGGGCAAAAGTTGATTCAGCGCATTATGTCTGGGCCGGCGTATTTGTCGATGCGCTACCGCACCTTGGCAGACCGATACATCGTGGTGAACATCCACTTCATGTCCAATTTAACGCTGTTTCTGATCGCTGTTGTCTTCTGGCTGGTTTACGCCCTGAACTGGGGTAGCCTGGCGCTGGCGACATCCTTCGCACTCACCCTGATGTTCGTACGCCAGCCGATCAATATGGCCTTGAACCAGTTGCCAGCCCTGGTATTGGCACGCATAGCCCTGCGCAAGATGGCCAGCCTGGATTTGGGCTCGGACGAGCAGCCCGAACCCGTTGAGCCCTGGCCACCCTGGCAGAGGTTGACGTTTCAGCAGGTCGGTTATCACTACGACAAAGACGTGAGCCAGTTCAAGCTGGGGCCGATCAACCTGGAAATCGATCGTGGCGATCTGGTGTTTATTACCGGCCGTAACGGTGCCGGTAAAACCACCCTGATTCGGCTGATACTAGGGCTGCTGACGCCCAGGAGCGGTAAGATAGCGCTCGATGGCAAAGAGGTAGTTGCAGACCAGAAAGCATGGTACCGCCATGGGTTTTCTGCTGTCCTGGCCGACTTCCATCTGTTTTCCGATTTGAGTGCGTCCGATCAAGATGCCAAAACTCTGGTGGATCAATGGCTGCACAAGCTCGACCTCAGCGACAAAGTGAGCCTGCAGGAGGGCCGCTACACCACCACGGCCTTGAGCACAGGCCAACGCAAGCGCCTGGCCATGATCAGTGCCGTGCTGGAAGCGCGTGGCATCATGGTGCTGGACGAATGGGCCGCCGACCAGGACCCGGTGTTCCGCACACGTTTCTACCGGGAAATACTGCCGGAACTGAAAGCACGGGGCTACACCATCATCGTAGTCAGCCACGACGATCGCTATTTCCATGTTGCCGACCGGCTACTGGCGCTTGAGAATGGCGCTTTGGTCGAGCTTGAAACGTCGCTTCAAACAAGCTGAGATGTTTCCGCACTGGTTGAAGCAGTCGCCTTGAATTCCTTCAGAATACGACCATTTAACCAGGCGGTGACCAGCAATAAAAATGCCGCAGCAATGGTTGCAACCGCCATTGCTCCAGACTGCTCTCCTTGAGAGAGCAATATGAACCCTGTTGCCAGTACGACAACAGCCAGGAGGAGCAAGCCGTAGCTGCCAACATACAACACTATCGACTTGCTTTGCCTTAAAATATTGATGATCATCCACCCGAAATACATGGGAGCCATCACAAAGAGTGCTGACCCAAGTCCAAAGGCTTTGAAGGTTTCAGCTACGCCGAATATGTTGGCGGTCTCAATGAACGGCAGGACTACTCTGACGACTAATGCCCATAAAGCCAAAACGAAGAATATCGAGTTCAGTGCGATCAGGGTGTTTCTTTTCATGTTGCTTTCCTTTTTTGCGAGTGAAATTTCTTTCCCTTACTTCTGGTTTTTTTTGGGATATTTTTTGAGTTAATTTATATACTTACAGGCCATATTTACTCTGCTTCCACACCGCTGACCTGTCTTGCTCGTGGTGTAGTCGCTGTACATGGCCTTAGGCCTACCCTGGTGGTAGGCGTCGGGTCTGACTCGATTATTGGTCCGGCTTTGTGATCTCAATCCGCCTTGGTTTTAGCTTAATGGCTTAAGACCTGGGATTGAAGTGCTGCCTGTTTTATTGACAAATTCATATCCGATGATTTCTTCATTTTGGACAAAACAAGTTCCCCTGTACTCACTATTTTCAAGATTATAAAAATCGATTTTTGAATCAGGATTCAAACAGGAGAGCGACTTGATAAGGTCTTTAGTACCTACTGGTCGTTTACCTACTTTTTTTGCTGATGCTTGTCTCTTTCTTACACGACTGGAAGCAAAGCTAACAAGGTATGACTCTGGACTTCCTGGGATCTCTACGACACTTTCGGATGACAAGAGTTTTTGTAAAAAAATAGTATCCCATGGAGTGTTTTTACTAATCTCTTTTTTGAGTAAACTCTTTAAGTATTGAATTGAGTTGTCCGTCATTTAATCACTCCAATTACTTCTACTCCTGTCCTAATACCAGTTTGCAGCATTTCTACCTCGCCCCATTCATTGATATGAGTCCACCCCCATGCCCAAGAATCGTTGGGGGCAGGAGCACCATTCGGAACCGAGAGAAGAACTCCTCCTCTACCAGACTTACTCGCATGCTGAAGTGCTAATTCTCTGTCTGGGGTCCAGGAAACGTATTGGCTAATACCAGTTAAACCGCCTTCTGCATGTTGTTCAGGTGAAACATTGGCAGCTGGATTGGCTGGTTTAACAATTCCCTTTTTTGCATCTTCAAGGGCCGGATGTTCTGAGTGAACTCCTCGGTAAAGATAACTGGTACTGTCGCATTCCTTGGAGCTCAACCCCAACGGATCAACGAACTCCACCGGGTTCGGACAATACCGATAGGCATTCAACCCACCCATCAACCCAATGGGATCCTGACTGATATAGCGCCCAACACCGGGATCATAGTACCGGTAACGGTTCTGATACAAGCCTGTTTCCAGGTCTTCATACTGGCCCTGGAACCTCAGTTGGGGCTCGAACGGCAGGCCGGTGACCGGGTGGGTGAGTTTGGCCTCGTTGTCTCGTGTTTTACCGTAGGTTTCGTGATCACTACTCCACACTTCTTCGCCGGTCTCGTGGGCGTATATGGCCTTGGGCGTGCCAGCGTGGTCGGTGTCGAGGAAGATGGCCCTGGTTTTTCCGGAGCCTCTACTGGTTAACTTCCTTACACTTCCATGAAAGCATCATGTTTAAAGTAATACATTACAGCTTCCATAAGTTGTTGAAGTGAGTAGTTCGGCACTTGCGCTTTTAGGTTGTGCTTAACCTGAGCCAATATGGATATTTCTAAAAAATATCGAAGACTGTTTTCCTGTACGTAGTCATATTCCGAACCGTCCGGGTCCTCCGCTTCATCAGGATCTAAAACACAACAACTTGCAAAGTCAAAGCTCTCTTCTTTAGCTACATACAATACATAGTCCTGTGGAAGCTGATCCAAGGATTTCATTATTGATTCTAGACTTTGCATTATCTGACGCCGCCTCCCCATATTTCCATACCGCCTTGTTTATTTGGATGCAGAGTGTTTTGTACAGGCCCTGGCGCTTGGTGTTGCCCGATAGGAATAAGTTCCATGGTACCTTTTTCTTGAGCGCTATGGTGCCATGTTAAACCTAACTTGGATGGTGTTCTACCCGAGTGTTTTCCGCGAGCACCAGGTGAGACAAAGGCCATCAAGCCAGGGTATAACTCTTCAAGCATGTTGGCCAAGGCGGAGTCGTTCGACATAACCCTATAAAGCTGCTTGTTCGATTCCTGGAAGTGGTGATAGTCGTTCTTGCCAGGATAATTAACACCTTGTTGCAGTTGAACCCGCTGTAGCACTGAGTAGTGAGGGCTGGACAGTGGTCGACCGGTTTCGTCAGTACACTCCTTGGAACTCAACCCAAGCGGATCAACAAATTCCACCGGATTCGGGCAGTACTGATAAGCATTAAGTCCACCACTGAGCCCAATCGGATCCTGACTGATATAACGCCCAACACCCGGATCATAGTACCGGTACCGGTTCTGATACAAGCCTGTTTCCAGGTCTTCGTACTGGCCCTGGAACCTCAGTTGGGGTTCGAACGGTTGGCCGGTCACGGGGTGGGTGAGTTTGGCGTTGTTGTCTCGTGTTTTGCCGTATACCTCATGATCCGTTGACCAGACCTGTTCGCCGTCTTCATGCCGGTACATGGCCTTGGGCGTGCCGGCGTGGTCGGTGTCCAGATGATGCAGGCCGAGGGCGTCGTCCCAGAGGGCGAGCGGGGTGTGGCTGCCGGGGTCGTAGAGGTAGATGCGGTGGCTTTTGAGGAAGCTGAGGCGGTCGAGTTGGCGCACCTGGATCAGGGTGTCGCCCTGCCAGATGTAGGCTTCGATGTGGCTGCGCTGGTCTTCGGCCTGGCCGGTGGCTTCCTTGAGGTTGTAGTGGGTTTTGTCGATGCGGCGGCCGAAGGCGTCGTAGCGGAAGTCGAGCCGCTGGGTGCGTTGGCCGTTGTTGTAGTGCTCGATGCGCATCAACTGGTGCTGGGCGTTGTAGCTCAGCCGTTGTTCGAGCTTTTGCCCTTTGCCGTGCCGGATGCGGATCAGGTTGCCGTGTGGGTCGTAGTCAAAATGCCGGTCGCCGTGGAACGGGAGGCGGTTGTCGAGCAGGCGTTCGAGGCCTTCGGGCAGGCGGTTGCCGGCGGGGTCGGTGTGCTCTTGCTGGGTGACCGCGCTGGGGTCTCCGGGGCGTTTTAGCTGTACCTGGGTGAGTTGGCCTAGGGCGTCGTACTGGTAGTGGTGTTCGCCGCGCCGGTGGTCCTGGATGCGGGCGGTGCGGCCCTGGTCGTCGTAGTGGTAGCGGCGCTGTTCCAGCGGGTGGCCGGTACTGGCGCTGGCACTCGCCGAGGGGTGGTTGCTGCTCTGGCCGAGCAGGGCGCGCCGGTAGTGTTGCAGCCGCTGTTGCGGGTCGTAGTGCCACTGGCTGAGGTGTTGGCCCTGCTGGCGTTCGCTGAGCAGGCCCTGGTCGTCGTAGTGCTGGCTGAGCACGTCGAAGTGGTGCTCGCGGTAGTCGTTGCCGACGACGTTGAGCCCGAGCCGGTGCAGGCCGCCCTGGGGGTGCCATTGGCAGCTTTGTGTCCAGCCGGGGGCCCAGTGGTCGTTGTGCAGGGCGGCCCAGCGCTGGCCGGGGGGCTGTTTGCGCACGGCGTGGTGCCGGATGTGGGCGAGTTGGCCCTGGCCGTTGTAGTGGTAGTGCTGCCTGTGCTGGTAGGGCTGGGGGCGGCCGAGCATGCCGGCGAACCATTGGGTCTGCTGGTCTTCGATCAGGCGGCCCTGGGCGTCGTAGCCAAAGCCCTGTTCGGCGTGGGCGTTGCGGGCGCTGGTCAGGCGGCCCTGATCGTCGTAGCCGTATTCGGCCCAGGTGTTGGCATCGGGCCGTTCGGCGTGCTGGTGCTGTTCGCGGATCAACTGGCCGAGGGCGTTGCGTTCGAAGCGGCTGTGGATGAGGCCGTCGTCCTTTGCGGTCAGGTGGCCGGCGGGGCTGTAGTGGTAGCGCTGCTGACGGCCGTCGGGGCCGGTCTCGGATATCAGCCGTTCGTTGCCGTCGTAGTCGAAGCGGTGGGCCTGGCCGTTGCCGTTGATCAGGGCGGTGAGATTGCGTTCGCTGTCGTATTCGAACCTCAGGGTCTGGCCGTTGGGCAGGGTGAGGCGGCTCGGCTGGGCGAAGCTGCCGTAGTGCCATTGGCGCTGGCGGCCCTGGCCATCGATATGGGCGATCAGGCGGCCAGCGCGATCGTAGTCGAAGCGTTGGTGCAGGCCGTTGGGGTCGACCTGGGTCAGCAGGCGGCCGGCGTGATCGTAGTGGAAGTGCTGCTGGCGGCCGTGGCGGTCGGTCTCGGTGTGCAGGCGGCCCTGGTCGTCGTAGTCGAAGTGGCGTTCGTCGAGCAGGGGGCGTTCGCCCTGGTCGTCCAGCGGGCCGAGCAAGCTGTAGTGGCTGAGGGTGCCGTGTACGGGGTGCCAGCGGTAGTGGTGTTGCTGGCCCTGGGCGTCGTCGTGGCGGGCGAGCTGGTCGTGCTGGTAGTGCCACTGTTCGCTACGACCGTCCGGGTGTTGCTGGCGGATCAGGCGGCCGCCCTGGTCGTATTCAAACCGGGTGCGCCAGTCGCTGGCGTTGCGCAGTTCAATGGGCTGGGCGCTGTGCGGGTCGTAACGCAGGCGCAGGCGTTGCCCGAGGGCGTTGGTCTGCTCAACTATTCGGCCCTGGTCGTCGTAGCGGTAGCGGGTCTCGGCGCCGTCGGCATCGGTGCAGTGCAGCAACTGGTGCAGGCTGTTGTAGTGCCAGCGCTGGGTGCCGCCGTCGGGGTTGATCTGTTCGATCAACTGGCCCTGGTCGTTGAAGTGGTATTCGGTGCGGTGGCCGCGGCTGTCGATGACGGCGCTGCGGCGTGCTTCGGGGTGCCATTCGAAGCGGGTGTCGTAATGGGCGGTTGCGTCGTTGTCCGGATGTTGCGTATCAAGAGCGTACTGTCGAATACAGCGCCCGCGCGGTGTGAGCTGGTCCCATTCGAACAGGAAGCGCAGGCCGGTGGCCAGTTGGCGCCAGCGGAACAAGTGCTGCTGGTAGCGGAACTGTTCGCGCTCGCCGCTTTGGCCTTCGGTGGCGATCAGGTCGCCGTGGCGGTTGAGGCGGTAGCGGGCCAGGCGCTGCTCGGGCTGCTCGGGCCGGGGCCGCAGGTAGATGGCCTGCCAGCCGTGGCGGCCGGGCTCAAACCTCAGTTCGGCGCCCCAACTGGTGAGGGCGCCGGTCAGGCGGCTGGTAGAACTGGCACTGTTGCTTCCAAGGTCAGTGCGGTCGTCATAACAGAGTTGCCAGCGGTGGTGGTCGTTCAGGCTGCTGATCTGGCTCAGCCGGGCGCGCTCGGGGTGGTGCGGGTCGGGCTCGAACTGATAGAGGCGTTCGCCGCGGCGCACACTGAAGTAGTCGTCAAAGCGGCTCAGTCGGTCGCCGTCGAGGGTGATCAGGCTGTGGCCGTTTTTGGGCAGTGGGTAGGGGGTCTGGTTGCCCTCGTCATCCCAGTGGATCACCTGGTCGGCGGTTACTTCCAGCCAGTGGCACAGGGGGTGGTGCCAGCCATGGCCGAGTTCGTGGCGGGTGGCGCTGGCGGAGCTGCGGTAGAGGCGTTGCCAGCTCAGGGGCAGCGGTCCCGGCACCTCGAAGTCGATGGCGGTGAACAGCTCTTCGCCATTGCTCATGTTGATCGGGTCGCCGCAGGTGGGGCTGTTGGCGGCGGCGCAACTGGGCTGGCCGTCGCTGTTCTGGCGCTGAGTTTGAGTGGTCTGGCTGGTGGCGGGCAGCGACTCGGTCTCGATCTGGTTGCTTGTCTGGTGGTGCTCCCGGCGGGATTCGATGCTCACCCGCTCGTGGCGCTGGGCTATGCTCTGGCCCGGCAGCAGGTGGTAGATGCGCCTCAGGCTGCCGACCATGCGGGTAAAGAAGGCCGAGTGGCGGATGGCGGCGACGCTGCCGGCCACAACGGCGGCGGCACCGGCGGTCAGGGCGGTGGCCACGGCCAGGGCGATGGCAAAGAGGATGTCGAACGCGACACGGCCGAGTACTTCGGCCTTCTGCACCGTGCTCATGGAGGCAAAGTAGTGCTGCGGCAGGTTAACCAACAGGGACCAGGTCTCGGCATCGGTGGCGAGCCAGTGCAGAACAGTGAAGGCCTGTTCTGCCTGACTGGTCAGGTGGCCGGCGGCCTCGGCCAGGGTGGCGAAGTCGTCGCGCAGGTCGTCGAGGTTGTAGCCTTGTTGCAGGCGCTCATAAAAACGGCCGGCCATGCGAGCGCTGCCGGTAGCGGCTTCCCACAGGGCGGAGGCGGTATCACGGCCGCCCTCGAAAATACTGACCATGACGGCGCCGGTCAGGATCAATCCGCGCTCCACCGCGTTGTACTCGGCGAACAGAGCGTCAAGGCGGGCCTTGTCTTCGTTGCGCTCTTCAATAAAGCCGTTGATGGCGTCACTCAGTTGCTGGCGCAGCAGGGGCAGTTGGCTGTCGTCAGCTTCATACACAATCTCGGCTTCGCCTTCCGGCAGGTTGGTCAGGGTGGTGGTGCCGTCGTCTTCGAGGCGGCCGCTGTAGGTGCTGCCGTTGAGCCGGACGGTGTAGCGCACATCGGGCAGGGGTTCGCCCTGGTCGTCGAGGTACTCAAGCACCAGGGTGCGGTCGGTGCGGGTTGGCTCGATGGGGGCGTAGGCCGGGCTGGATACTGCTTGCTGAATCACTTCGGCTGTGGCCCTGGCGGCGGGCGCTGATGACGTTGCGGCCGCCCCTGAAACCGAGTTGCCCACCCGTTCCAGGCAGAGCCAGCGGTCGGAGGAGGTGCCTGGCCGTTGGCTGCGCTCCCAGTGGCCGCTGGCGTTGCGGCGGAAGAACTGTACCCGTTCGTTGCTGCGCAGGTGGCGGCACTCGTCTTCGCTGAGCAGGGTCCAGGTGCGCCAGTGGGGGTTCAGGCGGTTGCGGATACTGCGCGGCAGGCGCTCGACGGCGGCGCGGTCGCCCCTGGGTGTGGGGTGTTCGGCCGCGTCGTCGGTACTGGCTTCCGCTGAGGACGACGGTGGTTCGGGTGGGTGATAGGAAGCCGAGGTGTTCTGGTCACGTAACCGGGCGTTATCCCGGCCATCAAGCGAAGGGCACATAAGCGCAGTTCATCCATTCCTTTAGGGTGATTGGCCACTGCCAGGCACACAACATGAAGAGGGCAGCATCCCGCTGGAGCGGGACTCTACCTTAGGGTCAGGGAATGGCAAGGGGCTGGAGCAGGCAATGGCAGGAAGTGTGATGGTGCTCTCACTTGATGCTGAAGGGGTTCACACTTTTTGAGGTTTGCTGAGTGAATGGTCTGCCCTACTCCTCCTCGGTCTTGAATACCTCAAAACCTCTCGCCTGATAGTTGGCCAGGGCGCCAGGGTGGTCGTCTGAGCAAGTGTGCACCCAGACTCGCTCGGGGGCTTCGCCGGCTTCGTTATGCCAGGCCCAGGCGGAGCGAACGGCTTCGCTGAGCAAGGCGCCGCCGAGCTTCAGGCCGATAAAGGGTTTGGCCAGGCCAAAATAGAGGATCTCGACCTGGTTGCCGGGTTGGCGTTCGAGTTCGTAATAGCCGGCTGGGCTGCCGTCTACCAGCAGAATCCAGGTGCGCACTGAGTCGCGTTCGGCATGGTTGCGCCATTGCTCCAGCGACCAGCGGTTTTTGTCGAGCCACTCCCAATGCTGCCCAATCAGTTGGTATAGAAAGCGGTTTAACTCGCCCTGCTTTACCCTGGCTTCCATCAACTGAGCGTTTGAGTGGTTCAGAGGCCTGGCGTTCAATTGCTCGGGCGAGCGCATCTCCAGATGCCAGATGATGGTCATCCGAACAGTTTCTTTTTGCTGACGACAATGCCGGTTTCGTCGGCGTAGAGCCACATGCCGGATTCGATGGTCTGGCCGGCAAAAGTCACGGGTACATCGACGTCACCCAGGCCTTTGCGATCGGTTTTCAACGGGATGCTGGACAGGGCACGCACGCCGATGGGCATGCGTTGCAGTTCATGAATATCACGGGCGCAGCCGTTGATGACAACGCCCTGCCAGCCGTGGTTGACGGCATCCAGAGCGATCATGTCGCCGATCAGGGCTTTACGCAGGGAGGCGCCGCCGTCGATGACCATGACTTTGCCATCACCATCGGTTGCAGCCAGTTCTTTTACCCGGGAGTTGTCTTCATAACAGTGCACGGTGACCACCTGGCCAAAAAAAGCGGGCTTGCCGCCAAAATCCTTGAACAAAGGCTCCAGTACAAGCACATCTTCGGGATGGTCATCACACAAATCGGGGGTGTTCCACATGGGGGTTTATCTCCTGCTGATCGGGTTTCACTCGGCGATTATACCGGATGATGGCTTTCAGCGCCTCTGGGGTTGTGGCAGTAGCAATGCACTACTGCGAAGCCCATCCATAAAGCTGCAAGGCAAGGTAATCCATGGCCAATAGCACCAGGCCATAGCGCCAATTGCGACGCAACATCGACATGGCATCAACCTGATAGCGGGAAATCAGACTGAGTTGCAAGCCGGAAAATGGTGAAAGGCCCGCACCGAATGCCCAGGTCATCAGGAAAACCAGAGCAAGGAGATTGGGGTCATCCACTACCGGTGCCAGTAAGCTGCCCACCAGGGTAACAGAGGTTACCGGGTGCATGCCGATCATGGCCAGGGTGACCATAATCAGCAGTACTACAAACGCCTGATTGGCACCAAAGAAGGCGAAGCTGAGCTGAATATCGAAGGAGTCCAACAGCGCCGCAACCCCAGCGCCCAGAACCGCCGCTCCCAGAAACAGCATGACTTCATTGCCCTGACGGGGCAGAGCCGTTTGCACATGCTGAATACTGTTGTAGACACCGCGCACCCCTTCGCGCAACACCGACCAGGTGAGCGCCACCAGCACCGCAATAAGCGTGACCAGGGTTAATACCGGCACGTCTGGCCAGACCTGGTGGCTCACCATCACCAGTACAGCCAGCAAAAAGGGCAGCCAGAGTGAACGCAGGTTGAGCGGATAACCGGTCAGTTGGGCCGCATCCGGCGCTCGGTTTAACTCCCAATAGACATAGACGAGCATCAGCAGTGACAGTGGCGCGCCCACCATGGCGAGTGTACTCAGTTGCGCACCAGGTGCACTGACCAGAGCCACCCCCATGGCGGCAAAAAAGGGTGACCAATGCGCGCAAAGGCTGAATGCCCGACTCATGATCAGTGCTTGCAGAGTAGACAACGGCTGCCGCCGACTGAGCCGGTCTCCGACGATAAACAGGGCCGACATGTTAATCACTGAGCCAAAGAGGTGTGGCCCGGCCAGAGTGCTCAACAACGCCTTTCGGCCAGTGGGTAGCCTGTCACTAGCGTTGAGTTCACCAGCGGTCACCAAGCGCAGAAAACTCACCCCGATGAGCATGGCGATCACCATCTGGTTGGCCTCGAGCGCACGTAGAAGGTGTCGGCTGTCGGCACCGTTCACCAGCCCGCCGACCAGGCCTAACCCGCCAACAGTGAACATGACGATCACCTGGATGCGTTGCGCACCCTTGATACCGCCGCCCTTGAGCAGTGCCGCCACCAGCCAGATCAAGCCGCCAGCAATGGCTGCAGAGAACCCGGGCACGATCACCGCCAGTACCGCAGCAATAACCACCCACAGCAACAACCAGCCCGCCAGGGTGATGGACCAGGGGGCTTTGGTGGTGGTCGTGGTTCCTGTGGACATCCCGTCTCTCTATGCAGCCATACAACAAAGCAGGCCAGTGTACTATGAACGCTCAGGAAAGTGGCGTGTAGCCATTGTTGTTTGGCTAATCAATCGTCAAGTGGGTCAGTGTGCCGGAGGTAGTAAAGCCCTGGCTTTGTATCAGTTGCTCCAGCCGCTGTATTCGGCTAGCGGTGTTGGGGTGAGTGCTGATCCAGTCTGGCAGCTCTGATGGCCGCGCAGCCATCACCCAGCGGAACAGTTCATCGTAGCCCTGCACATGTCCATAGTGTTGTGCCACAGCCTGCAACGCCCAGGCATCGGCCTGATATTCGTACTCTCTAGAGTAGTTCAACTGCAATAGCTGGCCGCTGGTGCCGACCAGTTGTGAAAGATCAGTACGACCGAAAACCAGCCCAAAAAAACTCATCATGCCCAGTTGCTGGGTCAAGCCCTTGATCGGGTGCCGGTAATGCAAATGCGCCAGCTCATGGGCGATGACAAAGGCCAGGCCCTGCTCACTTTCGACCACTTCGTACAGGCCTTCCATCAGCACCATGTGCCCACCCAGGGTCGCAAAAGCATTTGCGGTGGTCGATGAGTCGACCTGCAATTGAATAGGGATATTGGAATCCATGCCGCCTGCCAGGGCCAGAGATTCAGCCAGTTGTTGCAGGTAGGGCTGATCGGCATGCTGTTGCGTTGTTTTCATCAAGGGGTCTGCCAGCGCCTGTTCCCAGCCGATTGGCACCCAGGTCGCGGTGTAGGTGAGCAGTTTCAGCAACAACCACAGAGCAAGCGCCATGGCTGCGAAGAAGCCGGCCAGAAGCAACAGAAAATCGGCGACCCAGGGGGACGAGGTGGTGTTGATGCCTTCGGGTGGGCGCCGATTGGAGTAACTCACATTACGACCTCGGCTCTATCAATGCAGTGCCATAGGCCAATACTTCAACACAGGAGAGGCCCGATTGGCCGTAACGACCGCCAATGGCGCTGGTTTCCATCTTGATGTTGAACACCTGGCTTGCTCCTGCGGCTTTTGCCTGGGCCTGAAGTCGCAAAATGGCCTCACGCCGACCCCGGTCGAGCAATGCTTCATAGGTATTCAAGCGCCCACCGACCAGGGAGCGCAGGCTGGCAATGAAGCGCTTGAAGTAATCCGCCGAAACCACCACGGAACCTGCCACCAAACAAGTTTCCCGAGCCGGTAATAACGGCGGCAAGCGTTCATGGAAGACCAGGGGCAAGCTGGTGTCCGATTCGCGTTCGATAATGCTGGCATAGTGTTTCTTTTCCATATGTCGGCCAAAAAAGAAACCCAACACCAAAGGCCCCAATAGAAACAGTATCGGAAACAGGAATTGAAAGAAAATGAACGCATCCATAGTGTCTACTCCAGAACAACAGCGCTGCCATAGACAAATATTTCAGCGGCACCCGCTGCCAATGAACTGGTAGAAAAGCGAATGTTCAGGATGGCGTTCGCACCGATCGATACCGCCTGTTGCTTCATGCGTTCAATGGCTTCGTCACGAGAGTCATTCAACAGTTCGGTATAACCAACAAGTTCGCCACCAAAGACATTCTTGAACGAAGCAGCAATGTCTCTACCCACATGTTTGGCGCGCACGGTACTGCCCTGTACCAGCCCCAGGTGTGATTTAACGCGGCGGCCTGGTACAACTTCGAGGTTGGTCAACAACATCCACTCATTCCTTTTGTGTTTATGAGAGTGGCGATATTAGCATGGTCTTTTAATAATTGTATCTAATGCAATACAGGCTTTCGGGCAAGGGAGCCTGCATGGCATCAGCCTCTTTTCCTCGTAACCTTATTGCTCCAGTATTTCCAGTGCAGCTTCAGTGATTGGGGCCATAATGACATTGGGCTCGCCCTCGCCGTGCCAATGCAGAGAGACCAGTTCCACCTCTTCCAGGTAAACCTTGAATAGCTTGCCGGACGGCGTCGATGCCAGATGTGCGCTGAAGCGAGCCTGGGCAGGCTCGCTCAGCTTCAACCAGAGTGAATCCTTGTCGACTACCCAGTCGCTAATGTCCTCTCGTAATAGTTCGATCCGTACTTCGTTCGAAGCATCGTCAGCCAAAAGGCCAAAACTGAACAGTGATACCAGGACAGCCAGAAGCAATTGCGTTGTCGACTTCATTCAGCATCTCCTCTAGTAACAAGGGTTATCGGGCATACCTGTTATCCAGGTCGACTCTATAGAGTATGTAACGATGAAGGCATCTGAAACGGTGCTCACATCGAAACTCCAGCCCATGGGCTCTTCACCAAAGCGACTGAATGTGAAAGTCACACTTTGTTGTGGAAACAGGATGATTCCTTTGGTTTCTCCAAAAGGTAAGTTGTCTTTCACGGTCAAGGTTGTTCCCAGAACATTAATGTTCTTGAACGTCAACTTTACACCCTGCCCATAAGCACCGCTAATGGTACTGTTTGAGTTACAACTGACATTCCATGTACAACGGCTAGTAGTATTGGTGAGGGAATGAACCGGGATACCCAAGTCAACCAAGGGTAAAGACTCCGACCGCGCGACATTATGGCGATGCCGGGTCAATGTCAAAACTCTGTCTATTCCCTGCCTTATCAAGAGGTCAAACTGTGACAGGTATCACTTTAACAAGGTATTATGTTCAATCCTGATTGGCTCGAACCGGCTTCTTGATCTCAGGGCTCGAAGCTACAGGATCGCCAGTTCTTGAGCGCTTGATCTTCACGGGTACAGAACGGTCTCTTCTGGTTCCTTGTTGCCCGAGCGAGCGCTGGTACTACTGATGATCCGTACTATAGAATTAAGCAACTGCTGCATTTGTCTGGCTTCCACTGCACTGGCATCTTCTCCACCGTACGTCAGAGCATCGAGCTGACTCAGGGTGGTGCGTTCGGCATCCGTCAATTGCGCTTTTAACACAGCCAGGGTGGTGCCATTCTGGGCGGCAAAGCGACTCAGGCCGGCACGGAACTTCGCACCCTCCCCCGCTTTGGCGGCCCGGGTCAACTCTTCTGGCACCTGGAGAGTATTAACGTAGGGGGTGTTCACCGGGTTGCCTCGGTAGGGGCGGCGTCGGCTTGCGGCCCACCAGACCAGGGCCGTGGCCATCCAACCCAGGCCGAGCGTCAGGCTGACCCAGGGCCACCAGCCAGCTCGGTAGCTGATCAAGGGGGTGTTGTCGAAGCTTGATACCGGGCCAGAGCTGCCAACAGGTGCGTTAGGGTCCGGGCGAATTTCCACCATTCGGGCGGGAATTTCGGCGTATTCCAACTGATCAGCTTCCAGGTTCCACCAGGGAATGCGCACGGCAGGCAGTTCGTATTCTCCGGGCTCAAGGAAGACGAGGGCGTTGAGATCACGCCGACGCGCGCGCAAGCCATCGTTTTCAAATTCAGGGCTGTTCACATAGAGCCGGAAGCCATCTTCATTCAGGTTGGCGACCGGGTTAGGCAAGTCGGCCGCGCTCAAGCCTATGGCCTCGGTGGTGATGGTCCAGTCGAGGTGGTTATTGGCAGTAACGCTCAATCGGCTTGGCAGGTTATCACTCAAGGCAACACGCTGAGCCGGCAGCCAGTAGGCGTTGTCCGGGTAGTCTGCTGGGATGGATTTGATGTTCACCACAAAGCCAGGGTGAGCTCGCGTTAACCGCCGTGGATTACCGAACGGGCCATCTTGATACTGGCCATTAAAACGAATGTCCGGAATGCGATATCGGCCCGGCTCATCTGCACTTAATCTGTAAACCAGTCGATAGACGCGATATTGGCGGCCATCCTGTTGACCCAGTGTTTCAACTTCATCGATTTTTTCGGATTGGAAATCACCGAAATTCAAGCGATCGAAACTGCCCTGGAGTTGAATGCGATAACGCAGTTCGATGGTCAGGGTAACGGCCTCGCCGATGTAGGCGTTGTCTTTGCTCAGAGAGATGTCCAACACGACATCGTCTTCGTCCAGGCCGTCGGGCCTGCTCGAAGCGTTGCGTACTTCCACCTGAATCGGTTCGGTGCGCTCGCCACCAATATTAAACGCCGGGATGGTCAGGTTGCCGGTTTGACGTGGGCGCAACACCAATTGCCATTCGCGCCAGCGCTGCGCCGAACCAAGAGTAATACGGCTCTGGGTAGATTGCCCCTGGCGCACGACTTCGAACTGATTGCTGACTGCCGTCATATCCAGTGCCTGATCCGCTACCGGTGCCTCGGCACGAATGGTCAGAGTCAGGGTCTCGTCGTCAAACAGGACGGTACGGTCTACACTGGCACTGACGACGGCAAAGGCCGGCAGCGCCAATAACCAAAGCAGGCAGAGGCTAAAAAATCGAATTACCATAGTTGCTCGCCATCCTCACCGGTGGGGTTTTGCTCGTACTGATACCGAAACTTGCGTTGCAATAACGACGATGGAGTTTGAGGAATGCGGTTGAGAATGCGCTCAACCTCTTGCTCCTGCAGTCGCTGTCGATCCTCAGGCCTGGCTTCGGCGGAGGCGTCAGTGTCCTCCTGCGCTTGCTGCTGGTCGGTGTCGCCTTCACTCATATCCTGGGGTGTACTCGGGCTTTCGGACCCTGGCGTTTGTGATTGATCCTCGTCTTCCTGCCCTTCATCCGGGTTAGCTCGGCTGCCTTGCTGATCCGCATCCGGGTCTCCCGGGTCGCTGTCATCCGGGGCATCGCTGTCTTCGGGCGGGGGTGGTGGTTGCTGCTCCAGAAATTCGCGCACGCGTTCCAGATTCTGGCGTGGCCAGTCGTGCTCAGCAATGGCGAGCGCCGCTTCGTAAGCCTCCAGTGCGCCTTCCAGATCTCCCTGGTGTACCAGCGCATTGCCCAAATTGTAGAGCCCTTCCAGCCCGCCCTGCTCTGCCCAGAGCTCTGCCGCCACCCCATAATTCCCTTGATCGAAGGCCGCTTGAGCACGCACCTCTGGCCGTTCGGACAATACCGCCGCCTGGTCGGGCCGTTCTGCGCGCAAAGCTTCCATGGCCCGCTGTTCCTTGTTACGGGTCAGGTTGTCCAGCCAGCTTTGGGCCTCGGCCTGGGGTGGCTGCATCAGTAGTACCAGTGGCAGGGCGTAAACCAGGCCGCGCCGATACCAGGGCAACAGCAAGAGTAGCGCAGGCAGCAACAACCAGTAGCCCACTTCCTGGATCAATGGCTCATCCACCTGCAGTCGCCGAGTGTCGGCCAGCCATTCCAGGCTGGGTTGCGCACCCAGCGACAACAAGGGGGCATTCAGCAGATTGCTGGCTCGGTCAAAGTCGCTTCGCTCCAGGCGGGTAACTACCATGCGGGTACCGTCATTCAAGAAGCCGCGTCCATCCGGCAGCGGAATTGGCCCACCGGCATCGGTGCCGATGGGCACAATCCATGTCCGACCATTGTGAGTCAGCGTTCGGTTGATGGCGTCGAGCCGATCCGGGCTGGCATCGTCGGTTATCCACAGCAGATGCACTCTGCCCAGATCCAGCTCTGTCAGGCGTCGTTCGACTTCGGCAAAGGCCAGATCGGGCCTATTGCCGAACGCTGGCATCAACCAGGGGGTTAACTGGTTCAGTTGGTCTGCCAGGGTATCGACGTCGCGGGTAAAGGGCGTCAGCCAGTGGGCACTGCCAGCGTAGGTGATAACGGCGGTGCTCTGAAACAAGCCGGAGCGTGCCCAGTCAATCACCGTGCGCTGGGCCCGAACCGCTCGACTGGGGGTAATGTCTTCTGCTGCCATCGAGGCGGTGTTATCCAGCACCACCACAAGATGCCCTTGCGACAGGCCGGTACGATTGCCGTAATTGAATGCCGGGCCTGCGGCAGCGACAACCAACAACACCCCGGCGAGCCCAAGCGCCAGCCAGGACAAACGCACCTGGCCACTGCCCACCTGCCAACGCAATTGGTTCAGTAACTCTGGCTCGAACAGTCGGGACCACTGGCCATGCCGGCCCTGTTTGCGCCAGAACCAGTAGAGCCAGAGCAGCCAGGGGAGCAACAGCAATAACAGACCTGGGCGAACAAACATCATGCCTTGGCCCTCCGGCTGTTCCAGAGACCGCCCAGTACAACCAGGCCAAGGGCCAACAGCACAGGCCACACGAAATGCTCCTGCACCTGGCGTTGTGGCAAGGTGCGGAACTGACCCGATTCCAGTTCACTGATGCGTTGATAGGCCTGCAAGAGTTCGTCGCTGCTGCGGGCTCGGAAGAATTGTCCGCCGGTCAAGTCAGACATCCTCTGCAGTTGTCCTTCGTCCATTTGAGAGCCCTGAAAAAACCCAAACACTCCGGCCTGGCGTTCTCCGCCGAAGGCAATACTGTAGACCCTTATATCGCTGGCCGCAGCGGCTCGAGCCGCCTCCAGTGGCTCCAGTTCACCGGCGTTGTTGTCGCCATCCGAAAGCAGAATGATGACCTTGTCTGGCGCGTCGTAGTCACGCAGCCGTTGCACCGCCAGGCCAATGCCATCGCCCATAGCGGTTTGCCGACCGGCCATGCCCGGGCGCAGTTCATCGACCATAGAGCGCACGGCTTCGATGTCGGGCGTCAGCGGGGTGTGAATGGCGGCAAAATCACCAAAAACGGCCACACCCACGGCATCTCCCTGTCGTTGTTGCAGAAACTCGTCCACCACCCGTTGCAAGGCGTAGTATCGGCTAACCTGAGCGCCCTGCCAGGTCATGTCAGGTTCTTCCATACTGAGCGAGAGGTCGAGCACCAGCATCAGGTGTCGGGCTGGCTCGTCGGGCAGAATCAGCGGGCCTGGTGTTTGCGGCCGGGCCAGGGCCAGCACCAGCATGGCCCAGGCCAACCACAACCAGATGCCCTTGTGGCGAAGCCGTACATTGCCCTGGGGTGACATATTGGCCCACTGGTACAACAGTGGGTGCTCAAGCCGGTCGCCGGCTTCTACTGGTTTGACCCAGCGGCGAATGATCCACGGCAAAGGCAAGAGCGCAAAGGCCCACAACCAGGCAAAGCTCATCGGCACCACCTCCGCACCAGCCGCTCGGCGTCTGCCAGTGCCTGCTCTGTCGAGGGGTTGGGCCGATAGTGAGCGTTCACCCAAGGGGGGGCTTCTGATCGCTCCAGGGTCCGGGTGACCAGTTCTGCAAAGCGGCCGTCGGAGAGGCTTTTGTTGGTTGGGTCCTGCAAGGCGGCCGCGTTGCGCAGCAAGGCATGCAATTGTTGCAACTGGCGCGTAGTGTCCTGGACGCTCGCCAGACGCTTGACGACCTTGAGGTAACGACGCTGCCGACGACCACGCCAGTACCACCAGACCAGGGCCGAAACGGCGGCGATCAGCAGCAATAAGCCCCCCCAATAAAGCGGCGCCAGGGGCCAAATGTTGGCCTGGGCAGGCTCCATGTTGGGCGCCAGTTGGCCGAGCAATTCGGCCAGAGCCGGATTCGGTTGTGCACTCAAGGCTGGGGCCACGATCGCGCCTCCGACCAATGAAACTCCTGGCTGACGATCGGCATAAACCAGGCCTGTCGTTCCCGTGCCCACTGCAACCAACGCTGTTGCTGGTGATTGAAGCGTTGCTGATGACTGGCCCGCACGGCGTCGTCGTCGGTATCGAGCCGAGCCTTGTCCTGGCCCAGGCCAACCTGGAGGACGCCAGCGGCAGGGATGTGCTGCTCGAGCTGGTCGACGGGTTGCACCAGCATCAGTGAACGGGTGCGGCGTCGGGGCAACGCCTGTTGCAGGCTGTCTGGTCGCCAATGGCCCAGATCGCCGATCAACCAGACATCCGGGTGTTGACGCAACTGGGTAGCAATGCGACTCGGTTTTGGTAGTGCCATTGCGTGCAAATAGCCTTCTGCCAGGCGCTGATGAGCCTGCACCAGTTGCTGGCAAAACAACGGCACCTGGGCGCTGCGATTTAACGCCATGGGCACCGTCTCGTGCCCGTCAGTAACCCAGGCAATTACTGGATGGCGCCGCGCCGTCAACCGCCAGGCCAGAAAGGCCGCAAGATGGCAGGCCAGGACGGATTTAAAGCAGCGCTCACTGCCGAAATAGAGCGTGGATGACAGGTCGACCCAGATCAGTTGCGGCGATTGACGATCGTCTTCCATCACCTTGACGAAGGGTGCCTGCTTGCGCGCGGTGACGTGCCAGTCGATACGACGGACATCATCACCACTCTGATAGGCCTTGAGTTCGGCAAACTCGCGCCCCTCGCCGCGCCAGGTGGAACGCTGCTCACCCAACTGGCGGCTACGACTGCGCTGGCTTTTTACCCGCTCCAGGTCCGTAGCCAGCAATTGCAGTGCAAGCAGGTCTTTGAGTTCAACCTTGCTTCCTTTGATGGGAAATTCAGTCGCCATGGGGCCAGCCTCAGGCAACGGGCACGATCGCCAACAAGCGGTCCACGGCTTTGGGGCCATCCCACCCGGCGGCCTGCGCCGAAAGTGACAGTACCAGACGGTGGCCAAGTATGCGTGGCGCGACGCGCTGTACGTGTTCGGGTGTAATAAAGGACTCCCCTTCCAGCCAGGCGAGTGCTCGGGCGCAGCGGTCGAGCGCTATGGTGCCTCGTGGCGAGGCGCCGAAGTCAACCAGGCCTTCGAGGTCAGAATCGTATTGTTCAGGGCGGCGGCTGGCATCGACCAGGTGGACGATGTAATCCGATACGGCCTCGGCGACGTGAATGTCGTTCAGGGCCTGGCGCGCTTCAAGTACAGCGGTTAACGACAATCTGGGCAGGCTTTGCTCATGGTGAGCTTCCTGCTGCCGGGCCAGTTCCAGTACCTGGCGCTCGGTTTGAACGTCGGGGTAGTCGAGGCTGACTTTCATCAGGAAACGGTCGAGTTGGGCTTCGGGCAGTGGGTAGGTGCCTTCGTGCTCAATGGGGTTCTGGGTGGCCATGACCAGGAAGGGCTGCTCGAGCGGGTAGGTCTGGTTACCAACGGAGACTTGCCGTTCGGACATGGCTTCGAGCAGGGCAGACTGCACCTTGGCCGGGGCGCGGTTGATTTCGTCGGCCAGTACGAGGTTGGCGAAGATGGGGCCGGGGTTGAATTCGAACCGATGTTCTTCGGCGCGGTAGATGTCGGAGCCGGTGATGTCCGAGGGCATCAAGTCGGGGGTGAACTGTATTCGCTGGAACTGGCCGTCGAGCCCTTCGGCGAGGGCTTTAATGGCGGTGGTCTTGGCGAGCCCGGGGGCGCCTTCGACCAGCAGGTGGCCGTCGGCGAGCAGGGCCAGCATCAAGGATTCTATCAGTTCAGGTTGGCCCAATATACGTTGTTGCAGGGCGGTTTTCAGGTCTATCAGAGCGTGTGTTGCAGACATTGGAGTGTCACTATTCTGATCGTTGTTCGTCTATGGTTGCAGAAAAATGGGCACAGTTCACAGCTTTCCAATGGGCCTTTACGGTTTCTTTCTTTTGTTATTTTGTTTAGTCGTTTGGGGAGTTCTGTGGCGGTGGTTCGCGCCGCGCACGGGTAGGGCCTCTGAAGGGACGCGCGGTATGCCGCCCACTCAACCCGTCCATGGGGGCTTGGCGACAGCCATCCTTGGCTGTCGACACCCTTCAGAGGCCCTACCCGCACCCGGCGCTTTCATCATCGGCAACTCATACATACGGGGATGTCTAACTGGCAGCAACTGACTAGCGCCGGATGCCGGGTAGGCCTATCCGGGGATGTCGGCAGCCTGGACGGCTGCCGTCAAGCCCCCATGGATGGGTTTACGGCGACCCCGGATAGGCCTACCCGGTAGCCGGAGCGGATTCTGACTCAGTAGTGAACCCAGGATTTTCGTATCAGGGAGTAATCAGCCAATAAACCCGAAAAACGGTATCAGCGAGAGGCCGGCTATGAAGCTCAGGCCGATGAGGACGGCGAGGAAGGTGATGGGGTCTTCGCGGAAGCGATCCAGCCAGGTGGGGGCCTGGCCGCTGGCTTTGGCGTCGGCGTATTCCTGTTGCATGCGTTTGGAGCGCTCGACCTGGTAGGCGTCGATGAGTTCTCGGGCGCGGGGTTTGTCTTCGTTGTGTACGAGCCAGATGGCAGCGATGGAGATATGCCAGCGGCCGGCGGTGGTCTCGTAGGTTTCGAAGCCGTGCTCTTCGAGCAGTTGACGGACGTCGTCTGCTTCTTCTTCGCTGACGCCGCCGAGTTTGAATACAATTTTGGCCATGGGAATCTGTGTTTGAATTTGAGGCCTATGGTACCGAATTCTGGCGGGTCTCTATAGGGTTTGTGGTCGGCGTTCGACAGTTTTGCTTCTGGATTCTAGGCTTATGGATAGTAAGCAGTCTGCTCAGAACACAGTTAGAGCTTCTATATAGGCGGATTTAAGGATGGATAACGACAAATCGACGGTTGTGAGTGTTCACTTGCCTGCTGAGGTGCAGCAGCAGTTGACGGCTCTCGTTACGGCCAGTGGGGTGACTGTGGATGAGGTGGTGGCTTCGGCTTTGGTGGATGCGATTGATCGTTGGCGGGAAGCTCAGCAGCGTCGGGTGTTGGATGAGGCGGAGTTTGAACGTTTGTTGGGTTTGATGGATCGGGAATGGTCATTGAATTCTGAGTGGTTTGCAGTGGGCAGTGGAGCGGTGAATGCACTTTCGACCGATGGTTGAGGCGGATCGGGCGCTGCCTTTTGTCGGCAGCAACGCCTGGAGCCGGGATTACTGGTCGGCTCAACTGTGGTCTTTGCAGCGGTTGGAGGTGGCCAGGGCCTGGGTGTTGGCGAACCCGTCGGAGGTGGTAGCCTGGTTTGGTTTGCAACCCATGTCACTGGTGCTGCGCGGTGCTGAGGAGGCGACTTCGGTTGCGCTTGCCCCCAAACCGGTGGTGGGGCTCTGTGGTTTGGCAGTGTCCGAGCCGAAACAGCGAGCAGGGCTTGGTCGCTGGGCATTGCAGGTGGCGTTAAAACAGGCGCTGACTGAGCTAGAGACACGCGGTGGGGTTGGTGTTATCGCGCAAGCGCCTACAACCGAGGCTGAGCGTTGGCTCGCTGGCAGTGGGGTGTTTGAGCCTTTGAATGAGGATCGGGGTCTGCTGTTTGTCTCCTATGGCAGTCTGCAAGGCTGGCGCCGCAAGGGTTGGTTATAAGGCCGCTTGTTGTCACGCGGCGGGCGCTCTAAACTGTGCGTCCCTGTTTTTTGATGGATTCCCATGTTTTACGGCACGTCGGACATCGTTGAAGGTGTCGAACAATGCACCCTGCCCAGCGGACAAGCAGCCGAGCGGGTGCGCCTGCGTGGTGGGCCGGTGTTGTTGCTGAGCGAGGGGGCGATGGCCTTGTATAAGCACCTTGAGGCTGTGGGTGACCCGTTGGGCAATGGCTTGATTCAGTTACAGCCCCTGACCGATGAGCACCAGTTGACCTGTCTGGATGGTCGGTTCGTTGAGCAGTACAAGGCGGGCTTTATCGGGCTGGTCGACAGCAAGGCGCTGCTAGTGACGCCCGCTGCTATTCAGTTGTTTGCCAATCGGGAAGACGCTTTGCGCAATCGTAATCAATTAGCACGGCTCGATTTTGAATAGAGCAGGCTGTAATCAGTAAGGAGGGGCTTATGCCTACGTTTGATATTGTATCCGAAGTCGATGAGGTGGCGTTGCGTCACGCCGTCGATAACGCCAATCGGGAATTGGCAACCCGCTTCGATTTCCGCGGGGTCGAGGCCAGCATTGAGCAGAATGGCCTGGCGGTGACGCTGAAAACCGAATCGGATTTTCAGGTTTACCAGCTGGAGGAGCTGTTCAGCAAGGCCTGCGTTAAACAGAGCATCAGCGCCGCCGGTGCAGACAAGGAAGACAAGCCGGTGCACAGCGGCAAAACCTTCTCTTTGACACTGACCTTCAAGCAGGGCATCGATCAGCCGACGGCGAAAAAGATCGTCAAGCTGATCAAGGACAGCAAGCTGAAGGTTCAGGCCACCATCCAGGGCGAGCAGGTTCGGGTGAACGGCAAGAAACGGGATGACCTTCAGGCTGTGATGGCGTTGCTGAAACAGTCGGACATTGAGACACCACTTCAGTTCAATAATTTCCGCGATTGATGCGCATTTGGCAGGGGCATTTTACTGCCCCTGCTAATCACTATGAAATAACCTTCAAGTGAATCCCTTTTCCCATCAACATTGTTGCCTGAACAGCCCGTAATCCCATTAGTGCTTTGATATGCCTTTACGATTTCCGCTATCTTGAGTGGCAGGTTCCCCTGAGCCTTCTAGACTGACTACCAGCAAACAACGATAACAAGATTGGAGAACAACCATGTTTAAAAAAGCCATTGCCCTGCCTTTGTTGGCTGGTCTGGCCCTTCCTGTATTGGCGGACGACGCCAAGGTACTGCCGGAAGGTGTGTTGCGTACTACGATCGCGCCCTCATTCACAACTATAGATAAAGAGTTCGATAGCAGTGGAGACCGGCAGGACCCTCAGTTCGGAACAATCACAGTTAATACCCTTTCTATTGCACTTGAATATGGCATCAATGAGTGGGTAACAGCAGGCCTGCAATGGGCACCGGGTTACGCATGGTCTGGCGAAGTAGAAGACAACGAGGCCGTTGATCTGAGCGGCGCCAATGACCTGTTTGTGGGAGCCAAGCTTCAAATACTCGGTACGAATGGGTTGTCGCAAAGTGACAATATGAGGTTTGCTGTTACTCCTGGCATCAAGATCCCAGTCTCACAATACGATGCCGATGAAGAGCTAGCCAACTTCATGGCTGTTATGGGTGGTGGCGACGAGACATTTCGCCCTGGCCGGAGTGATAGAGGTGCATGGGGCTTGGGAGCCAGATTTTCCTTTGACTATCTCATCACACCCGACTTTTTCATCAACTTTTATAATCAAACGTCCATTTTCTTGGATACAGAGCAGGATTACTCTCCTGGTGTAGCAGATGCAGACGTTGAGTACGGTCCGGAATTTATATTTGAAGTTGAGCCGAATTACTCCACAGTTGTAGGAAATGGCATTCAAATAAGCATGGGGCTACCTGTTCGTTACACAACAACAGGCGAAACAGTTGTTAATGGCAATACAGAGGAAGATGAAAAGTGGAAATTGGAGCTGGCTCCCAGTGTTGGCTTTTTCTTCACTCAGTCACCATTACCTGTCGAGCTAAAACTTAGTTATACCACTGCGCTGGCAGGAGAAAATGAACTTGCTTCCAACACTGTGGCATTTCAAATCCGTAATTTCTTCCGTTTTTAACTTATGAGTCCAAGTGCCAAGCTTAGCAAACTTGGCACTCTTACAGGCTCAAAGGTATCGCATCAAACTAGCGCCAGATGCCGGGTAGACCTATTCGGGGATGTCGGCAGCCTGGATGGCTGCCGCCAAGCCCCCAAGGACGGGTTCACGGCGACCCCGAATAGGCCTACCCGGTAGCTGGTGCGGGTTCTGGAAACGAAAACCAACCCAAGAACAAGTAATTCACTCGCAAATCTCTGGTGCAACCTCGTTCAGCCCCAACAGTTCAAAATAACTCTGTCCCAGGGCGATATACCGAAAGGCTTCGTCACTCAGGTACTGGTTGATATAACTGTTCTGATAGAGCGCCCGTTCGTAGTGCTCATATCGCGTTCGCTCATTGGCGACCAGGTCGGTTCCGGTCAGTGTTCGGGATGCGTAGTCGTTCAGCAAAGCCACATACTGTGATCTCCGTTGCTCATCTCTGAAGTAATAGTCATAGAGCACATTCCATGAAATATCGAGCCATAGATTGGGGTGGGCATCCATCAGTTGGCGCAACAGTTGTTGGTGTTCGACCGGGTCCATATCAGTTTGCTCTCGAGACATGCCCAGGTGCATCCAGACGATGACGTTGTCCGGGTAGGATTCCAGAATGTATTCCATCAAGTTCAGGTATTTGAGTGGTTCATCGTCGTTGCCCAAATCTGAGTGCAGCGCCAGCGGCATGTTGCGCTCTCGCAGCAGCGCCATAAAGGGTGACCAGTTATCGATGTTCTCGAGGCTGGCAGGGCGATGCCCCCAACCGAACAGAGACTGCTTGACCACATTGGCTTCACCCATCCAGCGGAATAAACCGGGAAACTCCCCATCCAGTAGCGCCATCCGGTCGACGATGGTTTCGGGGTTTTGCAGGTCAATAAAGGTCATCGACAGCGTTAGACCGACTTGAGTATTGGGCGTCTGGCTTATGTGGTTGGCGTTGATGAAGTCGTTCTTCATGGTCGGTCGAATGGTGGAGTTGGCACAGCCCCGACCGTATTTGAGGCACTCCCAGTCATCAATACGCGTCTGGCCGATGCCATAGACATTGGCGTAACGGATGCCTGCTTCGGCCAGAAAGCCCACCATTGTTTGAAAATCCACAGAGCGGCCACTGAACGGCTGAAAGTGCAGGTGGCTGTCAACGATAAAGGTGTAAGGCTCCTTGCTCCGATCGAAACAGGCGCTGTCCGCATGCGCAAGCAGGGCCGACCCACTTATCAGAACAGCCATAAGCGAACGACGCCAGTGACGCATCTCTGTGACTCCCGCTATTCCGGGTAACGTTGTTGCAGCTGGTTTTCCAGTTGCGCCATACCTTGCGGCACGTCCAGGGGGTGGCCGAGATCATTGAAGGTGGAACCCAGGGCGTGCAGGGTACGAAACAGGTGGTGTACTCGGCATTGCTCTCCCATCTGGCCGATACGGACAATGGGCGGGCCGAAGGAGCCGGCAATTTCTACTTTGTACCGTGCGGAGATGTGGTCGCAGACGGTTTTGGCACTGAGGCCATCGGGTAATTGAATGCCCACCACCGAGTTCAACCGCGCAGCCTTTGGCACATAGAGTGACAGGCCAAGGGCAGTAATGCCGGCCTGAAGGGCTTCACTGCTGCCGCGATGGCGTTCGTAACGTCGCTCGATCGTCTCTTCACAGACCAGTCTCATGGCTTCGTGCAATGCCAACAGGCCAGACACCGGTGCCGTGTAATGATAGGAGGCTCTGTGCCAGAAGTTGGTGGCGAGCGTCGCATCCAGAGTCCAATGTGGCATCGGAACCGGCCGAGCCGTCAGCCGTTCCCAGGCGCGCTCGGAAAAGGCGACCAGGGAGACGCCGGGGATGGAACTCAGGCCTTTTTGCCCACCGGTGATGACGGCGTCAATGCCCCATTCGTCCATCGGCAATGGCATGGTGCTGAGCGTGCACACCGCATCAACAATAACCTGGCAGCCACGCTCTCCGGCCAAACGGGACACTTCAGCCAGATCTTTGTTGTGCGTGGTATTGGAGGTTTCGCCCTGCACAATGGTCAACACTTCTGGCTGCCAATGGTCGAGTAGAGCGGTGAGCTCGCTCGGGTCGACGCCCTCGCCTTCGGGGACCGACAGCACCTCGACATGGCCACCGGCTCGGCGCGCCATTTCCGCCAGCCGCTGGCTGAAAAAACCATTGCACACACAAAGCACCCGGGTGCCTGGCCAGACCAGGTTGGTCACCGCCATTTCCATGGCTGCTGAGCCCGGGCCTGCCACCCCCATCAACCAGGGGGAGTTGGTCTGGAAGATATAGCTGCCCATGCGTTTGACCTGGTCGATGATGCGCGACATCGTCTCCCCCAGGTGGTTGATAACAATGCCATTGGCCTGAGCCACTGCCGCAGGAATCGGTACCGGACCAGCGCCCATCATCAACAGGGGTTCTTCCGGCAGAATCCGGTTCAGATGGTCGATATGGGGTACTGAAATCTTGCTCATGGTTCCGTCCTGTATAGGGTAGCAGCAAAAAGGGTGTCGGCGTCCAGGCCTGGTGCGCCCAAAAGCCGCTGATCGATCAGCTGAAAAGCAGCATTCGCTTGCAGAAACTTCGCTACTCTGTCTTCGTTCTCTTCCACCAGCCAACTGCAGGTGGCATAAATCAAATGGCCTCCCGGCCGAACGGCGGCGCTGGCCTCTGCCAGAATACGGTCCTGAAGCTCTGTCAATTCACCGAGCAGTGCATCATTCAACCGCCAACGGGCATCCGGGCTGCGCCGCCAGGTGCCTGCGCCAGTGCATGGCGCATCGACCAGCACCCGATCACACTCCCGCGCAGGTGCGGCACTTTGCTGTGCGTCCCAGACATCGACAACCAGTTGGCTAAGCCCCAGCCGCTGAGCCCGACGCTGCGTTTCTCGCAAGGCATGAGCGCGCAGATCGGTTGCCACCACCAGGCCTTGCTGACCGACCTGAATGGCCAATGCCAGTGCCTTGCCACCGGCACCGGCGCAGGCATCCCAAATGCGTTCACCGCTTTGGGCACCCACCGCTGTGACCACCGCCTGGCTGGCCAGATCCTGAATTTCGATCACACCTTTTTGCCAGGCTTCGCTACGATGCAAGCGACTGTCCGGCTCAAGTGCCAGAGCTGCGCCCCGCTCTGCCAGCACAACAAAACCTTCCGCTTCCAGGCTGGCTCTGGCCCAGGCCACTTCACCGGGCATGCACCACAACCAGAGCGGTGGCCGTTGATTCTGCATCGCCAGCCAATGACGGCGCTGGGCATCTGACCACTGGCTTTGTTGAGCTCGCCGTTCAAGCCAGGGTTGCCAGCCGGGCAACCAGCCTTGACTGAGCGACTCAAACCGCTCCGGAAAGTCCCGCTGGCATTGTTGCAGGAAATTCAGCCGCTGCTGACCGTCCTCGATTTCACGGGGCAAGCGTTCTGGCTGGTTATCCAGAAGCACCAGCCAGGACCACAACTCCGCCGAAGGCATATCACCCAGCCCCGTCCAGATGTCTGCCAGTTCGGATTCGAAACTGTGCTTAGCGTAACCCTGCTGCAAGGCCACCACCAACGGCGCCTGGCGGCACAACCGAAACAGCTTTTCCCGGTAGAAGGCGCGGTCCTTACCGCCAAAAGCCTTGTGTTCGGCAAAGTAAGCCGTTAACCAACGGTCCGTCTGGGGCCATTGGGCTTCACCAAGAAAACGGTCGGTCAGGGCGAGCAGATGCGACCAGCGGAAGCCGGGCCATAGGGTATAAAGAGTCTGTTGCGATGGCATGGTGTCTGGCAGGTATGAATCAGCGCTCAGTATAGGGCAGCACCCTTGCGGTTTACAGCATCTGGTACTCTGGCATGATGGAGGCTCGCTAATGAGGAGCCTTTTCATGACAAAGCCTTTCGCCGTTATTACCGGTGCCAGCAGTGGCCTGGGTGCCGCTTTCGCTCACAGCCTGGCCACTCGTGGTTACGACCTGTTATTGACCGGCCGGCGGGAAGACAAACTCCAGGCGCTGTGCCTGAAACTGGAACAGCTGCATCCGATCAGTTGCCAATATCGTTGCGGCGACCTCGCCGAAACGGACGACCGCCAGGCGCTGTTGCAGGAAATAACGCTTTTGCCCCGACTGGATGCCCTGATCAATAATGCGGGCTACGCGGAAGATGGTCGCTTTGGCGACATAGATTGGTCCAGACACCAGGCGCTTCTGGATGTGCACATCCAGGCCACCACCCAGTTCACTCATGCCGCCTTGCCCAATTTGTTGGCGCATCGCGGCATCCTCGTCAACGTGGCGTCCGTCGCGAGCTGGATGCCCACCCCCCAAAGTGCACTTTATGGCCCAACCAAGGCTTATATTCGCAGTTTTTCCGAAAGTCTGGCGCTGGCTTATCATCGCAGCGGGCTTAAAGTGCTGGCGCTTTGCCCGGGCTTTACCGTAACCGAGTTCCACGAAAAGCTCGGCCTCGACCCTGCCGAGTTTTATCGTAGCCGCGGCCTGGTGAAGGCCTGGAGTGCAGAAGCGGTCGTTGAGCGCGCTTTCAAGGATCTGGACAAAGGTCGGATCGTCTCAGTCAAGGGCTGGAACTACCGCCTCATTGTCGGCCTGCTCCGGTTACTGCCCATGCGTTGGCTCCATTTCGGCATGAAGCACGCTCAAGTTGCGCGCTATGGAGCCGATTAATACCTTTGTGTTTATCCTGTGGAAAACCAACCATCACTGTCAAAAATGGTACAGGAGGGGAACTTTACTTGTGACACGGTTCACAAAGCGGGAAAACTGAACTAGGATAATGTGTCGGAAGTTCGTCCTCCCGGAGTATTGCTGGCTTGATAACTGACCTGGCCACATCCAGAAGACAAACCCGGACTCGTACAGGAATTCGATATTAAGCCCAACGGACCGTTTTAATCAGCCGACGTCGTTGTTAGAGGCACACAGATGTGACCCAGTACGTTCAAGCCATCAATGATACTACATTGAAAATGCCCGCAGCCCTGCTGCAGGTTGGCATGTTCGTATGTCGGCTGGATCGGCCGTGGCTAGGTACGCCCTTCCTGATGCAGGGTTTCCTGATCGAAAACCGTGAGGTGCTGAATCAGGTACGAAGCCTGTGCGACCATGTCTACGTCGACCCCAGACGCAGCCAGGTCAAGATCCAAAGCAAAGGGGCCCGGCAGGACAATCGTCAGACAACGGAACCTTCTTTTCCGGCCAGCATCGATCGAGAGATGGCCCGCATCGGCCTCAGAGCCGCCCTGCCAACCTACAACATCACCCTCAAGGCCGTGAAAACGACGTTCAAGGCAGTCACTCAGGGCCAATTGCCTTGCCCCCAGCGGATGACAGCCCAGGTTGACCAGTGCATTGATGCCCTGACTGACAACATTCCTGCCATGACCTGGCTATCGCGCATTCACAGCCACGACGACTACAGTTACGAACACGCCATGAATGTCAGCCTGCTGGCCATGGTATTCGGCATACATTGTGGTTGGCCCAGAGAAGAGGTGCGTCAGGCGGGCCTGGCGGGTTTGCTGTTCGATCTGGGCAAATTGCGCTTGCCCAGGTCCATCCTGACCAAACCAGAACCGCTGACAGAAGAAGAATGGCTGCAGGTACGTGAGCACCCAAAATGGACGCGTTATCTGCTGGAAAAATCCGGCTTCGAGACCGAGATAGTACAGGCCTGTTACTTCCACCACGAGCAACCCGATGGGAACGGTTACCCGGTTGGCAAGGTGGGAGGCCAGGTGCCGTTGCTGGCCAGACTGATTCGTATTCTGGACAGTTACGATGCCATGACCACCGATCGCCCCTATGCTCAGGCCATGACCGTTTACGATGCCATTCGCATGCTGTATCGAGGCCGCGCCCAGGCTTATGACGCGACGCTGGTCGAGCAATTCATCGAGTTGATGGGGGTCTACCCGGTGGGCACCCTGGTGGAACTCAGCAGTGGCGAGGTTGGCATTGTCATTGGTCAGAACCACGATGCGCGATTGCTACCCAAGGTTTCTATTGTTCGCGGACCCCAGAAGGAGGCGTGCCCTGAACGCGCCGTCAACCTCAAGCATATTGCAGCCCATTCCCCTATTCGCGTTACTCGCATGCTCAACGATGGCAGTTACAACGTCTTTATGCGTCAGTACACGCGCGACTTGATGCTGCACGCTTGAATTGACCGCTAAAACACGCCACTCTTGAGCTTTCAATAAGCGTTCGACTTCGCCATGTCCTGGGATTGGCTACTGACACTGCTGGTGGTGCTTTACGCACTCATCATTCTGGCATTGACCTTGAGAATATTGATGCGGCGCCGCAGTGTCGGGGTAACTCTGGCCTGGTTGCTGTTCGTCTACATTGTTCCTTTGGTCGGCTTTGTGCTCTACCTGATGTTTGGCGAGCGTTATCTCGGCCGCCGAAGGGCGCGTCGTGCTGAAACCCAATACCTCTATTACCGTCAATGGCTGAACCACATTTCGGCGCGCAACGCTCTGACGCAGATGGATCAATCGCCCTTGCGTCCGGTCATGGAAATCACTCTCGGCAGCCTGGGCATGCCCGCCATGTTTGGCAACCACTGGCAACTGCTGGATAAACCCGCTGACTTTTTTGAACAGTTGCAGGCCGATATCCATGCAGCCCAAGACTGGATCTTCATGGAGTTCTACATCCTGCAACCGCAAGGTCGAGTGGAAGATGTGCTGGCGGCCCTGGAAGAAGCCCAGGAACGTGGTGTTCGCGTCCACCTGTTGCTGGACAGCGTGGGGTCCAACCGTTTTTTGCGCAGTGAGCGCTGCCGGGTATTAAGAGACAAAGGGGTGGACGTTCAGGACGTGCTGCACGCCAACCTGTTTCGTATGTCCTTGCGTCGCATTGATTTGCGCCAACACCGCAAACTGATCACCATCGATAATCGTCTGGCCTACACTGGCTCAATGAACCTGGCCGACCCGACCTGGTTCAAAAAAAACAGCGGCTACGGTCCCTGGGTAGATGTCATGGTTCGGCTGGAAGGCCCCATTGCTGCCTTAATTCAGGGTACACTGGTGTTTGACTGGGAAATGGAAACCGAGCAGCGCCTGGACGCCGCCCTATACTGGCCTCATCCGCCGGCCAAAGGTGGCAGTCTGATGCAGTTTCTGCCCTCTGGTCCGGCCCTGGATGAAGACATACTGCTGCAGGTATTGCTGACGGCGATTCACAATGCCCGGGAAAGCGTAGTCATCAGTTCACCCTACTTTGTACCCGACGAGGCTCTGACCCAGGCCTTGAAGTCCGTTGCGAAGCGCGGGCTTCATGTCACTCTGCTGGTGCCAAGGCGCAACGACAGCCGCCTTGTTCAGTATGCCAGCCGCTCCTTTTACGATGAACTGCTCAGCCATGGCGTTGAGATTTTACGATTTTCAGAAGGGTTGCTGCACACCAAGTGCGTGTTGATCGATGATCACCTGGCGCTGGTGGGTTCTGTGAACCTCGATATGCGCAGCATCTGGTTGAATTTCGAGTCCACTCTGGTGGTGGATGACCACCGCTTTTCGCAGGACATGCACAGCGTTATAGAGCACTACCGCAACCGCAGTCATCAACTGGATTTAACACAGTGGCGCAAAAGAGCCTACCACAAGCGGCTAATGGAGAATCTGGCTCAGCTCGCCAGCCCCCTGTTATGACCTTATTTGCGCAATTCGATGCCCAGCAACATGGCGGTGGCAACGATGCCAGTTGCCGGAATTAATACCAGAACATACCACCACGGCCGGTACAGGCCTGAGGCGCCAGCCATAATGCCGATACCGCCGCCGCCGCCAATCATCCAGTTGCCGGGCAGGTTGATCAGTACCACCAGCATCAGATAGGGGTGAGAACCCAAGCGCTTTAACCCCCAGTTGATACCGCGCTGACGCCAGTTGTCTCCCGGTTGCGCAGGCAAGGCCGCTATGCGTTGACGAACCCTGATGACCCATGGCCAATCTCTCAGCCAATACCCGATCCCATAGGCCAGAAGCAACCCCAGGGGTGTTACCAGCCAGATGGCCAGAATGCCGACCGTACCAAAGGCCGCCATGATGAGCCAACCGAACTCGACCGAAGGGAAAAAAGGAATCGCCAACAGGAGCGCATAGAGCACTGCAGCGACCAGCACAACCTGCAGTACTGGCCAGTCATTGGCTATTACCCAATCTGCGACCAGCCCCTCACCTTCCGAAAACAACAATAACCAGAACATGGCCAGGATGGCGACCAGGAACAGTGCTTGTTTCAGTATTTTCATCAAGGATCCACTTCAATTCACACATTCAGGCTGGCTGCAGCCGGTGACAAAGCAGGTTGAACAGGCGAGAAGGGTAGTCAAACCCCGCACAAGGGCGGGGTTTGGCGGCCATCAGGAATGTACGTGGCCGTGTTCAAGTTCTTCAGCTGAGGCGTCACGCACTTCGTTGACGGAACCCTTGAAGCTCAGAGCCTTGCCAGCCAGAGGGTGGTTGCCATCGACTGTCACGGTGTCAGCTTCGATGGCCGTAACGGTAACCTGCAAAGGCCCGCCCTGAGTTTGAGCGGTAAACACCATGCCTTCTTCAACTTTCTCGACACCCTGAAACGCCTCCATGGGCACAGATTGGACCAGTGCGTCCTGGTAGTCGCCATAGGCTTCTTCTGCCTGGACAACAACATCAAAGTCGTCGCCGGTGCTCAGTCCGTCCAGTGCCTTTTCGAGGCCGGGAATAATGTTGTTGTGTCCGTGCAGGTAGACCAGTGGCTCGCGGCCCTCTGAGGAGTCTACAACGACGCCATCTTCATCTTTGACTTCATAATGAATGGATACGACGCGTTGTGCAGCAATGTTCATAGGAGGCTCCTGTTGGAGTTGGCTGATGGAACAGCCTGAGAATGTATGGCCCCAGTTTATGCAAGGGAGGCCGAGGTGTGTGACCGGTTTCGTACCGCAACTCCTGGTTGATCAAAGTCGGTGGTCAACACTCAGCCCGTTAGAATACCAGCCATGGCAGCATCAGGAAAGGAAGAGCCCTTGGTTGAACACTGGTTCAACTGGCAATCACCGTTCATTTTGCAGTGGTATGCTGCGAAACGGCTCTCCTGATAAAGTCGCCGATGGCTTGCGCGGCAGACAGCCAATTCTGCTCTGCGCTCAGGCCACTGGCCTTGCGCGGCGCCAGATCATGGTTACCGTCGCCAAGCCAATGCAATTCTACGGCCTGACCGAGATCGTAGCCTTCCACCTCAGCGCGTTGCCCCATGGGGTCACGTTCGCCCTGGCAAATTAATACAGGGCATTGCAGGTCGGCAAAGTGATCGATACGCGGAGTTTCCTTGCCCGGTGCATGAAAGGGGTAACCGAGCACACAGACCCCCTTTACCGGAACCTCAGTGGCCAGCATCGTAGCCATACGACCGCCCATGGATTTACCACCGATAAAGACCGGCGACTCAACCTGATCCAACACCTCGCGGAAATGCGCCAATAGCCTGGGCGCGCGATCCGGTGGCCGTTTTTTGCCGCTTGTTCGACGCTCTGCCATATAGGGAAACTCGAAACGCCCGATGCGAATGCCCTGCTCATTGAGCAGAGCTGTCATGCGATTCATGAAGTCCGAATCCATGGGGGCACCGGCACCGTGTGCCAGTATCAACAAGGGCCCACCCTCAGGCCCATCAAATTTCATCGAATCATCTCCTCCTGTGCCTGCCATCCTGCCCCTCAACAAAAAATTTCCGGTAAACACCTGGCCGGGCTGGTCGCCCCGCGCCCAGGGTTGTGAGATTATAGGTTTCAACTGTATTTTTCATCTTCGAGCGATTGACCATGATCAGAGTGACCTTTTCAGTGCTGGCAACCCTGGCGCTGCTGGCTGGCTGCAGTGCGGTTCCAATAGACAGAGTTGATCCGGAAAAGCTCAGCGCGACTGTCGATTACCAGCATCAACCCGATCGGGTCGACTTGCGCACTGATCTGCGCAGTGGCTTCTGGCAACGCAAGGTGAATGCCGATGCCAACCGGCCAGAGGTTTTGACCAGTGGTGGCGAAATCATCGCCATGAATCGCGGCGCTCAAACCGGGCATTACCGTCTGGAGCTCGACCCGGAATTGGGCCCTTATCGGTTGATTCTGGATGGCTTTGGCACACTCGATCTGCCCATTGGTGAGCCGGTGTATCTAAGGGGTACCGAATCGCTGAGAGGGCAATTGTTCAATAGAGAAGACGAGCTCACACTGTCGGTTCGGGGCGAAACCAATAGACCGAGAGGCTGGTCTTTCACCGCTCACTGCGGTAATGAGAGCTGGACCCTGAACCGCAGTCTGTCCAGAGGCGATAGCGAAATCAATTTGCCACTACGGCAGTTGATGCAACAGATCAACAACGCCGCCGAAGCCGACCTGAATGGGCAAATACCGGTGACGGTGACGCTGTGGGAAAGCTACGATGTCGACTGGACTCCGCCGTTCAAACCCGGTGTTGCCAGAGCTCAGGATAGGCTCGACTTCATGGTCGATACCGCCAGTTTTCGCTTCCAGGCCAGAGTGACGGTTCAGGTAGCGCAAAATGCCTTTTTCAGCTTTCAGAACCAGGCCTTCCCGGTACGTTACTGTTATTGATCTAGCTGGCTACCTCAGGGAGGATTGTGAGGCAAAGAGAAGGTAATCGTTGAGCCAGCCCTCGAAGTCTTCCAGAGGCATAGGGCGGGCGATACCGAAGCCCTGAGCCCGATCAATGCCGAGTTGAATGCAGTCCTTCAGGCTGGACGCATCTTCCACCCCTTCGGCGACGACCTGCGCACCAATGCCCCTGGCCAACTGCACGATGGCGCTGACGATGCGCCGATCGACATTTGAGGCGGTGAGCGATTTGATAAAGGCCCGGTCAATTTTCACTTCATCGGGCTGAGTGCGACTCAAATAGGCCAGAGAGCTGTAGCCAGTGCCGAAGTCATCGATGCTGATCTGACAGCCCAGCTGCCGCAATCGATTCAGGCTTCTGACGCAATCCTCGGGCTCCTTCATGAGCACCGTCTCGGTTACCTCAACTTTCAGCAAACTCAGATCCAGGTTCATGCCCTGAAGCGCCTGAGCCAGATCCGTGCGATCCTTTTCGATCTCCAGATCCAGCACCGAGAGGTTGACCGACAACGGTAATTTGCGCGTTGTGCTTTGCTGCCAATGAGCCACCTGGCGAAACACCCAGAGCGTGATGTCACTCATCCAGTCCATTTGTTCAGCAAGGGGAATAAACTCGGCTGGCGATACCCAGCCAAACTGCTCATGTTGCCATCGCAACAGCACCTCACCCCCGACAATGCTGTCACTGTGCAGATCCAATATGGGTTGCACGTAGCAACAGAGTTCATCGCGCTCTATGGCTCTATGCAGAGCCCGAAGCAACTGGTTCTGCCGGTTGAAGTAGGCATCCTGTGCCGGTTCGTAGACCTGAAAAAAACGTCTTTGTTGGGTACCGGTTACCTGAGCGACACTGAGCTTGCGCAGGGCTTCATCCAGGCTGACCTCGTTCTCGCCAATCGGATAGGCCGCCAGCCGCGCCTCCAACTCGTGGCTTTGCTCTTCTACCTCCAGCGACCGCCAACGCATCCTGGCCAGATCCCGCTCTACCCTGTTGAGGTCTGCACAGTCGGCCAGCAACAGTAAGCTCGACCGCGACCAGATCAGCACCGTTACCTGGCGTTCAAAATTCGGCAAAGGGACCGCCCAGGGGAGATCAAGCAGGGCATCGTTCCAGTCGTTCACGGCCTGCTTCCAGAGCTGTTGCGACAAGCCAGGACCCATCAGTTGCAAAGCCGACTTGAACCCGGAAAGCTCTATCATCAATACCATGGGGTGTTTCAAACGGCTGCGCAAGCTCGGCCATTGGCTGACAAGCACTCTGTCCAGGTAGAGCAGATTGGGCAATTCCGTATCCGAATCACGCAACATCTGTGCTTGCTGACGGGCCTCGAGAAAGCGCATGCGCACCACTACAGCGAAAGACATCAACAAGAGTTCGACAACGGTGCTGACAAAAAAGGCGTTCAATAGCAGCAGGTTCGGTGCCAGCAGCCCCATGTAGGCCAGGGTGGCCAGGGTACCGCCCGCAAGCTGAATGACGATCGATGCCAGTATCAACCATGCTGGTGAGTAGCCTGTTTGCGCATGGCGCCAACAAAGCCAGAAAATGGGCAAAAATGTCAGTAACTGAGCTACCACATAGAAGGGGAACAGGACCAGATCTTCAACGAGCAGGCTGAGCAAAGCCCCTGCAAACAGGACGGCCGGAATCGCCTTGCTTAACCAGCCCGGCAACCGGATGGACTGGGTCTCTGGCTGCGACAAATAGCTCATGGAGAAACGAAACAGCAGGAACAAGAGCAGGAAATTGAGCGTCATAATGTGGTTGGCGACCCATTGCACGGCAGACGCTGTCATGAACAGGTAGCCATAGCCAGTCAAGCCAGCAAAGTAAAACACGACCACCCCATGAAACGCCATGAACCAGCCATAGGCAGCATCACGTCTACCCAGCAACAGGACAGCATTGAACAGGAACATGGCCAGCGCCACCGACATCATGACCCAGTAGCGCGCATAACGGTGCTGATTGTAGGTACTCAGGTCGGCTTCCGGCAGCCAACGAAGGGCAACCGTTAAAGGAGTACTGCTTTCCAGTTTGACCAGCAGCTCATAAGCCCGACCCGGTTCCAGCATCAGGCGGGCCTGTTGACGCTGCAAGTGGGACGATTCAGGTTTCTCAGCCCGATGCCCCAAGGCCAGGCTTTGCAGCAGTTGGCCATTGGCGTCGAAAAGATGCACATCGGTTGTGGCTACGATGGGGTTTTCATTGCTCAATACCCACACGGGGCTGGCATCATTGGGCAAGAAGAGACGATAGCGTATCCAGACAGGCGAGAGACTGAGTGGTGGCACCTGCTCGAGCGTAGAGGCTTCCAGGGCGCTCCGAGCACGCTCTGGTGTTGCCACTCCAGTGGAATCCACCCAGACGGCATCCGCTCCAGCCAACCAGCCATCAGTGTCTGCGGTTGCTGTAGAGACCGTGGCCAGCCATAACCAGCCAATGCATAGCAAGCCTGATAGGCAACCTGGAACACTTCGAAAGGTCAAGCAGCCGCTTCCTTTTTCGGTTAGAAGACCAGAAGGCTCTACAACTAGAGGCATTCAACTCATCTGGAGCATATCGTTCCAGTGTAGTCCGAAAAATAAAAAGGCGTGAAAAAAACCGTTGCTAATCCACTTCCTGGACACCTGAGGCGAAGTTTTGCACCCAGAATTGGAAGTTGCCACCCTGAGTCCGTCCCATACCGAAATGGGTCAATTCAGGATCAAGCAAGGTTTTACAATGGGGTTCACTGCCAAGCCATTTGGACATGACCGATGACATTGAATCCGTCGAGGTGGCGGCGATATTCTCAGCCAGACGTTGCCATGCGATACCAAAGGTCTGGTAACGATCTGCCAGGCTCATTCCGTCGCTGGATAAATGACTGAGCACCTGGTAACGCGCCATATCATCAGCATGGCTTTCTGCCACTTCTGCCAATTGGCACTGGTAGGCCAGGGGCGCAACGGCAGGCATGGCGTGTACACCGCACTGACGGCCATTGAGGCGAGCCTGATTGATGGCATCGAGCATGGCCAGCGCTTCTTCGCTACCGCAGAGATCGATCGTGCTCTGGCGAGTTGCCCCGATTTTACCGGCGGTAGTGAATACCCATTCGGCTCCGGCAAAGGGGTCGCCCGTTTCAGCAAGCAGTCGGGAGGTTATTTCTACCCGATATTGACGATTGGGCAACAAAGGCTGGCGCGGTACCAGACGGACGGTACGCGTATCATTAACGTAAACCAGGTTGGCGGCCACCAGTTGACGATCCTGCCAGAGACGCACACTGCTGTTGGTCACGGTGGCTGCAAGTAATGGCGCATCGAAACTGATCATGACTTCGCGGTTCAGTGCTTGAACCGTTGCTCCACGCAGTGGGCTATGATCGGTAATGGAAAAAGCCGAGGGTTGATCCAGCAACAGCGGAGTGGGTGCATAGCGCACAGCATTGCTGGTATTGGTATCGTCCATAACATCCATTCGGCAGCCGGCCAACACCATCAGCAATGCCGACAGTAACGTCACCACTGCGAGCCGCCACAACCCGGGTTGCCCCGGGCCGGTTCTGATTTCACGTTCCTTGACCATTTTGTAGATTATTCCAACCCGGTTTTTTAGCTGAAACCAGCGTGTTTCTGGAGACAACCCTTATAGTAGATTACAAAGAGTTTACCTGCTTCCCGGTCAGAACCAAGGTATTTCACGGTTTCAATGGTGAAATTGTTAACTGTTTAACTGTTGAACCCTGAAATAATGAATTTTAAACCCTGTTTTCAGAGAATCAGGCCAAATTCAGAGGTTGGCCAACAAGGCCGAGCGCACCAGGTAAGCCATATAAATGCCATAAACCATCAACAAAACGCCCCCTTCCCAACGATTAATTCGCCCCTGACGTCCACGCCAGCCAATGCCCATTATCAACAGGCCGAGCGTCAACGCCAGCATCAGACTCCAGTCGCGCAGCAAGACCTCCGGCTCTGGTTGTAGCGGATGAATCGCCGCCGCTATACCGACTACGGCCAATGTATTGAACAACCCGGAACCCACTATATTGCCAAGGGCCAGATCGTGCTCCTGCTTGCGAATGGCCGCTATGGAGGACGCCAGTTCCGGCAAAGAAGTTCCAATAGCCACTACCGTCAGACCGATGATCAAATCACTGACGCCGAGGCTCTGAGCAACGCTGACAGCACCCCAAACCAGCACACGGGAACTGATAATCAAAACAACCAGCCCCAATATCAGCCAGAACAGGGCCTGACGCAGAGTCAGATGCAAGTCTTCCAACTCGGCATTCATGGAAGCACCTAAAACATCCTGCGGTTGTTTTCGTGCTTGAAGAACTGACCAGCCCATCACCCCGAAAAACACCAACAACAAGATAAAGGCATCCAATCGGCTCAGTTCGCCATTCAATAATTGCCAACCGGCCAGAAGGGTAATGCTCAGTAGAATGGGAAGCTCACGCCGTATCACCTGCGAATGCACATTGATCGGAGCAATGAGTGCAACAAGACCGATCACCAGGCCTATATTGGCGATGTTGGAGCCATAGGCGTTACCCAGAGCCAGGCCAGGGTTACCAGCGGATGCAGCAAACGCCGACACAATCATCTCTGGCGCCGAGGTACCAAAACCGATGATGATCATGCCGATCAGCAAGGGTGACATGCCCAGATACCTGGCCGTTGCCGAAGCACCATCAACGAAACGATCGGCACTCCAGACCAGGCTGGCGAGGCCGATTAGAACGGCAACCCACGCTAGAAACATTGTTAAACACTACGCAGCGAATATGGCGCGTATTAAGCCAGAGTGGCGGTTAAAATCACAGTAGTCGCCACACAAAGTTCTGCTATTGCAGGCGGCGCATGGTCAGTATGACTTCACCCACCTTGAACCCGAACTTAGTCATTTCAGTGACGTTGATCAGCGTCTGGTCGTTGACCATGTAGAGCCAGTCGTCCATGGTCACATTGATGGTTCGGCCGTTGGACATCGGCACCGCCAGGACGTATTTCATGTTGATGGCATTCCCGGCGAAACGCATTTGCGCTGGTCGCACTACATCGCCGGCACGGCCGATATAGGTCTGTTCGTCGACCCGCTCAAAAGTCCAGACGCGTGTCTGTTCTTCTCCATCACTCCATTCGAAAACCTCGTCAAGTACACCGCCATTTTCGTCCCAACGGGCATCAATGGTGGCATTGAAGTGGCGAGTTACCTTGCCACTGCGGCTCAAAACGATGCCCTCGGCCACCATAGGTCCATTAAAAAAGGCTACCGGATCAAACACCGGTTCGCTGTCTTCATAGGTCATGACAGTCATACTGCTACAGCCGCTCACAATCAAAGCCATCAAGGCTGTTACGATGGATGCTTTCCACACTGGCCTCCTCCCCCTTGCGTTGTATTACTTAATCCTTTTATACGCACAGAGATTCAGGGCGGACTTACAACCAGGTCAGTAATGGCCAGACTGTTTCGCGGTCGAACTGGCGGGTTTTGCCGTTGCTGACAAAACGTATGGTGAGGCGTTGTTGATCCTGCTCCAGGACGCGACCTACACCGAGGCTGCGGTGATGCACGCGCTGAGGGGCAAGTTCGGTCGGGCCAGGTTCAGTTGCTGTCGCGTGCCAGTGCACGCTCAATGGCTTCTCTATGGCGGTGAGGTAGCGTTGCACCATCAGGGTATCCATTGAGTCCGGCAGGGTGACTTCGCTGTCGCCTCGCTTTAGCGCTTCGGTCAGTGTCTGACAGCCTTGCCATTGCAGGCTGTTCCAGAAAGGGCTGGGTGGGTCTTCACTGCTCTGGTCTGGCGTCAGCAAAAAGAGTCGTTGTTGCGCCCGGGTCATGGCGACATAGAGCAGACGTCGTTCACTGGCTTCGGAGGTGGGGCGACTCAGATCACCTTCAGGATGATAGGGAAAGAAGCGGTCGTTCAACTCGGGGATGATCACCACCGGCCATTGTCGACCCTTGGCCTTGTGAATGGAAGTCAGGTACACAGCGTCCTGATCGGCATGAGCCCGGCGCTGCTGTAAATCACGCAACGCCTGAGCCGCCTGGGCAGAGGTCCAGCCTTGCTGGCCGACAAAGGTGGCGAACGCCTTGACGGTGCCGGTCTGGTCATCGACCTGCTGCACCGAGAACGCATTGTCTTTCATCGCTTCGTAGTAGTCGGTGGCTCGAATCCAGCCACTGACAAGATCCGATGCTTTACCCTTTCCTGCCTCCGCTTCCTGCAACAGTCGAGCACGCGTCATCAGTTGATCGGCCTGATAACTCGACAGCGATTCGGGAATGGCGTTACGCAGATGCCGGGCGGTGTCATGAGCGACGCTTTGCAAGCGCTCGACCAGTTCATCTATCACCGTTTTACGAATTTTCAGATAGGGTTGCGTCAGAATGGTGCGCCAGGCGCGGCGTCGCTGTTCGTCGTCATACTGGGCAAAAGTTCCCTGGGCCAGATCAAGCAGGACCCAGAACGGCTGCAATTCGTAGCGTTCGAGAACACCCTGGTGATGATCCAGGTGGTAAGGCAGGTTGGCAGCCAACAGCAGCAGTTCGAGTCGGGCACAGTTCGCCCAGAGCCGATTGAGCACGGCGATGTCCGAGAGTCTGTGTTCGGCCGACAAGCCTTGTATGGTTACCAGGGCAGTCTGAGCGCTGTCACCAGTACGAATCGCCTCCACCTGAGTATCGGGTGTGCCCGGGTAGGACAAACACAGCGTCCGTTCGGCGCCGACAAAGGCCTGTCGACTCATCAACTGGTTCGCCATCAGGCTAAGGCAATGGCCGTAGCGGAAGGTCCAACTGAGTTGATAGTCGGTGACGGGCGTATAAGTCTGGCTGAAGTGATCGGTGAGCAGGCCAGGCTCCGAGCCGCGGAATTCGTAGATGGTCTGGTCCGGGTCACCCACCACCAGAAGCTGCCCACGCCCACCATGCAGATGGTGCAACAGGCGCTGCTGGATGGGATTGATGTCCTGGTATTCGTCCACAAGGATTTCGGCCATATGACCAGCATAGCGTTGGGCGATAGCGGGGTTGGCCTCGAAACAACAAACCGGGTCGTACAGCAGGTCACTGAAGGTGACCTTGCGTTGATCCTTGCGCCATTGTTCAAAGCGCTCAAACACCTCAACAAAGATCGCACATTGAGCGGGCAAACCGGATTGCTCGAACACTTCGGCCGGATCATCCAGCCCGCTTTTGACCAGTTCGATAAAGGTCATCGCTGGTTCGACCCATTTCTTTTTGCGATTGAGGATGTCTTCTGCCAGATCTTCGTCGGCCAATTCGCGCAACCAGCGCCAGACCAAGGGCTCCACTTGTGCGTCGGTCAGGAGAGTCCGGTGAAAAGGCGTCAGATCACCTTCCTGCACCAGTCGCTGATACAACCGATAACCCAGGGAATGAAAGGTGCGCACTTCCGGCAAAGCCAGATTGGGCGACAACTGCTGCAAGCGCCGAGAGAAATCCTGCTGAGCGGCCTTGTTGTACATCAGCACCAGCAAGCGCCTCGGGTTGGCACCTGCTGCCAGAATTCGAGACAGATAACCGGTCAAGGTGGCCGTTTTACCGGAACCGGCCACGGCAATGATGCGGGCATGGCCGCCCGGATGTGCCAGTATTTGCTGCTGTTCGTCGGTATAGGGCATGGCGAGTCTCGACCTGGGCAGGCAAGCCTACCAAAACCTGCAAGGGACTCAACCTTATCCCGACCTGGCCGATACAACTTGCAGGTCTCTTCCTGTCGCACTAGGCTTTTGCAGTGTGGTAGGCCTGATTACCGCCCCTGATAGCCTGTCGGGCCTGTGCCCAGTAAACGGAGCCAAACAATGTCGATGTCGAATGAAATGTGGGTTGTGATACAGCTTGATTCCGAGCCTTTGGCCTTTCCTGCTACCTTGATCAAGGAGGTAGTGCCCTGGCAGACGCTGAATCCGGTTCCGAGCAATGCAGTAGGCGTCATGGGGCTGGTGAGCTTGCGCGGGGAAACCCTGGCCGTCATTGACGTATTGCAAATGATTGGGCACGGTGAAATGACCGAGCCCAGCTTTATGCTGGTACTCGACTTCCCGGATTCACGCGTGGGCCTGGCCGTAACCAAGGTTGAAGGGGTGCAGTACTTCAGCGTCGATGACATGGATACCAATATGGCTGGCGGCTACATCCAGGGCACCATCGAAAAGGATGACCGCCTGTATCAACTGGTCAGCCCCGTCGCCCTGGAGCAGTTGATGGCCCAGCATACCGATGTGGGCAGCCTGCTGGACCATCACTGATCGACCCAACTCAAACAAAGCTGGTTTCTGCCCTTCTGCTTGGCTTCGTATAAACCGGCGTCAGCAATGCCCAGCAGCGAGCTGCTACTGGGTAATGCACTGCCAGCGCCATGTTGATAGACCGCCAAACCGACGGAAACAGTCAAAAATCCCAGTGGTGACTGGCTATGCTCGATCCGTTGCGACGCTATATTCTCTGACAGCTGCTGCAACCAGGCGGGTATTTCACCACTGAACTGGCAGACAACGACAAACTCTTCACCGCCAAAGCGCACCACCAGATCAGCTGGCAGGGCATTCAACGCCTGGGCCACTTCCACCAACGCCATATCGCCTTGCAGGTGACCATAGTGGTCGTTGTATCGTTTGAAAAAATCGATATCTATCATGGCCAGAGCCAGACACTCCTGCTCTGGCAGGGAGTTCAATAGCTCGTTCATGTGCTGCTCAAAGGCATAACGGTTCAGGGAGCCGGTTAACTGGTCCGTCTGAGCTTTCAGCCGTTCCAGTTGCTCAACCCTGAACTGATAACGTAACAAGCGGTCGGTCTGCGCCTGGGCCATCGAAAGAATCATTACAGCTACGAGATAAAATACCAGCGTCCAGGAGTCGTACAACGCTGTGTTGGCCATCACCACATGAACCACGACTCCAAAATAACCCCACAGGATCAATTTCCAGCCCAGATGAAACACTGGCATAGCACCTATAACCAGAGCAACGGTCATGGGCCCTCCAGCATTGAGCGACTCGGTATATACCACCTCTTCGCGAAATACCCACCCCATCAACGTCAGGACGATCAGCAACATCACAGCAACGGTTGGTTGCCAATATTCGTTTGGGACTTTCAGCTCAACGGGTATAAACAGAATAACTACGGCCAGAACCCATCCCAGATGGGTCTGCATGCTGGTCCATTCACCATAGAACAGGTAAGAATAAAGCAAGAAAAAGCTCGCAACCAAAGCCCCAATGAACAGTAACGCCATGGCATGACGACGAGTACTGGCTATGTGAGTCTGCTGGAATAACCGTTCTTGTGACGATAGATGAAGGGCCAACCAGGGAAACCAATGTTGATGCACTGCCTTTCCTGCTTCGTTCTGGATGACTTCAGGTTAGCAGAAAATTGCGACATCTAATGCTGGCTGGCAAAACCGGGCAGGATCATTATACTAATACTGTATTTATAAACAGTATTACTCGCCATGACTCTACTCGACCAACTCACCGACAGCGGCCAGATCTGGAGTGGCCAGAACTGGCAAAACACCCACATCGAGGCAGGGCCAAGCCAGTATGCCGAGCTGGATGCGGTGCTGCCGGGCGGTGGCTGGCCGCTGGGGGCGGTCACCGAGATTCTCTATCGCCATCCCGGTCAGGGTGAATTGCGACTGTTATTGCCCTATCTGGCTCAACAAAGCCGGAACGCCCCCGGCTGGCAGCTCTGGTTCAACCCGCCGTTTCGGCCACACGGGCCTGGTCTCGCCCACTGGGGGCTGAACCTTTCCCGGGTGCTGGTCGGCCATAGCCCTCGCCCGGATGACCTGCTCTGGTGCCTCGACAAGGCCCTGACTACAGGCGGCAGTCAGGCCATACTGGCCTGGGTCTCACGGCTCGACAAGGCGCCCATGCGTCGCCTGCAATTGGCGGCCGAGCAAAGCCGGGTGGCTGTATTTCTGTTGCGCCCGGAACGCTACAAGGCCGATGCCAGCATTGCTGCTCTGCGCCTGCATCTGAGTGCTCAGAGTGCGACCCGGGTGCGCATCGATGTGCTCAAGCGTCGGGCCGGCTGGCCGGTCACTCACCTCTTGCTCAAACTGCCCACATATACGCTGCCGCACCATGACTGATCGCCTCTGGCTCTATGTGCATTTTCCGCATCTCGCCCTTGAAAGCCGCTTCGGCCCCAGCGAGGCAGACGCCCTGCCGCAGTTGCTGATCGACCGGGGCGGGCGTGAGGTGCTGCAATGCAATGCCGCCGCCAGCCGTTGCCATGTCCGGCCCGGCATGAGCCCATCCACCGCCTATTGCCTGCTGGAAGAGGTTCAGGTGGCTCCGATTGATGAAGAACAGACCGGACAGCAGCTGTCTCGCCTTGCGCTGTCACTCTATGCCGGCTGTGCCGACATCCGCCTCTGTTCGCCGGATGGCCTGCTGCTCAATGCAGCGCCCATGCTGACGCTTTTTGGCGGCCTGGACGCCTGGCTCGGCCGGGTTGAACGGCGGCTGCGGCACCTGGGGTTTCGCTATCAATTGGCGCTCGGTCATACCCCCCTGGCCGCTCGGTTGCTGGCCCGGTATCACCCGCGCCATTGCCACCCGGAGCGCGCCACCATCAAGGCCGCTCTGGATGAACTGCCTCTGGAGCATCTGGATTTGCCGGAACGCCATGCCGAAAAGCTTGCCGCCATGGGGCTGAACCGCCATCAACAGTTGCGCCAGTTGCCTCTGTCTGAGCTCGGCTACCGCTTCGGTGCCAGCCTGGTGAAGCATCTTCAGGCACTGCAAAGCCCACACCCCCTGGGACAGGCTTTTGAACCGCCGCGACAGTTTCACGAGCGGCTGGAGTTGCCTTTTGAAGCCGAACTCGCCACCAGCCTGATCTTTCCGGCCCGTCGCCTGCTGCAACATCTTGAGGCCTACCTCCAGGTGCAGCGGCTCACTGCCGCCCAGTTGACCTGGCGGCTGGAGCACCGGGAATTGCCGGAGACCCTGGTCAAGGTGCAGGCCGTGCAGGGCACCCGCCGCGTAGAAGACTGGCTCACCCTGACCAGCCTGGCGCTGGAGCGCCAACCCCTGCCTGCCCCGGTAACGGCGTTGCGGCTGCACTTGCAGCAATCACAACCGGAAACCCGGCTGGACGGGGACCTGCTCGGCACCGCCTACCCCGAAGCCGATGCCGAGCGCCTGCTGTCGCTGTTGCTGTCACGCCTTGGCGCCGACAAAGTCACCCAGCCCTGGGCCGGGCCTGACCCAAGGCCCTGGTATGCCAGCCAGCCACGGGCCTTGACACAGGGCGTAGCGGAAACACCTGTTGAATACCGCAGCCGACAACACCCGACCTTGCTGCTGGATACCCCCAAGCCCATTCGACTGGGTGATTATCAGTTACTGTCCGGCCCGGAGCGCATCGTGACCGGCCAGTGGCTACAGCAGCCCGCCTTTCGTCGCGATTACGTCCGCGCCTGGCAACACAGAACCGAACAACTGCACTGGCTTGCCCGTCATGACGATGGCGCCTGGTATCTGGAAGGGGTCTTTGCGTGACCAGGCCCCTACTCGATTTTGCAGAGCTGTTCTGTTTGACCAACTTCAGCTTTCTGCAGGGCGCCTCCCACCCGGATGAACTGGTGTTGCGCGCGGCGGAACTCGGCTACCGGGCACTGGCGATCACCGACGAAGCCTCGGTAGCAGGAGTCGTCAAGGCCTGGCGTACCTTGCGCACCGAGCGGCTGGACCTGAAACTGATCATCGGCGCGCACTTTCACTTCAACGGCCACACCCTGGTCTTGCTGGCCCCCAACCAGGAGGCCTACCAGCAACTCTGTCAGTTGATCACCCGCACCCGACGCCGTTGCGAAAAAGGCGAATACCAGCTCCTTGAAACCGACTTTGGTGACCAGCTCGACCAGTGTTTTTGCCTGTGGCAACCCGGTGGTACAGTAGACGACGCAGAACAACTCAGGCGTTATCGGTCGTACTTTCCACAGGGTTTCTGGGTACTGGTCAACAACCTGCTCACGGATCAGTCTCACCAGAAAATGCAGCAGGCGTTGGGTCTGGCCCATGCCGAATCGGTTCCCGCCGTCTGCGGCAACGCCGTTCTGATGCATTGCCCACAGCGCAAGGACCTCCAGGATGCCCTGACCGCCATTCGGCTCAACCAGAGCCTCGATCAGGCATTGCCGCACTTGCAACCCAATGCCGAAAACCACCTGCGCTCGCTCAACAAATTGCGCTCCCTCTACCCCGATGCACTGCTGACGGAAACCATGAAGATCGCTCAACGCTGCGATTTCGATCTCAAATGCCTCGGCTATCGCTACCCGAAGGATGTATTGCCCGGCCAGTACAGCGCCGAAGCCTACCTGAGGCTGTTGGTCAGACAGGGCGCAAAGCGCCGCTTCCCCAAAGGCACTACGCCCAAAATTGAAGCCGACATCGAAAAAGAACTGGGCCTGATTCGAGAAAAGGACTATGAACACTACTTCCTGACCGTCTACGACATCGTCCGTTACGCCCGCAGCCAAGGCATTCTCTGCCAGGGGCGCGGTTCGGCCGCCAACTCGGTGGTGTGCTATTGCCTGGGCATCACCGAGGTCAATCCGATGGAAGCCTCGCTGCTGTTTGAACGTTTTATTTCCACCGGTCGCAGTGATCCGCCCGACATTGATGTCGACTTCGAGCACGAACGGCGCGAAGAAGTCATACAGTACATCTACCAGAAGTACGGTCGTAAACGCGCCGCCCTGGCCGCCACCGTGATCACCTACCGTGCCAAGAGTGCCTTGCGCGATATCGGTAAGGCAATGGCGCTGGACATCCATCAACTCGAGCAACGCATCGCCAACTACGGCTGGCGATATCGCAGCAAGGATTGGATCAACGAGATCATCGATGAGGGCGTTGGCCTTTCTCAACAACGGCTCAGTCTGTTCAAGCAATTGCTGACTGAACTGCTCGGTTTTCCACGGCATCTGTCACAACACGTCGGCGGCTTTGTTATTACCGAAGGCGTGGTGGCTGACCTGGTGCCAGTCGAAAACGCTGCCATGACCGGTCGTACCGTTATCCAGTGGGACAAAGACGACCTCGAAGCCATGGGCCTGATGAAGGTCGATATCCTCGCGCTGGGTATGCTCAGCGCTGTACGCAAGACCTTCGACTACATTCGCGATCACCACAGGCAACCCTTGCGCATTCAGGACATTCGGCGCAACGACCCGGAAGTGTTCGGCATGATCCAGCAGGCCGACACAATCGGCGTCTTCCAGATAGAATCCCGCGCCCAGATGAACATGTTGCCCAGGCTCAAACCCGAGTGCTACTACGACCTGGTCGTCCAGGTTGCCATCGTTCGCCCTGGCCCCATACACGGCGACATGGTGCACCCTTACTTGAGACGCAGACTCGGCAAGGAAAAAGTCGACTATCCCAACCCCGCGCTCAAACCCATACTGGAACGCACCCTGGGTGTGCCCATTTTTCAGGAACAGGTCATCGCCCTGGCCATGACCGCCGCTGGCTTCAATGCCGACGAAGCCAACGAGTTGCGCAAATCCATGGCGAGCTGGAAAAAGACCGGCCACATCAGCCTGCTGCGCGACAAGCTGACCACCAACATGAAGCAAAACGGCTACCCGGACCCCTTTATCAGCCGGATCAATCGACAGATAGAAGGCTTTGGTGAATACGGCTTCCCCGAATCACACGCCGCCGGTTTCGCACTCATTGCCTATGTTTCCAGTTGGCTCAAATATCACTACCCCGCCGCCTTCTGTTGCGCCCTGCTCAACAGCCTACCGATGGGCTTCTACAGCGCCTCACAACTGGTGCAGGACGTCAAACGCCATGGTGTTGAGGTGTTACCCATCGACATTAACCACAGTGATTGGGACAGCCATCTGGTGCATCACAACAGCAGCAGCGCCATCCGACTGGGCCTCAGGCGGGTCAAAGGTTTGACCCTTGAGGCAGCACAAAGCCTGCTGCGGCACCGACCAGACTCAGGCTATAGCAACATAGCCGCACTGGAACACCTGCCCGACCTGACACGCAAAGATCTGGACGCCCTTGCCTCAGCCAATGCCTTACAGTCCATCAGTGACAACCGCTTCCAGGCACGCTGGCAAACCGCCGCCCTGCGCCACCAGGACTCCCTGCTCAGCGAAGCCTTCAGCAGCGATCAAATCCCCATGGCCCTGCCCGAGCCGGATGCCCTGCACAACCTGCGTGAAGACCACCGCAGCCAGGGCCTGACTCTGGGCCCACACCTTGTTCAGTTATTGCGTCAGGCCAAAGCCCTACCGACAACCTGCCCTGCCGACCAGTTACTTGGCCTGGCCCGAGCAGAGCAGGAGCGATTCAAGCGCCTGGCCCAGACTCACGGACTCAATCAACCCGACCGGATACGGATACCCATTCAGGTATTGGGCGTCGTTGTTAACCGGCAAAGGCCAAAGACCAGTGCTGGGGTGACCTTTGTGACGCTGGAAGATGAAACGGGGAACATCAATGTGATCGTCTGGCTACAGACGGCGCAGACCTATATCAAGGTGTTAACGACTGAGCAATTGATACTGGTGACCGGGTTGTTGGAAAAGGCTCTGGATAATGATGTGGTGCATGTGATTGCTGAGCGGATTGAGGGGTTAAGTGAATTGGCGGAGGGGGTAGAGTTGCTGTCGCGGGATTTTCATTAGCCGGGAAGGTGTTAGTTGGTTTTGGAGTGTCGATATCACCATCGACACGGCGGGCGTCAGCCCGCTGGTTTGGCTACAAGGGTCGGCTTACGCCGACGACGTCGATGAGGACATCGACGCTCCAATGGGAGACCGGCCGCTATGG
>JAIUML010000012.1 GCA_022565595.1 Saccharospirillum sp. | reverse complement strand
CCGGTCGCGCAGCGAGCCAACGCATGCGTTGGCAGGCATTCGCGACAGGCCAGGGATGGCCTGGCTGGCACAACAACAGGGACGTCCTTCCGAGCGATCAACTCGGTCATCGTCACGACAGAACCCGCCCCCGGGCGCTCGCTATAGCGGCCGGTCTCCCACTGGAGCGTCGATATCCTCATCGACGTAGTCGGCGTAAGCCGACCCTTGAAGCCAAACCAGCGGGCTGACGCCCGCCGTGTCGATCAGGACATCGACACTCCAGCGGCTTTCTACAGCGCCGCCATCAAGAGCCTCCATCTACCCTGGCCCGAAACAAGTTCCCACTCTTGAAGCGAAACAGCTTCGCCAGAATGACATCCGGCAGCGATTGAATACGGGTGTTATATATTTCTACCGCATCGTTGTAAGCATTCCTTAAAAGGGACAAGTAATTTTCAGTCGCTTCCATCTGTGCCATGAAATGCTCAACAACCGTATTGCCTTTCAGCTCAGGGTAATCTTCTGCGCGAGCGATGACCTTGCGCGCAGTCTGAATCTCATGATCCAGGTGTTCACTCAATTCCTCTGCCTTGTCGCTCTTGTGTGCCTGGGTGGTTCGCAGTTGTGTTATGTCTTCGAGCAGTTGCGATTCGTGCTCCAGGTAGGCTTCTACTGTCGATTGAAGTCTAGGCCAGAGGTCGTGACGTCGTTGCAGTACGGTACCGATATTGCTCCAGGCCGTTTCGGCTCTGTTGCGCAGAAATATCAGATCGTTGTAGTGCAGTATGAGCACATAAACGAGCAGAAATACCGGTACCAATAGTGCGGTAATCAGCAAGTCTGACGGTGTCAATTGGCTACTGGCACTCAGGCTGGTCGTTGCTGCGAACAGGAACAGGCCAAGGCTGAGTGCGGTCAATAGAAAGCCTAGCGCGCCTTTGCCTTCAACCACTTCTTTTTCGGTTTTAGTGGTGATCAGGTAAGGGTTGTTTTCGTCTTTTTGAATGGCGAGATTGCCCGGGTGATGCTCATCCATGCCGGCGAAGCCCAGGCAGTAGATGTTCAGTTCAGGTGGCAGCCAGTACTCCGTGTACCGTTTACGCCCCTGTCGCCTCAGGTACTTTTCCGGGTAGCTGATGTTGGCTTTTTCGGGATAAACCAGGGCCTTGCCGCTGTCGTCTTCAAGCCAGAAGGGCGTGCTGTATTCCCCTGATTCGAGCGTGACCCAACTCGCCTTTTTTCCCGTGCCACGGCGCTCTGAAATATCGTACTTATAAGCCACACAGGGAGCCTGAGACAACTTGCTGGTGATGGTGGGGTGTAAGTCGTCTGGTCGAACCAATCCTTTCAGTTCAGATAAACCAAAACTGAGACCACTGGCTGCCGCTGTTGGTACATGCTCAATCAGGCGTTTCAACTTTATGCTTTTGATACCAAAGCGAAGCAAGGCAATGCTCAGAATAATGCTAAGCAGGCCCATTATAAAGCTGAGCATAGCGTTGCTGTATCGGCTGCCAGGTTCAGGCATAAATTCAACGGCTATTTGTTGTCTGGCGCTTTCGGATAACTCATCGGGTACGGGGAAATGACTCCCGGCCAGAGGTTCAAACAGTCGGTTGTCAGGCCATTGTGAAGCACCTGATTCTATGACCAGCCTCATGCGATAGAGGTCGGCCAATTGCTCAGCCGTCATGCCTTGTTCCTGTACACCTTGCAGGCGATTCTGATAGAGATCCGCAGCACGTTGCCAATCCCTTTCCAGGTGAACGACACCGGTTGATCCGAGGTAGCTGATCAAGATGAGTGACATGGCCAAAACGTAAACCCAGAAACGATGTACCTTGACTGAAATCAGCAGCAAAGCCACACCTACTGAGGCCAGGGTGCAAGCGATGGATATCAGTATGCTCGCGGTGAACAGGCGTCTTCCCCCCTCTACTTGAAGGGCTCGATCAGCGACGATGTAAGGCAGGTTGAAGGCATTCTCGAAAAAGACGATTTTGTTGTCCTGTGGTCGATAATTGCCGGTCAGATTGACGAGTTGGTCAGGCAGCAGAACCCACTCGCTGTAAATAAGGTCGCCGGAACGTCTGCGGTAATTCTGGTCGATAGCCCAGTTGATCTGTCCGGTTGAGAGACTTGGATCGACAAGGACCGTTCCGCTGTCATCCGTCAGATTGAATAGGGTACTGCTTGCACCGCTTTCAAGAGTTCTGGTTTTCCGATTGCCGTCGGAGTCACGGTATTCTTCTTCGAGGCGATAGCGAACATAGAGGCCTTCGCGTTCGGAGTAGGGTGCTGTCAGCAGACCATTGGCGGAGCTGACCTCGCCGCTGAGGCGGTAGGGGCCGTTGGCCAGTGCCTCTATGGTGGTGGGTGGCATTCGATCCAGTTGGCGGACTTCACTCATGGTCGTAAAGCCGCGGTCAAAGCTCAGGTTTGCTCCGAACAGGCAGAGAACACCCAATACTGCTGTTCCCAATCGAACCAATAGTCGCTTCATCTGTATCCCTTCAAGGATGGAGTGATCTGTAAATAGTAAAGGAAAAGTCAGGGCTTGTCAGATGCTGAAAGGGGTCTGATGACACAGCGGGAATGATGGGATCGGGCAGCAAGCTTTGTAATGGAGGGCATAAAAAAGGGCGGCTTTCGCCGCCCTATGCAGTCTGGTCCTTTATTAACGGAATGTACGCTGACGTACACGCTCCAGATCGGCCAGTATGCGGTCCAGGCGATCCGGGTTGACCATGAACTCCTGGAAGCCTTTCATGCCTTCAGCGGCCATGCCGGGATCGGTATCGCGATCATAGAACTGAGCCGTACCATCGGCATTGGACAGCATCTGCAGGCCTTGCTGCAGGAACTTGTCATCACCTACTTCAGAGCGAGCGTTGGTAGGCAGCTGGTTCAGCGCCAGGTTCAGCTTGGTCTGTACCTCAGGGCGAGCGACAAACTCGAGGAAGCGACGTGCTTCGTCCTTGTTACGAGCGCGCGCCGGAATGTGAACGGTGTCGGTTGGGGCGTCTTCATAAACTCCGATGCTGGGGTCGATAATCGGGAACTGGAAGAAGTCGAAGTTGGAGCCTTCGGGGAAGCTGGGTGTCAGGAAGTTGCCCATCAGGTACATGGCCGCCTGTCCATTCAACAAGGGGGCCTGAGCTTCCTGCCAGCTGTAGGACGCGTGGTTCGCGATAAAGTAGTCGTTATCTACCAGTTGTTGCCAGTACTCGAATACCTTGCGGACACGCTCGTCGGTGTAGGGGACATTGCCATCCATTAAATCAATGTGGAAGTCGAGCCCGTTGACGCGCAGGTTGAGATAGTCAAACCAGCCAGCCGTAGTCCACAAGAAGCGAGTGCCGATGGTGATAGGGGTATAGCCTGCATTCTTGATGGTTTCATTGACCGACATGAACTCTTCCCAGGTGCGGGGTTCTGATAGTCCGAGTTCATTGAAGATGTCAGCGTTGTAATACATACCCCACTGGTAGTAGGTGGCTGGTACGCCATATTGCTTGCCATCGACGCTCATGGATGAGCGAGTGGAGGCGAAATCCTGATGCAGGTTATTGTTGTCCCAAACGTCGGAGACGTCTTCAATCAAGCCGCGATCCACGAAGTATTTCATCCGCTCGCCGGCAAACCAGAAGACAACATCGGGCGGAGAGGTTACCAGCCAGTTGCGGATGGCGCTCTTGTAGCCTTCATGGTCGTACTCGTTGACGCGCACTGTGATGTCGGGGTTTTCAGCACGGAAGTCATTGATCAATTCTCCCCAGGCGGCGCGTGGAGCCGGGTCCGACTGGTTGGAGTTGATGACCAGTGTGCTGGCACTGGCCTGAGCCATCATAACGGCACCAATGGCGCTGGCAGTCAGTAGTTTTCTGAGTTTCATAGCCTCGTCCTTCTCTACTTGTTGTTTGACGAAATGTGGGGCCTGGCCCCGTTTTAGTGCCATGTCGGCACCCTTGTTCTGTTGCTGGTATGAGACCCAAGCCAATCTTCCGGATTTGCTGGGGTTCGTCCGGCCATGCATGCATTGCCAGAATTACTACACCCGTCACTAGTCATGACCGGGTGAATAAAGACGGCCTGTCGACCGCAACGACACATCCTGTGTCGCTTGTGGTTATTCCTTGTCGGGCACCAGGCTAAAAACCAGCAGGGTGTCCGGGTCCATGACTGGCAGTGGCAGGCCGACTTTCATCAGACTGTCGCCACTGTATGCAGTATCGTTGTTTATCCAGGCTGGCTTCGCTTTCATCAAGTGGCCTGTTTTGTCGGGCTCGATCAGACGCACCAGTCGGTACAACTTTGTGGCTTCAAGCCCGGTGAGTTTTAATACGCCCGGCAGGGCCAATTGCGGCGCCTGCCGTTGAAATACACTGACCAGGTGGCGGTCTTCATCACTGTCGGATTCAGGCAGTATTTGAAAGGCAATCTGGTTTGGATCGTCTGCGTTCAATTGGCTGCGTACACCGCTGTGAATCAGGTCGCGCCATTCCTTGTGCAACTGGATAAAGTGGCGCAGTTCTTTGCGTTCATTCGCTGTCAACTGTCGGACGTCCCACTCGATGCCCATGTGGCCAAACAAGGCAGTACCGGCGCGAGTAGCAAGGGAATGCATGCGTCCCGTCGTATGACTGGACAGAGGCCCGATGTGGCTGCCCAGGACTTCAGCCGGGAAGAAGAGTGATGCCCATTGCTGCATCTGCTGGCGCTCATGAGCGTCATTGCAATCACTCAACCAGAAGCGGTGTGTGTGCTTCAAAATGCCATAGTCCATGCGGGCACCGCCGGATGCGCAGGACTCTATTTCTACGCCAGGGTGGGCGTTGCGAATTCTGGTCAGAAGCCGGTACAGTGCCAGAGTCTGCTTATGGGTTGCTGCTCGGCCGGTTTGATTGGCTGCCTGCACGAGGTCTCGATTCATGTCCCACTTCAGATAGGTGATGGGGTATTCCTTGAGCAGGGCATCGAGGTGTTCGAACAACCAGGCTTCCACCTCTGGTCGGGTCAGGTCCAGTACTCTTTGCTGGCGAGCCAGGGGTTGATGCTGGCCTTCTATCGCGAGCGCCCACTCCGGGTGAGCGCGATAGAGATTGGAATCCGGGTTGACCATTTCGGGCTCAACCCAGAGCCCGAATTCCAGGCCCTGTTGGTTCAAAGTGGCAGCCAGAGGGTGGAGTTTTTCGGGGTAAACCTGGGTGTCGACTGTCCAGTCGCCCAAGCCTGCTCGGTCATTTCGTCGGCCCTGGAACCAGCCATCATCCAGCACGTAGCGTTCTGCACCGACTTCGGTTGCTGCGCTGGCGAGATCGTCCAGTGCTTTCTGGGTGTGGTCAAAGTAGATGGCTTCCCAGGTGTTGATGTGCACGGGTCTCGGTTTTTGCTCCGGCCAGCGCAATAACTGTTGCCGAACGAATCGCTGGAAATTGTGGCCTATGGTGTTAAAGCCACTCGCTGAGCGGGTCGCAAAGAGTGTAGGCGCAGTGAAATCCTCTCCTGGCTCAAGGTCTATTTCGCCGGGCAACAAGTGGGCTCCGGCCTGAAATTGAGTCAGGCCCGACTGACTGCGCTCAAGGCGCAGTCGGTGATTGCCACTCCAGCCAAGGTGAAAGGCGAATACTTCTCCACGCTGCGCACCAAAGCCGGTTTCACCAACCAGAACACCAGGGAAGTGATCGTGAGAGGTGCGGCCTTTTAGATTGGTGAATTCCAGTGAACCGATGGGCAAAGCCTGACGATTGGGTTGAAATTCCTGCACCCACCGCCCGGTGAAGCCCAGCATCTCGCCGAAACTTCTCGGTAGTGGCAAGGTCGTTAGCCACTGCTCCAGAGCAAGGTGGCGATCGCTCTGGTTCTCGATGGTGACATCGAAGGCGAGTACATCGGTGCTTGTATCCAGCGTGACCTGCCAACGAAGTCGGTAGCGCTGGTCGCTACTGAGCAAGTCGAACCCTATCTGGTTGCTGTTTTGACGGACGTTCTGCACTCGCCACTGAGGTGCCCAGCCGGCCCCTTGAAAGTGGGCACGCAAAGCAGGTTCGAGAAAGGTGCCATCGGCCAGGGTTGAGGCAATGCTCAGCGGCCGGACTTCATCCTGCCCGGCTTGCGGCAAGGCCGGCCCCCACAACCCTGGGGCAGGATCGGCGTTCAGCCTCGCTCCCCAGTAGCGAATCACCGGTGCTTCTGCATTCACCTCAATCAGCAGGGTGGATGCATTGGAATCCAGTCTCAACAGTTGCTCGGTCATCATTACCCCTTGGTGGCGCCCAGTGTCAGCCCTGCGATGAAGTGTTTCTGCATCGCAAAGAAGAGTATGACCGGAGGCAAAGCGGCGATGATGGAGCCAGCCGAAATCAACTGCCAGGAGGCCAGCCATTGCCCGCGAAGCGCGCTGATGCCTGCTGTCACCGGCCTGACTTCATCGCTCTGCACCAACACCAGTGCCCAGAAATAGTCGTTCCAGATGAAGGTGAAAATCAGCACCGCCAGGGCAGCCAATGCTGGTCGTACCAGTGGAATAATAATGCGAGTAAAGATCTGCCAATCGTTTGCGCCTTCGAGGCGGCAGGACTCAATGAGTTCATCGGGCAGGCCGATGATGAAGTTGCGCATGAACAGGGTGCAGAAGCCGGTCTGAAAGGCGATATGGAAAATAATCAGCGCCCAGATGGTGTCGTACATGCCCAGAGAGATGGTCAGATCCCGAACCGGGATCATCAGAATCTGAAAGGGCACAAAGTTACCACCGATAAAGGTCGCGAAGATGGCTATGCGACCCCGGAATTTGAACTTCGAAAGCGCAAAGCCTGCCATGGTCGCCAGGGCAACAGAGCCGATCATCACCGGTACGGTAATCATGACGCTGTTCAGCAGGTAGCGGGCCATGTTGGTGTTGGCGAATACGGCCGTATAGTTCTCAACCAGCATCCATTCGGTGGGCACGCCCCAATAGTTGCCGGCATTGATGTCTGCCAGTGAGCGGACAGAGGTCATCATGACAGCGGCCAGCGGCAGCAGCCAGAGGATGATGGAAACCGGCAGTGCGATGCGGTAACTGATCTGCGTAAAGCGACTGGTTTGTTGAATCGGTGTTGGAAACATCCTTTAACCCCTCTCTGCCTGCAACATGCGCCACAGGAAGAAGGCGATGTAGATCAACATGATAAGGAAGAGCACCGTAGCAATGGCGGCGCCATAGCCCATGCGGTAACTGAAGATGGCCTGTTCATACATGAAGAACGCCAGGACGTTGGAGCTGCCCCAGGGGCCGCCACCGGTCATGGTCGCCACCAGATCGAATGAACGCAGGGCGCCAACGACAGTAACCACTATGGCAATAAAGGTCGCAGGCCTGAGTTGAGGCAGTATCACCTTGGTGAGCATGGTCCAGCCGTGAGCGCCGTCCATCCGCGCGGCTTCGATCTGATCCGGGTTCAGGTTGTTCAGGCCCGTCAGATAGAGAATCATCGTATAGGCAATTTGTGGCCAAAGGCCCGCTACGATAATGCCGTAAGTCGCCAGGGTTTCATCAGCCAACACAGGAATAGGACCTGCACCGAAAATGGCCAGGAAACGCTGTAACAAACCGTAGCTTGGGTCATAAAACCAGGTGAAAACGACCCCGACGATGACCTGAGAGATCACAAAAGGAAAAAAGAACAGGGATTTGACGGCGCGAATGCCGAGCACTTGTTGATTGAGGAACAGCGCTACCCCTAGACCAATCGGCACCGCCAGCATGTAAAACACCAGCCAGAGGATGTTGTTGATCAGGGCAGTCCAGAAGCGGTTGTCGTCGAAAAGCTCGCGATAGTTGTCAAAGCCGATAAAGACCTTGTCGCCAATACCATCCCACTCGTGAAAACTGATCCAGATGCTCTGGAAGATGGGAAAAATAACGTAAACGGAGAACATGATGGCGGCCGGCAGCAGAAACAGCCAGGGGTTCAGCCAATGCCAACGTCTGGTACCAGAGAGCTCGTGTACCATAAATACCTCGTCTGTGCCGCCCTGAGGGCCGCTTTGTTGTCTTTATTTGGCTTAGTATGGTTAAGCTTGGTAACGTTTTCAAGAATTTTTTAATCCTACCGACGCTTGCCTTTATAATCCGCGATGTCAGCCATTTTCACCCTTATCTGGACGTTTCAGGGTGCTTGAAGCGCTGTTGGTGCTGAGTATGTCTTGAAATCGTTACCATGAGAGCGACGGATGCTCTGGATCAATGCTGTATCAATGCAGGTTTCGAGTTTAGCCAGGGGTTCTGCTACAGTCTTTGCTATTCTGGGTGTTACAGGGTGGGCCAATCGTCAATAGCGTTCTACTGCTCTGCATGCACTGACCGAAGCGGCTAACGGAGAAGCGTTACAATGTCTGATGTCATTCTGTCTATTGATCAAGGCACGACGAGTTCTCGTGCCATCCTGTTCGACAAAGCGGGGGTGCCTCTGCATAGCGCCCAGCAGGAGTTCAAACAGATATTTCCAGAAAACGGCTGGGTAGAGCATGACCCTGAAGACATCTGGGAGTCGACCCTGACGGTTTGTCGGCAGGTATTGAAAGAGGCGGGTTTGCAGGCTGATCAGGTGGCGGGAATTGGCATAACCAATCAACGTGAAACCACCCTGGTGTGGGATCGAGCCACAGGCAAGCCAGTCTATAACGCCATTGTTTGGCAGGATCGACGAACAGCGGACTACTGCAAACAACTGCAGAAGGCCGATAGAGCCAGTTGGGTTGCCGAGAAAACCGGGCTGCTGCTGGACCCATACTTCTCGGGCACCAAGCTGCGCTGGATACTGGAAAACGTCGATGGCGTTAGAGAGCGAGCAAAAAAAGGCGAGTTGGCCTTCGGTACTGTCGATACCTTCCTGTTGTGGCGATTGACGGGCGGCAAGGTTCATGCAACCGACGCTACCAATGCCTCCCGTACTTTGATGTTCAATATTCACACTCAGCAATGGGACAGCGCCCTTCTGGATATGCTCGACATTCCGCGAAATCTGCTACCAAAAGTCAAAGACAGCGCTGCTGACTTCGGGCAGACCGATGCTGAAATCTTTGGTACGCCGATTCCTGTAGCCGGTGTAGCGGGAGACCAACAGGCTGCTCTGGTGGGCCAGGCCTGTTTCAAACCGGGTATGGCAAAAAGCACTTATGGTACAGGCTGCTTTCTGATTTTGAATACCGGCAAGCAGCCATTGCAATCACGCAACAAGTTGCTGACCACTGTGGGGTATCGGTTGAAGGGTGAAGTAACCTACGCACTGGAAGGCAGTATTTTCATGGCTGGCGCAACCATGCAATGGCTGCGTGATGGTATACAGCTGATTAAAAATGCGGCCGAATCCTCGACGCTGGCTGAACAGGTGACTGCACAGCAAACCGTCTATCTGGTGCCGGCATTTACGGGTTTGGGGGCACCCTATTGGGACCCTAACGCGCGCGGTGCCATTCTGGGAATGACGCGCGATACGGGCATTGCCGAGATCGTGACCGCTGGCTTGCAGTCGGTCGGCTATCAGACCTCCGATCTGGTGGACGCCATGCATGCTGACGGCGCTCATGAACTCCAGGCCCTGCGGGTTGATGGTGGCATGGTGGTGAATGACTGGGCCATGCAGTTCCTTTCCGATATTCTGGGCGCTGCGGTTGATCGCCCGGAAGTCACGGAAACTACGGCACTGGGCGCGGCCATGTTGGCCGCCCTGCAACTGGGTTGGTACGACTCCGTGGACGAACTGGCGGAGAACTGGCGGTGCGAGAAAACCTTTGAATCCGCCATGCCCGAGGAGGATCGAAAACGCCTGAAGCAGGGCTGGCATAAAGCCATTCAGAGTGTGCAGCAATTTTCCAGCTGAACCGACCAGGCAGAAGTCGACCCAGGCAGGGCGACTTCTGTCAGACACCTTGCTGACTATTCGATAAAGGTCGCCCGAGAGGCGGCAAGGACCTGGTCATAACCTGCCAGTACATAGCCGCCTGCCGCCATGGGCGAGTAGGCCTACAAACAGTGGCAACAGCACTCTCATGACAGGCTCCCGACGTTTTCATTGTTTTAATGTCGGGAGGAGACTAATGTTTCACAAAGCAAAGCGCTCTCAGCTCTTCGTAGGAGAGGCCCGATGATATCCATTCAGGTTTTTACCCAGTGAACCTGAACGCCGGCCTCAACAAACATCGATTCACTGATTTTTATTTTGTCTGCCCAGCGAGACAAAAAATCGTCCGTTTGTTGCGGGCAGTGCACAACGGAAATTCCGGTTTGAATGATCTTGGCGGCACAGCTCGGGCAAGGGAAATGCGTTACCCAGATTTCGCAGTTTTTCAAATCACGCTTGGCGAAAAGGATGGCATTTTCTTCGGCATGGATGGTCTTGGCGTATTTCAATTCCCGATCTTCAGTGTCCGCTCGGTCGGAGACGCCATGAGGGTAGCCATTGTAACCGAGCGAGACAATGCGATTGCCCTCGGTAATGACAGCACCGACCTGAGTTGAAGGATCCTTGCTCCAGGATCCCACCAATTCAGCCATCTGGAAAAATCGGGTTGCCCATTTGCTGGCCACAGTGTCTGTCTCCCCTGTTCAACATGAATGATAACGGCTTGTAGTTGTCAGTCTTCCAGAAAATACACATTGACGAAAGAAAACTCTGAGCGAACATCAATGGCCACCATGCCGGCTGCCCTGGCCGCGCTCAAACCCAGGTCTGCGTCTTCAAAAACCACACAGTCTTCGGGCGCCACACCCAGCAACTCCGCACAGAGCAGGAAGGTATCCGGTGCCGGCTTGGGGTTGGCTACCCTGTCTGCTCCCACCACAGCCTGTAACAGTGGCAGCAGGCCGCAGTGTTCCAGGATGCCTCTGGCTTCTTCGGTGTAGGCGCCAGTGCCCACTGCCATGGGTATTTGCCCGGCATGCGCCCGGGCCAGATCACCCAAGCGAGTTGGCCGAACATAGTCGGCTGCGATGCGCTTGACCAGGGCTTCCTTGTACTCATTGATCTCATCCAGGTCGGCAATGAGGGGGCAGCCGCTCTCTCTCAAGATGATTTCTATAGTGCCTCGAGTGGGCACACCCGCCAGGGAGCGCATTAATGATGGAATGACGGGCAATTGAAAGTGCTCCAGCGTCTCTGTCCAGGCGCGCTCGTGCAAGGGGCCGCTCTCAATCAGTGTGCCGTCCATATCAAAAATGAGTCCCTTGAACGGGGAGGTATCAAACATTCGGCTGCTCCGGGCTTTAAAGGGCTACTGGTCTGTTACAGTAAACCAGGGCAGGCGGAGTATAGGGGATCGCAGCGGCCAAGTCTGCCCTGGCTTCTGGCTCAGCCCTTGAGCAGGTTTTTGAGTGCCGGCTCCAGCTCTGGAAACTCGAATGAGTAACCGGATTGCTGCAACCTGTCTGGTATGACCCACTGACCTTCGAGCAGTAGATCGGCCATATCCTGCAGCAATAGTCGCAAAGGCGCACCCGGCATGCGCATAAAGCAGGGCCGGTTTAAAACCCTGGCCAGGGTCTGGCTGAGTTCCTGTTGGGAGACAGGTTTGGGTGCCGTCAGATTGACCGGGCCGACCAGATCGTGATCGAATACCCAGTCCAGGGCGCCATACCAGTCTGCTTCGTGAACCCAGCTTTGACCCTGCTGGCCATTGCCCAGGCGCGTTGACAGGCCGAGTTTTGCAGGCAGTTTCAACTGGCCCAGCATACCGCCGCGATGGCTGAGCACCAGACCGGTTCGGATCAGGCTGATTTTCTCGACGGTATCGGTCAGTTCAAGCGCTTCGGTTTCCCAATCGGAGACCATGGCAGCGCCGAAATCATTACCACAGGGCGCGGTCTCTGTAACCGGGCTCTGGGTCGGGCCGTAATAGCCAATGGCTGATCCGTTGACCAGATGACCAATGCTGTAGTTACCCTGCTGTGCTGGCGCAAGCAATTGATGGGTAAAATCGATGCGGGATGAGCGTAGCAAGCGCTTGCGTTTGTCGGTCCACAAACCGCCGGCCACACTGGCTCCGGCGAGATTGATGAGCCGGTCGTAGTGGCCGTGCAGGTCTTTTGTGGTTCTCACAGCTTGAACGCCACGTTCCAAAGAGCGAGGCAAAGGGGTTCTGTTGACCCAGCCGTGCACCTCAAAGCCCCGCTCTATGTAACGTTCAGCGATGCCACTGCCTAACAAACCAGTGACACCAGTAATCAGCACTCTCATGATAGCTCCATTGAAAAACGGGTTTTAGCAACCACTTATACGCACCCTGGTGGCAAGCCGACTCAGTAATTATAGGACGACCATGACCAAAGCACTTGAAATTCGCCAATTACGCAAAGTCTACAGTGGCGGTTTTGAAGCCCTCAAAGGCATAGACCTGGACGTGGCAGAAGGCGACTTTTTTGCACTGCTTGGCCCCAATGGCGCGGGTAAGTCAACCACTCTGGGCATTGTATCGTCGCTCGTCAACAAGGGTTCAGGTACGGTTCGCGTTTGCGGACATGACCTCGACACCGACCGGGAAGGCGTCAAGCGCAGCCTGGGCGTAGTACCACAGGAATTCAACTTCAATACCTTTGAGAAAGTCGAAGACATCATCGTGCAACAGGCGGGCTACTATGGCCTGAAGCGTGGCCTCGCCAAAGCCCGTACCGAAACCTATCTGAAACAGCTCGATCTCTGGGACAAAAGAGATGTTCAGGCGCGGATGTTATCGGGTGGCATGAAGCGGCGGTTGATGATTGCCCGAGCTCTGGTGCATGAACCGAAGATGCTGATTCTGGATGAGCCCACCGCCGGCGTGGACATCGAAATACGTCGCTCCATGTGGTCTTACCTGCGTCAGCTGAACGCTCAGGGTACGACCATTATCCTGACGACCCACTACCTGGAAGAGGCCGAAAGCCTGTGCCGCAACATCGCCATCATCAATCATGGCGAAATCGTCGCTCAGGGCACAACCAAGGCATTGCTCAAGGGCAAGCAACGCTCCACCTTCGTGGTGGATGTGCGCGGCACCTTGACCGAAGCACCGAACCTGGACGGCATGAACGGCCGCCTGGTGGATGAACACAGCGTCGAGTTCGATATAGACCGTGAGCAGAACCTGAATGAAGTCTTCGCCCGCTTTGATCAGTTGGGTCTGGACATTGTCAGCATCCGGCCGAAAACCAACCGCCTCGAAGCCCTTTTTATGGATCTTACGACCACTACGCAGGAGACGTCGCAGTGAACCATCCTTACTGGGTTGCCTTTTCATCCATTCTCTATAAGGAGGTGCGCCGCTTCACTCGCATCTGGATGCAAACCCTGTTACCACCCGGCATTACCATGCTGCTGTATTTCATCATCTTCGGTAATCTGATCGGTCGTCGTATCGGCGATATGGAAGGCTTCAACTACATGGAGTTCATTGTGCCCGGCTTGATCATGATGTCCGTGATTACCAACAGCTACGGCAATGTGAGCTCCAGCTTTTTCTCCAACAAGTTCCAGAAATCTATCGAAGAATTGATGGTCGCGCCAGTACCCAACTGGGTCATCATGATGGGCTTTGTGCTGGGCGGCGTCGCGCGTGGCCTGGCCTGTGGGCTGATTGTGACCCTGCTCAGTCTCTGGTTTGTTGAGCTTCAGATTCACAATATTTTCGTTACGGTCACGGTGATCCTGCTGACAGCCATTGTGTTTTCCACCGCTGGGCTGATCAACGCCATCTATGCAACCAAATTTGACGATGTGACCATAGTCCCGACCTTTATTCTGACTCCGCTCACCTACCTGGGTGGCGTCTTCTACTCGGTCAGCCTCTTGCCGGAAGTCTGGCAATGGGTCAGCAAGCTGAACCCGATTCTGTACATGGTTAATACCTTCCGATTTGGCATCATCGGCTACACCGATATTCCGGTTCTGGCAGCCTATGGCATGCTACTGGTATTCATGAGCTTGTTGATGGGTTGGGCGTTATACTTGTTGCACGTTGGTCGCGGTTTGCGAAGCTAATTCACATCAGGAGTACAGGCATGGCAACACCCGAATCTTCCCCCTTGGGCAAGCAAAGCGCCTACATCGCTGAGTATGACCCCAGCCTCTTGTTCCCCATAGAGCGCCAGGCCAAGCGAGAGGAGATCGGTATAGCCGGTGAGCTGCCGTTCGAGGGTGTGGATATCTGGAACGCCTACGAGGTCTCCTGGCTGAATGAGAAAGGCAAGCCGGTCGTGGCCATGGCGGAGTTTTTTATTCCCGCCCACTCCCCCTGCCTGATCGAATCCAAGTCCTTCAAGTTGTATCTGAATTCCTTCAATCAGACCCGGCTGAGCAGTGTCGGCGAAGCGGCCGGGCGCATGCGCCAGGATTTGAGTGCCGCCGCTGGTACCGATGTTCGGGTAACCCTGGTGCCTCTGAGCCAACTGGGCGCCAGCGCCAACATCGCTCAGTTGCCGGGCGAGTGCCTGGACGATCTGGATGTGACCATCGACACCTACCAGGCCGACCCTGGCCTGCTTAAGTCAGACCCGGATGAGATCGTCCACGAGAGGTTGCATAGCCACTTGCTCAAATCGAACTGCCTGGTCACCGGCCAGCCGGACTGGGGCAGTGTGGTGATCGACTATCAGGGCCCAAGGCTGGACCATGAAGCCCTGTTGAAATACCTGATTTCTTTCCGCCAGCACAATGAATTTCACGAGCAATGCGTCGAACGCATCTTCCAGGATGTGCAGCAGCACTGCAAAGCAAGCCGCCTCACTGTGTACGCGCGCTATGTGCGCAGGGGAGGGCTGGACATCAACCCCTATCGCTCCAATGATCCGGGGTTTGAAGCCAACAACGAGCGGCTGGTGCGGCAGTAAGGCCGCGTTCCAGCGCCCTGGCTATGGCATGGAGTGATTCTTGAGGTTCAGTTTCACTTTTTCGATGGTGTCGAGAATGCGATCCTTGTCGTAATTGCGGATTTTTTCCATATCCAGCGACATGGTAAAGCCTTCCAGCTCCAGTTCGGTGAAGCTGTGGCGCGCACCCAGTTCCTTGCGGAAGTCCACCACTTGGTAAATGGCGACCGGCCGGGAAAAGCCCTTGGCGTTGATATGCCCCTTCTCGCGGCACAGAATCTTGTCCTTGATCAGCGAGTAAGTCTCGTGTGAAACAAGTATTTCGCCCGAGGCTGCAGACGATTCGAGGCGAGAAGCCAGGTTCACTTCCTTGCCGATAATGGTGTAATCCATTCTCGTCTCGGCACCAAAGTTGCCCACCGTACAATAGCCGGAATTGATGCCCATGCGAATTTCCAGTGGCTGCTGAATGCCCTGAGCCCGCCAGCGCTGACGCAACACCTTCATGTGCTTGCGCATCTCGATCGCCATGGAGACGCAGGCCAACGCATCCTGACGCACACCCTTGGACTCCGGATCGCCAAAAAACACCATGATGGCATCGCCAATGAACTTGTCGATGGTGCCGCCGTACTTCATCACGATGCGGCTCATTTCCGTCAAGTAAGTGTTCACCAACTCGGTCAAGGCTTCGGCTTCCATCGTCTCTGAGATTTCAGAGAAGCCCTTGATGTCCGAGAAGAAGATCACCAGGCGTTTGCGCTGAGTTTCCAGCTTCACATCCCGCTTGCCGAGAAAGATGGTTTGCCAAACCTGAGGCGAAAGGTACTTTGACAGCTTTTGTGACAGAGCGCGGTACTGCTGACTCTGCCGGTGCAACTCCTGCCGGGCGGTCTTCAGGTTCCGCGCCTGTTGTGCTGTATAGTAGGCATTGGTGGCGACATGAATGCCCGCGCCCACGGCGGCTATAATGTTGGTGAGTGTGCCGGACTCAGTCAAAAACGGCTGCGGCGCCACAAACACCATGGCCCCGGCACCCAGAGCCAGAAACAGCAGACACAACACATAGGACGTCGGCCGCCCCACGCTGATAAAACTCGCGTTGGCCATGATCAGCAACAGCAAGGTCGGCACCAGAGGTGAGCCCATGCCCACCAGAATGGCGCCAATGAAAAAGGCATCGAACAGCATTAGGGTGTAGCCAACCTGCTTCGGGTGGCGCTGACGCCACGGCTGGCTAAGAAAGCGGATCAGAGTCGGGTAGAGCAGACAGAACGCCACAATCAGCGAGAACAGGCCGGAGATCTGTCCGGTATAGAACATACTGACCAGCGTACCGGCCAGCGTCAGATAGATCAGCGAGCGAGAATTGAACTCCGCCGATACAGGCAGGACGGTAAAATCGTCATTGATGTCCAGGTCCGGTGTGGTTTGAGGCTTCTTGTTTTTGGCGGCGGGCCTTTTTTGCATCGAATCAAAACCTTATAGCTCTTACCGTCGAAGGCGAGTGTGGTTACCATACCCGATAATACGGACTAAATCACTGAGCTGGCAATGAACAAAACCGACACAGATCAAGTACTGACCACATTACAACAACGCGTCTCCCACCCCCGGCTGGCCGAGCCCGGCCCTAGCCGAGAACAGCTGGATGCGCTCTACAAAGCCGCCATGCGCGCGCCTGACCACGCCTGGTTGCGGCCCTGGCGCTTCATCGAAGTCAGTGGCGACCAACGTGAGTTGTTAGGTCAATGGATGGCCGAGAGCGCCAAAGAGGACGACCCGGAACTGGACGACAAACAAACAACCAAACTCAGCAACGCCCCGCTGAGAGCCCCTTTGGTCATCATCGCCTGGGCCAAAATCGTGCCACACCCCAAAGTCCCACCAATCGAACAGATCCTCGCCACCGGCGCCGCAGTCACCAACCTGCTCAACGCCGCCCACGCCCAGGGCATAGGTGCCGTCTGGCGAACCGGCAACCCCGCCTACAGCCCAAGCCTGAAAACCCGCTTAGGACTGAAAGAAGAAGACGCCATTGTCGCCTTCCTCTACCTCGGCACACCCACAGGCGAAGCCAAACCCATCCCCGGTCTGGCCCCCGCCGACTACGTCACCCAACTGGGCCAAGCAGACAGGTAACTGATTGTTTTTCATAAACAACTTGCAAAACCAGGAGCCTTTCGATAGAGTTCGCCGCCGTTGTCGGGCAAGACTCAGCAGCGGAGATTATGGTGAGGTGGCCGAGTGGCTGAAGGCGCACGCCTGGAAAGTGTGTATACGGAAACGTATCGAGGGTTCGAATCCCTCTCTCACCGCCAGTATTTAAACGAAAAAGGGGTGCCGAAAGGCACCCCTTTTTCGTTTAAATACTGGCGGTGAGGGCGGTGTGGAAGGCAGCTCCTGCGCATCCATGAGCCTGCTGCATTAGTGCATCCATGCACGTCAACCCTCCGGGTTCGACCGGATGCCGGATAGGTCTACCCGGCATCCGGAGCTAGTCAACGACATACGGGCCTGTGAAGTGGCGGGAACGTAGGAAGCAATCCAGCCCTAATCAAGCCATTTCTGCGTGATTATCACGGCGCTTTGGCACCACTTGAATTTCGTATCCAAGTTGGTCGAGTATCTTTCTCAATGTTTTGATCGTCGGATTACCGCTGGGTGCCAGAGCATTGTTGAGTGAACTGCGGTTCATTTCGAGGTCATTGCTCAGGCCTCGGATGCCCCCATTGTAGTTTTTTGCGATGCGACGAAGCGTCACAAGCAACAAAGCTTCGTCGCCATCATTCAAAATCTCATTCAAATAGGCAGCCACGTCATCAGGGTTCTGCATCCACTCTTTTGCATACTCATCTATTGTATAGAATTCTATGCTCATATATTCACCTTGAATTTTTATATCTATTTAAAATCTGTATCTGATCAATTCTGTTTTAACGATTCGTCTTCGGTGAGAGTTCATCAACTTTTATTCACTGTAGTTCCGCCAGACTTTAAATACTCTTCCTTTATACGTTTAGCCCGTTCGATGTCTTTGCTTTGAGTCGATTTATCGACAACGCATGCTACGATGATGTTCTCTCCCAGGTATTTGAAAAGTAGATCCGGTAGCCAGGCCCGTAGTGAATCCTGCTTTCTGATACCCCTTCTCCAACCGGCTTTACATCCCCAAGGTTCCCGGAAAAGAACCGTTCCAGTTGCTTACGGATCTTCGCTCGGGCTCTAACATCTCGCAATTTTTTAACATCGCCTGCTGCCTCCTTTGTCAGCTTTACTGTCAATGGCTCGCCTCCCTGTTGATGTAAGCGTGATCAGTATAGTGGTCACTCGCCTGAGTGTGTGCAGTAAAGTAATCATTAATACCCGCTTTTTCTTATGCACATTCGAACCCGATACAGGCTGCCCCCAGATTTCCATCCAACCAAAATCTCCCCCACAATACCCAAACACACCCCCAACAACCCAAAGGCACCAAAAAATGCCAAAAGGAACCCAAACCAAAAAACCAACCCGAACCCTGCTGATACTCCTGGTCACTATCCCATTACTCCAGGCCTGCACCTGGACAATAATCCCCCCCGAACCCACAGCAGACCCCACCACCGTCTACATTAGCGTCTACGGCCGCCACACCCGCCTTGCCTTGCCCGATGGGCCGGGCCAGCTCGTGGAATATGGCTTCGGCGATTGGCGCTATTACGCCGAGGCGGAGCGCAATCTGTTCACCGGGGCTCAGGCGCTGTTCTTTTCCTCTGGTGCGACCCTGTCTCGGCGCGAGCTTGCGGATCCCAACACGGCGGAACTGAGCCGCCACTTTTTCAGTAACAGGACCGAGGCGATTGAGGTGCCGGGGGATCTGGCGAGTCAGTTACACGAGGATTTACTGCTGGCCTGGGAGGCCGGTGAGGGTGAGGATATTCGGCAGGGGTCGCTGGTTTTCCGGCAGTCTCCGCAACGCTATAGTCTGTTCCACAACTCCAACCATCAAACCGCCTTCTGGCTGGAGCAGTTGCAGTGTGAGGTGCGTGGTGCGCCCTTCTGGAGCAATTTTCGGGTGGCTTCACCCGCCGAGCAGTAAGGCCTGAACGCTCATACATGCCACAGGCCATCCCTGCAAAAATGCGTTAGCATGTAAAAAATACTCACACTCAGGGTTTCAGATGAAGGTTCTCTTTGCAGCTCCAGAGGATGCCTGGGGTGGCATTCTGCATCGTTTTCGTACTGACCTGCCGGAGGTCTCTTTTACCGCTGGCGGGCTCAACCCCAGCAGCTTGGCTGGCTACGATGTGGTGATACCCACCATGAGTCGAATCGACGCCGAGCTTTTGCAAACAGCGGATCGGTTGCAACTGATTCAGCAAATCGGCGCTGGTCTGGAGGGGGTCGACCTTGAGGCGGCGCAACAGCAAGGCATAGCGGTCGCCAATGTACCCACGGATGTATCCGGCAATGCCGATTCCGTATCGGAAATGGTGATTTACTTCATGCTGGCCCTTATGCGTCGTACGTCTGAACATCTCGAGCAGCGCCAGAATCGGCTCTTGGGTGTGCCGGTCGGGCGCAGCTTGATGGGCGCTACGGTGGGCATTGTCGGTTTTGGCGCCATCGGCCAGGCGGTCAGCCGTCGGTTGAGTGGTTTTGGTGTGCGCAAGGTGGCGATCAAGCGGGAGCCAGAACAGACTCTGGCAAACGAGCATGGGCTGGATTGGCTAGGCAGCTCTGAGCAGCTGCCGCAGTTGTTGGCCGAGTCCGACCTGGTGGTGCTGACGCTGCCGGATACGGATCAGACGCATCATCTTATCAATGCGGAGAGTCTGGCACAGATGAAAGCCGGCAGTTATCTGATCAATGTCGGGCGAGGCGGTCTGGTTGAGCGCGGTGCCCTCCTGGCGGCGCTGGAGTCGGGCCATTTGGCGGGCGCGGCTCTGGATGTTTTCTGGCAGGAACCACCGGACCCGGATGACCCCATCTTTCAGTTGAACTTGCTAACATCGCCCCATGTGGCGGGTTTGAGTGATCGTTCGGTGAAGGGGATCATGAGTGGCGCGGCGGATAATATTCAACGGCTGATGGCGGGTGAAGCCTTGCGCCATCGCCGCGTTTGAAGGAGAGCGAAGCGATGCAACCACAGCGAAGCACCATCAGCGATTGGCAGCGGGCCTACTCCGAAGGCCAGACTGATCCGATTCAGGCAACAGAGGAAGCACTGGCAGCGGCATCCGCGGCGAGCCCGGCCTTTATCTCAATGCTTCCGGAGCGTGCCCGGTTCGAAGCGGAACAGGCGGCAAATCGCCTCAAGGCAGGCCAGTCGCTGGGGCCCCTGGATGGCATTCCCATGGCGTGGAAGGATCTGGTCGATGTGGCTGGCACCGTCACCACAGGTGGCAGTCGTCTTTTTGATCAGCCTGCTGCCGCCGATGCGCCACTGGTGGCTGCTGCCCAGCGTCAGGGGGTGATCAGCCTGGGCAAAACCAACATGACTGAACTGGCGTTTTCCGGCCTGGGTATGAACCCCCACTATGGCACGCCGGAGCACACGCCAGGTAATGGCCCCAAACGTGTTCCCGGTGGTTCCAGCAGTGGCTCGGCCGTGGCAGTGGCCAGAGGTGTGGTGCCTGTGGCGATGGGGTCTGATACGGCCGGTTCTTTGCGCTTGCCGGCGGCCTTCAATGGCCTGGTGTCGTGGCGGCCGAGCTGTGGGTTGGTGTCCACCGAGGGGGTGCTGCCGCTGGCACGGAGTCTCGATACAGTGGGTGCCATTGGTCATTGCCTGGAAGATTGCATTGCCGCTACTCAGGCCATGGCCGGGCAGGCAGTTCGGCCGCTTACACCAGGCAACGCCGGGCAGATGACACTGATACTGGATGAAGTGGCTTTGGCTGAACCTGGCCTCGAAGTTGCCGTGCGCGACAATACGCTGCGCATGGCAGAGCGTTTTGAACGTGCTGGCGCACGGGTGGTGCCGAAGCACCTGACGGCGGTGCAGCAGGTGCTGGATGCCATTGCCAGCGATGGCTGGCTCGGGGGCTTTGAGGCTTACACCGAGCACAAGGCGTTGCTGGAAAGCCAGCCTGCTGAGCGTTTTGATCCACGCGTGCGCAACCGTTTGTTGTTGGTCAAGGATGCCGCGCCAGATCGCCTGGTACGCCTGATCTGGTTGCGTCAGAAGCTGCAGCAGGCGCTGGTGGAGCAACTGGCGGGCGCTGTCTTGTTGTCCCCCACCTGCGCCCGGGTGGCACCGGAGCTCGACCCGCTGTTGCTCGACGACGATGCCTATCTGGCCACGAACCTGGCGGTGTTGCGCCTGACCATGGTGGGCAGTTTTCTGGATACTCCGGCGGTGGTATTACCCTCGGGTACGGATGCTCAGGGGCAGTACACCAGCGTGCAGCTGAGCAAGCCTCGAGGCCAGGATGCCGCTCTGCTCGCCAGCTGCCTGGCCCTGACCACGGTGTGTGACTGAGGTAAAGGTGCTGGCTGTCCTCTTGTTTTTGGCGGCGATGCTCACATTATGAGCACAAATAATTGATGCGGATGTATTGTGATGGAGTTTAAAGACTACTACTCAATACTCGGCGTGGCACCGACTGCCAGCAAGGAAGAGATCAAGAAGTCCTACCGACGTCTGGCAAGAAAGTATCACCCGGACGTGAGCAAGGAAAAAGACGCAGAAGCCCGGTTCAAGGCTCTGGGTGAAGCTTATGAAGTGCTGAGTGATGCCGGCAAACGCGCTGAGTATGACCAGATTCGAAGCCTGGGTGCTGGCAATGCCTACCGCACCGGCGGCAGTGCAGGCCGTGGCGATGAAGAAATGGCGCGCCAGTTCAGCGATTTCTTCGAGTCGATATTTGGCGGTACGGGAAAGAACAGCGGCGCTGCTCAGCGTGGGCCCTTTCAGGAGCATCGTTCCGGAGGCTGGGGTGGTAGTCAGCGTCGGCGTGGCCGCGACCTGGCCTACAACCTGGCGCTCTTTCTGGAAGAAGCCAAGCAGGGCGTTCAACGGCAGATCAAACTGCGGCCGCACGAGACTGGTGCCTTTGGCAATTCGGGCGCTCAAACCAGAACCTTGAATGTAAAGATTCCCGCCGGCGTCGTTGCCGGGCAGCGCATTCGCCTGGCGGGTCAGGGAGAGCCTGGTGTGGGTGGTGGTGCGGCTGGAGATCTGTATCTGGAAATGGAACTGGCCCCGCATCCGCTGTTCGAGGTAGACGGCAAAAACCTTTCGCTTAACCTGCCGATTACACCCTGGGAAGCCGCTTTGGGTACCCGTGTTACTGTGCCGACACTGGAGGGCCCAGTGACGATGACCATTCCCAAGGGGTCTACCTCAGGTCGCAAGCTGCGCCTGAAAGGCAAGGGGCTCGGTAAGCAGCCACCGGGGGATCTGTTGGTTACCCTCCAGGTGACGGTGCCGACCGAGCATTCGGAAACGGCGGAGGCGTTGTACCGGCAGTTGGCTCAGGTACAAAAAGACTTCAACCCGCGCAAGCGTCTGGAAACTCAGGCCAGTTAACCAGGCTCAGACAGGAGTCTGTTCCTCTGCCTTGAGAAAGCGGCCGCGTTTTCTTGCCAGTAACAGGGTAACCCCGATGCCGAGGCTGGCCGCCAGTACCAGGGTCCAGCCAAAGCCGAATTGATCGGCCAGGGCACCCATGACGAAAGCCCCCAGGGCGGGTGAGCCCATACTGACCACGGTCCAGATGCTCATGACGCGTCCGCGAAAGGCGTCATCTACCACCAATTGCACCAGGGCCTGGCAGCCTGTGCCGATAATGGTCATGCAGCCGCTCGCTACCGCTATGATGGGTATCAGCCAGGCGAGGCCCGTTACCCAGATTACCGGTATCAGAATTGCTGCGCCGACCATCAGGGCCGCGAACACCAGGTGACTCAGGTTCAAGGGGTCGCCTTTCTGGCGCGAAACGATCCAACCGCCAACAATGGCACCGCCGCCGGCAACAGCGGTCAGGATGGCCAGTGCATCGGCCGTACCACCGGCCAACTGGCCCGAAACCGCCGGCAATAGCTCCATCAGGCTGCGTCCGATCAGACCATTGACCAGGGTCATCAGCAAGATCAGCCGGATCAAGGGCGAGCGTTTGATAAAACCCAGGCCTTCGCGCAAATCCAGAAAAAGGCTGTTCTGGCGGCTTTTCCGGATGGGTGCAATGGCCGGTACCTGCATCAGAAAAACCGAGGTCACGACAAACATCACCGCCGAGAGACCAAAGGCCAGGCCCACGTTGCCATAATTGATGATCAAGGCTCCGATGGCCGGTCCGATAATGCGCGACAGGTTGAAAACAATGGCTGTCAGGCCGATGCCGCTGGGCAGCAGGTGGCGACTCAGGATTTTGGGTACCAGAGCCAGGCGCATGGGGTGATGGGCGGCGGTAACACAGCCAAAAGCGAGAGCGCCCAACATCAGGGCGGGCAGGGTGATCCATCCCATAAAAGCCGACAGAGCAAGGCTCAGGCAGATCAGGGTATTCAGGCTGGCGGTAACCAACACACCACTGCGCGGGTCAACTCGGTCGGAAACGACGCCAAAGATGGGCGACAACAAAAAGGTCGGTGCCAGCAACATGGCGCTGGTGACCCCGACCCAGAACGCAGACTCTGTCAGGTCCCAGGCTGTCCAGCCGATCAGAAAACGGGCAACCCAGACAGCCAGGGTGGCGCTGGAAGTGGCGTAAAAGTAGGTACGGAAAACCGGTTCCGACAGTGCGGATTGTCTGGCAGTGGAAGCGGGCGTTTGAGCCATGTCGGGCCTGTCAATGTTCGAGCCCGGTATGCTAAGGGTTTTTCCGCCCGAATACCAACCAGGTTGCTTGCCCTGGCAGACGCTATGCATCACACTGGTGAGAGGTGCCCGATTTCAGCGGCGAAATGAGCATCGAACGCAGTGTTCCATTCCAATAAAAACCATCAGGAGACAGAGCGCTGACTGCGGTTACCGGAAATAAGCGGCGTTATCGCATGCCACGGTTAACGCGCATCAATTATTTGCCGCGAGTTTTTGGCTTTGGCGCGACCTTTATTGCCATTGCCTGGCTGACTCATGTGCATGAGTGGTCTACTGGGCTTTATGTCCTCGCGGTTGCCTACTTTCTGTTGTACCCCCATTGTGTGTACTGGTTCGACCGCCTGCGCGAGTCACGCAAGGGCATCGAAGTTCATGCCATGATGTTCGATTCCTTTATGTTGGCCTTGTGGACCGTTGCAATCGAATTTTCTGGCTGGGTCAGCTTTACCCTGTTGGCTGCGGTGATTCTCAATAACACCATGACGGGGGGTGTTTCCCAGTTTATTCGAGCCATCGCCTGTTACGGTTTGGGCCTTTTGGCGGGAGTCTTGTTGTTCGGTTTTCATTGGTCGCCTCAGGCCCCGCTTGGAGTAGAGATCATTACCATGATCGCTCTGCAGGCCTACATTTTTGCCGTTGCCTGGGTGTTTTCCAGACAAAACCAGAGGCTGTTTCGTACCAAGACCGATGCTGAAAAAAAGAACGTTATTTTTTCGACCATGCTCAATTTAACGGATCTGGGCGATCAGTCCGAAAGCTTTGAGCAACTGGTCGAAGAAGCCTTGAAAGTGCTGCAAGGGCTTTACCCGAACCAATCCTTTGGTTTTGCCCTCAAGGATCCCGATGAAACCGAAACCCTTCACTTTGCAGCATTTACCTCTGACCTTGAAGAGGAGCAGCGCGCTTCATTACGGCACCAATTGTCTTGCGTGAGTGAGTATTTACCGCAGGGACACATTATCAGTGCGTCAGAGCAGGATAAAGGCAGTTTTGTGTTCCCGTTAAAGCAGCGTTTTGATCGCTTTCAGGGTTTTTTGCTGATTCATGGGCCGGCCCTGCCCGAAGAAGAACGACAAGCGCTCAGGTTACTACTGAAGCAACTCAGTACCACCATTGCCAATAAACTGCTCTCTCTTGAATTGAAATCAGCCGCCGAGCGTGATGCTCTGACCGGAATCTATAATCGCGGTCGATTGGAGCATGAAATTGCCGATGCCCAGGCGCGATTGCGCGACAACAAGGACGAGCACTTCACCGTTATTTTGATTGATCTGATTGGCCTCAAACCAATCAATGATCAATACGGGCATATAGCGGGTGATCAGTTGATCTGCAGCGTTGCCGATGCACTGCGCGCTACCTGCAGAGAGCATGATCGTCTGTTTCGATTTGGGGGTGATGAGTTTGTCATTCTCTGCCGAGACAAAACAGGGCAGGGTGCCGGCGCCTTGATGAGCCGCATTGACCGTAACGTCAAGGGGCAGAAGGTTTCCTTGCCGACCGACCAGGGTGACGCCATGGATGTGCGTATCGAACTCAGCGTTGGCCAGGCAGGTTCCGATCAGGTACCGCCGGAAGACGTACTGAAACGCGCCGATGAACGGATGTATGAAGACAAGAAACGCTGGTACGCCGCTCGTGATCGCTACCGCTATCGGTAGCTGCCTCAACTTTACTGCTCGAGCTTCAAATGAGAGGTGTCGGGTGCCGGTGGTGGTTCGGACGAGTCAGGCTCAATCAGATTAACCCCCGGTTCATCAAGACGCAAACCACTGATGTCTACCTGCACAGGTGGTGGCCGGTCTGTATGCTCTACCAGATCGACACCGACTTCGGCTATGGAGAGCCCACTGACGTCGACCGACACTGGTTGGATATCTCGATGTTCACCCAGATCGCTGCCCGGCGGCAGCAAGCTCCAGCCCCCTTTGGTTTGCGTGGCAGAGGCTTCAGCGGGTGCTGGCGCTGACCTTGTCTGCGCTGGTGTTGGCCTTGTCTCAACCGTTGCGCCCTGGTTTACCACGACCAGCCTGGCACCAATTTCCATCAAGGCTTTTTGATATTTGGCGGCTGTCGCACGGTCGACATTGAGCTTGATGGTTTGTGGTTCGCCACTGAAGTAGGGCTCAATTCGAGCGAGGTCAACCTTGAAAAGCCGAGCCATATCGACCTTGACGAAGTCGGCAAAATAGCCGTCCAGTAACTCTCCTTTGAAATAAAGGTCAAAGCGTTCAGAGCTCATGATTTGGGTTCCTGTCGTCTAAGATGCACCAGCTTCAGGTCCGATTTCGGGTAGGCGATGCAAGGCAGTATCCAGCCGTCCGCCTGCTGCCCGCCATTGAGGCCATAGGGGTGTCGGCCTCGATAATCGATGGCACCAGACATCAAACGACAGCGGCAGACGCCGCAGGCGCCGTTAATGCAGGATTTGCGCAACCAGATATTCGCCTCGGCCAGGGAGTCATAGAGACTTTTATCCGTATGGGCGATCAGGGTTGCGTTCGGTGAATCGTCCAGTTGTAACGTCACGTCGCTCATACCGATATAGCCTAGCCGAAACCCTGGTTGCTGTCTTGCCTTGTCGTCATGGTTCAACCTCGAGGGGGGTGTCTTCCCAGACAATTCTGTTTCGACCCAAAGCCTTGGCTCGGTAAAGTCGTTGATCCGCCTCTTCAAGCAGGACCAGTGGATCACCATCATGGCGGCCGGGGCGTGCCGTAGCAATGCCGACACTGACCGTGATCACTTGCTCAACATCGGAGTACTCATGAAGAATATTCAACTCCAGCACAGCCCGATGCATGCGTTTGGCAACTGAGAGGGCGCCTTTTTTGTCGGTATTGGGCAGCACGCAGACGAATTCTTCTCCGCCAAAACGGGCCAGCAGGTCAGCGGGGCGGGTGACCGTCTCGACCAGTGCCTTCGCCACCAGACGCAAACAGTCGTCGCCAGCCTGGTGGCCATAGTTGTCGTTATAGGGTTTGAAATTGTCGATGTCCATGAACAGTACGGAAATCGGCTGGCTGCTGCGTCGAGCGGTTTGCCAGGCCTGTAGCAGAGTGGCATCGAACAAGCGGCGGTTGGCAATACCCGTCAGTCCGTCCAATGTCGACATTTGATGCAGGCGGTCGCGCTGTTCAAGGCCGCGTTGAAACGCCAGCAAGAGTTGGTCCAGCGCATCAACCAGCTTGCCGAGTTCATCCTTGCGGTGTGAATTAAGAATGGGTTTGGGCCAGCGACCGGGTTGCTCCGGGTCCACTTGCTGGATGGAATCATAGATCTTGAGCAAGGGCCGGGTAATCAGCAGCGAAAAAGCCAGCACCACGAACAGGGAAATGCCCAGGGCCTTGAAAACACCGACAGCAAAAATCAGGCGGCTGCGTTCGATAAAGGTTGTTCCCACGACATCGCTGGCCAGTTGAACACGCAATTCGCCGACAGACTCCAGCGGGCTGTTACTATCGATGCGATATTCCAAGGGTTGATGGAACTCTGGAAGATCGCCAAACAGCCAATATATCAGCGGGCTCAGAGGTGGTTGTTGCGGTCGCTGTTGCTGTGCCATGATGCGGCCAAAGTCGTCTCGCAGTTCGATACGCTCCAGGTTGCCCGCTGAAAACAGGCCGTCGACAATTTGCTCTGCCAGGGTCGGGTTTAATTGGAAGGCTGCCTCGGCGGCCGTAGCACTGACCAGGCCCAGCACCTGCTGCGTTTGCTGTTGTACCTCGGTCCGGACGGCACGTGCTTCAAGGCTCAGTTCAATCAGACCCCCGAGCAAGCTGAGCGTTGTGGCGACTATCAGTGTCCAGACTGCCTGCTTGGTGTTGAGGCTGTGCCTGGGAAGAACCCGGTAATAATCAGCTTCGGACTCGTATCGGCTGCGGCGCTTCACACCAATCTCCAGGTAAATTGAAGGGATAACGGCGGTGTGAATGGTCGCTGTGTTGATATCGGATCAGTCATCGAAAGTCCGTAGTGGAAACAGCCCCTTGGCACGTACAGAATCCAGCGCGCTTTGCATGCGTTGCACCAGTTCCTCGTCTGTTTCTGGGTGCAATGCAAAATAGAGCTCGGCCTCATTGAGTGTGTAGAGTGGGATAAAGTCGGCTACGTCAAAGCCTTGTTGTTCCATTAGCCATTGAGCAACACTTTCGCCGTAGGCCCAGTAGTCGATGCGGCCAGCGGCCAACATGGCCAGGGCGCTGCTGTTGTTGATGGCATAGTGCAGACGGTCTTCAGGGACGCCTTCTTCGAGCAGGCGCTGCGCTCCTATATCATCGCGGATGACTACGACATGTCGCTGGTGATCACTCAAGTCAGCCAGGTCGTGCAACGGCTTTTGATGATCGCGGTGAGCCAGGAGCACCACTCTGTCGGGTGAAATAGGCCCTACCCACTGGAACAGAGATTCCCTGGCAGGGGTGCGCGTCGTGGAGAACAGAACGGTGTTGGGCTGATTCAGCGCAGCGTAGTAACCCCGCGCCCAGGGGACCAGGCGAACATCGTTTCGATCAAGCTCGACACCCGCTTCGGAGAAGATGGCCTCCAGCAATTCCACTGAGTACCCCTCGAGCTTGCCACCCAAGCCATAGTTGAATGGAGGGTAATCTTCAGTGTAGTAAGTCAGACGCTCAAGAGCGACTACTGGAAACGACAAGAATAGTGCTACTACCAGTGACAGACAGCGAGCTTTCATAGGAGGACAGCATCCCGCAGAGTGCAGTATTCAGTAGCTCTAATCTAGTGCATTGCCTTGAGTGATGCCAGTTTTTGTCCTGCTTTTGGCTAAATGACAGGGCGATTTAGACATCCACGTCAGGGTTTCTTCCGAATAAATACCGTGTGAAATTAAATTGAGGCAAGAATCAGGATGAACAGTGAAATTCAATGGACCGATCAGTACGTTTATCCGAGAGCGGTAAGGTGGGTCTTGCCTCTGTTATTGTTGCTGACACTGCAAGGCTGCGCGTTAAGGGTTCTGGACGCTGTGACCCCCAGTCGTGGCTACAGCCTGGAAGCGGGTCTGGCTTACGGCGACCACCCAAGGCAGAAGCTCGACTACTATCAGGCAAAGGAGCCCAAAGCTGATTCGCCGTTGATTGTGTTTTTTTATGGAGGGTCGTGGCAGGAAGGTTACAAGGAAGGCTATCGCTTTGTTGCCCAGGGGCTGGCCGAGCAAGGGTATTCGGTAGTGGTTCCGGATTATCGATTGCACCCCGAGGTGCAGTTTCCGACTTTTTTGGAGGATGCTGCGCTGGCGGTTGCCTGGGTTGAGCAGCAATTTCAACCAGAGCATGGTCTGGTGTTGATGGGGCATTCTGCCGGAGCGCATATGGCGGCCATGTTGGCTCTGGATGAGCAATTCCTGAACGCGCACTCGATCGACAGAGACCGGATTCGAGCCTGGGTCGGGTTGTCCGGGCCATACGATTTTCTGCCTCTGCGCGACCCGGCCCTGGTCGATGTATTTGGCGCAGCCGATGGCATTCCAGAGACTCAGCCAATCAATTTTGTGGATGCAGCAGCACCACCGGCACTGTTGGTGCATGGCACCTCGGATCGGCTGGTCGGTTCCTTCAATTCGAGCAATCTGGCTGAGGCGATGGCAGCAGACGGACTGGAGGTCGATTTACGCTTTTACTCCGGGATTCGTCATGTTGCCACGGTGGCCAATTTTTCGGTTCGTCTGCGCGGCCGTTCCGAGGTGTTTGATGATGTGGTCGACTATCTGGACAGGTTGTGAATCGGGGGTTATTCGTAACCGGTCAATTCCATATAGCCGATACCCCCGGTGCTGCCGCTGACGCGAACCGGGCCCTCCCAATAAGGGAATTGAGTGTCGAGCCACTGGTTGGGGTAGATGGCTTCGACCTCCCAGCTCAGACTTTTTTCAGGCAGTGCTATGCGCCAGGTCAAAGGCAAAGTGACGCCTCGGGCATTGCCCAATTGGAGACTGACTGGAGCAGCCGCCTGGATGCCAATCTGATCAGCACCGAGGCTGGTGCTGGTACCTTCAGGTGTTACCCAACTGCCGGAGAGATCATGGTTGCCATCTTCGCGGCGTAGCCGGTACACCATCAGCGCATGGCCATCGTCCAGGTGTAGAGAAAACCAGTCCCAGCCGAGTTGATCCGGTGCCAACGGTTGGGAACTCCACTCGCGGTCCATCCAGCCAACGCCACTTAATACAATGACGTCGCCCTGATCGTTGGTGTAGTCCGCTTCTACCTGAATATGAGGCTGGCTGTAGTAATAGCTGGCCTGCCCGGCCGCTGATTTCTGGCTGTAACCCCGGTCACCCTGCAACACCCAGGGGGTGCTGGCATCAAGGCGCAGATTCAACGCCTGCTCGCCAATGCTGAAATCGACTGTTGCTGGCAGGGGTTCCAGCCCTTCGGCCTGCCATTGCCAATCGTCCAGCCAGGCGTTGAATGGTTCATTCTGGTTACTGACGCCCGCCTGGCCAATGCCACCGCGGGCAAAACGTTCTTCGAAAACATGGCCTTCGGGCGTGGTGATGGAGGCATGCGCCATCCAGACCTGGTTGCTTGACCAACCTTCGGTTGCGCCGTCCGGGCGCAGAGACTGGCGAAACAGCGTCCAGTGCATGCCGTAATCGCGGCCCTGATCATCGGTCAGGTTGGCGGTCAGGTACCACCATTCGATGCGAAATTCCGGATGGGCGAGGTGATCCTCCGGGAAGCTCAGCGCTCGGCCGGGCGTGACTTGCTCAAACCCATCGCCGCTGGCGCGCAGTACCTGGTAGACGTCCTGAGCCGACGCTTCGAGCGCTGCAAACAGCAGCGCAACCCCTATCAGACGGATGTTCATGCGTCGTTGCCTCCCAGTTTGCGCAGTGCCAGCGGCATTTGCCAGTGTAGCCGTACCAGGCTGATCAGAACGGTGCTGAGCACAACCAGAGCCGTCAGGCCAGCCAGACGAAAGGCCGGTGTCAAGCCCCATTGCAATGGCATGGTCCAGCCGAAGGAGAGCACATTGAGATCCTGAATCAGAATCCAGGCGAGCACAGCGCCTAGCGGCAGAGACGCCAACCAGGTCAGACTGGTAGCCACCACCAGAGGCGTGGCGATGATCAACAACCACTCGCGGTAATGCAGGCCGAGCGAACGCCAATGGGCATAGCTGGGCAGGCGTTGGTCGTGAATGGCAAACAGCGACGCCAGCAGAGCGATACCGGCTACCAGGAGTGTCAGGGCGTTCATGGCGGCGGTAATGGCAAAGGTACGGTCAAAGATGCGCAAAGAGACATCGACAATGCTGGCCTGTTCGAACCAGTCGCCTGGCTGGGCTCCGGCTTCGATCAGGGCCTGCTCCGCTTGTACCAGGCTTTCGTCGGTATCGCTCAACCACAAGGCCAGGCCCTGAGGCGCAGCGTTGGGCCAGTGCTGAACCACGCTCTGGTAGGGCAAATAGAACTGAAAGTAGGGGTTGCCATAGTCATGATAAAAGCCGACCACTTGCCATTCGGTCGGGCCGGCAGGGCTCGGCAGAGTCACCCAATCGTTCAATTTGACGCCTGCGAGATGCTGCACCTGCTCGTTGGCGATCAGAACGTCGGGTTCCCCCTGGTACCAGCGCTCCAGCCCGCTTGAGTTGGCCATGGGCAGAGACAGAGCGTCCGGCGCCCCGGTGTCGAGGCCACGAATCTGAGTCGGCCTTTGTTGCCAACGCAGCGTCAAACCATTGCGCTGGTGACTGGCCGCGAGCCAGGCTGGCGTTGGCGCTGCGGTCAGGTGGCTCAGGTCGAGGCGATCGTTCTGAATGTAGAGGTCGGCCGCCAGGCGCTGGTCGAGCCAGCTTTCCAGGGCGGTTCGAAATGAGCCGACCAGGGTTTCCACGCCAAGGTTGGCGGTCAGGGCCAGCAAGAGTGCCATCATGGCGGTGCGCAGGGCCGGAAGCTGAGCCAGCCCATCGGCCAGGGCCCAACGCCAGAGCCATGCCGAGTCCGGCGTGGCTCGCACCAGGGCTTTCAAAACGCCCGCCAACAGGCTGGGCAAGGCGAAGGCCGCGCCAAACAGCAGCAATGCCAGGATCGCAAAACCTTGCCAGAGCTGTTTCAGGTTGGGGTAGATCAGCAAGGCCAGGCCGAACAGAATCACGGACGTCAGCAGCAGTCGGTGCCTTGCGGTGGCGTCGGCCAGCCAGTGCTCGCCACTGGAGCGAGCCGCGAGAATGGGCATACGAACCTGCTGCCACAGTGGCCAGGCCAGCGCCAATAACAATCCCCCCAGGGTGATCAGCCAGGCCAGCAACCAGGCGGACGGCTGCAACAGCAACTGGCTGTCTACCACGGCCCCATAGAGGTTCTGCAGCGTGGCAGCAACAGAGGGCAACAGAAATAGGCCCAGGGCATAACCCAGGCTCAGGCCGACGCTGGCACCCACCAGACTCCAGACCAGGGTTTCGATGCCAATGGCCAGGGTCAGGGTGCCGACACCCACGCCCATCTCCCGGAGCGTGACCAGGGTCTCGCGACGCTGATTGAGCGAAAAACGGACGGCATTGAAGACGATGAACAGGCCCACAGCGAAGGACAGCAGGCTCATTGCATTGAGGTGGCTGTGCAGGCTCTGCGTCAGTTCGGTCAGATCCAGTCGTTGTTGATTGCGGATCAGTTGCAAATGCTCCGGCAATGCCGCCTGCAGGCGTTCACGCTCGTCCGGCGATAAGCTGGAAACCGCCAGATAGCTGAAACCGGCAGCGTCCAGCACGGTGATGGCGGTGCCGATGTCCATGAACAGGCGCTGGCCCTGCTGGGTCTGTGTCTGCAACGCCGCCGGAGGCAGCACACGACCGTCGGCCAGTGCCAGTTGATCACCCTCATTCAGCCCCAGCTGCTCGGCAAGCCCTTCAGGCAACCAGGTCTGGTAAGGCGGGGTGACCAGCCCAAGCCAGGCGCCGGTGGCAGCGGTTTGCGTCTCGGTGTCTGATGTTGGCAGGCTGAGCAGATCGGTGGCAATCAACCAGACCGGTTCATTGTCGGCCGTGGTCAGGCGACGTTCGAGCACGGGAAAAACCTGACGAAATCCCTGGCGCCTGAGGTCAATATAATCCTGCAGTGAAACCGCCTGATCGCTTAACGGCCTGATCCAGTCGCTGGCCTGGGCACCCAGCAGTTGGTCCGCCTCCGCATAGCTCGCCTGGGCATGGGCATTGATCACCTGCACCGCAGACCAGAGGCCGACACCGGTGACCAGCCCGACCAGCAAGAACAGCGTTTGCAGCAGGTGGCGTCGGTGGTGGCTGATCAGAGACGTGACCACCCAGTACAGAGCAATCCAGGCAGGCTTCATTCTGTGCCAGCCATCAATTGCCCATTGTGCAGGTACCAGCGGTGGTCCAGAAACGCAGCCATGGTCGGGCTGTGGGTCACCATCAACAGACTGCAGCCGGTCTCCTTGACCAGTTCGGTAAACAACCGCATCACGGCCTTGCTGCTGTGCTCGTCCAGATTACCGGTGGGTTCATCGGCAAGTACCAGTGCCGGCCGATGCAAGAGGGCACGAGCGATGGCGACGCGCTGTTGTTGACCGCCTGACAACTGGTGTGGCAACCGCTCAGTCAAGGCAGTCAACCCCAGGCGATTGAGCAGATGGGCTTCCAACTCACGATCCAGTTGAGCATTCAGGCGAGCCTGCAAGCGGACGTTGTCCATGACCGACAGCGTCGGAATCAGATGGTACTGCTGGAACACCAGACTCAGGTCGCGCCGGCGAAACGCCGTCCACTCGGCTTCGCCAAACGCCCGAGTCGAGCGCCCCTGAAACAGAATGTCGCCAGAATCCGGCCGATCCAGACCGGCAATCAGATGCAACAGCGTGCTCTTGCCACTGCCGCTTTCACCCAGCAAAGCCGCCGATGCCCCAGCATTCAGGTTCAGATTAGCCCCCTGGAGCACAGGAACAGCGCCATCGGGTTGTTGAAACGCCTTGTGAATGGCCGTCAGTTGCAACATGAGTCTGTGCAGTCCTTTAAAACGTAATAAGCATTTTACGGTGCTGAACCCTGGTAGACCACAGGGTGAATGCTTTGTTCCGGCAAAGCGACGCCAAAGTCCGATATACTCAAGGATCAGCAATTCTGACAATACCGAGAGGCGCCCCGAATGAATGACGTTATACAGTTGTTGCAAAGCCATCGATCCATCCGCAAATTCACGGACCAGGGCATAGAGCAGTCCGTGGTCGAGGAACTGATCAAGGCTGGGCAGTCTGCAGCGACTTCCAGTTTTATTCAGGCCTGCACCGTTATCCAGGTCGCCAAAGGCGAGCGTCGCGATCGCCTGGCCGAACTGGCCAATAACCAGGCTTATGTTGCCGATGCGCCTGTGTTTCTGGTGTTCTGCGCCGACATGCATCGCCACAAAGTCGCCTGCGAACAGCACGACGCTGAGATGCTCAGCGGCTTTACCGAGCAGTTCCTGACCGCCTCGGTTGATGTTGCTCTGTTCGCGCAAAATGTCGTGGTGGCGGCCGAATCATTGGGCCTGGGCATTTGCTACATCGGCGCCTTGCGCAACAAGATCGACGCCGTGGCCGATTTGCTGGAACTGCCGGAGCTGGTCTACCCGGTATTTGGTCTCTGCCTTGGCTACCCGGCTCAGGATCCGGAGGTCAAACCTCGCCTGCCGGTCTCCGTGGTACTCAAGCAGGAGCATTACAACGAGGAAGGCAACAGCGAAAGCCTGGTCGGATACGATGCCCACGTCAACGCCTACTACCGCAGCCGCAGCGAAACCCAGAAGGATTTGACCTGGACCGGTCAGATCGCCGGCATGCTGCAAAAAGAAGCGCGGCCACACATGCTGAAGTTCCTGAAAGAAAAGGGCTTCCTGTTGCGTTAACACCCTGTTTAACACTATTTGATGTATATCAAAGTAGGTATCGACATCTCAGGCTATCATTCTGCCCTTGTATAAACTGAAAAGGCAACAAGGAAGAGTGATGAGCACGCGAATCCTGATCAGCTTGAGATGTCGATGGGTGTTGTTTGTGCCGCTCTGGCTTGCTTTGGCAACCTTGGCAGTGGCGGAAGAAATTGTGGAACAGCTGCCGGATACAGCTCTAATAGCCGCCGTTTCGCAGGGCGGCTATGTGCTCTATTTTCGCCACGGTAAAACAGATACAGCCACCCCGGATCAGGTGCCCGTGGTATTGGACGACTGCACAACCCAGCGGCCACTGACCGATGCTGGCCGGCAAGAGCTGGCTCACATCGCGGGCTATTTAGCCCGCATGGGGTGGGACCAGAATGTCGAGCAACTGATTGCCAGCCCCTTTTGTCGGACGCAAGAGTCGGCCCGGCTCTTATTCCCGGACCATGAACTGCTGATCGACAACTTGCAGATGTATACCGCCGCCTTGACCGCAGTTGAGCGGCAACCAATCAATGAACGCACCCGAGCGCTGTTGAGCCAGCCGGTAGCCAACGGTCAGAATCGAGTCATGGTGGCGCACGGGCCCAATATTGCTGAGATCATGGACTATTTCCCGGACGAAGCTACCTTGGTCATCTTCCAGCCCACTGAACGTGGTTTTCGGTATTTGGCTAGTATTGGAGCCGATGACTGGTCTACCCTTATCAGGTCGTTGTTGCATTCTCAGGACGATTAAATGCGATCAAGCGCCCGTCTGCTGTTGCTCATTCTTCTACCCATCCTGATTGTCATAGTGCCGCTTTTGGTGGGCGGTGGTATTGCACAGCATGTTTTGCGTCAACAAATGGTGGACTATCAGGGGCGACAGGATCTTGATCTCAGCTCATTGTCCGAAGCCGCAAGGGTGGTTCAGGCGTTCGGGAATTTGCACGAACGAGCCACGCGGGTTTTGAACGATGCAACGGCAGGCGAACTGAGTTCACTCCAGCTCTATCGTGCGCACACTGCACTGGTAGACGAACTGGCGGAATTACAAGGGGCGGTTAACCAGCTTGCCGCGTCCCCTCTGTTGACTGAGATCAATCATGGCAGTGCAGAGGTCCTGCATGAAGCCTTCAGCCAATACCGATCCTTTATTATCGTTGCGACTGAAATCGCGGTGATAGATCAAAGCACCGCCATGCGCAACCTCAGTGAGGCAAACGAACGTTTCATCCTCTTTTCCCGCGCCAATCAGCGGATATCTGAGCGTTTGGCAAACCGTGTTGGTGAGCGCAGTCGCGATTCCTTTTCCCGCATAGACGTGTTCATGCAGACTGCAGCATGGCTCGCTCTGGGGGTGCTTTTGTTCTTGTCTGCCCTTGCTCTCTGGAGTGCAAGGTGGCTGAACCGAAATCTGATGGTGGTGACGCAAGCGCTTGTCGACATGGCATCGGCCCACCACCAGGGCGATACGAACAGGATTCAGCAAGTTCAAGTGATCAGCGAGGACACCCGGCACGCCTTCCAGCCCATTGCTGGAGCGCTGATGCAACTGCGGCAGGCAGATGCAAAGCGACGTGTGGCCGAGCAGAACGCCTACCGCCTCGCCTACTTTGATAGCCTGACAGGGCTGCCCAACTGGGCGAGGTTAACGGGCATGTTGGAAGAGCAGCTCAGACTTCAAACGGCCACAGGGCAGTGTGCCTTGCTGATACTGGATCTGGATAACTTCAAAGACATCAATGACAGTTATGGGCATCAAAAGGGTGACCTGTTGCTGGTTGAGGTGGCCAGCCGTCTGAAAACCATTGCAAACTCCCATCAGATCGCCCGACTGGGGGGGGATGAGTTTGCCATCCTGATGGTGCCAGAAACGGCCCAGGACAGGATTGATGAACCGACAGTTGAACGCCTCGCTATGGCGATACGTCAGGCTTTGTCAGAGCCATACCTGATTGAGGGTGATCGCTTTTTCTTGTCCGCCAGTATAGGCATCGTTCTGGCGGACGGCTCCGAACATGAAGTCGAAGCTCTGTTCAAATACGCAGACTCGGCCATGAACAGAGCCAAGCGGCTTGGGCGCAACGCCCACTGTTTTTTTGATCCGAAAGTTCAATCCGAACTGGAAGCCATTAGCCAGTTGGAGCGGGACATGCGCCAGGCATTGGAAACGGAAGCGTTCTCATTGCACTATCAGGTGCAGGTAGACGATCAACAAGGTGCGATCGGTGTTGAGGCCCTGTTACGCTGGCAGCATGCCGAACAAGGTATGATGTCGCCAGCCACCTTCATTCCACTGGCGGAGGAGACTGGCCTTATCGTGCCTCTGGGGTATTGGGTTCTGCGGGAGGCCTGTCAACAATTGGCGCAATGGCAGTCCAATCCCGAGACCCGTTCTCTCACCATGGCGGTGAATGTCAGCCCTCAGCAATTCCTGAATGATGAGTTCTGCGATCGCATTGCTGCGATTTTGAAGAAAACGGGCGCCAATCCAGCCTTGTTGAAACTGGAATTGACCGAATCGACCTTATTGACCGGGGTAGAAGAAACCATTGGCAAGATGCACGCGCTCAGGGCATTGGGTTTGACATTCTCGCTGGATGATTTTGGTACCGGCTATTCTTCATTGCAGTACCTGAAACGTTTGCCGATCAGCCAATTGAAAATTGATCAGTCCTTTGTGTGCGACCTGCATAGAAACCCGGAAGACAAGGCCATCGTCAGAACCATTATCGCCATGAGTGAAGCCCTTCAGGTGCAGGTGATTGCCGAAGGAGTCGAAAGCCAATCGCAGTTCGATTTTTTACTGAGTGAGGGCTGCTATGCGTTTCAGGGCTATTACTTTGCTCGGCCTGTTCCGGCAGAATCATTGGCTGTTCTGTTGAAGCGAAACGACAACCGGAATGATGGATAGACAGCTGCGTTTACAACCTTACCCGGAATGGCGAGGCGAACGTCGGGCTTTTCAGGCCTGTCTGGATGGTCAAGCCGAGGTGTATCTGAAAGAAAGGGCCGGTGCACCGGCTGGTTTTTTTGCCGCCGAACGGCGCGGACTCCAGGCGCTTGGTGAATCCGGTGCCTCTGTACCTGAGGTGCTCAGTCAAGGTGAAGATCACATAATTCTTGCCTGGGTGGAGGCGGGTGCGGTTACTGACGATGGTATGGCCGATCTTGGAATTCAGCTTGCCCGAGTGCATGCTCAGGCGGGCACGAGCTTCGGATTTGATTGCACTACCTGGTGTGGCGAAGGCCGCCAGGACAATCGGCTAATGGACAATGGTCATGATTTCTTTGCCCAGCGCCGCTTGCTTCCGCTTGGCGATAAGGCGGCTTTGCTCGGGTTGCTTAATGGCCCGGAAGTCCAGTTGCTGGAGCGATTGTGTACCCGCTTGCCGGATTGGATACCCGAACAGCCACCAGTGTTGATACACGGTGACCTCTGGTCGGGTAATGCCCTGGTCACCAGCGAAGGGCAGGGGGTATTGATTGACCCGGCCGTCAGTTGGGGTTGGGCAGAAGCCGATCTCGCCATGACTCACTTGTTCGGAGGTTTTTCTCCTGCCTTCTACCGGGCTTACCAGTCGGTTCATTCGCTGGAAACTGGTTTTGAAGAGCGGGTAGACCTCTATAACCTCTACCATTTGCTCAATCACCTGGTCATCTTCGGGGCTGCCTATCACGCTTCCGTGCTCAGAGTGCTCAAGCGGTACGGTTAAAATATAGCCAGCAGTTAAGTCCTGGTGTGCGGTAGAGGCATTCAGGCGTTATGCTGCGCCCTCTTTTCCGTATCGCTTTTTAGGCAGTGAGTTCATGCAATCCAGAGAGGATGACAGGTCCGAGCACTCAGTGCTTCTGGACCAGGTTTCGCTTGCTCGAGATGGAGTCGAAGTCCTGCACACCGTCAGCTTGACGTTAACGGAACCCCGAATCGGCTTGATTGGTGACAATGGCTCCGGTAAAAGCTCCCTGATTCGCCTACTCAATGGCCTGTTGCAACCTTCTCAAGGTGACGTTTACGTAAACGGCATCAAGCCAACTGATGGCCCGGAAGTCATGGCCAGCGAAGTCGGCTTTATCTTCCAGAACCCGGATCACCAGCTGATTTTCCCCACGGTACTCGAAGAGTTGAGTTTTGGTTTGCGCAACCAGGGCGCAACCAAAAAAGCGGCAGAGCAGGGTGCACTGGCATTGCTGGCGGAACACGATCGCGAGCATTGGGCAGAGCGCGCCGTGCACAGTTTGTCTGAAGGGCAAAAGCAACTGGTGTGCATCCTGGCTGTGCTGATCATGAAGCCCCGGCTGATGGTGCTCGATGAACCTTTTTCAGCGCTGGACCTGCCCACACGGCTGCACCTGATGGACTGGCTGCACTCCCTGCCGCAACAGGTGCTGATGATCAGCCATGACCTCGATACCCTGGCCGACTTCGACCGCGTTGTCTGGCTGGATCAGGGCCGGGTGCGCGGCGATGGCGTGCCGAGAGACATTCTGGCCGCCTACCGCGAAGCCAGCCAGGCCAGGGTGGCCTTGTGATCAGCCTCTATTTTCCCGGACACAGTCGCCTGCACTGCTTACCAGCCGGCATCAAACTGAGCGGGCTCGCAGTCATCAGCATTGGCCTTTACCCGATACAGAACCCTCTCTGGCTGCTGCCGGCCGTGCTGTTGGTCATCCTGGCCTATTACAGCCTCGGCACTGGCGGGCTCGCCAGAATGCTGATCACCAAGCCGCTGCTCCCTCTCTTTGTGCTGATTTTTGCGGTTCAATGGTGGACTCAGAACCTCGCCTCGGCCCTGGTGTTGTTGCAGCGCATGCTGGTGCTGATTCTGTTGGCCAACCTCATCACCCTGACCACCCGCATGGACGCCATGATGGATGCCGTCCTGCCATTGTTGTCACCACTGCGCTGGCTCGGCATCCGCACCGAACGCATTGCCTTTGCTGTAGCCCTGCTGGTGCGCTTTGTACCGGTGCTGATGGCGGTCATGCTGAACCTGCTCGAAGCCTGGAAAGCGCGCGGTGGCGGCCGCGCCGTCTGGCAATTGGCGATACCGATGATGATCAACGCCATTCGCCTTTCTGATCACGTTGCTGAGGCATTGGCCGCTCGGGGTGGCATCAGAAGCCATTCAGTGGATGCGAGCCCGTCACTTACAAAGAAGTCTTGATTATTAATACGAGGAAACCCCAGTGAAAGATAAAACCCTGGTACAAATCGCCCTTTACGCCGCCCTGATTGCTGCCCTTGGCTTGATACCCCCCATCCCCTTTGTGACCGGCATCCCCATCACCGCGCAAACGCTAGGCGTTATGCTCGCCGGGGTCATGCTCGGCCCGGGCCGTGGCTTCCTGTCGATGTTGCTGTTCATCTTTGTCGTTGCTCTGGGCGCGCCGCTGCTTTCCGGCGGGCGGGGTGGCCTTGGGGTCTTTGTTGGGCCAACAGCAGGCTTCGCTATAGGGTTTCCCTTTGCGGCCTTTGTTACCGGCTGGGTGGCTCTGAAGCTGGAGCGCATCAACCTGTTCAGTGCCGCCCTGATTGGTTCTTTGGCGGGTGGTATTCTGGTGTTGTACATCTTTGGTATCGCTGGCTTCAAGCTGGTCACCGGCAATGACTGGGCCAGCGCCACAACTGTTATGGCGGTGTTTATTCCGGGTGATCTGGTCAAGGCGGTGATCACGGCTGTGGTGGCGCAGGCCGTTTACAAGGGCTTGCCAAGCGCAGTGGCAGTGAAGCAAGCCTGAGCACGCTGAATCAACACAGCTTGAGGACGCTCCGGGATCCTTCAGGCTGTGCTGATCGAGGTGCCAGCTTCATTTCATCAGTTCATCAAACAACCAGAGCGTTACGCTCTCTCCAGCCTTCACCGGACCTCTGTCCTGCTCCAGCGCTATATAACAGTTGGCATTCTGCAGCGATGAAAAGACGTGAGATCCCTGGTTGCTGGCCGTGCTGCTGACTGTGATCTCTCCATCTTCCTGCCGCCAGACACCACGTTGAAAATCCATTCGGCCGGGGCTCTTTTTCAGTGCTTCCAGGCTGATGGCTGTAAGCCGTTTCAGGGGTTGATGGCCGATGCCCATGAACTGGCGCAAGGCCTGGCTGCCAAGGAGGTGCAGCGTCACCAGGCTGGAAACCGGGTTGCCCGGCAAGCCCAGAAAATAGCTGTGTTCCAGGCGACCAAAGGCCAGGGGTTTGCCGGGCTTTATGGCGAGTTTCCAGAAATCGATGTCGCCCATTTCAGTCAGGATGTCTCGGGTGTAATCGGCCTCACCAACGCTGACACCGCCACTGGTGATCACAAAGTCGCATTCCTGATCACCGCGCTTGAAGGCATTGCGAATGGCGTCCGGGTCGTCTGCTATGACGCCGAGATCGAGGATCTCCACACCAAGACGCTTCAGCAGGGCATGGATGGCGACACGATTGGAATCGTAGAGGTCACCATAATTGAGCGGTTCGCCCGGTTGTCTGAGTTCATCACCGGTCGAAAACAGCGCCACTCGTGCCTTGCGCACCACCAGGACTTCACTGACCCCGACCGTTGCCAGCAAGCCAAGGTCAATGGCACTCAATACCTGACCGGGTTGGCCAACCACTTGCCTCTCGGTGACATTCTCGCCGGCCCGGCGCACGTTGTCTCCGAGCGGAGGCGCTTTGCTGAACAGCACGCCGGCCTCTGTTACTTCGGCGTTTTCCTGCATGACGACGGTGTCGCAACCTTGAGGCATGGCGGCCCCGGTCATGATCCGGATGCAATGGCCGGGTTTGAGGGCTTCGAGCACCGGGTGACCAGCGAGTGCACGGGCCTGAACCGGCAGGGCGATTCCGGGTGTCAGATCAGCCAGTCGCAGGGCGTAGCCGTCCATGGCGGAGTTGTCGCAGCTGGGTACCTGAGCTTTGGCGCTGACCGGCTCTGCCAGCACTCGGTTTAGTGCCAGTTGCAACGGCACCGTTTCGGTCTCGATGCAGGGGGTTACTGTTGCCAGGATCTTGTCCAGGCCTTGTTCAAAGGGCATCAAACCGGGTTGGTCACAACAGGCCATGGGTAACTCCAATTCGCTGATTCATTCGGTTAGCCTTACTCAAAACCTTGCTCCAGTGCAAATACCGCCGCTTCGACGCGCGAATTCAGACCGAGCTTGGACAATAGTCTTTTGACATGAACCTTGACTGTGCCTTCAGCGATGCTGAGTTCTTCGGCAATGTGCTTGTTGCTGAAGCCCTTGGCGATCAGCCGGAGCACATCCTGCTCACGTTCGGTCAGGTCTCGCAGTCGGGGGTGTACGTTCTCCGGTACGCGTTCCACCTGAGCCGCTGCAAAGGCTTCGCTCAGGCTGTCACTGACGGCGGGATTGCCATGGAGGCTTTGTCGGATCTTGTCGAGCAGTTGCTCGGGCTCCATATCCTTCAGCAAATAACCGTCGGCACCGGAGGCAATGGCCCGAAACACGTCGGCATGGTCGTCAGAAACAGTAAATACCAGAATAGTGGCCGTCACATCGGCCTGGCGCAAGCGTTCTATGGTGCGAATGCCGTTGGTACCGGGCAGGTTCAGGTCCATCAGGATGAGATCCAGATTCTGGCCTGGCAGCGTTTTGATGGCCTCGGAAGCGCTGCTGAGGCTGGTTACCAGGTCCAGGTCGTCCTCAAGCTCAAGCAACTGGGCAATGCCATGTCGCAGCATGGGGTGGTCGTCGACAATGGCGATTTGATACGGCGTGTTCTGAGTCATGATGTTGCCTCGGTTATAGCCGGATTGGGGGTAATAGGGAAGCGTAACAGGACTTCGGTACCGCCAGTTGGCAGCCGATGAATCAGACAATGGCCGCCGATTCGGTGGCTGCGTTCGGTCATGATGCCTAGCCCGAATCGATCCATGCTGCTGAGTTCATCAGGAAGCCCGTCACCGTCATCGGCTATGCGCAGATAGCACTCATGCTGGTGGCGCTCCATGTTCACGCTGACTTTGGTGGCATTGGCGTGTTTGATGATGTTGTTCAAAGCTTCACGGACAATGTGCAAACAATGCATTTCCTGGTTGGCATTCAGCTCCGGCCAGTCGGGGTCGACATGAAGCTGAAACAACGCCGGACTGCAGCGGCTGAACTCCTCGACGCTGGCGGCTATGGCGCTGCTGAGGTCGGAGTGCTCCGGGCGCATGCGGAAGGTAACCAGCAATTCGCGCAGCCTTCTGTAGGCTGAACCAAGGCCCGATTCAATGTCCTTGACGGTGGCCTTTAGTTGCTCATCAGAGGCCTGTTTTTGATGCAGTTTGTGCCATTTCGCCACCAGCATTTTCAAATAACTGAGCGATTGGGCCAGAGAATCATGCAGTTCACGAGCCAGTGAAGATCGCTCCTCCAGCAGCGCCAGACGATGCTGGTTCTTTTGTTGCTGCAGTCGATTCTGTGACGAATGGAAGAGTTCGCAACAGGTGTCTGCCAATTGCCTTTGCCAGTCTGCCAAAGGGATGTCGCTTTCGATAATGAGCCAGGTATCGCTGTTGCCAAGGCGTGATCCATGGCAAAGGTCATCGCTGCGGAAGTGATGCTGATCCTGCCAACTGACCCGCTTCAGGTTGGCCACCTGAGCCAAACCCTGAGTCTGCTGTTGCATCAGCAATGGCAGAGGAGTAACTCCCTGCGACAACACACGGCTGAGGTTAAAGAGAAAGGCCAGTGTTTCTGTTTTTCTTTGCAACTGTTCAGTTTGTTCCTGAACGCGAATCTCCAGGGTCGCGTTGGTTTCTACCAGATGGTCAGCCATTTGATCCAGTGCCTGGCTGAGTACGCCCAGTTCATCGGAAGCGAGGTAGTGTGATCGGCGATGCAGGTCGTTAGCGCTGATCGCTTTGGCCGTTTGCTTCAACAGGCTCAAGGGCCTGACCAGACGGTAGAGGATCAACCAGCCGAACAGCGCAAAGAGTACCAGGAAGATCGTCATGGCGATCACCTGGTTGCGGTACAGATTGGCAACTGTCTGTTCAGAGCGCACTTCCAGAGCGAAGACCAGGTCATGAATCAGCGCGACAAACTCATCAACCTGAGCAAGGTAGGCGTCTGGTTGATCGGTTGCCATGTGCTGCAAGTGGTTCCAGCGCTCCACCACGGCCTGGTAGCGACGACTGATGGGGTGATGTCGATTGTCCGGTATGGCATGTGCCAACTCTGCCGATGCCAGTTTCTCCGTCAGTTCATCTCGCAAGGCTGCAATACCGGCTTCGTTGGTCGAAGCAAGCAAAGCTTGCCCCAACCGATAGGATTGCATTCGCAGCGATCCAGACAGGTTGATCGCAGTGGCGTCGCCAGTCAGTACCCTGCTGGTGTAAACCGAATAGGTAATGGTACCGAGCATGACCAGAGCCAGCAGGGATAGCATCAACAGCAGTGTAGCGGCCAGCGGCAGCGAATGTTTTTTTTTCATGAGGCCATCATAACCGTGCAAAAAGAAGTGTGACCAGCGAATCGGCCCCTTTGTTGATGTGAGGCAAAGGGGGTACCTCCTAGGGGGTAAGTCACCCTGAGGCTACCACTATAGACTTCACAGCAACCATCGCCCAGTGGGTATTTTGGGTCGATTGATTGTTTGCTATCAGGAGCAAGACTATGAGCCATTTCCTGGACCGACTCCGGTTCTTCAAGCAGAAAACCGAATCCTTTTCCGACGACCACGGTGTGACCACCGAGGAAAACCGTGGCTGGGAGAAGGGGTACCGCCAGCGCTGGCAGCACGATAAGGTCGTACGTTCTACCCATGGGGTTAACTGCACCGGGTCCTGTAGCTGGAAAATCTACGTCAAGGATGGTCTGGTCACCTGGGAAACCCAGCAGACCGACTACCCCCGTACTCGGCCAGACTTGCCCAACCATGAACCACGCGGTTGTCCACGAGGCGCCAGCTTTTCCTGGTATATCTACAGTGCCAACCGGCTAAAATACCCCAAGATGCGTCAGTCCTTGCTCAAGATGTGGCGGCAGGCCAAGGCCGAACATCCTGACCCGGTTGACGCCTGGGCGTCCATTGTTGAAGACCCCAACCGGTCGAAAGAGTACAAACAACGCCGCGGTCTGGGCGGCTTTGTGCGTTCCAGTTGGACCGAAGTCAATGAGCTGATAGCAGCGGCCAACATCTATACCGCCAAGGAATACGGCCCGGATCGGGTGACCGGCTTTTCGCCCATTCCGGCGATGTCCATGGTGTCCTATGCCGCTGGTGCTCGCTACCTGTCCTTGATTGGCGGCAACTGCCTGAGCTTCTACGACTGGTATTGCGACTTGCCTCCGGCTTCTCCTCAGACCTGGGGCGAGCAGACCGATGTGCCTGAATCCGCAGACTGGTACAACTCCGGCTACATCATCATGTGGGGCTCCAACGTGCCTCAGACCCGGACGCCGGATGCGCATTTCCTGACCGAAGTGCGTTACAAGGGCACCAAGACCTGCGCCATTACACCGGATTACGCCGAAGTCTCCAAGTTTGGTGATACCTGGCTGGCACCGCGTCAGGGTACAGACGCTGCCCTGGCGATGGCCTTTGGTCACGTCATCCTGAAAGAATTTCACATCGATAACCCGAGTGAATACTTCACCGACTACGTGCGTCGCTACACCGATATGCCGATGTTGGTGATGTTGGATGAGGTCAAGGGTCGATTCCAACAAGGGCGCTTTCTGCGTGCGGCTGACCTGGTCGACAAGCTGGGCCAGGACAACAACCCGGACTGGAAAACCGTTGCCGTTCACGACAGCAAAGACGAACTGGTATCGCCCACCGGCTCCATTGGTTATCGCTGGGGTGAGCAGGGCAAGTGGAATCTGGAAAACCGCGAAGGCAAGGACGGGCACGAAGTCGAGTTGCGTCTCTCGCTGAAAGACCAGCATGACGAAGTGGTCGATGTGGCCTTTCCTTACTTTGGCGGCAAGGAGCATGAGTATGGTTACTTCCAGCATACCGACCATGATGAAATACAGCTGCGCCGCATTCCGGCACGGCGGGTCACCCTGGCCGACGGCAATACCGCCCTTGTCGCTACCGTCTACGACCTGATGATGGCCAACTACGGCGTAGATACCGGCCTTGGCGACGAACGCACCGCCAAGAGCTTCGACGACGATGTGCCCTATACCCCGGCCTGGCAAGAAGCCATTACCGGTGTACGTCGCGAAGACGTCATTCGGGTAGCGCACGAGTTTGCCGACAATGCCCACAAGACGCGTGGCCGTTCCATGGTCATCGTCGGTGCCGGCTTGAACCACTGGTACAACATGGACATGAACTACCGTGGCCTGATCAATATGCTGATGATGTGTGGCTGTGTTGGCCAGAGTGGTGGCGGTTGGGCACACTATGTCGGCCAGGAAAAACTGCGCCCGCAGTTGGGCTGGTTGCCTCTGGCCTTTGGGCTGGACTGGACACGCCCGCCTCGGCAAATGAACAGTACCTCCTTTTTCTATGCGCACTCGGATCAATGGCGTTACGAAAAACTGGACATGACCGAGGTGATTTCACCGCTGGCCGATGCCTCTGAATGGACCGCTTCCATTCTTGACTACAACACCCGAGCAGAACGCATGGGTTGGTTGCCCTCAGCGCCTCAATTGAATACCAACCCGCTGCGCCTCAAGGCCAGTGCCGATGCCGCTGGCATGGACGTGAAAGACTATGTGGTCCAGCAATTGAAAGCGGGTGATCTGGACTTCGCCTGTGTCGACCCGGACAACCCCCAGAACTATCCACGCAACCTCTTTGTCTGGCGCTCCAATCTGTTGGGGTCGAGCGGCAAGGGGCATGAGTACATGTTGCGCCACTTGCTGGGTACCAAACACGGCCTGCTTGGCAAGGAACTGGGTGACGCCGATACCGGCCGCCCAACGGATGTGGTCTGGCGTGAAGAAATACCTGAAGGCAAGGTTGACCTTTGGGTCACCATCGACTTCCGCATGTCGACCACCTGTTTGTATTCCGACATTGTATTGCCGACGGCGACCTGGTACGAAAAAGACGATCTGAACACCTCGGACATGCATCCCTTTATCCACCCTTTGACGCAGGCGGTGGACCCGGTATGGGAGTCCCGTACCGACTGGGAAATATTCAAGGGCCTGGCGAAGGAGTACTCCCATCTGTGCCCGGGGCACCTGGGCGTGGAGCACGATGTCGTTACCGTGCCGATTCAGCACGATACGCCAGACGAACTGGCGCAGCCTTATGAAAATAAGGCCTGGTGGAAAGGCGAATGTGAACCCATTCCTGGCAAAACCATGCCCAACATTGCACTGGTCGAACGGGACTACCCCAACACCTATGCCCGTTTTACCTCTCTCGGCCCTGCTCTGGAAGCTCTGGGTAACGGCGGCAAGGGCATCAAGTGGGACACCAAAGAGGAAGTCGAATTCCTCGGCAAGTTGAACAAGCTGCACACCGCCGAGGGCGCCAACAAGGGTCGGCCTCGCATTGAATCGGCCATTGATGCCTGTGAGGTGATTCTGACCCTGGCACCAGAGACCAATGGCCATGTAGCGGTCAAAGCCTGGGAAGCATTGTCGAAAGCCACCGGGCGGGATCACACCCACCTTGCACGTCCTAAAGAAGACGAGAAGATTCGTTTCCGGGATGTGGTGGCGCAGCCCAGGAAGATTATTTCCTCACCGACCTGGTCTGGCCTGGAAGACGAACACGTCTCCTACAACGCCGGTTATACCAACGTACACGAGTTGATCCCCTGGCGCACCATTACCGGCCGTCAACAGTTCTATCAGGACCATGGCTGGATGCGCGACTTTGGCGAGACGCTCTGCGTCTATAAGCCACCGGTGAACCTGAAAACCATTCAGCCGGTGTTGGGCAAGCAGCCAAATGGCAATAAGGAGATCGTGCTCAACTTTTTGACGCCGCACCAGAAGTGGGGGATTCACAGCACCTACTCCGAAAACCTGCTGATGCTGACGCTGTCGCGGGGTGGCCCCATTGTCTGGCTAAGCGAAACGGACGCCCGTGCTGCCGGCATTGAAGACAACGACTGGATTGAAATTTTCAACGTCAATGGCGCCATAGCCGCTCGCGCCGTGGTATCGCAACGGGTACCGGAAGGCATGAGCATGATGTACCACGCCCAGGAGCGCATCGTGAATGTACCAGGGTCCGAGATGACCAAAACTCGCGGCGGTATTCACAACTCGGTCACCCGAGCGGTGATGAAGCCCACGCACATGATCGGTGGATACGCACAACAATCCTACGGTTTCAATTACTACGGCACCGTCGGTTGTAACCGAGATGAGTTTGTTGTGGTTCGCAAGATGTCTGACATCGATTGGCTGGATACGGAATAGGAGTTGGGTATGAAAATTCGTGCACAAATTGGCATGGTATTGAACCTGGATAAATGCATTGGTTGCCACACCTGTTCAGTGACCTGCAAAAACGTCTGGACGTCTCGTGAAGGGGTGGAGTACGCCTGGTTCAACAATGTTGAGACCAAGCCCGGTGTTGGTTTTCCCAAAGAGTGGGAAAACCAGGACAAATGGAATGGCGGTTGGAAGCGTGGCAACAATGGCAAAATCGTGCCGCGCATCGGTGGCAAGCTGCGGGTGTTGGCTAATATTTTTGCCAACCCCGATATGCCTCAGATCGATGACTACTACGAGCCTTTTGATTTCGACTACCAGCATTTGCATACCGCCGGTGACACCAAACATCAGCCTGTCGCACGACCACGCTCGCTGATTTCCGGTCAGCGAATGGAAAAAATCGAATGGGGTCCGAACTGGGAAGAAATTCTCGGCACCGAGTTTGAAAAGCGCAAAAAAGACAAGAACTTCGATGAGGTGGTTCAGAAGGACATCTATGGCCAATTCGAAAACACCTTCATGATGTATTTACCGCGCCTGTGCGAACACTGCCTGAACCCAAGCTGTGTGGCATCCTGCCCGTCCGGCGCGATCTACAAGCGCGAGGAAGATGGCATTGTCTTGATCGACCAGGACAAATGCCGTGGTTGGCGCATGTGTGTCTCGGCTTGCCCGTACAAGAAAATCTACTTCAACTGGAAGAGCGGCAAGTCGGAAAAATGCACCTTCTGCTATCCGCGCATAGAAGTCGGTCAGCCGACTGTCTGCTCTGAAACCTGCGTCGGTCGAATTCGTTACCTGGGCGTCCTGCTCTATGACGCCGACCAGATAGAAGCCGCCGCCAGTGTGGCCAGCGAGCGCGATCTGTATCAGGCACAAATCGACATCTTCATGGATCCGAATGACCCTGAGGTGATCGCAGCGGCTCAGGCCGAGGGCATTCCCGATGCCTGGATTCAGGCTGCGCAACGTTCGCCGGTGTACAAGATGGCGATCGACTGGAAAGTGGCGCTGCCATTACACCCCGAATACCGGACATTACCCATGGTCTGGTATGTACCGCCTTTGTCACCCATTCAGAACGCGGCTGAGGCGGGGCATGTAGGTATGAACGGCCAGATTCCGGACCTGAAATCATTGCGCATTCCGCTGCGCTACCTGGCCAACATGCTGACCGTTGGTGACGAAAAACCGGTGGTAGAGGCGCTGGAGAAAATGATTGCCATGCGCGCCTACAAGCGCAGCCAGCAGGTGGAGCAGGTTGAAGACCTGGATGTGTTGACTCAGGTAGGGCTGACTCAGGATCAGGTCGAGGAGATGTACCGCTACATGGCCATCGCAGATTTTGAAGACCGCTTTGTCATCCCCACCAGCCACAGAGCCTATGCCGAGAACGCGTACGACATGAAGAGCGGCTGCGGTTTTACCTTTGGCAATGGCTGCAGTGACGGCGACAACGGTGTGAGCCTCTTTGGTGGCAACAGCAGCCAGACGGTTCGTAAAGTCATACCCGTAACTCTGAAGGATTAAACCATGCAGATTGTGAAACTGTTATCCCATTTGCTGGATTATCCGGCCGCACACTTGCAGGATCACCGGGCATCGATACTGGCGGTGATCGATGAGTCACCACTGAGTGAGGAGCGCCGCCAGGCACTCAGAGCCTTTGTGCAACAGCAAACCGAGCGAGATCTTACCGACTGGCAGTGTGAGTACGATGGTCTATTTGAGCGCGGTCGTTCCTTGTCGTTGCACCTGTTCGAACATGTGCACGGTGAGGCGCGAGACCGGGGCCAGGCCATGGTGGATTTGTTGCACCAATATCGTGAGGCGGGTCTGGACATCGCTGAGCGTGAGTTGCCGGATTACATCCCCCTCTATCTGGAGTTTCTCTGCACCCAGGGTGACGACAATATTCAGGCGGGACTGGCGGAGGTTGCTCACATTCTGGCGACTCTGGCTTGTCGACTGGAGCAGCGCGGCAGCAACTACCAGGCGGTATTGCATGCCTTGCTGGAATTGTCACAGGTAGAGGTCGAACTCTCGTCACTGCGTGACCAGCTAGGCCAGGAAAAGCCGGACTACACCCAGGAAGCCCTGGATAAAGTCTGGGAAGAGGAGATGGTGACCTTTGGCCCCGGTGCGGCCAATGATGCTTGCAGTACCGAGCAAAGCAAGCCTTCTGAATCTCAACGCCGGGATCAGCACATTCCGGTCAATTGGGTTGCCGATGCGACCCGGACACAGCGAGGAGCCTGATCATGAATTTTGTCGATATGCTGTTGTTTGGTATCTATCCCTACATCGCTTCGGTGATCTTCTTTTTCGGGTCGCTGATTCGCTACGATCGGGAACAGTACAGCTGGAAGGCGGGGTCGAGTCAGATTCTGGACAAGACCTACTTCCGCATTGCCAGCATTTTCTTCCATGTGGGCATCATCATGATTTTCGCTGGTCACTTTGCGGGCCTGGTGATTCCTTATGAGGTTTGGGAGTTCTTTGGTATTTCGTTGGGGGCGAAGCAGTTGATAGCCATGGGTGTCGGTGGCTTCTTCGGTACAATGTGCTTTATCGGTATGACGATGCTGGTTTACCGGCGTTTGTTCAATCCGAGGGTGCGGGCGAGCAGCAGCCTAATGGATACGGCGATATTGCTGATCATCTATTGGCAGTTGATTCTTGGTCTGCTGACAATTTTTGTCTCTACGGGTCATATGGACGGTCAGGAGATGAAAAATCTGATGAGCTGGTCACGGTATTTGTTGACCTTCCGTCCGGCCGAGGCCATAGAGTTTATCGGTGAGGTTCACTGGATTTACAAGTCACATGTGTTCTGGGGCATTACCATCTTTGTGTTGTTCCCGTTCAGCCGACTCGTGCACATCTGGAGTGTACCGGTAGGCTACTTCGGCCGGAACTACCAGGTGGTCAGACGGCGGTTTCCTAAAGCTCAGTAGTTGTTCTTTTGTAGACCTATCGACAGTGGGCCGCGAAGGCTACCACAGTTGTCTCTGAGAGGTCGGGCGGGGTGCCGCCCACTCAATCCTCCCTGGAGCCTAGAGCGCAGCATCCATGCTGCGGAGTCCCCCTCAGAGGCACCTGTGGCACCCGTCGCTGGTCTTCACTATCAAGGCCGAAAGCAGCAGTGCACAGGATTCATTTCAGACAGATTCTTATGGTTTAGTTACAGGATACTCATATGATCAGTGTAAATGGCACGGCCATTGCGCCAGAGCGAATTTATCAGGAAATGCAGTATCACCCGGCAGCGTCGCGGACTCAGGCTGAGTTTGATGCGGCTCAGGCCCTGGTGATTGCTGAGGTGGTCAAGCAGCGGGCGAAGGTGCTTGGGCTTGAAGTGGCGGGCGAAGACGACCAGGCTTCGGAGCATGATTTTACCGAGGAACTGGTGGCGCTTGAGGTGCCGTATCCTGAAGCGACGGAGGAGGAGTGTCGGCAGTATTTTGAGGCGCAGCCGCATCGGTTTTCCAGTAGCCCGCTGTTGGATGTCAGGCATATTCTGTTGGCGGCGGATCCTGCGAATGATCAGCAGCGGTTGACGGCATTGGAGTCGGCTGAGCAGTTGTTGCATCAGTTGCAGTCGGGAAAGGTGCGTTTTGAGAAGTTGGCTCAGGAGTATTCCGCTTGCAGCAGTAGCAAAGAGGGAGGGTCTCTGGGACAGCTTGAGAAGGGGCAGACGGTGCCTGAGTTTGAGCGTCAGGTTTTTGCTGCGCCAGTGGGTTTGATGCTGGCGCCGGTGGAGTCTCGTTATGGCTATCACCTGGTTGAAGTTTTACATCGGGTAGATGGTCAGGTGTTGCCATATGAGGTAGTCAAGAGCCGGATTGCGGATTACCTGAATGCGCGCGTTCGTCGCAAGGCGATTGCTCAGTATCTGACTCAGTTGGTGGCTCAGGCTGAGATCGAGGGCATTGATCTGGGTGTTTCTGACTCGCCTTTGATGCAATAAAAGGCAGAGAGTGTGTGTGCTTGCTTGCCTTGATTTCCCAACGGGAAATCAAGGCAAGTTGTCTTTCAATGACTGAGGGCTTTGAAGCTGGCTTGATTGGCGCAAAAGGTATCGCACTCCTCGATTTTGGCGTTGTTCCGCATGGCCTTCCAGCACTGGCTCACACTGGGGCATTGATTGCAGCGTCGGTTGAGTTGGGAGCGTTCCTTCTTTTCGAGTTCCTCAAACTGCTCTGATCTAATGCCGTATTTTTGCATCATTCTTGGCATTAGCGTCTCGGAGGGGGTGATTTCATCCTGGTAGGGTGATCTCAAGTAGCGCGCAACCTGGTTTTCCATTTCGGGCTCTAAGGGTGTGTCGATGTCGTTGATCATCTTCCGGAAAACCATTGGAGCTTCAGCTCTTATCCGTCCTACATTGCTTGCAATTGAAGCTTCGTAGAAAAGGTTGGACAGGCGATCATACCACTTTAGTGGCTTTTTACTGAAGGCGGGTTCTGATTGATTCATTTGTTGTTCCTCCGGTTGGGGTACTGCCATTATCAAGTGAGTCTGTCTCGTTTTACTGATGTAGATCAATAATTCACCGACTTCTGGCTGCGCACTCATTGGAACGCTGCGTTACTGTTTCGAGCAGGTGCAGTGCCTGCAGCAAAGGCGGGTCCAGACTGTCTGTAAGGTCCTGACGGTCAATAAAGTTCTTTATCTCCAGACCTAATTCAGTATCTCCGCGAATACTTAACGAACGGTTGAAGAACAGGGTGTCTGGATCTTGCGTCTTTAGGGCCAGAGCAACGAAACCGGCAACCTTTCCCTTGAAGGTTACATCGCCTTGATTATCAGCAAGTTCGCACTTCAGCCTGTTATCTACCAGCTCAATGTTGAGGGATCTATCCAGGTCGATAATTTCTAGAGTAAGCAGACGATCTTTCATGAAAACCAACTCTCCATTGGCAAGTGGCCGTTTCAGGCTTCTATTGAGAATCACCTCAATCAAGGGGTTTGCCAAAGAACAAGGAGCTTTGCTGGCGGCTTTCCAGAGTATTTTTTGTAACCCATTGTGAATAGCAGGAGAGTTCAAAAAGGGTAAATGCTGCATCAGGCCCTCAGTCACTGGTCAGAAAAGAGCTGTATTTTAGGCATCAAACTGCACAGGTTATTGAGTCAGATCAAAGATGAAGGAGTTATGGACTGTCATTATCTGCTGATCATTATCCATTTCTGACGTTTGAGTTTGCCTGGTTTAGAGGTATTTATGGAATTGCTCTGTCCGGCAGGCAGTTTGCCAGCCTTGAAGGCGGCCATCGATAACGGTGCCGATGCGGTTTATGTTGGTCTTAAGGGCGATACCAATGCCCGGCGCTTTGCTGGCTTGAATCTGGATTATACCCAGCTAAAAACGGCAGCCCATTTGACACATCAGGCTGGTCGAAAGCTGCATGTGGCTATCAATACCTTTGTGCATCCGGAACGCTTTGCAGACTGGCAGGCCGCGGTAGATGATGCTGTGGAGGCCGGTGCGGACGTGCTGATTCTGGCCGATATGGCCATGCTTGAATACGCCAGCCGAGCCTGGCCAGAGACGGAGTTGCACCTGTCGGTACAAGCCAGTGCGACCAATCTCGGTACCATTGAGTTTTATCGCAAGCAGTACGGCGTTAGCCGAGTTGTGTTGCCACGGGTGCTTTCCATGGCGCAGGTTCGTGCCCTCGCGAGCAAATCCACCGTTCCGCTGGAAGTGTTTGCCTTTGGTAGTTTGTGCATTATGGCCGAAGGGCGATGCTATTTGAGTTCCTACATGACTGGTGAATCTCCCAACACCAGTGGTGCCTGTTCTCCGGCGGCTTATGTCCGCTGGAACGATGATGGTGATGTACTGGAGTCTCGTTTGAATGGTGTGTTGATAGATCGCTTTCAGCCAGGTGAACGTGCCGGTTACCCGACCCTGTGCAAGGGACGCTTTGATGTAGAGGGTTCTCGATATCATGTGCTGGAAGAACCAACCAGCCTGAACACCCTGAGCTTGTTGCCAGAGCTTTATCGCGAAGGCATTCGTGCAGTGAAGATCGAAGGCCGACAACGCAGTGCAGCCTATGTGGCCGAGGTAACCCGAGTATGGCGCCAGGCGATTGATGCAGTCATAGCCAACGAACAGAGTTTCGGCGTCAAGGCGGAGTGGGACTCTACGCTTGCCCATTTGTCCGAAGGTCAGCAGACGACTCTGGGCGCTTACCATCGGAAGTGGAACTAAGGAGCAACAATGAAATTGACAGTCGGTCCAGTTGCCTACTATTGGCCCAGGGCAGAGATGAACGCCTTCTATCGTGACATTGCCGACAGCGAGGTCGATCGTGTTTACCTGGGCGAGACGGTTTGCAGTAAACGCAGTGAGTTAAACGCTGCAGATTATCTCACATTGGCACAGGAATTCAGAGAAGCCGGCAAGGAAGTCGTTCTTTCCACTTTGACTTTACTGGAAGCACCGGGTGAGTTGAAAGCCTTGCGTCGTTTTTGCGAGCAAAGAGAGTTTCTGGTTGAAGCCAATGACATGGCGGCGGTTCAGTTTCTGAGTGAACAGCGGTTGCCCTTTGTGGTGGGTTCTGCCATCAACTGTTACAACCCGTCGACTTTTGTGCAACTGGTTAATCTGGGCATGGTCGGTTGGAATATTCCTGTTGAACTGTCTCGCGACTGGTTGGCTGCGCTATTGGCCGACCCAGTAGCCAGGGCCAAACGCAAGGAAACATGGGTAGAGGTACTCGGCTTCGGTTACTTGCCTCTGGCTTATTCGGCGCGTTGCTTTACTGCACGCTCTGTTGATCGCAGCAAGGATGATTGCCGACTTGTTTGTTTGAATTATCCTGGTGGTCGCAAGGTGCGCAGTCAGGATGGTAGCGAGGTGTTTACTCTGAATGGAATTCAGACACAATCCGGTCAGCGCTACAACTTGATTAATGATCTGGCTGGTATGCATGGCCTGGTCGATGCCATTCGATTGTGCCCGGAGCCTGATCAAACACTGAACTGGATAACGGCTTTTCATGATGCACTGAATGCATCTCCGAGCGAAACTCAATATAGAAGGCTGCCAGAAACTGACGTCAATGGTTACTGGCATAAATTGGAGGGGATGAGACATGTCAACGAATAAAGAGTCCTCAACAGAAGAGGCATTACCGCTGGTATACTCGTGCTCGGGTTGCTCTAATGTTGCGCAATTGACCAACGATATTGCCGTTGCACTGAATCGAGACGGTGTTGCTGAAATGTCCTGTATTGCAGGGTTGGGTGGGGACGTGAAACCCCTGGTCAAGAAGGCCAAGAGTGGTCGGAAAATTCTCTGTCTTGATGGCTGCTCGCTCAGATGTGCACTCAATACTTTGGCCAGGCATGACATTAGCCCTGACTACTATATTCAACTAGACGAGTTGCAAATCAAGAAGCGGTACAACGAAGGCTGTACTCTGAAGGAGTCCTATCAGGCCATGTGCCATGTCTATGAGATATTGGGTAAAACGCCACCACACCATCAGTTGATTGGTACCAGGAAATAAATCAGATCAGAAATTTTTTGGTCTGAAAATTGGCATGAATATTTTCGTGTTCTTATGAAGCCACTCTTTCGAGTTCAGTTTTCTCGTAAGGGTGGTTTTTTTATTGGGTTGAGTAATGAAATAAGTACCTATTTAGAGGTATATTATTGATTTTAAAAGGAAAAAAATAAAGTGAAGCTTGCTGAAATTGATGCATATCAATAAAGCATGGGCGGATAAAGGTACTGTACCCTTATTGGGATACCCATTAGGGGGATGCAGGGGCAAAGTGCCAGACAGACGTCCGGAATTGGATCTACATTTTGATCATTTCGTAAAAGGCAGGATCACTATACCTACTTGGGGGTATGGTGTGAAGCGATTTGATTGATCTGAGTCAAACTTTGCCCAGTTTGGTTGTTGCTTTCTTTTTAATGGGGCTCCCCTTATTTCATACAGCCAAAACAGGGGCCTCAGATGATGAGTAGAAACCGGGATATCGATCGTTGGGATATTGAAGATCCGCAGTTCTGGGAGCGCGAAGGAAAAGCCATCGCCAACCGGAATTTGTGGATATCCATTCCCAGTTTGTTGATGGGCTTTGCCATCTGGATGATGTGGGGAATGATTACGGTTCAGATGCTGAACCTGGGCTTTCCTTTCAGTCAGTCGGATCTGTTCACCCTCAGCGCTATTGCAGGTTTGACTGGGGCAACATTGCGCATTCCGGCCTCTTTCATGATTCGTATTGGCGGTGGTCGCTATACCGTCTTCTTTACTACCGCCTTGCTGATGATTCCTGCCGTCGGTACTGGCCTGGCGTTGAAGAACCCGGATATTCCTTTGTGGGTTTTTCAACTGATGGCTTTCCTGTCGGGAATAGGTGGTGGTAATTTCGCCTGCTCGATGAGCAATATCAGCACCTTCTACCCCAAGCGTCAGCAGGGTTATGCACTTGGAATGAATGCAGGTTTGGGTAACTTCGGTGTAACCACCATGCAAATTCTGATTCCATTGGTGATGACTGTGGGTGTTTTTGGCGCCATTGCCGGTGCGCCCCTGGAGCTTCAGCACGCCAGCGGTACCTTGATTGGACGAATCGAAGCAGGGTCTCAAACCTGGATTCAAAATGCCGGCTTTATCTGGCTGGTTTTCCTGATCCCGCTGGCTTTTTTCGGCTGGTTCGGCATGAACAACTTGCGAACCATTACACCAGATCCTGGCTCTGCTATCAGCGCCTTTGGAAAGATTCTGGGCCTCTATGGCATCGGTTTTGTTGCCGCAGCCATTGGCCTCTACCTGTTTTTACCGGCGCCCGTGGGCATTGGCTTGCTGAATATGTGGATAACACTGCCACTGATCGCGGTATTGACATTATTATTCATGAAACTGATTCCTGGCAGCATCAAGCCCAACATCGACAAGCAGTTTGCCATTTTCCGCAACAAGCACACCTGGTCGATGACGGTGCTGTACATTCTCACCTTCGGTTCTTTCATTGGCTTCTCTGCCGCTTTGCCGCTGTCGATTACGGTGATCTTTGGCAGCCTGACCGAAGTGGGTGCCGACGGTAGCCTGACTCGCGTCGCCAACCCGGACGCTCCCAGTGCACTGACCTGGGCATGGATTGGGCCCTTTGTGGGTGCCCTGATCCGCCCGATTGGTGGCTGGATATCTGACAAGCTCGGTGGTTCCATCGTGACCCAGGCCATTTCAGTGGTGATGGTGTTTGCTTCACTAGCAACCGGTTACGTCATGATGCTGGCCTATAATTCGGCTGATCCTAATGCCTATTTTCCGACCTTTATGGCCTTGTTCATTCTGTTGTTTGCAGCCAGCGGTATCGGCAATGGCTCTACCTTCCGCACCATTGGTGTGATCTTCGATCAACATCAGAAAGGGCCAGTGCTTGGTTGGACATCTGCCGTTGCAGCCTATGGCGCCTTTATCGCACCTCGCGTTATGGGTGAGCAGATTACAGCGGGCACACCGGAATACGCCATGTACGGTTTCGCTATCTTCTATGCGCTTTGCCTGATCGTTAACTGGTGGTTCTATTTGCGCAAGAATGCTTACGTTAAAAACCCCTGATTGACTATAGAGAGCATGCCTGATGTGACTGATTGGGCATGAGATACAGGAGAGTCAGAATGAATATCATGATCGCTTACGATGGCTCCAGGAACGCCAAGTTGGCATTGGCCCAAACCATTACCATGTTCGGGCGTTTGCAACCAACTATTCACCTTGTCGCCGTTGCCGAAAACCCCAGAGACATAACCTCCGCAAACGAGGATCTGTTTCAGGAAGAAGTGGCCGAGATGAAAGGGCACTTGAAAGAAGCGCTGGAATTCTGCGAAGCCGAGAACATCAAAGTGGAAAGCCAGATTCTGGAAGGTGACCCGCGCAAAATGTTGCTACGCGCAGCCGAGAAAATGAGCCCAGACATGCTGATTATTGCGCGCCACAGCAACCAGCCCGACGGCGGCTTTATAGCTCGCTCGCTGACCTACTTTGTCGATGAACTCGACTACATGACCTTTGGTAGCGTCAGTTCGTTCCTTGCCAGAAGGGCAGAATGCCCGGTCCTGATATTACCCAGCCCTTGACTGATTCTGTATTTCGCCCCAGGAGGCTTTCATGAAAGTCGCAAGTGTCTTTCGTTTTAAAAATCCGGAGATCAGGGCCTTACACCTGACCTGGATAGCGTTTTTTATCACCTTCTATGTCTGGTTCAATATGGCGCCTCTGGCGTCCAGTATATTGCGCAGCGTGGACTGGCTGACTGCTGATGATATTCGGCTTTTTGCCATTTGCAACGTCGCGCTGACCATTCCCGCTCGCATTATTGTTGGCATGGCGCTCGATCGTTTTGGCCCTCGTCGGGTGTTCTCGGTGTTGATGGTGTTGATGTCCATTCCTGCCCTCTTTTTCGCCTTCGGCACCACCATGACACAACTGTTGGTCGCTCGTCTGGTATTGAGCTCTATCGGTGCCAGCTTTGTCGTGGGTATTCACATGACGGCCCTGTGGTTCAAGCCCAAGGATATCGGTTTTGCCGAAGGGTTTTACGCAGGCTGGGGCAACTTTGGTTCGGCAGCGGCTGCAATGTCGTTACCGACCATCGCCTTGACCATGTACGGTGGAGACGATGGCTGGCGCTGGGCCATCGCCCAGAGTGCCATAGTGATGGCGGCTTATGGCGTCTACTACTGGTTTGCGATTACCGACGGACCCAGTGCACACTCTCATCGCAAGCCGCGTAAAGCGATGGCGTTGGAGGTCAGTACCTGGGGTGACATGATCAAGCTGATTTTGTGGACCATTCCTCTGGTCGGCGTGCTGGCAATACTGGTATGGCGTATTGAAGCCATGGGCTATTTGAGCCGTACCGGGGCACTGATTTGTTATTCGGTCATCGCTGCGATTGTTATCTACCAGATCGTTCAAATTCTGAGAGTGAACGTTCCTATCCTGAAGAAGGGTGTGCCTGAAGACGACAAGTACCCCTTCAATTCAGTGGCGGCCTTGAACAGCACCTATTTTGCCAACTTTGGTGCTGAACTGGCGGTGGTATCCATGCTGCCGATGTTTTTTGAACAGACCTGGGGGCTGAATGCCGCCTTTGCCGGGATGATCGCAGCGTCTTTTGCCTTTGTGAATCTGGTGGCGCGGCCGATGGGTGGCCTGGTGTCAGATCGAATGGGTAATCGGCGCTTTGTGATGTTGAGCTATATGTTCGGCATTTCTATCGGTTTTGTATTGATGGGGCTGCTAAATTCGAGCTGGCCATTGATCATCGCCATTGCCATTACTGTCTTCACTTCCTTCTTTGTTCAGGGTGCAGAGGGTGCGACCTTTGGCATTATTCCCTCCATCAAACGTCGACTGACCGGCCAGATATCGGGTATGGCAGGGGCCTATGGTAACGTCGGTGCTGTGGTGTACTTGACCATCTTCACCTTCGTGACCCCAACACAATTCTTCTACATCATCGCCGCTGGTGCCTTCTTGAGTTGGGTCATCTGCCTGATCTGGCTGAAGGAACCCGAAACCGGCTTTGCTGACGAATACCATGTGTCGTCGGTCGACCTGGAGATAGAAGAGGAAGAGCGTCAGCGGGTGGCGACGGGTCGTTGACTGAAGCAGGCTGAACAATCGACAGTGATCATTTAACCCGACACCAGTAGGTGGTGTCGGGTTATGGTTATTTTGTGGGCTGATCAAGAGATCAACTGTCCTGTTCAGGAGCGTTCATCTTGACCGGTTCGCTTTCAGGTCGATACCGCAGCGCCTTCCTGTTGAGTCGCCAGGTGGCGCTGATCTTCTCGGCCCATGGAAATCACGATCGGGTTCTCCTGCTGGCGCTGAATAAAGGCATCCTTGTTGTCCAGGGATTGCCAATTGGCCTGGATCAGGCTCTGTGCCACGGCTCCTCCCAGGGTTGTGCCTGGGCCAGGAATGATCAGAACATCGGGGGCGTATTCGCGAACGGCTACTTTGACGGCCTGGGTGAAATTGTAGGGTTCGGTAAGCTGGTGCCCCAGGGTGTAATCCCAGAGTTTTTGTGGGTTTGTGCTCCAGGGTGTCCAGATGTGGCCGCGGCCATCGATCAGCGGTACCTGGGGTTTCTGCATGTCGAGGTTGGCCAGCTTCTGACGAGCCAGTTCTCTCACGGGTGCCTGCAAGGGGGTGTGAAAGGCGGCATGGTTGTACAGAGCCATGGGAAAACGATCCATTTTTGGCAAAGCCTGGCTGAGAGCCGCGAGGCCTGCCTTGTCGCCGCCGAATACCAGCAGGCCACCGAGTTCGATCGAGACAAAGAGCTGCCCCTCACCAGCCTCCACAATGCGTTGCATGGTGGCAAGCGCCATGTCGCGTTGAGCGAGATCGGGTCGCCATTGCGCATCCATCCAGGGGTAGACCAGTTGCCCGCCGATCAATTGCTCGTGCATCAGTCGGCCCATGCTGTTGATCAGGTGCAGGCCATCCTGCGCACTTAGTGCACCGGCCAGCGCCAGGCTGGTGTACCAGCCCATGGAGTTGCCGGTGACGGCGACCACCTCAAAGCGCTCGGTGTTTATGGCCTGGGCATCCAGAAAACTGCAGGCATAGATCAAGGGGGAGGCATGGTCGCCCCGGCTGTGCAGCTTCATGGAGAAGGGGGTTTCGCTGTCGAGTTCGGTCAGCCCTGGTTGTTGCTGTTGAGCTCTGTACTGGTCAAAGGCCTCCAGTTGTTGTGTTTGATGACTGTGGTGCTGTTTCAGATAACCCCATTCGGTGGCGTTGTAGGTGCCTCGCCCGGGGCAGATGACCAGGGCACGTTGCTTGTGGTTCATAGTGGGCTCCGGGCAGTAAACAGGGCTGTTGCATGTTGCACGATATCGTCGGCGGAGGGCAGGGTGGCCGTCGCGGCCTGGCCCAGGGCAATAAAGCTGTTCTCGGCGGTGACTCTGTGGCTGCTGGTACCGCGCTCGGTCAATTCGGCCAGCAACTCTTCGCTGATGGAGCCCCGGCGTCGACACTCGTCGACCACCAGTACCTGCGCGCAGCCTTTCACCGCTTGATGCAAGGCATCGTGATCGATATCCGTTAACCAGCACAGGTCGATCAGGCGACAACGAATGCCGGCTTCGGCGAGCACTGGCAAGGCCTGGTGCGCGAGAAAGACGCCGTTGCCATAGGTAATAATGGCAAGGTCTTCGCCGTCGCCCTCCTGGATAAACTGTCGGTGTTGAATGCTGAAGTCAGGCCCCGGGTCAGGGTGGCACCAGAGTTGATCATCCGCCTGGTGCAAGTCACGGCAGTGATAACGCGCAATGGGCTCCAGGAAGACCACTACTCTCTGCTCTTCATCCACCAGGCGCACGGCTTCCTGCAGCAGGCCAACGGCACGTCGGCCATCGCTCGGGCAGACGACCACCAGGCCGGGGATGTCACGCAAAACGGCCAGGGCGTTGTCGTTATGAAAGTGGCCGCCAAAGCCTTTTTGATAGCCAAGACCAGCAATGCGCACCAGCATGGGGTTGGTGTATTGGCCGCTGGAGAAAAAGCTCAGGGTCGCGGCTTCACCGCGCAGTTGATCCTCGGCGTTGTGCAGATAAGCCAGGAACTGAATCTCGACCACCGGCAGCATTCGGTTCTGGGCCAGGCCAATGCCAAGGCCGAGAATGCTTTGTTCATCCAGCAGGGTATCGATCACCCGAAAACGACCGTACTTTTGTTGCAGACGCTGGGTCACACCATAGACACCGCCCTTGCGCCCCACGTCTTCACCGGCAATGACCATTTGCGGGTAACGCTGCATCAGCCGCTCCAGGCAGAGGTTGATCAACTTGCCCATGGGGTGAGGAGTCTTGCTGACTTTGATGGCCGTTTCGAATGGCGGTGCCAGGCTGGCTCGTTTGGGTGGCACTATGGAGGCCATAACCTGTTCAGCCGTGCGCAAACGTGGCCGCTGCCTGGCCTGTTCTGAAATGGCCTGGACGCGTTGCAACTGGTGATCATAGAAATCAACCAGTTGGGAGGGGGTGAAACCGCCTTCCTGAACCAGGCGCACAGCGCTAAAAATCAGCGGATCGCTCTGGTCCAGTTGTTGTAACTGAGCGGGCGTTAAATAGGCCTGTTGCGCATCAGAGCCGGCATGACCATAGAGCCGTACACAGGACAGATGCAAAAAGACGGGTTGCTGATGCGTTCTTGCCAGGTGCTCGGCCTGTTGCGCCGCTGCCACGGCCGATACCACATCCAGGCCATTGCCGCTGATGTAGTGCAAACCGGGCCGGTGACGCATGGAGGCTGCCACCCAGCCACTGGGTGTGGGTGTTGAAATCCCGATGCCGTTGTCGCAGCACAGAAAAACGATGGGCAAGGGCGCGCCCTGGTAAGCGGTCCAGCCAGCGGTATTGATGGCGCCCTGGGTCGTGGAGTGATTCAGGGACGCATCGCCAAAGCTGCACAGCACAACACTGTCGTTAGGCCAGTCACCTTGTTGGCGCAGGCGTCGCCACAACCCAAGGCTGTAGGCAGCACCGACAGCCTTGGGCAGGTGCGAGGCGATGGTGCTGGTCTGAGGCGGAATGGTCAGGGTGGTAGACCCCAGAACCTTGTGCCGGCCGCCAGCAATGGGGTCTTCCGTCGAGGCCATAAAGCTGAGCAGCATATCCCAGGTGATGGTCTGGCCCGGCACTGCCTTGCTGCGCTGAATCAGAAGGGCGGCATCCCGGTAATGCAGAAAGGCCGGATCGGTCGGGCGAAACACCTTGCCCAGCGCCGCATTGCCCTCGTGGCCGGCACTGCCAATGGTGTAGTAGGCATCGCCCTGGCTTTGCAAGCGTCGCGCTTCCAGGTCCAGCAGGCGGCTGAGTAATTGGGATTCGACCAGTTCGATCAACTCCCCCTGGTCCAGGCCAGCCTCGGAAGCACTGATCTCGAAAGGAGGCCGTGAAGCAGACGGTCGGGTAAAGCGGTCTCGTAACTCGTCCAGCAGCGGAGTAGAGGGCATAGCAGAGCCTTTTGTTATTAAACGCTGTGCTTATCTTAGACGCTTTGTGCTCTATAGTAGTAATATCTATTTAATAGAGTAGGTATAGGTATTTACTATGGATTTGCGGGCGCTTAAATATTTTGTGGCAGTCTTCGAAACGGGTTCGATCAGCGCTGCGGCACGCCAGTGCTTTATTGCCCAGCCATCGGTCTCAGCCGCACTGTCTCAACTGGAAGACGAACTGGGCGCGCCCCTGTTTGAACGCCATGCCAGAGGGGTGCATGCAACACAGGACGGTCGAAAGCTCTATCCGATGGCCGCTCAACTGCTGGCCAACAGTGCGGCCATCGTGCACAGCTTTCGCAGTGAAGGCCGCAATCAGCCCCTCTGCCTTGGGTTGATGCGCTCTCTGGGCGCCGATCGGATGAGCCACTGGCTCAAAGCCCTGGTGCAGGCCATTCCTGATCTGGAACTCAGCCTGGTCAACCCGGAAGAGCCCTGCGATGCGCGGATCATCAGCCAGGGGCTGTGCCAGCCCCACGAACAGTTTGAACCCATCTGGCGCGATCGCTACCGCCTGGCAATTCCCGTCAGCCATCCGTTGAGTCTGCAAAAGGAAATCACACTGGCGGCACTGGACCGCCAGCCCTTTATAGTGCGTGAACACTGCGAGTCCACCCGGCAACTCCTGTCTGCGCTGAATCACCATGCCATCCAGGTTCAAGTAAGAGCGCATCTGCGCACCATCGAATACAGCGTCGCTCTGGTAGCGGCCGGAGTCGGCTTCAGCTGGTTGCCGGATTGGCCGCAACATCTGGAGCGTACCGATATAGTGTTAAGGCCAGTCAAGGAGGTGCAGCCTGAGCAAGTTCTTGGCCTGGCCTATCCGGCAGAACTGAGCCCAACGGTACGCTCTGTGCTGGTGAATGTGTGTCGGCAGTTTTATGCCTCTACTTCTAGTTGACAGTTTTTTGTTGTATTGGGATTCGGTGTTTGTGAGTTGTGAGCGGCGGATGTCGGAGGTGCTTCAGCTGGGGAGTCTGCAGCATGGATGCTGCAGTCCAGGCTCCATGGATGGATTGAGTGGGCGGCACCCCGCCCGACCCTGCAGAAGCACCTCCGGTAGCCGGCGCGGACCAGAGCTACCTGACGACAGGTGATTTTCAAGACATCTCTGTCACTGAAAGCTTACAGACATTCAAGATGTTGTTGTGGATGACACGCAGAAAACCTCGATTTGTATCAACTGGATGGCTTATTGATCTGCGCACACTGGGTTGCAACTTCTCAACTCAGGATGTTCCCGATGAATCTGTCCATAGCACTGTTGGAAGCATTGAAAGCCGCTGGAGTGCGCCATCTCCTTGGCATACCGGGCGATTTTATTCTGCCTTTTTTGAGCAGGTAGAGCACAGTGATGTGTTGCCGCTGGTCACCCTCAGTCATGAGCCCGGTGTTGGTTTTGCAGCCGATGCGGCGGCTCGCATCTCCACCGGCTTGTCGGCCATGGCCGTTACCTACGGTGCGGGTGCGCTGAACAGTGTCAATGCCATTGCAGGTGCTTATGCTGAGCGCTCGCCCTTGTTTGTGATTGCTGGTTGTCCTTCGGAAAGCGAGCGTGGCAGTGATTTTTTGTTGCATCATCGTAATGGTCGCTTTGTCCTGATCGAAGTGATGATTCCCGCCGGCACCGTTTCACCCACTTTGGCACGTTTCGCGAAACGCCTGAAGGAGCGACGCGCGGCTGTCAAATAATGGATAAGCGGGAAGTGATCACTCACTTCCCGATACTTTCTCAACCAGCCGAAGTGAGTTGCAACGGCTCGCCCTGGGCATCAAAGGCCAGGTAGGCGGATGTGCGACCGTTCTTGATTTGTTCGACCATGACATCGAGCATTTCATCAATGGCGGTCTTTTCAGGCGCCTTGCCATTGCGAGCAGGTAAGGCAGCAATAAAGACTACATCCCAGTTCTGCACCGTCTGATGAGACTCGTTTTTCAATGTCTGAAAATCACTGAATGCAGTCGGGGCTTTGTCGACACAGACCACGGGAGCCAGGTGGCCACCGCTGCCTTCATTAAACAACGCTTCCTGCTCTGGTGTGCAACCCTGGGGCAGCTCACGGCGAGTAAATACCATAAGCAATTGCTGAGGTTCGCTTTGTCTGCGGGCTATGGCCAGAAAATCGTTGAAATGAGAAATCTCTATAGTAGTCACAGTTATCTCCGGTGGTTGATCAGTGCATTCAGTAACCTTATCAGAAAATCCTGGGCGAACCGGTAAACCTGAGCAGTAATCGTAATGGGGCTGCACCCTTTACAATAATAAAGATGTATATAGAATGGATGATAAGATAAGGCGTCGAGCGGGGCAACAAACCCTTGGTTGATGCCCTTGTCAACCTTTGTAAGGGCACCTTGCCACCCCTGGTTGAGGCTGAATTATGCGTATCACGCGTTACACCGATTACACATTGCGAGTACTGATTTATCTGGCCGCAGATCATGGCCGCCAGACGACTATTGCGGAAATCGCCGATGCTTTTTCGATATCCAAAAGCCATCTGATGAAGGTGGTACACCAGCTCAATCTGCTAGGATACATCAAAACCACCAGGGGTAAAAATGGGGGTTTGAGTCTGGAGCGCTCGCCTGCTGATATCAACCTTGGAGTCCTCTTTCGTCAGACCGAGACGGACCTCGGACTGGTTGAATGTTTTGGTGAGGGCAATGAGTGTCGCATAACGCCTGTCTGCCGTTTGAAGAACATCCTGGCCGACGCACAGCAGGCGTTTATAGAGACACTTGATCAGTACAGCCTGGCCGACCTGGTGTATTCTGGCCATAAACCTCAATTACTGCGACTGCTCGATATTGCCTAAAGCGCCATTTTAAACAGCACATTATTCTCGAGATGGATGTGCTCCATCAGGTCTTCACGCAGACTGTCCAGGCCCAGATAGAGCGCACGCCAGGTATTGCATGCGTGAGCGGGTGGCGTCATGTCGTCTGTCAGATCGATAACGCGCTGCAGGGCTTCACCGTGTTCATCGTGCTCCAGTTGCATGACATGAATGGGGCCGCTTGCCTGTTGAATCAGCCCCTGTTTGAGTAATGGAAAGAGAATCTGTTCTTCCTTTTGCATATGGCTTTCCAACTCGGCCGCCATGCTTGCCAGGTGGTCCGCCAGGCCTACCGGGCAGCCAGGCTTGTCGCCGTGAACGGCCTCGACCCGACGGGCCATACGCAACAGTTCGGGCAATTGTTCACGGTGTAACAGGTGAAAGTTCTGGTAGATGTGGTCGACCAATTCGGCAGCGGGCCGATTGGCCCAATCCTGGTCTGGTGTTCTGTCTGTCAGAGCTTGCAGTTGCTCCAGAATAGGGGATTGGTCCAGCCCCTTGTTGGCCAGTGCTTCCGAAAGTGTGGTGTGTCCGCCGCAGCAGAAGTCCAGCTTGTACTGGCGGAAAATGCGGGTGGCGCCCGCCAATTGGGTGGCGATTTCGCCGAGGCGGGTTTCCAGCAAGGGATGAATGGCAGTGGTCATGATTGAATCCTCGTTATTGAAGGTCAGTGGGCTGCAAGACCCAGGGATTTGAGTGCGTGCAGACGCAACACATAAGCAATTTTGAAGACGACCGGGAGCAACAACATGGCCAGGTGAGAGAAGGCCTGGACAACCAGGTGCTCATCCGATACCCAGAAGTAGGCGCCCATGGTGGCGAACAGGAAGGCGACGAAAGATGTCAGCATTAAAGTATGGGCCAGATCGAGGCGTTGTTCTGGAGTCATCTTGCTCTCCTTAAAGGTATAAATTATATAGATCTTTAATAAGTGTCATTATTAATGTATCTTCAAGAATGTCAAGAGAAAGAAAGAATCAAGTGTGTAGCGCTGACTCCAGTTACAGTATTCACCAGGCTAACAGTCCCGGGTGCCAGGTGGATTCATTGGTAGAGTCTGGTTGAAGTCATCGATTTTTCAGTGAGTTGTGATGGTGTTGGATTGGTATTTACACCCCAGTGTGCAGTCGAGTCATCGATCGAGTTTGTGGTTTTTTCCTTTGGTCAGTGCCTACGCCACAGTGATCATGCCGCTGACGATTTACAGCTTCATGTTCGCCGATGGCTTGCCGGGCCTGCAGGATAGAACCGGCCATGCCTACGAGATGTTCTTTGGCCTGGGGTTGGGTCTGGTGGCGGGCTACCTGCTGGGGCGGCAAAAACTCTACATGTTGCTGGCGTTGATGGGCAGCTGGATGCTGGCGCGGGTCAGTCATCTCTGGTTACCCTGGTCTTTGCCCGCTCTGGGTATTCAAGGGCTCTTTACGGTTCTGATGTTGTCGCAACTGGTACCTCGTTTACGAGTAGCCAAACGCTGGCGCAATCGCATGCTGGTGCCCTTGTTGACGGCTCTTTTGCTGTTGCCTCTGGCCGCAGTCACCGCCGCTGTTAAAACCACGTCCTGGTCCTTTCATTGGGAGACGGCGGGCAGCAGCTTGCTGTTGTTCTCCCTGTTGATGTCCTATATGGGTGGCAGAGCCATAGCACCAGCCGCAGCGGCGGCGCATCATCAACGCAAGTATGAGCTGGCCGCCAGGGTTCAACCTCGCATCGAGGCCTGGTTGATTATCGTGATCGGCCTGGCTGCGCTGTTATTGCCTTTCGTCGATAGCTGGTTGACCGGTGTACTCAGTGGTGTCGCTGGTATGCTGGTTCTGTATCGCCTGGGGCGCTGGCGGCTATGGCCGGTGCGTCGTCATGCCGACTTGATTTGCATGGGAGTTGGTTATGCCTGGCTGGGGTTGGGTTTGTTGGTGTTTGGGGTCTATCAGATGTTGTCGTTACCGCCGACGGCGGCGCTTCATTTCATTACGGTCGGCGCTCTGGGAACTTTGTCGACCGGGATGATGGCGCGGGTGGTGTTGCGCCGTACGCTCAAGGTGGCGCCGCCGCCTATTGGCCTGGTGCTGATTACGGCCAGCATTGCTTTTTCTGCGCTGGCGCGGTTCGGGGCAGACCTGGATCTCTGGTTGGTCAGGGATCTGTGGTTGCGGTTGTCTGTCGTTGCCTGGTCGACAGCCTATGCGGGCTTGACGGTCTGGTTGGTTACGGCCTTGATATACGGCGGGGCATCCAAAGATAAAACACTGAAACCCTAAAAATACAAACCCGTTTCAAGTCGGGCTTCTTCGGACATTCGGTCGATTGACCAGGGTGGATCGAAGATCATTTCTATGTTGGTTTTTTTGACGAAGGGGACTTCCAGTAAGCGCTGGCGGACGTCTTCTACCAGTACTTCTCCCATGCCACAGCCTGGTGCGGTTAGTGTCATCTCCAGTTTTACGCTGCCGTTTTCCTGGTTCAGTGTGATGCCGTAAATCAGGCCGAGGCTGACGATGTTGACCGGGATTTCCGGGTCATAAACGCTGGCCAGAGCTTCCCAGACCTGGTCGATACAAATGCGACCATTGGCCGGCGGCGTAAATGCCAGTTGGGCGGTATACACACCTAAATCACGAGCATCTTCGCTATTCAAGCGCACCAGGTTGCCTTCGAATTGCAGAGTGAAAATGCTGCCCAGTGCCTGGGTGATTTTCAATGTACTTCCTGCAGGAATGATCAGGGTGTTACCAGAGGGAATCAAGCTGGCCTGCAGTTCCCTTGGTGTTATGACCTGGCGCTCGCAGTTGTCCAGCGGCTCTTTTGCGAAGGGAGTATGGATTTGCAGGCGTTGGCTGCGGCTGTCTTGCAGTACATCCAGGCTGACCGCTTTTAAAAAGGGCAGGCTTTTGCCATCGAGCAATAATTCGAAAGTGCCCATGTCCACTATCTGGTCGGTTTCCTTGCGCTGACCGGGTCGACTGAAAGCCAGGGTCGTTTCTGCATAAGGCGTACCGCCCTTGCTGACGCTCAGTCGTACGGCCGTTCCTGGCGGCTGACTGCCGAGCAAATGTTCAATAAAGGCTCGCGCTGGCTTGGTGATCTGGGGCTGGCTGTCCATGAAAAGGTTTTGGGTCTTTCGTTAATGAGTTACGGCTAACATAGCAGAGGGCTGTGGTTTTACCAATAAGCCAAATGGGGACGGGGCGGTGTATAAAAAAGCGGCCGACTTCACAAGAGAGGGAGGAGAACACCACAGTCTGTGACTTGCCTGTCGGAGTCAGGCGAGGCACAGTTCCATTTGAAGCCGACCGTGTACAAAGAGCACAAGGTGAAAGTGCATCTGCAGTATATCTTTACGGTTGCGTATTTTATTGATCTGAATCAAATGGAGACAAAAATGGCGAACCGATTGTGTTTAATCACTGGGGGCTCTCGTGGTCTGGGCGCGGCCTTGACCGAACACTACGTTGAGGCAGGCTGGTCGGTACGAGAATTTTCGCGCTCTGGCGAGAGTGAGGCTCACGTAGATGCTGACTTTTCTCGGCGGGAAAGCACCATAGATGCACTGGATACGGAAATGCGTGCCTTGAAGGATGAACCCTGGGAGGAGGTCCTGGTAATACTGAACAGCGCCCAGGTCGGTCCTGTCGGTCCTCTGGGGGTCAGTAAGCCCCGGGATTGGTGGCAAAGTCTGGACGTGAATCTGACCCTGAACCTCAGTTGTGCCGGCTTGATGCAAAAGCATTTCCAGGGCCTGAATGCGCGCAAGACCCTGGTGGCGCTCTCTTCCGGGGCGGCTCGGCAGGGAATGGAAGGCTGGGGGCTATACTGCCTGGCCAAGTCCGGGCTGGAGCGGTTTGTCGAGGCCATGGCTCAGGAGCAGGCTTATCAGGCAAACCCCATTGGTGCCATCAGCATCAGCCCGGGGTTGATCGATACCGAGATGCAGGCGCAGATACGGTCATCGAACCCTGAACATTTTCATCAGGTGGAGCAGTTTCAGTCGTTTCAACAACAAGGAGCCTTGCGGCCAGCAAAGCAGGTTGCCGGGGCTGTAACGCGCATTGCCGCCAGTGATTACCAGCCGGGCCAGTGTTATTCAGTTGATGGCTGGCTGTGATGGTCGCCTCTGCTCGATGTCATTTGAAGGTTCATGTGACGTCGGGATCACCAGGCCATTGAGTGACCGCATCCAGATAAAGCCAACGGTTTTTTATTTTGCGAAACCTCGAAATCTCGTGCATGGAGCGGGCAACACCCGCTACTTCGAATCGAGCGGTAAATTCGACCAGGCCCTGTTTGAACCGGGCCTGGCTGCGCAATACTTCCAGGCCAAGCCAGGTCGTCTGCTCTTGAGCAAGGTCTGCAAGATCCGGGCAGGTGTCAGGATGCCAGGTTTTGCGCAAGTAGGTTGAGTTGTTGAGAACGTAGGCTGTATAGCGGCTGCGCATCAATCGCTCCGGGTCGGGCGCGGCCACACCCAGGTCGATGTAGCGACCACAGCAATGCTGGTAGTTGGCTTTTGAGCCACAGGGGCAGGCCTGGCTCATTGAGTGGTACTCGCCTGTTGAATCAACCCGCCAATGGCGCGCATCAGGTCCTCGCTCCGGTTGGGGTGCCGCAGCACCGCCATGACCAACCCTGATAAGCCCGGTTGCAGCGCCAGTCCCTGTATCACCCGGTTAAAGCCATCCTGGTCGGCCTGACGGGCCAGCCGGTCAAGCAGGACCAGGGCGAGATCAACATCAGCCAGCATGCCTGGATGGCGGCTCAGGGCGGCAAGGGTTAAATCGAGACTGTCGGGGAAGCGCTCGAGCAGCTCGGGCAACTGCTGAGCCACCAGGCCTCGGGCTTTCGATTGGGAGAGCCCGCGGATGGCCGCTGTAACCAATGGTTCGCTGTCTGCAGACTGTGCCAATTCGAGCATCGACCTGGTCAGTGTCAACTCGGGATGGTGGTGTTCCAGCATTTCCATCAGGGTCGTCTGCAGTGGAACTGGCCAGGTGGCCAGGTGGCGTGCCAACTGAGCTTGCTCCTTTAGCTTGAGCTGTTCCAGTACCTCCGCTATGCCCTGTAAGCCCAGTGTTTGCCAGTCCACCCTTGCGTCATTGTGGATCAGGCGTTGCTGGGCTGAAGCGTAAAACTCGCTCTCGGGAGCCGAGAGTATGCGCCGGGCGCGGGCGTGCAAGGCGGCCATCTTTTGCAGGCCAGGCGTGAACTGGTAGGGATGGTCGGTCAGCAGGCGCTGGCGTTCATCCGCGTCTGCGGTGGTCAGGGCTCTCATCAGTCGATTCAAGACATCGGTCTGCACATCGACCGGCAGCCGACCTTGTTCGTCCAGGGGGAGTTTCATGAACCAGATGCTGTGTTGTGCCTTGTTGTCTGGATGCCACAACAGCATCACCAGCCAGGCATGGTTCAGGTAGGGTAGGGGGTAGGCATCACCCTGGTCAAACCGCTGCCAATCTTCACTGGACAGGTTTCTGAGTTGGCTGCCGAGGTCAAACAAGCGGTAACGTGCACCGCTGCGCTGGAGGAAGTCACCAATGCTGTCGGGAGAAGTCATGGGGCCTTGTTCAATTGAGGTCTGTTGCTGATAGTGTAACGTTTTTGCCGGGCCGGCTCACCCTGACACCTGATCGCAGGCGCGCTAAAATACCCCAAAGCAATAGACAGAGGTTACCTTGAGCACTTTGAATGCCTTACTCAATGAACTCGAAGACGAATTGCGGCGGCTTGAATACTGGAGCGATGTCCCCCCTTCCGCCCAGGCCATGGCCAGCCAGGAGCCCTTTGCGGTCGATACCCTGAGCCTGCCGGAATGGCTTCAATGGATTTATTTACAGCGCCTGAGAGCCCTGTTGGAGGCCAATGCGGAATTGCCAACCGGCGCCCTGGTCAAACCCTATGCAGAAGAATACTTCGCGGCGAATCGCGGACCGGCAGGTGAGCTGATACGAATCATCGATCGCATCGATGCTTACCTCGGCCGCCCTTGATTGGCAGTCAGCTTGCTTAATGGAGTTCGCGCATCAACAGCCCGAACTCACCTGCCTCGTCGGTCAAGGGCTCAGGGATTGGCAGCGAGACCTCGCAGTCGGAGCCGGGTATTTGGCTTTGAATGGAAGAAAAGAGCACCGCCAACCGCAAAAAAAGCGGGCACCAGGCCCGCTTTGTATCATCATGCAAAAGGATAGATGAATTTACTTGGCAAAGTTCTCAGTCGCGAATTCCCAGTTGACCAGCTTCCAGAAGGCTTCCAGATACTTGGGACGGGCGTTGCGGTAGTCGATGTAGTAGGCGTGTTCCCACAGATCGACGGTCAGCAGCGGTGTCTTGTTCTCGGTAATCGGCGTGCCAGCGTTGCTGGTGTTAACGATTTCCAGAGAGCCATCGCTGTTCTTGACCAGCCAGGTCCAACTGGAGCCGAAGTTGTTCACGGCCTTCTCGTCGAATTCTTTCTGGAAGGCTTCAAAAGAACCCCACTTGGCATTGATGGCGTCAGCAAGCGCGCCGGCAGGAGCGCCCCCGCCATTCGGGCTCAGGCAGTGCCAGTAGAAGGTGTGGTTCCAGATTTGAGCCGAGTTGTTGAAAACGCCACCGGAAGACGACTTGATAATCTCTTCCAGGCTTTTGCCTTCAAATTCGGTGCCAGGCACCAGGCCATTCAGTTTGGTGACGTAGGTGGCGTGGTGCTTGCCGTGGTGGTAATCCAGGGTTTCCGCAGAGATATGTGGTTCCAATGCGGTTCTGTCGTAAGGCAATGCGGGCAATTCAAAAGCCATGGTGCTCTCCCTCTATAATTGGTCGTTTCGTGTTGGGCCTGTTCGGCCCCTGTTATCACTTCACCCACTCATGATCAGGTCACTTCAGCAGGGTTTCAAGGGCCATGGTGCATGATACGCGCATTTAATTGACACGGATGGCATGCATGGATGGGTAAAAGCGGGTACAACCGCCAATGACGGGTTGTCCCCGGTCGGTCGCGCCCTATAATGGCGTTACTTTCTCAAAACAGGTAGTAGTCATGGCAGAACCCAGAATCGGCTCCGATTTACCGCCCATGGTACCCGATCGCGACGACCTGCGCTCCAGTCGACCTGCGTCCGGTGGTGGCAAGCCACCCGGTAGAAAACGCCCCGCCCAAACTCGAGCCGGCGGCGGTGGCGGCGGGAATCTTTTGTCGATTGTGCTTTTCCTGATTCTGCTGGTGGCGCTCATAGGCATGGCCTTGATGGTTTATAGCCAGAATCAATTACTGGCATCCTATGAAGAGCGTCTGGAACTGGCAGATAACCGCATAGTGTCACTCGAGCAGGCCATGTCGGAAACCGATGAATCGGTGGTGATGAATGAAACCGCCATCAATGCCCAGTTCCGTTCGATCAAGGCAGAAACTGATATGCACATGTCCGAGATCCGCAAGCTGTGGGATGTGTCCAACAAGCGCAATCGTGACTGGATCGAGGGCAACCAGGAGGCCATTGGGCAATTGCAGGCGAATCATCAGGCTACCGATGAGCGCATTAGCAGCGTCAGTGCCAATCTTGATAGCCAGCGTCAGCAACTGGAGAGTCTGAACAGCAGTCTGTCCTCTACCGAAGCAACACTACAGCAGCAATTGGCTGCTCTGCAGCAATCGCTTGCAGAATTGAATAGTCAACAGACCGGTATGGACCCTGCGGCCATGGAGGAGCGGTTGATTAATTTGACCATGACCCAGGAGAATCTGATGCTGGACCTGGGCGACATCAGTACGACTCAGTTGATTCTTCGTGACACCTTGAATGACATCAATGAAACCATCGAGTCCATTGATGCCAGCCGTCTGGATACCAATAGGCGAATGGTGGCGCTATCTGACCGTTTACAGTCGCTCGAAGAGCGAGTGCAGGGTGGGATGTGAGCTTTGAGCAGGAGTCGCTGAAATGACCATCATGGAAAGACCGCTGAATCCCAGACAAGCCGCTATTGTCAAGCGGACCGAGCAGGCTGGCCACGTTACGATTGATGAGCTGGTTACGGCATTTGAGGTGACACCGCAAACCATTCGGCGCGATCTGACGCTGCTGGAGGAAGCCGGTCTTATCGTTCGTTTCCACGGCGGTGCCAATCCGGTGAATTCGACCGAGAATCTGTCCTATCAGGACCGACAGATTCTGAACCACCAGGCCAAGGAGCGTATTGCGCGGGAGATTGCTACTCACATCCCGGATCATGCGAGTCTGTTCATCAACATCGGCACCACAACGGAAACCATTGCCCAGGCGTTGATGCAGCACAAGGGGTTGCAGATAGTGACCAATAATCTGCATGTCGCTTCGATCATGAGTGTTAAGGAAGACTTTCGTGTGATCATCGCCAGCGGCGAAGTGCGTGCCAAAGACGGCGGCATTGTTGGCGAAGCCACTTCAGACTTTATCCGCCAGTTCAAGCTGGACTACGGCATCATCGGCATCAGCGCTATCGATGAGGACGGCACCCTGCTGGATTTCGATTATCGCGAAGTCCGCGTTGCCCAGACCATTATCGAGCAGAGTCGGCATGTCTTTCTGGCAGCGGATCACAGCAAGTTTGGGCGACGGGCGATGGTCAGGTTGGGCAGTATTCGGCAGGCCGATGCGTTTTTTACCGATGAGGCGCCGGTTGAGCGTTTTGCCGAGTTGTTGGCGGAGGAGGGGGTTAGGTTGTTTGTTTGTGGTGGGCAGCCCTGACGATAGTTCCTCACCCAAGCCAGCCCCCTCACCGATACATCGGACCGCCCTGCCCTCTCCTCAGGGAGAGGGTAGGGTGAGGGGGCTGGGGTGAGGGGGCTGGCCCGGATAAGGGACCTCAATTATTACTATGCAACTCACGGTTCAACTCAACGGCCGCCTTGTTGGTCAAACATTCCACTCGACCCGTCTCGGCATTGCGCCAGAACAGCAAACCAGCCTGGCCTGCCAGATCCCGCGCTTTCACCGTCTTCACTGCCTGTTTGTTGTCATCCAGCAAGGTCACCTTGGTGCCAGCAGTAATGTAGAGGCCAGCCTCAACGGTGCAATTGTCCCCCAGCGGAATACCGACGCCACTGTTGGCGCCCAGCAGGCAGTTCTTGCCCAGCGAGACCACGACCTTACCGCCGCCTGACAGAGTGCCCATGATGGACGAGCCGCCGCCGACATCGGAGCCATCGCCCACCATGACGCCTGCGGAGATACGGCCTTCAACCATGGAGACGGCATCGGTTCCCGCATTGAAGTTGACGAAACCTTCGTGCATGACCGTTGTGCCCTCACCAATGTGGGCGCCGAGGCGGACCCGTGCGGTATCGGCCAGGCGAACACCAGAGGGTACTACGTAATCGGCCATTTTCGGGAATTTGTCAACACAGTCGACAGACAGGGTGCGGCCACTTAGGCGTGCCTCTATTTGACGTTCCGCCAGTTCGGGAAGGTCGATCGGGCCTTCGTTGGTCCAGGCAATGTTGTGTAACAAGCCAAAGAGCCCATCCAGGCTGCAACCGTGTGGCTTCACCCGTCGGTGAGAAATCAGGTGCAGCTTTAAAAAGCCTTCTGCAACGCTGCTCGGTGCACTGTCGCTCTCCAGGGCGACCATGAGCAGCGTCTGGTGGCTGCTTTCGGCAGCACGACAGAATTCGGCGCTGAGTTTATGGCCTGCAGCGGCAAGGTGGCCTGCCAGAGGGTTCATCTGGCTTTTTTCCAGTACAAAGACTTCATTGCCACCCTTGAGTTTGATGACCTCGTCTATGCCTGTCATCAGGTCATCAGAAGGGTTCAGCAGGGGCTCCGGGTACCAGGCTTCGATGATCTTGCCTTCCTTGTTGCGACTTGCCGTGCCGATGGCCAGGGCAAAATAACTCATGGTTGCTTCCTCATATGGTTCGCGTAAGACGGTCAATTATCCAGTGTTATCAATGCTTCAAAGGCAGTCTCGTTGTAGCCGACCAGAATCTGCCCCTTATGGGTCACGACAGGGCGCTTGATCAGAGAGGGGTTGGCTACCATTAGTGCTACGGCACGCTCCGGGTTCAGGTCTGCCCTGTCAGGCTCAGGCAGTTTGCGCCAGGTCGTACCACGCTTGTTGATCAGTGTCTCCCAATCGACACCATCAGACAGCCAAGCCTGGATCAGACTCTCTGGTGGTGGCGACTTTTTATAGTCGACAAAGTCGAACGGAACAGCCTGCTGTTTGAACCAGTTCAATGTTTTCTTGATGGTGTCGCAATTCTTGATGCCGTATATCTGAATCATGATTTTCCGTTTATGGCTGTTGGTTCAGTCTGCTGGGTTCGCAGCCTCGGTTTAAAGCAGCGCTCTTAGCCGCTCGGCAGCATCGATGCAGGCCTCGAGTTCCGCCACCAGGGCAATGCGCACATGACCATAGCCGGGGTTCAGCCCATCAATGGTACGGCCCAGATATTGCCCCGGCAGCACACGGATATTGGCTCGGGCCAGCCAATCTACGGCTACCTGTTCATCGTCTCGTTCCAGATTGGGCCAGAGGTAGAAGCTGGCTGCCGGAATCCGGATTGGTATCTTGTCACCCAGAATGCTCTCGACTGCTTCATACTTCTGATTGTACAAGGCCCTGTTGGTGGCGACGTGTTGCTCATCCTGCCATGCGGCAATGGAGACATGCTGATGTGGAATTGGCATGGCGCAACCATGATAGGTCCGATAGCGCAAAAACTCCGCTATCAGGTCACTATCACCGGCGACAAAACCACTGCGCAGTCCTGGCAAATTACTGCGTTTGCTCAGGCTGTGAAACACCAGGCATTGGCTGAAGTCACCCGGCGATACAGTAGCGCAGGCTTGCAGCAGGCCCGGAGGTGGCTGGTTTTCGTCCCGGTAGAGTTCGCTGTAGCACTCGTCACTGATCAACAGCACATTGTGCGCACGGGCCTTGTTGACCAGCCTTGTCAGTTGGTTCAGCGTCAGGGGAGTGCCCGAGGGGTTACCAGGAGTGCACAGGAACAGCATCTGGCAATTGTCCCAGTCGGCATCGCTGAGCGCTTCGTAGTCTGGTTGATAGTCGTTTTCGACCAGGCAAGGCAGGTAACGAGGCTCACCACCGGCAAGCAGGGTGGCCCCTTCATAAATCTGATAAAAGGGGTTTGGCATCCACACGTCGCGCTTGCTGGAGCGGGCGTCAAACAGGGCCTGGACAATGGCGAAAAGGGCTTCGCGCGTACCCGTTACCGGCAGTACAGCCTTGTCTGCGTCGAGGCCCTTGTCACCCAGTTGGAAGCGTCGATTGCACCATTGGCTAATGGCCAGACGCAACTCGGGCAAGCCTGTTGTCGTCGGGTAGTTTGAGAACCCACCCAGATGTTCCGCCAGAGTGGGTTGCAGAAAACCCGGAGCGGCATGTTTCGGTTCGCCAATGGACCAGGCCACAGGCGGAAAGTCGGCTGGTGTCACACCCTCAGTAAGGTCTCTGAGTTTTTCAAAGGGGTAGGGGTTGAGGCGAGCCATTAAGGGGTTCATTGAGGTTGCCCTTCTAAAATGATGTCGGTCAGGTGTTTTTGCAGCTCGGCCACACGCAAGGGGTCGTGCAGAGGTTCATTGTTGTCGTCGACCAGAAAAAAGACGTCCTCAACGCGTTCACCCAGGGTAGAAATGCGCGCACTTTGCAGGCTCAGGTTGAGACGCTTGAACGCCCGGCCCATATCCGCCAACAAGCCAGGCCGGTCGGAGGTGATAACCTCCACAACAGTGCGTTGGTTCAGTGGGTCGTTGCTGATGGTAATCTCGGGCGCCATGCTGAAGTGCTTCAAGCGTCGCGATAGGCGTCTGTTGGGTGTTGCCGTCTCTTCCGGGTTGTGCAGCGTCATCAATAGACGACGTTGCACCTCACGCAACCTTGCCGAATCATTGCCCAGGCTGTGCCCGTTCTCGTCGAGTACGATGAAGGTATCGAGACTGAAGTCCGACGATGAAGACGTCATGATGCGGGCGTCCTGAATGTCCAGTTCAAGCTGGTCGATGCAGGCAGCTATGTCCGCGAACAGGTGCGGGCGGTCTGGCGCGTAGATGAAGATCTGAGTGGCACCGGCAAAGCTTTGCTCGTCGGTTTCCTTGATCAGCACCAGTGGCACGTTCAAGCCATTGTTGGCAATGGCACGGGTGTGCCAGGCAATGTTTTCGGGGCTTTCGCGCAGAAAATAGTCATCGCCGGGGTTGTCCCACAGCGCCAATATCTCGCTTTCCTTGAAGCCATCTTCTTTCAGCAGGGACAGAGCCTTCGACTTGTACTCTTCGATGCGCTCTTCCTTGTCGACCGGGTTTTCCAGACCACGTCGTAATGCCCGTTGCGATTCGGTGTAGAGCTTTTTCAGCAAGGACGCTCGCCAGCTATTCCAAAGATTGGGGTTGGTGGCGTAGATGTCCGCAACGGTCAATACATAGAGGTAATTCAGCCGATGCATGTCGCCTACTCTTTGACTGAAGTGGTTGATCACCTCCGGGTCTGAGATGTCCTGACGTTGAGCGGTCATCGACATCAGCAGGTGGTTGCGAACCAGCCATACCACCAGATCGGTTTCCCAGGCGGTCAATCGATGCCGGCGAGCGAAGCGGCGCACTTCTTCTGCACCTTCGACGGAATGGTCGTTGCCACGGCCCTTGCCAATATCATGGTAAAGCGCGGCGATGTACACCAGTTCGACCTTGGGCAACTGATGGATAATACGGGTGGCAATGGGAAACTCGACGGTGTTGTTGGCGTGGCGAAAGCGACGCAGGTTGCGAATGGTCAGCAGGGTGTGCGCATCGACGGTGTAGACGTGAAAGAGGTCATATTGCATCTGACCAACAATGCGGCCAAATTCCGGCAAGTAGAGGCCCAGCAAGCCATATTGGTTCATGCGCATCAGGTTGGTGGATACGCCGGCTGGTGAGCGCAACAACTCCATGAAAAAGGTGATATTGCGTAAATCCTGCCTGAACCTCCCGTCTATTCGGTGGCGGTTGGCGAGTATCTGGCGCAAGGTGGTCGCACGAATCCCCTTCACTTCGGGCGTTTGCGCACAGAGAACAAAGACTTCCATCAAGGCCGATGGGGTGCGCTGGAACACCTGGTCATCCACCGTTTCAATGTAGCCATTGCGTACCTGAAAACGGGAATTGACGGGAACCGGGTGGTCGTCCTCTGCAGCGTGGAGTATGGCTTCATCGAACAGTTGCAACAGCATGATGTTCAACGCTCGCAAGCGAAACACCTGGCGGAAGTAATCCTGCATCAGGTGCTCGACCGCCAACTGCCCTTCACGGTCCTGGTAACCGAATTGCTCAGCGACCTGTTCCTGCAAGTCGAACAGCAAGCGGTCTTCTTCACGGCCACTGAAATAATGCAGGGCGTAGCGAATGCGCCAGAGGTAGTCCTGACCATCCAGCAGGGCCTGGTATTCGGCATCGGTCAGAAAACCGCGCTCGACCAGGCCGCCGAGGTCGGTATCGCCAAAATGACGGCGAGCCACCCAGGTAATGGTCTGGATGTCGCGTAGGCCGCCGGGGCCTGCTTTGACGTTGGGCTCCAGGTTGTATTCGGTTTCGTTGTACTTTTGATGGCGATGCGTTTGCTCGTTCAACTTGGCCTTGTAGAAGGCATCGCTGGGCCAGATGTGTGCTGGGCTGATCAGGGCGCTGGCTTTCAGGCGCAAGGCGTTGTGGCCTGCCAGGGTGCGGCTTTCCATCAAGTTGGTGGTCACGGTGACGTCGTTACTGGCTTCTTCCTGACAGGCCTGAAGGGTGCGTACACTGTGGCCGACTTCCAGTTTGATGTCCCACATCAGGGTCAGAAACGCCTGAATGGGTTCAATATTGGCTTCGATGTGAAGCTCATCGGAGAACAGCAGCAGCAAGTCGATATCGGATCTGGGCAGCAGCTCACCACGGCCGTAGCCGCCGACTGCGATAAGGGCGATGTCATCCGGGTGTTGCCAGTCAAAGCCTTGCCAGGCGGCATGGATCAGTTGATCCATGGCCCAGGCGCGCCCAAACACCAGGTTGCGTACCGGCTCGCCCAATAGGAAGCGCCGGTCCAGCTCGGTTCGAAGGCCATTCAGCGCTTTTTTAAGGACCGGTATCGCCGGCCCGTTCTGCAACGCCATGCACAAGGCTTCGTAATCGACTAACGCATTGTCGGCATAGTCACTGAGATTCATGCGCACCAGCTTACCTTCTGTTGGATTGTATCGGCCAGAGTGGGCGTGCGAATGGCATTAGAAGGGTTCTTCCTGACGTCGGGTCAGGACTTCGACGCCATCTCGAGTGACCAGCAATGTATGCTCCCATTGAGCCGAGGCCTTGCGGTCCTTGGTGATCACCGTCCAGTGATCTCCCAGTACTTTTGACTGAGGCTTGCCGGCATTGATCATCGGTTCAATGGTGAAGGTCATGCCCTCCTTGAGCTCAAGCCCGGTGCCCGGCTTGCCGTAGTGCAACACCTGCGGCTCTTCGTGAAAGACAGCACCAATGCCATGGCCGCAGTACTCCCGAACCACCGAGTAGTAGTTGCTCTCGGCATGCTGCTGGATCACGTGGCCGATATCGCCCAGGCGAGTGCCGGGGCGCACCAGTTCTATGCCCTTGTACAGGCACTCCTGGGTGACCGAGATCAGGCGCTGGAGGTGCGCGGGCACCTCGCCAACGCAGTACATCTTGCTGGTATCACCGTGGTAGCCGTCCTTGATGACGGTCACATCAATGTTAACAATGTCCCCCTTCTTGAGGATCTTGTCATCACTGGGAATACCATGGCAGATGACATGGTTCACCGATGTACAGATGGATTTGGGGAAGGGCGGGTTGCCGTAGTTCAGCGGCGCGGGTATGCCACCCTGGGTGTCGACTATGTAATGGTGACAAATCCGATCCAACTCACCCGTGCTGACGCCTGGCTTGACGTGTTCGCCAATCATTTCCAGCACTTCAGCGGCGAGCCGCCCAGCAATGCGCATTTTTTCGATTTCTTCAGCGGTCTTGATGCTAACAGCCATGCCTAGTCCGAATGGGGTATGAATGAGTGCGGCGTATTCTAAAGCTTTTCCGGGCGTCTTGCAGCATTGGCTGGCGCGAGGAAAGAGCAGGCAGGCTTTGAATTCGGTGTGGCTTTATGGTATAAAGCGCGCCGCTTTGGGACGACCCTGAGCCTGTCTGCGGGAGTGAGCCCGAAGGCAGTACATTAACTCTCACATGCGCCGGCACATGATTCCGGGTGCTTCAGAAGGCTCTTCTGGGGTTGGATCATGGGGCGTGTGGAGGCTTAACCCGAATAACGAGGATATTATGGCTACTGTTTCTATGCGTGACCTGCTCAAGGCAGGTGTACACTTTGGTCACCAGACCCGTTACTGGAACCCGAAGATGGGTAAATACATCTTTGGCGCCCGCAACAAGATTCACATCATCAATCTTGAGCACACTGTGCCGGCCCTGAACAAGGCGCTGGAGCATGTTGGCAAGATGGCTGCCTCGAAGAACAAGGTGCTGTTTGTTGGTACCAAGCGCTCTGCCAGCAAGATTGTTCGCGAAGAAGCGATGCGTGCAGGCATGCCTTACGTCGTGCATCGCTGGTTGGGCGGTATGCTCACCAACTACAAGACCATCCGCCAGTCGATCAAGCGTTTGCGTGAGCTTGAAACACAGCGTGGCGACGGTACTTTTGAGCAATTGACCAAGAAAGAACGCCTGATGCGCGAGCGCGAGATCGAAAAACTCGAGCGCACCATCGGTGGTATCAAAGACATGGGCGGACTGCCAGATGCGATTTTTGTCATCGACGTCGACCATGAGCGCATTGCCATTCAGGAAGCCAACAAGCTGGGCATACCTGTCATTGGTGTCGTAGATACCAATTCCGATCCCGACGGTGTCGATATCGTCATTCCAGGCAACGATGACGCCATTCGTGCCATAGAAATCTACGCAGGCTCAGTCGCCAGTGCCATTCTGGAGGCCCGAGCGGCCAACGCCACTGAAGCCGATGAATTCGTAGAAGTCGCGGATGAAGCTGCCGACGAAACCGCTGAGTAATATCTCAGGCGCTGGTCGGTATCTCGAATCCAAAGGGGCTCCGGCCCCTTTTTAGTAAGAGTGTGAAGGTTTCCGGCCAGACATTAACATCTGATTCAATCGCATTAATTGAGGAAACGAGCATGGCTAACATTACTGCAGCTCAGGTCAAAGAACTGCGCGAGCGCACCGGTCTGGGTATGATGGAGTGCAAGAAAGCGCTGGTGGAAGTCGATGGTGACATCGAAGCGGCCATTGATAACCTGCGTAAATCGTCTGGCCTGAAAGCGGCCAAAAAAGCAGGCCGTACAGCCGCTGAAGGCATTATTCTTACCCGTCAGGCCAAAGACAACAGCCTGGCCATGTTGCTGGAAGTCAACAGTGAGACCGATTTCGTTGCTCGCGACGACAACTTCCTGAACTTTGCCAACAAGGTGGCTGACGTTGCCTTTGAAGCGCAGCAGAGCGACATTGAAGCCCTGATGGCTACTGGCCTGGAGGCTGAGCGCGAAGCCCTGGTTCAGAAAATTGGTGAAAACATTTCTGTACGCCGTGCCGTATTTGTCGGCGGTGAAGGTAAGACCGTTGCTGCATACATCCACGGTGGCCGTATCGGCGTGGTTGTGGAAATGAAGGGTGGCAACGAAGATCTGGGTCGCGATATCGCCATGCACGTTGCAGCCATCAACCCTCAGTTCGTCTCTGCCGAGCAGGTTCCGCAGGACGTGCTGGACCGTGAGCGTGATGTGGTCTCCGCTCAGGCTGAGAACTCAGGCAAGCCCGCCGAAATCATCGAAAAGATGGTTGCTGGTCGCCTGAAGAAATTTGTTGCCGAGATTTCCTTGCTGGAGCAGCCTTTCGTCAAAGATCCCGATGTGAAGGTCGCTAATCTGGCCAAGAATGCCGGGGCCGAAGTGCTCAGCTTTGTTCGTCTGGAAGTGGGCGAAGGCATCGAGAAAGAAGAAGTTGATTTTGCGGCAGAAGTCGCCGCTGCCGCCAAAGGCAGCTGATCAAAAAAAGGGCAGCCTCGCTGCCCTTTTTTGTGAGAGCCCTTTAAACTCGGGCTTTTTGCGATATACGCAGAACCCGTTATCCCTCAGTCAGCCTGTTCAGGAGCCCCTATATGCCGACCAAAGATTCTCACTCACGTTACAAGCGTATCTTGCTCAAACTGAGCGGGGAAGCCCTTTCTGGTGAGCAGGGGTTTGGTATTGATCCTCGAGTGCTGGATCGTATGGCACTGGAAATTGGTCAATTGGTGGGTATTGGCGTACAGGTGGGGCTGGTCATCGGCGGTGGTAACCTGTTTCGCGGCAAGGCATTGAACGAAGCCGGGCTTGATCGGGTGACCGGGGATCATATGGGCATGTTGGCGACTGTAATGAACTCTCTGGCCATGCGCGATGCTCTCGAGCGTTCCAACATTCGCAGTCGCGTCATGTCAGCCATTCCGATGTCGGGTATTGTCGAGCATTACGATCGTCGCAGTGCCATTCGTTACCTGACGCAAGGTGATGTGGTCGTGTTCGCCGCGGGCACCGGGAATCCGTTTTTTACGACGGATTCAGCCGCTTGTCTGCGTGGCATCGAAGTGGAAGCCGATGTGGTGTTGAAAGCAACGAATGTCGATGGCGTCTACAATGATGACCCGAGAACGAATCCGGATGCGGTAAAGTATGACCGTTTATCGTATGATGAGGCGCTTGAAAAGCAGCTCGGCGTTATGGATCTGACAGCCGTTTGTCTGGTACGCGACCATAATATGCCGGTGAGAGTATTTAACATGAATAAGCCAGGTGCGTTACTGTCGCTGATGGTTGGCGGAGAGGAAGGCACGCTGATGGTTGAGGATGCAAAGGCATGATAGAAGAGATCAAGCAAGAAGTTGAGGCCCATAACCGCAGGGCCATTGCCGCCCTGGACGAAGGGTTCAACAAGATTCGTACCGGACGCGCCAACCCGTCCATTCTGGACAGCGTCATGGTCAATTATTATGGTTCAGATACCCAGTTAAAGCAGGTTGCCAACATTAACGTTGAAGATGGCCGGACGCTTGCCATAGTGCCCTGGGAAAGAAACCTGATCCCTGACATTGAACGCGCCATCATGAAGGCCGATCTGGGCTTGAACCCGGCTACTTCGGGTGAAAAAATTCGAGTGGTCATGCCGGCCTTGACAGAAGAGTCACGCAAGGAAATGATCAAGGTTGCCCGCTCAGAGGCGGAAAAAGCCCGGGTATCCATACGCAGTGGTCGTCGCGATGCCAACGACACCATCAAGGAACTGGTCAAGGAAAAAGAACTGTCTGAAGATGAAGGCCGTCGCGCTGAGGACGATGTGCAGAAACTGACAGACAAGGCCATTGCCAAAGTTGAAGAGCACCTGGAATCCAAAGAAAAAGAACTGCTGACCGTTTAACGAAGCAGCCAGGTCGTCGTTGCCTGGGCTGACGATTCAGGTCCTGTGCTTTTAAGTTTCTTTGCTGAATCATTGAGCAAAGGGGTCGTCAGTCGGGTGATGTGAGTCGCTCATCGTGTCAGAGTCTCTGGCATGGATGCCATACATCAGTAATGAAATTATTGGATCGCTTATGACCGCAGCCAGCCAAGAGGGAAGTACAAAGATTCCCCGCCACCTGGCCATAATCATGGACGGTAATAACCGTTGGGCGAAAAAGCGTCTGCTGGGTGGTATTTCAGGCCACAAGGCAGGGCTGAACGCCGTAAGGTCCGTGGTAGAAAACTGCGCGCGTGCGGGCGTTGAAGTTCTGACACTTTACGCCTTCAGTTCGGAAAATTGGCGCCGCCCACGCGACGAAGTCAACGCTCTAATGGAGCTTTTTCTGCTCGCCTTGAACAGAGAAGTGCGCAAGTTGCATAAAAACAATTTGCGCTTGCGCATCATCGGCGACAAGTCCGGTTTCAGCTCGGCAATACAGGCGGCCATTGCCGACGGCGAGGCGCTGACGGCAAACAATACCGGCATGACTCTGGTGATTGCGGCCAACTATGGTGGGCACTGGGACATTACCCAGGCCGCTCGCAGCCTGGCGCGAGATGTTGCCGAAGGACTGTTAACGCCCGATCAGATCACCGAAGCGGCCATGCAATCCCGCGTGGCCAGCGGTGACCTGCCACCGCCAGATCTGTGCATTCGCACCGCCGGTGAACAACGCATCTCGAACTTCCTGCTTTGGCAGTTTGCTTATACAGAGTTCTATTTTACCGACCAGTTCTGGCCAGATTTTGATCAGACCTCCTTGCAGCAGGCTTTTGCCAGTTATGCAGGCCGGGTGCGTCGCTTTGGTCGGACTGACGAGCAGTTGGAACAGAGAGTGACTTCCTGACTATGTTATTGCAACGCGTGTTGACAGCCCTGGTGTTGGCCCCATTGATGTTGGCAGGCATTTATCTGCTTTCACCACCTTTGTTTTCAGTCTTCATTGGCGTCATCGTGATGATTGCCGCTTGGGAGTGGTTCAATCTCGCCGGCTATAGTCGGATGCTGATGCGCTGGGTCTTTGTCACCTTGTCGGCCCTGGTGTTGTTGGGGCTCTGGTGGCTGGCTGAACAGAGCTCACTCAGTTGGACGTATTTGACCATTGCTGCCCTGCTGTGGTGGGTGCTTGCTCTGGTCTTGGTGCTGACTTACCCGGGCAGTCAATCCTTGATAGCACAGCCTGGCGTGCGCCTGATGCTTTTTGTACCGGTGATGGTTCCGCTCTGGTTGGGATTGAACCTGATCAAGGCTCGGCCGGATGCCACCTTGATGCTGACCTGGCTGATGCTGCTGGTTTGGGGGGCTGATATCGGTGCCTATTTTGCGGGACGAGCCTTTGGGCGTCGCAAACTGGCTCCCAATGTCAGCCCCGGCAAGACCTGGGCTGGTGTCTACGGTGGTATGGCGACCTCCATGTTGATCTCAACCGGACTGGCCATGCTGTTTATTCCGGCCTTGAGTGCCGTTCAGTGGCTGTTGCTGTTGCTGTTCAGTGCCCTGGTAGTTGCCATTTCCGTGCTGGGTGATCTGGTCGAGAGCCTGCTCAAGCGCTTGCGGGGCATCAAGGACAGCTCCTCTCTCTTGCCTGGCCATGGTGGCGTCCTGGATCGAGTCGACAGCCTCTGTGCCGCGACGCCCATGTTTGTGCTGATGCTGGTTCTGGTCGCCCTATGATAACGCAGCACGAGGCCAGATCCGTAGCCATCCTGGGGTCTACCGGTTCCATTGGTACCAATACTCTGGATGTCATCAGCCGTCACCCGGAGCGGTTCAATGTGTTCGCCATCAGTGGCTATCGCAATATTAGCCTGCTTGCCAGCCAGGCAAGGCAGCACCGACCTCGTTTTATCGTAGTCCCGGATGCCGACAGTGAAAGACGGTTGGTGAGCGAGCTTGACGGTCTGGCAGTGGAGGTTCTGGTTGGTGAACAGGCTCTGGTCGAGATTGCCGAACACCCCGAAGTAGATGTGGTGATGGCTGCCATTGTCGGCTCGGCTGGCCTGCGCTCTTCCATAGCAGCGGCCGGAGCCGGTAAGCGCCTGTTATTGGCCAACAAGGAAAGCCTGGTGGTTGCTGGCCATCTGTTGATGGATGCAGCGCGCGCGGCCGGCGCCGTATTGTTGCCAATCGACAGTGAACATAATGCCATCTTTCAGTGTTTACCAGCGACATTGCCGCATCAGGGCGTGCAATCTGTGTTGTTGACGGCCTCTGGTGGGCCGTTGCGCTCCTTGTCGCTCAGTGAGCTGGAGGCCGTGACGCCAGCCCAGGCCATTGCTCACCCAAACTGGTCCATGGGGCAAAAGATATCCGTTGACTCGGCCTCTTTAATGAACAAAGGGCTGGAACTGATCGAAGCGTGCTGGTTGTTTGATCTGAAACCCAGTGATATTGAGGTGGTAATCCATCCGCAGAGTGTCATTCACTCCATGGTTCGCTACCGAGACGGTTCCGTATTGGCGCAGATGGGTGCACCCGACATGCGCACGCCCATCGCATATGGTCTGGCATGGCCGGAGCGTATCGACAGTGGCAGTGCACACCTGGCGTTCGACCAGAGCCTGCAATTGACCTTTGATAAGCCGGATCGTGTTCGCTTCCCTTGCCTACGTCTGGCAGAAGAGGCCATGGCCCAGGGTGGGACCATGCCTGCTGTTCTCAATGCGACCAATGAAGTCAGCGTTCAGTCTTTTCTGAATGCTTGCATCGGTTTTACCGATATTGCCCACATTAATGAACGTATAATGGAGCGGATGGGGTCCGAGGCGGTCGAGTCAGTTGAGCAACTGATGGAGATAGATCAGCAAGCCCGGGCCCTGGCAGTTCAGGCCATAGCGGAGCAAGGGTAAATGTCGATCCTGATGAATATTGCTGCCATTCTGGTAGCCTTGGGCATACTGGTAACGGTGCATGAATACGGGCACTTCTGGGTGGCGCGTCGAAACGGCATCCGTGTGTTGCGTTTTTCGGTCGGGTTCGGACGGCCTCTGGTGCGTTGGTACGATCGACACGGCACTGAATTTGTTGTCGCCTGGATCCCCCTGGGTGGCTATGTCAAAATGTTGGATGAGCGCGAGGCGCCAGTCCCGGAAGCAGAGCGATCCTTTGCCTTCAACAGCAAGACGCCCGGTCAACGCATAGCGGTCGCCTCGGCCGGACCTATAGCCAACTTTCTTTTTGCCATCCTGGCTTTTGCCGTGCTTTACAGCATCGGTGTTCGTGGCCTGATTCCCCTGGTGGATACCCCTTTGCCCGACACCCCGGCCGCAGTCGCCGGTTTTGAGCGGGGCGATCTGATACGCCAGGTCGATGGGCGAGCTGTACAAAACTGGCGCGATCTCGCCCTGGCCCTGGCCGGTCGGGTAGGGGATACCGGTGTTATTCAGTTTGAGGTTGAGCGACAGGGCAGCCTGCAGCGGCTTGATGTAGAAATCGAACGCTGGCTGTCCAGAGACTCTCAGCCCAATCCTTTGGCAAATATAGGATTGTCGCCCAGGAGGCCCGACATACCCGCCGTTATAGGTGAGGTGATGGCTGGTGGCGCGGCTGAGAGAGCGGGGCTTATAGCCGGCGATCGCATCCTTTCTGCCGATGGTCAACGCATTGAAAATTGGCTGGACTGGGTAACAGTGATCCAGCTCAATGGCGATCGTCCTTTAACCGTCACACTGGAGCGCGATGGCGCGCGTCAGAGTTTGAATTTGATCCCTGAGTTGCGCCAACAAGGCGACCAGACGCAGGGGTTCATTGGTGCAGCGGCGGCACCTTTCAGTTGGCCTGATGAACAAATTACGGTGCAAAGGGTAATGCCCTGGACCGGAGTCTGGTTGGGAATTCAGGATACCTGGGAGATGATTGCGCTGAGCTTTGGTATGCTCGGCAAAATGTTCAGTGGACTTGTGTCCTTTGAGCAAATCGGTGGGCCCATTTCGATGGCGCAAATGGCGGGTGAGTCGGTCCAGGGTGGACTGGAGACATTCATTCGTTTTCTGGCGTTTATCAGTATCAGTCTGGGTGTGGTGAACTTATTGCCGATTCCGGTTCTGGACGGTGGTCACATCCTCTTTTACAGCATTGAATGGTTGCGTGGTAAGCCCTTGTCTGAGCGACTGCAGATCGTGGGCTCGCAGATCGGCTTGATGTTGATCATCGGCTTGATGGTGTTGGCTTTTGTCAACGACATCGGTCGCCTTGGTTGATTGTGAGCGGGTGACATTGCTCAAGTTCTGATCGACGGATCATTCAGTGCGACACAAACGAGTAACGGGAGACTCTATGAGATTAGCGGTCGCAGCATTAACAGCAATGCTGCTCAGTGCAGGCGCGTTCGCCGACATTTTTCAGCTTGGTTCGATTCAGGTTAACGGTCTGCAACGCGTGTCTTTGGGGTCTGTGTTGCGTGCCTTGCCGATTCAGGAAGGTGACCAGGTCGACAGCGACGACGCTCAGGACTGGATTCGTGCACTGTATCAGACCGGTTACTTTACCGACGTGCGCGCCATTCGTGATGGTGACCGTCTGGTGTTCGAAGTGACTGAGCGACCTGCCATAGCCTCTGTAGAGTTTCGCGGTAATCGCACCATTCCCAGCGACACCCTGGAGCGAGTCTTCAGCGATGTTGGCTTGGCCGAGGGCGAGATATATAGCCAGTCGCTGTTGGAAGGGCTGGAACTGGAACTGGAAAGACAGTACAGCAGCCAGGGCCGCTATAACGCGACGGTAACGCCTACGATCACTCCCTTGACACTGAACAGGGTCAGGGTTGAACTGGTGATCAATGAAGGGCCAGTTGCTACCATCGACCATATCGAGTTTAGCGGTAATCGTGTCTTTACCAGCGAAGAGCTGAGAATGGCCTTGCAGATGCGCGAAACCAACAGCGCACGCTACCCTTTTCAATGGATTGCTCGTCGCAATCGGTTCGGGCAGGCTCAGCTCAGCGGCGACATCGCCCGGCTGGAAGACTACTATTTTGACCGCGGCTATCTGGATTACCGTCTCGAGTCACATCAGGTGTCAATTTCGGACAACAAGTCCGACATCACTTTGATATACAACCTGGCTGAAGGCGAACCTTACGATTTGTCCGGCATCCGCTTGACCGGTGATCTGGTTGGCCTTGATGAGGAACTCCATCGGCTGGTGGATGTGACCGTCGGTGAGCGTTATTCACGCGTCGCTATCACCAATATCCAGACTGCTATTACCGATGCTTTGGGGGCTCGAGGCTACGCCTTTGCCGATGTCCAGCCGCAACTGATTCCCGATCGGGATAATCTTACCGTCGATGTCACCCTGCGCGTCAATCCCGGCAAGCCGGTTTATGTCAACCGTATAGAGATTCGGGGTAACACCTCGACCAATGACGAAGTAATTCGGCGCGAGTTAAGACAACTGGAGCGAGCACTGGTCATCAACCGGAATATTCGACAATCTCGCGGTCGACTCGAGCGTCTGGGGTATTTCAGTCGGGTAGATATTCGCACTCAACGCATTGAAGGTCGCGATGACCTGGTCGATATCATTGTTGAAGTTGAAGAAACGCCCAGTTCGACCATTACTGGCTCCGTCGGTTACTCTGATGCAACCGGCATATTCCTGGAAGGACGACTCGATCAGCGTAACTTTCAGGGCAAGGGTTACAACCTCTCGGCCTCGGTGTTGGTGAACGAGACTGAGCAGAACTATAACCTGTCCTTTGAAGACCCTTATTTCACGGTTTCTGGGGTGAGCCGAGGCATTGAGCTGTTCTACAAGCGTACTGAATTCAGCGCGCTGACCTTCAGTACCTATGCCACCAATACACTGGGTGGCCGCCTGTCTCTGGGTTACCCGCTCAGCGAAAACAACCGGATCAATTATTCCATAGGGTATAGTCGCGATGAGCTTTTTTTAAGCAATTCGGCTCCGGTAGAGATGACTGATTTCAGGTCTGCTAATGGCGATGAGTACGAAAACCTGGATGTCCGGGTGAGCTGGACTCACAATAGCCTCAATGGCACCTTCAAAGCGACCGAAGGTCGCCGTGTTAATCTGACAACCGAATTGGCAACGCCGCTCGGGGACCTGACCTATTATCGATTAACAGGAACAGCTGAGCAGTACTTCCCCATCAATGAAGATTATACGGTTCGGTTGCACACACGCCTTGGATACGGTGATGGCTATGGCGATCAGGATCGCTTGCCTTTTTATCGGAATTTCTACTCTGGCGGTGTGCGTTCGGTTCGTGGTTTCAGGCCGGGCGCACTGGGTCCCTTGAGCACCCCCAATCTTGATGGGGACGGTGACCCTTTGCGTGCACCTTCACCCATAGGTGGTAATATTCGTGTGGAGTATGGTGCTGAACTGGTTATACCAACGCCGCTGGTCAGGGACCAGGGGCCGTTCAGGACCTCATTGTTCCTCGACGCTGGAAATGTGTTTTCTGATCAATGCCTCAGTGGTAACGTCAATTGCCAGAATGGGATTGACCTGTCCGAGATCCGTTATGCTGCGGGCATCGACCTGACCTGGATTACGCCTATGGCGCCACTGAGTTTCAGCTACGCCTGGCCACTGAACGCACAGGAAGGCGATCTGACGCGGAACTTTGCCTTCACCATAGGCATTGCGTACTAGCGACCAATAATAGAGCCAACAACAGGAGTTAACGTGAAACAGAATCCGATTCAAGTTTGTTTGAAGTGTATGCGGTTCAGTGCGAAATATGCAGCAATCCTGATGCTCGGTTTGGGTATGGCCGCTGCCGTCAAGGCCGCCGATATTGCCATTCTGGATCAGAACTTCGTTCTTTTCGGCAGTGAAGCCGCAGAAGAGGCAACCGCCCAGCTGCGCTCTGAATATGCTGAACAGGAACAGCAAGTGCAAACTCTGGAGCAAGCCATACGCCAATTGCAGAGCCGAGCACGAACGGATGGCGACATCATGACCGAAGATGAAATGCGACAGCTGGAGCAGGAGGCGCAACAACGCCTGGCACAACGAGAGCAACTGGTTCGGCAACTTCAACAGGTGCAGAATGAGCGTCGCAGTGCCTTTGTAGAACGCTTTCAGCCAATGCTTGCCCAGGCTATTGAACGGGCGGTAGGAGATAACCAGTACGATTTGATCATCGACAAAAGCGCTGTTATCTACCATAGAAACTCGCTGGACATTACCGAAGCGGTGCTTGAAGAGTTTAATGCCTTATACCGAGCTCAGTAGTAAGGCTCAGACTCAACCATGACCATTACCGCACGCAAAATTGCTGAGCACTTGCAAGCGTCACTGGCTGGCAATGCTGATGCTGGAGACACGATTATTGATCGGTTGGCTCCTCTGGATCAGGCTGGCCCGGGTGACGTCAGCTTCCTGGCAGCCGACAAATATCTCAAGTCTCTGCCCGATTGTCGCGCCAGCGCTTTGCTGCTCAAGGAATCGCACCTTGGAGATGCACCCAGTACGGCTGCTGTCGTGGTTGTGTCTGATCCCTATCTTGCCTATGCGCGGATTTCTCATCTGTTCAGTCAGGAGCCCGCTCCCGCTAAAGCCATTCACAGCAGCGCGATAATTGAGTCCGGTGTGCAATTGGGGGAAGGTGTCAGCATTGGCGCACATACCCTGATTGAAAGCGGCACTATACTGGGCGATGGCTCCGTGATAGGGCCGGGCTCAGTGATCGGCGCTCGGGTTCGAATTGGTGCGAACACCGTCCTGAAAGCCAATGTTACCGTGCACCATGACGTTGTGATCGGGGATCAATGCATGATTCATTCCGGTGCCGTTATTGGTGGCGATGGTTTTGGCTTTGCTCCCAGCTCAGCAGGGTGGGTCAAGATTGCCCAACTGGGGCGAGTCATCGTTGGCAATCGCGTCGAAATCGGCTCCAATACCACCATAGATCGTGGCGCCATTGCCGATACGGTGATAGAAGACGGCGTTATTATCGATAATTTGTCGATGTTGGCGCACAATGTTCGCATAGGTCGGGGTACGGCTATGGCTGCTCAGGTTGGTATTGCTGGCAGCACACGCATCGGTGCACATTGCATTCTTGGTGGTCAGGCAGGCTTTGCTGGCCATCTGGACATTGCCGATGGCAGTCATTTCACTGGTCAGGCCATGGTGACCAAGGGTACAACGGAGAGCGGGGCTTACTCGTCCGGCTGGCCCATACAGCCAGCGCGTGAATGGCGCCGAACCGTGGCCCGATTGCGTCAACTCGACAAGTTGGAAGCGCGTCTGAAAGCGCTTGAACATCGTCTGGACTCGCCCGATACAGAGCAGACACCAAAAAAAGAGGACAGTGAATGACCCTTGAATTACCCATGACGCACCAGAGCATCAAAACCTTTTTGCCGCATCGCTATCCCTTTTTATTGGTGGATCGGGTAACAGAACTTGAGCCTGGCAAGGCCATCCTTGGCTACAAGAATGTCTCTGCCAATGAAGAGCTGTTCAATGGCCATTTTCCAGACCAGGCCATCTTCCCGGGGGTTCTGATCTGCGAGGCACTGGCTCAGGTCAGTGCCATTCTGGGCTTTGCAACGACGGGTAATCGCCCGGAGGAAGGCTACCTCTATCTGTTTGCGGGTCTGGACCAGGTCAAGTTCAAGCGCCAGGTCGTGCCAGGTGATCAATTGGTACTCAAATCGACATTGGTGTCACAACGTCGTGGCATGTTCAAGTTCAGTTGTCAGGCCGAAGTCGATGGCACTGTGGTAGCGACGGCTGAAATTCTTTGTGCAGAAAGGAAGATGAGCGCGTGATTCATCCGACAGCTCTGGTTGACCCTGGTGCCCTTATTGCCGATGGGGTGGTTATCGGTGCTTACACCGTTATAGGGCCTGATGTTCATATCGACGAAGGATGCTGGATTGGTCCTCATGTTGTCATCAATGGTCCAACGACCATTGGCCGGTTCAACAAGATTTACCAATTTGCCAGTGTCGGTGAAGCTTGTCAGGATCTGAAGTATCAGGGTGAGCCGACCCGGCTGACTATTGGTGATTACAACACCATTCGCGAGTTCAGTACCCTGCATAGAGGGACGGTTCAGGACAAAGGCGAAACCCTTATTGGCAATCACAACCTGCTGATGGCCTACAGCCATATAGCGCACGATGCCGTGGTCGGCAATCATGTCATTATTGCCAATAACGGTCAGTTGGCTGGCCATGTCCATGTCAAGGACTACGCCATCATTGGTGGGAATTCCGGTGTGCATCAGTTTGTTTCTGTCGGCGAACACGCCTTTGTTGGTGCTGGCTCGACGCTATTGAAAGATGTCCCTGCATTCGTCACGGTACAGGGTTATCCGGCTGAGCCACACGGCATGAATATGGAGGGGTTGCGTCGTAGAGGGTTCTCCAGGGAATCCATGCATGCTCTGCGTAACGCCTACAAGACTCTGTATCGTTCAGGCCTCAGAGTCGAGGAAGCCCTGGAAGCACTTGCACCAGAGGCTGAGCAGCACCCCGAAGTGGCGACCTTTGTCGACAGTATTCGTCAGTCCAGAAGGGGCATAGTACGCTGATGACCCGTCCGTTAAAGGTGGCTCTACTGGCAGGAGAGGCCAGTGGAGACATACTCGGCGCCGGTCTTATGCAGGCCCTGAAGAAACAGCACCCGAACGTGGTTTTTGCCGGTATTGGTGGTGATCGTATGCAGGCGGCCGGGCTAACCAGTCGGATACCGATGGAGCGTTTGTCGGTAATGGGCATTGCCGAGGTGTTGGGTCGATTGCGTGAGTTGTTCCGCATTCGTGCTGCCTTTCGGGACTGGTGCATCCATTGGCAGCCCGATGTGTTTATCGGTATTGATGCACCGGATTTCAATCTGGGCCTGGAGCGACAGCTGCGCAGTGCTGGCATTGTCACTATTCACTATGTTTCTCCATCGGTGTGGGCGTGGCGCAAAGGGCGAGTAAAAACCATCGCTGAATCCGTTGATCACATGCTGACATTACTGCCTTTTGAAGCCGAGTTTTATCGTGAACACCAGGTGCCGGTGACTTTTGTTGGTCACACCCTGGCCGATCAGTTGCCCATGGAGCCTGATAAAGCCGCGGCCAGAGCGCGCCTGGGCCTCACTGCCGATGAACGCTGCCTGGCACTATTGCCCGGTAGCCGAGGTGGCGAAGTCGGTCGTCTGGCTCCTCTGTTCCTGCAGGCCGCAACGCTTTTGCAGCAAGAGACCGGGCCACTGACGGTGATGATTCCTGCCGCCAGTGTTGCCCGGCAACAACAAATCGAACTGGCTGTGCGAGAGCAGGGGCGAGCGTTGCATATTCGCCTGTTTGATGGCCAATCTACCGATGTGATGACGGCCGCCGATGCCGTTCTGTTGGCTTCAGGAACGGCCACGCTGGAGGCGATGTTGCTGAAACGCCCCATGGTGGTCGCCTATCGCATGAACCCGCTGAGTTTCTGGATCATCAAGTCTATGGCAACCACGCCCTGGGTTGCCTTGCCCAATATACTGGCCCAGGAAGACTGGGTCCCGGAGCGGTTGCAGGCGGATGCAACACCTGAGATTCTTGCAGCGGACTTGGCGCGAGCATTGAGCGATCAGAATTATCGGCGTCAATTTGAAGAGCGCGCGCGCTTTCTACACCGCAAACTGGCGCGCGGAGCGGATGACCGGGCAGCAGAGGTTGCCCTTCGGCTGGCAGGCGTTGCATCGTGACTCAGCAAGGCTTTGCATTCGACCTGGGCGCTGACCGTATTGCTGGCGTGGATGAAGTCGGGCGCGGCCCACTGGCTGGGGATGTTGTCGCAGCCGCTGTCATTCTCGACCCGAATCAACCCATTGCTGGGCTCACGGATTCCAAGGCTCTGACCTCTCGCAAACGCGAAAGACTGAGCGAAGAGATCAAGGCGCGTGCCCTGTCCTGGTGTATCGCCCGAGCTACTGTGGCTGAAATCGATGAGTTGAACATTCTACAGGCCAGCCTTCTGGCGATGCGTCGTGCGGTCATGGGGTTGAATCCACAGCCGGATTTTTGCCAGGTTGATGGCAATCGCATCCCCGAGGGTTTGCCATGTGCCGCAGAAGCGGTGATCAAGGGTGATTTGCTGATTCCTGCCATAGGTGCCGCTTCCATTTTAGCCAAGGTGCAACGCGATGCCGAGATGCAGGCGCTGGACCGCTGTCACCCTCAGTTCGGTTTTGCTCGCCACAAGGGCTACCCGACCGCAGAACATCTTGCGGCGATTCGCACCCAGGGCATCATTGCAGAGCATCGCCGCAGTTATGGCCCCGTACAACGCTGGTTGGCTGCTCAGGCAGACCGGCAGACTGATCATCAGGAGTAATTCGTGACGGCTCAATTTGTCCACTTACGCGTGCATACCGAGTTTTCTTTATGGGATGGGCTGATACGACCCAAGGCCCTGGTGAAGAAGACGGTTGAGCAGGGGATGGCGGCCGTCGCCATGACCGACCTGTCCAATTTCTTTGGTCTGATCAAATTTTATAATGCGGCCCTGGGCAGTGGTGTGAAGCCCATTCTGGGTGCGGATTTGTGGCTGGAAAACCCGGCAGACGCAGACCAGCCCATGCGCATGACGGTGCTGTGCATGAACCCCCAGGGCTATCGCAACCTGACCGAAATCATTTCCGACGGTTATCAGCACAACCAGGTCAAGGATTGCCCGGTCACGAAAATGCAGTGGCTGGAAGAGAAAAACGAGGGGCTGATACTGCTCAGTGGCGGCCGTTTCGGTGATGTCGGCGAGTCACTGTCGCGCGGTAAGATGGCTCAAGCCACGGCTCATGCGACGCATTGGCAGAGTATTTTTGGTGATCGCTATTACCTGGAAGTGCAGCGTACCGGCCGAGATCAGGACGAAGCCATCGTTCAAGGCAGCTTATTGATTGCTCGAGAACTGAACTTGCCCGTGGTGGCGACCAACGATGTCATGTTCCTGACTCAGGAAGATTTTGATGCGCATGAAGCGCGTGTGTGCATCAACGACGGCGTGGTTATTGATGATCCCAAAAGAGCGCGTCGCTATTCCGAGCAGCAATATCTGAAATCCCCGGCAGAGATGGCCGAGCTGTTCAGAGATTTGCCTGAAGCCATCGACAACAGCGTGCTGATTGCCCAGCGCTGCTCAACAACGATCAAGCTCGGTGAATATGTACTGCCGGAGTATCCCATCCCTGATGGGTTGACCATGGATGAATACTTCCGAAAGCTGAGCCTTGAAGGCCTCGAGAGGCGCCTGGCCTTTCTGCAGGAAACGGGTGTCGATGTGGCGCCCAGGCGCCAGGAGTATCTCGACCGACTGGCGTTTGAACTCGATATCATTATCCAGATGGGATTCCCGGGTTACTTCCTGATCGTGATGGACTTTATTCGTTGGGCCAAGGAACACGATATTCCGGTCGGGCCTGGCCGAGGTTCGGGCGCGGGTTCATTGGTGGCCTATGCGCTCGATATTACTGACCTCGACCCGATCGAATACGATCTGCTGTTTGAGCGCTTCCTGAACCCGGAACGGGTGTCCATGCCCGACTTCGATGTCGACTTCTGCATGGAAAAACGCGACCAGGTCATACAGTATGTAGCGGACAAATACGGTCGTCAGGCCGTTTCCCAGATCGTCACCTTTGGCACCATGGCCGCCAAAGCGGTGGTTCGAGACGTTGCCCGGGTACAGGGCAAGGCCTATGGTCTCGCTGACCGAATTTCCAAGATGATCCCCGGTGACCCGGGCATGACGCTGAATAAAGCGTTGGAAGAAGTCTCCGAGCTCAAGAGCTTCCTCGAAGACGACGAAGAGGGCATGGAAATCTGGGAGATGGCCCTCAAGCTTGAGGGCATCACCCGGCAAACCGGCAAACATGCCGGGGGTGTGGTTATTTCACCAACCAAGTTGACCGATTTTTCTCCCTTGCTGTGCGAGGAAGATGGTACCGGCCTGGTGACCCAATACGACAAGAACGACGTTGAGTCGGCCGGCCTGGTCAAGTTCGACTTCCTCGGCTTGCGCACCCTGACCATCATCGACTGGGCTTTGCGCATTATCAATCCACGGCTGGAAGCCGAAGGCAAAGCGCCCATTGATATCGCCCGCATTCCGCTGGATGACGAACCCTCCTATCAGTTGTTGAGAAAGGCGCATACAACGGCTGTGTTCCAGCTGGAATCACGCGGCATGAAAGACCTGATTCGGCGCCTGCAGCCGGACTGCCTGGAAGACATGATCGCCCTGGTGGCCCTGTTCAGACCGGGGCCGCTGCAGTCCGGCATGGTGGACAACTTCATCAACCGTAAGCACGGTCGGGAAGAAGTCTCCTACCCCGATGTTCAGTACCAGCATGAATGGCTGAAGCCCATTCTGGCACCGACCTACGGCATTATTCTGTATCAGGAGCAGGTGATGCAGATTGCACAGGTGCTGGCTGGCTATACCCTGGGCGGCGCAGACCTGTTGCGTCGTGCCATGGGTAAAAAGAATGCCGATGAGATGGCCAAGCAGCGTCAGGTGTTCGCCGACGGTGCGGCTGGCCAGGGTGTGGATGCCGAACTCGCTACGAAAATTTTTGATCTGGTGGAGAAGTTCGCCGGTTACGGCTTCAACAAATCACACTCGGCCGCCTATGCACTGGTTTCCTATCAGACACTCTGGCTCAAGGCGCATTATCCTGCGGCATTCATGGCCGCCACCATGTCTTCGGAACTGCACAACACCGACAAGGTAGTGATCTTCATTGAGGATTGCCGCCAATTGGGCATCGATGTGTTGCCGCCCGACGTCAATGCCGGCGCCTATCTGTTCACCGTGAATGAGCAGGACCAGATTATTTACGGCCTTGGCGCCATCAAGGGTGTGGGCGAAGGCCCGGTAGAGGCCATTGTTACCGCGCGCGAGCAAGGTGGGCCTTTCAAGGATCTGTTCGATTTCTGCGAACGCATCGACAGCCGCAAAGTCAACAAGCGTTGCATTGAAGCGCTGATCAAGAGCGGTGCTCTTGATCAATTGGCACCGAACCGCTCGATGCTGTTGGCAGCCCTCGACGATGCCGTGCGCACCGCCGAGCAAGCAGCCAACAACCAGGCCGCAGGTATGGTGGATCTGTTCAATGACATTCTGTCGGAAGAAACCAGGGACGTCTATGACCCTTACCGATCGGTAATGCCGCTTTCGTTGAAAGAGCAACTGGCCGGAGAAAAGGAAACCCTGGGCCTCTATCTGACTGGTCATCCGATCGACGAATACGAAGACGAAGTCAACAAGATGGTGTCAATGCGCCTTGGTGATCTGAACGTCTCCCCCGATGAATTGCGGCAGATGCGCAAGCAGACCCGCACTCTGGCAGGGCTGGTATTGGGCGTGCGCACAAGGCAGACGCAGCGCGGAGAAACCATGGCCATTGTCACCCTGGATGACCGCACAGGCCGCGTCGAGATGACGCTGTTCGGTGAGGACTATCAGCGCTATCAAGCGCTGCTCGAACCCGATCAGGTACTGGTCATCGAAGCTGAAATTGGTTGGGACGATTACGCCGAAAGGGCTCGCATTCGGACTCAGGCCGTCTACACTCTGGCACAGGCGCGTCAGGAGTTGATCCGCGGCATTGAGTTCCGGGTTACCGAAGCCGAGGCGACAGCCTTCATGAATCGGCTGGAGTCGCTTGTGCGTCGCGATCTTGCCATGGGGGAGGGAACCGCAGTCTGGGTTCACTATCAAACAGAGCAGGCGGCTGGCCAGATTCGGCTGGGGGGAGAGCATCGTATTCCTCTGGAAGATGACACTCTGCATCGTTTGCGTCAGACCTTTGCCGAGTCCGATTATAGATTTCGCTATCAGGACTGACAGCGTACCAATCGGAGCGGCTCCCATGGGGAAAGGGGATCATGAAGGGCGCGCAATAGCCGAGTGATTGATTCCTTTTGTTCAAAGCTCAATAAGTATTGATGCTCTTGCTCTATTAAAGTTGGGCCTATAGTCTAACGGCTGTCTTTTTTTGCGCACCATCGGCTCGTAAGGGAACCGGTATGAATCCAGATTATTTGGAATTTGAACAGCCCATTGCAGATTTGCTTGCCAAAATTGAAGAATTGCGGCTTGTGGGTAATCGTAATGATCTCAACATCAGTGCCGAGATCGAGAAATTGAACGCCCAATCGGTCAAGCTGACCGAACAGATTTTCAGTAACCTGACGGCCTGGCAGGTGTCCCAGTTGGCGCGCCATCCGCAGCGCCCTTACACTCTGGATTATCTGCGTGAACTCTTTACCGACTGGGATGAACTGCACGGTGATCGCCATTATGGCGACGATGCGGCCATCGTTGGTGGTGTGGCGCGCCTTGATGAGCGGCCGGTCATGGTCATTGGTCACCAGAAAGGCCGAGACGTAAAAGAAAAGGTGCGACGCAATTTTGGCATGCCCAAACCGGAAGGCTATCGCAAGGCGTTGCGCTTGATGCAGATGGCCGAGCGCTTTCGTATGCCGGTTGTGACCTTTATTGACACACCCGGGGCTTATCCTGGTATAGGTGCTGAAGAGCGCGGCCAAAGTGAAGCCATTGCCTTCAACCTGCTCAAGATGTCTTCCTTGCGCACGCCCATCGTTTCTACCGTCATTGGCGAAGGTGGCTCCGGCGGCGCACTGGCCATTGGTGTCTGCGATCATTTGAACATGCTCCAGTACAGCACCTACTCGGTTATTTCTCCCGAAGGTTGCGCCACCATTCTGTGGAAAACGGCCGAGCGAGCTTCGGATGCTGCTGAAGCCATGGGCGTTACGGCGCCCAGGCTGCACAGTCTGGGCCTGGTGGACACCGTCATTGAGGAGCCACTGGGCGGGGCTCATCGCAACCCCGTTTCCATGGCCGCTTCACTCAAGCAACAATTGGTAGAACAGGTCGATCGATTGAGTAGCCAAACCCTGGACGAGTTGCTGGAAAAGCGTTACCAGCGCTTGACGGCTTTTGGTATAGACTCCGAATAGACTCTTAAGCTCTGTGCTATAGTGAGGGGCGTCAGTGGATCTTATCTAACGTCAGGATTTTCATGACTGCAGCGCCTCTCTTTCCATTCAGGCAGTACGACCCTCTGGTTGGCCCCGAGTTGACCTTGACGGTGAACCGCTGCCTGGAAGGAAATCAGGCCCTGGAAGGGGCACCTGCCTATTTGTTTGATATCCGCTTGAATGACGGTCTTGCTATCGGTCAAATCGACTTGCGTATTGGCCACGGGCATTCCCTTGTGACCTATGCGGGCCATATTGGTTATGGCATAGAGCCCGCACACCGAGGGCATTATTATGCCGCTCAGGCCTGCCAACTCCTGGTTGATGTCGCCCTTGATCATGACATGGAGGCACTCTGGATCACCTGTAACCCCGATAATCTGGGTTCCATCAAAACCTGCCAACGCCTCGGCGCGCGGCTGATTGAAAAGGTAAAAGTGCCTCTGTGGTCCGAACTTTGGCGTCGCGGCGACCGGGAGAAATTGCGTTTTTTATGGCAGCTACGCCCAACCGCCAATTTGACTGTGCTTTCAGGGCATGACTGACCCTCAACCTGTCCTCCAGTCCGTTCAGGCATGGCTCGATGTCCGCAAGGCCGATCCGCTTTATTTTGTCGGCTACAGTGGCGGCCTGGATTCCACTGTGTTGCTGCATGCTCTGGCAACTCTGGCCGGGCCGCAACGGCTTCATGCCTTGCACATCAATCATCAACTTCATGCGCAAGCCAATAGCTGGCAGCGGCATTGCGAGCAAACCGCTCAAGCCATGGGGTGTGCGATCGACTGCATCAGCGTTGCTATAGCACCTGGCGGCGAAGGTCTCGAGTCGGCCGCTCGCCAGGCACGCTACAAGGCCTTCGATGCACGCATGCCGGCACAGACTAGTTTGTGGCTGGCTCACCATCTGGACGATCAACTGGAAACTCTGATGCTGCGCTTGTTACGGGGCAGCGGGCTGACAGGACTGGCCGCCATGTCGGCCAATCGAGCTCAGGCGCATTACCAATTGATTCGACCATTGCTTGATCTTTCGCGTGAACAGTTGCATCAATACGCCCAAGCGCATCGGCTAAGCTGGATAGAAGACGACAGCAATGAGAACGATGCTTACGACCGAAATTTTTTGCGCAATCTGGTTATGCCCTTGTTGGAAAGCCGATGGCCGGGCTATCGTCAGACTCTGGCGCGCAGTCGCCAACATCTGGCCTATGCCGCAGAGCGAGAGCGGACGCTTTGGCGCGAGGCTGTATCGATGCGCTGCAACGCAGACGGTTCGCTTCGTTTGTCCGGCCTGGCGCATTGGCAGGCGGAAGATATCGACAGCCTGCTTTATGCCTGGCTGCAGCAGTGGGGTTTGCGAGCACCTTCCAGCCAACGCCTGGAGCACATCCGAAGTGAGGTGATTGCCGCTCGATCTGACGCCAAACCACAGGTTCAACTGGACGGCGGTTCAGTACGTCGCTTTCAACAAGCGCTCTACTGGGTTCCAGCACCACCGGCCATAGGTCAACCACCGGAGATTGTTCTGGAGCAGTGGCAAAGCTGGCCAGGCATTGGTGCTCTGCAACTGCTTCAGTCTACGGAGGGTTCAGGCAGGGTTCGGTCGGTTTTGCCTAATTTGAACTGGCGGTTGCGTGCAGGAGGCGAGCATTTCTGGGCCGAGTCGCGCAGCAAGGGTCGCGATTTAAAGCGCTGGTTGGCCGAATCCAGGGTGCCACCCTGGCAACGGGAACGCCTGCCTTTGCTTTTCTCGGGAGACGATCTGATCGCAGTGTCTGACCTCGCAGTTGACCGGCGATTCGCCGCAGCCGAGGGCGAACCTGGTTTCAAAATAGCATTCAGAACGGAAGTTTCTGATTGAGGATTGGCGTCCTTTTTGCTAATCTGATCGCCCATCTTGAGTCGCACTTTAACCCCCTGACAGCAATGCTCCAGTGGCTGATTTCCGCCGCCACGAGGGCCGCTGTTTTTGTTGTTTTTTGGGGGAATGCGCCCGGTCAATCAGCGGATTTCAGATGGGAACTTCTATGACGCGTTATATCTTTGTCACCGGCGGTGTGGTGTCTTCTCTTGGGAAGGGCATTGCTTCGGCCTCTCTGGCAGCCATCCTTGAGGCTCGAGGGCTCAAGGTGACCCTGCTCAAGCTGGATCCCTACATCAACGTTGACCCTGGTACCATGAGCCCATTTCAGCATGGCGAAGTCTTTGTGACAGAAGACGGTGCCGAGACGGATCTGGATCTCGGCCATTACGAACGTTTTGTGCGCACCACCATGTCCAAGCGCAACAATTTCACCACGGGTCGCGTTTACCAGCACGTCCTGCAAAAAGAACGGCGTGGTGACTACCTGGGCGGCACCGTTCAGGTGATTCCGCACATCACCGACGAAATCAAGCGGCGCGTCATAGAAGGCGCTGGCGATGCCGATGTTGCCCTGGTCGAAGTGGGTGGAACGGTTGGCGACATTGAATCTCTGCCATTCCTTGAAGCCGTGCGTCAGCTCAAGGTCGAGTTGGGCAGCCGTCGGGCGCTGAACATGCACTTGACCCTGGTGCCCTATATAGCGACGGCAGGGGAGGTCAAGACCAAGCCGACCCAGCATTCGGTCAAGGAGCTGCGCACCATTGGTCTGCAACCGGACGTGCTGATTTGCCGCTCCGAAAGACCAGTCGGCAAAACCGAGTTGCGGAAAATTGCACTCTTTACCAACGTCGAAGAACGGGCAGTAATTTCCCTGCCCGACGCGGACACCATTTACCGCATACCTGGCATGTTGTCTCGCTCTGGCCTCGACAGCATCGTGGTCGAAAAATTCGGGCTCGATTGCCCGGAGGCAGATCTGTCCGATTGGGATGACGTCAGTGACCGCAAGCTGAACCCGGAGCAGGAAGTCACCATCGCCATGGTGGGCAAATATATGGATTTGCTCGATGCCTATAAATCCCTGATTGAGGCCATCGATCACGCCGGCATAGGTTCACGCACCAAGGTCAAAATTCGTTACATAGACGCCGAAGACATCGAAAAACAGGGCACTGATATCCTCGCCGACGTTCAGGGTATTCTGGTACCAGGCGGTTTCGGTTATCGCGGAGTTGAGGGCAAAATCACCACGGCACGCTATGCGCGCGAGAATGGCATACCTTACCTGGGTATATGCCTGGGTATGCAGGTTGCTGTTATCGAATTCGCGCGCCATGTGGCAGGCTTTGACGGCGCACACTCAACCGAGTTTGACCGCCAGTCACGACACCCGGTAGTAGGCCTGATTACTGAATGGATCGAAGCGGACGGCAAGAAAGTGGAACGCACCGAACAGACAGATCTGGGTGGCACCATGCGTCTGGGTGGCCAGGAGTGCATGCTGGCCGAAGACAGCCTGGCGCGCGCCTGTTATGGCAAGGATCGTATAGTCGAGCGCCATCGTCATCGGTACGAAGTCAACAATCATTATGTAGAAGACTTACAAAAAGCGGGCTTGAGAATTGCCGGCAGGTCTACCGATGGTGCCCTGGTCGAGATCGTCGAAGTCCCCGATCACCCCTGGTTTGTTGCCTGCCAGTTTCACCCGGAATTCACCTCTACTCCGCGGGATGGGCACGGTCTGTTCAGCGGTTTTATTAACGCCGTCAGGCAACAAAAACGCTAAGGGTGCTCGCATTTGGCGCTCAGGTGACTATAATCCTGGGCTGTCCATTTTGTAATAAAATTACATTTTAGTGGTATTGAAACGGCCTGGGGGACGCTGAGTCCAGACCAGGCCCCCAAGCTGAGGAGAGTCAAGATGGCGAAAATCATTGATATCAAAGGACGTGAGGTCCTGGATTCGCGTGGCAACCCCACCGTCGAAGCCGATGTTATTCTGGAAGGGGGCGTCCGCGGGCGCGCCTGTGCGCCTTCAGGTGCTTCCACAGGTTCACGCGAAGCCCTGGAATTGCGTGATGGTGACAAGAGCCGCTATCTCGGCAAGGGTGTGTTGAAGGCGGTGGGCGCCGTGAATGGTCCTATTCGTGACGCTTTGCTCGGCTTCGATGCCCTGGATCAGGCAGGCCTCGACAAGACCATGATCGAACTCGACGGCACTGAAAACAAATCCAACTTTGGTGCCAACGCTATACTGGCCGTATCTCTGGCAGCAGCCAAGGCAGCCGCGTTGGCCAAGGGCGTTGAGTTGTACGAGCACATTGCCGACATCAACGGCACTCCCGGCCAGTACAGTTTGCCGGTTCCGATGATGAACATCATCAACGGCGGTGAACATGCGGACAACAACGTCGACATTCAGGAATTCATGGTTCAACCCGTTGGCGCACCTTCCTTCAAGGAAGCCTTGCGCATGGGCACCGAGATTTTCCATGCATTGAAGAAAGTGCTGAGCAGCCAGGGCCTGAATACAGCCGTGGGTGATGAAGGTGGCTTTGCGCCTAACCTGTCCAGTAATGCGGCCGCTTTGCAGGCCATTGCCGAAGCCGTTGACGCTGCCGGTTACAAGCTTGGTCGTGATGTCACCCTGGCCATGGATTGCGCTGCTTCAGAATTCTATGAAGACGGTAAATACAACCTGAAAGGCGAAGGCAAGGTCTTCAGTTCCGAAGAGTTTTCCGAGTATCTGAAGACGCTGACAGAACAGTACCCCATCGTGTCGATCGAGGATGGTCTGGACGAATCTGACTGGGATGGCTTTGCCTACCAGACGCGCCTGCTGGGCGACAAGATTCAACTGGTGGGTGATGACCTCTTCGTCACCAATACCAAAATCCTGCAGGAAGGCATCGACAAGGGCATCGCCAACTCCATTCTGATCAAGTTCAACCAGATTGGCTCCTTGAGCGAGACCCTGGCAGCGATCAAGATGGCCAAGGACGCCGGTTATACGGCGGTGATTTCGCACCGTTCCGGTGAAACCGAAGATGCCACCATTGCCGATCTGGCGGTGGGAACGGCTGCAGGCCAAATCAAGACAGGTTCCTTGTGCCGTTCGGATCGGGTAGCCAAGTACAACCAGTTGTTGCGCATCGAAGAAGCCCTGGGTGACAAGGCGATTTACAACGGCCTGAAAGAGATTAAAGGCCAGGGTTAAGTCTGAAACCGGCCATTCGCCGGTTATTTATGGCTTATTGGTGCCTTTTCAGGGTAAATAGCGATTCAGGGGGCTTGGCCCCCTTTTTCGTTTCCGTCAGAATAGCCGTTTTACGAAAAGTATCTTGAGGGATGCCATGCGGGTTTTGCAGCTGGGTTTGCTGCTGTTGTTTTGTGTATTGCAATATCGCTACTGGCTGGCCGATAACGGTTGGCGGGATGTACAGCGCCTGCAGGGTGACATCGCCCAACAGGAACTCTACATAGAGCGGCAACAACAGCGTAACGCCACACTCGAAGCCAGAGTGGAAGACCTTAAATCCGGGCTGGATGCGGTCGAGGAGTTGGCTCGCTCCAATCTCGGCCTGGTCAAACCTGGCGAAGTATTTTACGTCACCCCCATGCCCGGTGCGCCTTAATCATTCAGGAATTCTCACAATATGTCGGTTCATCTATTGTTGCCCGCTGCTGGATCGGGCCGACGCTTCGGTGCCGCCAAAGCCAAACAGTATTTTCCCGTCCTTGGAAAACCTCTGATTGAATGGACCCTGGCAGCCTGGCAGTCGCCTCTGGTCGATGGTCAGCGCCAGCTGATCGTTCAGCCTGAGGATCAGGACATCCATGCGGTACTGCATGGCTTTGCTGGTTACCGGCTGGTTGAGGGTGGCCAGGAACGGATGGACTCTGTATTGGCAGGTTTAAAAGCGCTGAAGGCTGCCGACGATGATTGGGTAGTGGTGCATGATATTGCCCGGCCCTGTATTGGCGCCAACGACATCGCTGCCTTACTCGAGCGGTGTCAGTCCACCGGGACTGGCGGCCTGCTCGCTACACCGATAACGGACACCGTCAAGCGAAACCATGGAGGGCTCGTCAGTACCTTGGATCGAAGCGAACTTTGGGCGGCCCAGACTCCCCAGTGCTTTCGATTCAAACTCTTGCTTCGCGCTCTGGAAGAAGCCCGGCAGCAGCAGCAAAGCATAACGGATGAGGCTTCGGCCATGGAGTGGGCAGGGCACCCGGTGCAACTGGTCGCTGGCTCGCGCGATAATATCAAGCTGACTCACCCGGAAGATGTCATCATCATCGAAGCGATATTGAGAAAGAAGGCATTGGCATGAGAATTGGTCATGGTTTTGATGTACACCGTTTCGACCTGCAACAAGGGCCGACAGACATCCGGCTGGGGGGCGTCGCTGTTCCAGCGGCGCATCCGCTGCTGGCACACTCCGATGGGGATGTAGTATTGCACGCCATTTGCGATGCATTGCTGGGCGCTCTGGCCCTGGGCGATATTGGGGAGTGGTTTCCCGAAACCGATGCCGAGTGGGCTGATGCCGACAGTGGCCTTCTGTTGACCCGAGTCTATCGGGAAATTCAAGAACTTGGCTGGCAATTGGGCAATCTCGACGTCACGGTCATCGCTCAGGCACCACGCCTGGGGCCGCACAAGGTGGCCATGCGTGAACGCATTGCTGCCTTGTTGTCGGCAGAGTCAAACCAGATCAATGTCAAGGCGACGACGACAGAGCGATTGGGATTCACCGGTCGCAAGGAAGGCATTGCCACCGAAGCCGTTTGCCTGTTGGTGCAAAAATGACGCGATTTGATCTGAACTTTCCAACAGCCTGGGGCGCCCGCCTGGGCTCAGCGGGCTTGAAACAGTCACCCGAAGATTTTCAGGTGGTTGAAGTGCTGCCTGAGTCGCCTCAGGGTGAGGGTGAACATCTCTGGCTGACGCTGGAAAAAACCGGACAGAACACCGTCTGGATAGCGCGTAAATTAGCACAATGGGCCGGTATTCCTCAAAGAGCGGTCAGCTATGCGGGTTTGAAAGATCGTCATGGTGTTACTCAGCAGACGTTCTCGCTGCACCTGATGAAGCAAAGTCCGCCCGAAGGTCCATTCGTCATGGACGGCGTGGCTGAACTGGCGCGCTGTCGGCACAGCAAGAAATTGCGAACCGGCCAGTTGATTGGTAACCAGTTTCGGGTTCGGTTAAGAGACTATGACGGTGACCAGACCGCCTTTGAGCAGAGGTGGCAATGTCTGGTCGAAAGGGGGTTCCCCAATTACTTTGGGCTACAGCGTTTTGGCCATGGTGGAGCCAATCTCGACCGGGCCGAACGTTGGTTGGCTGGTCAATTGAAATTGCCCCGACCTCAACAGAGCATGCACCTGTCAGCGATGCGCAGCTGGTTGTTCAATGCCCAGTTGGCTAAACGGGTTCGAGAGGGTAATTGGAACCGATTGTTGCCGGGCGATTTTGCCCAGTTCCGCGAAGGGCGCGGAGGCTTCTGGTGTCAGGACGAAGATCTGGCTGATGCCAGAGTGGCCAGTGGCGATCTGTCGCCAACAGCGAGCCTGCCTGGCGAGACACGAGACGATTCACCGGATTTTATGGCGCGCCAGTCTGAGGCGCTAGCGCAATACAATGATCTGGTCGACGCCCTGAAGGCCCGTCGGGTTGATCGTGCTTTACGCAAGCTGAGAGTCTTTCCCGAAAAAGCTCAGTTGGAATGGGAAGGGACCGACCCGATTCTGCATTTTTTCCTGCCTGCCGGCAGCTATGCAACGGCTCTGTTGTTCGAATGTGTGGCGGTAACGGAGCCTGTTAATCAATCAGGGCAAGCACAGACTGATGAGGATTGATGCCGATGCACAGACGACAATCGAAACAAAGAATCATACCGAGCCAAAGGAGTCAGCGCAGGTGAATAAGGGGTTTGTGTTGGCAGTCATCCTGATGGAGTCAGGTAATGAATATTAAAGGCATCGGCATGACGTCCGAGCGCACCCGTCAGCGTCTGATTGAGCGATTGTTTGACAAGGGCATTCGTGACCCCCGCGTTCTGGATTGTTTCAATAAGGTACCCCGTCACCTTTTCGTTGATGAGGCCCTGGGTCACAAGGCTTATGAAGATACTGCTGTCCCCATCGGCTATTCCCAGACCTTGTCGCAACCCTATATTGTTGCGCGCATGACCGAACTGGTCATGAATGCCCAGCATCACGAACGAGTACTGGAGATCGGCACGGGCTCTGGCTTTCAAACGGCCGTGCTGGCGCAACTGGTTGATCAGGTCTATTCGGTCGAACGCATCAAACCCTTGCAGGATAAAGCACGCGAGCGGCTGAGATTCCTGAAGTTGTACAACACTCGCTTGAAGCTGGATGACGGCTTTCTGGGTTGGCCTGACCAGGCACCATTTGACGTTATTATTGGAACGGCGGCCCCGTCCGAACCCCCCAAAGAACTGATTGAACAGCTGGTTCCCGATGGTGGACGCCTGATTTTACCCATCGGGACCCAGGAGCAATGGTTGACCGTCATTGAGCGAGATGGCGATGGCTGGCACAGTGAGGCCATTGAAGCCGTTCGGTTTGTGCCCATGCTGACCGGGGTGCAACGCGAATGAAGCGGGAGTGGCTGGTCTGGTTTGGTAAAGGCCTGGTGATGGGCGTGGCCGATGCAGTGCCCGGGGTTTCAGGTGGCACCATGGCGCTGATCACCGGCATCTATGAGCGCCTTGTTTCTGCACTGGCTCATCTGCACCCCCGATTGTTATTGTTGCTTTGGCAGGGGCGCTGGGCCGAGTTCTGGGTGCGCATCGATGGGGCTTTTTTGCTCAGTCTAGGTCTGGGTATTCTGGTGAGCCTCTTTTCGGTGCTTAACCTGGTGCACTGGATGCTTGAAGGAGCGCCCCAACTGCTGTGGTCGTTCTTTCTCGGGCTTATTGTCGCCTCGCTCTTTACCCTGGGCATTCGACACCGCTGGTGTCGGCTGGATATCTTGTTGTGTGCCATCGGAACCGTCATTGCGGTCGGGCTGTCGTTGCTGACGGAAATGGCAATGACGGTTAATGCCTGGACTCTGATTCTCGGCGGTGCCATTGCCATTTCGGCCATGTTACTTCCTGGTATTTCGGGCAGCTTTATCCTGTTGTTGATGGGGCTTTACCCGGCAGTTGTTGCTGCCGTGCATCAGCGTGACCTGGTGACCATCGGGCTTGTCGCCCTGGGTTGTATTATCGGCTTGCTGGTGTTCAGTCGTTTTTTGAATGCCTTGCTGCAGCGTTGGCATGATCGTGTACTGGCGTTCATGTTGGGTTTTATACTGGGGGCAACGGTCAAGGTCTGGCCCTGGCAATATCAACAGCAATGGCTGAGCCCTTTCGAATTTACTCAGCTTAGTGGCCAGCCTTCCCTGTTACCAGGCGCGCTGGCAATGATGTTGTTGGGCGCTATTGCCGTGGTCGGCTTGACTCTGCACAGCCAACAGAAGTCATGAGACTGTTGTTAGTGGGGATGGCAGTGCGTCTTGCAGTAAAGAGGATGGGGATTCGGTTGAGTGGCTCCGGAGTAAAGCGTAAAAAGTGTAAAAAACGTTTACTCATTGAACATCTTTAGAATGATTACACCTATAGAGTGTGTTGGTTTTTGCACTTAAGTAATAATACAGTGTTAGGGGTTTTCGGGCTACTTGCTGTTGAGAGTCATTCCGCAGGGGAAATTGTGTGTCGTTTAATTGCAAAAAGGCGTCAAAAATAGCGATGGCCTGGTTGTTGGCCGGAGTGCTGGCCGGATGCGTGAATAACCCGGCCTATACCTCTCTCGACGGGCCGCAACGTTCCAGCTCAGCGGCGTCGCAGCCGAGCCGCCCCGCAGCCGAACAACCCACCAGGGCAGAGCCCGCCTCGCCTCGCCCGGCACAATCCGGCACGGCTTCAACCACTCGGCCCGATTATTACCGCGTTCAGCAGGGCGATACGCTCTATTCCATTGCTTTCCGTTATGGGTTGGATTTTCGCAAGCTTGCCCATGCCAATAACATCAGCAGTAATTACACTATCCACCCCGGCCAACAACTGGCTCTCCGGGAATCAGAGCCCGCCAGAGCGCCTCAGACTGCAACAGCGCCTACTGCTGCTAGCAGCCAACCCACTCCTCGACCTGTGACCCGAGAGGCCTCCAGCGGAGCATCAGCGGCGTCAGCACCTGTCGCTGCGTCACCTCCTGTTACACAAAATAACAATTCATCAGCGAGCGTCAGAGCCACAACACCTCCGGCAACTTCCAGCTCCAGCCTGGAGTGGGCCTGGCCACACGATGGGAAAATAGTGCGAACGTTTAATGCCAATGTGTCCGATCAGAAAGGCGTTGATCTGACGGGCCAGATTGGCGATTCTGTCAAAGCGGCAGCAAACGGAACTGTCGTCTATGCAGGGAACGGCCTTCCGGGGTATGGCAATTTGATAATAGTCGAGCATCCAGGATCATTGCTGAGTGCCTATGCTTTTAATCAGGAATTGCTGGTATCGGAGCGGGATGTCGTTAGCAAAGGGCAAGTGATCGCAAGAATGGGTAGCCAGGGTGACCAGCCAAGGCTGCACTTCGAGATCAGACAAGAGGGTAAACCGGTCGATCCGATGAGGTACTTGCCTCGGCGATAGCTGGTTTGCATCAAAGCCTAGGGTCGATAGATTGACCAGAAAAGCACAGGTGAACCACTATGGCAGAACTTCGCAACAACAAATCTGAAACCCGCAGAGACGTCCAGCCACTGTTCTCGGGCCAACCCGATGCCAGCGTCTTCGACGACCGCTTGTCAGCACTCAATGAAGACAGGGAAGTTGTAGGTTTCGACAGCCTGGATGAGCCGGAAACCGAAACCGACGATGCCTTCAAAGAGGCGCTTTCCAACACTGGGAGCATGCAGCGCTCTCTGGATGCAACCCAACTTTATCTGAACGAGATAGGCTTCTCACCTCTGCTCAGCCCCGAAGAAGAAGTCTATTTTGCTCGCCTGGCTCAGGCCGGCGAAGCCGCCGGTCGCAAACGCATGATCGAAAGTAACCTGCGCCTGGTGGTGAAAATAGCCCGACGCTACCTTAACCGCGGGCTTACCTTGCTTGACCTGATCGAAGAGGGCAACCTTGGTTTAATTCGGGCAGTTGAGAAGTTCGATCCGGAGCGTGGCTTTCGCTTTTCTACCTATGCCACCTGGTGGATACGGCAGACCATTGAACGCGCCATCATGAATCAGACCCGAACCATTCGTTTACCGATTCACGTCGTCAAGGAGCTGAATGTCTATTTGCGTGCCGCTCGTGAGCTGTCGCAGAAGCTTGATCATGAGCCTACAGCGGAAGACATAGCCGAACTGCTGGATCGGCCCGTCGACGATGTTAAGCGGATGCTGGCCCTGAATGAGCGAGTGACTTCAGTCGATACTCCCATGGGGCAAGCGTCAGACAAGAGCCTGCTGGATACCATAGCGGACGACAATTCCTCGGATCCTTCCGAGACCCTTCAGGACGAAGACCTGAACAACAGCATTGATGGCTGGCTGGATGAACTCTCGGAGAAGCAACGCGAGGTTGTTGCGCGTCGCTTTGGTCTCAGAGGTTATGAAACCAGCACCCTGGAAGAGGTCGGTCGGGAGATCGGTTTGACCCGTGAACGTGTACGGCAGATTCAGGTCGAAGCGCTGAGACGTCTGCGGGATATCATGGAGAAGCAGGGGTTGTCTGCAACTGCACTGTTCGGTGCCTGAACAGGCCAATGGATTTTGTTATATCTAAAAAGAAGAGCGCATCAGCGCTCTTTTTTTAGCCGCGATTCAGCGCGCCAGTTCTCCGCGTTTACCCGGTACGCCGTTTTGTTCATCCGCTTCCGGCAGGGGATCCTTGCGCTCAGTGATATTTGGCCAGACCTCCGCCAGTTCGGCGTTCAGTTCGATGAATTCGATCTGATCTTCCGGCACCTCGTCTTCCGACAAAATGGCTTCTGCCGGGCATTCCGGTTCACAAAGCGCGCAGTCAATGCACTCGTCCGGATGGATCACCAGGAAGTTAGGGCCTTCATAGAAGCAATCGACCGGGCAGACTTCGACGCAGTCGGTGTATTTACATTTAATGCAGTTTTCCAGAACAACGAAGGTCATTGGTCGATTCTCCCCAATCGAAATCAAAAGTGTGCGTATTCTAGTGACCAGGCTCCAGGCTCTCAAGCGGCAGCTAAGACCATTTGCCCTGGTGGTTATACTCAGAACGCATAAATATGGATTTTTATAAAACTGTTTTCGATTACTCTCTGGGTGGTTACAGATCCTTTTGTTGCCGATACAGCCAATTCAGTGCTTCCAGTGGTGACAACTGATCCAGCTTGAGCTCAGCCAGGGCTTCAACCAGTGGGTGGGCAGTGCTCGAGAACAGATCGGCCTGGATGGGTGCATCAGCCACTCGAGTCTCGATGGCTGCCCCTTTGGTGGTCATTGGCAATTGTTCGAGTTCCCCCAGTTTGGTGCGGGCGGCGTCTATGACTTCTGCCGGAACACCAGCCAGACGGGCGACCTGGATGCCGAAGCTTTGGCTGGCCGGGCCGGGCTGGATGCGGTGCAGGAATACTAATTTATCGTCGTGTTCGGTGGCGTCCAGATGGTGATTGGACGCCAGCGCATAACGGTCAGGCAGTGCCGTCATCTCGAAATAGTGGGTTGCGAAGAGCGTCAAGGCGCGGGTTTTTTCAACCAGGCAGGAGGCCGCAGCCCAGGCCAGGGACAGGCCATCAAAGGTGCTGGTGCCTCGGCCCACTTCGTCCATGATGACCAGGCTGTTGGCGCTGGCATTGTGCAGAATATTGGCGGTTTCAGTCATTTCCACCATAAAGGTGGAGCGACCACCGGCGATATCGTCGGACGAGCCCATGCGCGTGAAAATTCGATCGATGCTGCCAATGCGTGCGGCTTTGGCGGGTACGAAACTGCCGACATGGCCGAGCAAGGCAATGATGGCGGCCTGGCGCATAAAGGTGCTTTTACCCCCCATGTTCGGGCCGGTAATAATGTGCAATGTGCTGTGCTCATTCAACTGCAGGTCATTCGGAACGAAAGGCGATTCCGACAGCGCCTCAACGACAGGGTGACGCCCTTCGGTAATAAGCAGTTCAGCCTGGTCGGTCAGTTCGGGTGCCGACCAGTTGAAGCGATCGGCGCATTGCGTCAGGCACACCAGCACATCGAGCTCTGCCAGGGCTTGAGCCATCTGTTGCAGGGAGGTGAGGTCGTCTGCCAGGGCGGCGATCAGTTGCTCATACAGATACTTTTCGCGTGACAGGGCGCGGCTTTTGGCGCTGAGTGCCTTGTCTTCGAAGGCTTTCAGTTCGGGCGTGATAAAGCGTTCGGCGTTCTTGAGTGTTTGTCGCCTGGTGTACTCGACCGGGGCTTCCCGGGCCTGGGCTTTGCCTATCTCAATGTAATAGCCATGCACTCTGTTGTAGCCGACTTTCAAGCTGGAAAGGCCTGTTCGTTCCTTCTCCTGGGTTTCCAGTTTCATCAGAAACTCACTGGCGTTGTCGTCCAGGCCGCGCAATTCATCCAGTTCGGCATCGAAACCAGCGGCGATGACGCCACCGTCCCGAATGACCACTGGCGGGTTTTCTACCAGGGCCAGGCTCAGCGTCTCCTGCCATTGTGGTCGTTCGTGCAGGTCGGCCTGCAATTGCGTCAACCGTGGCGCATCCAGTGACCCAAGCTGACTTTGCAGTTGAGGCAACTGACTGATGGCCTCGCGCAGTCGGATCAAGTCTCGTGGACGAGCCGAACCCAGGGCGACTCGTGACAAGACCCGCTCTATATCCCCAATGGGCTTGAGGGTGTCGCGTATGGCCTCGTAATCGAAGTTGTTCAGCAGGGTGCTGATTGCATTGTGGCGCAAGTTCAGCACCTTGCGGTCACGCAGAGGTCGGCCCAGCCAACGGCGCAGCAGACGGCTGCCCATGCTGGTCGAACAGTGATCCATCAAAGCAAAAAGGGTGTGCTCTTCTTCGCCACGTACATTCAGGTCGATCTCCAGGTTACGTCGTGAGGCGGCGTCGAGGATGACCGAGTCATCATGGCGCTCGGGCAGAATGGCGCGAACATGGGGCAGGGCGCCTTTCTGGGTATCGCTGGCGTAATTCAGCAGGCAGCCTGCTGCACGCAAGGCCAGGGGCATGTCCTGAACCCCAAAGCCACCGAGATCTCGCGTGCCCATCTGCTGGTTCAAGAGCGTCAGAGCGGAATCCAGATCGAACAGCCATATAGGCTGTTGGCGCAGGGCAGGGTTGAAGCTGAGCTCCGGAGCTGTTTCATCTTCTACCAACAATAATTCGCTTGGGCGTAAGCGCTCCAGTTCCGCCTGCAAGGCCAGTGGTGAATTCAGCGTCTGGACGGTAAAGCGGCCGGAAGCCATGTCCAGGGCGGCCAGCCCGTAAGCCTGATCCGCTTCGATAATGGCCGCCAACAGGTTTTCCTGGCGATCATTCAGAAAGGCCTCGTCGCTGAGCGTACCGGGCGTTAACACACGGACCACCTTGCGCTCGACCGGCCCTTTGCTGGCATTCGGGTCACCAATCTGTTCCACAATGGCGACTCGCTGCCCCGAGCGAACCAGGCGAGCAATGTAATTCTCGGCGGCATGGTAGGGAATGCCAGCCATGGGAATGGGTTTTCCACCGCTTTGCCCGCGCTGCGTCAAGGTGATATCCAGTAGCCTTGCGGCCAACCTGGCGTCTTCGAAGAACAGCTCATAAAAATCCCCCATGCGATAAAACACGAGGTCATTCGGGTGGGCTTCCTTGATGCTCAGGTACTGTTGCATCATGGGGGTGTGCTGGGGTTTACTGGTGCCGGTTGCTGACATGGTGTCCCTGTTCTACAAAGGGCGAATAGACAAAGGGACACATGGTATTCGAATCAACTTCAGGATGAAACGCATGACCGAGAATTTGCCGTTGGCTGAGCAATTGGCTCAACAGTTGCGTCGTCACAAGTGGCGCATGATCAGTGTGGAGAGCTGTACTGGTGGTGGCATCGGCGCAGCCCTGACGGACTTGTCCGGCAGCTCGGACTGGTATGAGGGCGGCTGGATCACCTACTCCAACGCGCTGAAACAGCAGTTGGGTGTCCCGTCCTCGTTGTTGGCAGAGCATGGTGCGGTCAGTGAACCGGTCGCGCGAGCGATGGTGGCCGCTGGTGCTCAGGCCGCAGGCGTTGAATGCGGTGTGGCCGTCACCGGTGTTGCAGGCCCCACAGGCGGCAGTATTGAGAAACCCGTCGGCACCGTCTGGATTGCCTGGATCCTGCCAGGGCAGGAGTGGGCGCAACGTTTTTTGTTTGCAGGCGATCGCAATGCTGTGCGCAAACAGACCATTGACGCGGCTATTCAAGGGCTACTGTCCGCTTTACCTGATCATTGAGCAAGAGCGCGAAATCAGGGGTTGTCAGTCGCCGGGGTTTTATGCAAGAATACTGGTCATTCATACAGCTTGTTGATAGAGGTTAAAAAATGGACGTCAATAAAGAGAAAGCACTGGCAGCGGCACTGAGCCAAATCGAGCGCCAATTTGGCAAGGGGTCGGTGATGCGCATGGGCGACCAGAAGCACGTCCAGATACCTTCCATCTCTACCGGCTCACTGGGCCTGGACATCGCTCTGGGCATAGGGGGCTTGCCCCGTGGTCGTGTGGTCGAGATTTATGGCCCGGAGTCCTCCGGTAAAACCACCTTGACCCTTCAGGTGATCGCTGAAGCCCAGAAAATCGGTGGCACCTGTGCCTTTGTTGACGCCGAGCACGCTCTGGATCCTTCCTATGCCAACAAGCTGGGTGTCAATGTGGATGACCTCCTGGTTTCCCAGCCGGATACCGGTGAGCAGGCGCTCGAAATTGCAGACATGCTGGTACGCTCCAACGCCGTCGACGTCATCGTAATTGACTCAGTCGCCGCCCTGGTGCCCAAGGCTGAAATCGAAGGCGATATGGGTGATCAGCATGTCGGCTTGCAGGCGCGTCTGATGTCCCAGGCATTGCGCAAAATCACCGGCAACATCAAGACGGCCAATTGCCTGGTCATCTTTATTAACCAGATTCGCATGAAGATCGGAGTCATGTTCGGTAGCCCGGAAACCACCACCGGTGGTAATGCGCTGAAATTCTATTCATCGGTCCGGCTCGATATTCGTCGTATTGGTACCATCAAGGAGGGCGACGAGGTGGTTGGCTCGGAAACCCGAGTCAAGGTCGTCAAGAACAAGGTTGCACCGCCATTCAAGCAGGCCGAGTTCCAGATTCACTATGGCCGTGGCATCTACCATATGGGCGAGGTCATTGATCTGGGCGTCAAGCAAGGCTTTGTTGAAAAAGCCGGTGCCTGGTACAGCTATCAGGGCGACAAGATCGGCCAGGGCAAGGCGAACGCTGCCAAATTCCTGGAAGATAATCCGAAAATGGCACAGGAAGTCGAGGCGAAGATACGTGCCTCTTTCCAGGCCGTGCCCATAGTGGAAGCCACCGAATCGGCTGAAGCCGTAGACGAAAAGCCAGCGAAAGCGGCGAAGTCTGGCAAGTCTGAAGCCTCCAGCGAAGCCTGACGATTAAGCAGGGTGGCCGCACTGCGCCGAATGGTCAGCCGCCCTGTCTTGCCGAGACATCATGAACGACACCCCCTGGAATACCGCCCTGAATCTGCTGGCCCGTCGAGAACACAGCCAGCAGGAGTTGCGGGAAAAGCTCCGCAAACGCTACCCGGAAGAGGACGTTCGGGTAGAAGACGCCCTGGCTCGATTGGTTGAGAGGGGTCTGCAGGATGACGAACGTTTTGCTGAGGCCTTCGTACGCAGTCGCCACCAGCGTGGCCATGGGCCTGTTCGCATCCGTTTTGACGCCCGCCAGAAAGGGGTCGAAGCCCAGGTCAATGCGGTCCTCGATGAGTCACAGTTCGACTGGTACGAATTGGCGGCAGAAGTCGCTACCCGAAAACTGGGTACTGCGGACATAACTGAACTGAAAGTCAAAGCGAAGCTCTATCGCTTTCTAAGCCAGCGCGGGTTCCAGCCAGACCATATTCGCCTTGCTGTCGAAACCTTGAAAGACGAATAGACGCCTGATATCCCCAGACTATCGCCCTGAAACGCCCTTACTACTGGTGTGCCGCTCTCCTTCTGTGTAACATTGTCGCCCCTTGGGTTCCTAAGCTCGGAAGTTGCCTGCGTGGCAAACTGTAACCGACTCAGATTACTCCCAGTCCGTGCCTGCCAGGCAGCAAGACCACCCGCGGAACAGGATGTCAGTAAGACATGAAAACAGCAGAAATACGTCGTCGCTTTTTAGACTATTTTGTCAAGAATGGCCATACAGAAGTGGAAAGCAGCCCATTGATTCCGGGGAATGACCCGACGCTGCTGTTCACCAATGCCGGCATGGTGCAATTCAAAGACGTTTTTCTTGGCAAGGAGCATCGGCCCTACAGCCGTGCCGTGACATCTCAGCGTGTCGTCAGAGCGGGTGGCAAACACAACGACCTTGAAAACGTCGGCTATACCGCCAGGCACCATACCTTTTTTGAAATGCTGGGTAATTTCAGCTTCGGTGACTATTTCAAGCGGGATGCCATTCGCTTTGCCTGGACCTTCCTGACAGAAGAACTGCAGCTGCCAAAAGAAAAGCTGTGGGTTACTGTATTCCAGGACGACGACGAAGCGGCTGACATCTGGATCAATGAAATTGGCGTCCCCGCCGAGCGCCTGTCTCGTCTGGGCGAGAAAGACAATTTCTGGATGATGGGCGATACCGGTCCTTGCGGCCCCTGCTCCGAGGTCTTCTATGATCACGGCCCAGACGTACCGGGAGGGCCTCCAGGTAGTCCGGACGATGATCTCGACCGCTACATCGAGATCTGGAATCTGGTGTTCATGCAATACGACCAACTTGAAGATGGCACCCGTATGCCCTTGCCCAAACCTTCAGTGGATACGGGGATGGGGCTTGAGCGACTGGCTGCCGTTTTGCAGTCGGTTCACAGCAACTATGAAATCGATCTGTTTCAGCATCTGATCAAAGCCACTATGGCAGCAACCGGCAACAAGGATATTGAGAACCGATCCTTGCGAGTCATTGCCGATCATATTCGGTCCTGTGCCTTTTTGATTCTTGACGGTGTGCTGCCCTCGAACGAAGGCCGTGGCTATGTCTTGCGCCGCATCATGCGCCGGGCGATCCGTCACGGCCACAAATTGGGCCAGACGCAACCCTTTTTCAGCAAGCTGGTAGCCGCTCTGGTGGCGGAAATGGGCGAGGCTTACCCGGAACTTGCGAAAATGCAGGCTCATATCGAAAAGGTCGTACTGCAGGAAGAAGAGCAGTTCGCCCGCACTCTGGATAATGGCATGTCGGTACTGGAAGAGGGCATCGCCAACCTCAGCGGGACCTTGTTGCCCGGTGAGCTGGTGTTTCGTCTCTACGACACCTATGGCTTCCCGGCGGATCTCACCGCGGATGTTGCCCGTGAGCGCTCCCTGGATGTCGATATGGCAGGCTTTGACCGAGAAATGGAACAGCAACGCGAGCGCGCTCGCTCGGCCAGCAAGTTCAAGATGGGGCGCGACCTCGATCTTGAACTGGACGGTCAAACCCATTTCCTCGGCTACGACAGCCTCGTCGGTGAAGGCAAGGTTATCAAGCTATTGCGCGACGGTGAGTCGGTCGATGTTTTGCCTGAGGGCGCTACGGGTGTAGTTATCCTTGATCAGACGCCTTTTTATGCCGAGTCTGGCGGCCAGATAGGCGATCATGGCCAGTTGAGTGCTGAGGGCCTGTCAATGACGGTCTCCGACTGCACCAAACTCCAGGGGCATCACCTGCATCAGGTCAAGGTGGCCCGTGGCGAGGTCAGAATAGGCCAGTCGTTGACCGCAACAGTGGCACGAGCTGAGCGTGAGAATACAGCTCGACATCACAGTGCGACCCACTTGTTGCATGCGGCCTTGCGTGAAATTCTTGGCGAGCATGTTCAGCAGCGTGGCTCCCTGGTCAGCTACGATAAACTGCGTTTTGACTTTTCTCATTTACAGGGTGTGACAGTCGAGGAATTGCTGGCAATAGAGCAGCGTGTGAATCAGCAGATTCTGGCCAATACGCCAGTATTGACCGAGTTGATGGACATCGAGTCAGCCAAGGCGCGCGGAGCCATGGCGCTCTTTGGTGAGAAATACGATGAGCAGGTGCGCGTGCTGTCGATGGGAACCGATGGTTTCTCGATGGAGTTGTGTGGTGGTACCCATGTGGCTCGTACCGGCGATATTGGTTTGTTGAGAATTCTGTCCGAAGGCGGTATCGCCTCCGGTGTTCGCCGCATTGAAGCGGTGGTGGGCCCCTATGCGCTGGCACAAATTCACCAGCAGGACGAACGGCTGCGACAGCTATCCGAAGAGTTCAAGTGCAGCCCTGAGCAGGTATTTGATCGTGCGCGTCAGAGTCAAAGTCGGGTGCGTGAACTGGAAAAAGACATCGAGCAGCTTAAATCCAGGCTGGCTGCAGCAGCGGGAACTGATCTCGCTGCTAGTGCCAGGGATATAGCAGGAGTGAAGGTGCTTGCTGCCGAGCTGGCTGGGGCAGATGCCAAGGCATTGCGCTCGACCATGGATCAGTTGAAAGACAAGCTCAAGTCGGCTGTCATTGTTCTGGCAACAGTTAACGATGGCAAGGTTCAGGTCGCCGCTGGTGTGACTCGGGATGTAACGGAGCGTGTCAAGGCAGGTGAGCTGGTCAATCATGTGGCCGGACAGGTCGGAGGCAAAGGCGGTGGCAAGCCAGATATGGCGATGGCCGGTGGCACCCAACCAGAGCATCTTAAGCAAGCACTGGGCTCAGTATACGACTGGGTGGATAAGGCTTTGCAGGGCTGAAGCGCTGTAAGCTTAGAGTTGTTTTATGGGTACATGTCCGCAGACATGTGTGACCACACCAACTGTTTCAGGATTAGATCGCTCAGATGGCACTTTATGTTCAAAAATTTGGAGGCACCTCAGTCGGCACAGTCGAGCGGATTGCGCATGTCGCAGATAAGGTGAAAGCCTTTCGCGATGAAGGGCATGACGTGGTTGTCGTCGTATCGGCCATGAGTGGAGAGACCAATCGATTGGTGAGTCTCGCCAATGAGGTTTCAGACCAACCCAATCCGCGTGAAATGGATGTGCTGCTGTCAACCGGAGAGCAGGTGACCATTGCCCTGTTGACAATGGCACTGCATAAGCGTGGCTGTGCGGCGCGCTCCTATACGGGTGATCAGGTTCGCATTCTGACCGACAGCGCTCACACCAAGGCGCGAATCAAACATATCGATGTTGATTCCATGCTGAAGGATTTGAATGCGGGTCGCGTTATTGTTGTCGCTGGTTTTCAGGGCGTGGATGAGCTTGGCAATACCACCACGCTGGGCCGAGGTGGCTCTGATACAACAGCGGTGGCGTTGGCAGCTTCCTTGAAAGCGGATGAATGTCAGATCTACACCGACGTTGATGGTGTCTACACAACGGACCCACGAGTGGTAGATAACGCGAGGCGTCTGGACAAGATTACCTTTGAAGAAATGTTGGAAATGGCCAGTCTCGGGTCTAAAGTATTGCAGATTCGCTCAGTGGAATTTGCCGGTAAATACAATGTCCCCCTCCGTGTGCTGTCCAGTTTTGCTGATGGCCCCGGTACCCTCATTACCCTGGAGGAAGAGTACGCAATGGAACAACCTGTAATATCCGGTATTGCCTTTAATCGAGACGAAGCTAAGCTGACGGTATTGGGAGTGCCTGATATCCCGGGTGTCGCCAGTCGAATTCTTGGGCCGGTCAGTGCTGCAAATATCGAAGTCGACATGATCGTGCAGAACGTTGCGGACGACAACACAACGGATTTTACGTTTACGGTCCATCGCAGCGATTTTGAGCGGGTCAGAAGCATCCTGAACGACGTTGCCAATGATTTGGGCGCTCGTGAGGTAAGAGGTGACTCGGCCATCGCCAAGGTGTCTATTGTCGGAGTCGGAATGCGTTCGCATGCCGGCGTCGCGTCGAAGATGTTTGATACCCTTGCTGCAGAGAATATTAATATTCAGATGATATCGACTTCAGAAATCAAGGTTTCGGTCGTTATTGCTGAGAAGTACCTTGAATTAGCTGTGCGTGCCCTCCATTCTGCTTTCGAGTTGGATGCGAGAGAACAGAGTCGCTGAGCAGGGCAGGTAGTATTTGCTGTCATGTCAGGTCAGTTCAAAGAATCCAGTAGCAATTCCGCTCAAGGCTTTGCTTGAGAGCGTTTTCGGGCGAGACGGGATGATTGTACTGACGAAATAGATTGAATGGCCTCAGCCGCTGCCCCGGCCGAAGTCATCCAGAGAAGGGTGGTTGAGCAAATCATTAATCAAAATGTGAGCGCGACCACTTTGTTTTTTGTGTATGCGGTTATACTGCTGGTGAGTTTGTCGTGAGGGAGCCCGGTTTCGTCGATTGAAATCGATCACAGCGACGACAAGCCATACAGGAACTGGACAACAGGAAAGTTCCAGAAAACTTAGGAGATATGAGATGTTGATACTAACTCGCCGTGTCGGTGAAACCCTGATGATTGGTGACGAAGTTACCGTGACTGTGCTCGGAGTCAAAGGCAATCAGGTCCGTATAGGTGTGAACGCCCCGAAAGATGTCGCGGTTCACCGTGAAGAAATCTATCAACGCATCCAGCGCGAGATGGGACAGCCAGAAGGTGATGACGACGTCTGAGCTTTTATGGCTGCGTGCGTGTTTCATGGAATTGAGCTAATCGCTTAATTTTATTGAAGTTTTTCCTTTTCATTTGAGAAAAACGTGGTAACATGCGCGCCGTTGTTTGGAGAGATGGCCGAGTGGCTGAAGGCGCGCCCCTGCTAAGGGCGTATGGGAGAAATCTCATCGAGGGTTCGAATCCCTCTCTCTCCGCCACGTTTCTGACGCAGGAAAGTTGGTGTAGTATGCCGTCTAAACTCTTCCTGATCAGAACGTACTTTCCCTGATCTCACCTTTGGGTGATGTAAAGGGAGCTGTAAAGCGCCCGTAGCTCAGCTGGATAGAGTACCTGGCTACGAACCAGGCGGTCGCACGTTCGAATCGTGCCGGGCGCGCCATTT
>JAIUML010000011.1 GCA_022565595.1 Saccharospirillum sp. | reverse complement strand
GGGGGGGTGTTTTACCGGGCGGCGGGCCGCAGGGATCCGGCCCGCCGAGCGTACAGGGACAAACACGCCGGGAGCGTTTTTGCATGAGCGAAGCGAACCCGAAGGGCCAGGCTCAGGGATGAGCCTGGTAGGTACTTGCAGCGTCCCGGGAAAAACCGTACCCCGCTGCCAGCACGTACCAGTGCTACCCTAGCAAACTAAAAACTTTCAAAACCCGTCGAAACTGAACCCATCCGGCAATAACTCAGCCGCTGTCCAGGCTTTCAAGCGCTCTGAGTCGTTGCAGGCCCAGACCCGGCCATCGGCCGGCATGAACTCGGCGATGGCCTGGCGGCAGCCACCACAAGGAGAGAAGAGTTTGTCTCCGGGCATGTAGACCACCAGTTCGGTGATGTCGCCGGGGCGGACGCCTGCGGCGGCGGCGGCACCAATGGCATTGCGTTCGCCGCACATGCCCAGGGGGTAGGAGCGGTTTTCTACGTTGCAACCACTGAATACGCGGCCATCGGCACTGCGCAAGGCAACGCCGACCGGGAAGTCGCTGTAGGGCACGTAGGCGTTCTGAGCAACCTGCTGTGCGGCCTGCTTCAGGTCTAGTGGTAGACTCATTCGTCCAGATCCAGAGTGGCGTCCAGCGTCAGACGGATCATGTCGTTGAAGGTGGTTTGACGCTCATCGGAGCTGGTCGCTTCGCCGCGGATGATGTGGTCACTGACGGTCATGACTGTTAAAGCTCTGGCGCCGAACTCGGCGGCAACACCGTAGAGGCCTGCGGCTTCCATATCGACGGCCAGGATGTTCATTTTCTCCAGTGTCGACATCAGTTGGGTATCCGGTGAGTAGAACAGATCGGAGGTAAAAACATTACCCACCTGTACCGGAATATTGGCCTTGCGAGCCGATGCCACCGCCTTTTCGAGCAGGCTGAAGTCGGCCAGGGCCGCAAAATCATAACCGCCAAGGCGCAAGCGGTTGACGCCGGAGTCGGTGCTGGCGCCCATGGCGATGATGACATCACGCAACTTGACGTCTGCGGCGATACCTCCACAGGTGCCGACGCGAATGATGTTACGCACACCATATTCAGTGATCAGCTCCTTGGCGTAGATGGACATTGAGGGAACGCCCATGCCAGACCCCATGACCGATATGGCCTTACCCTTGTAGGTGCCTGTGTAACCGAACATGTTGCGGACGTCGGTGACCTGGACGGCGTTCTCCAGAAAGGTTTCGGCAATGTATTTTGCACGCAGCGGGTCGCCAGGCATAAGCAGGGTTTTAGCGAAGGCGCCAGCCTTGGCATTGATGTGGGGTGTGGACATGAGAACCTCTAATCTGACCAATTGAACAGGTTTTTGCACTATATCGGGTTCGAGCGGCCTTGCCAAGCCAGTATCCTCTATTGGCGGGGCAATAGTACTGCCGCCTCAAGGCCCGAACCGATGCGGTTGCGCAGCTTGAGTTGGCCTCCATGGGCATGAGCAATGTTGCGAGCGATGCTCAAACCGAGGCCAGCGCCACCTGTGTTTCGGTTGCGAGAACTCTCGAGTCGGACATAGGGCTCAAAGACATGGTCAATTTTATCTTCCGGAATACCCGGGCCATTGTCGATGATATAGAACTTGAGCTCCTGACGGCTATCGACGATATCCAGCCGCAATTCAGTGCCGTAAAAGGCGGCATTGTGCAACAGATTGGAAAGGCATCGCTTGAGTGCCAGGGGCTTGCCGTAATAGGGTCGGCGCGCATGGCCATTGACTTCTACGTCCTGGCCGATGACTTTCAGTTCTTCCCTGAGGGTAGAGACCAACTGATTGATGTCGATAGCATGGGTTTGCTCATGCACGTCGGTACTGCGACCCAGATCGAGAGCGCCCTTGACCATGCTTTCCAGTTCTTCCAGATCCTTGATCATCCGATCCCTGGTCTGGCAATCGTCCATCATTTCGGCGCGCAGGCGCAAGCGGGTAATAGGGGTTTTCAGGTCATGGGATATGGCCGAGAAAAGTCGCTCCCGGTCATCGACAAAGCGCAGTACCCGTTCCTGCATAATGTTGAATGCCCGAGCCGTCTCCTTGACTTCCCGAGTGCCGGTTTCTTCCAGAGGGATCAGATGTATATCCGTACCCAATTGGCGCGCGGCCTTGGCCAGGTTCTGCAGAGGCCTGGTCAACCAGCGCACCATGACCCAGAACAGGAACAACAGTGTCACCATCAGAGTCAGCAGAAACAACAATTGCCCCTGGTCCATATAACGCGGTTCATTGAGAAAGTAAGGCTCTGGCAGCAGCCCGGCCAGATACAGCCATTCACCATCGTCCACCGGTACCTGCGCCACCATGACTGGCGGTGGATCGGGTTCCAGAATCAGGGTGTTCTGTGCCCAGCGCGGTGGCAGGTCTACCAGGCGAACATCACTCTTGTAAACATTCAGCAGACGGGGGTCCGCAAACTCCACATGGAGGTCAGCCAACCTCTGGCCCAGTTTTTCCTCAATGGCGAGGCGAAACTCCTGCAAAAAATTGTCTTTGGCTGAACTACTGCGTGTCGGAACAACGGTAATGAATTCATCGTTCACAGAGACCAGGAAGCGCGAGCCACCCATATCTCGTAACTGGTTGATGATGATGTGCCGATACTCCCTCGGATAGGCCTTGATGAACTCCATGGTCGAGCCCATGGAAAACGCCACATCCCGCGCCATGGAAGCGCCTTTTTCCTGTCGCTGCCCTTCCAGAATATACAACCAGACGTAGTTACTGATGGTAAAGGCGCTGATCAACCCCAGAACAACCAGGATCAGCATACGGCTGTAAAGTGAAGAAAAACGCAGTCGCATCTCAGGCAGCCGATACCGGAACCGTCAGGATATAGCCTTCGCCCCGGACGGTCTTGATCACCTGCGGAGACTTGCCATCGTCATTCAGGCGGCCACGTAAACGACTGATCTGAACATCGATAGAGCGATCGAAGGGTGACGCATCACGGCCTCTTAGGTGGTTGCTCAGATCATCTCGACTCAATACCTGACCGGGATGAGTCAAGAACAGGCGCAACAAATTGAAATCGGCACCATTGAGTGAGTGCACTTCGCCTTCCGGGCTGCTCAGTTCCCTATTGCTCAGATCCAGACACCAGTTACCGAACTGCACTTTCTGTGCACTGACGCCGCCTTGATCAGGCGCTTCTTCGTAACGCCTCAACACGGCCTTGATGCGGGCCAGAAGCTCTCTCGGATTGAAAGGCTTGCCGACATAGTCGTCTGCACCCAGCTCCAGACCTATGATGCGGTCCGTCTCATCCGATCCCGCTGTCAACATGATGATGGGCACGTTGGACTTGCTGCGAATGGCTTTACAGAGGGTAAAGCCGTCGTCTCCGGGCAGCATGATATCGAGCACGATCAGGTCGAACGGCTTGGCTGGCCATATCTGCCGCATTTCCTGTCCGTCTGCAACAGTTTCCACACGAAAGCCGTTCCTTTCGAAGTATTCCTGTAATAGATTGCGAATGTCTTCGTCGTCATCCACTACCAGGATGCGCTTTTGTTGTTCTGTTTGCATCTGGACACCTGTCTATTGACTCTTACGGCGACTTTTCTCACCGGGAGAGTTTACCGAGAAGCTTACAACGGCTGTGTAACAAAGTATAACAGGGTGCTCCAATTAGGCTGAGGCTCAGGCAAGACAGCAGAGGCTGCGGCTGTCGTCCAGGGGCTTTTCAGCTACAATGTGACACAGTGCACGAAATATGATCGCGGCCAGAACAGGCCCAAAGACCCGCATTCGAGTGAGATTCATTGGTGACCAACAAGCTGCTTACGCCCACCCTCAATACGCCCAGCAGTCAGCAACTGCAAGAATGGCGACAGCGCTTCCAGACGGTCAGCGATGGGCGCTTATCACGCCTGAGAGAGAGCCTGCAACGACAGCAACAACAATGTCTCGATCTATTGCCGCTCTTGTTTCATGTCCATTTACCGTCTCTCCCCGGTTACCTGGACGATCCGGCAGTGCCTGCTGGGTTGATAGACTACTTCCCGAACCCTGCCACCATTCAGTTGCTCCAGTCGTTTTCCCGCACCATTCGCAAGAGCCAGTTGAGCTGCACCGACCCCAGTCTGGTCGCTCTTTACCTGATGGGCTCCAGTGGCAGTATTGGCCAGTCCATCACCTCGGACTTTGACATCTGGATATGTCACCGCAGCGACCTCTCGCCCAACGAAATACGATTACTGGAAGCCAAAGCCGAGGCCATCAGCGAATGGGCCGAGGGCTTTAACCTGGAAGTGCACTTTTTCCTGATGGATGCACACCAGTTTCAGCCCGGCGACCAGCGCTCCCTGACCGGTGAAAACTGCGGGTCAACGCAGCATTTTCTATTGCTCGATGAGTTTTACCGCACCGGCCAGCTGCTCGCCGGGGGGCTGCCATTGTGGTGGCTGGTGCCATCCGAACTCGACAATCACTACAACGACACTCTAGCCGTTTACCAGCAACAACAGTTGGTGAGGGCTGAAACAGCGGTCGATTTTGGCCCGATCCCGGCATTGCCACCAGGTGAATTTATTGGTGCCGGCATGTGGCAACTTTACAAGGGCATCGACTCGCCTCACAAATCGGTACTCAAGTTGTTGTTGCTGGAGACCTATGCTCGTGAGTTTCCTGAGGTCAGCAGTCTGGCACAACACTTCAAGGATGCAGTGCATAATAACTTTCTGACTCTGGATGACCTCGACCCTTACGTTTCCCTCTATCGACGTATAGACACCTACTTGAAACAACGTGAAGAACCAGAGCGACTGGAGCTGATTCGACGCTGTTTTTATTTCAAGGTGGGCATTTCGCTCAGTCGCAATATTCGAACCGTAACCTGGCGTCGTCGGCTGATGCAGCAATTGGTGGATGAATGGCGCTGGAGCGACAGCCACATACGTCATCTGGACGGACACAAGAATTGGCCGGTTCAGGATGTCATGCGTGAACGCAAACTGCTGATTGACGAACTGACACGCTCCTACCGCTTCCTGACCGAATTTGCGGCTGAACACCAGAGTGCCCATTTGATGAGTCAGCAGGACTTGCTGATTCTTAGCCGCAAGCTTCATGCAGCCTTCGATCGACGCCGTGGCAAAATCGACTTTATCCGCTTCGGCCAGGATGTGGATTTGAGTCATGAAAAAATTCGTATCTATGAGCGCGTCCAGAAAGGCAGCGACCAGATTTTCTGGGCAGCCTATAGTCATCAGATTGAAGATCAACAGGAGCAGGCTCTGAAATCAACACCCAGTCTGCTCGAGACTTTACTGTGGTGTCATCTGAACGGTCTGCTTGAAGCGCATCTGCACATTCCGGTTTTCGCCGAGAAAAACCCGATCGCCCAGTTTGAGATTCGCAAGACACTGGCGACCCTGCGTCAAACTTTACCGGCCGAATTACCTCTGGTGCAACAGCGCAACTTTTTCCATCCGGCGCGTATTGAGCGTGTGCTGATGTTTATCAACCTTGGCTGTGATCCACTGCAACATTTAACCAAAAGGGGTCTGCAGAAGATCTCGGCGCGCAGCAACAGCCTCGACTTCAGTGCCTTGCGCGAAAACCTGGTGGCAAGAATTGAAATGGTCCTGGTCAACTCCTGGAGCGAAGTCATGGTGGAGCGCTTCGATGATCAGCAAGCTTTACCGCAAGCACTCAACTTCCTGATGACACGCTTGAACAAGCAGGGAAACCAGTACCGCCCGGAAATCGAGTGTCACTGCCACGGCCAGACACGCCCTCAGGCCATTGCAACCCGAGTTCAGGATCTGTTCACCGACGCACTCAATACCCTCGACCAATGCACAGCAGATCAATCTGTTCGATTTCTCTATAACCTGGGAGATCAGTACAATGCCCTGCACTTCAATTCCAGACAGGTGCAAAGCGTCAGCTTCGCCAGCGAGCAGGAGCTGGTCGACTGGTTGGGCAGTGAGCACGGCCTGCCGTGCAAAACAACGCCAGACCGACTATTTGAAAGCGACACCAATGCACTACGCAGCGTGCTGCTGAACCCGATAGCAGGCCAGGGCATCAGTGTGATGTATCAGCTTGATGGCCAGCAGGCAACCCTCTACCTGGTGGACGAGCAAGGGTCCTTGTTACGCTTTCGGCAACCCTTTTTCAATCTGGCTACACTACTGGCGCCACTGTTGCGTTTTCTCAAGACCACAGAGCACCGTCAGCGCAGTGATGAAGATGCGTTGACACTGCATCAACGCAGTATTTTCTGTTACGAACTGGTGCGTGAGCGCCTGGGCAAATTCAGCCTCAGACGCCAACGTCTGGCCGGGCTCATGCAAGAAGGCCGCTTCATCAACTTGCAGGCAGCCGTCGACCGTACAGCCGATGGCGACTATGAATACCAGATGATCTGTAATGATAGAGAATTCAGCACACTTGAACTCGGGCCTCAATTCTATCCAGCCGTCGCTTCTTATATGCTCGGTTTGAGAGCACAGGGCCAACGCTATCCAGTTTACATCACGGACCTGGCGTTATCTGAAGGGGTGGTCGCTGCCTATCCTTACGGTCAGGCGCAAACAATGCATTACGTCAAAGCCAAGTTGAAGCTTGAGCAACGCATTAACGAGGCCATGCGCCTGTTGTAATAACCCTGAGTCAGTCCAACCGACCGACCAGGCTTTCGAGAAAGTCCAGATCGGGAATACTGGCCTTGCCCAACTGTGTAATGACGGCCATCTTCTCTGCCTGACCGATAGTGGCCTGGGCGTCTTCGCGCACGTCCTGGTCACCCAGTTTGATCATGCGCGGAATCCCCTGCACCAGCAGCCCGAAAAAGCGTTGACGGCCTTGACCAGACACTGCATTGAACACGGCAATACGAGCGTTACTGGAATCCTGACTGCGCAACTGACTGTTGGCCACCTCAAAGCTTATTACTGAAACTCGCTCGCCTCGCCAATCGAGATGACCCAGCAACCAGGGAGGGCCACTTTCCGCCGGAGTCAGTTCTGACCGGGACACGACCTCAGCTATCGCCACATTAGGCACCAGAAGATTCTTTTGCTGCAAGGGTACCAGCAGGCTGGAAACAATGTTGTCCAGTTCACTTTTGGAAACAGTCTTCATGGCCTCTCTCTCATTTGCATCAGGCTACCCGAGATTGCTGCTCGGACAACCAATCAATTAACCGTTGCGCCAGGGCTTCCGGCGTATCCCGCCAGCTAACAGCCCCGGCTCGGTCGGCACTGTCTGGCATTGAACTCTGTACACAGCTGTCCTGGCTTTGCGCCCATACGGTGCCACCCGCACTCGCCATAGCTGTCGCACCCAGAGCACCGTCGCTGCCCATACCGCTGAATACTATGGCATGAGCACGCTCACCAAATACCTTGACGACATTATTCAACAGATGATCATGGCTTGGTCCATAGGGCCCACTCCAGGGGTTGTTCTGCCAAAGAATTCCATGGTTCTCGGTAAAGCGGATCTCGTGATTCACTGGCACCACATAAACATGGCCATTTTCCAGTTGGCAACCATGCTCGGCAGCACTGAGAGTGAGCTGGGTATGCCGACCAACCGACTGCTCGAGTGCCATCAGGCACCCTGCATCAATGTGCTGTGCGTATAAAAAACTGGCTGGTACCTCTCCGGGTATTACATCCAGAAAACGCTTTACCGCTTCAGGTCCACCGAGCGAAGCACAGAGTACCCAAAGCGGCCCCAACTCCGTTCTCTTCGCTTGCTTTAGTGATTCGGGCAACGCATAAACAGGTACTTCTGCGCGTTTCGGCAACGAATCCAGGTCGAAAACAGGCGCCGTTTTGGGCGCCTCTACGACGGGCGCAACTTCGTTAAGTTTGGATTGCATTCTGCGCATCCAGCGCAAATAGCCTTCATCATTCTTGCCAGGCAGGTTAGCATCACCAAACAGAATGGGCGCTTCGGCACGCTCCAGCAACTCATGCAGGAACGCTTCCCAGGCTTCATGATCTTCCAACTCCACCACCCAAACTCGAATGGTTTCATTGCTTAATAAATCAAGTTTGAGCCGCTCTGGAGAGGTGTTGACGGCCACTTCATAGCCCGCTTCTTCCACCACCTTTTGCAACTGGTGTTGAGCCAGAGGCGTTTCAGCTATGATGCCAACACGATTATGCTGCGCCACCTGCATTCAGTCCGGCTCCCAGGTCACCCTTCAAGCTCCAGCAAGCGTCTAATCGACTCCAGCAAGGGGCCTTCCTGGAACGGCTTACCCATGTATTCATTGACACCAATCGACAGGGCTCGTTCGCGGTGCTTGCTGCCGGTACGAGAGGTAATCATGATGATCGGCATCAGCTTCATTCGATCGTCATGACGGACTCGGGATGCGACTTCGAAACCGTCCATATAAGGCATTTCTATGTCGAGCAACATGATATCGGGCACCACATCCTGCAACAAAGCGATGGCATCGGCACCATGTTTGGCAAGGATGACTTCCATCCCCTGGCGTTCGAGCAAGCGGCTAGTCACCTTACGCACCGTAACCGAATCGTCCACCACCATCACCTTGACAGGTTCGTCTTTGCTGCGACCTTTGGGTTTAGTCGCACCCGTGCTGCTGGGCAACACCGTGATATTTTGATGTTCTACCGCCAATTGAGAACGAATCAAGGCCGATAAGTCCAGAATCACAACCACTGAACCATCCCCAAGGATAGTGGCACCAGAAACACCAGGTACAGTACTGAACTGCGGACCCAGGGTTTTAACAACAATTTCACGGCTGCCCATCAAGCGGTCTACGTGCAACGCCATTGAATGGTGCTCATCACTACCCTTGACCAACACCAGGGGCACCGGCATATCGAGACCATTGAGGTTGGGTGCAGCTCCGGTGTGCAACAAGCTGCCCATGTACTCGAGCCGGTAACGGCCACCCCCATATTCAAATAGTGGTGCATCCGGGCGGTAATACTCGGCTAATTGTTTGGGAGTGACCCGCACAATACCTTCAATCGAACTGAGAGGGATAGCGTATTGGTCGTCTTCAATGCTGACCATCAAGGCCCGGTTCACTGAAACGGTAAAGGGCAGCCGAATGGTAAAAACGGACCCCTCACCCAGGCGCGAGTCGATACTCATGGTGCCGCCAAGTTGCTTGACTTCGGAGTTCACCACATCCATGCCCACGCCGCGGCCGGATATTTGCGTCACCTTTTCTGCAGTACTGAAGCCGGCCTCAAGGATGTATTGCAGAATTTCCTTGTCATTCAGGTCGGAATTCGGGTCGAGCAGGCCACGTTCTATGGCTTTCTGTTTAATGCGTTGAACGTCCATACCAGCACCGTCGTCATTCAGACGCAGCACGACATCGCCACCCTCACGGGAAAGGTCGAGGCGAACCATACCCTTGGCATCTTTGCCCTGGCGTGACCGTTCCTCTGCCGGTTCAATACCATGGTCGACAGCATTGCGAAGCATGTGTTCCAGTGGCGAAATCATGCGCTCCAATACGGTACGGTCTACCTCCCCCTCGGCATTGCCGACTATAAAATCGACATTCTTGCCCAGCTCACCAGCGACCTGACGCACTATTCGACGCAACCGCGGCACCAGCCGATTGAACGGCACCATACGGGTCTGCATCAGTCCTTCCTGCAGCTCGGTATTGATGCGGCTTTGCTGCAGCAACAAGGTTTCAGCATCTCTTGTCTTGTCACTGAGGCTAGACTTCAATTCATTCAGGTCATAGGTCGCCTCCATCAAGGAACGCGACAACTGCTGGATCTGGGAATAGCGGTCCATCTCCAGGGGGTCAAAATCTTCGTAGTTGGTTTCTTCTGCGCGTTCCTGGCGGAACAGTATTTGCGCTTCCGTCTCCATATCCAGACGGCGCACCTGTTCACGCAGTCGATCAATGGTGGAGTCCATTTCGGTCAGAGTATAGGTAAAGTCAGAGACTTCCTGCTCCAGACGCGACCGAGCTATAGAAGTCTCCCCTGCCAGGTTAACCAGCCCCTCCAACAGGGAAGCATTAACCTTCACCGTTTCCTGCGGCTGGGCGCGACGCTGTTTTTCAGTTTTCTGGTCAGCGTCTTTTCGCTTGAACGGCAGCACGTTACCGGATGAGGCGGATTCCGGTTCTGCCTTGATCACCGCCGGCAATGATGACTCCGAATCGGTCTGCTCAGTCTGCTCCAGTTCCTGTGCCATCTGAATAACGCTGGGACCGAAACCGGCACCAGAACCACGGGTGCGCAAATAGGTTTGAACAGTCTCGACGCCCTGTGCCATTTGATCCTGATAGGCAGTCACTTGCCGGAAGAAGGCAGCATCCAGTGGTGTCTTGTCTTGCTGAGCCTTGATAACAAAACTTTCAAAATTATGGCTGAGATCACCGAGACTGGTCAGCCGAGCAAGCCGCGCACCACCTTTGACGGTGTGCAACACACGCTTCAATTCATCGGCGTACAATTCATTAGATGGCTCGGCCTGCCATCCGTCGATGGCCTGCTCCAGTTCACCTTGCAACTCCTCGGCCTCATCGATGAAGATCTCAAGAATATCAAGATCGACTTCGCCCTCCAGGCCCTCCGGCACGGCGGGCATGACGTCTTCCGTTTCGTCGACATCATCAAAGTCGGACTCGGCTACTACAAATCCACCATCTGCCTGTTCTGGTTCCGATACCGTTTCAGCCTCTCCATCAATCGGCTCCGGCATCGGTGCTGCCTTTGGGGCAGACATATCGACCGGCTTCGGCGCCTCGGTGGGATGCTTTCTGAAATGCGCAATAGCAGCAACCAGGTCTGGCGCAGACTCACAACTCAGGTTGGATTCAATGTCCGCAACCATACTGGCGAGCCGGTCATGACATTGTTGAATCAATAACAACAGGCCTTCAGACGGGCTGTATTTTCCTTGCGCAAGACCTTCGTACAAAAACTCCAGTTCGTGCGCCAGGTCGCCTAGTGGCGCAATCTCTGCCATACGCGCCCCACCTTTCAAGGTGTGCAGATCGCGTTGCAGGCCTTCTACCGCCAGAGTGTTGTTGGTATCCTGGCGCCAATCTTCCAGTGCACCCTGAATGCTCTCAAGAATGTCATTGGCTTCCTCCAGGAAGATGTCGACCAGTTCCGGGTCGCCTTCGACCTGATGGCGTACGCTCTCCATTACCGCAGCCGGAGCTGTCTCGGGCTGTTCGACTTCCAGGTCACGTTGAATCATCGAGCTGACGGCAGATTGTGCAGTCGATTCATCGTCGCCAGTCTCAGATTCTTCTACTGGCGGCAAGTTGGATTCTATCTCTTCGGCAGTAGCGACCTCACTCGAACCGTACTCTGGTAAGCGACGCTGCAGTCGCTCAATAAAGAGCGCATCCGAACGAATACTCTGAGCAGCCGCCAACCGGTCCATCATGGAGATCAGCGATTCATGGCCATCTCTCGCGAGGGTAAAATAGCCATCGTCCGCCGTTGTTCGTCCATCGTTCGCAGCTTCAAACAATAAAGCAAGACCGCTGGCCAACTCAGCAACAGGGTCCAGTTCGACTGCCGCAGCAGCCTTCGAGAGTATATGGAGCTCCTGAATCAACACCTCGACCTGATCGTCAGCTTCGCCACTTTGCTGCCAATCATCCAGCACGGTTTCAGCGTTCAAGACGATGTCCATGCCTTCCGAAAGGAAGATGGACATGACCGAGAAGTCTTCTGTATCTTGCCCTGGAGTGGTGTTCAACACCCGGTTGTAGACCTGCTGCAGGCGATCGGTAAAGGCATGTATATCCATGTCTTCTTCACCGCTGGCGGCCCGATGCAGCAAAACTGCACCTTCACTGAGCAAATCAAGCACACTGGCATCAGCGGTTTTGCCACGCTCCTGCATATCCTTGATCAATTGCTCAAGTGGCTGTGCCAAATCGGCAACCGTATCAACGCTCGCCATATGAGCAGAGCCCTTGATGGTATGCAGCGCCCGCTGTAACGAATCTTCCAGCGGTGCCGGCTCTTGCGCCTGAGCGACAAACTGATCAATGGTATCCAGATGCGTCGCTAATTCGGCCTGAAAGACTTCAATCAACTCTTGAGCAGGATCGTTGTCGAGCTCCTCAACCAGGGCTACTGGCGGCAGGGTTTCAAACTCATCACCATCTTCGGTATCTTCGATCTCGACTGGCTCAGGTGCTTCGATCTTGTCGCTTTGCGTCTGATCACCCGCTTTTCCATCCACAGTGCTCCAGTCAACTGGCTCACCTTTGGCAATGGCATGTGCGATTAGGGACAAAGCCTCTGCTCGCCGAGCGTCCGGGGTCTGTTTATTTTCAAAGGAGGTCATTAGACGAGGAATCTCTTTTATCACCTCGTCCGTGACCCTGAACATCTCATCACTGCGCTCAATGCTACCCTCGATCAGTCGATTGAGCATATTCTCGATGGCCCAGGCCGTTTCTCCGACCACATCCGCGCCAACCATTCGGCCACTGCCTTTCAAGGTATGAAAAGCGCGCCTGAATTCGGCCAGAGCCCGATCGTCACCCGCGTCTGCCTTGTATTTAGGGTAAAACTCGCCGATGGTCTCCATCACCTCGGCGGCTTCTTCGATGAAAATTTCCAGGATGTCATCATCAATCAAATTATCATCGTCATCCTCCGACGATGTCTTTGATTCGCTTTCAGAAACTTCATCCGACTGCGATGATGCTTGCTCAGAATCTGCAGCACCCTGCTCTGCCGAATCTACCCACCAGGTGGAATCTTCCTGGTCGGCTTCTGTTTCTTCAAGGCTGAATTCCTTGACTTCATCGTCGCCAGAGGACATCTCAAACTCGAAGTCATCCTCAAGCTCTTCGTCTTCCAGCGCCAGGTCAGACAGGCTATCCCAGGGCATTTCGCCGTCATCCGAGCCCTCTTCAGACAAGCCGGACGCTTCACCAGCTTCTACTGCAAGGTCAGACGATTCAACAATGGCGGGGCTTGTGATTTCATCGGGTTCGGAAGGCGCAGCCACCAGATCGGCAAAATCGACCTTGTAGCCAAGCTTACCGATGGACTCAGCTGCGCGTTGCAGCACTTCGAGGTTGGTGCCGCTACCATCGCGAGCCAACCGCTCGAGATAATATTCGACGCCCATGATGGCGTCGGCAAGAGCATCCAGTTCGGACCATTCCGGTGTGTGCTTGGCTGCCAACAGTCGCTCTTCAACGTATTCCTGGGCATAGCGCAATATATGAGCGGCCTGCTCCAGCGGAATCATCACCAGGCCGCCGCGAATTGAACTCAGTTGCCGTGGAACCTGCTCCAGCTTACGAGAATCCCAATGCGAACCGATGTATTCGACAATGGCATCCTTGACCTGCTCTAGGCCGTTTCGAGCTTCACGGACGACAGCCTCCTGAGCACCATCCAGTCCGTCTTCGTTGTCGCTGTCGAAGTTCGCATCTTCAGCTATACCCGACAAGGACGCTTCGACGTAGAGCAGTGCACCGGCGATGTCCATCAGGACACCTTCGTCTTCTATAAGTTCTGTCTGCTGTATCTGAGCGATAAAATCAAGTTGTTCAGACAATACGCGCCTTGGGTTACCAAGGCCCAACACAGCCATGGTATCGGCCATTTGTTTGATGCCAGGCACCAGTTCAGACAAGCGACGGCTCTCTTCAACGCGTGAGCGCACCATCAGATCAAGGCTGTCTTTCAGGCGAGCCAGTTCTTCCAACAGGGCAGAGACCACATTGCCTACCGTTTCTCTGTCTGGCCCTGCCAGTCGACGACGACGGTTTTCTACTTCTTCACTACTCGGTAAAGCTTCATCCAGGTGATACTGCTCGTGGATACGGCGAACCGTATCCAGACCTGTCACGTCAATTTTCGCGAGGTAATAGAGCAGATTCTTGAGGATGTCTTCATTGGCGTATTCACTGGCAACCGACTCAGGATCTGACAACAGTCGCTTCAGTTCACTGTCGAGTTGGCGCAGAATCAAGGAAATTGCAGGAGAGCGTTCAATCCGTTTGGCTTTAATGGCCGACACAAATGCCAGGGCCGCTTGCCACAGGGCTCCCATCGGTGCTCGTTCTGACAAAGACGACAAGCGCGCAATCGACTTGTTCAAGTACTCAAGATTGGTATCGACATCCTGGTGACGTAACCAGCCAAGCAGGGCCAGTTGATACATCTGACGTAACTTGCGCAGCAATTGAACAACACTGCTGTGCCTGAAGTTACCGACGTCCGGCTCACCCACAAAACGACGCGCAGCACTCAGGTCAGGGGAAAACAAGGCTGTCTCGGACAGGAGTTTTTCACCGCGGGCGGCACGCAGGTCGTTCAACAACGGCAGGATAATGACCGGCAGATCACTTTGACCGCCCTTGAGTTTTTCCAGGTAGTTGGGTAATTGAAGAATGGCCTGCATCAACAAAGCCAGGTTTTCCTGACTGGTTGGTGCCGTGCCATCGACCAGCGCCTGGTTCAGGCGCTCCATTTCTTCCGCAAGCAGAGCAGCACCGTAAAACTCGACCATCTGTAGCGTGCCAAATACCTGATGAATATAAGCCAGACTGAATTGCAAACGCGTGGTATCGTCCGGTGTATCCACATAGGCTTCGAGCGACTGGCGGGCCTGTTTGAGCGTCTCATCGATTTCGCCCTTGACCCACTCCAGTGCTACGTAATCACGGCGTTCTGCCATGCCTATACCCCTTTGTATTCATTTGCGTTTCAAATAGGCCAACACACGTTCACCTGGTACGCGTGTCAGTTCAGGCAATTTCCAGTCGACAACTTCACCCAGCCCCAGAATCAGTAGACCTCCGGGCGCCAAACGTCGCGCCAGTTCGGAAACGATCTCTTTACGTCGCCATTTCCGAAAATAAATCAGTACATTCTGGCAATAAATCAGATCCAGGTCTTTCATCGGCGAACGCGATAATTCCAACACATTCAGGCGCGTAAAACAGACCCTGTCCCTGACTTCAAACTTCACCGCATAACCCAGTCCATCGGTATCGAAGTAACGCTCAACCAAGCGCTTGTCCATGTTTTCAACGCGTCGGGAGGAATAGCTACCGCGACGGGCTGCTTCCAGCGCCTGCAGAGACACATCGGTACCGGTAACACCAAAACGCCGCTGCGGATTAGCGCCATCTCGGCGCAGCTCCTCCAGGGTCAGCATGGCCAGGCTGTAGGCCTCTTCCCCGGTCGAACAACCCACACTCCAGAGCGCCAATGGTCGCTGATTCTCGCGTGCTCTTTTGTGCAAGAAATCACGTGCCAGAGTAAAAGCCGCAGGATCCCGATAAAACCGAGTTTCCTGCACGGTGACGCGGTCAATGAGCATATTCCACTCTATTAAACCAGCGTCACCCTTGCGAACGTAACGGTAGTAATCCAGATAATTGTCGTAGCCCAACTCACGCATGCGAATGGCCAGGCTGGTTTTCAGGAAACTGCGCCTTTGCTCGGGCAGTTGTAACCCCAAACGCTCTTCAAGCAACTCTTGCCATATTGAAAAATCACGGTCGCTCAGTTCCGGCAAGCGTTTAATCAGGGCGTGATCTGTCACCAAACTCTGACCTCATGTTGCGCTTCAACTGATCGCAACCTGATCGTCCAGTCGCGGTGCACTCAGAACATCCAGGTCGTCATCACCATCTGGCAGTTTGAAACCAGCAACCGAGGAACGCAGGTCGTTGGCCAACTGAGCCAGGTTACCAATGGATTTCGCTGTCGCTGTGGTACCCGCCGATGTTTGAGAGGTAATTTCCTGAATCACGTTCATCGTATTCGAGATGTGACCCGCTGAAGACGCCTGCTGGCGAGCGGCGTTGGAAATGTTCTGAATCAGGTCGGCGAGGTTTTTCGATACCGACTCAATTTCTTCCAGTGCCACACCGGCATCCTGTGCCAGTCGAGCACCCCGGACCACCTCGGCAACCGTTTGTTCCATCGAGATTACCGCCTCGTTGGTATCGTTCTGAATGGTTTTAACCAGGGCCTCAATCTGCTTGGTTGCAGCGGATGAACGTTCTGCAAGACGCTGCACTTCGTCCGCTACCACAGCAAAGCCTCGACCCGCGTCACCGGCCATGGAGGCCTGAATTGCCGCGTTCAATGCAAGAATGTTGGTCTGGTCGGCAATGTCGTTAATCAAGGATACGATGTCACCAATCTCCTGAGAGGATTCACCCAATCGCTTGATCCGCTTCGACGTTTCCTGAATCTGTTCACGAATGTTATCCATGCCATTGATTGTGGCCTGTACCACATCGGCACCTTTCTTGGCGATCGCAACCGAGCGTTCCGCAACGGCCGCCGACTCGGCCGCGTTGGCCGATACCTGGTCAATAGACACCGCCATCTCGTTCACGGCCGCAGAAGCACCTGCAATTTCCTGTGCCTGATGCTCGGAGGCTTCAGCAAGATGCATGGCCGTCGCCTGGGTTTCTTGAGCGGCCGAGGATACCTGCACAGCTGTTGAGTTTATGGCCGATACCAGTTGGCGCATCTGGTCGATCGCGAAGTTGATGGAGTCGGCGATGGCACCAGTAAAGTCTTCGGTTACCGTTGCCTGAGTGGTCAAATCACCGTCTGCGAGATCCGCCAGTTCATCAAGTAGACGTAGAATGGCGTTCTGGTTCTGTTCATTGGTTTCGGCGGTTTCTTTCAAGTCGCGCTGAGTGTCTCGGATAATAACGAATACAGCCGTAGCAATCAGGCCAAAAGCAGCGGCACCCAGAACCAGCAATACCCATGTTTTCCCTAAAGGACGCGCTTCTGCCGCCTGAATGATCTGGCCATTCAGGGTAGAGGCAGCTTCCAGTAGCGCCTGTGATTCGGTAAAGATGTTGCTGGCTGCTTCACGGACCTGGAACAGCTCAGGTGATGTCTGCATGATCTGGGTAACAGAGCCCGCAACAATCTGGAACAGGCTGGCGATTTCCGCCAGAGCTTCGCGCGCTTCGGGGTCTTCTACCCGACGAATATCGAGGTTGTCGTTGCCGTTGATCATGCCTTCCAGTACGCGCTGGAACAGGGCCGCGTCACGCTCGAAGGAGTCGGCCGCCATAACGGCACCTTCACCACCGACAAGTACTCGGTTAATGGAACGGACAATCCGCTCGGCAAGCCAGGCTTGACGCTGTGCAATCGCCACCTGGCCAGCCTCAGCATCGGTTTCGAGCAGAATCTCGACAACCTCATCGTATTCAACTTGCAGCTCCGGGATACGCTCTGACAAAGTATTCGCAGTGGTATGCAAACCCAGGATGGTGTCTTTGGAATCGACGATCAAATCGGCATTCTGGCTAACGCGATTCCAGAGTTGCGCCAAAGCCGTCGTATCAACACCCGGTGCATGCTGTGACAGGGCCGGCGTGTTAGTGATCGGGTTGCCCTGCTGAACATAACTCCAGCGCACTTCAAACTCGGAGCGTGCACGCTGCAGCAGGTCAAAGGCATTCTCAGCACCACCTGAAGCCTCGGTAGAGTTCTTGGCGAGTTCCTGAGACAACACCCTGAGTTCACCCGCATGCTCCAACAATTCCTGGTCGAAGGCGTTCAACCGGAAATTCTGGATCACCACCGCAACCAGGCCCATCACGACCACTAACAGGGCGACCAGCAAAATGCTGAGCAATCGGTTGGTCCCCAGGATCGTTACAATATTACCCGCTCTTTGTTTCATTATTCGAACTCCAGTTCGGTCTCAGGCTGTTATACCGTATTTTTTAATGTGCGCGGCTCGTTGCCTATACCGCAACATCCTGGAACAACTCGTTGTTATAGAGATCAGCCATGCTGATCACTGACCAAACACGGTCGTCCCGTTGATAATGACCCCGGACATAGGGCTGTATCGCTGCTGGCAAGTCGGGTACTTCGGCGACGAAATCATCCACCGGAAAATACTGCATCCCTTCTACACCATCGACTATAAGTCCGTCCGTCTGGTCCTGCTGATCAATGACCAGGATGCGCCGGTTACGCATACCCTCCTGGCTGGGCGTTTCAAAAAAAGCATCCAGATCAACGACAGGAATCAAGCGTCCGCGCACGTTGGCCACGCCCTGAACCCAGGGTTTGACATTTGGCAATCGGGTAACGGCGGGAACGCGGAGAATCTCGGTTATTTCTTCCATGGCCGAAACGAAGAAGTGTCGTCCCAGGCGAAAGCCAATGCCACTCCAGGTGGCCCTGACTTCCTCCTGCTCTGGCAGGCCAGCGGCCTGGCTACGGCAGCGTGCAGCAATGCTGCGCAGCAGTTGGATAGGGGACAAGTCAGACATAGGCGTCAGGTCAATCCTGGACTTTGCCCGCCAAAACAGCCTCGACTGTCTCGCGTAACTGATCCTCATTCACCGGCTTGACCAGGTAGCCACTGGCACCTTGACGACGGCCCCAGACTCGATCGGTCTCCTGATCCTTGGTGGTAACGATCACCACCGGTATGTGAGCAGTATCGGCGCCTTTCGTCAATTGACGGGTTGCCTGAAAGCCGTTCAAACCGGGCATGACGATATCCATCAATACCACATCGGGCAGTTCCTGGCGTGCCAGGGCTACTCCATCGGCACCGTTGTCGGCTGTCAGTACTTCGTGACCGTGCTTCTCCAGCATACCCTGAAAGGCGTAAGTTTCTGTCGGAGAGTCATCAACTATTAAAATGCGTGCCATGTTCCACCCATATCATCATGTTATCGCCAGCGCACACAACGCGTCCGGCCCCAATGTTCAAGTGACTTTATTTAACATAATCACGTATTGCACCAAGCAGCTCTTCCTTGCCAAACGGCTTGGTAAGATATTGATCACTACCAACGATGCGCCCCTTTGCTTTATCAAAGAGACCGTCCTTGCTGGACAGCATGATGACAGGGGTTTCCTTGAAAGAACTGTTGTTCTTGATCAATGCGCAGGTCTGATATCCATCCAGGCGAGGCATCATGATATCGACAAAGATGATGTCTGGCTTGGTATCGGCAATCTTGGCCAAGGCATCAAAGCCGTCCGTCGCTGTTGTGACTTCGCAGCCAACTTTTTTCAGCAAGGTTTCTGCCGTGCGGCGGATGGTTTTGGAATCATCTATCACCATCACCTTCAGGCTTTCAAAGCGGTTTTCCATAGGTCGTCCCAGGGTTGAAAGCGGTAAAATCCGACATTTTCATTGATTATTGTCGCTGCACTGCCACAGTGCAGCCCTATCCCAACTGGCCTATTGGGTGCCGCGCAGGCGGCGTGGGTCGCTACAATACCGAAGATAGGACCCCTAACGGCGTAAGAAGAGCGCTGAACGCTCACACGCGACCTTCGTTAGTCTCAAACTTTTATCACAGTTTCTAGCTATTCGCTATAACTGGCTGTAAAGAAAGTTGTTTTTGCATTACTCATCTTCTATTACCATAGCAGCCAAGACTTACCCGAGGCCAGTCATGAAACTCAAAATTGGGATCGTAATGGATCCGATTGCATCGATCAGCTACAAAAAAGACAGCTCACTGGCCATGCTATGGGCCGCAGCCGATCGAGGTTGGCAATTATTCTACATGACCCAGGCGGACTTGTACCTCAACCACGGCGAAGCCTGGGCGAAAATGCGACCTTTGAGCGTATTTCGTGAACCAGATCACTTTTATGAGCTGGGAGACGTGCAAAACTCTCGTCTTGATGAGCTGGATGTTGTGCTGATGCGCAAAGATCCACCCTTCGATAACGAATATATTTACGCTACCTACATACTGGAACGCGCCGAACAAAAAGGCACGCTGATCGTGAATAAACCTCAGGCGCTGCGAGACTGCAACGAAAAAGTCTACGCTACGGCGTTTTCGGAATGTTCACCACCCAATCTGATCAGCCGCGATGCCGCTTTATTAAAGGCATTCCACGCAGAGCATGGCGATGTCATTTTCAAGCCGCTGGATGGTATGGGCGGCAGTTCCATCTTCCGACTAAAAGAGGATGACCCCAATGTCAGTGTGATCATTGAAACACTGACCGGTCACGGGCAACAACAGATCATGGCGCAAAAGTATCTGCCACAGATAAAAGAGGGTGACAAAAGGATTCTGCTGATCAATGGCGAAGCAGTGGATTACTGCCTGGCACGAATTCCGGCCAAAGGGGAAACCCGGGGCAATCTGGCTGCCGGTGGTCAGGGCCGAGCTCAACCATTGACTGATCGGGATCGATGGATTGCCCAACAAGTGGGCCCCGAGCTGAAGCGTCAGGGGCTCCTCTTTGTTGGCCTGGATGTCATCGGCGACTACCTGACCGAGATCAACGTTACCAGCCCAACCTGTATCCGCGAGATCGATAACGCCTACGATACCGATATCGGTGGTCAGTTGATGGACGTTATTGCAGGAATACGGAGCCAAGCCTGATGTCTACTGCAGTGAGCGTCGGAGCCGCTGACCGCTTGAGTTTTACGCTTTTTCTGGCTTTAGGCCTTCACGCTCTGCTGATTTTCGGTGTGAGCTTCACTTTGCCCGACAAGATGCAGACACCACCGACTCTGGATGTCACCCTGGCTCAGCACCGCAGCCAGCAGCAAACGCCTCTTGATGAGGCCGATTTTCTGGCCGATGCCGATCAGCAAGGCAGTGGTACACTGGACGAGAAGGCCATGTTGACCACCACTGAGCAGGCCGAAATCGAAGACAATCAGATTTTTCAGACCACTCCCCAGGTGCAGCAATTTCAGTTCAGCGAACAGGAAATGGCGCAGTATCGGTTGCTGACTACCTCAGCCAATGCCAATAATCAGGTGCAGGATCAGGCAGAGGAAGAAGCGATAGTCGACCCTGAGGTCGCCAGTCGTGACCCGATGATGCTTAGCCAGATTGACGACATTGCTACTCTGCGCGCCATGCTGGATGAAAGCCGACAGAACTACGCCAACCGTCCACGTGTGCGCACCCTGACGGCCGTATCGGCCAGGCGTGCCCTGGATGCAGCCTATGTGGTTCAATGGCTCGAAGATGTCGAGCGAATTGGCAACCAGAACTACCCTCAGGCTGCTCGTCAGGAACGACTGACCGGCAGTGTACGACTGGCGGTTCGTATTCGCGCTGACGGTAGCCTGGACGAGGTGACCGTAATGCAAAGCTCTGGGCATACCGTACTGGACGAAGCGGCCAAACGCATCGTCCATCTGGCCGCTCCATACGACGAATTCAGCCTTGAAATGCGTCAGGAGTACGACGTGCTCGAAATCATCCGCACCTGGCAGTTCCGCACCGATCAACAGTTCCGCCGTGAATCATGAGTGCTGACAGAGAACAGCGCTGGATCGGATTCGACTTTGGCCTCGGCTGGATCGGGGTCGCTGTCGGCCAACGCATTACTGCAACGGCGACCCCTCTGGACAGCCTGCGCGTGCGCGATGGCATACCGAACTGGGACGACATCGACCGCCTGATCAAGGACTGGCAACCCGCTGGCTTCGTCGTAGGCATGCCTTACAACATGGACGGCAGTGAAAACGAGATACTGGTGCGAGCCAACAAATTCCGCAAACGCCTGCACGGCCGCTATGGTCTTCCTGCCATCGGTGTAGACGAGCGCTTGAGCAGCCGCGAAGCACGGCAGCAGATGGGCCGTGAAGGTAGTTCCCTGCACAAGGCTCGGCTGGCCAATGTCGATAGCCTCTCGGCAAAGTTGATCCTGGAGACCTACCTGCAACAAGCGGAGTAAGCCCGATGACCGTCGCCCCACCGTCGGATTTACCCGTCGGCTACTACCTCGATAATTTCCGCACCCTGTTGGCGACGGTATCTGCCCGATATGACGACCTTCTAACAGAGTCTGAACGCCAATTCATCGCTGATTTCGACCGTCTGGAAACCGCTCCGGCTCGACTGCTGGTCCGGTTTTATACCCGCAAGGGTCCCAGGTTTCGACTCAGCAAACTTCGTTATTCAGAAATACCCGACATCGACACAGCGCTTCAGGTACTCTCCGAACGCGGTATGGTCGACCTCTCACCCTTGGTGAGTGCGGAAGAACTGGCATCGTCTCTGACCCTGCCTGAGTTAAGACAACTCGACTGGGTAACCGATAAAAAAGCCAGCAAGGCCCGTTTATTGGCTGAACTTACCGAACGACAAGAGCGATTGTCAGCCGCCGACTGGGGCGTCGCCGATACTCTGATAGAGCCGCTACACTGGTCGCAATTGCGCTGCCTGCAACTGCTTTACTTTGGCAATGAGCAACAATCCCTGACGGACTTTGTATTGGCGGACCTTGGCCTGTTTCGTTACGAATCCTATTCACTTTCCAAAGCCAGCCGGGCTTATCAGCAGCGTATTGAAGTCGAACAGCACCTGTATCTGAATGATTTGCGAGCCGAAGCCGACGTCGCCGAATTGGCTGGAGACAGTGAAGGCCTCTTGAATGTTGCTGAGCGCTTGCTGTCCATTGAATGGTACCCGGCCGCTGCGCGTCGCTATCAGCGGTTGTCCAATCGCATCGGGTACCGTCTGGAGCAATGGCAGGAATGGCCCATGGCACTGCGTCTGTTCAACAGCCATAACCAGCCACCTGCGCGCGAGCGCCAGTGTCGGATACGCTATAAACAGAACGAGTTTGAAGCCTGCTGGGACCTTCTTCAACAGATCAAAGCAGACCCTGGAGACAGCAGTGAGGCTCGCTTTTACAGCCGTTTCCAGCCCCGAGTGGCGCGCAAGTTGCGCCAACCGGTACATAGCGACACAAGCCTGCCGATAAAAGAAAGTCGCCACAGTTTGCCGCGAGGCGACCTTTGTGTTGAGTTGCTGGTTTGCGAACAGCTCGATCAGGCCTGTTGGCTGGAAAACCTCTTGCCCCTGGGTATCTTCGGCCTGATTCACTGGCCCACTGTCTTTGCCGATACTCCCGGCGCCTTTCACCACCCTTTTCAACAGGGCCCAAGCGACCTTTACCACCCGGATTTTCTGAACAGACGTCATACCAGCCGCGAACAGTTGAAGCAGCAACTGACGCCCGAAATCGCGCGGCAACGCCTGACCGACACCTGGCATGCCAAGGAGGGCTTGATGAACCCCTTTGTGCACTGGCCCGCTCTGGAATTGCCCTGGCTGCTGCGCTGTTTCGATCGAGTTCCCTGGGCTCACTGGTGCACCATTTTCGACCATCTATGGCGTGACCTGAAACGCCATCGCTCTGGCTTTCCGGACCTCTTTCAACTGACCGATACGGGGTACCGCTGGATCGAGATCAAGGGCCCGGGCGATCGATTGCAGGACAACCAGCGTGACTGGCTTCAGCGCTTTGCCAGTGCCGGTATACCGGCTGAGGTCTGGTACATTGACTACCTCTGATGCCCTGCCCCGGTTCCGCCTGTCGGTGCGCGCCCTCGCCGACTTCTGCCAGGCTGAGGGCGACCTGGTCAGCACCTTCAGGCCCGGCCCCAGCGCCCTGGAGGGTCGGGAAACCCACCAACTGACCCAACAGCGACGTGGTCCTGGCCATCAGTGTGAGGTAGCCCTGCAACTGGATTGGCAAAGCGAGGATTGCCAGCTACGTCTCAGTGGTCGACTGGATGTGGCTTCAGCGGACGGTATCGAAGAACTGAAAAGCTGCCGTTTACCGCCAGAAGAAATACCCGAAACGGTGCATCAGTCCAACGCACTTCAGGCGCGCTTCTATGCCGCACTCTGGGCACTGCAGTCACCGGATCAGAGCACCCTCCGTGTACGGCTGACCTATGTCCACAGCCAGACGCAGCAGGAGTGGCCGCGCGATGAGCACTGGCAACGACAGGACCTGATCGATCTGCTGGTGGCGGCCTTGACCGAGTACGACCACTGGCTGACGCACCGCCTGCACCACCAGCATCAGCGCAACACGGCTTTGAAGGCATTGGCCTTCCCCTTCCGGGACATGAGAGCCGTCCAACGCACCATGGCCGAGAACGTCTACAAGGCACAGGTCATGGGACGCAATGCCTTGATCGAAGCCCCCACCGGCACCGGCAAGACGCTGGCTGCGCTGTTTCCGGCGCTGAAGGCTCTGGCGCAAGGCCATACGGATGGCCTGTATTACCTGACCATGAAAACCACGGGCCAGAAAGCGGTACTGGATAGCCTGGACCTGCTCAACCTGCCGGACCAGGCCATCACCACCATAACCCTGGGCGCCAAGGAGCGGCTCTGCCTGAGCCCGGACACCCCCTGCGATGGCAGTGTCTGCCCCTATGCCGAAAACTACTATGGCAAAAGGCACAGAGTACGTTCTCGCCTTTACCAGGGCACCATCTGGCACCAACAGGCACTGACAGAACTGGCGCAGCAGGAACAGATCTGCCCCTATTATCTGAGCCAGGACTGGGCACTCTGGGCCGACCTGGTGATCGGTGATTTGAACTATCTGTACGACACCACGGCCTTGCAGCCCTGGTTGTTAAAGGAGGTTGGCGCCGAGGTTACGGTGTTGATCGATGAGTGCCACAACCTGGTTGACCGTGGCAGGCAAATGTTCAGCGCCTCCTTTACCGGCAAACGCCTTGAAACACTCAAGGGCCAGGCGCCAAAACGCATTCAACAGGCATTGCACCCGGTCAGTCGAGCACTGAAAGGCTGCCTGCCTGAACAGGATGGTCTTTCCGACCTCGCACCGGAGGCACTGGTTCAGGCACTGCGCACCCTGTTGCAGCAAAGCGCCAGCCTGCTACGTGATTGCCCATTCTGGGAGCCGCCAGAAAGCTGGCAACAACTGTTGTTCGATGCTGGCCGCTTTGTGCGTTTGCATGAGTTGGCCGAACCACAAGACTTCTGTTGGCGATATCGGGTCGGCAAACCGGCTGAACGTGTCATCGACATTCTGTGCCTGAACCCGGCGCGACTGCTCGGTGAAAAGCACGATCTGGTGCGCTCCGTCGTCGCCTTCAGCGCCACAGCCACACCCTGGCACTACAGCAAGACTTTGACTGGCCTGGAGCAAGCGGTTCAACTCGCACTCCCCTCCCCTTTTACCAGCACCCAATTCGAAGTCACCCTGGTAACAGACCTTTCCACCCGCTATCGCGACCAGGCCCAACTGGCCCAGGCCTTGCCACCACTCATAAGGGCCTTTCGCCGCAACACCCCGGGCAACGCTCTGGTGTTTTTTTCCAGCTATCAGCAACTGGCACTGTGCTTGCCCGCCTTCAGTAGTGACCCGAGTGTGATTGCCCAAAGACGAGACTTCACTCTGCTCGAACGCCTGGCTCTGATCGATCGACTCGCCACTGAAGATGGGTTGATGGTGTTCGCTCCACTGGGTGGCGTGCTGGCAGAGGGCATAGATCTGCCTGGCAAGTCTCTGACCGGGGTCATGGTCATCGGGCCGGGGCTGCCGCAGTTGAACCCGGTGAATGAGCGTATCCGCAATGTCATGCAGCAAGCCGGACTGGATGGGTTTGATTTTGCCTACCGTTTTCCTGGCCTGCACAAGGTGCTTCAGGCAGCGGGCCGGTGCGTGCGCACGGATACAGATATTGGCCAGATCTGGCTGGTGGATGATCGTTTCAGGGGTTATTTTCAGGCAGGCTGGCTACCGACTCATTGGCAGGTTCGCGAAGCCAGACAGGCGACGCTATTGGAGGGGGAACATCTTTAGGCCAGAGTCACTCTGTTGCGGCCCGTTTCCTTGGACAGGTACAAGGCCTGATCCGCCTTGTCGATCCATTGGTTATGATCATTCAATTCGCTGTCATAGCCTGCCACACCCAAGCTGATCGTCACTTGCAGTCTTTGATCGTGACTGTCGACAATCATCTCTTCAATACGCTCGCGCAGCCGTTCGGCCAACAACACAGCCTCCTGAGGCGGCGTGTCCGGTAATATAATGCCAAACTCCTCACCACCATAGCGACCAGCAAGATCGGTATTGCGAACGGTCTCACGAGTAACTTCTGCGACCTTTCGAATTACATCATCCCCTACAGTATGGCCGTAAGTGTCGTTGAAGGGCTTGAAATGATCAATATCGAACAGTATCAGGCTGGTGGGTCGATTGGCTCTTTGCTGTCGGCGAAATTCGGCCTCCAGCAATTCTTCCCAGTAACCTCGATTGAACAACGCTGTTAAGCGGTCCGTGCGTGACAGGTATTTGAGTTGCTGATTGGCTTTCTGTAGCTCCAACTTGCTGACTGCAACATCGGTGACGTCGTAAACAATGATGCACAGACTTTCAACCTTACCCCGAATGTTTGCTACGGGTATAAAAGTGCAGTTCTGATACATGAATTCAGCGGTGCCAGTAACGGGCCTGTTGTTCTTGAATTTGAAAACGTAGGGGCGCTGCTCCCAGGTCGTAAAGGCCCGGTTCTGCAGTTGAATAACGGTGCGTGATTTGTGCTCAAACCAGTCTCTGGGAATGTCGGGGAAAACATCAAAGAGGTTACGCTCTAGCGCATCCTGAGGCGCTATCCCGCTGTGGTTTTCCATAAAGCCGTTCCAGGCCACCACATTGAATTCCAGGTCGACCACCAGCATGCCAACATCAATGGTCTGCAGGACTTCAAGCAGCCAGTGAAATTCAGACAATGATTCCTGGTCTGGTGTCATCTTCACTCCATCATGTACTCTATCTTGGCTTCCAGGACTTTCAGGCTGTCCTCGGTAAACAGCAGCAGTAAATCGCAATCGACATTACGGCCTTCCAATCGATAGGGTATCTCTATGGTCAAAGCTCGCTGCCAATTGCCAGCCTGATCGGTGACCAGGTCGCGCAGACTCAAATGCTGCCCCAACAACACGGGCTGCCCTTGACTGAAACTGACATCCAGTTGCTCAGCCAGCCCTTTGAGACAGGCTCCAATAAGGATGTTGGCAATATCCATCAGCAGTTCGAGTTCAATTTGTGGCGTGATTTCTCCAGCGAAATTGGTCAGTTCGGCAATGTCATTGAAACTGGTGTCGTTAAAAATAATCAGCGCTTCACCGGCGATTCGTGACCCGACAAAGCCCTGGCAGACAGCGCTGACCGACTTGACTTCCTCCAGTGACGACAGGGCCATGTTCAGCTCAGCCCGCTCCAGAAGGTTGACGACTGGTATGGGCAAAATGACATAATTTTCCAGCAGGCGAGCCAGTAGATCGGCCGCCCGGCCCATGGCCACATTGGACAACTCCTGCAACACATCGCGCAGTTCTTCATCCAGATGTTTTTCGGTGGCTGCGGTCATGGCGTCACTCTGTGTAAAGCCCGTAGGCGGCCAGCACGTTTTTCAGGCTGGTAGCATCTACAGGTTTCTTGATGAAGTCGATGGCACCCATGCGTTTGACGCGGGCAACCGCCTCGGGTTGAATATCGCCTGATATGACGATGACCATGGCGGGCAAATCCTGTTCCTTGATTCGTTCCAGCGTTTGATAGCCGTCCATGACCGGCATGGTCAGGTCGAGGAAAACCACTTCGCCACGGCCAGCCTTGATCGCTGCCAGCGCTTCTTCACCGTTACTGGCAAAGGTGATTTCGACATCCCAGTCAGGCGGCATGGCACGCTGCACCTGTTTTCGCGCAAAACTGGAATCGTCACAAATCAGAACTGGTATCGACATGCCTACTCCGCTTTCGATGGTCTCAATGTCGGGCTTTTATACTCTTCAAGATAGACCATATACATCAATTTCGCAGTCACCAACGGATCATTGATGATCCTTGAATGACTTTTATAGCACTTGCCAGTGCCGTTATATTGCTGATCTGGTTTAAATCCTGGGCAGAATTCTTCTGACAATTATCCGAGTATTGCCTGATCCAGGACCAAACAGCGATTGGCAGCAATACTAACAGTAAAGTCCAGGCAGAATGAAATGAAATGCTTGTTTGGGAGCTCAACTTCCTTGATCACCCCCGAACAATCGAGCACTAGAAAGCGCTCAAGGCTGGCGACCAGTCCTTCCAGACTGGCTGATATTTCAGTTGCTGAAGCCGCTCGACAAGGGCTGGCACCGAGCGCTGGTCGTCGGTGCTGAACTGCTCCAACGTGCCACCTTCCGCTTCGGCGTAACCGCCAGGCCGGGTCGAAGAGGCGGCACTCATGCTGGTGATTCCCAGTGATACAAGTCGATCACGCAGTGCCGGTGATTCACGCGTTGAAAGCGTCAGTTCCAGATCCGGGCTGAACAGGCGCCAGGCGCAGAGCAGTTGCACCAGGGCTCGATCACTGACCGGGTTGGGCACCTGGAAATCGCCTTCGGCCGGCCTCAATCGAGGGAAAGACAAAGAAAAGCGGGTACGCCAGTGCCGTCTGGCCAGCCAATTCAGGTGCCAGGCACAGGCCAGGCTGTCCAGGCGCCAGTCTGTCAGCCCCAGCAAGACCCCCAACCCCAGCTTGTGCACACCGGCCGCGCCGGCCTCATCGGGTGCGTTCAGTCGAAAGGCAAAATCCTGCTTCTGACCTCGGGTGTGGTAGCGCTGGTAGCAATGAGGGTCGTAGGTTTCCTGATAAATCAGCACTGCGTGCAGTCCGTGCGGTCTCAGTTGCTCATAATCGGCCTGCATCAAGGGTTGCACTTCCAGACTCAGTTGCGCGAACTGCGGCTGCAACTGGGCCAGCGCCTTGCGATAATAGTCGACGCCTACAACCCTGGGAGCTTCGCCTGCGACCAGCAACAGATGTTCAAAACCTCGCTGCTTCAGCACCCTGGCCTCCGCATCCAGCTCCTGAGCATTCAGCACCTTGCGGCGCAGCTTGTTGCTCATCGAGAAGCCGCAGTAGGTGCATTCATTGGCACAGGCGTTGCTCAGGTAGAGAGGCGCGAAAAGCTGCTGCGTCATGCCGAATCGCTGCCGCGTCAGGCGCTGACTGGCTTGTGCCATCGCCTCCAGGTAGGGTTCGGCGGCCGGGCTGAGCAACGCCTTGAAGTCTTCGAGATCGCGTTGCGGTCGAATCAGGGCACGCTCAACATCGGCGGCGGTTTTGGCATGGAGCGACAGCCCTGTCTGGTGCCTGTCCTGCTCGGCGAGCCAGCTGGCAAAATTCATGGTTGTTGCTCCATCAGAAAATCCGTCAACGGGCTGGATGCGGAGGCGTCCAGCCGCTGCCCGGCAAGACCCGCTTCAAAGGCCTGGCGACCGGCCTGAACGGCATCCTGAAAGGCTCGAGCCATGGCTACCGGATCCTGTGCCGAAGCGATGGCAGTATTCACCAGAACGGCATCGGCTCCCAGTTCCATTGCGAGGGTGGCATCGGACGGCGCACCAATACCGGCATCCACGATGACCGGCACCTGGCTCTGCTCGATGATGATCTGCAGAAATACCCGGCTTTGCAGGCCCTGATTGGAACCAATGGGCGAGCCCAACGGCATGACCGCTGCGCAGCCGACTTCCTCAAGCCGCTTGCACAGCACCGGGTCGGCATGCACATAGGGCAACACCACAAAGCCCTCGCGCACCAGTTGCTCGGCCGCCGCCAGGGTTTCAACCGGGTCCGGCATCAGCCAGCGTGGGTCCGGGTGAATCTCCAGTTTGAGCCAGTGGGTGCCCATGGCTTCACGCGCCAGGCGGGCGGCCTGCACCGCTTCGGCGGCAGTTCGAGCTCCGGAGGTATTGGGCAGCAGCTGATAGCCGGCCTGGCTCAAGGGTGCAAAGAGCACATCGCGTTCGCCTGGCTCCAGCCGACGCAAGGCCAGGGTAACCAGTTCGGTACCTGAGGCTTTCAAGGCAGCCAGCATGGTTTGATGGTGGCCGAACTTGCCGGTTCCGGTCAGCAAACGAGATTTAAAACGTCGGTTGGCAATGGTCAACATGCGTTAGCCCCCCGCAACGGCCTGGAAAACATCGATACGATCTCTGGGTTTCACCTCGGTGGTGGCCCAGGCGCTGGCAGGTATCACCTCATTGTTCAGCGCCACCGCCATGCCAGGCCGGGCGCCATAATGCTGTTCAATCAGCGCCTGCAGTGTGCCTTGCTCCGGGTACTGCTGCGTCAACCCATTCAGGCAGATAACCATGCTCGGTTCTCCTCAGTCAGTTGTTGCCATTGTTGATCCAGGGCTCGCCAGGCGGCGACGGGTTCGCTGACGGCAGTGATGGCCGTCACCACGGCAACAGACGACACACCGCAGGCGACGATGTCGGCCAGGTGGTGCGCCTTGATGCCACCGATGGCCACCGTCGGGCAGCGGTCACCCACCCATTGTTGGTATCGAGCCAGGCGAGCCAACCCCTGAGGTTGACTGGGCATCGCTTTGGTGCGGGTAGCAAAGACGTGACCGAGTGCGATGTAGCTCGGCTTCAGGCTCAGCGCACGCCCCAGTTCGGCATAGCCATGAGTCGAGACGCCCAGCCGAATACCGGCCGCGGCCAGAGCCTGAAGATCCGCACCAGGCAGATCGTCCTGGCCCAGATGCACCCCCCAGGCGCCGAGTTCGAGGGCGTCCTGCCAGTAGTCGTTGATCACCACCTGAGCCTGGAAGCGGCGCCCCAGTGCCACCGCCTCCGCCAGGGTGTTGCGGCGATCGTCACCGGCGGGCTGGTCTTTCCAGCGGAACTGCACCACAGTGGCGCCGGCTTGTAACAGCGCTTCCAGCAGTGTCAGGCTATCGACCACCGGGTAAATACCCAGTGGCCGTTCCAGGGGTGCAAAATCAAGCTCGCCCGGGTCACCCGGGCAATGCATCCGCGCCATCGATTCGGCCCCGGGCCAACCCGTGCGCGCCAGAGTGCCCGCGCCCTGGCCGGTGGCATAAGCCGTGCGCAAACCCGACTGAACATAAGCATTGGCGAGGGTGACCGCATCCGCCAGGCTATAGCCCTGCGACCAGGCCGCTGCCCAGGCGCTGCTCAGCGTACAACCGGTGCCATGGCAATGGGGGGTAGGCTGCCGCGGCTGGCGAAACCACCAGGTACGGGCCGGTTCAACCAGGGCATCTTCGCAATGATGGCCGTTATCGAGATGCCCCCCCTTGACCAACACCGCCACCTTGAAGCGCTTCGACAGCGCCTGGCCAGCCGCCAATGCATTCGCCAGGGTCGTGATCGGCCGGCCGTCGAGCTCTGCCAGCTCCGCAATATTGGGAGTGACCAGATCAACAAAGGGCAACAAGGAACGCAACGCCTCGACCAGGCTTGTATGCGCCAGGCGATCGCCACTGGTGGCAACCAGCACCGGGTCCAACACGACACCCAGGCCAGGCCACTGCTGGCGCCACTGGGCAAGCGCCTCGCGCAGGTAGTGCGCCTGTGCAGCACTGCCCAGCAGGCCCAGCTTGATGGCCCTGGGTGGCATGTCCTCGACCAGCGCCTGACACTGCTGCGCAAACAGCTCCAATGCCACCGGTTGCGCTGCCAGCACGCCCAGGCTGTTCTGCGCGGTCAGGCTGGAGACCACGCTGCAACCATGGGCGCCCAGATCATGAATGGTCAGCAGATCAGCCTGCAAACCCGCACCACCGCCGCTGTCACTGCCGGCGATGGTCCAGACCAGAGGTCTTTTGCTGGTGCTCATGCCTTATTCTCCAGAGCGGTGCTCGGTTGATAAAGCTCGGCACCGCTCTGGCGAAACTCAGCGGCTTTCTGTTGCATGGCGGCTTCTGGCGAAAGCCTTGTCTGGCTCGAGTCGTCATCGGTTGCCCGAAACTGATCCCGTACTTCGTGGCTGATTTTCATGGAACAGAATTTCGGGCCGCACATTGAACAGAAGTGGGCCACCTTGTGGCCTTCCTTTGGCAGGGTCTGATCGTGGAAGGCGCGCGCGGTGTCCGGGTCCAGCGCCAGGTTGAACTGGTCTTCCCAACGGAACTCGAAGCGGGCCAGACTCATGGCGTTATCCCGTAACTGGGCGCCAGGGTGACCCTTGGCGAGGTCTGCCGCATGGGCAGCGATCTTGTAGGCCATCAGCCCCTGCTTGACGTCGTCCCGATCAGGCAGGCCGAGATGTTCCTTGGGCGTGACGTAACACAGCATGGAGCAGCCATACCAGCCAATCTGGGCTGCACCAATGCCGGACGCGAAGTGATCGTAGCCAGCGGCAATGTCCGTTACCAGTGGACCCAGGGTGTAAAAGGGCGCTTCATCGCAACAGTCCAGCTGCTTTTCCATGTTCTCCTTGATCAGGTGCATGGGCACATGGCCAGGCCCTTCGATAATGGTCTGCACATCGTGCCGCCAGGCGATTTGCGTCAGGTCGCCCAGGGTTTCCAGCTCGGCAAACTGGGCGGCATCATTGGCGTCAGCCAGGCAGCCCGGGCGCAGGCCATCGCCCAGCGAAAAGGTAACATCGTAGGCCTTCATGATGGCGCAGATGTCTTCGAAATGAGTGAAGAGAAAACTCTCCTGGTGATGCGCCAGACACCACTTGGCCATGATGGAGCCGCCCCGGCTGACGATGCCTGTCAGCCGATCCACCGTGAGCGGTACATGGTGCAAACGCAGGCCGGCGTGAATGGTGAAGTAATCCACGCCCTGCTCCGCCTGTTCGATCAAGGTATCGCGATATATTTCCCAGGTCAGATCCTCGGCCACCCCTCCGACTTTCTCCAGCGCCTGGTAGAGTGGTACGGTGCCAATGGGCACCGGCGAGTTGCGCACTATCCACTCTCGCGTTTCATGGATGTTCTGTCCGGTCGATAAATCCATGACCGTATCCGCCCCCCAGCGCGTCGCCCAGATCAGCTTGTCGACCTCTTCTTCAATGCTGGACGTGACCGCCGAATTACCGATGTTGGCATTCACCTTCACCAGAAAATTGCGACCAATAATCATCGGCTCGGATTCGGGATGGTTGATATTGGCCGGTATCACGGCCCTTCCGCGTGCCACTTCGGAGCGAACAAACTCCGGCGTAATGGCCTCCGGCAGGCGCGCGCCAAAGGCCTGGCCCGGATGCTGGTGTTGCAGCGCCGCATCGCTCATGCGCTCCCTTCCCTGATTTTCGCGAATGGCGATGTACTCCATCTCGGGCGTAATAATGCCGCGGCGGGCGTAGTGCATTTGGCTGACATTGGCGCCAGAAACGGCGCTACGGGGAGTGCGATGCCCCCGCCATTGAACGGCATCGTTGCGTGGATCTTGCTGGCGACGTTGCGCATAAGCCGAGGTCGGTTGTACCAACGTTTCGGTATCGGCCCGTTCGCGAATCCAGGCATCACGCAGGGGCGCCAGGCCCGAACGGACATCAATGTTCGCGTTCGGATCGGTGTAGGGGCCGGATGTGTCATATACGTAAACAGGGGAATTGGCACGACGAATGGGCTGGTCGGGTGTACCGCCGACCACTGTGGGAGAGAGTTGGATGGCCCGCATGCCCACCTGGATATCGGGCCGCGAGCCCTCTATATGAACCCGATGCGAATTCGGGAAAGGGGCAATGGCATCCTGGCTCAGCTGCTGCACCCGATCGCCCAGTGGCTGAGCGACGACTTGATCCTGATGGTGTTTCGACGTTTTCGTTGTAGTAGTGGTCATTCCAGTCGTTCCTGCGTTAACAGAGTAAATGAACGACGGAGCGACCGCACTGGGGGGACTATAAGTTCACGTTTTCGATGAAACAACACAGACAGGGAAGGCGCTGAATCGAGCGCCTGCTGTCTGCGTCGATTCAAACAAGGGGTCGATCCAGAGACTGTGGAACGGACCCGAGGCCGGTTAGAGAAACCAACCTTCTCTTGTTCCCTTCGCGAGCATTAACTCGATCAGGTTCGACGGATCCCGCTGATGCGATCTCAGCCAGGCAAAAGCCCGGCACTCCGACAAGACGTTGTATAGGGTAATGCGTTATTGAGTTGCTTTCAAATTATTTGGCAATCATTCCACCATCAATCAATGCGCCTCGTCCCAGTTGTCGCCAACACCCACATCAACAATCAATGGCACATCCAGGCTGGCGCAGTGTTGCATGCGGAAGGTGACGCCTTCGGTGACGGCGTCGAGGTCGTCCGGGTGGACTTCGAATACCAGTTCATCGTGCACTTGCATGATCATCTGTGCCCGCAAGCGACTCTTGTGCAGCCAGTTGGCGACGTCGACCATGGCCATCTTGATGATGTCGGCCGCTGTGCCCTGCATGGGTGCGTTAATGGCAGTACGTTCGGCGGCGCGACGCAGCATCTGGGTGCCAGCCTGAATGTCCGGTAGATAGAGGCGGCGACCGAACACGGTTTCGACGTAACCCGTTTCGGCGGCTTCGGCTCGGGTTTCTTCCATATAGCGCCGCACACCTGGGTAGCGTTCGAAATAGGTATCGACGTAGGTTTTGGCGTCGGTGCGGCTGATGCCCAACTGTTTGGCCAGGCCAAAGGCGGACATGCCGTAGATCAGCCCGAAGTTGATGGCCTTGGCCGAGCGGCGTTGCTCGTTGGTGACTTCGGCTTCGGGTATGCCCATCACCTCGGCAGCGGTGGCCTTGTGGATGTCCTTGCCTTCGCGGAAGGCGGTGATCAGGTTGGCGTCCTGCGACAGGTGCGTCATGATGCGCAGCTCTATCTGTGAGTAGTCGGCCGCCAGGATTTTGTAACCCTTGGGCGCGACGAACGCCTTGCGAATGGAGCGCCCTTCTTCGCTGCGAATGGGGATGTTCTGCAGATTGGGGTCGGTGGAAGAGAGCCGCCCGGTTTGTGCGCCGGTCTGGTTGTAGCTGGTGTGCAAACGGCCGGTACGGGCTTCGACCAATTCAGGCAGCGGCTCGGTGTAGGTTCCCACCAGCTTGCGCAGATGGCGGTACTGCAGAATCAGTGTTGGTAATTCATACCCCTGTTGCGCCAGTTCGTTCAGCACTTCTTCGTTGGTCGAGGGGGCGCCGCTGGCGGTTTTGGATACAACCGGCAATGCCATTTTCTGGAACAGAACTTCGCCCAATTGTTTCGGTGAATCCAGGTTGAACTCAACTCCGGCCTGGGAATGACACTGGGTTTTCAGTTCGTCGAGCCGAACATTGAAGTCGTGACTGAGCTGACGGATATAAACCGTATCGAGCAGGGTGCCGTTGTCTTCCACTTCGGCCAGAACCCGCGACAGCGGCTTCTCGATCAACTCATACACATTGGTGAGTTCCCGCCCTCTCAACGTGACTTCGAGCCAGTCCGCCAGGCGCAGCGTCAAGTCAGCGCGCTCGGCCATCCAGGCACCCAGTTGTTCCGGGTCGGCACTATCCACCGGCATCTGTCGCTTACCGAATTTGCCCAGCAAGTCTTCGATGGTAGACGGGTCTTTCTCGAGATACTGCCGGAACAGGTTATCCAGGCTCAGCGGGCTGAAATGGTTGCTCAGCCCTTTGTCACGACGCACCGTACTGTCGTAGACGAAGGCCATCAACTGGACATCCCGCCCCAGGTGGGCGGCATCCAGCTCGCGCGGTATCAACAGGTGCCACAACGCCTTGAAATCGTAACCCGTCTTGCGAACGTGATAACTGCCCAGTACCGGCTTCAATAAAGCCCAGAGCGTCTGCTCCTCCAGCGTATCGCCCTGTTCCGCCTTCACCGGCACATAGGCTGCCACGCCAGGCGCAATGGCCAGACCCATTCCGACCAGGTCTGACTCGTGATAATGCCCGGCCGCCCGCACCGGCAACAGAGTCAGTTGCCCCTCCCGCTCGGCTCGGTCAAGAAAGGATTTCAAGGCGCTCTCGTCGGTCAGTTGCTGATACTCGATCTGCTCCGGCTCGATCAACTCGGGCAAAGTGGCAGCGGAGAGCGTCTTGTTGGATGACGTTGAATGACTGGATGCTGGTGTTTGGTCACTGCCAGCGGAACCCTTGCGATCGGTCTCGCCACTGAGTTCACGAATCCAGGTCTTGAACTCATACTGCTGATACAGCGCCAGCAAGGCTTCTTCGTTAGCGGCGTCTGGTTTCAGCGCCTCCAGCGTAATATCAAGGTCGACATCCAGCTTGATGGTCGCCAACTCGTAACTCAGATAAGCCTGATCCTTGTGCTCTTCCAGTTTCGCAGCCATGGTCTTGGCACCACGGAACTCCAGATCCTTGATCTTGTCGAGATTGGCGTAGATATCATCCAGGCCACCCAAGCCCTGGATCAACGCCAGCGCTGTCTTCTGACCAACACCCGGCACACCGGGAATGTTGTCGACCTTGTCACCCATCAGCGCCAGGTAATCGATCATCCGCTCGGGCGGAAAGCCGTACTTGTTGTTCACCGCCTCCGGGTTCAGCGTCTCGTTCTTCATGGTATCGACCAGGGTGACGTGATCACTCACCAACTGGGCCATGTCCTTGTCGCCTGTGCTGACCAGACAATCAAGCTGCTTGTTCGTCGCCTCATGCGCCAGAGTACCAATCACGTCATCGGCTTCCACACCACCGATACTCAGCAGCGGCAAACCCATGGCGCGAATAATGCTGTGAATCGGCTCAATCTGCTCGCGCAATTCATCCGGCATCGGCGGCCGATTCGCCTTGTAATCCGCATACATCTCATTGCGGAAAGTCGGCCCCTTGGCATCAAAGATGACCGCTATACAGCTCTCCGGGTATTCCGTCACCAGCTTGCGAATCATCGAGATCACACCCTTGATGGCACCGGTTTGCTGGCCCTGCGAGTTGGTCAACGGCGGCAGCGCATGAAAGGCCCGAAACAAATAGGACGACCCATCGACCAGAACTACCGGGGCTTTGTTATTACTGCTTTCTGACATCAGTTGTATATTCCTTGGTATATTTAGCCATCTTATCACCTCAAGTTGATGAGTTCACAATAGGCTAGTGCTGGATGTTGGGGGTGCTCATACAGGGGGGTCCGCAGCAGGGATGCTGCGGTCCAGGCCCCATGGAAGGGTTTACGCCGACCCTGAATGAGCACCCCCAATAGCCTGCACGGGTTCCCGTCGAGAACCATGAGTAAGGAATCGCCATTTCAGGGTGTGCCCAACCGGAAACTGCGTTTATACTGCCCCGACTCCAATATAACGCAGTAGCCCTATGTCTGTTTTTACCGAACTGTCTCAACAGGACATCGAAACCCTGCTCAGCCAGTACACTCTGGGCCAGTACCAGGCTCACAGTGGCATACAGGCCGGGACCGAGAACACCAACTACTTTGTCGATACCGACCTCGCCCAGTTCGTACTCACCCTCTTCGAAAAACACAGCGCGGAAGAACTGCCCTTCTTTCTCAGCCTCGGTGAACACCTGCACGACCACCAATGCGCCGTGCCACAGCCGTTTCGCACCGCAGAGGGCGAATTTCTGACCACCATCAGGGGCAAACCCGCCGTGCTCTTTGAGCGTGTCTCTGGCAAGCACCACCAACCCAGCACGCAGCACGCTGACACCTTGGCCAGAGCCCTGGCCAATATTCATCGCAGCACCGAAGACTTCAACGAACACCGCGAACACAGCCACAATCGCCTGTGGATCGCCACCACCGCGCGCCAGCTCATGCCTGAGCTCAGCGAAGCCCACGCAGAAACCCTTGCCCGCGTGCTTACCGTCATCGACGCCATACCCTCAGAGCTGCCAGCCGGCATCATTCACGCCGACCTCTTTCACGACAACGCTCTGTTTGTCGACGACCAGCTCAACGGCATCATCGACTGGTATTTTGCCGGCTATGACGCCTATGCTCTTGATATCGCCGTCTGCATGATTGACTGGTGCCTCAACGACCAGGGCCTGCCGGATACCCAACGCTGCGTCGACTTCGCAGCGGCTTACCACCAGGTCCGTTCGTTAGAAAACAGCGAAATTGATGCCTTGCCTGCCCTGATGGTGCAGGCTACCACTCGCTTCTGGCTCAGCCGAGCCCTCGCCGCCGCCCAACACAGTGGTAGTGATAGCATTCAGGTCAAGGATCCTGAGCCCATGCGGCTGATTGCTACATATTGCATGGATCACCTGGCTGAACTGGGCGAAGCGTTCAAACTTGGACTAATGTGATGTTGTGGGAATTGAAGACAGTGAAACACCCCTCACCCAACCCTCTCCCGAGGGAGAGGGCTCTTAGCCCCCTCTTACCCTGAAAGGGAGAGGGGCTGGGGCGGTCCGACGTCTCGCCCCACCATCAACCGACCCACTCAGGAAACCGAATGCGCAAGAATACCGTGAATGCCTCCGTTACTCCCAAAGGCAGCCTGGAAGTCCTTTCCCAACTGGAAGTCCAGAAACTCAAATCCGTCGGCGAAAACGGCCTCTATGAGCTGTTTCGTTGCTGTGCCCTGGCCATTTTGAATACCGGCTCCAACATCGACAACGCCAAAACCATTCTCGAATCTCATCCTGATTTTCGCATCGAGATCGTGCAGCAGGACAGAGGCATCCGTCTTAACCTGCACAACGCACCGGCTGACGCCTTTGTCGACGGAGAGATGATCGCCTCTACGAGAGAAATGTTGTTCTCCGCTCTGCGCGACATCGTATACACCCAGAGTGAAATCGACAGCCAGCGCATCAACTTCGACAGCAGCGAGGGGGTTACTGACTACGTTTTCCACCTGCTGCGCAACGCCCGCGCCATGATACCCGGCGAAGAGCCCAGAATGGTGGTCTGTTGGGGCGGTCACTCCATCAGTCACGAAGAGTACGAATACACCAAGGATGTCGGTCATGAACTCGGGCTGCGCGGCCTCGACATCTGTACCGGCTGTGGCCCAGGCGCCATGAAAGGCCCGATGAAAGGGGCCACCATTGCACACGCCAAACAACGCATTCGCAATGGCCGTTACCTCGGCCTGACGGAGCCCGGCATCATCGCCGCCGAAGCGCCCAACCCCATCGTCAACGAACTGGTGATTCTGCCTGACATTGAAAAACGCCTCGAAGCCTTTGTCCGCGTCGGCCACGGCATCATCATCTTCCCCGGTGGCGCTGGTACCGCGGAAGAACTGCTGTATTTTCTTGGCATACTGCTGCACCCGGACAACAAGGAACTGCCCTTCCCCCTGGTTCTGACCGGACCCAAGAGCAGTGAGGCCTATTTCCAACAGTTACACGAGTTCATCGCCCACACCCTGGGTTTTGAAGCACAACAACGCTACAAGATCGTCATTGGTGACTTCGCCCAGGCTGCTCGTGAAATGGCCCAGGGCATGAAACGCGTACGCGAGTTTCGACGTGACCGGGTCGATGCCTATCACTTCAACTGGCAACTGCACATTGACGAGGAATACCAGCATCCATTCGAACCCACGCACGAAAACATGGCCAAACTGGCATTGAGCAAAAACATGCCGGTACACCGCCTTGCTGCCAATCTGCGCCGGGCATTCAGCGGCATTGTTGCCGGTAACGTCAAGGAACAGGGCATTCGCCTGATTGAACAGCATGGCCCTTACGAAATTCACGGCGATGCCGAAATCATGGAGCCGCTGGACGAGTTGCTGTCCTCCTTTGTAAAACAACAACGCATGAAATTGCCCGGCAGCGAGTACGTTCCCTGTTATCGCGTAGTGCGTTAAGCGCCAACCAACTCAGGCGGTGGCGCTGTAGCCACCGCTTTTGTAGTCCGGAAACTGCCATTTAAAACCCGACTGCTGCAAAAGATCAGACAACAACCGCTTGCCGCCGTCCACCTCAGGTGCGACCAGTGCAGGTAGCCCGTCCTGCTCGCGCAAGTAATTCAGCACGTCGAACAAAGGCGTTGGCTGGCGATCGCTCACAACCATGCGAGTGGGCAGGGCTTCCACTGTCATCAGGTGCACAAGAGCGGCTGCAGCATCCTCGATGTGAATGCGATTGGTCCAGTGGTTGCGCTCGGGAGGGCGCTCGGTTGCCGCCCTTGCCATCCGCCTCAACCAGTCCCGCCCTGGGCCGTATATTCCGCTCAGTCGCGCCACACAACTTTGTACCGGCAGAGCATCAACGGCCGCCTCCATTTCGGCCAATCGCTCACCAGCCCAGTCGGCTGGCTCGATGGGGCTGTGTTCGGTCAACTCTCGACCATCGTCTACCCCGTATACACGCGATGACCCCACCACGATGATGCGTTCCGGCAGGTGCTGCCATTGCTCCAGGCTGCGCTTGAGCCACAGCATGGGCGCTACATAGCCTCGGTAATAACCGTTTGAGGTGCGCTCCGGAGCCGATAACGCCACTATCACGGTTTGCGCACCAGTGTCCGGCCAGAGCTGCTCAGACAAATCCAGAGAGTGCTGAGCAAAGCCGAGGCCGGGGTCTTCCTCGCTGCGCCTTAATCCGGCCACAGTCTGTCCATTCGCCAGCAGTCTGCACGCAACTCGCCGGTTCAAATCCCCAACACCGGCCAATACCACCTGACTCATACCATTAACCCCTTGTATCAAGATTATCTTTTCGATAGTTTATAGCAACCGCAGCCAATGGAGTATGACCATGACTCTGACCGAATTACGTTACATTGTTGCCCTGGCCCAGGACCGTCATTTCGGCAAAGCAGCCGATCGATGCTATGTAGCGCAGCCAACGCTCAGTGTGGCCATACGCAAACTGGAAGACCGTCTCGGTGTCGCCATCTTTGAGCGCGGCAAGACTGGCGTTCAAATCACCCCCATTGGCCAACGCATTGTCGAGCAGGCACAACGAGTGCTGGAAGAGTGCCACAAGATCGAGGATCTGGCACACGCCGGCAAGAATCAACTGTCCAGCCCGCTCAAGCTTGGCGTCATCTACACCGTTGGCCCTTACCTCTTGCCGCATATCATTCCTCAGTTGCGCCGTATGGCGCCGGACATGCCACTGGAAATCGAAGAAAATTTCACCAGCAACCTCCGCCAACGCCTGCGCGACGGCATACTCGATGCCATCATCATAGCGCTGCCGTTCAAGGAGCCGGACGTGCTGACCAAACCGCTCTTCGATGAGGATTTTGAGATACTGCTGCCCAGTGATCACTTACTGAGTCAGGAGAAATCGATACCTGCCGAACGTTTGATACAGGAACCCCTGTTGCTGCTCGGCGAGGGCCATTGCTTTCGGGACAACATCTTTCTCGCCTGTCCAAACATCGCCTCGGCCTCGCGAGATCCCAAAGGTCGCATACGCACCATGGCCGATGGCAGCTCACTGGAAACACTGCGTCATATGGTGGCCTCCAACCTGGGCATTACCATCCTGCCACAGTCCGCCACCGGCTCGAGCCTCTACAACACCGATCAGGTTGTGGTAAGGCCGTTCAAGGGCAAGGCCCCCAGGCGCACTGTTGCGCTGGCCTGGCGCGCCAGCTTTCCGAGACCGAAGGCCATCGATTTGATCGAGTCCAGTGTGCGTCAATGCAAAATCGGCGCGGATGCCGCCTGAATTGGCTCTGGACCGACCGCTCAGCGAGCTCAAGGGTATAGGTCCCAAACTGGCCGAGAAGTGCCAGGCCATTGGCCTGACTCTCGTATCGGACCTGTTGTTTCATCTGCCCTACAAGTACCAGAACCGCACTCGTCTGACCCCCATTGCTCAATTGAAGCTGGGAATGGCGGTCGTTATCGAAGGCGAGATTCGAGCGGTTCAAGTGGTTTTCGGCCGGCGCCGCAGCCTGCTTTGCCGTATAGCCGATGCCTCCGGCCTGATGACCATGCGCCTGTTTCATTTCAGCCGTGCCCAGGAAGCCATGCTGAAAAAGGGTCGGCGCATTCGCTGTTATGGTGAGGTGCGGATGGGCGCCACTGGCCTTGAGATGAACCACCCCGAATACAGGGTCAGCGACAGTCAGGACTTCCCGCCGCTGGAGCAATCTCTGACGCCCCTGTACCCCAGCACCGAAGGGCTCAATCAGTTAAGACTGCGTGCCCTGGTGGACCAGGCCATTACGGCCTTGAAGCGTCAGGGCGGGTTAAAGGAATGGTTACCACCTGATTGGCTCAGTGGTTGGGGCTTGCCCACCCTGACCGATGCCCTGCTCACCCTGCACCACCCCGAACCGGGCAGCGACACCGATGCCCTGCTCAGTGGGCTGCACCCAGCCCAACAGCGACTGGCGGTAGAAGAACTGTTGGCACATCACCTCAGCCTGATGCAGGTGCGCCAGAAGACCCAATCTCTCGGCGCGCCAGCGCTGCCACCCAGTCGCACTCTGGTCAGTCAATTACTGCGACAGTTGCCCTTTACCCTGACCGGCGCTCAACAGAGAGTGGTCGGAGAGATTCAGGCAGACATGGCGCTCAGCCAACCCATGCTGCGCCTGGTGCAGGGGGATGTCGGCTCGGGTAAAACCCTGGTGGCCATGATGGCCGCCTTACAGGCCATTGAGGCCGGCTATCAGGTGGCCATGATGGCACCAACGGAATTGCTGGCCGAGCAACATTACCGCACGCTCAGTGTCTGGGCAGAGCCTTTGGGCGTAACAACCGGCCTGCTCGTCGGCAAGACTGGCAAGAAGCAGCGCACCGCCCTGTTACAGCAACTGGCCCAGGGTGACCTTCAATTGTTGATGGGCACCCACGCCCTGTTTCAGCAGGGTGTCGACTACCACAAGCTGGGGCTGGTCATCATTGATGAGCAACACCGTTTTGGTGTGCATCAGCGCCTGGCCCTGAAAGAAAAAGCCGTTCTGGGCTTGCCACACCAGTTGACCATGACTGCCACCCCCATTCCCAGAACCCTGGCCATGACCGCCTATGCCGACCTCGATGTCTCCATTATCGATGAACTGCCACCGGGCCGCACGCCAGTCGTCACCACTGTGATCAGTCAGGACCGTCGTGATGCAGTAGTCCGCCGTGTCGACGCCGCCTGTGCTGATGGTCGACAGGTGTACTGGGTCTGCACCCTGATCGAGGAATCCGAAGAACTGCAGGCAGAGGCCGCGGAAGAAACCGCCGACGCCTTGCATCGAGCGTTGCCACAACATCGCATCGGCCTGCTGCATGGCCGCATGAAGCCGGCTGACAAAACACGCTTGATGGAAGCCTTCAAGGCAGCGGAACTGGATATTCTGGTCGCCACCACTGTCATTGAAGTGGGTGTGGACGTGCCCAATGCCTCGGTCATGATTATCGAAAACCCCGAGCGGCTGGGCCTTGCTCAACTGCATCAATTGCGTGGCCGAGTCGGCCGCGGTTCGGCAGACAGCTACTGCCTGTTGATGTTCGGCTCGCCGCTCTCTGCACAGGGCAAGCAACGACTTGAAGTCATGCGTTCAACCAGCGATGGCTTCATTATTGCCGAAGAAGATCTCAAGTTGCGTGGCCCAGGTGAAGTTCTGGGTACTCGTCAGACAGGGGCCCTGCAATTTCGCGTGGCCGATCTGGAGCGCGACCGCAACTGGTTGCCCGTCATACCAGAACTCGCGCAAAAACTGGTCAGGGAGAAACCTTCGCACATTAGCCCCCTGGTGAACCGGTGGCTGTTCAATGCCGATCGCTATGCTCAGGTATAAATGAATGTGAATCCGAACACATTTTTCTGGGTAAAACTGTTCGGTTGTGAACATGGACGGTGTTATCAGGCCTATCTTTCATGGTAACTTGAACTAAACTATCTAATGTCTTCCCTGAGGAACGCCAACCATGGCCAATGCGATGCCTGATACGAACAGCACCGAGTTGCCCTTTCTGGTAAAGCAGCACCTGAGAAAACACGGAATAGCGCATCAACTCAGCCAGTCTGTGCACAATCGCCTGCGCGCAGAGGTCGCTTTGCTACGCGACAGCTTTGGGCTGGTGCAACTCTTTTTCCGTTCAGACACCTTGCTTGACCTGGAGAAAGTGCGTCGCATTACCGGTCGGCAGTTGCAACCACTGCCCATACCCGAACTGAACAAGCTCAAGACGACCCTCTCGGTACGAACCTTCCCTGCCTTTGATGAATTGCTCGAAGCAGAGACCTTTATCGACCAGCGCCTGTTCAACAGTGACGACGTCTGCCTCTACAGTGGCAACCCTGATGGCTTGATTCAGATTCAGGACATCAAAGCCATCAAGCAAAAAGACACCACGCGTGTCGAAGACATCTGTGTAGAGCTGCCGCCGATTACAGTGGACTACGAGTTGTCGCTTTTCGATCACGACCGGGAAGAAATTCACCGCGCGGTCAGTAATTTTACCGCTTTGCGCATCCGTCAACGGCTTGAAGAAACACTTGAAATCCCGCCGTTGCCAGAAACCGCCCAGGCCATCATCCGCTTGCGTGTTGACCCCGATGCCGACATCAGCAAACTCAGCCGGATTGTCGAGCGCGACCCCAGCCTGGCGGCCCAGGTCGTCAGTTGGGCCAGCTCGTCCTACTATGCGGCCCCCGGTTCAATCAAGTCGGTTCAGGATGCCATAGTACGCGTACTGGGATACGACCTGGTCATGAACCTGGCCCTGGGTTTATCACTCGGTCAGACACTGGAAATCCCCAAGGACAGCCCTGAAGGTTACGCCCCTTATTGGAAGCGAGCCGTGTACACGGCAGCCGCGAGTGGCGCCTTGCTGTCGTTGATTCCCAGAGAATTTCGCCCGGGTTTTGGGTTGGTCTACCTGACTGGCCTGTTACACAACTTTGGCTTTCTTATTCTTGCACACGGTTTTCGGCCACACTTCTCGGCCACCTGTCGCATGCTTGAAGCCAATAGACACATCAGTCATCAACACATTGAGCATTACTTGCTCGGCATTACTGGCGACCAGATCGCATCCTCCTTGATGAAAAGCTGGAAGATGCCGGACGAAGTCTGCTACGGCATTCGCTATCAATCCGATCCGGATTATATGGGTGCCCATGCTGATCACGCCCAACTGGTCTACCTGGCCAACCACCTTTTGCAGCAATACAACCTTTTACCGGGTGCCCCGGGCGATTTCGATGCGACCATCTATACGCGCTTGAATATTGATCGAGTTGAAGTGGAGGACGTGATGCGCGGCCTGGTCGATGCCCGCGATCAACTCGACGGTATTGTGCAAGGGTTGGAGAACGGCGTTAAATAATCGTCAGAAGGATGCCTGGCGAACTGGAATATGGCTGGAACCTGCTGTAGCCTTATGGACTGTAAAGGACTACCCAGGGCAACGATGTAAAGCCATGCCATGTCTAATCTGAAACGCTTGACGCACCAGCCAGACTACCGCAATCGGTTCAACCGCAAGCTGTGGCTGAACGAACGTCAGAGCGATCTGCGACACTATTTCGACTCGCGCAACATCCTGACCGGCGGCATAGAAGCTGAACCCTTCTGGGCCAAAGTGCCTTACGTTTCCATCTGGAAAATTCGCAGTGTCGGCACGCCCGGATTCGACGGCTGGTATGGCATGGCCGGAGACCACCCCTGCGACATTGTTGGCATGAACAATTTCAGTGACCGGCCGCGCGACATTCTCCGTTACTTCGCCGCCAAGTGGGCCTATGCCGCTCAGCGGCTGAAACGTGGTGAAGACTACCCCGAGTTTCGCATTGAACGCATAGAAGAACGCCACAAGATTGGGCTCCTCATTGAGGACCGTTCAAACCGTCTGCAACGCTGGGTTGACGAAAACGACCTCTGGGGAGAATAAGGCAGCAGAACAATCCTTTTTCTTTCCCATTCTCAATCATGTATACTCCGCGCCCGCTTTTCAGTATCCGTGCATGACAGGCGGATTCTGGGAGCCTGCTTCAGTTGCCTTCGTAAAACAGTGAAGGGTTTTTTCGGCCTTGGGCCGAATGGGTTGGAAACGGGCTCCTTTTTTGACTTAGTTGTTTGATGCCTTGTCCATCAAACCGCCCGTTTTGGCCGTTCCAGAAGCGAATGGCCCCAAGGAAACCTTAGATGACCGAAACCACTCCCGAAGCAACGCCTGATTTTCAACAACTGGGCCTCAACACGGCCATGGTTGGCACCCTGAACAACCTGGGTTACGAGACGCCCACCCCGATTCAGCAGCAGGCGATTCCTGCTCTCCTCGAAGGCCGCAATGTGCTTGGCCTGGCACAGACAGGCACCGGTAAAACCGCTGCTTTTGCTCTGCCATTGCTGCAGCGCATGAGCAACAAGGTGCAGACGCCGCAAACCCTGGTATTGTGCCCAACGCGGGAGCTGGCCATTCAGGTTGCCGAAGCTTTCCAGGCCTACGCCAAGGGTTTGCCCGGCTTTCATGTACTGCCCATCTATGGCGGTGCCGACATGCGCAACCAGCTGCGCGGTCTGAAGCAGAACCCTCAGGTCATCGTCGGCACGCCAGGCCGTGTCATGGACCACCTGCGTCGCAATTCACTGGATTTGAGCCAGCTGAGCCATCTGGTACTCGACGAAGCGGACGAAATGCTGCGCATGGGCTTTGTCGAGGACATCGACTGGATTCTGGAGCACACCCCCAAAACCAAGCAGGTCGCCCTGTTCTCTGCCACCATGGTCAAGGAGGTCCGCCGTTTGACGGACCAGTACCTGAACGACCCGGTGCGTATCGAAATCAAAGCCAGTCAGGAAGCCCTGGGCAAGATCGAACAGTTTGTCTGGAATGTCGGTGGTATCGATAAACTCGAAGCCCTGACCCGCATTCTGGAAGTCGAAGACTGGAACGCGGCCATTCTCTTTGTGCGCACCAAAATTGAATGTCAGTTCCTGGCCGAGAAACTGGCCGCGCGTGGCCATGCCTGTACCGCTCTAAGCGGCGACGTGGCCCAGAAGCAACGTGAAGACATCATCAACCAGTTCAAGAAAGGCAAACTCGATCTGGTCATCGCCACCGATGTCGCCGCGCGCGGCCTCGACGTCGAGCGCATCAGTCACGTCATCAACTGGGATATTCCCGGCGATGTACAGACCTACACGCACCGCATTGGCCGTACCGGTCGTGCCGGTCGCAGTGGCCGCGCCATCATGTTCGTCAAACCACGTGAACGCCGCCTGCTGCGCGACATCGAACGCGTTACCAAAACCCAGATCAAGCCCTACCCCTTGCCCAGTGCCAATGAACTGACCGAACACCGTGCGGCCCAGTTCAAGGCTTCCGTCATCGACAATTTGGACGCCAAGGATCTGGATTTTTTCCGCGCCATGATCACTGGCTGGGTTGAACAGGAAGACCTCAATCCGATCGATCTCGCTGCTGTACTGGCGAAAATGGCGCAGCAGGACAAACCCCTGCAGTTGCCGGAAGATCCGAAGCCGCGCCCGGCACGTGAACGCAGTGAGGGTGGCAAGGAGCGCCCGGCACGCCGCGAGCGCAGTGGTGGCCCCAAATCGGATCGCCCACTGGATTATGATGCGCAGAAGTATCGTCTGGATGTGGGTCGCAAGGACGGCGTGGAGCCTGGCCATATCGTTGGCGCCATCGCCAATGAAGCCGGCATCGAAGGTCGCTTCATCAACAACATCAGCATTCGCGAAGGCTATACCCTGGTGGATCTGCCCAACGGCATGCCCAAGGAAATTTTTGAGCAATTGCGCAAGACTCGCGTCAAGGGTCGCCCTCTGGGACTGCGTGTCTGGGTAGAAGACGGCAGCGGCGACAGCGAGCGCCCCGCCCGCAGCGCGCCGCGCAAGCCAAGACCAGCCGGTGACAAAGCCAGAAAGAGCAAGCCGAACAAGGCTCCCAAGGCCTGACCGCCAAGCACCAGCCTTCCAATCGTGCATCCTGCTCGATTGGAAGGCCGGTCGAACACGAAACTTTCCAGCCCTGACTCAGTCAAAGCTTTCTGAACCCGGACGAAAGCTGAGGCCTGCCATGGCGCATAAAGTATTTTGTATTGTTTTTCTGAACCTGCTGCTTGCCAGCGCAGCCTGGTCGCAGTCGATGAATGGGTTTGACCTGTCATCGACGTCCATCCCTGTCGAACGGATCCTCCGCGGTGGCCCGCCAAAAGATGGCATTCCCGCCATCGACAACCCCAAATTTGATGCCGCTGACGAGGCGCAATGGCTGGCCCCTGATGAGCGTGTCATGGGGCTTTATTTTGATGGCATCGCCAGGGCCTACCCCATTGCCATTCTCAATTGGCATGAAATCGTCAATGACGAGTTCAACGGTCATCCCGTTGTTGTGACCTTCTGCCCGCTGTGCAACACCGGGATGGTATTCGACGGTATGGTGGAGGGCGAGCCAACGAGTTTTGGGGTGTCCGGCCTTTTATTTGAAAGCGATGTCCTGCTCTATGACCGCGAAACCGACAGCCTCTGGACACAGATCTGGGCCAGGGCCATTTCCGGCCCCAGACAGGGCCAGACATTGACCATCTTGCCGGTGCAACACACCTCCTGGCAGGCATGGCGGGAAGCCCATCCCGAGACTGATGTACTGAGCCGTGAGACCGGTTTTCGCCGTGACTATTTGCGCAACCCTTACGCCGGTTATGAGGCATCACCGACCACCCTCTTTCCAGTCGCCAATCGTGCCCCGGGACCCTGGCATACCAAGGAGTGGGTATTGGGCGTGAGCTTTAATGATGAGCACAAGGCCTACCCCTATGAGGAACTGGATCAGCATGGGCTGGCACGGTTCGAGGATCAGGTCGGCGGTGTCGACTTCACCCTGGTCTGGGACAGCGAGCACCGAAGTGCTCATATTGAGCATCAGGGTGAAGCCTTGCCAAGCCTGGTGGCGTTCTGGTTTGCCTGGTACGCCTTTTACCCTGGCACAGAGGTATTTGTCGCCCCCTGATGCTGCCCTGAATGGCTGAGGGTAGCTTTGACGCGACCCCAGCCTTGCTTGCACAGGTTTCTCACCCAGGCTGCCCGCTCCCGACGCTGATCCTGCTCGATCAGATCGGTTCGAATCCTGTCATCTGACCAGCGATACCGGTCCGGTATAGTGGATGATTCCAGTACCGCAGAAGACAGTCGAAATGCGGCTCTGTAGGGTACTTTAGTGTTGGTCTGTTGTGTTCTGGTGTTTCCCATCTTGCTATCTCCTCTGATTGCTCGTTGATGCAATAACACCATGGTATGCTGATAACATGCGCAAGAAAATTATCAAAACACTAAAGTGGAGTTTGCAAAATCGCACAACACATTGAGCAGAGCGACCAGACCTCAGGCCCACACAGAATTCACTGGGATGACTTCGAAACCGTGCTCGCCATAGCAGAGAGCGGCTCTCTATCAGGCGCGGCAAGGCGGCTCAAGGTCAATCACGCGACCATTTTCCGGCGTCTGGGCGACATTGAGGCTCGAATAGGGACCAAGCTGTTCGAGCGGTCACGCACTGGCTATAGCGCTACCCCTGCTGGTGAAGAGCTGGCGGACTCGGCGCGGGAGATGGAAGCCTTTGTACTCGAAGCTGAAAGACGCATCGTCGGTCGCGACTTGCAACCGAGCGGGGCTGTGTGGGTAACCACGACGGATTCGATGATGGCCGGTTTGCTGTCACCGCTCTTTGCACGGTTTCGAGCCAAATACCCTGGTGTGAGTCTGGATGTGGCGGTATCCAACCAGTTGTTCAATCTCACTCGACGCGAAGCGGACGTGGCCATACGACCCTCCAATACCCCACCGGAACACCTCATTGGCCGCAAATTGGCAGAGATTGGTATGGCAATCTATGGTAACAAGGATGGCATCAAGCGCCTGCCGGAAGATCCGACTACAGTCGAGTGGGTCGGCCCCGGCTCCCGCTTGTTCGATCAACCCATGCGGCAATGGATGACCCGCCAAGGGGTCGATGCTCAGTGCACCTTTCGGGTAGACACCCTGATCGGCATGCTCAGTTGCGTGAAAGCGGGCTTGGGTGTAGCGCCTTTACCCTGCTATCTCGCCGACCTGGAACCCGACCTGGTGCAACTGACGGACCCAATCCCATCACTCAATTACGGAATCTGGTTTCTGATGCACCCGGACCTTCGTGGCGTCTCTCGCATACAATCTCTGATGGCATTCATGACCGAGGCAATAGGAGAACAGAAGGAGAGACTGGCAGGTAAAAGCCTTGTTCGGAAGTAACACTGAACGGCTCAACCTCCTATAAAATACTTGATCGCCACCCCGATCAGCGCCACCGGCACCAGGATGCGTATCCACTTGCTGTATTTGGCGGCCTGTTCATCGCTCAGGTTGGTCGGGTTAGCGGAGGTAATTTTTACGACCACCAGAATGGCCAGCGCCAATACGATCAGGATGGTAACAATGGGTGGCATTTATAACTCTCCAAACAGTTCAGTCAAACGTTGACCCGGGTCTTCGGCACGCATAAAGGCCTCACCAACGAGGAAGGCATGGATGCCATTGTCCTGCATCAGTTTGACATCTGCCGGCTCCAGAATACCGCTCTCGGTCACCAGAATACGCGACTCATCCACGGCGTCTTTTAACGCCAGGGTGGTATCAAGCGTGACGTCAAAGGTATGCAGATTGCGGTTATTGATGCCAATCAGGCGGGTTTCAAGGCGAAGGGCCGTATCCATTTCGGCGGCGTCATGTACTTCCACCAATACATCCATACCCAGTTCTACCGCCTGGTCATGAAGGTCCTGCAATTGATGTCGATCGAGCGCCGAAGCGATCAGCAGAATACAATCGGCACCTATGGCTCGAGCTTCAACCACCTGGTAGGGGTGAATGATAAAATCCTTGCGAATCACCGGTAGTTCGCAGTCTGTGCGCACCGCCATCAGGTAGTCTTCATGCCCCTGAAAGAAGTCCTTGTCGGTTAAAATGGACAAACAAGCTGCACCTGCCTTTTGGTAGCTATGGGCTATTTCGACTGGTTTAAAGGGGTCACGCAACACCCCTTTACTGGGCGATGCTTTCTTGATTTCAGCAATTACTGCCGCTTGTTTGGCCGCGACGCGCTGCTCTATGGCGCGGACAAAACCACGCGCAGCCGGGTGGCGATCAAACTCCTGCACTAGGTCATTTTCGCTGCGAACCTTGCTGCGTTCGGCCACTTCTTCCAGCTTGCGATCGAGTATCTTTTTTAAAATGGTTGGGGTGCCGGCTGAATACACAGATTACTCTCCTTCCAGGGCTGCGCTGAAGGCCGCCAGTTCTTTCAGCTTTTCGAATGCCAGACCCGTCGAAATGGCATCCTGGGCCATGGCCACACCCGCCTCAAAGCTCTCTGCCACGCCAGAGACATAAATCGCCGCGCCGGAGTTAAAGGCAATGATGTCGGCCGCCCGCGCTGACACCTCGTCGTCGGCCCCGGTCAGAGAGTTCTTGATGATCTCGTAGCTCTCTTTCGATGAATTGACTGCCAGTCCAGCCAGGCTCTGAGTCGCCAACCCCAGATCTTCAGGACGCACCGAGTAGGTCCTCACCTCACCGTCTTTCAGCTCTGCAACAAAGTTGGCACCGCCAATACTGAACTCATCCAGACCATCACGCGAATGCACCACCATCACATGCTCACTGCCCAATCGCTTCAGAACATAAGCCAAGGGTTCGCACAGGGTTTCACTGAATACCCCTATGACCTGACGCTTCACATTGGCCGGGTTGGTCAGTGGGCCTATGATGTTAAAAATGGTGCGCAGCCCCAATTCCTTGCGAGGGCCAATGGCATACTTCATGGCGCTGTGGTGCGACGGCGCGAACATGAAACCAACGCCAATTGAATCAACCGCCCGAGCCGTCTCCGCTGGGGTAAAATCGATGCTGATGTCCGCCTGCTCCAATACATCGGCACTGCCGGAGTTGGATGAAACACCCCGGTTACCATGCTTGGCTACCCGCGCTCCGGCCGCCGCAGCAACAAAGGCACTGGCGGTCGAGACGTTGAATAGATCCTGACCATCGCCACCGGTACCACAGGTATCAACCAGATAATCACCAGTCACCTCAACCCGCGCCGCCAGTTCACGCATCACCATGGCCGCACCGGTTATCTCCTCAATGGTTTCGCCTTTCATGCGCAAACCCATCAGAAAGGCGCCAATCTGCGAGTCGGTGCACTCACCGGTCATGATCTGACGCATGACCATTTGCATCTCTTCCTGACTGAAGTGGCCATGCTCGGAAATGCGTTTCAACGCCTGTTTGATATCCATTGCTGCTCCTGAAATCAACCGGTAAAACTTCAGATTGGAAAGAAAGTGTTTGGACGAGGTTACTGGGACCAGCAGTCGATTCTGGGTGCAGTCTTGCGAGGTAGTCCGCAGCAAGGAGGCTGTGGCCTAGTCTACATGGATGTATATACGACGACCCCGGAAGGCTGTACCCAGAAGCGGCTGCGAACCACAGGCACCAACTTCAGCCCAACAAAATGGGACTATATCAGATCGCAACGCGACGATCAGGCCCGAACGCCTGGCATTGGCGCAAAAAGTTGGCCAGGAGAGGGTGACCCTGCTCGGTGAGAATGGATTCAGGGTGAAATTGTACGCCTTGAATTGGCAGAGACCTGTGTCGGACCGCCATGATTTCACCGGGAGCGCCATCCGGTCTGACCACTCTTGCAGTGACTTCCAGACAATTTGGCAGCGAATCCGGCTGTAATAATAACGAATGGTAGCGCGTTACCGTGAAACGTTTTGGTAAGCCTGAGAACACACCCTCGCCATCGTGTTCAATCAACGATGTCTTGCCGTGCATCACCTGGTCGGCACAGACCACCTCGGCACCGAACACCTGGCCGATACACTGGTGGCCCAGGCACACCCCCAGAATCGGCACATTACCGGCAAAATGTTGTATCGCCGCCATGGAAATGCCCGCCTCATTAGGCGTACAGGGGCCTGGCGATACCATCACGCCCTGAGGCTTCAGCGCCTCCAGCTCCGGAATCGACACGGCATCACTTTGCACCACCACCACCACTCTGGCGCCCAACTCTTCAAGGTAATGCACCAGGTTGTAGGTGAAGGAGTCGTGGTTATCGATCATGACCACCGTCATCAAATTTTCCCACCAAGGCTTTCGCCGAATTGTACCATTGCCGTCTTCAGGACCAGACCCTGAACGATGCATAAAAATGGGGTCATACCTTTACAGCATTGACACCTACCCACTTTTTCGTACTGGACGAACTTCACCTCAGGTTATATCATCCCGCGCCTTTCCAGAGCCTTCTTATATATAGATGGTCTTTTGAGGTTGGAGCGGACAGCACCGACATCCACCAACGTCAAAACGTCAGCCACATTAACTGTGTCCGGGAAGTGCTCATTCACTGCACAACTTGATTGCTTGAAGAAAGGAGCCAACGTCGCTCATGTCGCTGCTATGGATACCGCTGCTACCCTTGCTGGGCACCCTGGTACCTTTGCTTGCCGCCAGGCTTGAACGGACTACCATTCTCGCGCTGACTGCCATAGCGCCCGCTCTGGCACTGATGGTACTGTTCAGCTTCACTGATCGGGTATTCTCTGGCGACACCCTGACCTTCACCCTGAGTTGGGTCCCTGTACTGGGCCTGGATCTCTCCTTCCGACTCGATGGCCTTGGCTACCTGTTCAGCTTGCTGATTATCGGCATCGGCTTGCTGGTCATCCTCTACGCCCGTTTTTACCTGTCCGGGGACGATTCGATCACCCGCTTCTATGCCAGCCTGTTGCTGTTCATGACGGCCATGCTGGGCATAGTGCTGTCCAATAACCTGCTGCAGTTGTGGATGTTCTGGGAATTGACCAGCCTCAGCTCCTTTCTGCTTATTGCTTTCTGGCACGACAATTCGGCGGCGCGCAAGGGTGCGCGCCAGGCCTTGACGGTTACCGCCATGGGCGGCTTGGCCTTGTTGGCAGGCCTGGTGCTGATCGGTCAGATCGTCGGCAGCTTTGATCTGTCCGTTGTGCTTGCCAGTGGCGATTTGCTGCGCGAGCACTCGCTCTACCCGGTCATTCTGATATTGGTTCTGCTCGGTGCCTTCACCAAATCAGCGCAGTTCCCCTTTCACTTCTGGCTGCCTCATGCCATGGCCGCACCGACCCCCGTCAGCGCTTACCTGCACTCGGCCACCATGGTCAAGGCCGGTATCTTTTTGCTGGCCCGCTTTCATCCTGTGCTGGCCGATACCGATTTATGGATCACCATCGTCACGCTGACCGGTTTAATGACCCTGGCACTGGCGGCCTATTTCGCGCTGTTCAAGCACGATATCAAGGCCCTGCTGGCCTATTCCACCGTCAGCCACCTGGGTTTGATCACCCTGCTGATGGGCCTGGGCACTGAACTTGCCATGATGGCCGCCCTTTTTCACGTCATCAATCACGCCCTGTTCAAGGCCCCCCTGTTCATGGCGGCAGGCATTGTCGATCACGAAACCGGAACGCGGGATCTGCGTCAATTGAATGGCTTGTGGAAGTTCATGCCGATTACCGCCACCCTGACCATGACCGCCGCCGCGTCCATGGCAGGCCTGCCCCTGCTGAACGGCTTTTTATCCAAGGAAATGATGTTTGCCGAAGCGCTAAAGTTCGACCATTTCGGCGCCCTGTCATGGTTGATTCCGGTTCTGGCCGTCTTTGGTGCGATTTTCTCGGTAGCCTACTCCATTCGCCTGGTACACGACCTCTTCTTCAATGGCGAACCCAAACGCCTGCCTCGCATGCCACATGAGCCACCGGCCATGATGTGGTTGCCGGTCGCTTTTTTTGTGGTGCTGGTGGTTCTGGTCGGTCTGGCACCGGCCCTGGTTGAGCCCATGTTGCTGAGCGCCGTCTCCGCAGCCAGTGGCCAGGCAGCGCCGGATGCTCATCTTCACCTCTGGCATGGCTTCAATATGGCGCTGCTGATGAGTGCCATCGCCATTGGCGCCGGGCTCTGGATTTACGGCCGTCGCCTGCACCTATACGATTTCCAGGATCGTTTCCCGGAAATCAATGCCAGCGAGAATTTCGATCAGGGCGTCAAGAACGTCATGTACAGGTGTCGGGAATGGTACGAACGCCTCGACAATGGTTCACTGCAGCGCGCCAGTTTCCTGTTGTTGACCTTTACCCTCGTCATCCTTCTGCCGACACTGACAGCCAAGGCTGGCCCGGGTCAGGTGTTCAACGTCAAACCCATGGATGGTGCCATGCTCTCCGGCACCCTTTTGCTCGTTTTCGGCGCCATCATGGTGGTCATACTGCATCACCGACGCCTGCTGTCCCTGTTGATGATGTCCGTTGTCGGGCTGGTCGTGGCGCTGATCTTTGTACTTTTCTCCGCACCCGACCTTGCCCTGACGCAGCTCTCCGTCGAAGTGGTCACACTGATTCTGATAGTGCTGGCGCTGTTCTTCTTGCCCCACAAGACGCCCGAGGAATCGAGTTCGCCCAGAGTCATGCGCGACCTGGGCATTGCTGGCCTCTTTGGCGCTCTGATGGGCACCTTGACGTACGCGCTGATCACTCGTCCTTTCGACACCATTTCCGGTTTCTTCACCGAAAACGCCAAGATCGGTGGCGGCGGCACCAACGTGGTCAATGTGATTCTGGTCGACTTTCGAGGTTTCGATACTTTTGGCGAAATTACGGTACTTGGGATCGCAGCCCTGGGTATCTTCAAGTTGCTGGCGGGGGTGCGCTTGCACTATCGCAGCGCCGACGCCGCCGGTATGACCTGGTCGGGCGACAAACACCCCTTTATGCTCAATGTCGTTTCCCAAAGCATGCTGCCGCTGGCGTTGCTGGTTTCGGCCTACATCTTCCTGCGCGGCCACAACATGCCTGGCGGTGGTTTCATTGCTGGCCTGATCACCACCATTGCCATCATCCAGCAGTACATTGCGCATGGCATCGACTGGCTGCAAACTCGCTTCCGTTTTGAATACAGCATTCTCATTGCCAGCGGCCTGCTCATCGCCACTGTGACTGGAATGGGCTCCATGGTTCTGGGGTATCCCTTCCTGACGTCCTGGTTCGATTACATCACCTGGCCCATCGTCGGCAAATTCGAAGTGGCCAGCGCCATCGCCTTTGATCTCGGCGTCTACCTGACTGTGGTCGGCTCCACGCTGATGATTCTGACCAACCTGGGCAAACTGACTACGGCCCACAGGCCGCGTGAAGAGGAGGCAAACTGATGGAGGGCTTGTACGCTATTTGTGTGGGCATACTGACCAGCTGTGGTATCTATCTGTTGTTGCGAGGCCGCACCTTTCCGGTCATTCTGGGTTTGATCATGCTGTCCTATGCGGTCAACCTCTTTCTGTTTGCGAGCGGCCGTCTGAACTCCAATATGGCCGCCATCCTGGGCGAATCCGCAACCTATGCCGACCCTCTGCCTCAGGCGCTGGTGCTTACCGCTATCGTGATTGGCTTCGCCATGACGGCCTTCATGCTGGTGCTCTCCATTCGTGCCTACTCCGAGAACGGTAACGACCACGTCGATGGCAAACCAGCCGATGAGCGTGTGCACGACAGTTCTATTGCGGCCGACAAGGGAGGTCGCAAGGCGTGATCAACCACCTGCCCATTCTGCCCATCCTGATTCCGGCTCTGACTGGCGCCCTGTTGCTGTTGCCCATACTGCAGCGAAGCATGCGTCAACAACGCCTGGTTAGCCTGGGCGCGACCCTCTTGACCCTGGTGGCGGCCATCGCGCTGTACAACGGCAGCACAGAGGTGACCACGCACTACTTGCTTGGTGATTGGGAACAGCCTTTTGGCATTGTGTTGGTTGCAGACCGGCTGTCCACCCTTCTGGTATTACTGACGGCTGTGCTGAGTCTGGGTGTGGTCATCTACGCCAATGCTGGAACCGATGAAGCCGGCTCCTTCTTCCACCCGCTGTTTCAGTATCAACTGATGGGCATCTATGGCGCCTTTCTGACCGGCGACATGTTCAACCTCTTTGTCTTCTTCGAAATCCTCTTGCTCGCCTCCTATGGCCTGCTGGTGCATTCCGGAGGCAAGACCCGGATTCGCGCCAGCGTTCAGTATGTAACGCTCAACCTGATCGGCTCGGCTCTCTTCCTGGTCGCCCTTGGTCTGCTCTATGGCACCCTCGGCACCCTGAATATGGCCCATATGGCTGAGCGCGTTGCCTTGATGCGCGAAGACCAGCTGGTGCTGCTCGAAGCGGCGTTGCTGATTCTGGTGGTAGTCTTTGGCCTGAAAACCGCACTGGTACCGTTGCAGTTCTGGCTGGTGCGCAGTTACGCCGCCGCCACGGCACCTGTGGCGGCACTTTTTGCCATCATGACCAAGGTGGGCATCTACGGCTTTTACCGCATTCACATTGGCACCTTCGGCCATCAGCCAGAGCTGGGCGGCGGCTTGATGCAAACCCTGTTCTGGGTGATGGCAGCAGCAACCATGCTAGTAGGCATCATAGGCGTGCTGGGCAGCAAGAACCTGCGCACCCTGACCGCCAACCTGGTGCTGATTTCCGTTGCGACGCTGATGTTTACCGTGGCATTGGGCAGCGAGGCGGCCGTCTCTGCCGGGCTCTACTATTTGATTCACTCCACCCTGGTAACCGCAGCGCTGTTCCTGCTGGCCGACATCATTGCCCACAAGCGTGGCCCGGCAGCCGACAACTTTGTACCCGCTCGCCCTATGCGACAGCGCAGTCTGATGAGCATCACCTTCATGGTCATCGCCATTACGGCGGTGGGCATGCCGCCCATGTCAGGCTTTATCGGCAAAACACTGATTCTGGTTTCAGCGCAAACGGGCAGTCAGCAACTGGTCGCCTGGACGTTCATCCTGGTCGGCAGCCTGGCGGCCTTGATTGGCTTGTCGCGCGCGGGCACCTCGCTGCTGTGGCACACCACTGGCAGCAAAGCACCGGCAGAAACCACCAGCGCCTTGCCCATGGCTGCCTTGATGCTGTTCACACTCTCGGCACCGGCCATGGTGCTATTCGCAGGCCCATTGACAGACACCCTGGCACTGGCGGCCAGGCAATTGGTGACATCGGCTACGGAGGTCGCATTGCAATGAAATACCTGCCTCATTGGCGCTGGCTGCCCAGCCCCTATCATAGCCTGCTGATCTTCCTGGTCTGGCTGCTGTTGAACAGCTCCATATCCGCAGGGAACGTTATCCTGGGCCTGATCCTGGCCTTTACCATTCCGTTGCTGACCGACCTGTTCCAGCAGCGCCACCCCCGCATGATGCGGCCAGACCTGGCGATGCTGTACATCGGCCACCTGATCTGGGACATCATCAAATCCAACCTGGAAGTACTGCGGCTGGTACTGGGGCCCATGAGTCATCTGCAACCGGGCATGATCGCCGTACCTCTGGACATTACCGAGCCACTGCCGATCACCATGCTAGCCAACACCATCACCCTGACCCCGGGCACCGTCAGCGCCGAAGTTTCCGCCGACAAAAAATACCTCTACGTGCATTGCCTGCATCTGGAAGACGAAGCGGCACGCATCGCTGAGATCAAGCAACGCTACGAAGCCCCACTGAAGAGGATATTCGAATGCTGAACACCGTCGTCATGATTGTTTCAGGCATGGTCAGTATTGCGCTGATCCTGAACCTCTACCGCTTGCTGGTCGGCCCGGATGTGCTCGACCGGGTACTGGCGCTGGACACCATGTACATCAATGGCATTGCTCTGATCGTGTTGCTGGGCATCTATTTTCGCTCCGCGCTCTACTTTGAGGGGGCACTGTTGATCGCCCTGCTGGGCTTCATCAGTTCCACAGCCCTGTGCAAATTCCTGATTCGTGGCGACCTGATTGAGTAACGGAGGCCTTTCATGAATACCCTGACCGAATGGGTTTTATCAATTCTGCTGCTCACCGGCGGTGTCTTCCTGTTGGCCGGTTCCATCGGCATTGTCCGCCTTCAGGATATCTTTATGCGTTTGCACGCTCCTACCAAGGCTTCTACCCTGGGCATTGGCATGGTGCTGTTGGTCTCGGCTATCTACGCGACCCTGACCCGAGATGGGCTCAGCATCAGCGAGCTGCTGGTGACCGTCTTCCTGTTTTTTACGGCACCCATTACCGCTCATATGATGACCAAAACAGCCCTGCATCAGCGCCTGCATCGGCTGGAAAGGACGCAGAACCCGGACCTGTTCGAAAAAGCCCGGCTGCGTTTGAACCCCGATGCCGAGCTACCCGGGTCCGTCAAGAAACCGTAAAGACGGAACTCTGAAAAAGGCCCTGCTTATATGCGAAACGCTGTCAACATCTATGCACGGCGTTAAAATCTGTTACATTCTACACCTCCTGATTCACCCGCCCTGGGGCTAAGCCCTTGGTACTGTGTCGATTGAGTTCAGTACTGACCAGTGCCGGGCAAGAGGAGAGTGTTTATCATTATGGCTCAAACCAGGTTGAATTTGGCGCTCGGCGCTATGGTCCTGCTGCCGTTCCTGTTGCTGCTATGGGTGCTTTTCACCTATCAGCCTCCCCTGACTCAGCTCGAATGGGCCTGGGTTCCCTCTCTGGACGTCAATTTGATGTTTCGTCTCGACGGGCTCAGCGTCCTCTTTGCAGGGCTGATCACCGGCGTTGGGGTGTTGATCCAGCTGTATGCGCTGGCCTACATGAAAGGCAAGCCAGCGCGGTTCTCTTTTCATCTGCTGCTGACGCTGTTCATGCTGTCGATGTTGGGACTGGTACTGGCCGACAACATCCTCTTGTTGTTTGTGTTCTGGGAGCTGACCACTCTTACCTCCTATCTGCTTATCGGTTACAACCATGAAGAGCTGAAGTCCCGCAAGAATGCACTTCAGGCCATGCTGGTAACCGGGATCGGTGGGCTGACGCTACTGGCCGGCTTGTTGATGCTGGGCAACATGGCGGAAAGCTATCAGCTCAGCCTGATTATCGAACGAGCACCGGAGTACGCCAACAGCCCCTGGTTTACCGCCTCACTGATTTGCGTGCTGGTGGGCGCCTTTACCAAGTCAGCCCAGTTCCCGGTGCATTTCTGGTTACCCGGTGCGATGGCGGCGCCCACTCCAGTCAGTGCTTACCTCCACTCGGCCACCATGGTAAAGGCCGGGGTCTATTTGTTGGCTCGCCTGCTTCCGGTATACGGTGATACGGCGCTCTGGTCCTGGTCGTTGGGTATCGCTGGCGCCACTACCGGCCTCTGGTGCGGCCTGCTGGCGCTGCGTCAGACAGATTTAAAACTGATGCTCGCCTTCAGCACCAATGTGGTATTGGGCAAGCTGGTGTTGTTGCTCGGTATCGGTACCGAAACCGCCGTTTCTGCCGCGCTGCTGTTGATTGCGGCTCACGCCTTTTACAAGGCCGGCCTGTTTATGGTGATCGGCATTGTCGACAAGGCCAGTGGCACGCGGGAGTATGACTTGCTCTCGGGTATGCGACCGGTGCTTGGCATCAGCTTTGTTGCGGCTGTGGTTGGCTCGGCATCCAAGGCCGGCTTTCCGCCGACCATGGGGTTCTTGAGCAAAGAGTATATGTACAAGGCAGGCACTTACAGCGACCTGGTGACAACCATTGCCATGGTCGGCATCAACGTTCTACTGGTAACCCTGGCTCTGGTGCTGGTCATTAAGCCCTTCCTTGGCCAAAAAGATGAAAAGTCGGTCGAAATCAAGCCGGTAGAGCACTACAAGCTGCTGTGGATCCCGCCCTTGATCCTGACCTTTATGGGCTTGCTCGTACCGATCGCACTGCTCGGTCTGTTTCAATCGGCCATTATCAATCCCGCCATGCTGGTCATGCTTGGGAACGGTGCTCCAGAAGCCGTAAAACTCTGGTCCGGCATCAACCTGCCGTTGATACTGAGCCTGTTCACCCTGGCCTCGGGTGTGGTGCTGTACCGGTTCTATCCGGCGCTGTTTCGGTTTCTGGTGCGTCTCACCGGTGCTCTGCCCAACGGGCCAGAGCTCTACAATAGGGCGCTTAACAGCGTCATCCGGTTCTCCAACTGGCAAACCTCTGTACTGCAGCACGGCCAATTAAGCGGCTACGTGCTGCAATTCTTTGTCGTACTCGCTGCCATCCTGGTCTTCGGCGTTTACGCCACCAGTGCCTTGCCGGTGTTGTCCTTTGACGCCGAGTTTTATGAGTTCGCCATTGGTGTACTGATGGTGTGCTGTGCCGCCATCATCATTGTCTCCCCATCGCGCCTGACATCCATTGCCACCCTGGGCATGATCGGCTTCCTGACCACCCTGATCTTCATGATCTACAGCGCTCCGGACGTCTCAAAAACCCAGTTGCTGGTCGAGACTCTGTCTGTGGTGTTCATCGCCATTGTCATGCGCCGCTTGCCTCTGTTGACGGATGTGCCGCAAAACAGCGGCCGACGTAAGGTGGTTCAGGCCAGTGTCGCAGCCACTATCGGTTTCTGTATGGCCTTGCTGATGCTGATGATCACCAGTGATCCGCTGGATCAAAGCCTGCCGCAATACTTCTCCGACTACAGTGTGCCTTTTGCCCATGGCCGCAACGTAGTGAATGTCATTCTGGTCGACTTCCGAGCCTTCGATACGCTTGGCGAAGTCGTTGTTGTGGTGGTGGCCGCCATAGCCGCCATCGGCGTCATTAAACGTTACAAGAAGGGGGTGTCATGAATAGTGTCATTTTCCGTACCGCCTCACACATCGTGACCGGCTTGATGCTGTTGTTCAGCGTCTATCTGTTTTTTCGCGGCCACAACCAGCCCGGTGGTGGCTTTATTGGCGCCTTGATTGCGGTCATCGCCTTCGGTTTGCTGATGTTGTCCGAGTCGGCCGAGTACGTACGCGCTCAGCTAAAGCAGACGCCCCTTTTTCTGGGTCTGGTCGGCATCCTGATTCTGATGATATCAGCCGTTATCCCCTTCTTCTTTGGTGAACCCTTGCTGACCGGACTCTGGTGGAAAGACATCTTGCCGCTCGGTACACCTCTGTTGTTTGACCTTGGGGTGTATCTCGCAGTCATCGGTGGCGTGCTGGGCATTCTGTTGAAAGTGGATGAGGAGCTGAGCTGATGGAAACCCTATGGAGCATTGTGGTCGGTATCATGCTCGGCTGCGGAATCTATCTGATGATGGAGCGGCACATCGTGCGCTTTATCTTCGGCTTGATGATCGTCAGCAACGCGGTGAACCTGGGCATTTTCGTCGCCGGGCGCTTGACCAAGGGCCACCCTCCCCTGATCGAAGAAGGCGCATTGCAATTGGCCGAAGGGTTCGCCAACCCTTTGCCACAGGCCCTGATTCTGACGGCCATTGTCATTGGCTTTGGACTCTTGCTGTTCACCATGATCCTGGCCTATCGCGCCTGCAAGGAACTGGGCACCGCTGATCTGAATGAATACCGTAAATCCGAGGAGACCCAATGACCGATTGGCTGTTGGTACTGCCAGTAGTATTGGCGCTCTTTACCGGCACCCTGGCCGGGCTGACACTGCGTTGGCGTCGTCTATCGCTGAGCTTTATCTGGGTGGGGATTGTTCTGCAGTTCCTGGCCGCTCTGGGGTTGATCAATGCCGTAATGGACCAGGGTGTTATTGCGGTTTCACTGGGTAACTGGCCAGCACCCTTTGGCATTGCCTTTGTGGCCGATTATCTCAGCGCGGCCATGGTGCTGATCACCTCTATTATCGGGCTTGCAACGGTCTGTTATGCCTCTGGCGATTTATCGGATCGGCCTTCCTACCCGCTCTACCAGGTATTGATACAGATACTGCTGGCCGGTGTTTATGGCAGTTTCCTCACCGGTGACATCTTCAACCTCTATGTCTGGTTTGAAGTGATGCTGATTTCCTCGTTCGGCCTGATGATTCTGGATGCAACCAAAGTTCAGATCGAGGGCGCGGTCAAGTACGTCATTCTCAACCTGATTTCGACCCTGGTGTTCCTGCTGGGTATTGGTCTGTTGCATGGCGCAACGGGCACTCTGAACATGGCCGACCTGAGCGTAAAAGTACAGCTGCTCGACAGCGGTGAAATGACGCTTATTGCCAGCCTTTTCCTCTTTGGCTTCGCCATCAAGTCTGCGCTGTTTCCGGTCTTTGCCTGGTTGCCTGCCAGCTACCACACCTTACCCAATACCATTGTTGCGCTCTTTGCGGGCATTCTGACCAAGGTCGGCGTTTATGCCTTGATGCGTGTTTTTACACTGATTTTTTCCCTGCCGGAAACCGGCCTTAAACCCCTATTGCTGCTGATTGCCGGCTTTACCATGGTGACGGGTGTGCTGGGGGCCGCAGCGCACTACAATGTGAAGCGTATTCTGGCCTTTCACACCATCAGCCAGATTGGCTACATGATTCTGGGGCTCGCCTTGTTTACTCCCCTGGCCATCGCCGGTGGTTTGTTCTATATCATTCACAACATCATCGTCAAAGCCAGCTTGCTGCTCATTGGTGGCTTTTTACAACGCAAGCATGGCAGTGATGAACTGGCGGACCTGGGTGGCGCCTACAAGGCAACGCCCTGGCTGGGTGTGCTCTTTGTTATTCACGCCTTTTCTTTGGCAGGCTTCCCACCGCTGTCTGGCTTCTGGGGGAAATTCATGTTGATTCGCGCCAGCCTGGAAACAGAGCACTACATCATGGCGGCGACAGCCCTGTTCGTTGGGTTAATGACGCTGTTCTCCATGGCCAAAATCTGGGCCGAAGCATTCTGGAAGGCGGCTCCTGAAGGGCAGACGACGAACCCGATGAGCGCCTCAACCAAGTGGCTCTACTTGACACCCATCGCCGTTATGGCCGCCCTGACCGTTACCATCGGCCTGGCCGTCGAACCCTTGTACAATTACGCGATGACAGCCGCCAACCAGCTACTCGACAGTGAAGCCTACTTCGTTGCCGTTATGGGGGTAAGACAATGAATCTGTTTACGCTCAACATTGTTCTGGCGGTCTCCTGGATGCTGATCAACGGCAGCTTCAGTACCTTCAACTTCATAGTGGGCTTTGTGGTTGGTTTTCTCAGTTTGAGCCTGACCCAATCCGCTACAGGAAAACTGAGCTACGGCCGACAGGCCTGGGCCGCTGTGCGTTTGCTGGCTTTCTTTCTGAAGGAAGTCATTATCACCAGCATCAAGGTGGTCTGGGATGTACTGACGCCGACTCACCTCAGCGACCCGGACATTATTCGTTACCCGCTGGATGCCAAGTCTGACCTCGAAATTATGCTGCTCGCCAACATGATCTCCATGACACCAGGCTCACTGACGCTCGATGTCAGCGACGACCGCTCCTGTTTGATCATCCACGCCATGTTCGCAGAAGACAAGGACGCCGTAATAGCCGAACTTAAAACCGGCCTCGAGAAACGGCTTCTGGAGGTGACTCGTGGCTAGCATTCTGGAATATGCGATCAACTTTTCGTTTATCAGCCTGATCTTCGGACTGGTGTTTTGCCTGATGCGCCTGGTCAAGGGACCCACCCTGGCCGATCGCGTTGTCGCACTAGACCTGATCGCCTTTTTGACCATTGGTTTTATTGCCGTTTACAGCATCAGCAGCAACGAACCCGCCTTTCTCGACATTGCCATTACCCTGGCTCTGGTCGCCTTTCTTGGTACCATTGCTTTTGCTCGCTGGATTATCAAGAGTCAGTTGGACAAGGTTGTCGACTCGGAGGAGGAGTTATGATTCTGGAGGCTTTGACCATACTCTTCCTGCTGATCGGGGTGTTCTTCATCACCGTTGCTGGCCTGGGTATCTTGCGCATGCCGGATTTGTACATTCGCATGCACGCCAGTACCAAGGCGGGCACCATTGGCCTGGGCCTGTTGATGATTGCTGTTGCGCTGCACTTTCGCGACGTTGCTTCGGTATCTCGGGCGGTGGCGATCATGATATTTCTGATTCTCACTGCCCCAGTGGCTGCACACGTCCTTGGCAAGTCAATGCTCGATAAGGGCTACAAGATGTGGCACAAGGACGGCAAGCGCCGTTAAACACTGGAACCCGGTGCGGGAGCTTTTCCTTCACGCGCTATGCCCCTTAGCAGACGCCCGAGGATATCGGTGCCCGTTACCACCTTGGGCGTTTCGCCCCACAACAAAATAACATCTTCTTCGACGATATCGTCGCCCTGATGGGGGGAACGCACTCTATAGCGCTGCATCAGTTCGCCCAGGGTCTGCTGCGGATTACGCACGATGATCGGCCGGTGACAATGCTTGAACGGGTTGAATTGATCCGGTGCAAACAGCGCCTGGCGAATAAAGTCGTTGGCGCTCAGTACCAGGCGCGGTTCGCCTTCGGTATCGACGATCACCACCCAACTCTTGCCCGAGCGATTGATGACTCTCAGAAAGGCGTCATCCGTGCTCGGTTCAATGGTGGGGAACTGGGGTTTGCCTTCCAGAAACGGCAGTGTCAGCACACTTTTCGGGTCCACCGGCTCGCCTTCTTCGCGCATGGGCACATCATCAATTTCCAGGAAGTTCAGTGCCCCCTGACCTTCCATTCGCGCGATGTCGCTCTCGGCATCGTCCATGTGCAGTCGGATGATGCGCCTCAGGTCCTTCTCTCGATAAAACCGAATGCCTTCTGCTCCCAGCCACCAGTCCAGCACTTTGGCGGTCGGTTTCGCCAGGGGGTATAACACCAGTTGATAGCCGCGCAGCACTGGCGACAACAGGGCCGCCATGCGCAGTGCATTCCGGCTGAAATAGGCCTGCGGCATGATTTCGGCAAAGACGGTAATCACCACCGTCGAGAACAAAAACGCCAATACCCCATTGAGTATCGAGTTCGACAACAAGGCCAGGAAGACATTGACGCCGACATTCCCCCAGAGAATGGTGACCAGGGCGAAGTTGGCATCTTGCCGTAACGCCAGCACGGTTTTCGCCTGGGCATCGCCCTTGCGCGCTGCGACTTCCAGTTCCAGCTTGCTCAGTGAAAACAGGCCCAGGTTCATGCCCGAGAGCAACGCCGATTGCGATAAACACAACAAGATACCGAACCAGGTCAGGATTGTCATAAAGAGGGGCTCTTCCAGGGTTTGCCTTGAGTCTGGCACAAAAGTTTGACGGGTAGAACGGTACGGAAAATCTATTAGAAATGAAAAGCCATGAGCCTCTGCTACCCTGTAAGTGCAAAGCATTAAAAGGGGCACCCAGCGATGAATTCGCTCAACAATCGATTCCCGGCCCGAACCGCGCTCACCAGGCTTTGGCTCGGGCTCTTTCTGCTTGGCCTGCTGTTAGCCATGGGCAGCCTCGCCATAAATGCTCTGGCGCAGGACACCAACGCTCAAACGTCGGGTAAAGGGCTGATCTTGACCGTAGATGGCGCCATTGGCCCAGCCACCATGGACTACCTGATTCGGGGCCTGGAACGCGCCGCTGACGAAGACGCCAGAATCGTCGTGATTCAGATGGACACACCGGGTGGCCTGATGGAATCCATGCGACAAATCATCAAGGAAATTCTTCGCTCGGACGTCCCCGTTGCAACCTATGTCTCCCCCTCGGGTGCACGTGCGGCCAGCGCCGGTACTTTCATGCTTTATGGTAGCCACATCGCTGCCATGGCGCCTGCCACCAATCTGGGCTCGGCGACCCCTGTGCAAATGGGTGGTCTGCCCGGTATGGGCGATGAGGAACCAGAACAGCCCGAACGCAGTGAAGACTCTGACAGCGAGGAAAGCCAATCAGAAGAGGAAACCCGTGAATCTGAGGCCAGACGTGGCGGCACCGCCATGGAGCGCAAGGTGCTGGAAGATTCCGTCGCCTACATTCGTGAGCTCGCTGAGCGCCACGGCCGCAATGCAGACTGGGCCGAACAGGCCGTACGCGAAGCCGTCAACCTGGGGGCACGCGAAGCACTGGAGAAAAACGTGATTGATGTGGTCGCCACCGACATCGACGACCTGTTGCGACAGATCGATGGTCGCACCGTCGCCATGGCCACGGGTGAGCGTACCCTGGATACCAGCAACCTGACTCTGACTCGAGTTGAACCGAACTGGCGCACCCAGTTGCTGGAAGTCATTACCGACCCCAACGTCGCCTATTTTCTGATGATTATCGGTTTTTACGGCATCATTTTTGAGCTTTCCAGCCCCGGTAGCCTCTACCCTGGCGTCATTGGTGCCATTTGCCTGTTGTTGGCGCTCTTCGCCTTCCAGATTCTCAGCGTCAATTACGCTGGCCTGGCACTGATACTGTTCGGGCTAATGTTGATCGTCGGCGAAGCTTTTGTGCCCAGTTTCGGCATACTGGGGATCGGTGGAGTCATCGCCTTTGTAGCGGGCTCAATTATTCTGATGGACGGGTCAAACCAGGCCATATCCATACCCACCATAGGCGGCATAGCGGCCATCGCTGGCGGTTTCCTGCTCTGGGCCATGACACGATTGATCACCCTGAGGCGACGCCCCTCTGTGGCCGGGCTTGATACCATGAAAAGCGAGCACGCCCTGGCGACCGAAGATTTTCACAACATCGCGGATGGCGAATTCAGAGGGCACATTAGCACCGGTGGCGAGCGCTGGAAGGCGCTTTCCACTGTGCCCATAGAGCGCGGTCAGATGGTCAAGGTAATGCGCATAGAAGGCCTGACCGCCCATGTCACCGTTTCGGATCACTCACACCCTTGAAGGCTAAAACGGAGGTACACCCATGAACCTGGATTGGCTCTCATACATCACCCCTATTGTTTTTCTGCTGATCATTCTTGCGTCGGCCATTCGCATATTGCCGGAATACCAGCGCGGCGTAGTCTTCTTTCTCGGTCGCTTTCAGGGCGTCAAGGGCCCTGGCTTGATCATCGTCATTCCCGGCATTCAACAACTGGTGCGCGTCGACTTGCGCGTAGTCGCCCTCGACGTACCCAGCCAGGATGTTATCTCGAAAGACAACGTCACCGTGCACGTTAACGCTGTTCTCTACTTTCGGGTAGTCGACCCCGAACGTGCCATCATTCGAGTTGAAAACTACGGCGAGGCAACCAGCCAGTTGGCGCAAACGACCTTGAGATCGGTACTCGGCAAACACGACCTGGATGAAATGCTCTCAGAGCGAGACAAACTCAATGCCGATATTCAGGAAATTCTCGATGCTCAAACCGAAGAGTGGGGCGTGAAGGTCGCCAACGTAGAAATCAAACACGTTGATCTGAACGAGAGCATGATTCGCGCCATCGCCCGCCAGGCCGAAGCCGAACGGGAAAGACGTGCCAAGGTGATTCACGCCGAAGGCGAACTCCAGGCCTCGGAAAAACTCGTCGAAGCCGCCGGAGTCATGGCTAAAGAGCCCGGTGCCATGCAGCTACGCTACCTGCAAACCCTCTCCGACATGAGCACCAGCAATGCCTCCACCATCGTCTTCCCGCTACCGCTGGAAATGATGGAGGGTCTGATACGACCCAAACAGAAAGGCCAGTGATTGAAGAGGAGTGCACTCATCTCAACAATGCACCGCATGGACTGGCTGCCTCGAGTTGCACTCCTTTAGCTATGCACCGGATTTGGCCTTATGCACTACAGCGGCCAGATCCGGCTCAATTGGCATTCTCTTGAAAGGGCTGACATTGGCTCCGCCTGAATTGCCTTGCGGTACCAGCCCTATGGCTGTTTTGGTCGCAACGCCCAGGAAGTACTTTCAAGTCATGCCTTCAAAACCACCCATGGCTATACCACATCCACAAAGCCATGCCGATCATCATCAGGTTTTCGGTCAGAGAAACAAAGCCTAAAGGTACGTTATTGGCGCCGCCGACACAGGCACATTTGATCTCCCGTTTATCCACATAAACAGCCTTGACTACAGACAATGCACCCACAGCACCGATGAACAATGCCACAGGAATCGATAACCAATTCAACAAGCCACCGACCATCAGCACACCAGCCAGACCCTCTGCGTACGGGTAGACATAGCTGTAAGGAACCCAGCGACGCGCAAGCAGATCATAGTTGAGGAACATGGAAGAAAAGCTTTCTACATCCTGCAGTTTTAGCAGCGCCAGCACCACCATCGATAACGCTATAAACCACTCTACCGCCTGAACGGATAGCCAACTTCCGTTAAACCCCAGATTCAATGCCAGCGCAGACAGTGCGGTCATTGAAAATAGTGCGATCACGGGCCGGTAACTTGTAGCATCCGGGTCGCTTACTGCTTTGCCCAGGTGTTTGCGTACATCCTCATAGCCACCGATACGACGACCGTCGATAAATACCTGGGGCGTGGTCTCAACCTCATGCTCTGACTTGAACGAATCTATTTCCTCGCGCGAGGCGAGATGATGGTCTTCCACGTCAAATCCGGCCTGACGCAGCAGATGCAGCGTTTTCAAGCCATAAGGGCATTGATGCTCAGCTGTCATCATGCGGTACAACAAGGCGCTTTGGGTGTTCGTAGTCATGACTCCCCTCCTCTCATTGCAAATAGTGAAGAGAAGCTTAAACTACGTACCATGGTACGGTGTCAAGAGGCTTACTCATGTTTACTATCGGGAAATTGGCAGCAAAGGCAGGAGTAGGTGTCGAAACCTTACGTTTTTATCAGCGCAAAGGCTTGCTGGACGTGCCTGACGCCCCTGGCAAGGTACGTCACTATGATGAAAGCCACCTGAGGCGAGTGCTCTTTATCAAGGGGGCCCAGGCTGCTGGCTTCTCCTTGAAGGAGATCGCGCAACTCCTCGCGATGGATGCCTCCCAGGATCACCACAAGGCGCGGCATTTGGCACTGCAGCGTCTCCACGCAATCGAAAAACAGCTCTCCCAACTGCAGATCGCTCGCACCATCCTGGAGAAGTTGGCGCAGGAATGTGAGCTCAGTCAGCACAAGCCATGCCCCATTATTGACTCTTTTGTTGATGGCCCGCCTTTACGGATCTGACATCTACCCACTTTGGCTTGCCAGGCGGTGACTGCCCGCAATAACGGCACCTCCCAGTCTTTCAAGCTCTCCAGAACGGCTTGCTGGCCTCTCGCCGTAGCTCCCCAGTAGTCAGGCCAGCGTCCTTCTCTGCTCGGACGGTGTCCATCTCCAGCAACTCGGCACGCAATTGAGCACGCACTACAGAGCGGCGGCGTCAGCTTGAGGAACAGTTCGGCCTGACCCTGTTCGATCGGTCACGTCTTGGTATGGAATTGACCCCGGCAGGCCGCAAACTCCCGTCTCCAGCACGTCAGGCGCTTATGCAGATCGCCGAGTTGGACGATATCGCACGCTCACTGCGCTGCGAGTCCCCTGTCACTTTGACGTTGGGTTTGAATGGCGCGCCAGAATACCTGAAAGTCGATCAGTTGCTGCGCAAGGCGGCCCAGGATCTCCCCCAGGTGCAGCTGGAACTGGTCACCAGCAGTTCCTATCTGATTGCCGATCAGGTCCGCCAAGGCAAACTGGACCTGGGTTTCATGTACGGAGACCCGACCCATGATTCCATAAAGGTCACTCGCCTGGCGGATATTGAGTTCTGTGTGATCGGCCCGCCCGACAGTGAGCTAAGTGCGCTACCCGCAAAGCCCGAGGATCGCGCCGCCCTGCCCTGGATCTGGGCCTCCAGCAACTGCCCAGTGGCGCGGATGATGCCCCATATCATCGGCCGAGAACGTGAGCAAAGCAGAGTCGTGTCGTCCTCGGAAGATGAGCATGTAACGCTTTCAATGATCAGAGCTGGCCTCGGCTATGGCGTCGTGGAGCAAGAACTCGCTCAACATTGGGCTGACCGTGGCAGCGTGCGCATTCTGGCCGAACCGACCATCACTGCAGGTCTGAATCTGCTGGTCCACCGGGATCGAATGGAACACAAACCTACTGCGGCTGTTATCGCTTTGACTCAACAGCTTTGGAAAAGCGCGGGTAGCGAGGGCACGACGACCGATGCCCTTTCGGCATGATCGTCTGTCTTTCACAGTCTTTAAGCTCATTCAAAGTCTGGATGTTCGGATCATTTTGACGACCTGATTTTTACCCGCATTACTGCCATACTCGGTCCAAACAACAATTTTAAAACCAGCGACCGAGTCATTTGACATGAGCGAGGTTCAGACTCACTACCGTACCTGCAATATCTGCGAAGCCATGTGCGGCCTCGAAGTGCCTCACTACGATGTGTTCTTCAACGCCTTCGCCGTACGCAACACCGCGAAATTTTCCGAACCATTGTTCGAGAAAACCGCCAACCAGAAACACGACTGGGAAATACTGCGGGACCTGGGGCTGTACCTGACGGGCCAGGAAGACGAAGGCCTGACACCAGAAATGCTGCTCGACGGCGGACTGAAACAGGGTGCTTACGGCGACCAGGGCATGAGCCTGGAACACCTGAAAGCCAACCCACACGGCATCGACCTCGGCCCACTGCAGCCCTGCCTCGAATAGCGTGTACAGACCGAAGACGGGAAAATTCACCTGGCTCCACAGCTCTACCTGGATGACCTGAACCGACTGAACAAGTTCAGCAAAACGGTCACCACTGGCGATACCCGTTACCCCTTCACCATGATCAGCCGGCGGCTACCTCGCAGCCACAACACCTGGACCCAGAATTCGCACCGACTGGTGAAAGGAAAAGATAGCTGCACCCTACAGATCAACCCCGAAGATGCAGAAAGGCTCGGACTGAAAGACGGCCAAACCGCCCTGGTGTCATCACTCGTAGGCAGCATTCCGTTGCCAGTTGAAATCGACGAAGACATGCTCCCGGGCGTGGTCAGCATTCCCCAGGGCTGGGGCCACAACAGGGAGAACACAGCCATGAACACAGCGCAGACTCAGCCGGGCGCAAGCATCAACGATCTGACGGATTAGCAACGAGTGGACGAACTGACTGGCAATGCGGCGTTTAACGGGACTCGGGTGTGTGTTGTTGCCGCCTGAAGCAAAATTTTAAGAATATGGAAGCTCGTTCAGTTAAAGGCTGCCAAATGTTCATCTACTCTACCACTTCACTTGACCAGACAAGTCGCCAACAACGACTTCAACTTTTCAGCACCCATCTCATTCATCAAGGCAATATTGCGCTCGGGAATCTTGTCGGTATCCGGGTAGCTGTCGATCGCATGCTCAAGGCTTGCTTCACGCAATAAATGCAATACCGGATAGGGTGCCCGATTGGTGTAGTTCTCGGCATCTTCCGGCTCGGTGCCACCGAATTGATAATCAGGATGAAAGGAAGCTACCTGAAACTTGCCGTCGTAATCAAGATGTTCGAGCAGGGTGTCGGCTTCGTCCAGAAAATCGTTGTAGTCATAAAAGTCCGTCAGTATCCGAGGGTGAATCAACAAAGTCGTCTCGATACTTGTATCACTGTCCAGGCGTTGCAACTCCAGTTGCAGGTCCGCCAACAAGGCGATCTGGTCGGTTGCCTCAGTCACTACAAATCGAACTCGCTCCTTCACCAGCTCTCGCCTGGCAAAAGGGCAAAGGTTTAGATCGACCACAAACCGCTCCACCCAATTGCGGACACTTTGAACAATGGCTTCGTTCTTGTCTGACATATGATAAACAATCCATTTTAAAACTTATAAGGAGAAGATTCATGGGTGCGCAATTTTGCCATAGTGTAAGCGGACGGGGTCGGATAGTCATTTCGGAGGACGTCGGCAGCCAGGGCCGCTTTTTGCTCCTGCAAAAGCGGCACTAACGCCATCCATGGCGGTCGGAATACTGCCGCCGAGCCTACAGGGACCAAAACGCCGGGAGCGTTTTGGCATGAGCGCAGCGAGCCCTCTGGGTCAGACTCATGGATGAGCCTGATCCCTACTTGTGGCGACCTCCGAAATGACTACCCGATCACGGCCGCGTACCACCGCCGACAAGACTCACCGCCCCCCAGCAACATCAATAAAAGTCCCGGTAACATAGCTGGCTTCATCCGAAAGCAACCAGACAATGGCATTGGCCACTTCCTCTGGTGTACCACCGCGCTTCAGGGGAATCGAGGGAGCCAGCCGGGCGATGCGCCCGGGTTCACCACCGGCGGCGTGAATGTCGGTGTCGATAAAGCCGGGGCGCACAGCGTTAACGCGAATGCCGTGTTCTGCGACTTCTTTCGACAAGCCCAAAGTCAGTGTATCCACCGCGCCCTTAGTGGCAGCATAGTCGATGTATTCGTGCGGCGCGCCGATGCGAGAGGCCGCAGAGGATACATTGACAATGGCACCGCCCATATCATGCCCGTCCGGCCCCATGCGTTTAATTGCCTCACGGCAGCAGAGGAAACAACTGGTCACGTTCTGCGTCAGCAGATGGTTGACCCGAGCGGCATCCATGTCGACCAGCTTCATTTGCGGCAGCAGTATGCCCGCATTGTTGACCAGGGCCATCAGCGGGCCGTCGAAATGGGCATCCAATTCGCGAAACATGGCCTTTACCGAAGCTTCATCGCCAACATCCGCCTGCAAGGCTCGGGCCTCGCCGCCTCTTGCCTCAATGGCAGAGACCACCGACTGAGCCGCCAGACCGTTGGAGAGATAATTCACCGCGACGGCATAGCCCTGCTCTGCCATCGCCAGTGCCGTTGCTCTGCCTATGCCGCGACTGGCACCGGTCACCAGGACTACGGGGTTCGCTTCGGTTCTCTTAGCCTGTGTACCTTGCATCAGCGACTTCCTGTGGTTTGACTGAGGCCATTATAGAGGCCAGGCTCCTCCCTGACTGCAACAACCAGTGAGATTTCCCAAAATTACCTTGACCTGATCCGACAAATCTATATCGTACTAGTACATGAATACACCCGACCCTTACAAAGACGAGCTGATTCGCCACCTGCTGGCCATCGACAATGCTGCCACCATGGATGAAGCGCTCGAGAGCCTGTTGACCCCGGCGGAATACACAGAAATTGGCAAGCGCCTGCAGATCTTCAAACTGCTGCGCGAAGGTGTACCCCATCGCAAAATCGCCGAGACCTTGGGTGTCGGCATCGCCACAGTTTCCCGCGGCTCGCGTGCGCTCAACCGCGACGCCTCATGAGGTTTGACCATGTCTGACAAAAAACCCGTTCCCTTTACGTTGCCGCGTAAGCCACATTACGTCAAGCTGGCGTCGGATTGCGACTTTTTCGAACTCTTCCAGAAAATCGAAAAGCAATTCGACACCTGTTTTATGCTCGAATCCCTGGGGGAAGATAGCCATATTGCTCGCTTCTCCATCATCGGTTTCGACCCCGAGTACCAGCTTTACGCCAACGACACCACGCTCAGCATTGAAGACCGCGAAGGCAAAGTCACCGAATACGAAAGCGAAAACCCCTACCAGTTGCTGCGCGAAGTCATGCCGCAAAACATCATCTCGCGCAAGTACGCAGGCGGCCTGACGGGTTACCTTGGCTACGATGCCATGAGTTATTTCGAGCCCACACTCAAGCTCAAGTCACACGACTGGTTCGATACCTTTCGCTTTGGTCTGTACAAGGACGGCCTGGTCTTCGACAAAATGACCGGTGAGGTTTTCTACTTCTATTACGAGAACAGCCGCTTTCAATTCCTTGAACAACTGATCGCCGAACCCTACAAAGGCAATGGCAAACTGGAAGTCGAAATGCTGGAAGACACCATGAGCCAGCAACAACACGCCGAAGCCGTGGCGAAAGTAAAAAATGACATCATCGAAGGCAAGATCTTCCAGTGTGAAGTCGGCTTCAAGAAAATGCTGCGACTGAAAGGCGACAGCATTGCGCTCTATGAGAAACTGCGTGAGGTGAACCCCTCACCGCAGATGTACTACCTGAAATTCGGCGACCAGAAGCTGATCGGCGCCAGCCCGGAAATGCTGTTCCGCTTGCGCCAGGGTGAGATGGAAACCTTCCCACTGGCCGGCACCACCAGGCGTGGCAAGGATGCAGCAGAAGATACCGCCCTTGCCCGCAAGCTGCTGAACGATCCAAAAGAAATTGCCGAACACAACATGATTGTCGATTTGCACCGCAACGACATCGGCCGAGTGGCGCGCTTCGGCACCGTCAAGGTACGCAGCCTGATGGACATCAAGCGCTTCAGTCATGTGCAGCATATCTCAAGTGAGATTGTCGGCATCATTGACGAGAATGACGACATGTTTACCGCGCTCGCCAGTAATTTCCCGGCAGGCACCCTGACTGGCGCACCAAAAATTGAAGCCATGAAGATCATCAACGATCTGGAAACCGATGGCCGTGGCCCCTACGGTGGAGCCGTGGGGCACTTTTCATTCAATGGCGACTGTACCTTTTCCATTCCCATTCGTACCGTTTTCGCCAAGGGTGAGAACGCCTATGTGCAAACCTGTGGCGGCAACGTATTTGACAGCAATGCCGCCGATGAATACGAGGAAATTCGGCGTAAGTTTGCCGGAACGGCCAAGGCCCTGGAGCCCTTTATCAAAGAGGAGTCGCGCTCATGAATGTACTGATCATCGACAACTATGACTCCTTTACCTACAACCTCTATCAGTTTGTTGGTGAGGTGTTGAGCACCGCGCAGAACCGTGGCCGCATCGTTCAGTTCAACGTTCGCGTGGTACGCAACGATGAAGTCACTCTGGAACAAATTGAACAACGCAAGCCCCATCGCATCATCATTTCACCTGGGCCAGGTTCTCCAGAAGACCCGAACTATTTCGGCGTTTGCGCCGAAGTCATTCGCGAGCTGGGGCCAACCATTCCCACCCTGGGTGTTTGCCTGGGGATGCAGGGCATCGTTCATGTGTTCGGCGGCAAGGTAGTCAAGGCGCCCTTGCCAATGCACGGCAAGGTCAGCCCGGTTCACCACAAGGAAGCCTCGGTATTCCTGAACATACCGGACGGCGTTGAAGTGATGCGTTACCACTCCTTGATTGCCGAAGCAGAAAGCTTCCCGGAAGAACTGGAAGTGACGGCCACCGTTGGTGAGCTCAAGCCGGACGACTTCGACGACAGAGAACGCATTCACCGTGGCGGTCGTTTCGAGATAATGGGTGTGAAGCATCGCGACTACCCGATACACGGCATACAGTTTCACCCCGAATCCTTCGCCACCGAAGGCGGCAAGGAACTGATCGCCAACTTTCTGTTCAATCAGGATCACTGAATACTGGCTCGCCGCCGACCGAGTGGGCTATCGATATGGCCGTCGACTCGATCGAAGGCATCCGCAGAACCGCCATGGCTCAGGGGCCATTATTTTAGCACCAGGTTATAGCGATCGATCAGGAAGTGAGCGATGGCATCGTCCACGTTTTTACCAATCACATCGGTCGCCATCGCCTTGAGTTCCGGCAAGGCATTTTCCATGGCGTAGGCTTCGTCGGCCAGGGCGAACATGCTCAGGTCGTTGTCGGAATCTCCAAAGCAGACCATGCGGCGAGCGCCGGTCTGCTGCTGTAGGAATTTCACCGCGTCGCCCTTGGTGCCACTGACGTGGTGAATGTCCATCCAATAGTAGCCAGGCTGATACATGTCTGGCCCGGCATAGACTTGCACACCGGCTACGTCGGCCAACTCTTCAGCCATGTCCAGCACCTTGCTGTCGGCGGTTATGGCAAAAACATTGAGAATCTGTTCCTTGATGCCGGAAAAATCCTCCATCAACTGAATGCTGATCGCCTGGCTCTCCATGTATTTGGCCCAGGCTTCCTCTCGCTCAGTACCGATACGACGAATCACCGCGCCAATGCGATCTTCATGATCCAGAGTGTTGAGCCAGGGGTTGATGCCGTTGAGCTCCAGTCGACGACAGACTTCGACCAGTTCGATCGGGTCCAGCGGTTGTGAGTTGATCATGACGTCGTTGTTCAGATCCCAGATCAAGACACCATTCTTGTAAGCCTGAGGCTGACGAAAACGCACACCCGGCAAGGCTTCACGGCCGCCCTGTGGCATGCGACCGGTAGCGACTGTCCAGGCGATGCCGCGCTCATCCAGCGCGCCCAGGGTGCGGCGGGTTAAATCCGAAATCTGCTCGTCCGCCCCAATGAGGGTTCCGTCGAGGTCAAACACCAATAATTCGTCCATAGAATCTCCGAAAAGCCTCTATAACCCTTTGCAGCAGGAGAGGCGAGAGCGCCTTCAGGCGCTGTGCAGGTTGGCCAGTTGCTGACGCATCTCACTGATGCGTTGGCCGTAATCGTCGGCGTTGAAAATGGCCGAACCAGCAACAAAGGTATCGGCACCGGCCTCGGCAATGGCCCGAATGTTATCAACCTTGACGCCACCATCGACTTCCAGGCGAATATCGCGACCACTGGCATCAATACGTTGGCGTGCCTCGCGCAGTTTATCGAGCGCCGACGGAATAAAGGATTGACCGCCAAAGCCCGGGTTCACCGACATGATCAGAATCTGGTCGACCTTGTCCATCACATAATCGAGGTAATGCAATGGGGTGGCGGGGTTGAACACCAGGCCGGCCTTGCAACCACCGGCCTTGATCAACTGCAAAGAGCGATCGACGTGTTCGCTCGCTTCCGGGTGAAAGGTGATGATGCTGGCACCAGCCTCAATAAAGTCGCCAATCAGCCGATCTACTGGAGAGACCATCAAATGCACATCTATGGGCGCACTAATGCCATAATTGCGCAGTGCCTGACATACCATGGGTCCTATCGTCAGGTTCGGTACATAATGGTTGTCCATGACATCAAAATGAACCCAGTCGGCGCCGGCGTCCAGAACGGCGTTGGTCTCCTCACCCAGACGGGCGAAATCGGCGGATAAAATGGAAGGGGCGATGACGAAATCAGACATCAGCAACAGGTCTCTTGGCAGGCGGAAGGCACATTCTAGTGGCTCCACGGTCAAGGTCAAACCAGAATGAGCATCCACTGGCGGGCTGGTCTTGCGCTATTGCTCCTGGGGGCGTCGATGCTTGCCTACTCATCCGAGCTGACAGCCGCCCACCAGCGCCAGTCGGAGGATCTCGCGCGCTACCTTGCCCAGCATGCCCTGGCGGGCGAACAAGTGCTCGAATTGCAGGCAAACGAGACAACCTTCCTCGCCTTGAGACGAGTGCAACGCACCGCCAACCCTCAGGGTGGCATTCTCATTCTGCACGACGCAGGCCATACCCCCGACTGGCCAGTGCACTTGCAACAGGCCAGGCATTTTCTGCCGGATGCCGGCTGGACCACCCTGGCCATCGCCCTGCCGTGGCCCGGGCGAGCCGACGAAGCCGCCACTGAGCAAAGCATGGATCGAATTGCCGCTGGGGTACGCCGCCTGAACGAAGACGGCCTGTTCAATCTGGTCTTTCTGGGTTATGGCGAGGGGGCATACTGGGCAGCGCGCTATATGGCCGAGCGACTGAACCCTCTGGAAGAAGTCGGTTACGCACTGCTGATGGTGAATGCTCAGGACTCCTCCGGCGAACTGGTAGCTTTCATTGCTGACGTCAACCGGCCGACTCTGGATCTGGTCATGCGCCGCGAACGGGCGGATCTGCACTGGGCGGGAGAACGGCTGGCGGCGGCACGTCGACAGGGGCGAGACAACTACACTCAGATCCTCGACCCGGATGTGGCCAGCTTTTATCAGGGCGCCAACCCCAACAGGGCAACAAGGCGCCTATGGGGTTGGCTAAGGGTCAATGCGGCCGGGAGAGAAGCCGCGATCAGGCAGGACTGACTGTTTGTTTAATCCTGTGCCACAACGGCATCCTTCAGGCGAAAAACTCCTGACGGTAGCTGATATCCTTGCGGAAAATGCCACCCAATGCCCAGGTTTCGGTCTGAGACTGCTCGTCACGTACGCCTCGCGCCTTGACGCAGTAGTGCGTTGCATCCAGGTGTACGGCAACGTCTTCGGTGCCCAGCAACGTCTGCAGGGCGACCATGATTTGCTGAGTGAGACGCTCCTGCACCTGAGGGCGCTGGGCAAAAAAGCGCACCACCCTGTTGATTTTGGACAGACCGATAATGGTGTCCCTGGGGATGTAAGCGACTTTTGCAGTGCCATCGATGGTGATGAAATGATGCTCACAAGTGCTGAGCACGCCTATATCACGGATCTTGACCATTTCCTCATGGCCCATCTTGTTCTCGATCTGCGCGATCTTCGGGAAAGTACTGTAATCCAGCCCGGAAAAGATCTCATCGACGTACATTTTGGCGATTCGCTGTGGGGTATCGATAAGGCTATCGTCGGTCAGATCCAGCCCCAGAGTACCGGCGACCTCAGCCATTAACCCCTGAATGCGCTCTACTTTCTGATCCCGATTCATCCCATTCTCGATCATGGGGGTTTCCAGACCCTGAGCAATCAGGGCTTCACGGACGGCGGCAGCTTCTTTGCTCAACATAGACGGCACTACTCAGGCAGGTGATGTTATCAGCTAGTACGAGGCTTCAAAGCCTTGCGGATTACAAAAAAATGAAAGTTGCCAAGGATCCTTGAATTAACACCGGAGGTAAAGCCTAAAATGGCTACCGAAGCATCAATAGACGGAGGGTTCGCCTTCTGGCCGCGTCTTGAACCGCTTGTGCAGCCAGAGGTACTGATCCGGATGCGCACGAACCTCGCCTTCCAGCCAGGCATTGAAGGCTGCAGCGTCGGCCACTTCGTCGTCGCTCGGAATGGGCAAGGGCTTACCAAAGCGAGCACCATAATGCTGATGCGACGGTTCACGCCAGAAAACCACCGGCAAGACAACTGCACCACTGACCTTGGCCAGCTTGCTGGTCATGGTGACCGTCGCCGCGGGAATACCAAAAAAAGGCACAAAGACGCTGGCCTTTCGGCCAAAATCCTGATCAGGCGCATACCAGACGATATTACCGGACTTCAATGAGCGAATCAGCCCGCGCATGTCCTTGCGTGCCAGAGTACCCTTGCAATACTTCTCCCGCGAGCGCGTCATGAAGTAATTCAACAGCAAGTTATCGTGTTTTCGATAAACCAGATCGTAGTCTTCAATCAACCCGAACAGGGCTCCAGCCAGATCCAGCATGGCAAAGTGGCCACCCACCATTAGCACACCCTTTCCCTGAGCTTTGGCTGCCGCCAGGTTCTCAAGCCCTTCTATCTCTATTCGGTCGAGTATCGGCGACACGGGACCACACCAGGCCAGCGCGGTTTCGAGAAAACCGAGTACGCTGGCAAAAAAGGTGTTGCGCACTCGCTCGTCACGCTCGGCCTGACTCAATTCAGGAAAGCAAAGTGCAATATTTCGCTCTGCTACTCGCCGTCGGCTGCGCGCCACCTTGAGCAAAAGCGGGGTCAGCCCTCGAGCCACAACAATGCGTGCCCTGGCTGGTAAACGCCCCAGAGCCTGCATAAAACCGATGAACAGCCAGGCTCCCCAATAACGAGGCGCAAGGAAGTCTCGGTAGCGGTATTGATCCGTAACTCTGGAGTTACGCTGGCGGGATGCGCTGGAAGACTCAGCTTTGGCTTGACGCATTGGGTTCCAGAATCGTTAAATGAGGGTTAAGCAACATCACAACAGTTTACCAAAATCGCGGCGGCTCGCGTAGCCACCAGGAGGCGAAACGCCATCATGGCACAGAAACTACCCAAATGGCTTACCCAACGTCGGGGAGCCCACCATTTTTTAAGCTGGCTGGCAGCCATGCAAATCCGGTGGCAAGCCTACAAGGATCTACATACTGCACGCAGGGCGCAACGCAAGAACAGCAAGCGCACTCACTAAGCGCCCGATCAAAGCAGGGCAGCGCGGTTGTGCCAGCCGTGCGCGGCACAAGGTCGTGCCAGACACCGGGCCCGAGCTGGATCAAGCCGCGCTCATGCACTAGCTTTATTACCCAGTCCCCCTTAACCAACACTGTGGAGAGTTTTGCCATGACCTGGTCCGTTCAGGACGCCATGGAATTGTACAATGTCAGCCGCTGGTCAGAAGGCTATTTCGCCATAGCCGACGATGGCCGCGTCGCTCTGACACACCCCGAAATCCCCTTACCGCTGACGCACATTGTCGATGCCGCAAGGAGGCAGGGGCTCAGGTTGCCACTGCTGGTGCGCTTTCCACACATTCTGCACGACCGCGTGGCTACCATAGTGCGGGCGTTTCAGAGCGCCATTGCCAGTGAAGCTTATAAAGGGCTCTATCAGCCGCTGTACCCCATCAAGGTGAACCAGCAACGCCGGGTGGTGGAGGAGATCATCAATGGCCAACAACTAGTCTGCGATGGTCGCATCGGTTTAGAGGCCGGTAGCAAACCCGAGTTACTGGCGGTAATGGCCGAAGCCCACAAAGGCGAGACCACCATCGTCTGCAATGGCTACAAGGACAAGGAATTCATTCGACTGGCCCTGCAAGCAGAGAAAATCGGCCATCGTGTCTTTCTGGTTGTGGAAAAATCCAGCGAGGTAGACTGGATCGTGCAAATCGCCCGCGAGTTGAATGTCGCGCCTCGTGTTGGTGTGCGTGCTCGCCTGTCATCCATTGGCAAGGGCAACTGGCAGAACACCGGTGGCGAAAAATCCAAATTTGGTCTGACCGCTGCCGAAGTTCTGGCGGTCATCGACACCCTGAAAGCCGCCGATATGCTGGATGCCTTCCAGTTACTGCACTTTCACCTCGGCTCACAGATCGCCAACATTCGCGATATTCAGGTCGGTTTGCGCGAATGCGCACGGTTTTATGTGGAACTGCGTGAACTGGGCGTCCCCATAGAATGCGTAGATGTCGGTGGTGGTTTGGGCGTCGACTACGAAGGCACCCGCTCTCGCTCCAACTGTTCGATGAACTACAGCACCCAGGAATACGCCAATAACGTCGTCTATGCCTTTCGCCAGGCAGCAGAAAGCTCAGGTCAGCCCCACCCGAGCATTTTCAGTGAATCCGGCCGGGCCGTGACCGCCCACCACGCGGTGCTGATCGCCGATGTGATTGAGGAAGAACGCGCCGACCCACTGGATGTGGCCACTCCCGACGCAGACGCACTGCCAGCCTTGAAAGAACTCTGGGCCTGCTTCAAGGATCTCGACAACCGCAAGCGCTCACTGCCGGAGCTGTATCACGATGCCAGCTACTTTCTCAGTGAATGTCACCAGGCTTACAACCTTGGTCAGCTTTCGCTGCAGGGCCGTGCCCAGGCAGAGGAACTGGCTCGCTCCCTCAACCAGGCCATTCGCCAACGCCTGAACCCGTCCAAGAGCAGCCATCGCAGCATGATCGATGACCTCAACGAGAAGCTGGCCACAAAACTCTTTGTCAATTTCTCGCTGTTCCAGTCGGTCCCGGACATCTGGGGTATCGATCAGATATTCCCGATATTGCCTTTGACCGGCCTTGACCGGGAACCCACGGAGCGAGGCGTTATCCAGGACATTACTTGCGATTCGGACGGCCGTATAGATGGCTATGTCGATGGCGAAGGCATCGAAAGCACCCTGCCATTGCCGCAATGGCAACCGAACGAGAAACCCTGGCTAGGGTTCTTTATGGTTGGCGCTTATCAGGAGATCCTCGGAGACCTGCACAACCTCTTTGGTGATACCGACAGCGTGGATGTCTATGTCAGCGAACAAGGGGAATTGAGGCTCAGCAACGTACGACGCGGTGACTCCATCGGCCAGGTGCTACGCTACGTCGATTTCGACGCCGAACTGCTCAAGGCCGGGTTCCACAAACAGGTTGTGGCAGCGGGTTTAAGCGAGGCAGAACAGCAAAGCATGATGCAGGAGTTTGAAAACGGCCTGAACCAGATCACCTATCTGGAGGCTCGACAAGCGACGGCACCGCAGAACTAACCCCCATGCGCTGCCCTTTCTGCCATAGGCCCTACCTGTTGGACTACCCGGCCAAAATGGCCGGGGACCACACGGTCAAGTGTGAGCAATGCCATCGGGCCTTTCTGATCCTGGTGCGCAAGCGCTGGTGGGGCTGGCATCGAGAGAGTCGAGTGCGCTAATCAAGCCTATTCTACCTATCAGTCAGCACCTTCATCAATAAAGCCAAAGTTCCGGCCATTATTTCCTTTCGATCATCAACCCCGCTTTTCATCCCTCAAACACCATAGCCGGGCTTAGGCCTGGCTGTGACGCCTTTAACACTTTGAAACAGATATTTACCTTTATTGACAAAGCGTTAAGCCGATCACGGTAATTCGCTCAAAAGTCGTCATTCTTGCGCCCGCTGACAGTACCGGTGTCTCGAACGTTGTCCGTACTGTCGCCTTGCGGCTGGATGGTCCACTGCAAGCAACATAAAAAAGACAACAGGGAAACGAGGAACTCTATGAGAACTTCTTTGAAACTCTTGACGGTCAGCCTTTCTGCGCTGGCACTGGCGGGTTGCAACGAGATGGGCGCCAGCGATCGCCTGACAGCCGATGGCAATAATGCGGCTGCCGATGTCGACGCCAACCAGAACAAGCAGCAACCACCAACCGATCGATATATTATTAAATTTGATGAGCGCGACAGCCAGATGCTGCGCCGCAATGGCACCTTCTCGACGCGCTCGGCCGAAAATGTATTGGCTCGCGCTGCCGGAGCCAAATCGATCATGCACCTTTCTGGCCTGCAAGCCAGTGTGGCCACCCTGACCGATGAGCAGAAAGCGCTGCTCGAACAGGACCCAAGCGTGGCCTTTATCGAGCCCGACCCGGTACGCTACCCTCAGGATCTGCCTAGCCTGATGTCTGAGCAATCGCCTTATGGCATCGCCATGGTTCAGGCGGACCAGCTCAGCGATGCAGCCACCGGCAACAGGACCGTCTGTATCATCGACAGCGGTTACGACATCAACCACCAGGACCTGCCCAACACCGGCGTCACAGGCGGCAACACCAGCCAGTACGCTGGCCCCTGGGACAATGATGGCGACGGCCACGGCACCCACGTAGCCGGCACCATCGCCGCCCTGGGCGGTAATGGCGTAGGCGTTGTTGGCGTCAACCCTTCTGGCCTGTTGAATCTGCACATCGTCAAGGTGTTCAACGACAACGGCAACTGGGCCTGGGGTTCAGACCTGGTACGCGCCATTGAGCAATGCGCCGACAATGGTGCCCAGGTGGTCAACATGAGCCTCGGTGGTGGTGGCTCTAGCCAATCCGAACGCCAGGCCATGCAGAACTTCTACGAAAACGGCGTTTTGTTGGTCGCAGCCGCTGGCAACAGCGGCACTTCGGCTTACTCCTACCCGGCATCCTACGATTCGGTCATGTCGGTAGCCGCCATCGACCGGAATCGCAACAGAGCGTCTTTCTCTCAATACAACAACCAGGTGGAAATCTCCGCGCCTGGCGTTAATGTCCTGTCGACACTGCCGGGCAACCGTTACCAGGCTTACAATGGCACATCCATGGCGTCGCCTCATGTTGCCGGTGTTGCCGCTCTGGTGTGGAGTCACTTCCCGCAGTGCAGTGCTTCTGAAGTGCGCAGCGCTCTAACCACATCCGCCATGGATCTGGGTTCGGCAGGCTGGAACACGCAATATGGCTACGGACTGGTTCAGGCGGTTGGCGCCTATAACACCTTGCAACAGCAGCCCTGTGGCAGCAACGGCGAACAGCCACCGAGCGTCATTGACCTCCAGAATGGTGAAACCCTCAGCAACCTCAGTGCCCAGGCTGGCACCTTTGGTGATGTCACCTATCGTCTGGCAGTGCCGGAAGGTGCTACGGATCTGAGCATCCAGATCAACGGAGGCAGCGGCGATGCCGATCTCTATGTTCGCTTCGGTGAAGAGCCCACCAAAACGGCCTACGACTGCCGCCCCTACCGCTGGGGCAACAACGAAAGCTGCAGCTTCAGCCAGCCGCGCAGTGGTGACTGGTACATCATGCTGGATGCCTACGACACCTATCAGGACGTCAACTTGAGCGTCAGCTTTGAAAAGCCGACGGCGCCTGGCTACCGTGTCGAGTACGACAACCTCAGTGGTAATCGCGATCAGTGGGTCACCGAATGGGAGGGCCAGGTGTTCAGTATTGATGTGGAAGAGGGCGATACCAGCCTGACCGTCAATATCGCTCGCGGCCAGGGGGATGCTGACTTGTATGTGCGCCATGGCGAACAGCCTACACGTCGTTTGTTCGACTGCAGGCCGTTCGAGGATGGCAACGAGGAGCAATGCCATTTCGAAGGGGATGAGTTGGTACCGGGTACCTGGTACATCGGCTTGTACGGCTTTGAAGCCTTCAGTGGTGTTTCCTTGATTATTGATCGTCAGTAATCATTGAAGCTTGCAGTGAAAAGGGCCATCAATCGATGGCCCTTTTTGCTTTATATTAAAGCGCGGGAGCATCAATCGCCTGCTGTGCTCGCTCTGCCTTGTCTGCCTGGGCGTAGCGGCCCACGGCACTCAACAAGGCCTGCAGTGTGGCGGTTGAGGTGTCTTCTGCCAGTGCGGCCGCAGTGACCAGCCGTTTCTCTATGGTGACCTTGATGCAGGCCAGGGCTTTGGCCTGGGTGCCTTCGCTCAGTGCAAATTCGTCGTAGGCATCGACGCTCATGCGCCAGCCGTATTCACGGGTAATGGCTTCAGCCAGTGCTTCTACAGCGCCTTTGCCGTAGCCCTGGAACAGGCGGCCCTCATCGCCCTCTCCGACTTCCACCTGAGCCTCCACACCCTCATCGGTGCGGTGCAGGTCGTAAGTGCGCAACCGCCAGCTTTCGCTGATGGCCAGGTAATGGGATTCGAACAATTCATGAATGGTTTCGGGGTTGATCTCGTCGCCACTGTGTTCTGCCGCCTGCTGTACCACCCGTGCGAAATCAATTTGCAGCCAACGTGGCAAACTAATGCCGTAGTCGCGCTCGAGCACATAGGCCACACCGCCCTTGCCCGATTGGCTGTTGATGCGCACCACTTCTTCGTAGTGGCGGCCAAGGTCGGAGGGGTCGATGGGCAGGTAGGCGACATTCCAGGCATCGCTTTCCTTGCGTTTGATCAGGCACTTGCGAATGGCATCCTGATGGCTGCCAGAAAAGGCGGTGAACACCAGCTCCCCGGCATAGGGGTGGCGCGGATGTGTCTGGATGTCTGTGCAGGCTTCCACGGTGCGGGTGATGCGCGACATGTCCGACAGGTCGAGCTTCGGATTGACGCCCTGGGAGTAGAGGTTCATGGCCATGGTGACCAGATCCATATTGCCGGTGCGCTCGCCGTTACCCATCAAGGTGCCTTCTATGCGGTCCGCCCCGGCCATAACGCCGAGCTCAGCCGCAGCCACACCACAGCCACGGTCGTTGTGGGTGTGCAGGCTGATGATGAGGTACTCACGATGGCGAACATGGTCACAGACCCATTCGATCTGGTCGGCAAAGACATTGGGAGTGGCCATTTCGACAGTGGCTGGCAGGTTAATAATGACCCGCTGCCCCTGCTCGGGCCGCCAGACTTCGGTGACGGCATCGATCACTTCAACGGCGTAATCCAGTTCGGTACCGGTAAAACTTTCGGGGGAGTACTGGAAGGTCCAGTCGGTGTCCGGGTAATCCGCAGCCAGGCGTTTCACCTCTTCCGCGCCGCGCACGGCAATGGCTTTGATGCCTTCCCGGTCCAGTTCGAATACCTGCTCGCGCTGTACTGTTGAAGTTGAGTTGTAAACATGAACGATGGCGCGCGGCACACCCTTGAGGGCTTCATAGGTGCGGGCAATCAGCTCAGGGCGGGCCTGAGTCAAGACCTGAATGGTGACATCGTCCGGAATGCGGTTTTCTTCGATCAGTTTGCGGCAGAAGTCAAAATCTGGCTGGCTGGCTGAGGGAAAGCCAATTTCAATCTCTTTGAAGCCGCAATCGACCAACAAATCAAACATCTGTTGCTTCTGCGAAACATTCATCGGCTTGACCAGAGCCTGGTTGCCATCGCGCAGGTCTACCGCACACCATAGAGGCGCTCGATCAATAACCTGATCGGGCCAGCGGCGGTCGGTTTTGCGTATCGGCTGAAAAGGCCGGTATTTGCGATGGTCAAAGCTCATGTTGGGCATCCTGTTGAATGAGTGAAGATAGAAGGCGGGCGGTAAACCCGCCAGCCAGAGGGGTCACTGGCCAAAGGAGGCGGGGCGTCTTGTGAACGCCCCACCAGAAAGCCCGGGCTGGCAGATAAACCCACCCGAACTGAGCAACGAACACAGTATAAGCAATGCCTCGCGCAAGGTGTTTGCTTTTTTGCCCTGAAAAATAGATTATCAGCAATATACTGTTATTTTTTTCAATTTTTTTAGCAGGATACACCCAGATGAGCGAAAAGCTGGTCAGATTAGACAAGACAGACCGGAAAATATTGGAAGCCTTGCAGCAGGATGGCGGACTAAGCAACCAACAGTTGGCCGAACAGGTGGGGTTATCGCCCTCCCCTTGTCTGAGGCGGGTCAGGGCACTGGAAGAGGCAGGCATTATTCTCCGCCGAGTCACTCTGCTCGAGCGCAAAAAACTGGGGTTGTCGTTAACGGCCATCATCCTGATCAGTATGGATCGGCATATTCCCGAGCGTTTCGAGGAGTTTCAGCGCCAGATTGAGGCCTGCCCTGAAATTCAGGAGTGCTACCTGATCACCGGGCACGATGCCGACTACATGCTCAAGGCAGTGGTGCCGGATATGGACGTCTTTCAGGAGTTGCTGCTCAATCGCATCACCCGCATCCCGGGGGTGACTGGGGTGCACTCGAGCTTCGTTCTGCGCCGCGTGGTCGACAAAACCGAACTACCGCTCAGTTACTGCCAATAACCAAGGGTATCGGCAGCCTTACTAACGCAGGTATTTGACGCTCTTCTGGAACCACATCAGCAGCATGGGGTCGCCGCTTACCTGCAGCTTCTTGTCCTGGATGGCACGCATGATGGCGTTACGATCCGCCCCGGTTGCCATTTGCCAGAGTACATTGAAGCCGATGGCGGGAGTGACAAAGTCGAGCGTCACGTCTGCCTTCTCTGCACGCTTTGCTCTACTCGTGAAACTCTGGTCTTCAAAGGCAAGGTAACGCGCTACCCGATCACCGGCCGTAAACTGCACCGTGCGATGAGTGTCTTTCAGGTGGGCCTGCATCGCCGGGTTGCGCTTGATTGCACGACGAAAACGCATGGCCATCAGCCACAGCAGCAATCTTAATTTCATCAGTAACCTGTCGATTTGCCAAGGGAGCCGCATAGTGCATGAGCAAAATGGGACAGGCAATAAGGTAACCCTGATTATGGCGTCTGACACAGGAATGCGGCTGTCAGCAGCGAAATCCTTGCCTGAAAACGACACTATCCAACTTTGCTCATGGACCGCTAAGCCTGCAGCTCACAAACAACATCGGCCACAAATTTCGGGACTGCATCGGAATCGACATTGAAGGGGTCGTCTGCAGCAGCAGATAAGCTGGGCGCAAAGCGGTTATTCACTGCGCCCCCTTTTACCAGGTAGCCCCCTTGCTCATACTCCACAGTAATATCAAAGCCATCAGGCCCGGTTATGCGCACGATACCTCCTTGCGGGTCGTTGAATGCAGTAAAAGGGTCATTGGCCAGCACCAGGGGCTGGACCGTCTCGATTTCATAGGTGCCGTCAAAACCTTCTGCCATATTCGAGATAATCAACTGCGCAGACTGGGTGACATCATTCATGGGTACACCCATTTCGGAAGGCGCAGTAACCGCACTCAGGTCGGCCACACTCAAATTGAAGTCAACCATGGTTCCCGCTATTGCTGCACCAAGGCGAGGCGGGCACTCGAGCTCAAGCCCCATGGCAAAGCGATCACTGGCCACCTTCCAATCCGGTGATTCCGTTAATACCTCAGTTTCGGTGTAATCGAGGCGCAATCCACCGTCCCAGGAATAGGCCGTGAATCCACCGAGGGCCAATTCATTCTCGACGTCATTTAGAAACCAGAATTCCAGATTATCGGCTTCGACTTCATAAGAAAAATCATGAGTGCCGGATGTGGTATTTGAACCACCATCGCCATGACTCACCCTAAAGCCGCCATCAATTCGGTACTGATTTCCATTGAGAAACGTAATGACACACTCCGAGAATTCGCCAACGAACCTGGCTCCGGTATCCTCAGAGGCATTGAATGCACTACCGCACTCTTCGTTGCGTGGAAGTCGGTTACCGAAAGGACTGTCGAAGTGCTCGGAAAACCCTTTAACAAAGATGGGTTGCCCATCCTTGGCAAGGTTCATGAGATCGCGAGGTGTTGTTCGTGCCAGACTGATAACTGCGTCTTCACGGTCAATCGCGAGATTCTGAGCGTCTTGTGAACCGCCACCACCGCCACCGCCTATATTATTGACGCTATCGCCGCCGTCAGAGCTCGATCCGTTACAACCGGCTAACCCCAAAACTGAAACCACTAATATGGGCAGCGTCTTCTTTCCTTTGGTGAAATCTGAAGGCATCATGAATCCATCTTTTTGTTTTTGGTTTGCTTTAGCTCATGGGTGAGCCGTCTCCAAACCATGGTGACCCATGTCAAAGGGTCTATCCATCATGCATATGCACCACAAACTCAGGAATAATCGTCTCGACACTACCTGGTCTCAACAGGGTTACAAAACAGGAGCCAGCAAATAGGCAGCACGAGACGCGAAACGATGCCAAAGAGGTTGCTCCAGGACATCAGCAACATTCATCTTTCGTGAGCGCGCAAAGTCGTCTTCGAACATCGCTTCAACTTCCTCGGCAAAATGAGCATCCATGACCATCGCCGTGACTTCAAAATTCAGCCGGAACGAGCGATTATCAAGGTTCACGGTGCCAACTCCTGCACCACTGTGGTCTACCAGAAACGCCTTGCCATGAAGGAAACCATCGTCATAGCGGTACACACTGACCCCGGCCTCTACCAGTGATTCCAGGAATGCATAGGCGGCGAAGTAAGTCAGTAAATTATCTGATCGTTCTGGTATCAGTACTCTCACATCTATGCCGCTCAAAGCGGCCAACTTGAGCATCGACAACACGCCTTCATCGGGCACGAAATAAGGGCTGGAGATCCAGATGCGCTGTTGAGCGGCGTGAATTGCCTGTTGCACCATCAAGCTGGCAGTTTCAAAGCGATCTGCAGGCCCTGTGGGCAGTATCAGTACCGGCATGCCATGGTTGCTCGGAGTAACGGGTGACCAGGGCAAGTCAGGTAACTCCTCTGTGGCCCAATGCCAGTCTTCCAGGAATACCAGTTGAAGGGCCAGAGCTGCTGGCCCCTCAATCATTAAATGGGTGTCGCGCCAGGAGCCGATGCTCCTGTGGCCGTGAAGGTACTCATCACCGACATTGATACCGCCAACCCAGGCTCGCTCACCATCTGCAACAACAATTTTTCGATGATTCCGGAAATTAAGTTGGAAGCGATTTCCCGGCCCGCGCGTAGAGTGAAAGCGGTGCACATATACCCCGGCCTCCTCAAGAGTCTGCAAGTAGCTGCCGGGCAATGCATAGCTGCCAATCTCGTCGTAGAGGAAGTAAACCTCAACCCCTTCCAGCGCTTTTTCAACCAGCCTGGCTTGCAGCGCCATTCCGACTTCATCAGCACGCACAATATAAAACTGCACTAACAAGTAGTGCTCGGCAGACTCAATACCAGCAAACACACTTTCAAAAATGGCTTCGCCGTCGATCAATAGTTCTACATGGTTTCCCCCAAGGAACGGTAACTTGGCCAACTGTTCAATACCCGTCAGATACTTGTTGGAGTGTGCTGCCGTAGCGACATGGGAGTGCAGTTCAGCGAGCTTGTCGGCCAGTGCCAAGCCAAGGGCAGAATCTTCGTCGCGTCGAGCGGAAATATATCCTTGAAATCTGGCCCTACCAAACACCCAGTAGGCTGGTACTGCTACATAAGGCATGGCGTTCAACGAAACGATCCAGGCGACGGCACCCTGGGACGTACGACTCGACATCAGAGCATCCAGAGAAGAGGCAAAGCCCAGAATATGGGCAACGACGATCACCAGTAGCAACCTACGCCATGGCCGGCGAGGCTTCGTCCTGACACCCTGAGGTTCGTTGCCGTCTGAAACGTCTCGCTGTCGACTCAAAGCTTACACCCTTGCCATTGCCTATACGGCCATAGTCCAGGGTTACGCTTTGACACCATGAGTTGTTTTCTCAGCCTGCAATAAAGCCTATTCGCCTTTTTCATGCTTCACCACCTTCATCTGGCTGACCCACCTTGATCTTCCTCCTTCGAAGCTCAACAAGATAACTGCTCATTTGCAGGATAAAGATGAACACTGCAAGTCCCAGGAACCAGAAGCGAAACCAGTTGGGACTGGGTGTTCCACGCTGGAAAAACAGATTTCTCAAGCTCAATTCATAGTGAAGAAAAAGGTAGTAGGCTGCATGAAGTACAACCAGATAGAGAATCAAGTTAGCATAGCTCTGAATATGCTTCCATGCTCTTGTACCAAGCTTGTTAACAGCCCAGTCAGACGAGGTAGCAAACAAGACCAGACCCCAAAAGCACGTCACCAGTTAACAAGTGCACTGAAACGTCGTGGCCAGATCTTTCCAAGAGGCCCTATCGCCATGGTCACCAGCAGCAACATGAAAGCGGAATCGCCAACAGCGCGCCAGGTTCGCATTTCGGAATCCCACTCCATCCGGCTGAGCCAAAACAGATAAACCATCAGGAGCCCCATCAAGCCAACCGCCAGGTGGCGCGGCCATTGCCTTTCCCTCACTGTGTTTTGTTGTTTTCCGGATTCCCCAGTTGGAATGCTATTGATTGTTTTTTCTCTGGTTTCCTGGTTCATGTTCCAACTTATAGGTGATCTGTACAAAAAGAACGACAAAAGGGCAATAAATGTGGATTTCAGTGCATCACCCTTGACAAGGCCCTCAGCAGATTTACCGAGACGAACAGAGTCGGATTTCTTGACCTGGAGCAATAGACAGTTCGAGGGTTTCAGCTAAGCTCCATACTCGAACTGCTTTCAGAGTGAGAGAGAAACAGCGTGTTGCGTCTCAAGGTTCAGCATTCCCACAGCCTAATACCCGCAGGTGTCAGGGTTTTCCCTGGTGTCGTGCTGGTACTTTTGCTGTTGCTGGCCGGACTTGCTGATGCTCATACACAACCTCAACCTTTGGCCGCCGCTGCGTACCTTTTAGAGCAAGCCGACGTCATACAACCGGCTGAGGTAAAAGCAGGCGAAGAAGCACAGTTTACCAGGCTACCAACCGAGCCACATTGCCACGAAGAGTACAGGCACCAACCCGACCTGGTTTTACCTCAGCGCAATGCCAATCCGAACGATGATCCGGATGCTGACTCTCAAGCCAACCTTGCTACCTATCCCCCTTTCCACAAATACCTTCCTCTCCGCAGTCCGGACTGGAAGCGCTTTATTCCGCGCTCTTCAGCCATTTACTTGCTGACTCAACGATTTCGCTCCTGAGTTTCATCTACTAAGCGCTTAAAGCACGCTCTGAACTACAGAGCGAAAGCGTGCGCCTTGATCTGTCTTGAATGCATGTAACTTTTTCTTATATATGGGTAAACCCAAGAGGTGAATCATGAATACTCGCATACAAACACTAGCGATTGGTTTGACAATGGTTGTCGGTCTGTCAATGAGCGGCATAGCCTTTGCTCAAGGCATGGGGGCTGGCGCCATGCCAGGTCAAATGAGAGACAACTCCGGCATGATGAGCGGTGGCATGGGTGGCATGGGTGGCATGGGTGGCATGGACCATGGCAGCATGATGGGCAATATGATGCCCTGTCCAATGATGAAGGGTGGAATGGATATGATGTCCATGCTGGACGGCGATCAACACATCCAGATGCGTGAACTGATGCATGAGCATCGCCCCGCTCAGTTCGAACGTATGGGCCATTTGATGAACATCCGTGATGACTTGATGGCCGAAATGCGAAATGAACGCCCTGATCCAGAGCAAGTTCAAAACCTGCACGCTCAAATGGCCGAGATTCACGGCACCATGATGGCGGACATGGTTCGGATGCATAACGCCATGCATGACCTACTCTCTGACGAGCAGCGTCAGCAGTTACAAGAGTCAGAGGCGCTTCCCGGTGGAGACCAGGACGACCACGATCTTCACCACTAAGCCCCCGGAGTAGGGCCCATCGACCGGGCGAGCATGCCTTGCTCGCCCTCACGGGAGGATTCCGATGAAAAATATCCAGGACAGATTGATTACTTTGACCGTTCCTGGCATGGGCAGTGATCACTGTGCTGGCATTGTGCGCAAGACGCTGCAGCGACTCGACGGTGTCGACAGTATTGAGACCAATATCGCCAACCATCATGTCAAGGTAACAACAAAGTCGAACGGCCCGAGCGGCGCATCACTGCAACGCTCTGTTGAAGGCGCGGGCTATGACGTGGCAGCCGTACACAGCGAAAAAGATGAAGACGACGACAACGGCGCCGAAATTGAAGAAGCCTACCTCGCCCAGGCACGCAAACGGCTGATCATCGCCGGGGTGCCCACCACCTTGATCATGATCCTGATGGCGCCACAGATGTTCTGGTTTGCAGTACCGGGCTACCTGGCGATTGTGGCGCTGCTGGCGTTCCCCGTAGTCTTTCTTTACGGCGGAGCCGCGACCCACAAATCCACCTGGCGATCACTGAAGAACGGCACTTTCAACATGGATGTGCTGATTTCAATGGGCAGTCTTCCACCCTTTCTTATCGGTCTGGTTGGCTTCGTCTACCCGATGACTTCTTTTATCGAGATGGCCGCCACCATCATGACCTTTCACTTGCTTGGCCGTTACCTGGAGGCCCTGGCCAAGGGTCGAGCTTCTCAGGCTATTCGACGCCTGCTGACATTGGGGGCCAAGACAGCGCGCGTGGAGCGCGAAGGAGAAGAAATCGAAGTACCGGTTATAGAACTGGCCCCGGGCGATATCATGGTGGTGCGCCCTGGTGACAAGGTGCCTACTGACGGAGAGGTTGTGGAAGGTGAAAGCCATGTGGACGAATCCATAGCGACCGGTGAATCGGTTCCCGTCTACAAGGCCCAGGGCGATGCAGTCATTGGCGCCACCATCAACAAAGAAGGCAGGCTGCGGGTACGGGCTACCCGAGTGGGCGGTGACACCTTTCTTTCTCAGGTAGTACGACTGATCGACCAGGCTCAGGGTTCGCGCGTTCCCATTCAGGAATTTGCCGACCGCATGACCGGGCGCTTTGTGCCAGCTGTTCTGTTGATTTCAATCGCCAGCTTCTTCGCCTGGTTACTCATGCCAGACCTGCTGCGCCCGATTCTCGACTAGGGCTCAGGCTTCTTCCCCTGGGTAAACCCCGATGCGACAACGGCGGTACTGGCAATCCTTGCTGCGGTAGCGGTACTGGTCATTGCCTGCCCTTGTGCCCTGGGTTTGGCGACGCCAACAGCCTTGATGGTGGGCTCCGGCATCGGCGCCGAACGCGGCATCTTGATCCGCTCTGGGGAAGCGATCCAGACCTTCAAGGACGTCAAGGTCATGGTGCTCGACAAAACCGGCACCATCACACGTGGTGAACCGAAATTGACGGACGCCGTCACTGTGGAGGGAGTTGAAGAATCGCGTTTGCTGACACTGGCAGCCAGCATCGAAAATGCGTCTGAACACCCTATCGCCAGGGCAATCGTTGAGGGTGCTCGGGAACGCGAGATCAAGATCAAGGAAGTCAGCGATTTTCGCTCAACCGGCGCTCGTGGTGTTTCCGGTAAAGTCGACGGCGAATCGGTGCTGATTGGCAACCGCCGCTTGCTTGAGGAAGAAGGCGTAACCGGCCTCGAGTCGCTGGACAAAACCATGGGCGAACTCGAGGAGAAAGGTCGCACAGTGGTCATAGTTGCCACCGAAGGGCAAGCACTCGGCCTGGTGGCGGTCGCCGATACACTCAAGGAAGAGTCGGTCGAAGCCATCCGTGGTATGCACAAACTGGGTCTGCATGTGGTGATGATCACCGGTGACAACGAGCGTGCTGCCCGAGCCGTGGCGACGGAAGTGGGTATCGATGAAGTCCAGGCTGGTGTGCTGCCAGAAGGTAAGGTCGATGCCATTCGCGAACTACAGAAACGTTATGGCGACCATGTGGCCATGGTCGGCGACGGCATCAATGACGCCCCGGCCCTTAAGCAGGCGAATGTGGGTATCGCTATTGGCGCGGGTGCTGATGTGGCCATCGAGGCAGCGGACGTCACCCTGGTGCGCGGAGAACTCAGCGGCGTGGTAGAGGCCATGCATCTTTCGCAGGCCACCTTCAGCAAAATCGTCCAGAACCTGATTTGGGCCAGTGGCTACAATATTGCGGCTATTCCATTGGCTGCAGCCGGCCTGCTGCACCCGATGATTGGCGTGATAGCGATGACGGCCAGCTCGCTCTCGGTGATCGGCAACTCCTTGCTGCTGAAGAGGCAGTTCACTTGATACAATTTGAACTTTGTCAAGATCAAAAAAAACGGGGCCCGAAGGCCCCGTTTTTTGACTTTGATGCTTTGAAAGCGGTTTAGTTGACAGCGTCTTTCAGTGCTTTACCGGGCTTGAAGGCAACGGTGTTGCTGGCCGGAATCTGGATGCTTTCGCCAGTCTGGGGGTTCTTGCCAGTGCGAGCGGCACGTGAACGTGCTTCGAAGGTACCAAAACCAACCAGGGTCACCGATTCCTTTTTGGCGACGGTGCTGGAAATCTGGTCCAGCATGGCGTTCAGTACTTCGTTGGCTTTTTCTTTGGAGATGTCTGCTTTGTCGGCGATAGCAGCAGCCAGTTCAGGTTTACGCATAATAATATCCTTCTGTTTTTATCGTGATTCGTACAGCGGCCAGGCCGGTACGAAGGTTATTGACTGAAAAGCGGCGGCACCGCCTTTAACCAGTTATTTCGTTCTTTAATACGGTCGCCACTGAGGGCGAAGCCTAAAACGTCTTCGCCAGAACGACACACTGCCGCTAGGTTAGCGCCACTGCCCTCGATTTGCCAGTCTCCTTCCCGTCTGGGAGGGTAAACCACAAGGGGGCAAGCCGGCGTTTTAACGGTCACCGGCATGGCAGGCCAATGGAGGTCGGTCGGTTGCCCGGCCAACGTCCTGGCCAGAGCCCGGGCGGCGTTCATCAATGGCATAACGTACATCAGGTTCAGCCCATCGACTTCGGCGCAATCCCCCAGAGCATAAACGCGGTCACTGGCGCTTTGCAACCGCCGATCGACGCAAATGCCACTCTGTACCGCTAATCCGGCCTCTCTTGCCAGTTTTATGCTCGGTTTCAGGCCTATGGCCGACAAAATCAGGTCTGTCTGACGCTGCTGCCCATTGGTCAGGGCAACCTGAAGGGCGCCACTGGCTTCCAGGTCGACTCGACTGACCATGGGGCCAAGCCAAAAACGGACCCCAATACGCTCCAGCTCGGTTTTCAAAGCCTGGCCAAGCTGTGCCGGCAAGAGACCACGGAGCAGAGACTCACTGGGCGCCACTACCTCAACCTGATAGCCCGCAGCGGCCAGATCGTTGGCGTATTCGCAGCCAATCAGGCCGGCGCCCATGATCAGTACGCGCTTTTTGCCTTTCAGGGCCTGCTCGAACCGACTGAAATCCTGCCGGCTATTGATGCTCATCACCTGATCGACAGCATTACCTTCAACCGGGGCCTTGAGCGGGGTTGCCCCGGTTGCCAACACCAGTCGCTGCCAGCCAATTGGCGCCCCCTTGTTGAGATGCAAGGTTTGGGTGGGCAAATCCAGATGGGTGACCTCAGTATGGGTGATCAGTTTTGCGTTAAGGCGCTCAGCCACCTCTTCTGGCGTTTGCTGGATCAGGTCTTGCGCACTTTGCCCCTTGCTGAACGCATTGGACAGCATCGGCTTGGAATAGGCCGCGCCGTCGTCGGCAGTCACTATGGTCAGCGGAGTCTCGGCATCCAGCTTGCGCCATTCACGCGCCAGGGTATAGGCTGCCAGACCGGCTCCGACAATGACCAGGGGCCCAGTTGCAGTGGCCACCATTAACCCAGCTCGATCATTTCAAAATCATCTTTGGTCGCACCGCAATCCGGGCACTCCCAGTCCGCAGGCACTTTGTCCCAGGGCGTTCCGGGCTCGATGCCCTCTTCGGGCAAACCTTCGGCTTCGTCATAAATAAAGCCGCACACGATGCATTGCCATTTTCTCATCATCAATCTCACTGCTTTTTGGATGTTTGAGGTGCTTTTTGCTTCGGGGCCAAAAACTACTGACCCTTGCGGACAAAAGCAAGAAGCGACGGGCTGTTATCACCCACGGACTGTCCAGTTTACGAGCCGCCTGTGGCTGGCATTGTCTCACTTGCCTCAGTACACTGGCGCCTTTCCAGTATTCTTACGGCCCAGACAGTGACTTCGATCAACCCGGACACCCAGGATTTCCAGTGGTTTTCTCTGCCAGACATGGCTACACACATACCCGACCCTTGTCAGTACTGGATTCATTTACCGGGTAGCCTGACTCAGGCGCTGCGCGAACGCACCGAAGCGTTCAGCGTACAGGTCACCGATGAGCGCCTCGTCGACCTGGTGCACCCTCCCGAGAGCCTCGCCTCAAGCAGCCCGAGCAGGCAGTTCTGGTCACGCAAGGTTCGGCTGATGTCCGGTTCGACGCCCTGGGTCATCGCTCATACCCTGATCCCGCAAAGCAGCCTTGACCATGGCCTGCAGCGCCTGACCGACTTGAGCGACCGCCCCCTGGGAGAACTGCTGTTTACGACAGCGGGCGTCCGAAAGGATCGACCGGAAGTGGCCAGAACCCCTCTGGGTTGGGCCCGCCGCGCCCGTTTCTGGCTGGAAGACCAACCCTTGCTGGTAACCGAAATTTTTATGGAAGCACTGATCAACCATGAACAGCAACGCCTTTCCACACTACCTTAAACTGACCCGGCTGGACCGGCCCATTGGCATCTACCTGCTGCTCTGGCCTACTCTGGGAGCACTCTGGTTGGCGGCTGAAGGGTTGCCACCCGTTCATCTGATTGTCATCTTTATCCTGGGTACGGTGCTGATGCGCAGCGCTGGCTGCGTTATCAACGACTACGCCGATCGCCATATAGACGGCCATGTCAAACGCACCAAAAACCGTCCGCTGGCGACAGGCCTGGTCACCGAGCGGGAAGCCCTGGCCCTGGCCGCCGTGTTGGCACTGCTGGCGTTCATTCTGGTGCTGTTGACCAACTGGACCACGGTGATAATGTCCTTTGTGGGGCTCTTTCTCGCCGTACTCTACCCCTTCATGAAGCGTTATACCTACCTGCCTCAGGCCTTTCTCGCGGCGGCATTTTCGTGGGCCATCCCCATGGCCTATACCGCGGTCGGCGCGCCGATGAACGAGGTCACCTGGCTCGCCTACACCGCCAATATCCTGTGGACCGTTCACTACGACACCCTATACGCCATGGTGGATCGGGACGATGACGTCAAGATCGGGGTGAAGTCCAGCGCCATACTCTTTGGCGATGCCGACAAAATGATGGTTGGTGTTTTGCAGGTCATGACCTGGCTGTGCTGGCTGTTCCTCGGCATGAGAGCCGAGCTGGGGCTGTTCTGGATGCTGGGTCTGGCGGTAGCGGCTGGTTGCTTTATCTATCAACAGTGGCTGATCCGCAACCGGGAGCGGGACCCCTGCTTCAAGGCCTTCCTGAACAATCACTGGGCTGGCCTGGCCTTGTTCCTGGGCCTGGCGCTAGACCTGATGCTGTGAACAGAAAGTTTTTGACAATCTGATGAAGACTGTAACACTTCTGTCATCTTTGCGACGTTTAATAGCGCAAAGACCGAACTTCAGGACACCTCATGTCTTCACGCAGCATATTGATCGTTGACGATGAATCCGCCATACGCGAAGTCATCGCCGCCGCCCTGGAAATGGCTGGCTATCGCACCATCGAAGCCGGTGATGCGACCACGGCGCATAGTCTGGTGGTCGATCAAAAACCCGACCTGATCCTGCTCGACTGGATGATGCCCAATGTCAGTGGAGTAGAGCTTGCGCGCCGTCTCAAGCGGGATCCGATGACAGCCGAGATCCCCATCATCATGCTCACCGCCAAGGGCGAAGAAGACCACAAGATCACTGGCCTGGAAGCCGGGGCGGATGACTACATCACCAAACCCTTTTCGCCACGCGAACTGGTTGCCCGCCTGAAGGCCGTGTTGCGTCGTACCACGCCGGCCGGCATTGAAGAGCCCATCGACATTCAGGGCTTGCGGCTGGACCCGAACAGCCACCGCGTCACCTCGCCGGATGGCGAACTGGCCATGGGGCCTACCGAATTCCGGCTGCTGCAGTATTTCATGAGCCACCCGGAGCGCGCCTACACTCGGTCACAGCTACTGGATCAGGTCTGGGGTGGCAATGTCTATGTGGATGAACGCACTGTGGATGTGCATATTCGCCGCCTGCGCAAGGCTCTGGGTGAGCCCTATCAGGCCATGATTCAAACCGTGCGCGGCACGGGTTATCGCTTCTCGCCGAATGTTTCGGCACAATCGGCTTCATGATCAGAGACCTGCGTCGAAGGTACTTTCAACGGCTTGCCACCCTCCTGATCAGCGCACCTCTAATCGGCTTCTTTTTTGGCCACCCCTGGACAGCGCTGATGCTGGCGCTTGCCGCTGTTTTAGCGGTGCAGCTTTATCAGTTGAATCGCCTGATCGGCTGGCTCGGTAACGGGAAAAAGGCCGAACCACCAGATGCCAGCGGGCTCTGGGGCATGGTGTTCGATCACCTCTACCGCGAACAAAAGCTGCAACGCAAAGAAGTGCGCCATCTGCGCAATGTCATCAGCCGCGTCCAAAGTTCCACCGAGGCCTTGCGCGATGGCGTCATCATGCTCGACCGCCAGGGGGCGTTACAGTGGTGGAATCAGTCTACTCGAGAGCTGCTGCGGCTACAGAAGCAGGACGAAGGCCAACTGCTGGTCAACCTGTTGCGAGAGCCGGCCTTTTTGAAGTTCTACAACGAACAGAATGAGCGTGAATCCATTCGGCTCGAAAACCCGGCCTTTCCTGGCCGCAGCATCGATATTTCCATGACCATTTACGGCAAAGGCGAGCGTCTGCTGCTGATCCGCGATACCACCCGCATGAAGCAACTCGAACAGATGCGTCAAGATTTTGTGGCCAACGCCAGTCACGAACTGAAAACCCCGCTGACCGTGCTCAAGGGCTACCTTGAATCCATACTGGATTGCAGTGAGGACCTGCCGGCACCCCTGCAGCGCGCACTGACCACCATGAACAGCCAGACAAAGCGCATGGATAACCTGGTCAGCGACCTGCTTGTGCTCACCCGCCTCGATGCCGAAGTACAGCAATCGGTCCGCCAGCAGGTCGCCATGCAGCCCCTGTTGTCCAGCATTCTGGAAGATGCACGGGAATTATCCATTGAGCGTGGACACGAAATCAGCCTGACGCTGTCCAGCGAGATGGATTTACAGGGTGACCCGGGAGAGCTGCGTTCGGCAATCAGCAACCTGGTCTTTAACGCCATTCATTATAGCCCGGACAACAGCCGGATCGAATTGAGCTGGTTTGATAGCCCGGAAGGCGGCTTTGTTACCGTGCGCGACAATGGCATCGGCATCGACCCACGACACATTCCACGGCTGACCGAACGTTTCTATCGCGTCGACCCGGGTCGATCGAGCGAAAAAGGCGGAACCGGCCTGGGGCTGGCCATCGTCAAACACATACTGCAACACCACCAGGCCCGACTGGAGATCGCCAGTGTGCCCGGCAAGGGCTCGGTATTCACTTGTTGCTTTCCGGTCGAGCGCCTGTTGCCTTCAGCGTCGCACCGCAGCAACCAGTCGGCTTAACCATTCCATTTTTTGCGGATCATCGTCAACGAACTTCACCCCTACATTGGCTCGACGGCAATCCCGCGACTGCTCCTTGAGCGCTATATCGGTCACAAATCCATTGATACGGGCGACCGAGTCCGGCTGATTGGGCATTTGCAGATCGACCACTACCTGATCCAGCAAACCAGGCGGCAAAACCTCCTCAAAGGCAAACTGTATTGCCACCTGGGTGAGATTGATGTCTCGCACCACCCCTGGCCACTGGCCTTTACTGGAACGCAGCACCGCCTTGGTGGTAGTGGCTGTTTTACCCGTCTGCTTGCCACTTGTCTGAGCCAGCTTCGAACTGACCGAGCCGGCCGTGAGCACATTGGCACTGCCATCGCTGGTAGAGGCTTGAGGTGCTTCTTTCGCCATGCCAGCTGTCAGCACAGAGGCGGATTCTCCATGGACTGTCTGCGGCTTCGCCATCGCCGCCTGCCCCTTGAGAATGCTTCGAATCAAGCCTTTATGATTGACAGACAGGGCCTTGAAGACTTTGCGCAACAGCTGGTCATTGCTGAAAGGTTTACCGATATAATCGCTAACACCTGCCTCAACGGCTTGTACCACATGACTCTTGTCGCCGCGGCTAGTGACCATAATAAAGGGCGTTTTTCCATCACCTCGTGCTGTTTCCTCTGCACGTAGCCACTGCAACACTTCCAGCCCGGACAGTTCCGGCATTTCCCAATCACAGAGTACCAGGTCATAGCGATTACGAGTGATCAGGGACTGGGTTTTGCGCCCATTGACGGCCTCGTCAATCTGACACTGAGAGAACTGGCTCTTCAGAGCTCTTTTTACCAGATCCCGAATAAAGCCTGCATCGTCGGCAACCAGAAAATTCAGTTTTTGCATTCGCAAGGTTCCTGTCTTTAGGTTTGTTCAGACTAGCGTAAGCTGATCTGTTCAACCAGTGTCAGTACTTCAGTCACGAACCAGGCGCAGCTGCCAGGCTCGCTCATCAGGCACAACCTGCCCCAGTTGAATACCCCGGAAACGCATGTCCTGGCTAGCCAGGGTCCGCACCGAATCGATAATTTCCTGGGCTGTATTGGATGACCAAAAAATGCCGGCAACCAGGCCTCTCGGTATTGGCAATACGGGAACCGCGTCGATCGTTTTCACTTTTTTGGCCAACATCAATAGTCGCCATTCCTGATTGTCCTGCCGCGCCGGGTGATCCTCCAGTAACCCGGGAAAGGGGTTGGTTGCCGTTACATTGGCGCGATAGGGGCCACCATAGACAACCGGCGCCAACACCGTGGGTCGTTCCCTGCTGGATTCGAGCCCAACATGGCCACTGTCGAGTTCGATGGCAAGGCCGGAAAAGGCATCGCCCAGCTCCTGCCAGGCCAGAAAACAGGCCGCCGAAGGAAACAACCTCAGGTAGCGAGCCTGGCCGAGCCAGGCGTGGTCATAACCCTGCTGTTGTGGTTGATTCTGTCGTCGGGCAGCGTCGCGTACTTCGGCTTCAATAGTCCCGCCCTGCTGGCGGAAATGCTCGAAACTGAGCAGCCCCCTCACCGTCTCGGGTAGAGCTTCATAATACAACTGCCATTGACGCTCTAACGCCTCAGGGTCCAGGGGTGGTTCGGCACTCTGTGACCATTGATCGTGGCGAATAAAAGGCTCCGCTACTGATACACCACTCGACAAGGGCAAATAGCCCTTTTTGAGCCAGTCAATCAGTGCTCCATTGCCATAAAAATGCAATCGACCCGAGGGCTTTTTCCTATTTTCCGACATGATTTGTAAGAGATTTCCTACAGAAAACGTGAGAATTTCCGCCAAAAGTGTGATGCAGTTAGCGCTTTTTGGGGTCACCCCCTTGCCATCTGGGCCTTACAGGCCTGGTCGTTTTTTATACAAAAAAATGACCTCATATTGACGCCCTGAGACGCTTTCCTTTACCCCTATAATACGTTCCGTGTTCAGGAGAGAACACAAGGAATCTAGCTGATCTGGAGTGATCAGGCCAACGGAAGGCAGAGGATCATCGCGGAGGCGACACAGCACGGATGCTGGCCATTGGATGGCAGGAAGCACAGGACAGGAACCAGGATGAGGTTTCAGCCAGCAACGCATTGGACGCGTTGGCATCAGGATGATGCATTCAGGACGATGTGCCTATGCTTACGGCGCAAGGGGGAAGGTTTAACTACCTTCCCCCTTAGTTTTTTCAAGGCCCCTTGCGGCCGCTATTGCAACCCCTCTTCCATTTCCAGCGCCCAAACGAATTCCAGGGTCGCCGCCAGCCTGACCGATGCCTTCAATAATTGCTCTTCCAACACAGCCAATGCCTGCCGTTGGTAGATGGCATCCCAACGCCTGCGTTCCGCCCAGGGGTAAGCCGTTTCCAGCGCCAGGGCATGTGTTTCCATGGCCCAGATGGCCGGCTCCACATATTGCCCCCATTCCTCCACTGGCAGGCCCGGCAACAGGCGCCTGAGCCGCTGTGCCTGAGTGAACCAGTCGTCCGGCATCAGCGGGTAAAGCCGTTCGGTCCAGGCCTGATGCAGGCTGATGCGCTCGAGGTCACTGGCAATCAGGCTGATCATTTCCCCGCCCTGATCCGCACGTCGGCCAGCATTTACCGGAATGTGTATGTCGGTAATAAAATGAATCAGGTATTGCAGGGCCTGGCGTCGTTCACCCGGCGTAAAGCCGGTACCACGCAACACAAAGAGGCTTTCCTGGAGGGCACCCACCACGCAGCTGTTATCCGGGCAATGCCTGGCCGGTTCGAAAAATCGATCATCCGGGTCAAAAAAAACGGTTCGCAGTGCAGGCTCCGGCCTGGCTTCGAGAGCCCAATCGGCGAAATAGACCAGTTCGCTGCGCCAGCGCTCGCCATAAAGTTGTTCCAGTCGCTGCTGTACCGGTTCGGAAAACTGGAAGGTGGCCAACTGGACCACCAGCTTGTGGCCATCGGCATTGAAGGCGTGCACCAGTGGCGTAGCCAGCAGCACCAGGGTAGTGAGGATCAGGCGCGCCGACTGTGCCGCTCGGCCAACCAGCCCATCAGCAGGAACACTGCCAGAATCAGCACACCCATCCACACCGGGCCGGCCATGGCCAGCAAGCGACGCACGAAAGGAATGAGATAGACGGTCAAGGCACCGTAACCAATGGCACATAGGGCAACAAACACCAGGGTTCGCACGATAAAATGGGCGTTGCGCATCATCGCCCAGACCGCCCGGTTCAGGTTATTACCATAGATGACCAGGAGCGTGGCGACCAGTGCCGAAGCAATAAAGGTGAGGTGGGGCCGAAAGGCGTTGGTTAAGCCAATCAGTAAATCTGTCAGGAAGGACATAGTGGTTTTCCCAGGATCAGAAACAGCAAAACCCGCCAAAGCGGGTTTTCTGAACGTGGTGCCGGCACCAGGAGTCGAACCCGGGACCTACTGATTACAAGTCAGTTGCTCTACCAACTGAGCTATGCCGGCAACGGGGGCGTAATATAATGAGTTCGCCTGCGGACGTCAACAACCTTTTGATTCCCAATGATTTTTTATCCAGCCTTTGATTCTATTCGGTAGCCGGTGCGGGTTTTTCCCCCAACTGCACAGGGTCTTTCTGCTGTTGCAGTTCATACATGTGCCTATAAAGCCCTTCCACTCGCATCAGCTCCCGGTGAGTTCCCTGTTGCTGGATGTGCCCCTGGTGCAATACCACCAGTTGGTCGGCCTGCATGACGGTGCTGAGCCGGTGAGCAATGGCGATCAGGGTGACCTGGCCGCGCAGCAGCATCAGTGAGCGTTGAATCAGGGCCTCGGTGTGGCTGTCGATGTTGGCGGTGGCTTCATCGAGAATCAGGATGTCCGGCTTGCGCGCCAGGGTGCGGGCGAGGCTCAGCAACTGGCGTTGGCCAGCACTGAGGTTGCCGCCGCGTTCGGTCAAAAGGGTTTGATAACCCTGGGGCATACGCATGATGGCGTCGTGCAGTTGGGCCTGGCGGGCGGCGGCTTCGACTTCGGCGTCGCTGATGTTCAATTCCAGCCGGATGTTGTCGGCAATGGTGCCGCTGAACAGGAAGGGGTCCTGCTGCACCAGGCCGACCCTGCGGGTGCGCTCGGCGGCGTCGATGCGCGACAGGGGTACGCCGCCTATGGTCACCGTGCCCAATTGAATGGGGTAGAAGCCCATCAACAGTGAAATCAGGGTACTTTTGCCCGAGCCGGTATGGCCGACGATGCCAACAAAGTCGCCTGGTGCGATACTCAGTTTGACGTCGGTCAGCACCGATGTTTTGCCGTCGTAACTGAAGGCGTCGATGTCGAATTCGACCGAGGCATCGCGCGGTGCTTCCGGGTGTTCCGGGGCGGCTTCAATCTCTTCGTCCATCAATTTGAACACACGATCGGCCGAGACCAGTGCCTGCTGGAACATGTTCATACGCGAAATCATGTCGATGATCGGCTCGGTCAACTGGCCGAGGTAGTTCAGGAAGGCATACATCACCCCGATCTGAATGGCGCCGCTTGGGCTCAATGCATCCCAGCCGAAGGAAAACAGCAAGGCCGCCAGCACCATCATGTAGAGCAGGTCGACCAGGGCACGGAGCATGAAGCCGTCGATCAGGACATTGCGAATCTTGGCCTTGTAGTGATCGGTGCTGGTCTCGCGAAAGGCGGCCGCAAAACGGCTCTGCTGATTCATCAGTTGAATGACACCCATGCCCTGAATGCCTTCGTTGAGGCGTGCGTTGATGTCGCTGAGCAGGGTACGCACGCGCTGGAACACCGGCGTTGAAATGTGTTGATAGAGCCAGGTGACGCCAATAACTACGGGTATCAATGCAAGACACACCAGCATCAACTTCACATCCAGAAAGGCCATGGCAATGAGGATGCCGGTCATGCGGATGGAGTTCTGAATCACCACCGAGATGACGTTGACGTAGAGATCCTTGATCGCTTCGGTGTCGTTGGTAATGCGGCTGATCAGGCTGCCGGTCGGGGTATGATCGAAAAACGAGACCGGTAAGCGCATCACCCGAGAAAATACCTGCTCGCGGATGCGTTGCACCACATCGAGAGCGATGCGGTTGAAGCGGATCGCCTGCTTGAAAAAGGCAGCCGCCGAGACCAATTGCGCGACCAGATAAATGCCCAGCAACAGGCCAATGGCCGGCCAGGCCCAATTGCCCGGCGTCAGATGGCTGTCGATAAACACCTTGATCAGATAGGGCCCGAGCACGGTACCGCCTGTTGCCAGGGCCAACAGCAACAGGGCTTCGACCAGCAAGCGACGGTAGGCAAGGCCATAGCGCAACAGACGCGCAAAGGTCGTTTTCATCGCCCATCCTCCACGGCCTGTTCCAGTTGTTGGTAGTCGTAGGTGCGCCTGTACCAACCCGGTTGCGCCAACAATTCAGCGTGGGTGCCGCGCTCAATGATTTCGCCTTGCTGTAACACCACTATCTGATCCGCCGTTTCAATGGCTGTGAGTCGATGGCAGGCAATCAGGGTGGTACGGCTCGCCCTTGCCTCGCGCAGGTGGGTCAGAATGCTCTGTTCGGTGCGCACATCGACGGCGGACAGGGCATCGTCCAGTATCAATACAGGCGCATCCAGCAACAGGGCTCGGGCAATGGCCAGGCGCTGCTTCTGCCCACCGGAGAGCGTCACACCGCGCTCACCCACCAGGGTCTGATAACCTTGAGGGAAGCGCAGAATGTCGTCATGGATTTCGGCTATGCGGGCCACCTGCTCTATGGCTTCCTGGCTGGAAGCCATGGCACCCATGGCAATGTTGTCGGCAATGCTGGCACTGAACAGGAAGGGCGTTTGCGGCACCACGGCGAGGTGGTGACGCAGGTTGTGCAAGGTGAAATCCTGCAGCGGCACACCACCCAGGCGGATATCCGCCGCTGTGCCTTCCTGCAATCGCACCAGCAAATCCAGCAGGGTGGTTTTGCCGGCACCGGTTGGGCCGACAATGCCAAGAAGGCTGCCTGCGGGTACTTCAATGCTCAGATCCTTGATCGCTGGCTCGGCATCCGAAGCGTGCTGGTAACGCTCGACCCGAATGCTCAGGCTCGGTTCAACGGCGTCCTGCATCTGGCCGTTGTCGGCGATGGTTGGCTCGGTGTGAAGCAGTTCTTCGATGCGGTTGTAGGCCGCCTGACCCCGTTCCACCAGGTTCAACATCCAGCCGACGGCAAACATCGGCCAGATCATGAAACCCAGATAGAGGGTAAAGCTGGTGAGCTGGCCCAGGGTCATGACGCCCTGCACAATAAACCAGGCACCGCCGCCTATGCTGAGCAGGAAAGACATGCCGACCGCCAGTGAAATCGCCGGGTCGTACTTGCTGTCTGTGCGAGCCACGCGCTGATTGGCCTCGTTGGCTTCGCGGGCAATGGCATTGAACTGGTCGTCTTCAACCGCTTCACGGCCAAAGGCGCGGATCAGCCTCACCCCGGCCAGGCTTTCCTGAACCTTGTCGTTCAAGTCACTGAACCGCGCCTGCGCCAAACGGAAGGACTCGTGCAACTCCTGACCAAAACGCCACATGAAGTAGCCCACAATCGGCCAGGGAATCAGCGCGATCAGGGTCAGCTCCCAACTGATCAGAGTCACCAATACGGTCAACACTAAAAGCCCGGTCAGGGCGCCATCGAACAGGGCCAGCACGGCTTCACCGGCCGTCATTTCAACGGCCTGAATGTCGTTGGTGCTGCGCGCCATCAGGTCGCCGGTGCCGTGCTGCTGGAAGAAGCTGGACGGCTGCCGGGTGAGGTGGCTGTAGATTTGCTGGCGCAATTGATTGGCCAGTTCATAGCTAGCCCCAAAGAGCGCCACCCGCCAGATCACGCGCATGGCATAGCTCACCACCGCTATACCGAGCACGATGCCGACGTAACCCAGCAGGGCACGCATGGTCAGGGTTTCCTGGGCAATGGCGTCCACGACCCGACCGGTGATCCAGGGCGGCACCAGCACGGCAAAACCAACGATCACCAGCGCAATAACGGCGACCAGATAACGGCGCCATTGCTGCCGGAAGAACCAGCGAAGTTTCCAGAAAACAGACACGAGCAGACCCGACCTGAAAGGATTGAAAGCGAAAGAAAAAGAACCGGCAGGCTAATGGATTTCCGCCAGGTTGACCAGTTGCCAGAGGTCATGGAGTTTTTTTCGAACTGTAAAAAAAGCCATCCATTTACCCAGCCTAAAAAACGATCAAAAAAAGATAGGCCTCATTGAATAAAAGCGTTACGATAAAAACAGGACATCCGGTATGTTTTGTTAAAAAAGGAACAGCCATGACATTATTTGAACGAGAATACCCCATCCCGGCCTCGCTCAAGGAGGTTCTGGGTGCTCGCCAGAGTGCTGGCGCCTTGCTGTGCATCGCCTTGTTGACCGTGCTGGCTGCCATAATCTGGAACCACTCAATGGGGCCCGACTCAGGCTCTGTTGGCATGTGGCGCCTGGTGCTTGCCTGGTTGCTGATGCTGGATATCGCCGCCGGGGCGGTTGCCAACTTCACGCCTGGCACCAATGCCTTTTACGCAGAACGTCCGGTATGGCGCTGGGGCTTTATTGCCATTCATGTTCATTTGCCGGTGGTCGGTTGGCTGCTCGGCTTGCCACTGGCACCGCTGTTGTGGGTCTGGGGCTATACCATTATGGCGGCCTGTCTGGTTAACCTGTGCCATGGTCGGCGCTGGCAGCCGGTGCTGGCCGGAAGTCTGCTTTGTGCCGGCGCATTGGGCACTGCCCTGCTGTCACTTTCGCCCTGGTTGCTGTCCCTGGCGCTGCTGTTCATGATCAAGGTACTGTACGCCTTCGCTGTGAATCATTACCCAGAGCAGGAGGCACCCTCCGCATGACAACGCCCACCATTGGCCTGCTGGCCAACCCGAACCAGGCTGCGGTCAGTGCCTTGTTGAGCCAAGCCTTTGCTGAAGACCCGGCCTATGAGTATTTTTTGAACGGCTGTGCGCCAGACGCAAAAGCGCGCTACCTGGTCCGTCTGGTGCGCTTTATTGTCGCCTATCATTGCCAATCCGGCATGCCGGTCTGGGGGGTAACTCACCAGGGTAAACTGATTGCCTGCGCCTTGCTGGAAGTGCCAGGCCTGGGCTGGCGCCGGGCGCTGGCATTGCTTTACCAGTTGCCAAAACTGATCGGGCGGGTGCCACTGTCGAGCGTGCAGCGGATGAATGATTACGCCAGGGTCAGTCGCCAGAACTTGTCAGGAGACGTTCGGTACTATCTGATCAAGATCGGGGTGGCAGCGAACCAACAGGGACAGGGGCTCGGCAAAGCATTGATCAACGCCATTCTGGATCACTACCGGCAAAGCGGCGAGATTCTGGGCCTGGATACCGAGAACCCGAACAATGTGCCGCTGTACCAACACCTGGGGTTTCAGTTGCATGACCAGATCATGCTGGACGATTTAAGCATTTACCGGATGTACCGACCTTTGAAGTGAGGCTTAATCCATGAAAACCAGCCGGGATGCCCTGCTGCTGATCGCCTTTCGGCTCTTCCTGCAAAAAGGCTATGAACACACCAGCATGAAGGACCTGGTCGACGCCAGCGGCCTGTCGAAAGGGGCCTTTCACCACTATTTTCCGCGTAAGGCCGACCTGCTGAATGCCAGCATAGAGCACTTCTTCAGCCGCTTCCTGCCTGACGTTGACCCCGCATCACACCAACATTTCGACGAACTGGTGCTGGACTGCGCCAGTCAGTACAGCCAGTTGATCAGCGAACTGACGCGCCTGGATATTCCGCTGGCTTCCTATCAGCGCTTCGTCTGGTCGATACTCCCGGACTACAGCGCACTCTTCACAGAACGCCAACGGCTGATTGAAGTCCGATTGACGCTCCTTGCCGAACAGGACCTGGCCAGTCAACGCCTGATTTCAACCAACAGCGCCCGCAGCCTCGCCGTTCAGGCCATGGCACTGATTGAAGGACTTGGCGTGCTGTTGGCCTCGAAGCCGCCGGGCGACTGGCACGCACAAGGCCAGCAGGACTTGCAACTCATCAGCAAGAACTGGCTGGAGGACCTCTCTCTATAGGCCATTTCATGTCTAATAATCGGATCAGCCAACCCCTGAAAATTAACATCGTTCAACTTTTCATCCATTCGGCAATCATCCATACTGACTGGTTTCCCGAGGAATCACTCTGCGATGACGATATACAACCTGGGGTCCATCAACCTGGACCATTTGTATCAGGTAGACCATCTGGTCCGGCCCGGTGAAACCCTGACCTCCAGCGACTTTCAAACCGTTCTCGGTGGCAAGGGTGCGAATCAGTCCATTGCTCTGGCCAAAGCCGGTGCCCAGGTCTGCCACATCGGCGCTATTGGTCGCAGCGATGACTGGGTGCTGGATTTGATGGGAACAGCCGGTGTCGACACCAGCGCCATCGCCCAACTTGAAGGTGCCAGCGGGCACGCCATTATCCAGCTGGATCGGGAGGCCGAAAATGCCATTATTCTGTTTCCGGGCGCCAACCATCGACTGACTGAAGATCACATTCGCTCGGCTTTGAATGGCGCAGGAAAGGGTGACTGGTTACTGCTCCAGCACGAAACCAATGGCCTGGCCGAGGCCATGAACATCGCTCGGCAAAAAGGCATGAAGGTCGCCTACAACCCGGCACCCATGGTGGTCACTGAGGCGCGCCCGTTGATAGACAAGGTTGACTTGTTGATCGTCAATGAAGTCGAAGCGATGGATCTGACGGCAACGAGCACAGCAGAACAGGCAGAAGCCGTCCTGCGCGCAGACTACCCACAGTTGCAAATACTTCTGACGCTGGGCAAGGCCGGTGTGGTCTATCTGGGGCCAGAAGGCCGGCTGCATCAACCGGCTTTTATGGTAAAGGCGGTCGATACTACCGGCGCAGGTGATACCTTTATTGGCTTCAGCCTGGCAGCCTTGATGTCCGATGCCAGCCCAAAGCAGGCCATGCGACAGGGGGCGGCGGCTTCAGCGCTTTGCGTCACCCGCCTGGGGGCGTCCACCTCCATCCCCTCGTTACCCGAAGTAGAGCGTTTCTTGACTCAACAGGAGTAAGGCCAGTGTCTCGCCAAATCATTATAGATACCGACCCGGGCATCGACGATGCCATGGCCATTCTGTTTGCCTTCAAGGCCCAAGCGTTGACGGTACTCGGGCTGACTACCGTCTTCGGGAATGTGAGTGTGGCCCAGTCCACCCGCAATGCGCTGAGCCTGGTCGAACTGGCCGGCGTTCCGGTAGCGGTGGCCGAAGGCGCTGCAACACCCTTGCAGATGCCTGCTCGCTCTCACCCTGATTTCGTGCACGGCAAGGATGGATTCGGCAACATCGGTTGGCCTGCGCCCAGGGGAGAAGCTGATTCCCGCTCGGCTGCCCAGTTCATTGTTGATCAGGTGCGCGCCGCACCGGGCAAGGTAACGCTGATTGCCCTGGGCCCGCTGACCAACCTGGCCCTGGCTCTGGAACTGGATCCGGGCATCGCGCCCCTGGTTGAGGAAGTCGTCATGATGGGTGGCACCGTTCATACCACCGGCAACGTCAGCCCGGTGGCCGAGGCCAACATCATCAACGACCCCCATGCCGCAGACGCCGTTTTTGGTGCCGCCTGGCCAGTAACCATGATTGGCCTGGACGTCACCCACCAGGTGCTGCTGAAAGCGGCGGTGCTGGAGCGAATTCAGCAAGCCAACCCGGATCAGGGTGATTTTCTGGCCCAGGCCGCTCAGTGCTATTTCAATTTCTATCGGGGTGCCATGGGCATCGATGGCTGCTTCTTTCACGATGCCGCCACCATTGCCTATGCTCTGGAACCATCGTTATTCGGTTGTCGGCATGGTGCAATAAGAGTGGCTACAGAGGGATTGGCCATAGGCCAGACGATGATGGCGCCAGAGGGGCGCCAGTTCGCAGAACCCGGCTGGGAAGACCGGCCCATGGTCAAGGTCGCGCTGGAAGTGGACGATGTGCGGGTATTGTCGTTGTTTGAGCAGACCCTGTCCGGGCGCTGATGCTTTACAGCATCAACACCCGTTAGGGTTACGGAAGGTTCAGTCGTCTTTAAGGCGCATCGCTTTAAGACGACGGCCAGCAGCGGATTCGTTCACATTCAGAATGTGATCGCCGATGCGCTCCAGTCGGTTCAACATGTCTATGAAAATCACCCCGGCCCGTGGAGCATACTCACTGTTTTCCAGTCTGCTGTAGTGAGTCTCGCGAAACTTGTCGCGCATGTCGTCCACCTGACTCTCCAATAAAAGAGCATGATCCAGATCCACATAACGCGGGTCCTTGCTGGCATTGCGCTTCATGTTGGCAATGGCGGCGCTGACTGAGTTCATCATTTCGGCCATTTCCGAATTGGCCAGCTCCGGCCAATTGGTTTTGCCTTCGGCCAGGCGCTCGGTCAACATGGAAATCTGGTAGTAAATATCCGCAATGCGCTCCATGTCATTGATCATGGTTTGCATAAAGCGAATGCGCTCGGTCAGTGAATGCTCGAGGTTGGTGTGCTCACTGATGCGCACCAGGTAATCCGAGATCTCGACTTCGAGCTGATCCGTGGCTTCTTCATACTTCTGGATTTTGTCCATCAGTTTTTGCCGGTCAGCTTTCGGGTCAAACAGCAGTTCATTGACGCGCTCGTGCATTTTCTCGATCACGCCCGCAAACTGCTCGATCTCCTTGCGCGCCTGCTCAATAGATAGCCCCGGAGACGTCATCACGCCGGCGCTGATGTAGCGCAGGTGAAACTCTTCATCCTCTCCACCTCGATCCGGCTGAATGTACTCGACAAAGCGCACCAGATAAGGAACAAAGGCAAACATCAGCAGGACGTTCACGACGTTGAAAGACGTATGAAAGAGTGACAAAGCAAGCGTCGCGTTACCACGAGACTCTGCTGCCCCCTCCATCACAGAAACGGGGGTCTCAGTGAACAACTGAACGACCCAATCGATCAGGTGCAGTACCGGGTACATCAGCGTCAGCATCCAGATAACACCGATGACATTGAACAGCAGATGGAAGCGGGCGGCACGCTTGGCATGCACGTTACCCACCAGTGCAGCAATGTTGGCGGTCACCGTGGTGCCGATGTTTTCGCCCAAAATCATGGCCGCCGCGATCGGAAAGGACACCCAGCCCTGGAACAGCATGACCAGGGTGATGGCCGTAGCCGCCGACGAGGACTGGGTCAACAAGGTCAGGATCGTACCGACAAAGACAAAAAACAGAATGGACAGAAAGCCGTAGTCGGTATAGCTGTCCAGAAAGGCGAACATGGCCGGGTTGTTGTTGATGTCCGGCACGGCGCCCTTGATGAAGTCCAGACCGATAAAGAGGATACCGAAGCCCACCATGGCCTCAGCGATGTTTCTCAATCGGCTGTTCCGGGAAAACAGAAAGGCAAAGAAAACCCCGATAATGGCGACTGCGATCGGGGTTATTTGAAACTTGAAACCAAAGAGGGCGACCATCCAGGCGGTGATGGTGGTGCCGACGTTGGCCCCCATGATCACACCCGTCGACTGGACAAAGGTCAGCAAGCCGGCGTTAACAAAGCTGACTGCCATAACGGTGGTTGTGGTGGAAGACTGAGTAATGGCCGTGGTGCCGAAGCCAGTGAGAACTCCTGTAAGGCGATTGCGGGTCATACCGCTCAATATGCCTTTCAGCTTGCTGCCGGCGATTTTCTGCAGGCCTTCACTGAAGATCTTCATACCGAAAATGAAAATGCCCAGCGACCCCACCAACTGCAGGAAATCGAAAAAAGTATACGTCATCTCATACGCCTTTTGTCGTGCGACAAACCACTAAAATCGCCCCGCCACTGCCTGGTTGGATGGTTCAGTTGGCAGTATCGAATCTGAGCAGACAGTCACATTTTTGTAACATTTCAGGTCGGGGCGCATTATAACGACGGTTTTTGCGATCGGATACACCCTGGGGGAAGATGAAGTACATTTAGCGACCTCGCCATCGAGCGTCGATATCATTAGCAACGCTGCAGGCATTGGCCTGCGGGGCCTGGAGAAAAATCTGGAGCGTCGATATCATCATCGACGTGGCAGGCGCCAGCCTGCTGGCCCAATCGTGGGCTTGAGCGTGCTGGCCCAATCGCGGGTTCAAGCGTGCTGACGCACGCCGTGTCGATGGTGATATCGACACTCCAGATAGGTGGTGTGCTTAAGCAGGCTTACATCCGATGCGTTGAGTACGACTCTACCCTCCAGCAGAGCTGTCACCAAAAAGTCATATTTTAATAGTCGTTTTTCCAGTTCAGCTCAAGACCACCGGAATTGAACTGACCTCGAGTGTAAAGCTCAAGGTTCACATTGGGCGTAATAATCAACTGCAGGCTACTGGAGAAGGATTGCTCGGTGCCCACGCCGGTTTCCACCTCAACGTATATACGGTCGCTGAGGTATTTGCCTGCCGCGACGTTGATCCCAGTATCACCCTCCTCGTTAGTCTCGGTATCGATGATCAGGGCATCCAGGCCGAGCCTGTCTCGGGTATCCCCGAGAATATCGCCCCCGGCACCCGGGTTTCGTAATCGGTTCAACTCATTGGCCAGAATAATGGCCTCAAAGGCCGACATCTCCTGCACGCTGCGGCCAAACAGCAAGCGAGCCATCAGTTCGTCATTGGCGAGTGGGGGAGTCGAGGTCAAGGTCAGGTTGAGCCGCTCCTGAGTGCCAGAGATGTTCAGCTCAACGCGAATATCCTGCCCTTCGTAGATGCCATACACATCCAACAGAACCTGGTTGCCTTGTATCTGAATGGTGCCACGGCTCAGGTTAAAGATTCGACCAAAGGCGGTGTAGGTGCCTCGGACAATCTCGAAGCGCCCTCCTATCGCTGGTTCCAGCAATTCGTCGGTAATGTCCAGTTCACCCGACAACTCTGCTACCAGGCCCTGGCCAAAGATCTGAGCTCGGCGATCAGCTCGCAAACGCACCTGCCACTGGCCACCGGGCAGGTAAGGGTTATCCAGGTTAAGTTCATCGCCATTGCCGTTGGCATCACCATTTGCCGAGTCCAATCGCACCACGTTCAAGCCCGAACCAGCCGATTGCAACACGTTATTCAGTCGGATGGTCAACGGTATGACATCAATGGTTCCGGCGACGAGCATGTCTCGCCATGGGCCTGTCACGGTCAGCCCACCATCGGCCGTGGCCTCGACATCCACTCGCCGCAGTATACGGGCACTGTTCAGATCCAGTGCCAGATCCAGCTCCGGCAACCACCACTCTTCTCGCTCCTGTTGCCAGAGCAGTTGGCCTCCCAGTCTGATTCGGCCATTGCCACCATCGCGTGCATTCAGTGCCAGATCCAGTTCCCGCCTGTTGGCGGTCAGGGTGGCCGACATGTTCGACAAAATGGTGCCCAGCGCTGCGTTTTCATAGCGACCATTACGCAACTCCGCTCGCCCGGTCCACTCCGGGTCGCGCAGGGTTCCGGCGACAGACAACCGACCTTGCATTTCGCCGCTGAAGTCCTGATCCGGCAAATCACGCAACAGCGGCGCCAACACCGTGGAGTCGGTATCGAGCTGCAAATCTGCCGCAAAGGGGCGCTCAAAGAGGTCTTCCTGCCAGGCCGTCAGAGGGGTTTGTGCAGTACTGATTTCCAGGTTCAAACGCGGCTGACCATCGTCGATCAGGTTGGATGACAAGCGGTGTTCGCCTTCCTCTGTGACCAGTTCAACCTGCAACTGCAACGGCCAATTGGAAGATTGCCAATTCAGCCTAACATCGACCTCTGGTGCATCGGTGGTGCCAGCGACCGCCACGCGGGAAGAAAGCTGGCCATGCCACTCGGATTGGTCGGGCAGCCAATAACGCAATTGGGGGATGTCGATTTCAGCTTCAAGCACCAGCCGTTCATCGCTGCCATGGCCACTGATGTTGAGTGTACCTGCCGGGCCAAGATCAGCCAGGGCCGTAGTTATTTGCCAATCCTGCAAGCGGCCACCGGCAGCAATATTAAGTTGCCAGTCAGTGCCGCCGTTGAACCGTGTCTGAACAGGGATCCAGCGTCCGCTGCCGTCGACATTCAATTCCACCCTGGGGTCTGTAATCTGGCCAGCGACTGCCAAAGTGCCACTCAGGCTGCCTTCGAATTCCGGCCCGAGGTCTGCCCCCAGAACCGCCAGTTGGGCAAGCGTTACGCGATTGAGCGACAGGTGTCCCTCCAGCTCATCGCCCTGGTTGACCAGTTCGACAGCCAAGTCAGCATCGCCCCATTCCAGGCTCAAACTGTGATTCAAGGCATCGTCCAGGCGCCCCTGCCCGGCCCAGGTCAGTGACCAGGCGTCGCCCAGATAGTCACCATTGCCTTCCAGTTGGCCATCCAGGTTTGCAGATGGCCAACCGCCTGTCATCGACAAGGCCCCATCGATCCGTCCGGTCAAGCTGGACAGCGGCAAGTCGTCAATGCCCGGAACCAGGGGCAGCCATTGCTCGATCTGCCAGTTTTCCATGCGGGCGTTAAGATTTACATCCAGCGGCTGCCAGTTCACGCCACCGTCCAGCGTCAAGGCCGATGAGCCACTGCGTAGCTGTGCCCGAGTTATATTAACGCCTTCTGTATTCAACTGGTCCACTTCCACCAGCAGGTCCAGCGGTTGCGCTTGCCATTGGCCCTGGAAGTCCAGCTGGGCGGTAATATCCGGGTTCAGCGCATCGCCAACAATGGCACCGGTCAGGTTCAGTTCGCCTTCGAAGTCTTCAAGCTCCTCGGGCAGGTCGAATGGCAGGCGAGCCACATCGTCCATACGCAGGCGTTGCAGATCGAACTGACCTTCGAGGCGCAGATCAAATGGCCAAACCGTGCCGCTGTAACCGAGTTGCAATTGCGACCACTGCACACGCGCCTCGGGAATTTGCCAGCGAGAGGCTGTCTCATTGCCAATGGACAGCGATGCCGTTAAAGGTTGCTCCAGCCAGCGACCGGCAAAGTTCAGGTCGGTTGTGATTCTGGGCTCAAGCCAGGAGCCAACGACTTTGAATTCAGCGTCCACACCGCCAGCAAGATCATCCAGCCAGGGCGGCATCTCGGGCACCAGCGGGCGCACCATCCGCACTCTGAGGTCTTCAAGCTCACCGGTCAGGTCCAGCTCTTGCCGTTCCCAGTTGACGGTACCCCGGCTTTGTACCCGTGCTTCGGCCAGACTCAGTTCCAGTTGGCTCAACTCCAACTCAGCGGTTGTCAGCCGCGCAATGCTGGCCTCCAGTTCCGCAGCCTGCCCCTGCCATTGGCCGGCCAGTTGCACCGCACCTTCAAATACCGGATCGGTAAACGGACCGCCACCGGTTAACTGAGCATTCAACAGCGCGTCGTGTTGCACCGGCAGCTCAATACCCAGCAAAGGTAACCAGGCGGAATCCAGATTGATCAACTCAAGCGCCAGAGAGAACCGCTCGGCGGGAAGGTTGGCCTGCACCTGGCCTCGCACCTGCCCTTTATCGGTCTGCAGCGACAAGGAAGACAACTCGATTTCGCGCTGATTGCCCCGGACTTCTGCTTCCAGCCGCAGCGGTTCCTGATCGTATTGCCCGCTGGCGATCAGGTTAGCGCTCAAGTCAGGCTCCTGCAGTGCGCCCTGTACTTGCCCTTCCCCTTCCACCGTGAGCGTCAGTTCGTCTGGCCACTCAGCCACCCAGGGCTGCCAGCGGTCCTGGGTCAAGCCGCTCCACGCCAGCGTCAAATCGAGTTGCTGATCGCGCCAGGACAGTGGGCCTTGCGCCCTGGCTTCTGCATCAGCCCAACGCAACGTCAGCATCTCGATCAGCATCTCGTCTGCGTTGCCTGAGGTGGTCAGGTCGGCAATGAGTGGATCGCCAAGATACTGGCCCTGAAAGCCAACCTCACCACTAAAAGCCGGTTGCTGCCAGCCACCGGTCAAGCGACCGTCTGCCGTCAACTCGCCGGAGAAATCGCCCAGGTCAACCCAGGACTCGGCGAGAGACCAGGGCAGGCGCTCTATCCCTATGTGCAGGTCCGCCTGTTCCGCCTGCACATAGCCATCCAGGCGAGTGGGATGTTCATCAATAAACAACCGCCACTCACTGAAGCGCAACCGAGAATCGTCAAAACGCCAGGCGATCTGGCCATCGGAGCGCACCGTGTGGGCACGCCAGGGCACTTCGAGTTGATCGATGTCCAACGTTGCCCAGCCGTTATTGGCACGCAGCCACAGATCCCACCGGCCGGCGATGGGCTCTGCCAGAGGCCATTGCATCCACTGCGCCCAGGCACTCTCTCCTGGGGCATTCAGCTCGCCGGTCAGGCGCAGGGCATCGGCAGCATCCACCGCCACCGTTGCTGCCAGTTGGCTATCGGGGCCATCGGCCAGATTCAGGTTCAGCCGAATAGGCCAGCTGCCCCAGTTGATTTCGAGCCGTGCGTCGATCGAGGTGGTCAGCTCAGCCAGGCCAGGCTGTGCCAGCCGTAGTTCGCCGACGGTAAGCTGATCAATCTGCAGCCCCGGAATGCGCTGCCAAAGAGCCTGTATATCTTCAAGGCTGGGCAGCTCGGCACTCTCGTCAGCTGGTTCTGCCTCGCCTGGTTGTGCCTCGCTTGCTTCCGGCAAATGAACATGGACATAGCGTGCATCAAAAACTTCTACCCAGAGCCGCTGCGACACCAGGTAAGAGGGTTTGAAGTCGAGAGTGACATCTTCCAGAGCAACGGCAGGGCCTGTCTCCCCCTGCTGCCACTCCAGTCGGGCAAAGCGCCACTGGCCGAGGCTCGGCGAAAAAGCCCCCTCAATGGCCAGGTGCTGGTCGGTCAACCTTGGAACCCAGGTTTGAGCCTGAGACACCAGCAGCAAGCGCCCACCCTCAGTACCCAGCACATAAGCCAGCACCAACACCAGCAGCACCAGGAGCGCCAATAGAGTCTTAATGGCGGCCAACCAGGCACGAACCGCCACTGTGCGCAGTCTAATAGCCATCAGAACGACTGCCCTAGGCTAATATAGATCTGAAACAACGAATCGTTTTCTCGCGGTTGCAGAGGAAAGGCCACATCAAAGCGTACCGGTGCCACCCTGGTGTAATAGCGAACACCCAAGCCTACGCCAATGAGATACTCCTGATCCTCGGAAAGCGGGTTCCAGTTCCCGGAGACGCTGCCGACATCCGTGAAGATGACGCCACCCCAGTCTTCCGCAAAGCGACCTCGCAACTCGAGCGAACCTTCCCACTGCTGCGTACCACCAAAGTTATCTGGGCCATAACCAATGGAGCGGTAAGGGTAGCCACGAACGGAGCCACCACCACCAGCCAGCAATCTGTCTGAAGCAGGTATGGTCGCAAGGTCGGAACTGTCTGTCAGTGGCCAGACGGCTGTCCACGCCAGCCTGTTGGCCAGCACCAGTTGATCTCCCAATGGGCGAAAGCTGGACCACCCAAGGCTACTGATCCAGTAGGGGTCGTTACTGCCGATCAAACTGACCACCGGCTCGATCTTGGCGTTATAACGCAGCCCCTTGGTCGGATTAAGGGCGCCCGGCAGTTGGTCGTGATCGTAAGCCAGCGGGAAGCGGAACTGGCTAAAGGTATTCCAGTCGTCACCTACCCGCTCATCACTTCTTCTGTAGGCTAAACCAAAGCTATAGGTGTCGTTTCGTGAGGCCTGGCGCGAAATAATGGCTCTGCTCTCACCGAGGTAATATTCAGCACCACTGGGGGTTTCGTAGGCGAGTGTGTTGGACCAGTTCAGAGTGTTGCGACGCTCCAGAAAACCCGGAAGAGTCAGATCAGCGTTGACCGCGCGACGCTGCTCACGCAACTCTGTGCCCAATCTTAATCGTTGAGCGCGCCCGGCCAGGTTGCGATGCTCCCAGCCCAGGCGCAAACCCAGACCCTGGTCGGTATCCCAGCCAATGCCGGAGGTAAGGGTGCGCGGTGGCCGCTTGATCAACTCGAACGCTATGTCGACGGAACCATCTGACTGACGTTGCAGCGTACGGCGCACGGACGCGAAAAGCTGTGTTTGATAGAGGTTCAGAATGGCCTGATCGACCGCCGAGCGATTAAAGCAAGCACCGCTGCGCAAACCGGTCTGACGCAACAGAAACGACTCTTCAATGTCTTCCATGTCACCTTCGAAACTCACCCTACCAATGGTGGAAGGGTCGTCTGCACTGACTCTATAGATGACATGGCCGCCCAGATCGGCATCCACCATTTGCACTTCGTGATTGACGCTCAAACGGAAGAAACAGCTGGCCTCGTCTATCAGGTTGGAAAGTTCACTCTGATCAGACAATATCCGGTCGGCGACCAGATCACTGCCCTCTGTCGCCACCGGCCACCGACTGGGGGGCGTAAATTCATGGCCTTCAATGCTGACACTGAGCACTGTGTATTGCTCATTGGTGTCGACCCGGTATTGCAGGCGCTCGGTTCCGTCCTCTTCTTCACGCAGGCGATAGATAACTTCGGCCTGATAATAGCCCCTGGTCTCCATCAACTGCAGAATGCGCTGGCGTTCGCCCAATGCCAGCCGTGAAGGCACCGGAGACAATTCTACCGCCCGCAGCGAATCCCGATACTGATTCAAGTTACGACGAATGGCATTGCGTAAGGACCGGTTGGAAGGTACCACTTCGATATCAGACCGCGCCACCCTGGGTAGCTCGTCCGTTTGCGCAAACGCAGGCATGGCGATACTGAGCCCCAGTAAAGTCAGAGCCAATATACAGCCAGCGCGAGAACCAAAACGAGCAAGGCAACGGAAGATGATGTCATTCTCCTTGGTGATAATCGAGATACAGCCTATACCCTGGACACTGAACCGAAGCTTAAACTGTTATATCGGAGACTGCGCTCCTTATTCATATACGTCATTTTACCGATACTATCTATAACCATAAACTATTAAGCGAAAGAGATTAGAATGCGACATTTCCCCAAGAGGTCACTTGATGAAAAGAGATAAACAACGCGTCGAAGGCGAAGCCTGGAGCGACGAACAACTCTCAGAATACCTGTTATTTCGGACATATGATGGCACAGACCCGGATTTCCATTGCCTTTACCGGGCTTATACGCGTATGAACGAGGTTACATTCGCGCGCTTTGTGCAGTTGTTCAAGGAGCAGGGCCGTAACCTTCATGCCACCAACAACGATGGGCAGAGCCTTTCGGATCTGCTGCGCCAGCATGATCAGGCCGAGGAGTACCTGGAGGCACTCGAACAAGGCTGAAGGCCTTCAGTTTCAATCCGACAGGGCCTGGAAGACCTCATCCAGCCGCGACGCCCCGATCACCTCCATGCCTTTTGGTGGATTCCGCGGCAGGTTGGCCTTGGGAATGATGGCCTTGCGAAAGCCGTGCTTGGCCGCCTCCAGCACCCGCTCCTGCCCGTTGGGCACCGGTCTCAACTCCCCGTTGAGGCCCAGTTCTCCGAAAACCACCCAGTCGCGCGGCATGGGGCGGTCTCTCAGGCTTGAGACCACGGCCAACAGCGTCGCCAGGTCCGCACTGGTCTCGGTAACTCGCACACCGCCAACGACGTTCAGGAACACATCCTGATCACCGGTAAAAATCCCCCCATGTCGATTCAGGATGGCCAGAATCATGGTCAGGCGGTTGCCATCCAGCCCCACGGCCACCCGCCTTGGGTGGCCCATGCTGGTGCCATCAACCAGTGCCTGAAGCTCAATCAGCAGTGGCCGAGTGCCTTCCCAAACCACCGTCACCACCGAGCCAGGTGAGGCTTCCTGATTCTTGTTGAGGAAGATGGAACTGGGGTTCTTGACCTCCTTCAGGCCGGTATCGAGCATGGCAAAGACGCCCAGCTCATTCACCGCACCAAAGCGGTTCTTGATGGCGCGTAAGGTACGGAAACGGCTATCGCCCGAGCTTTCGAGCATGACGGAGGCGTCGATCATGTGTTCCAGCACCTTGGGGCCGGCCAGGCTGCCATCCTTGGTGACGTGCCCGACCAGTATCAGAATGGTACCGGTCTGCTTGGCATAACGCGTTAACCAGGCGGCGGACTCGCGCACCTGGGAGACACTGCCCGGGGCGCTCTCGACATCCGGCGCGTGCATAACCTGTATGGAGTCGATCACCAATATGCGCGGTGCCGTCTCTTTGGCAACCTCGGTGATGGATTCAACCGACGTCTCGGCCAAAATCGACAAGGCATCCATGGGCAACTTCAGGCGCTGAGCGCGCAAGGCAATCTGCTGTACCGACTCCTCGCCGGAGACATACAACACCGGCAAACGCTGCGCCAAATAACAGAGGGTTTGCAACAGCAAGGTACTTTTGCCGGCACCCGGGTGCCCGCCGATCAGCACCGCACTGCCAGGCACCAGACCGCCGCCAAGCACCCGATCAAACTCGCCCATGCCGGTGGCGATGCGCACCTGGTCTTCCAGGTCGACATCCGACAGCTTCTGGATTTGACTCAGGGTGCCGGCAAAGCCGGTACGTTTTTCCGCCGCAAAATCCGGCTGGCGTTTGGCCACCCCTGTTGCTTCACGAAACTCTTTTAAGGTATTCCAGGCCTTGCATTCACCGCATTGGCCTTGCCACTTGGTATAATCGGCACCACATTCGGTGCACACGAACTGAATTTTTGCCTTTGCCAACGCTTTGCCTCAGGCTTAGCCAGGAAAGCGCTCAGTGTCTCATAAGGCGCTATAACCAACAAACGGGAACCGTTATGGATTGGACACAACTGCTGACCACCGAACGCTATGGTCATCAGGCCATTGATGCCGACGAACTCGGCCGCAGCCACTTCCACAAGGACCACGATCGCATTGTCTTCTCCAGTGCCTTTCGCAAACTGGGCGGCAAAACCCAGGTGCACCCCCTGGCCAAAAACGACCATGTACACAACCGCCTGATTCACAGCCTGGAAGTTGGCAGCGTTGGCCGCAGCCTGGGCATCCGAGCCGGCGAGCGCATCCGCGACCAGTTGCCGAGCTGGATCGAGCCCGACGACCTGGGCGTGATCGTACAAAGCGCCTGCCTGGCGCACGACATCGGCAACCCACCCTTTGGCCACGCCGGCGAGTTCGCCATTCAGGACTGGTTCAAACAGCCCGAAAACGCCTACCTGATGGACGCCCTGCCCGACGCCAACCGCCTCGACTTTCAACAGTTCGAAGGCAATGCCCAGGGCTTTCGCATCATCGCCCAGGTGGAATACCACCTGAACCGGGGCGGCCTGCGCTTGACCTACCCAACGCTAGGCGCTTCCATCAAATACCCCTGGACATTGGACGGCGCCGGTAAAAAAGCCAAGTTCAGTTGCTTTCAACCCGAGCGGCACATCCTGGAAAAACTGGCCCACACCCTGGGTCTGGGCCAGCAGGGCCCGCATGGCTGGTCCCGACACCCGCTGAGCTATCTGATGGAAGCCGCCGACGACATCTGCTACGCCCTGATCGACCTGGAAGACGCCGTGGAACTGCACATTCTCGACTTCGACGAAGTGCGCGAGGTGTTCCAGAACATCCAGGGCAGCGATGTGCTGGACCTGGACGACGGCGACAACGGCATTTCACCCAACCGGCAATTGGCCGCCCTGCGCGGCAAAACCATTGGCATCATTGTTGATGCCGTGGTCGATGCCTATGTGCAACAACTGCCGAACATCATGGCTGGCACCTTTGAAGGCGACCTGATCAGCGCCTGCCCGGAAACCATTCGCAACGGCATCCGCCAGGCCAAAACCCTGGCACGCAACAAGGTGTTTCTGGATACCCAAAAAACCGAAACCGAGATCGGCGCTTACGCCGTACTCAGCACCCTGCTGCAGGCCTTCGTCACCGCCGGCTTTGAACTGCACCGCAAAAAAGACTACAGCGCCCTGACCTACAGAGCCAAGCGCGTGTTCGACCTGATGGGCATGGAAGCACCCAACCCCAACAGCTCCCTGGCAGACATCTACTATCGGTTAATGGACCACATTTCCGGCATGACGGACAACTACGCCAGCTACCTGGCAAGGCAGATTGGTGGGCCTTCGCAGCCGCACTTTTTTTGACTAGCTAAAGATGCAAACAGCGAGTTTAAGCTTTGGGCTATCGAAACCACCAGACGGCCTGCCTGGTGCGGAACTCGGTTAAAAACAGAATGGTGGAAACGGGCGCCGCGTATGGAATCGTACCAATAGCGAAATTCTCCAACTGAAAAGCACCATAACGAAGCTGGTTGTTACCCTGCGGCGTATGCAGCCAGGCCACTCCGGCAAGGTTCAACAATACCGTGAACCAGAAGACGGCTCGAAAGCGTTTCTTTTTGGTTTTATGGCGCAAACGCTGCTGCGCGACAAGCGCCCCTGGCCACCCGAACAACAACCCCGCCAAATGAAGGCTATTCTCAGGCACTCGCCAGGAACCCACCCTGGCAGCGGATTTGTCTCTCGCGTACAGGGTGTAAGCCACAGCACTGGCCAGCAGAAAGAGCACGGCCAGAACGACCGGTGTGTAACCGAGATAGTATGAACAGCCAAGAAAGGCAGCAAAAACGATTATCAACAAGTAGTGGTAATTCACCGAAAAAGTATCCCTGATTCCCATTAACGTCATATTCACCCAAGGGTGCATCCATCCCCTCATCAAAAAACTCTGATGATCAGGCTTTGCGCGCGCGCAGCATCCAACGCCAGCCCAGCTTCTCTAATAGATGGCGAAAATTCATGATGGTGGTGCGATCAGGAATAGCACTATCTAAGGAAAGGTGAGCAAACAGTCTCATGGAAGCAATCTCATAGAGCGCATCCTCCATGGCCTCATCGCTAAGGGCATACCACTGTTGCATGCAGTGTATACGAAGCATCGTTTCTAATGGATAAGGGTGTCGTCAATTGCCTTCCTTAGGATATGTTCGTTCAACAACTTCAAGGAGTTGAGGTCAAGGCAACAGAGCGTCCATCCGTGATAAAAAGATCTCTTTACGTGTTTTACGACGCTTGTTGGAAAATTCACTATCTGCAAAAGTAAGTTGATGGCTCATGATGCGTTCTTTCTGAGTTATCATTTGTGGCGGATGATTTCATATTAGGGACTTATTCGTATGTTCCCTAGGTAAAAATCTGCCATAGGTTCAATGGTTTGCAAGGTAAAGAGCTTTCGTCATTGCCGTCCCCATTCCTTTCCACCCATTTCTACCAACCGAGACGCGGCTCGTCGAAAGGAAAAGGCCAGATCATTGGCGGCCGATAATTGTGCCAGTGACACGCCACTTCGACCCGTCGCCGACCACTCAAATTGTTCACCCTCTTTGGTGCGAATCATGGTCGTCGCAAAGGAACTCGAGTTCCCCCCCTTCTCACTGACAAACAACTCTTCATTTCCATCACTGCTTTCAACTTGCGCTTCAAACTCGACAAATAATTCATCGAGCGGGACTTTTGCCGCTAGCACCAAGCGGGTGCGAGATTCATAACACACGTCAATGAGGGTCACGAATCGTCGCGCTTCGTCGAGGTGATTGGCGTCTAATTGCGGCACCCGGTCCATGATGAGGACCTGAAATCGGTCGCAGAGGGAAATATAATCGGCCGCGCCGAGTGGTTGGTAGCATAACTCGGAAAAGTCAAACCAGGCGCACCGGTCATTCAATCGGGCGACCTGGACGGTGCGACCGAAGGGTACGTGAATGGCCTCGGCCTCAGTTCCGGATGCAGTGCCACCAAATATTTCTTTCAACTGCGCCTGCATGTTGTTATCACTATTATTATCGCCGTGAACATCCTTGTTTGACCAAAAATAGGATTGACCATCAGCTCGAGTTTCGAGTCGATAATCCTTGGCGGAATCCTCCATAGAGACAATGTCGAACGTGTGTTTTAACATGTCTATGAATGGCAAAAAGAGGGATCGGTTAATGCCTCCCTCATACAAGGCATCGGGGGAGCGATTCGAGGTGGCCACCACCACGACATTCCAATCCAATAATAATAAAAAAAGTCGCTTCAAAATCATGGCATCGGCAACGTCTGTTACTTGAAATTCATCGAAACAGAGGAGTTGGGCTTCCTGTGCCAATTGCTGCGCAATGATGGGTATCGCATCATCTCGTGGGTGCTTCTGTTTGTAGACAAAGATTCGATGATGGACGTCTAGCATGAATTCATGAAAGTGGACGCGGCGTTTGGTAATTTTTACGTGTTTGAAGCTGTGGCTGTCATTATTACAGCAAGAATCATCAGGAACATTAACCGACGCGTAAAAGAGATCCATTAGAAAACTCTTGCCGACCCCGACCGGTCCATGAATGTACATGCCTCGCGGTGGTGGACCAAAAGACCACAAATGGAATTTCTTTCGAAGAAAGGACTGAGCGGATGCCAAGGATCGCGTCAGTAACAGTAACAGCGGACTGCTGCTTGTAGAGCTGCTCTCTGTCGGTCTGTCGGTGCGCACGGGTACTGGTGGGAGCGAGGTAAGAGACTCGTGCAGGGCATCGAGTTTTGCCGCCAGAGCGACTTGCGCGTCATCTCGTCGCACCTCCTCCGCATCCACCTTGCGTTCATACGCCGCTGTCACGGGGCCTGTCGGGAGGGACCGCCGAGCAACACGATGTTGTGCTGCCATATTCTTCATCACCGTCTTCATCATCAACATGATGAGGTTATCAACATGGTAAGGAAAGTACGATCAAGTCCGCTTCTTCCCGCTTTTTTCGATTGTCTCAGGTCTAGGGACTTATTCGCAATTTACCTCGTCGGTTTCCCCAAGATCTTCGAGGAGTTGCGAAAGCGTATAAGAGACCCTTTCCTCCTCTCGAGTTTCCGCATCTAGTAAATCACACAGAAGCCCAGTCAGAGCTTCCTCTTGCCAGGGTCGTTTACGTGTGAGTTGGCTAGCCACCACATCATCAATTTAGACATCGCTTTCATCGATACGTTAGCGGTATCACACCCAGCCCTGAAAAGACACATAACGTCGCCAACACGCGCAGTTTTGTAGTGGAGGCGAAGCCGTAATGGAAAAGCTGTCGCCGTGATTGGCCTTGTTAACCATTTTTACCAATCCGTAAATTCTGAGATGTTGTCAAGCCTAGTAACTGCGATTGCTTGCCCCAATATACCTTGCCAATAGCTTTCTCGGTTACCCTGACTTCCGGCTCCACTCCACTCAACGACCCGTAAAGTCTTGAGGTTGAGATACGGCCTAAGCAAAAGACTCAAATGAGTATCAAGGCCGGAGTAACCAAACAGAATTATTTCCTCAGATTCAGATAAAGCGAATTGCAAGTAGTCCCAGTAGGTCGAGAGAACGTGAGAAGCGGCTATAACTGAGGGCTTTCGTTTAATGTGGGTGAGGACTATATGCTCACTGGCTTCATCTCTATCCACTGTAAGTTGGTGTCGCGCAAGCTTCACAACATCTTGTTGTCTGTTAACGAATAATGGTGATCCGTGTAAGTGCAAGTAATAGCCGAATCTATTGCCATATTTTCGCTCAAGGGCTTCAGAAGAGAACCCTTGATCCAACATTCCGTCAACCAAATAACCTCGGTATCCGTTAAAAATATCATTATCAATAAATGAATTGTACAGGAGCTTGTCGTAGTTCAGGGTGGCAACGTGAGATCGAGTCGCCTTTACAAAACGAACCAGACTATCTTCAAACTCATCGGGGAGTCCTCCCTCATAATTGTGCAACTTGGTAGCTACCTTGTGGATATAGGTTGCTGTGATTTCGGGAAAGTTTAAACCATCTTCAGTAAGCCAGTGAACCTCGCCCTCCCCAATTCGACCAAGAGCCTTACAGTAGGTTACAGCTTGATGAAGAGTATCGAGTTCATGCTCACCCTCTGGTGCGCCGCCTCGCTGCAAACATCGTTCTATGAGTTGTTTCTGGGGGGCTGCCAGAAAGTCAGGGCGGTTCCATATCTCTGCTAGAGCAGCGGCCAAGGAAAAATGGGCTTCGTCTAAGGCCATACCCAGTCCATTACCGAAAATTATTAATTTTCTCGCCACGGAGCACCCTCTCTTCCGGTTTAGATATGGTTAACGCCTACCAGCATGCGCGGCTACGGAACGGAGGTGAAGCCGCAATGCAGTAGGCGTCGCGTGCCTGGCCTTGTTAGCGCTATTTCGACGACTCATGGCTCACTCCTTTGTAGTTGAGAAATTGGGATTATTAGACTCCCGTCATATTTTCTAGAATGGCGCTTCTCAAGCTCCTCGATTACATCGTCATCATACTCACCGAACCATACGTGGTATTCCGTTGGATCTTGATCTCTCTCGGGCGAGTAAAATGCTCCATGCAAGCAATACCCGCCGTGCTCCTTTAAGTCGGCCAATATTTCTTCATTTACGAAAAAGTTATCGTCTCTATTGTCTGGACATAGAATATTCAGTAGCTGCTCTGAATATCTGTTTTCTTCATGCATTTTTTCGATGCGTAAATTTACATCATATTTCCAGTGATCCAAGACGTGCTTTTCGATAGCTGGGTTCAGCCGCGTCAAGTAGACCTTTCCATAAGAGCAAGAAATCTTTTTTATGTACCCATTTTTCTCTAGAGCCTCATTTTCGTTTTCCGAAAAATCAATATTCTTTATCCCTTTGGAAAGCAGCCGAAGCGTGCGTACCTGAGATCTCTTAAGATGAAAAATTGCAGATTCGAATAACTGTAGGAATTCATCTTGCTCCTTCAGTTGAGATCGCTCGAGCGCGGCCGCTTCGGCGACTCTTTGTTGATGTTCAACATGCAGCAGCCAATGCTTCTTTAGAAGATCGAAAATTGATACAACGACGTACCCGATAATACCTCCAAAGCCTAGTCCGATAAGGATGACAACTGCATCAGAATGAACTTGAGAAAGCTGAACCTCTAGTGACTCTAAGTAGCGGCCGACATAGATGTAGGACAAAACTATTGATATAGCCACAGCAATATATTTGACACATACTCTCGGTGAGACCAGTGTCGACATGATCTTAATAATAGTTGCTGCTGTGTCGCTCAATTAGACCTCTACCATTTCCGATTAACTCAAAAGATCTAGCACGCTAACGCCTGGGCTCAGCCGCCGGTTTGTAGCGGCAGCGGAAAACCGGTCGGCTGCAGCCCCTGGTTAAGCCATTTTCGGCTTTGCACCCAATATTTCTTGGTAACTGCTTAGCCTGCGATCGACTCTATGAAATACAAGATCAAAATCTTTTCTAATAATATTCATAGGATCAGGAAATCCGACCAACCTGTTTCTCACCTGAGCTCCAGCGGGATGGATGACAAAATCAGCCACTTCTACGCAGGAAACATTCACACTTTTACTCGCCACTAGAACTTGCGGTGCGAAATCGACTTCCCCGTTTCCATAACGGTAAGCACTAAAATGCTTGACCAAATCTCTTCCAATGCGTGTGGAATTTTCTACGATAAATATGATTTGACTCGGCTGGGCCAAAGCGGCGAACTCGCAAATTTGGAGCATCACCGAAACAGCTATTAAATGGATGTTCGTCTCAGCAGTCTCATTGTCAAAGCTGTTAGCTGACATGCACGCGAACCTGAAAAAAGGAAGCTTAGTAAAAAAATCTTCCAAAGCCGAGATTTGGTCAGGTGTGGGGTGCCTTAATTGAGAAGCATGCATTTGGACATCAGCCCCACCAAAGTATCTGTGTTTTATGTCCTTCCATGGTCCATCCAAGAAACGAAAGTAGTCCCTCGCCAAGATTGCACAGCCGCCCAGCCCAAAAACGGGAAACTTCTCATCTTTGTAGTCTTCGCATCCGGTTTCATCGATCCCTACGACCAGAGCATCATCTGGGACATTTAAGACACCCTTTTCATGAACCAAAGAGAGAGTACTAGCACCCATTTTTACTCCATGAGGCTTAACGCCGCGCTCTGGGGCAAACCGAAGCACAGCGTAGGTTTGTGATCTTACCCCGATAAAACGGACACATTCATTTTCACGCTACTATTCGCTCATATTCCATCGGTGAACAGAACCCTATACCAGAATGCAGCCGTTTTCTATTATAGAAATCGTTGATGTAACGGGCTAAAGCATACTTC